>NZ_JAJEWK010000009.1 GCF_020687745.1 Chryseobacterium sp. MFBS3-17
TGCTTTAGAATTGTAATCTTGCCGCCCACGGTACATTGCAGTTCGGAGATTTCGGTTACGCAACTTTTGCCCATGACTTTTACCTGGTCATAAGTTTTCTGCCACTTGCCGGCCGGCGCATAGGAGCAGGGCAAATAGCCGCCGGATGTGGGCTTGAGTTTGCAGTTCCCAAAGGGCATGGCAGGAGGATCCAGCATCAGGTCATCCTCAGTCACGGCCAGAAAATCTGCCTGTCCATCGGCGTCATTCCAATAATGCTTCTGATGGCTGGTCACCTTAAAAGCAGGAAACTGAAACCCCTGATTGCACTGGCAGGTTCCTTTCTGTACCACAAAATGTTTACCGTCATGAGGTGAAGCCATAACCAAAGATTTTCAGGGTTCTATAAGTAACGGATTAAAGCTAATCAAAATCTCTTTTACAAAAAGTAGTAGAATTACGACAATTTTGAAAAAATATTTTTTTTCTGAATGAAAGATTGCTTTTTTTTGTTTATTTGTTTAATGTAAGGACAGGTCTTATAAAATTCATTTTAATAAAGATAAAATGATATGGAAATTACCGGACAGATGGAATTTTTTTTATAAATTTAGAACATCGAAAAAAGATAAGAATAAAAATAAAGAACTTATGGCAATGTTTAATTACGGCGTTGGCGGCAACGAGGTTAAGGTTGATGCTAACGAGGCAATACAGGAGATTCAGGAGAACAGATCCCTTGTGGTAAGCCAATTGACAGCAGATGAACCGATGGTTCCGGAAATTGTAAAAGGTCTGAAAACGGTAGATGACGTCTTCAGACATTTTCAGCCTGCGATTTCTGTGCAACATGAAACAGAGGACGGAAGCATTATTAACGAAGAATTTCGGTTTGAACAACTGGGCGATTTTACCCCGAAGAACCTTACCCAGAATTCTGATTATCTGAAACAACTCAGCATGGAGCAAGAGCAGTATAATAAGGTTTTAAGACAATTAAAAAACAATAAAATCCTGCGCACAATCCTGGAAAACCCACAAACGAAAGATGCTTTTATACAAGCGTTGAAAGATGTGGCCAGTGAGCTTGAAAAATAACTTAAACACACATCCATGGACAATAAACAACAAGCAGCAACTCAAAGTCTGCAAGATACACAACAGCAAAACCAGCAGCAGAAAGCACCCGCCCTGCAGGAGCTGAACAAAGTGGGAGGGTTTGGTTTTATAGAAACGGTGGTAGATGGCATTGCCAATATGAACCCTACCCGAAAGGCCAGAAAAGAAATTTTCCTGAATGATTCCAATAAAGCCGTAGAAAGAAAAGATTTACTGCAGAAGATCAACCTTTGGGTTTCTCTGCTGGAGAATCATAATTCGGCAGAGGAAATGGCCGAATCCTGTAGAACGAAGTCTGTATCTGCAGAGAAAAATCTGAAAAGTAACCTGAAAAACACTCTGGATGCGGTGCGCAATCTGGAAACCAGTTACAGAACAGTGGCACAGTTCTACAAAAATACGGAGCTGGATAAAGTAGATAATCTAAGTATTGTGAACGCCAGTCTGGATCAGATGAAGGATCTGGATAATCCTATATTTATTGAAGCCATAGCCGAAGAGTTTAAAAAATATTACGACCGTCTGGATCTGAGGGATAACTATTCCATTATGGCAATTCCGGGATATTTGGGATCCAATAAGGTGGTTGAAAAATGGGCAAAAATCTGTAACGAAAATAAAGTCATGCTGGTGACTGATTTTGCCAATCTGGATAAACCGGATGATGTGGTAGATCTGTTCCACTCTGCCAATCTTACCGGCGGTGAACTGCACCGGAGTAACGTTATCATGACCACCAACTGGCTGGTAGGCCGGGGCAAGGCCGAGGAAGTAGGCGAAGAGGAAAATGTAGACCTCCCGCCATCTACTTCGCTGGCCGGAAAAATTTATAAAACCCTGATGTCCCAAGTAGCTGCCGGAAAAAAACATGGCAATATCAACGAAGTGGATGCCGTGAAATTTGACCTTAAAAAAAGCGAAATTTCTCAGCTGGAAAAAATGGGACTGGTGCCTATGGTGAATGAGTACGGAAAAATTATGGCATTCTCTGCCAAAACTTTGTTTACGGGTGACAATATTGGCCTGCAGACCTATTCCGTAGTGCGCGTATTCGATTATGTGACCAAGGTTTTACTGGATTTCCTGAACAGAAGAGCTTTTGAAAACTGGAACCCGAAGAATGAGGACGATCTGAGAAGACAGATTGTGACGTTTCTGGATGGGATTAAAGGGCCGGATAAACTGATTGAGAAGTTTAAAATTGTACGCTTTGAACAAGACCGTGTAAATAAAGACCGTGTATGGCTGGATATCCGCATGACTCCATATTTCCCGACTAAAAGTTTCGTTATAAAACTGGATGGTCATAAGGGTGATGATGGCAATGAATGGGAAGCAGAATACCAACAGGAATAAAAGTAGTAAATTAATATATAAAAAAAGGGATTTGCATGTTGCGCAGTCCCTTTTTTAATGAAATCTGATGCTATGAAGTTAAAAACATTTTTGCCGGCTGCAGGGATGACCGTAATCTTCTTGTGGGGTTGCGAAAAAAAATATGAAAGGCCGGACCGTTATGCCATAGATCTGTTCGCCACGGAAGCTGCGGAAGAAATTCCAGTATTGTCTGCTGATGAAGCTGCAGAAAGAAGTGACCTCATCCTCCGCACCAATATGCTGTTGCTGGCTGACAGTGCTTCTGCAGCAGCTAAGAAGCTTTATGTCTATGAGGTGCAACAAGGCCGTTTCTCCAAAGGCAATAATGATTCGACAGCGGTATGGCCGTTCAGGTTTATCTCTGATTACGAAATCCGCAAGCCTGCACATGACGATTCTGCAAGTATTTATTTGCAGAAGGCCTCCTCATACACCATTATTACTAACGCTTTAAATATCCGGTTTCAGGCGGTTCCCTATGCGCCGTAAACCAGTAACAGACAATTTCTGACATGAAAAAACCGCCTTTTCCGGGCGGTTTTGTTGGATAATGTTCTGTCGTTTTAAGGTAAGTTTTCCAAAGGCGTCACCATAGGCATAAAATAAGAATTCAGCCAGTAGAAGCGGGCTCCGTTTTGCTCAATCATAATTTTTGGGTTATTCTTGTGATCCAAAAGTCTGTCGGCCAGTATTTTGAATTGATTAAAATAGGTTTTGGCAGCGTTTTCCGGAATTACTTTTGATTTTTTCCATCCTTTCAGCATATATCTGGAGAGCATTTCTTCTGATGAATTATCGAATCCGGTAGCTAATGCTACGGAGTAGTCCATTGGTTTTTCCAGATAGGCTCCCTTGCGGAATTTATCTGTTACGCTGTACTTTTTCAGTACTTTCAGGTATCTGCTCACCGCTTTTCTCTGACTGAATGAGGCGCTGTAGGGCTCTGTCTGCTGATAGGTTTCCATATAAAAGTTACGCAGCGCATCATATTCCGGTTCGGAAATCAGAATCCCTTTCTGAATCTGCGGCCAGTATTCTCTGTACGCCTCCGGAAAGGTGCCGCGTGCCAGAAACGGAAAATCATAAGGGACCAGCTGTGAAGCCAGTTCTGTAGGAATCAGTGCTGGGGCGCTGGGATATTGTTGTGTAAAGTCCGGTTTCAGGAATGTTTTAGAAGATCCAACCGAAGATTTAAAATAAGCCGTAAGGGTAGAGTCTATGGTTTTATTATAATGGGTCAGCTGGCCCACCATTGTATCAAAGGATTTGGAAAGAAGGCTTACGGAGGTAGCTTCGCCTTTTTTCGGATAGATTACGAAGCCCTGGGACATGCTTCCTTTTGGATAGTCCAGTGAATAAACACCTGCTTCTCCCTGTACCAGATTATAATTGTTCTTGTCAAAGATCAATGCCTGATCCACAATGCGCTCCTTGTCCAGTTCTGCAATGTTTTTTGCCGTATTGGTGAGTACATTTTCGGCCATGAGCACGTAATTGTTATAACTGTCTGCCGAAGCGGAAGCCGTCTGGAAAAATAGAGTTCTGGCTCTGGCTGAGGTAAGCGAGCGGATGGCGTTATAGGCGCCACTACCGGAGAGGGAAGTAGAGCCGGTCACCAGGAGGATATTGGTCTCATCCCGCACCGGATTCAGCAATTCGCCGGCTGCATCCAGTCCTTCGGCCAGCGGCTGGCCTCCCGAACTGTTGCAGTTCATCAGCACCGATTGTTCGTCTATAAATTTAGTGATGACCTCATAATTGGCATTCAGTGCAGATGCCGCTACATTGTCTCCGCAGGAGTTTGCTTTATAAAGGACAGCGCCAAATTTTACTTTATGAAAGTAGTTCAGCTGATGAAGTTTCAGTACAATGTCCTGAAATGCTGATTTTGCAATGGAAATATTTTGTGTGTTATTCCGGCTGATGTCTATCGCAAAAACAATATTCAGATTTTTATTTTTGCGGGTGATTTCCTTGAACCGGTCATAATACAGCGGTTCTCCCAGTACATTCAGAATGAAATTATTATTGTAATCCAGCGCATTGGTGAAGAATTTTCCGGTGTTCTGACTGTCCAGTGCAGTAGGTTTTACGGCTATAAGATTTTCCATAGGCGTACGAAGTTCAGAATCTGTCACCACAAAACGGGTTTGTTCTGTAGCACCTCCGGCAGATATTTTGGTGATGGCCATCTGGTTCACATCTTCGGTAAATGCGTAATCTGCTGATGAACGCAGTGCGGTTCTTTCTCCCCAGGGTGTAACAATATTCCCGTTTACCCAGCCATAAATATTGCCTTCCACGCTGTCTATCTTTACAGAAGGATATTTGCCGATGAGGTAGCGGTCGTTTTCCCCTTTTTTATAAATGTAGACCATTTGCCCTATGGGCAATTTTTTACCGGTCACCTTGGTGAGATCGGGGGTAGAAAACAGCACTACCGAATCGTTTTTCAGGTATTTGGCACCATTATTTAAAACATCAGAATTGTTGGGTGCCAGGGCGGCCTTCATACTGAATCCGGTTTCGCTGCTTTTGATGGAGTTGGTCCAGAGCAGCAGCTGATCCTCGGGAATCCAGCCGTAGGTTTTTACATTGCGCACAGGAATTTTCTGCATCAGCGCATCGGGATTGTATTCCGCTACTTTTACCAGTTTTTTACTGTTATTGTATTGCATGACCAGCAAGGGCTCCAGAAATTTTATTTCCTTTGGGGATTTCTCACTCCCTTTGTCCATGAAGACAGTATTACTGGCGCGGTCAGAGATGACCACCCATGGCTCAGACTGGTTGGGGAATCCGTTGCTCACCGTGGTTCTGTCCATCACTCCATAGTAAGACGGTTTGGGCGTATTTTCTCCCGGAATTCTGACATGGCAGCCGGAACTGATCCAGGCTGCAGTCACAATACAGGTAAGGGATAGTAATTTATTTTTCATAAGATGACTTTTTCGGTTACACTTTTCTGTTATTTGCTTTGCTTGATTTCTACATTGGTGACGCAGTTCTGATCTGCATCAAATGTTATTTTTGCTTCCTGAATGATATTTTTCTTGTCAAACTGCAGTCCTGTGGTATAATAGTAGAAGGACTGGTTATTCCCGTTTACGTTTACACTGATGTTGTCCTTATTACACAGATAAGTATTGAGCAGATAATTATAGTGTGTGTTGAAATTGTTACCGTTTGCAATTTGTTGCAGATGATATTTGAAATCGTTGCTGATTTTCTCGAAAACCGCAGAAATAGAAGGACTGGCCATTACTTCTTCCACATCATCCAACTCGCTGTATGCGGGCAGAATTTTAATCTGATGCGAGACCTGATCTACATCTGTTGTAAGGATTACGGTATAATTTCCCGGATTTTTATAAGCATAGGAGGGCATTTTTTCATTAGAGTCGATGTTTCCGGATTCTCCAAATCTCCAGCTGAAACTGGAAGCGTCTGGTGAAATAGCACGGAAGAAAACGTTTTCCAGTTGCATGGCCTGCGGTGGTCCGTCTATAACCGAGGTGGTCATAATGGTGTCTGCAGCTCTGGCCACCGGTGCCGAAACCAGTACCGAGAAGGTTTTCGTATATTTATTATCCAGGGTAAGGGATACGGGATAGAATCCGGACTTTTTAAAGAAATGCACGCCCGAACTTTTATCCGTAGTCACACCATCGCCGAAATCCCACCGGACGGTGGTGCCAAAATTTGATTTGTTTTCAAATGAAAGGGAGTCTCCTACATGAAGTGTAGAGGGATATACTGCTGCTATAATATCATCTGCACTGTGCAGTACTTTTCTCTGAAGCCAGAGCACGAGTAGGGCGGCCGCCAGGAGCAAAGCAATGACTGCCAAAATAATGCTTTTCTTGTTTTTCTGAATATAGTTCATACGGATAGGTTTATCAAGGGGTTGATTATGGTCTCATCAGCATACTGTTGTCCCGGTTCAGGAGCTGCTGTTTTTTTTCCTTCACGCCTATGGCACAGTCTTCGGCCTGTTTTTTATAGAATTTCATGTTTTCATTCATTTTGGATGCCATTTCTTTGTCTCTGAAAAACATCTCATAAAACCGGGCAATCTGTACATAAGACTGTTTGCGCGGGTCTGTGGTGTTCACGGTTTCAAAAACATTGGGAATGTCATTAATGCTGTATTGTATTTCATTGGCCTCAAATGTATTTCTGGTTTCCAGGGGCAGTCTTTCTATCTTGCTGAAAGCGCTGTCCAGCACATAAATGGTTTTCGCCTGGCGGTCTTCAAATTTTGCTTTCTCCTGCAGTACCTGAATGGACACCAGGTCTGCATCTGAAAACGGTGACCGGAATTTTGCCAGCAGAATGAGCGAAAGAATGAGCACAGCAAAAAACAGCATGGCCAGCAGATACAGGAAATAGTGTCTTTTTTCTTTATTGGAGAGGGTAATGTGAATCTGTTCCATAGTGTGGGTGTACAAAAGTTATCTGCCTTTAAATTTTTTGCTGATTTTGGGCACGTCGGGTTTCAGCCGGTCGGTCATTCTTTGTTCTGTGCCCATACAGTCGTTCAGATTTCGCAATGCGCTCTGTTCCTGTATGCGTATATTGAGCAGTTCATTTTTGAAACGCATGATTTCTTTGGAGTGTTTCAGGAAGACAGCATAGTGCTTCAGGCCTTTGGCGCTGTCTTCCCGAAGCGCACTTTCTGTATTCCGGATGTCCTCCAGAATCCGGTCGCGCAGCAAGATTTCATTTTGAACTTTATTGGAATTCATCAGGTTCATCTGGTCATAGATTTCATCCAGTTTGGTTCTCATGACCTCGTTTCTGGAAATCATATTTTTGTATGCATCTATTTCGATCTGTATGTGTTCCTGCTGTATGCGCGAACTTTTAAACATGAAGAAAACCGTGAGAAAACTCACTGTGCAAAGCACCACGAAAGAAAGTATAAAGCGCAGTGTAGCCTGCCTCACATCCTTGCGGTTAAGTTTTTGTTTTCCGTTTGAAACCATAATCTAAATGCTTGTGTTATAATATCCTTTTTCTACACAGAACCTCACCAGGTCCAGTTTGCTTTTCAGCCCCAGGCGCTCCGTAAGCCTGTTAATGTACGTGTCTATGGTGCGGGAACTCAGATTCAGTCTTTCACCGATGTCTTTATTGCTGTAACCTTCGTAGCAAAGTTTCAGAATTTGTATTTCTGTGACAGACAGTTCTTCCTGCTCTTGTTTTTGTCTTTGCAGATAGTCTTTTACCGCCTCAGACTGGGAAGCCCATTCTTTCTTGTATTCCTCATAACTGCTGTTTTTAGAAATAATGCAGTTGTTCAGAATGTCCTTAATCACAATACTGCTCTTCTGGCAGTAATAGGTATTCGGGATATTTTCAATAATCTCGGCCATATCTGCCTGATATGTGGCAGAGTAAGTGAGAATGGGAATGTTTTTATTGGTCTGGCGAATGAATTTGATGGCCTCCAGGCCGCTCAGAATGGGCATGAAGAGATTGATGACAAAGATGTCCTCCTGTTTGCTGTACAAACGGTTAATCAGTTCATTCCCATTATTACAGTCGTTTACAATCCTGTAAAAGGGATTTTCCATCAACATTTTCACCAAAAACTGTTTGAAGTAAAAATCACTTTCAGCTATGGAGAATCTTTTTATTTTGGCATTATTACTAAACATGGTAATTCTTATAGATTAATATTCTCTCTCTATGTAATCATTGTGTTTTTTTGCTAGTCAATAATGTGGGGGTTAATCAATGACGCTCCATCCTTTTTTTGGGTCATTGGTAGATTTTACTTCCTGCTCGTTCACAATAATATTTTCTTTACGCTGACCTATATAATCCAGATCGCTCAGTTTTCCGAAGATGTGTTCCAGACTCTTGAGTAACTGGCTGATGTTAAAGAAATCTTCTCCTGTATTATGGTGATCGTAGTTAATTTCTGCTACCGTAGAGAGTTGGTTCAGCAGGGTGTGTGGGGAGATCTCACTCCATTCCATGCTGTAATTCAGCAATTCCTCCAGTTCAGCTTGTACCATCATCTGTGTGTCATTATACAGATGCAGGGCCAGCTTGGCAAAAATATTCATCATCACAACCGGAGGCTGTACCGGAACCATGTTTTTCAGCTGAAAATAATTTTCTCCGGTATGACGAATGATTGTGCGGCACATGGTTTTCACATTGTCAGCCATCACGTTATTCTGATTTTTATGACTGGTTTTCTGAATGATTTTAAAAGCCGACTGACGGATGTTGCCCAGGGCACTGGAAAAGCTGCCGTGATATTCCATCAATTTCGGATGGCTCTCTACAGCGGTGCACGGAGGTATGAAATTGGAGTCAATCTGTGCAATTCCGGATTTAATGGCTACCTTGCCCAATACCAGATAGTTGCCGCCGGAAAAACTGCCGTTTAGTACCGAAACATCTACGAGTTCTATGCGGTGCGACGGCTGTGTAAAGGGGTGTCGAGGTGGTATTTCTTCCGAATCTATATCTCCGAAAGGTATTTTTTCGAAAGGATTCACAGACGCCAGAATATAGTAAACGCCTTCAGCCTCTTCCTGGGTGGCACCGGTCATTTCTTTTGCCAGACTCCGGATGTTGACCTTGTAGTCTGTGAGTTCAATGCGGTGACCGGCCAGCGTGACTGCGGTACATTTTTTAATGACGAGTTGGGCGTCATTGGTGGCGGTATTGTGAATTTCGTAGAGATTTTTATCGCCATATTTCTCTGTAGCCGGTAGTAGCCCGTAATTCAAGGCGTTAATAGGAATCGAATTGGCATCGCGCAACAAGTCGATTACAAAGTTTTCCTGGTGCACCAAGTGTTCCCGGGATATTTTCATCCCGTCTACCCAGTTTACGGCATGGTATTGTAAAGGCTTTATCATAATAGTGTATTTTCAAGGTTTTGGCGTCCTTCTTCCTGGTGTCTGATGACTCTTTTACAGATGACCGTTTCATTTTCGGTAATGCGGTTGGTGGTAATGTCTTCATCAAAATCAATATATTTCCTGTTGCTGAAAAACGATTTTTTGATGTAAAAGATCCAGTAGTAAGGTTCATTATTCTCATCGGTAAGCTTGATGGTAGATGAGGGGTTTTTGTGATTGTAATCATCGACCACCCGGAAGAACCAGTCACCGAAGGTAATTCCGGTGGGGAGCGTTTTGGCTTTGACCATAAATCGCTGCTGGTCTTCAGAATTTTTGCTGAGTTCCACATTCAGTACCATGAGCCGGTCAAAATCCACCCCCTGAAAATTATGCGGTTTCTGCTCCGGATTATACCGCCAGGTTTTATAAATATCAAAGGGAATGCTGATGAACTGGATGTAGCAATAGTAAAAAAGCAGCGGCACAAAGAAGATAAGCATACTGCTCGCAGCCATATAGGGATTGCCCAGTCCGGTGCTGATCCAGGAGAATATCCATGTGAAAAGATAACCTCCTAAAGACAGACAGGCTATGGTAAGAATGCTCTCGAAAAGCATGCTCATTCCTAATGTTTTAATATGCTTTCTGAAATAATGGTGCAGCACATTTACATGCAGAATTCCCAACCCCAGATAAAATAACTGCGCGAAAAGATACCAGTACGGACTGAAGAGATTTCCGGAGAATCCCAGAAACCCCGGCAGGCACAGAACCAGTGAAGCCAGCAGTACATAAATGATGATGTGCTTTAATTTAATGGCGGTTTTATTTTTACTGATGAGGCTCATGATCAGAACCAGCAGTCCTACCACCAATGGCATAAGGATATACCTGAAGAATATACTTTTGAGAGAGCTTACCTCCATAATTTGCTTTATTGTGTTTTCAAGTTGGGCTAATACAATAGCCGGTTAAATAAAAGTGGAATAGCTCAAACGGTTGGTGTTTGAAGTTTTTCCCAATACAAATGAGTTTTTTTCCTTTTCTGTAACAAAATTCTCTTCTATCCTCACAGACAGTGGCATTAAATAATCATAAATCCCTTGTAATAATTTTCTGAAGGGGTGCCCCGGGACATATTTATGGATTTTCGGGTACGGAATCGGCCCTATATTCACACGCCAGTTTCGTTCTCCATCCCAGTGAGCTCCATTGGGTATAAAATTTATTCCCAGTGTTGTGGTCCCCAGGTTGATCATCCCATCCGGATCCTTCTGCTCATTAATTTTATTCGCAACAAAATCTATGCAGACTTTTACATTGAGGAACGCACTCAGGAACTTTTCTATCCATTTTCTGTTTCCCCGCACTTCATGCAAGAAGGGTAAGATGTGGAAAAAAGTCCGGGCGGTGTGCCCGTCTACTTCTTTCAGAAGGGGCCACAGGTCTGCAATTACCTCAATGATTACATGAGACTGGTCTGCAATGTCCAGTTCCATTTCCTTCAGCAGGGCGGCAACCTCTGTATAGAAAAATTCCTGCTCAAAAGGCTGAAAAAAATTCCGCGCGCTTTCTTCTACCGCTTTTTGTTTCTTTATTTCCTTCACCACACTGTCCACATTGTAGCTTTGCTGTCCCAGTGACGGCGGGTGAAATAATCCTTCCGGCAGATAATCATAAATGCTTTCCCGGTAGGTTTCCAGTACAATGGTTTGCTGATCCAGGCCGTAATGCGAAGTATATATTTTTTTGATATCCTTCAGGTAGGGTCGGTCATTAACCCCTATTTTCTTAATGAAAACAGAGGCGTGCTCTTTATAATACTTCAGCAGGTTTGCCGTCACCGCTTCTACCTTGAAATCGGTGCCAAGTTTATTATAATTCAATTCTGAGATATGGTCTGTGTCTTTTCGCATCTTGTATTTATTCTGCAATTACACCTTCATCTTTAATGGCAATCCGGTATTCCAGGCCGTCTATGGCTTTGGATTTTATATGATGCTTCAGCGTTTCTGCCATAGCGTCCCAGTATGACTTGCCATAAAACGTATAATTTTGTGGTTCTATGGAGATGTCTATGGTTCTTATAAATCCTTCATTCGGCTTTTCGCTGATCATAATTCCCCGCTTTACGGTGATGGACTTCATCTCATCCCGCAGCATCATCCTGCAATAATTTTTCACGTCTTCTATAGAGATAATTTTATCACGCGTGGTCAGCGCATACTTGTAGGCAAGGATGGTGTCCGATTGTTTCTTTTCCTGAGCGCCCCCGGTGGTTTCGGTAAGCAGGGTGATGCTCTGCAGCTTCTTCTGTGAGTTAAATTCTGTGCCGGGCCGTATGCCGTTGGCTAGAGCAGACTGGGTAACCCAGAATGCGGCATAGGTATGTGCGGAATTTTCCAGCGGCTCTATAATGACGTAATTAATGTCTTCTTTCAGTTCCTTATTGGCCAGTTCTACTTTCTTCATCAGCCCTTTCATCTTATCAGAGATTTCACTCAGTACATCTTTTACTTTATCTCTGTTGATGATGGAAAATGCAGCGACTTCATCCCGCAATAATTCCATGACATAGGCTATGAGATCTATGGCGTTCCGGTTAGTGAACCGTTCCATGCCGCCTTTTCGTACCGTGTACAGGCCTTTTTCCATTTCCTCATCCGGCGTAAAGGGAATTTCGTGGTAGGTCTTGCCCAGGCCGTCTGTCAATTCTTCTACGTACAGAAAATGTTCGTCTTCTGTGGTTTCCAGAGGGATGTTATTGCCCATGATGTCCAGACTGTACTCGGTCTTTTTCCATCCGCGGTTGTATACCGGGAACGCATTGAGTACGAAGAGGAAGTTTTCCAGAATTTCTGCCGTAAACTGCGGCGGAAACTCCAGATCCAGCCATAATATTTTTTTATCCTGATAGGACAGAAATACAGGGTTTCCCTGATGGATATCTTCCGGAACACCAGTAGTCATCTCTTCAAAAAGATGAGGGGTGAAGCCGGAAACTTCTATAAATTTATGCTGATACAGAGATTTGATGTCCGCACAGATTTTATATTGCAGGGATTGCTCTTCAAAAATTCCCCGGAAGCCTTCTTCGGGTATGGACTCATTATAAGTAAGTCCCGGCTGAACGGTAAGTGCTGTCCCGTTACAGGATACTTTGATGTGCGGCAGTAGTTTGTAGAGGTATCCTACACCTTCGTAGGTGGGATTGGCACAGTAGAAACTCAGTCTTTCCGGAGGATTTCCGGATGCATACCGGCTGAAATCAATGCCTATTTTCATTCTCCGAAACCGGTCGGGATCAGAAGGCATTCTGCTCACCGCAATTTTATTCATTTGCTCATCTATATGATATACCGTGTTTCCTGCCGCCATAAACAGGGTTTGAGCATTGATCAGCTGAATGTGATCTACGGGAGTGAGCGGGATTTCCAGCTGGCGGTCCGGTTGGTTTTTGCGGAAGGAATTCAATTGTTTCTTCACGAAGAACTCTGCGTGAGACATCAGGATTTCCCGGTCTTCATCGGGCATACAGAAAGCGATGGCGTGTGCCGGACTTGGGTGGGTGTATTTGGCCGGGGTCAGCATTCTGGCCAGTTTCTCCAGAATTCTGCCGTTGATGGTCTGAATTTCATTATTCGCCTTAAATACTTCTGTACTGAACGCATCAATCAGAAGTTTGACAAAAGGATCCAGACTCTGGATGTTTTTGACTCCCCAAAGTTTGGTCGCATTCTGCTGCATTCTGGATTTTATGGCTTCTTTAGAGTAGGCTTGCTGATTAAAACTCATGGTCTCTCTTTATTAATCTATAGACATCGGACTCAGAAACAGTTCCGTGGAAAAGGAAAAATGCTCCCCTGTAGATTCAATTTTTGCATTGATTCCCACTTTTACTTTCTTTTTAACCTCGGTGAAATTCCGGGTTTCATAATTGTGTTCCACATAGGTAATATGCGCCTGGATCACCGGCTGCGTAATTCGGGTCTCGTACTGGGCAATCTGTCTTTTCAGGCTGTTTATAAAGATGTTTTCCCACATGGCGGGCGATACACCATTGTCAAATTCCACACTCCATACATCATTTCCGTACTTCTCATCATAGCGGTTTTCGCCTTGCTTGGTAATGATGAGCAACATGATGTTCTGTGCAATGCTTTCTCCCATACTGCACGTAGATATCGTACCGTTACTTACCATCACCGCTGAAGGATTGAAGGGTAAGCTGTAATTCTTCTGGTCCATCTTAATCTTCTGCTTTTAGTGAGTTCGAAAGAATTTTTGTTTTGTTGATTTCAAACTGAACCATCATCTCGGTAGGCAGATAGAAATCGCTTTCACCTTTTTCCTGAAGACGGCGTTCTATGCCGGGATTCCAGCTCAGCAGTTGTTTTGGGCTGATTTCCAGAACTTCTGCAATGGCCGAGATGCGGTAGGCACTGTTCAATTGGGTTTCTACCAGATCGGCTCCTTTTTTACCTTTATGGGTGCTCCGGGGTGCTGCCACCATACGCAATGTCCCGGAACTGTTGTTTTGGGCTGCAAAATTGTGGTAGTTATTCAGAACCTGGCTCAGTTCTCCGGTCGCATAGCTGGCATTCAGATATTTCTGAACATGATTCTGGGTTTCCTGGGGTAGGTATGGTCTGAAATCTGTGTATAGCCGGGATCCGGCGCGGCTCATCGCCTTCTGAATATTCCCTTCGCCACAGTTATAAGCAGCCACTACAGTAATCCAGTTTCTGTATTTTTTGTAGAGGTTACTCAGGGAAACAGCGGCCGTTTGGGTACTTTTATACATATCTGAGCGTTCGTCTTCGGTAAGTCCGTACATGCTGGCATGGGCGGGCATGAACTGCCATACGCCTTTGGCTCCGGCATGTGATACCTGATGGCGGTCCAGACCGGATTCTATAATAGCCAGGTTGCGCAGGTGTTTCGGGATTCCCTTTTTTACAAACGTATATTCTATATAACTGACGAGTTGTCTGTTGTTTTTAATCACGCTCTGATACATCCGTACACTCTGTTCGGATGTGTTGTTTGCGGTGAGTGCCTGTGCCTTCACTTTACTGCTGATTAACACAAACAGAAAAATACCATAATATGTAATGATACGTCTCAATGCTCTGAATTTTTTATTGAATGGTCCAGCTGATATCGTTTTGTGCAGCATCCCAGTCTGCAGTGATGGTTTGTCCCGGTTTTACTTCTTCGCGTACAATTTTTTTGGATACCGGTCTCGCCAGTTTGGTGCGGATGACACCGGATATCTGTCGGGCTCCATATTTACTGCTGAAGCCGTTCAGTGCTAGGTTTTCTACCGCTTCACTGCTTACGCTGAGGTTCATGCCCAGACGTTCCATGGATTTCTGAAGCGTTTTGAGCTGAATTTCAAAAATTTTCCCGGCCATTTTTTCGGTGATGGGTGCAAAGGGAATAATCTCGGTTATTCTTGCCAGGAATTCGGGACGGAATTTTCCCGATTCGTTCATGATTTTCATCAGATCCTTTGATTCCGGAATTTCATTTCGTTCAAAATATTGTACAATTTCCTCACTTCCGATATTGGAGGTAAATAGAATCAGGGAGTTGCTGAAGTCGCCTTCCTTGCCCAACTTGTCATGTACTTTTCCTTCGTCCATAATCTGAAGAAATACATCAAATACGGAACTGTGTGCTTTTTCTATTTCATCAAACAATACCACTGCATAAGGCTGTTGCCTGATCTTATTCACCAGCATACCCCCTTCTTCATACCCTACATATCCCGGAGGCGCTCCATAGAGTAATGCCGCCGAATGTTCTTCTTTGAATTCAGACATATCAAACCGGATCATGGATTTCTCATCATTAAACAGCAATTCTGCTATAGACTTTGCCAGTTCCGTTTTGCCGGTTCCGGTGGGACCCAGCAAAAAGAAGGAACCGATAGGCTGCCCGGGTTTGTTCAGTCCGCTGCGGCTTTCTACAATGGATTCGGAGAGAATTCTGAGGGCATGATCCTGCCCGATGACTCGCTTCATGAGCAGGTCTTCCATATTCAGCAGTTTTTCTTTTTCGCCTGCTTGTATTTTCCCGATCGGGATTCCGGTTTTGGCTGCCATCACGGCTGCCATTTCCAGTTTACCTGCTTTTTCTCTTTTTACTGCCGCATGCTGCATCAGTTCAGCATAGGTTTCCTCCAGATGTTTTTTCAGTACGGAAACTTCCATAGTGTGGTCCAGCTTCGGATGCTCTGAGAGTAATCCCCACAGAATAGGACTCAGTCTGTTTTCCAGCAGTTGGTACATCCACACCAGTTCATCGGCCAGACCGGGATTTTCTTCCTCATTTTGTGCCGTGAGCCGGTCATAATCTTCCTTCCAGTTTTTCAGTTCGGTTTCGGAGAGTTCGTCCAGCATTTTAACGGAAGCCATGGTACGGTCCAGCAGGTCAATTGCTGAATCGGGCAGTTTTTTACCTTTGGAATATCTTTTGGCCAGACGCACGCATTCCTGAAGTGCATCCGGTTCCACTTCTATTTGATGATGTTTTTTGTAACCTTCCAGTACCGCATCCATCATCTTCACACAGGTTGTGTCATCCGGTTCCAGAACATGCAGTACTTCAAAACGGCGGTCAAAGGCACGTTCCGGTTCTATGATTTTACGGTATTCTTCCTGAGTTGTGGCGCCTATAACCGTGATTTCGCCGCGCGCCAGTTCCGGTTTCAGTAAATTGGCCACATTTCCGGCACTGCCTTTCGGATCCAGCAGTGCGTGGATTTCATCAATGAATAAAACAGCTTTATGAATGGTTTTGCATTCGTTGATGACTTTTTTCAGCCGGTCTTCTATTTCTCCCTTGTAGGAGGTTCCTGCCAGCAGGGAACCGGTATCCAGTTCCAGCAAGGTGGCTTCTTTCAGTAGTTCCGGTACATTTCCTTTGCTGATTTCGGTGGCAAATCCTTCCAGTAAGGCTGTTTTGCCCACTCCGGGTTCACCCACAATAATGACATTGGGTTTGGTGCGGCGGCACAAAATCTCGATGAGGTTCCGCAGTTCTTTATCTCGTCCGATGATGGTGTCCAGTTTTCCGTCCCGTGCCTGTCTGGTTTTGTCTGTACAGTAACTTTGAATAGCCTGCAATGTGTGTCCTGTAGCAGAATTGCCGTTCAGTAATGCTTTTTCCTGATGGTCAATTTGCTGGGATTCCCCGCGGTACAGATTCAGAATTTCATGCTCACGCAAGGGCAGGGATTTGAGTTCCTGCGTGCTGTACGCGACATTGGGTTTGGCAATGGCAGCCAGCATACAAAGGGGTGAAATTTCGTCCAGACCCAGTTTCAGGCGAATCTCGTCTGCTTCTTCCAGTATCAGCTCGGCTTTGTTGTCCTGCGAGACCACTTCCGGAAGTTGATTGATCTTGGGCAGTTCTTCTATGCGTACATCTGCCCATTCATAAATGTATCCGGGATCTTTACCCAGACTAATCAGGAAACCTTTTAACCCGAAATCATTATGCAAAAGTGCCTGTAAAAGATGGGCTGCTCCATATTCCTGATTATAATTTTCCCGGGCTATGGATCTGGCAACATGAAATACTTCGTTTATGGTCTCATTGGTTAAGATTACGCTCATAAATCTGCTTTTAATGTTGTGAATGTGGTCTGTAATTACACATTTATTTGCAGCAACAAAGCAATGCAATAACGATGTGTTTTCAAATATAGATAATTTTTTATAATTGAATAATAATTTCACCAAAAGTTTTAAAAACTCTTTATTGGTGTAGAATTGATAAGGGTTGGGGAGTTTGGTTCACTATCACTATGGTGTGAAAATCGTGTATTTTTTATGTAAAAAAGCGTTATTTGATTTTTTTGTGATCTAAAGTTTTCAAGGATTGTCGTAAAATTACTACAACTATTTTGCCAAAGAGCCTCTATCTTTGTCCTATTAAAATAAATATTTATCAACATTTAAATCAACCAATCATGGCAGCAAACAATTCCAGAGGGCTACTGAAATTTAATGGTGGCGAAGACCAGAAAGTATTAAAACTGAACTACAGCGTAAGCAGAACGACCGATGTTTCGGGACGTGTGGCGTCTGATCCGTCTAATGCTTTAATCAAAGTAACCATAGAGGCTACTGAAAGTTCTACCATTTTGGAGAGCTTACTGAACGGTAAGTATAAGCCTACAGTAGGTGAAATTACTTTCAATAAAGCTCACGAAGAAGGTGAACTGATTAAGCTGAAGTGGGAAAACGGCTATGTGATTCAGCACGAAGTAGATTTTGATGCGCTGAATGATAATAATATGCTGATTTCATTTGTAGTAAGTGCAGAAACGATTGATTATGGTTCAGCAATGTATGCAGGACTCTGGCCTTCTTAATTGTAAGAATCAAAGTCAGAAAAATCTTATATGAATCATACAAAACCTGGTGCGGTATCCGTCGCATCAGGATTTTGTGTTGATTTTCAAACCTTTGAAGGTGTTCACGCTTTTGTGGTTGACTTTTTTTGGCCATCATGATAATAAATAACCCACATCACAGGTTTTAACAGATAAACTCCAAATACAAGCTTTCATGTTTCAACAAGATTCTTCAGTATCCGGTAAGATAATTACACCAAAGCGCTCCGAGTCTTCTGCACCGGCAGATTCGGTTCAGCCGGAACTAAACTCTGCACAGAAAATCACGCAGTTTGATCAGGGTATAGCCGCAGCGTCTAAAGATGCCATGCAGAACCAAATTTGGCAACCGCAACCTACCTCCCGGATTTATAATGCCGGAAATATTGTAAAAGATCAACTTTTCGGTATCAATCGCGTGGTAAAATTGGGTATTGTAATAGAAGGTCAGACCGTGAAGCACTTTAAACATTTCAGGCTGATACAAAGCGCACGCAAACATCATGAATTTACGGTAGAGCTGAGCCATGATGTGATGGGGAATCCGGAAAATCACCATCTGGAAGATGCCCAGAATTTTTTAGGAAAAAGAATCACGGCAATATTCCGGTACAAGGATGTCACAGACAGTGCCGAGCGGGTTTTCGTGGGGGTGATTACCGAAGTGGCATTTGCCCAGGAACAGGGAAGTCTCGGAAATATTATACTAAAGGGGTACAGCCCTACCATTCTTCTGGATGCCGCGCCGCATACCCAAAGTTTTGGCGGGGCGCAGCCGGTAAGTCTCAGCAGTATTGCAGATCATGTGCTGAAAGAAGGACTGGAAAAAAACCGGTTTGATTACAGGATCGCCGCGCAGTATGGCAGTCTTTCTTACAGTTCGCAATACGAGGAAACGCATTATAACTACCTGGCACGTATGGCCGAAGCCTATGGTGAGCAGTTTTATTACGATGGCGAAGTACTTCATTTCGGGGAACTGCCGCCACAGGAAACACCGGTAGAATTAAAGTACGGGAGTAATGTACACGATATCAAAGTGGCCATGAGAGCCCTGCATGTGAGTCCCACTTTCTACGGCTATAACAGCAGTAAAGACGAAAAACTGACCACAGGACCGTCTTCCGTGCATCATAAATCAGATATTGCCCGGCGTGCCTTTGGTATTTCCGAATCTACCTTTAAAACACCTTCCCTGCGGGTGGCTCCCATTAAATCTGCAACATCTACAGATATCAGTGCATCACAGAAAGGGACGGCCGGCAGCAGGGCAGCAGATGTTTTTGTGACCACCGGCACGACCTCGGTTCCGTTCTTATATCCGGGTTGTCCGGCCAATATAGAAATGAGACAGCAGGACTCCAATAAAACATCGTTCTTTACCAAACTGATGATTACAGAAGTAACCCATGAAGTAGATGCCCGGGGTTACTATAACGGACATTTCGAAGCGATTGCGGCAGACAGTGGCTTTATGCCGAGGCCTCAGTTTGAAGTGCCGGATGCCAAACCGCAGGTGGCCCGGGTGGTTTCTAATACAGATCCTCAGAACCTGGGGCGGATTCAGGTGCAGTTTGACTGGCAAAAAGGCGCAGACAGGAGCGAATTTATCCGGGTGATGACTCCGGATGCCGGTGGCAGTGAAAAAGTGAGTGCAAACCGTGGGTTTATGGCAATTCCCGAGGTAGGAGATCAGGTGATGGTGGGTTTTCAGCATAATCACCCGGACCGGCCTTTTGCCCTGGGTGGAATGTTTCACGGAAAAGTAGGCGCAGGCGGTGGTGCGGGAAACAACATCAAAAGCCTGAGCAGCAAAAGTGGAAATATCATTTGCCTGAATGATGGCGCCGGTATAGAAATTAAAGACAGAAACGGAAACTTTGTGACCCTGAGCGGCACCGGAGATGTGACCACTCAGGTAAGCAATGACAATCAGGAAGATATCGGGAACAGCCATACCACCAATGTTGCCACGAGATCTACAGTGAATGTAGGGAAAGACGAGAGTGTTTTTACCATGGACAATGGCGGCAATATCGGTCTGAAGAGTAACTCGGAAATAAAACTGGAGACCGGAGAAAGTTCCATCATCATGGATAGTGAAGGAAATATTACCATCAAAGGCATTAATATTACGATTGAAGGTTCCGTGGTAAAAATCAACGGATCCACATCGGTTACCGCCGATAATTCTTCAGGCTCTGCGTGCTCTGCATCGGCCATCAACATTACACCCGGAGTCATCAGCATCAATAACCCCAATCAGGTAGATATTAATTAATGGAGTTTTACACATACCAAATACAACAAGAAGATACGCTGGAAGAACTTGCCGGGAAGCATGGTTTAGCCGTAGATGAATTGCTGGATTTTCACAATTCGCGGGCAAACCTTACCCAGCAGATTTTCAATAATGATATTCCTTACCACATTAAAAAATTGTTTTTACCGGCTGTTGATGAGCATGCCAAAACTAAAGCTGTGAACCAGACTTCATTCAGAAATGTTGCCAGATACCGGTGTGAGCAGTCTAATGTGAGTAGGATTAATAATGAAATCATTACGCTTTCTGCACACACCTTTTCAGAATTTCTGGTTTCTCAGGCAGAAAATGCGGAGGTTTACAATTTTGAGATGACGGATTTTACCTTTGAGGTGGACCCGGTGGTCTATGAAAAAGGATTTTTATTTGCTCAGAAATTGGAGAAGCTCAAGTTGCCGTTAACCTGTAGAATTACGGAAAACGGTCGTGCTGAAGTGTTCAATTTTAATGAAACCGGAAAGAAATGGATTGCATTCCGGGATCATGAACTTCAAAAGGATGAAATCTTTCAGCAACTTTTGGCACAGGCACCGAAACAGGCAGAAGATATAATTGTTACCGGTAATAAAGAGTTTCTGGAAAAAACTAAATTTTCAGATAATCTGGATAAAAATCTGTTTTTTCATATTTTTTTCAGAGCTTCCCTGGGTAGCGCACTTCAGGACTATGAACTCCATCAGTTTTCACAATTGTTTCCCAATATCTCCCTGAATACAGCGGTGGTAAAATCACTGGTGAAAGAAGATGATGACCAGGCTACTTACAGGCTTGTAGGGACCCTCAAGAGAGAAAATCTGTCGGATAATGAACTCAAAAAAAGATATGATGAAATTTATAAGTCTGCCCTGAAGTTCAGCTATACCGAATTTGATTTTATCTACAGAATTACTTATACTGTTCATAAGGAAAGTAAACTGTTGCTGGAGGGGAAGGCTTCAATAGCCGAAAAAATAAAGAATAATTTTGAAGTCATCACAGAGTATAAAATAAAGCGCGTAGAAGTATAATTGAATTATGGAAAATCAGTATCAATTCAGGCAATTCAGCCTCACGGTTTGGATGGTTTCTTTAGCCTTATTTTTTGCAGGATTATTGCTTTTTGTGACCAGCGAGGGTATCTACCGATTGTTTAGCAATACAACACAGCAAACACTTACTTTAATTTTTATTTTGTCTGCTGCGTTTTTTCTGGTAATGGCCATCAATATCAGATGTTCCAAAGTCATCTCGGTCATGACCGCTCCGGATTCCCTGGAATTTACCACGGTGCAAACCGGGAAAAAAACGGTCATCGCAAATGATGAGGTTGTCAATTACAGTTTCAATACTACCAAAAAAGGGCTGCTGGATATACTTCGGGTGAATGTTAATGGCAAAAACAGATATTTCTGGCTGGGCGCACTGAGTCTGACCGGGCGGAATGAGAGGGATGCACTTCATAAAGAAAAGCTGCATGAAGGGCTTCAGGAGACCATGGCATCCAAAAGAAAAAAAACAGGGATGGATGCTTTCATTTTGTTTGCGGCAACCCGGCTTCCTTATATTGTAATAGCTGTGATTTTTCTCAGTTTGTTGGGTTTTTTAGCCTACTTTATCATCGGTTTGCAGTAATAGCATCGTATCCGGAAGTGAGGTAAAGCGACATCGTTATACAGTTGTCCGGGGGCAATAGAATGGCAAAAAATAAATAGGAGATTACTTTTTGCCATGAATTTAAAAATGATGAAAAGTATCATTTAACCGGAAATGTGACCTGCACTGCAATCAGTGTGGTGTTTTTCAGGATATCTAATTTATAATTTAAAACGGTATGGCAGTATCATATATTCCTCAGGACAAAGTTTTTGCGGTATGTACCAATCAACTTAGTGCAACTCCGCAGAAATTTTCATACAGCAGAACCCGCGCAAATGTATTTTATGAAAGCAGTAAACAGCCGATACTTACGGTTGATGACAAAAATGTAATGGTGGAATTTACCTGTAAGTCTCCTGCCAATCTTGCGGGTACCTTGCTGGCTTTCGGTGCAGGGCTTGCTGTGGGCGCACTTGTCTTTTTATCGGGTCCTGTAGGGTGGATTGCTTTTGGTGTCGGTGCGGCTGTTTTTGCAGCAGGTGCTGTTGTGACCATACAGGCGGTAACACATAAGTGTACAGATCCTTTGAACAGTGGAAACTGGTTGCTGGCTCATAACAGTGTGAAAATTAATGGTGCCTCTGCCATTACCCGTTCATCTATCCTGAAATGTGGGAATGGTGGCATTCTTACACCTTTCTTTGATGAAGCCTCAGCCGCTGCAGCTGCCAGCTCTATTGCGAATAAAAACAGATGGGAATTAGGCATCAATGTGGTGGCCTCTCTGGGTGCCGGATTTTTTCTTCCTGCCGCATTTTCCGGATTTGGGGCTGCATCTCTGGCCGGGAAAGTATGGATGGCGGGGGGCAGGTTTATTGCCGGTTTTGCCATTTTCAGCGGAATCAACTATGCGGCAAAGGGTGGCATGAGATGGGGGCACGAAAATTTTGGTGATGTGAAAGATAATGTTACCTATGACCGCATGAACAACCATTCTGAAGTGGTAATGAATCAGGAAACCGGCGAGATGCAGACCGTAGATATAGACCGGAATAATCTGTTCGGGATGTCAAAGCCGGATGATCTGGTGCAGGACTTCGAAGATATTCTTGAAGTAAAAAAGGAACAAGGGCCATGGTATAAAGTTTCGTCGTATAAAACGGTCTCTGTGGCGGGCAAAATCACCGGCGTGGTAGAGTCAGGGCGCATTCATGCAGCAGACCTGGATTTGCAGAGACGGCTGCAAAGTCTGGAAGGCCTCTCCCGGCAACAGTTGAGAAACAATGCTCAGGCCAGACAGTTATTGAATGATCTGAATAATGGCCGCTATCCGGAGTGGAGAAGTGCCGCCTCGCACTATAATCCGGGCAGAATGAATCCGAGTATGGTGGATGACGGTCGAACCGTTGCAGCAAACCATTCTGCGCAAAGTTTAAAAAATCTGAAATCCAATACTTTTCAGGGAGCACTGTTCCTCATTCCTTTTTTGGGAACCATTTTATCTGAAGAAGCCAGAGTAGACCTCGCTCAGGGAATGGCTGCCGATCTGGCAGCAGCACCCGGGGGTAGTAAACTGGTGGCAAAGACACCCGTAGATTGATGTCTTTGACAAGTAATGGGGAGGTTTTCCTATTCTTGTGCCGGAATTCTTCTTTTAAGCAGCGCTTCTCAGGCCCTTTGTGTAGCCTGTTCGCGTGCTTTTTCTGCTGAATTTGCAGTGTTTTATTTCTTTTTATTGCTAAACGGTAATCTTTTCTTGATTTTGTCGTAAAATTACTACAATGATTGTTGAGTTGAGTGATTAACTTTGAAGTAATCAATAAGATTAATTAACTAAAAAAAAAGTGATTCATTATGGCAGCAAACAATTCCAGAGGGCTACTAAGATTTAATGGTGGCCAAGACCAGAAAGTATTAAAACTGAACTACAGCGTAAGCAGAACGACCGATGTTTCGGGGCGCGTGGCGTCTGATCCGTCTAATGCTTTAATCAAAGTAACCATAGAGGCTACGGAGAGTTCTACGATTTTGGAGAGCCTACTCAATGGCAAGTATAAACCCACTGTGGGCGAGATTACCTTTAACAAAGCCCACGAAGAAGGTGAACTGATCAAGCTGAAGTGGGAAAACGGCTATGTGATTCAGCACGAAGTAGATTTTGATGCGCTGAATGATAATAATATGCTGGTTTCCTTTGTGGTGAGTGCAGAAGGGATAGACTACGGCACCGCCTCCTATGCCGGCATCTGGCCCGGCGCATAGCGCAGTACCGCACAGCAAAGGAAAATAATCCTGATGTTTCTGCACCAGCGTGGCGGGCACATCGGGATTATTGTACGTAGCGGACATGCGGCGGGAGAACGGCCGTGCAACCGCAGCGAACCGGTGAACCACGGCTGTGGGCCGTGGCTTCCAAAGTATTTATTTTGAACGAGTTCAAAATTCATCAACCCCCCTTACAAAACATCAGACTATGGCGACATCTTCTACAAAAAACGGATTCCAGTATAAGCCGGACAGCAGCGCTTCGGCCATTAAAGATAACGAACTTTCGGGCATCAACCGTGTGGTGAAACTCAAGGTGGTGGTAGATGGCAGGGTGGTGAAGGGCTTCAAGCATTTTTCACTTCAGCAGCACAGCACGCGGCATCACCGGTTCGAGATGATTCTGGATCATGACACCCTGGGCGGGCGCGAGAGCCACCTGCTGGAGTCCAGCAATGATTTTCTGGGCAAGCGCCTCACGGTGGTTTTCACCTATAAAGATGTGCCTCAGAGTCCGGAGCGCACCTTTGTGGGAGTCATCACAGAGGTGGGCTACCTTCAGGAACAGGGCAATCTGGGGAATATCGTACTCTCTGGGTACAGCCCTACCATTTTGCTGGACGGGGCACCCCATACGCAGAGTTTCGGGGGCGAAGAACCGGTTCAACTGAGCATGATTGCGCAGGAAGTCATTAAACAAGGAATCGATTCCCGGAGTTTTGATGTGCGCGTAGATGCCCATGACTACTCAGAAATTGTGTACAGTGCGCAGTACCGGGAAACCCATTATAACTACCTGTGCCGCATGGCTGCTGCCTATGGGGAACAGTTTTATTACGACGGAGAGGTGCTGCACTTCGGCAAACTTCCGCCCGGGAACAAGCCGGTAGAGCTGATCTACGGGCGCAACATCAGCGATATAAAAGTAGAACTGAAGGCGGTACATACCCGTCCGGAATTTTATGGCTATAACAGCAGCGCCCATGCACGGCTCACCTCTGGTGAGACGCCGGTGAAACACGTGAGTGACCTGGCTCGTACGGCCTATGCCCATAATGAAAAAATTTACAAAACTCCGTCCCGGCAGGTGGCCCCCATCCGTGCGGTGACGGACAAGGATGTGGTAAATTCCCAGCAGAGCAGCGCGGGAATGGCTGCGGCAGAGGTTTTCTGTGTCAGCGGCCATACCAGCATTCCGTTTCTGTACCCGGGTTGCGTGGCCGATGTGCAGATGCGCAAGGAGTCCAGCAATCAGACCTCGTACTTCACGCGGGTGATGATTACCGAAATCAGCCACGAGGTAGACAAGCTGGGTCGCTACCAGGGCCGCTTTACCGCCATAGCCAGTGATACGGGTTACCTGCCCAGACCGGAATATACCGAGCCGGTCGCACAGCCGCAGGTGGCCACGGTAATCTCTAATGCAGACCCTCTGGGACAGGGTCGTGTAGCGGTAAAGTTCGACTGGCAACTGCATGAGGTCACCAGTTTCATCCGGATGATGAGTCCCGATGCCGGTGGCACAGATCAGATCACTCAGAACCGGGGCTACGTGGCAATTCCGGAGGTAGGCGATCAGGTGATGGTGGGCTTCGTGCATCACCACCCGGACCGGCCCTTTGTAATGGGCGGCATGTTCCACGGCAAAACAGGACTGGGCGGGGGCGCGGAGAACCATATGCGATCCATTCAGACGAAAAGCGGAATCCGGGTACTGATGAATGATGCTGAAAAAAGCGTTACCATTCTGGATCCCAGCGGAAACACTTATTTTATGGACGGAAACGGAAATATTTCTGTCACCGCACCCAAAGATATCAATCTTACGGCCGGCGCCAATATGAATATCAGTGTAGGACAGAATATGACCACCACCGTGGGAGCCAACCAGACCAATACCGTGGGGATGAATAAATCCGATACGGTCACCATGAATTATAATGAGAGTGTGGGTGCTATGAAAAATGTCGCGGTTGCCGGCAGTTTTTTTACGAATGTTACAGGCAAACTTACCCAGTACATTAAAGGAGATATGGAGTTCTTTGGCGAGAAAGAACACAAACTGACTACCCTGAAAGGGGTGCAAGTAAGCAGTCAGGGAAAAATAGAGCAGCATTCCGAAAAAGAAGTTCAGAATAATAGTGGGGAGCAATCTAAAAATTATTAGATCATGAGCATCGAATATTTTGTAGAAGGTCAGGTAAAATTACAAACCGGTGGGAATCATATTGTAAAATCCAAAGGTGTTGTAAGCAATAATGCTGTTGAGTCTGTGGCGCAGAAGGGTGCAGAAACCGGTGTGAGCTATAATAACGCAGATGAAGTACATGACGCAGATAAACCTGTGAACAGCATAGATGTGACCTTGAATCTGTTTTTTGACGGTACCGGAAACAATAAATCCAACACCGAAGCCCGGAAAGCAAACAGTATCCATTATCAGGAAGAAGGCAATAAAAAAAATGACAGCTTCGAAAACGAATTTTCCAATGTAGCCAAAGGATATGATGCCATAGATTCAGATGCAGAGAATCAAGTGGCAGAATATATCGAAGGAATCGGAACTGTCGATCTTCAGGGCGATAATCTTTTCCCGGGACAAGCGCTGGGTTCCGGCGAAACTGGTGTAGTAGGAAAAGTAACGAAAGGATGCATGAAAGGAGCAGATAAAGTGGGCAACTTTATAAAGAAATCCAGCATTAAGAATATCAATACTCTCAAAGTCAATGTTTATGGGTTCAGTCGTGGTGCTGCAGCTGCACGGCACTTTGTGCATGTGGCAGGTACTCCGCCTTCTGTCTCCTACAGTAACGGGAGATCGGTTTTACAGATTTTTCCACCGAAGAATATTCCTGACGCTTCCTTTGTCCTTACTGATGATGATGGTACAAAACTAGATTTTATCAATCAGTATGGATATTTTGGGGCTTGTCTGATGAAAAAGGGACTTGCAGTTAAAAAAATAGTTGTTAATTTCGTAGGGCTTTACGATACGGTAGCTTCCTACGGGGTGTTGCATAAAAATGATACCTCAGATTTGGGACTGGACAGCATCAGCAGAGCCTATTTTGTCCTCCAGCTGGCTTCAGATAATGAGTACAGAAAGAATTTCCGGCTTACCAATATCAACAGTGCTGCACTGCATGGTCTGGAATTTACCCTTCCCGGCGTACATTCGGATATTGGTGGTGCCTACCGGAACGGAAATGAAGAGCGTGACGACCGTTTCCGGTATGAGACGAAAAAACTGTTTACAAGCAAAAATCGGCTGGAATGTGAGCGATTCCGAGAGCTGCTTATTTCCGAGGGTTGGTACAATTCCGAAGAAATCAGCATCAAAGCCGGTCCAAAATCAATGTCGCCGGGAAAAAGGCATCTGACTTCGTCTTATACTGTGACAGGGAAAAGAGTGCTCTCTAACCATTATGACAAAATACCGCTGAATATGATGTTTCATTACTCTAAACAATTTCAGGTGAAATATATGGAAGATGTTATCAGTAGAATGCATGCAGTTACAGGTGACACTTTAAGCACCTCTTACAGCCAGCTACTGGGTTATATGAATGCCTGCAACCAAAAAAGAAATGATTATGTGGAGGGCAGAACTGTAGGTAATTATATTGAGGATATTAAAAACATCCGTTATGAGGATTATATAGAAGAGGAAAGTCTGAAAAGACTGCGCAACCGATATTTGCACTGGTCTGTGGAATACGGTGATTTGTTCGTAAATGGAGAGAATGTATCCGGAGCGCTTCCGGTTTCTCAGCGCAAAAGAACCATACAACACGGATAATATGAAAAAACAAATTATACAGTTCATAAGTTTGCTGTGCGTGTTTTCACTGGCACAATGTCAAAATAAAAAGATGGATATGAAGAATCTACCGGAATATAATGTGATGATATGCCATCCGGCAAATGAGTATAGAATAGAGTTTGTCTCAGACAGGATTAAAACTTTAGAAGGCGTGGCGGCTCATCTCCCTTATGGAGGTACTTCCGGCAGCTGGGGCGATTCCGGCAAGGGCTGGACAGAGCAGCACGGAACACCCATCGGCGCAGATATTATCTATTATGCCGGTTATGAAGATACCTTTTACCATCTGGATGTGGATTTTCCTTCAGAAAAGATGAAGGATCTGCTCAGGAGAGCGTACATGGCAGGGTATGCCGATCAATATTCAAAATCTTTTGAACCATATATTTTATCAGAAAAGAAGATTGCTTATGACAGTTATGACAGTCCTTACAGCAGTATGACCGATCTTATTTTTGGCTTTGCCCCTAAAGGGATGGTGGTGGTTTGGATCAGTTATGCGGGGAGCATGCAAATAGAAATCGGACGCTATCAGGCGAAAGTGATACAGGATGATCAGGAACTGGAGAAAAAGCTTTTTGCGAATTGGTCCATGAACAGAACGGAAGTAAAGGAAAGGGATTTAATTCCTGATGCATCTCCGGAGAAATGGGATAACTATCGCATCAAATACAACTGGAAGCCTGCAATAAGTTCGGAAAACAAAGATTTCCACTTGTTAGAAAACGGCATTAGTTATTACAATGGAGAACATGAAAATCTCTACCAGCCATTTATGGTGAATCCCGGACAAAGAGATAGAGCTGTTCCCAAGTTTATTAACTTCATTTGGGAGTCAAACAACAAAGAGAACTATTCTGCCACCGTATTTTTCAACTGGGAAAAGTCCAATACAGCATTTAAAAAAGGAGGACAACAACAAAATCAACTGGGTTTTAAAGTAGCGGCAGATAACAACAGCATAGAAGTTACGCTCAACGGACAGCCTTTGGAAACAGACAGTATACGGATGTATTGAAGCAATTTTAAATTTCCTGTTGATTAATCTTTTATCCAATACAAAACGAACACGAACAATCAGGTGAACCGTTGTACTTATTTTAGGCTTGATACTCAATACAAACGGCCGATTTTTTCATCAAAAAAATATAAAAAAATTATTTATCCTAAAGAATTTTATATATTTGCAGCAATTAACAATAATTAAAAATTTAAATTACTATGTCAGACATTGCATCAAGAGTAAAAGCTATCATCGCTGATAAGCTTGACGTTGAAGAAACAGAGGTTACTGCAGAAGCTAGCTTCACTAACGATTTAGGAGCTGATTCTCTAGATACTGTAGAATTAATCATGGAATTCGAAAAAGAATTTAATATTCAGATTCCTGATGATCAGGCAGAAAAAATTACTACCGTAGGTCACGCGATTGCTTACATTGAAGAAGTAGTTAACAAATAGTATTTCTTTAACAGAAAATTAAATTATTTATGGAATTGAAGAGAGTAGTGGTTACTGGTTTTGGTGCTTTAACGCCTATTGGCAATAATGCGCAGGAATACTGGGAAAACCTTGTGAAAGGTGAGAGTGGTGCTGCTCCTATTACTCTTTTCGATGCCACAAATTTCAAGACAAAATTTGCCTGCGAAGTTAAAAATTTCGATCCGCTGCAGCACTTTGATAAAAAGGAAGCAAAAAAAATGGACCGGAATACCCAGTTCGGAATGGTTGCAGCACGTGAGGCCGTAGCACATTCACGAATTATAGAAGACCAGGTAAACAAAAACAGAATCGGTGTCATCTGGGGATCCGGAATTGGCGGTCTGGAAACCTTCGAAACGGAAGTGCTGGGCTGGGCAAACTCTGAAATCCCAAGATTTAATCCATTCTTTATTCCAAAAATGATTGCCGATATTACTCCGGGACACATCTCTATAGAGTACGGCTTTCACGGACCCAACTATACCACAGTTTCTGCATGTGCATCTTCTGCAAACGCACTTATTGATGCCAAAATGCTGATCCAGCTCGGAAAAGCAGATGTCATTGTATGTGGCGGTTCTGAAGCTGCCGTAACAGCAAGTGGTGTGGGCGGATTTAATGCCATGATGGCACTGTCTACCAGAAATGACGACCCCAAAACAGCCTCCAGACCCTTTGATAAAGACCGCGATGGTTTCGTACTGGGTGAAGGTGCAGGATGCATCGTCCTGGAAGAATATGAACACGCTGTAAAACGTGGTGCTACCATCTACGCAGAACTTAAAGGAGGAGGCATGAGTGCAGATGCCTACCACATGACCGCTCCACACCCGGAAGGACTGGGAGCCCATATGGTGATGAAAAACTGTCTGGATGATGCAGGAATCAGTACAGATGAAGTAGATCACATCAATATGCACGGTACTTCTACGCCACTGGGAGATATAGCAGAATCCAACGCAATATCCAAATTGCTGGGCGAGCATGCTTTTGATATCCAGATCAATTCTACTAAATCAATGACCGGTCACTTGCTGGGTGCAGCAGGGGTTATTGAAGCTATTGCAGCTTTAGGAACTATTGTTCACGGCATCGTTCCGCCTACCATCAACCATTTTACAGATGACGAGAATCTGGACAGCCGCCTGAACTTTACCTTCCACAAAGCAGTAGAGAAAGAGGTGAATGTCGCCATGAGCAATACCTTTGGTTTTGGCGGTCATAATGCATGCGTCCTGTTTAAAAAACTGTAATTTTGTGGAATGGAGTTATCAAAATACTTCCGGAAATTCCTAAAAAAAAGAAAAAAAGTTCTATCGGAGAAAGACTATTATTTAAGTTCGGAAATGTACCGCATTACCGGTCGCGAAATTCAGAATATCAGTCTGTACCGTGAAGCTTTTTCGCTGAAAAGCTCCTCAAAAAATCCCGGATATAAAAATTATGAACGCCTGGAGTTTCTGGGTGATTCTATTCTGGGATCCATCATTTCCTGTTACCTCTTCAGTACCTATCCCGCAGCCAATGAAGGTTACCTTACGCAAATGAAATCCAAAATCGTAAACCGTAAAAACCTCAATAAACTCGGCGAAAACCTGAAACTGAAAAAGTTTATACAAAATGGCAGTTCGGCCACTTTAAGTGAAAATATTTGCGGAAATTTGTTCGAAGCAATGATTGGCGCCGTTTACCTGGATCTGGGATATGATGCCTGCCGGAATATTGTTCTGGAAAGACTACTGACACCGGAAGAAATCAATAAACTGGAAAACCTGATCGTAAGCTACAAAGGGTTATTGCTGGAGTGGAGCCAGAAGCAGAAAGTGAGCATCCGCTATGAAACCTGCGAGGAAATTCAGGCCGGAAAAAATGTCGTGTTCCGCTGTACCTTATGGCTGCACGATGATAAAATAGCCAATGCAACTGAATCTTCCAAGAAGAAAGCAGAAGAGAAAGCCGCGCAGCGCGCATTTTATGTATTAAACAAAAAAGAAAATATCCTTGGAGCACCTAAAACTAATACTTGAGGAACCCGAAGAGCAGGCGGGCCAGATTGCACTGGTACGACTGGTGAAAGATATTCCCGACTATGAGTTTTTTTACCTGCTCAACAAACACAACCGCTTTTGCTTTGAAAGAATTGATGATCTGGTGCTGGAAGGCAGCTACTTCACCTATTCATTTGTAGTGTTCCGCGGATACTGCCGCGAGAGCAAGGTGTGTTTTCACTTTTTCGGTAACCGCTCCGTGCAGAGCGTTCAGAAAAAAATCAGCGATGTCCTCTTTCCGGATGAACAAGAAACTTCCTGGCTGATGCCCCTGCATCCGGATGCAGATTATATCTTGTTCACACCCGATACATATGCCGATTTTTCCGTAATTTTGCTACCGGAAAACTTGTGCTTTCAGAGACAAGACCTCTTTCTGAGTGCAGATGACGCGCTTTACCAAATAATTCAGTACTATGAATAAATACCTTAAGAAAACAAAAATCATTGCAACCCTGGGACCCGCCACAGCCACTAAAGAAATTATGACTGATCTGGTGAAAGCAGGGGTAGATATTTTCCGGATAAATTTTTCACATGCTGATTATGAGTTGGTTCGCAATAATGTCCGCTTAATCCGTGAAATCAATCAGGAACTGGGATCATCTGTAGGCATCCTGGGAGATTTGCAGGGCCCGAAACTGAGGGTAGGCGTGGTGAAAGAAGGTTCCTATCTGAACCCGGGAGATGTTCTGACCTTCACCAATGAAAAAATAGAAGGAGACTCTACCGTGGTGTATATGACGTATCAGGATTTTCCGAAAGACGTAAAAGCCGGAGAACGCATTCTCATTGACGATGGTAAACTGGTTCTGCAGGTGCTGGAAACCAACGAAACAGATACCGTGAAAGCCGTAACCATACAAGGGGGACCGCTAAGTTCCAAAAAAGGCGTGAACCTGCCCAATACCCATGTATCCCTTCCGGCACTTACCGAGAAAGACATAGCAGATACCCGTTTCATTATGGAACTTGATCTGGACTGGATCGCCCTTTCCTTTGTGCGCCACGCACAAGACATCATTGACCTCAAGAATCTTCTGAAAGAACACCCGAAGGGTCAGAAAATTCCTATTATTGCTAAAATAGAAAAACCGGAAGGGGTAAAGAATATCGAACAGATTTTAATGGAATGTGACGGGCTGATGGTGGCACGGGGAGACCTGGGGGTAGAAGTTCCCATGGAAGAAGTTCCCGCCATACAGAAAATGTTGGTAGAAAAAGCCAGAGCTTATGCCAAGCCGGTCATCATCGCTACCCAAATGATGGAAACCATGATCCGCAGCCTTACGCCAACCCGCGCAGAGGTGAATGATGTGGCCAACTCGGTGCTGGACGGTGCAGATGCCGTGATGCTGTCCGGGGAAACTTCCGTAGGAAGATATCCCGTACAGGTGGTTGAAAATATGACCAAAATTGTGAAAAACATAGAAAGTACCAATTTTTATATTCACAAAAATGAGCCTATAGAAAAAGAATATAATTGTATAGATGACCGTTTCATTACCAAAAGAATTTGTCTGGCTGCAGTGCGCATTGCAAAAAGTACAGATGTGGAAGCCATCATCACCCTCACGCATTCCGGTTATACGGCGTTTCAGATTTCTTCTCACCGGCCCAATTCGCATATCATCGTTTTCAGTTCCAACCGCAGGGTAACCACCATGCTCAATTTACTTTGGGGTGTCCGTGCCTATTATTATGATGATGTACAAACCACTGATGAAACCATTGTGCATGTAAATAAAATGGTGAATGAACTGGGTTATGTAGATGAAGGCGATTTTGTAATCAACCTGAATGCCACACCATCTGGTGAAGGAGGCAGAACCAATACGCTGAGACTCACTACCATATAAGGGAATGGTCACACGGCCAATCTGCAATCCTCAGATCCTTCTGAGGATTTTTTGTCCTTAAGATTTTATGAATCTACATCTGCATCATTTTTGGAGTATTTACGTACCTTTATATTTAAATCTTCCCATATGAACCCTACATTATTTCAGGCTTTCCACTGGTATACCGAAGGAAACGGCACTTTCTACAAAAACCTGCAGGAATCAGTTCCCTTACTAAGTGAACTGGGCATTTCTATGGCGTGGCTTCCGCCGGCTTTTAAGGGTGCCTACGGGGGTTACTCCGTAGGCTATGATCCTTATGATCTGTATGACCTGGGCGAATTTGACCAAAAGGGATCCGTAGCGACCAAGTACGGAACCAAAGAAGCGTATCTTGCTGCCTGCAAAGCATTGCAGGAAGCCGGTATTGCTGTTATGGCAGATATAGTACTGAATCACAAAGCACACGGAGACCAGAAAGAGCGCTTCATGGCGGTGCGGGTAAATCCGGAAAACAGGGAAGATGCCGAATCCGAACCGGTAGAAATAGAAAGTTATACCCGATTTACTTTCCCGGGACGGAACAATGTTTATTCGGATTTTCAATGGGATTTTACATGCTTTTCCGGTGTGGATCATGCAGAAAACCATGAAGGGATTTTCCGGATTTTACATGATCATGGCGAGGGTTGGGAAGAAATGGTTGGAGATGAGAAGGGGAACTATGACTATCTCATGTTCAATGATATCGAACATCGTAATCCTTTTGTGAGAGAAGAGTTGAATGCCTGGGGAAAGTGGTACCATGATCAGATTGGTTTTGACGGCGTCAGATTGGATGCCGTGAAACATCAGTCGCCGGATTTTTATCGCGAATGGCTTACCTTGTTGCGATCCAATACTGGTAAAAATATCTTTGCCGTAGGCGAATACTGGAATGCGGGACAGCCGGAATTGCTGGAAGAATACATAGCGGTTATACAGGGATCCATGAGTTTGTTTGATGCGCCTCTTCAACGGCACTTTCATGAGGCTTCCCGCCAAGGCGCAGCATATGACCTCCGGAACATCTTCCGGGGAACATTGACCGAGAAAAATCCGATGCTCTCTGTGACGGTCGTGGCAAATCATGACACCCAGCCCCTGCAGGAACTGGAATCTGTGGTGGAAAACTGGTTCAAACCGCTGGCCTATGCGCTGATTCTGCTAAGGGAAAGCGGACTGCCCTGCGTATTTTATCCCGATTTATATGGGGCACAATACCGGGATACCGGTGAGGATGGCCTGGAACATGAAATCTTTATGCAGAAAACAGAAAAGATAGAGGAGTTATTAAAAGTCAGAAAGTTATTTGCGTACGGATTTCAGCGGGATTATTTTGAAGATGCCAATTGCCTGGGCTGGACCCGGGAGGGAGATGAAAATCATGCTGGCTGTGCAGTGGTGCTGAGCAACAGGGATGCCTATGAGAAACCAATGGAAATGGGAATGCCCTATGCAGGACAGCATTTTTATGACTATTTGCAGCGCTTTGACCATGAAGTGGAGATTGATGAAAACGGCTGGGGGAATTTTCCTGTTCCCGCAGGAAATGTTTCGGTCTGGGTACCGGTTTCGGCAATAGAATCCGGAGTCTGAGTACAAAAAAATAACCGCATGGCAAAATGCGGTTATCCTGTTCTGAAATTTTTTCTCATCAGATGAGCTATCGGTGACTAACATCTCTTACAGAGCAATACGCTCTGTAAAGAGAATGAAAGTCTGACCACGTGTGTTTTCAATTTTACAAACTCCCCAAAAAAAACACGAAAAACTTTCCCAAAAGAAGAAAGAGTGATGTGGTCAAAATCTTATATGAACAGTTGTGCTTTAATCTTTAGCAGAAAAAAATGAATTTTCTCTCTTAAAGATTATGAGTACAAAGATAATATACATCATCATGTATATCCGGAATTTCCTTTAGAAAGGCGTCTATACAGTTGTAGATATTTGTCTACAGATCATGTATACTATTCAGTGCCGGTAATCGTTGATCAGGCTGATTAGTTGTACAATATTGTCTATTTTTAGTTTTTCGAATACCCGTTTTTTTAGTGTACTCACGGTATTTTGCTTGATGTTCAACTGCGCTGCGATTTCTATATTTCCGGTTCCGCCCGCATAGAGCAGGGCTACCTCAAGCTCACGGTCGGTAAGGCAGGACAAGGGGTTTACCAAAGCCGGGTTCTGCAGGGAGTGAATGAGCAGTGACTGAGTCTGTGCAGAAAGGTACCGACCCTCTTTGATGAGTTGCCGCAAGGCAGATTCTACTTCGTGATCCTCACTTAATTTACTCAGAAAACCATTGGCACCGGCATTGATGTATTGCAGGGCATGTGTTGTTTCATCAATACCGCTGTAAATCAGCAGGACGAGTCCGGGGTTATTGCGGCGCAGTTCCGGCAGAATGCTGAGGCAGTTTCCGTCGGGAAAAGAGGCATCCAGTATGGCAATATCTACTTTGTCCTGTTGCAGAATGAGTTTTATGTTTTTTAAATCTGAGGCATGAATAAGCTGATGATCCGGGTGAATATCATCAATCAGCATGGCCAGGCCGTGCCGGATCATGGCGTGATCATCTGCCAGTAAGAAGGTGAGGCTTTTAGGAGGCAGTTCTGTCATCATTTATTTTAAGGTTAATGGAAAAAGTTACAGTAGTACCCTGATCCGCATTTCGCTGTACAGAAATGGTTCCCGGGTACAACTCCACCAGTTCTTTGCACAGGCTCAGGCCGAGTCCGGCACCCAGGTTTTCTACATCTTTAGACAGGACGCCCTGGTAGTAAGGCTCAAATATCTTTTGAAGATCAGCGTCTGAAATTCCGGCTCCCGTATCGCTTACCGTTGCCGTGAACAGCAAATTGTTTTCGCCGGTTTTTTCTGTGTGGGCAGTCGCTTTGATGGTTCCGTTTTCGGTAAATTTATTGGCATTCCCCAGAATATTCATAAAAATCTGATTAATCTTGGCATTATCAGAGTACACCATTGTTTCCGGATGTATATTTTCCTCCGTAATGAACCGGTTATTCCGGCTTTCAATATAGGGTGTTATGGATCTGAAGATGGCATTCACCTCTTCCTTCAGATTAAAATATACGGGAATCAGGCGGTTTTCTGCCTGCTGGTTTTTGGTGTATTCCAGAATCTGGCCGGCTTGCATCATTAATGTGTTACTGGTATAACTGACCGAGTTTAGATATTCTTTTATTTTTTCATCCTCTATTTTATTCTTGATCCGGTTCATAAACAGGCCGATATTTTTCAGCGGGGCTCTCATTTCATGGCTCAGCATTCCCAGGATTCTGTTTTTGAATTTTAAATTTTCGCTGATTTGTCTGGAGGCCGCTTTCAGTTTTTTTTCATACAGAAACGCAATTCTGGTCAGCAGTAATATCAGGAGGGATACGATAAACATGAGGATCATGGCTCCGATGATCAGGTATTCCCTGATTTTGTTTTTCTGTGAAGTCAGTTTTTCATACTCTTTTTCAATCTCTGTTTTAGAGTTTTTTACAGCAGATTCGTAAATGGACATCACAGCATTGCTGTACGCCATCAGCCTGCTGAAGGTTTCATAGAATTTGATGCTGTTGTCCTGGTTTTTGCCGGCAGCCGTAATAAAACGGCGGGTTTCCTTATGGTAATGATTGTTGATGGTTCCCACCATATGATCCAGATTTTCTTTCAGCTGGGCGGCAGGGGTTTTTCCGGATTTCAGCGTCACCACCGTACTGTCTTTGCGAACCGTTTCCTTGCCGGTGATGGCATCACCCAGCCTCCCGAAAAGGTTCTTTTTCCTTACAGAATCCGTGTAGGTTTCGGTGGTTACATCAAAGGTTTCCGGGGTTTCTTCCAAAAAAAAATTATTAAATACCGGCATTTCTTCCCTTAGCTTAAAACCTGTTTTTGTGGTATATTCCTGTGTGGAATCAATCAGTATTTTCAGGTCTTCCAGTTTCATTGAATCTATTTTCCTGGATGCCAGTATGCTGTTGATTTTCGGATCCTCAAATTTGAGATTCTGAATACTGTCCAGCTTGCCGGTAAGTTTCCCTATGGATTCGAAATAAGCGTTGAGGTGGGACTTGTCCCCGGTCTTCAGGTATTTCTGAAAGTAATCCTGAACATTCAGCAAATTTTCCCTGGAGTTCTGAGTCAGATTTTCCAATGCTGTAATTTCTTTCAGCCGGTTTTCCATATAGATTTTGTTTTTGCCGGTGCGGAATTCGTTATAGAAAAATCCGGCAATGAGCAACTGGATCAGCAGTAAACAACCAATGAGAGAAAAATGAATGATTTTTCTGTATCTGAAGTTCAGTGGCGTGTCTGGATTATTTGCTTTTTGCATTATTTCTTTTCTCAGGTATTTTCATTGTACTAAAAGTAACGATAAAATTCCAGTATACAGGTGGTCATAAGCAGATTTTTATCAGTTACTAAAAGATTCATGCTATACAAAGATATTAATGGATGTTCGTTCAATCTCTTTTCGGGTATAGAATGAACTCTATACGCTCGTAGATATTTGTCTATGAGAAGAATATATTTTGCATAAGCCGATTCAGAGGTTGTGTATCTATTGTTACAACAAAGGCCTGATCCCGAAATTTTAAATGCCTGCAGAGAATCGGGAGAAATATTCTTCCGGGCTCAGAAGCGCAGAAACCGAATATTTTTAAGAAAACTTTAATAAGGCTTATTCTGCAGCATCGTGAGATTTGCTGTACATTTGAATGAAATTAACAGCATAAATACTCAGAAGTATGAAGACATTCCCTGTAAAGGCTTTTGGCACGCCCAGTAAAGATGATGACCTGTCAGAAATGCAGATTGACCGCCGGGAGGTAAATCCCACAGATATAGAAATCGATATTCTGTACTGCGGCGTATGCCATAGTGACCTGCATACGGCCCGCAATGACTGGGGCGGCACCAAATATCCTTCTGTGCCCGGCCATGAGATCATCGGCAGAATTACCCGCGTGGGCTCAGAAGTCACAAAATTCAAAGTGGGTGACCTGGCCGGTGTGGGGTGTCTGGTAGATGCCTGCCGTGAGTGTGACAGTTGCAAAAAAGATTTGGAGCAATATTGCCTGAATGGTTCTGTGGGAACCTATAACGGCCGGGATGAGTTTCTGGGTGGACATACCTTTGGCGGATATTCTGAGAAGGTGGTGGTAGATGAAGCTTTCGGACTGAAAATCCCTGAAAACCTGGATCTGAAGGCTGTAGCGCCCTTGCTGTGTGCCGGGATCACCACCTGGTCACCGCTGAAACACTGGAATGCCGGCCCCGGGACCAAAGTTGCGGTGGTGGGTCTGGGCGGCCTGGGTCATATGGCCATCAAACTGGCCAAAGGTCTGGGTGCAGAGGTAACCCTTTTCTCCCGCAGTCCGAATAAGATTCAGGATGCACTGAATCTGGGTGCCGATGCGGTGATCATCTCCACCTACGAAAATGAAATGAAAGCGGCAAAGGGCAAATTTGACCTCATTATAGACACGGTCCCGTATGACCATGATATCAATCCGTATATTTCCACGCTGGCAGTTGCCGGAACTCTGGTTTTGGTGGGATACATCGGGAAAATGGATGAAGCATTACTTACCTCACCCATGATTGGCGGCCGGCGCTCGGTAGCCGGTTCGGTCATCGGAGGCATCCGGGAAACCCAGGAAATGCTGGATTTTTGTGGGGAAAATAATATTCTGCCGGAGGTGGAAATGATCAGAATGCAGGACATTAACCATGCCTACGAACGCATGCTGAAAAGCGACGTACGCTACCGTTTTGTCATTGATATGCAAAGTTTGAAAGGATAAATCCTCTCGTCTGTCAGCCTGTAAAAGACTATAGCTGCTTTAAGTATCAGATAATCAAGAGCATGGCGTGATGTTGTGGACACACCTTTCTCACCGGCTGTACGCTATTACTCCTTCAGATTGCCCACGGTTTTAACCGTGGGTAATCTGTGCGGGGTAGCCCCTGCCATCCGGGCTAGGTTCGCGCGGCGTACTTCTTCCAAAAAAGGTTTCTTCTACCATAATATAAGTTGTCTGACGTGAGACGAGTTTCGTTTCTTCAACTTTAATTCCTTATTTTTACCCTTGATCTTAAACAGAGACTCATGAAAAAAATGACTTCATTGCTTTTTGTCTTGCTGGCAGGTTTCGGCTTTGCACAGGAAGATATTACCTATCAGGTTCCTCCCGCAGAAATCAGGGAGCTGGTAGACTATCAGCGGGCACCGTCTGTCGCTATGGACAGTAAAAAGGAACAGATTGTGTTCATGTACCGCGACACCTATAAAACCATCGCCGGTCTTTCGGAAGAAGAGATGCGCCTGGCCGGACTCCGCATCAACCCGAAAACCAATATCTCAAGTACCATTACCTATGTCAACAATTTGCAGTACCGGAAACTGAAAGACCGGGAACTGCAGCAGTTTAAAGGCTTGCCCCGGAACCCCAGACTGGCCCATTTCTCCTGGAGCCCGGATGAAACACAGATGGCCTTCACCCATACCGCCGATGGCGGAGTAGAAGTCTGGCTGGCAGATTTTAAATCTTTAACCGCAAAAAAGCTTACAGATGCCCGTGCCAACGCCAATCTGGGAAGTCCGATCACGTGGTTCAAGGACGGGAAATCCCTATTGGTGCGCATGCTTCCCCAAGACAAACCTGCATTGACTGATCCCAAAACGGCTTTGCCTCAGGGACCTGTGGTGACCGTAAGTGACGGCAGTCTGGCGCAAAACAGAACCTACCAGGATTTACTCACCAGTAAAACAGATGAAGATAATTTCGATATCCTTACCACCTCCGAACTGTATCAGGTAGATCTGAACGGAAATGCGGTTCTTTGGAAAAATAAAGCCATCTACCGCAGCATTTCCTTCTCGCCGGACGGCAATTATGTGATGGTTTCCACCATAGAAAAACCCTATTCGTATATTGTGCCGCTCAGCAGATTCCCGGTGACCACCACCATTTATGACAAAGAGGGGAAACCGGTGTCAGAATTTTCTAAAACCCCGCTGCTGGAAGACTTACCCAAAGGCTTTATGGCAGTGCAGACCGGTAAGCGCGCTGTACAGTGGCGGGCCGATAAAGCCGCCACACTGGTCTATGCAGAAGCACTGGATGGAGGAGACCCGGCTCAGGAAACGCCATTCCGTGATGAGGTGTTCCAGATTGCAGCACCGTTTACCGGCTCACCGCAATCTGTAGCCAAAACCATCGGAAGATTTTCCGGAATTACCTGGGGCAATGACCGTTTCGCTTTACTCTCGGATTATTGGTGGAATACCCGGAACTCCAAGACCTATATCCTGAATCCTTCGGATTTTACGCAGAAACCCAAAATCCTGTGGGACCGGAATTATCAGGATAAATACAGTGATCCCGGCAGTCCGGAAACCAAAAGAAATGAATTCGGGCAATATGTGATGGACATTCAGAACGACCAGATTTTACTGCTGGGAGAAGGGTTTACCGAAAAAGGACAATTTCCGTTCATCGATCAGCTGAACCTAAGTACGCTGAAGAGCAACCGTTTGTACCAGTCGGCACTTACCCGTGAAAAAGAGGACATTACCTCTGTGCTGGATGTGAAAAAAGGGGAGATTCTGGTTCGCAAGGAATCCCCCAATCAATATCCGAATTATTTTGTAAAGAACATCCGGAGCCGAAAAGCACCCGTGCAGGTGACCCATTTCAGAAATCCATTTACCGCCATAGAAAATGTACATAAGGAAGTCATTAAGTATAAGCGCGAGGACGGACTGGAACTTTCGGGAACTTTATATCTTCCGGTGGGTTATGACATGAAGAAAAAGGAAAAACTGCCCATGATTATGTGGGCATATCCTGCAGAGTATAAAGATAAAAGCAGTGCCGCACAGGTGACTACCAATCCCAATGAATTTACTTTTCCGCATTACGGATCTCCCATTTACTGGGTAACCCGCGGCTATGCTGTGCTGGATGATGCTGCCTTCCCGATTGTAGGCGAAGGAAAAGAGGAGCCCAATGATACCTTTATCCCACAACTGGTAGCCAATGCCAAAGCGGCCATTGATGCCGTAGATGAACTGGGATATATAGACCGCAACCGGGTGGCGGTGGGCGGCCATTCTTACGGTGCCTTTATGACGGCCAATCTGCTGTCTCATTCCAGTCTTTTTGCGGCCGGAATTGCCCGAAGCGGTGCCTATAACCGTACCCTGACGCCATTTGGATTCCAGAGTGAGGAGCGCAACTACTGGGAAGCACCGCAGGTGTACAATACCATGTCGCCGTTTATGAGTGCCGATAAAATGAAAACGCCACTGCTGCTGATTCACGGGAATGATGACAATAATTCCGGTACGTATACCATGCAGAGCGAACGCTATTTCAATGCATTGAAAGGTTTCGGGGCGCCTGCCCGTCTGGTGCTGCTGCCCAAAGAATCTCACGGCTATGCTGCCAAAGAAAGCATTTTGCACGTCATCTGGGAGCAAGACCAGTGGCTGGAGAAATACGTGAAAAACAAGGGTAAATAATTTGTTCTTTCTGAAAATAATAATAAACCGCGTCTTGTGCAAGTCGCGGTTTATTTAATGCCTTAAAGTTCGTTTTTTATTAAATTTTCTCCGGCCGAATGAAGCTAAACTTAGTGGTCCGCTGCTGAAATTCATCTATTTCAGTCATAAATATAGTATTTCCAGTTGTCTAGGCCTGTCCTATATAAAGTTTGTAGTTCTTCTTCTATGCTGTGTGATTTCCCATAGGATCATATATCATAACTTCAAAATTAAAATTTAGTAACACATTTTGAGTAAATGACAAATTGAAATGGTCATCTTTCTTTTCATAAGTATAGCCTGAAATCCCCATGATCCAAGGTTGCGGAATATTTTTAATGTATGATGGCTGTAATTGAGAAATATTTTCCGGATAATGATCATTCGCAGTCCTGAATGTTTCTATAGCGGTAATTAAATTTTGTGCATTGTGCATTGCAATTTGTCTGCTTATCTCTCTCGCAAACCCTGCACCCCATATGGAAAAGATAATTATACACAGCGGAACAGTCCAAAGCAGCAGGGGGAGTAGTTTCTTGTCTTGTTGACTCCTTTGTTTGATTGTTCGTAATAATCCCACAGGCATCAGCAGAAGCCCGAAAACGCTGCTGATTTGTGCTAAACTGAATATTGTATTTGTGAGTTTGCTGAGAAAACCCGGCCCTGGTAAAAAGGGTGAAATCACCAACAATATGGTCAGTAAATTTATTCCGATTAAAATTTTCAGTTGTTGTTTGGTCATTTGCTTATTTGCATGCGTATCTATAATCAACAGTATTCAAATTTTAGAATTTATCTGTCGTTTTGGTTGTAAAAGGATGCTTTGTTAGAAAGTAGAAAGGACTTTCTACCCTTTCTATTTTCTTTTCAAAACCCTTCTTGCTGTGGCAGATTTGCCATCTATGGGATGGGTCATGGTTAAGCCTAAAATTTCGGCCACAATGGGGTAGAGGTTTACATTTCTGAACGGAGCAATCACTTTTCCCTCTTGGAAAGCCGGGCCGGATGCTTTAAATGTAGCCTGCATTTCGGGAACCCGGTAAGGATCATAGCCATGTTTGCCGGGAGAAGTGCGGTTGACTTCCAGGAAAATTTTCGGTGAATCCGGTACCAGAATGATATCGCCAATGCGATTGAAACGGTCATTCCGGCTGGCATAATTGAGTTTTCGGGGAAACCGTTTGGTCAGGTGCACTTTATACTCCTTTGTTTGCTGCTTTTTCAGTTCGCGATAAACGCTTTTTATCTGGTTTTTATCTTTTACAGTTACCCTGAGAAATGTTTGAGAGTTGATATATACAAAGCGGTTTTTATCGGTAATCAGTTCGGGGACTTTCAGTGTGTGCGCTACATCGGCATCAATCATCCCGTGGTCTGAGACGAAAATAAAGTTCACCTGTGGCAACTGGAGCGCATTGACTTTCTGCATGAGTTTTCCCACGGCATCATCAATCATTTTTACCGCCGCACGGGTCTCCGGGGCCTCTGCGCCAAAGCGGTGTCCGTTCTGATCGACCTCCGGGAAGTAAAAGGTGATGAAATGAGGCCTTTTTTCTTCGGGGAGCTGCAGCCAGTCCAACACGATGTCAATTTTTTTATCAGTGGAAAATGCTTCATGATAATCGTAATAATAGGTGGGACCGGTACCGCCGGCATCAGTATTGGAACCTACCCAGAACAGTGAAGCCGAAAGAACACCCTGTTGCTCGGCAAGACTCCACAGCGGGATGCCGCCCAGCCATTTTTTATTTTTATTTTGGTTCAGGTCTTTCATGGCAAACATTTCATTGCGCCGCGGGTCAAAGAAATAATTGTCTACAAATCCATGATGAGCAGGATACATCCCGGTGATCAGTGAATAATGATTGGGTCCGGTAACCGACGGATAAGAGGGAATCATAGATTTTGCCGAAACACCGCTCCTGCCTATGTTCAGAATATTTTTGGCACCATATTTTTCCGCATAATCATGGCGGAAACCATCGGCAGATATCAGAATCACATAGGGTTTGGCGTGCGTCTCAGGGGCATTTTTCCGGTGGGGCTGAATCACTTGCGCGGTATCGGTCACCGGTTTTTGTGAGAATGCACTCAGCGCAACGCAACATAAGAATAAAACGATGCTCTTCTTCATCTGTTATAATTTTCAACAAATGTAAGCGGAACTTTTAGGATAAAAAATTCACGCAGTAGAAGTTCATTAAAAAAGCCACCGTAAAGTGGCTTCAGATCTACTGTTTAATCGGAGTTTCACAGTGATACCACCTTACTTTACTCACGTAATCTGAAAAAACAGATGGTAATGTCATGATGCATCTCTTATTTGGTTATATAATAGTAGATGAATTTCCGGCCGTTTTTCAGGGTATATACCTTGACCGACCCAGAAAGGGAATGAATTTGTTTCTTTAGCCTTCCCTGGTAATTTCTTTTTTTGCTCTGATGTGTACGGGGGTGGCATACTGTTGAAATTCTGCCTGCAGCGCCGGATTCACGAAGCTTAAAGCATCAGAAAAGGAGTGGGGAGTGTTCTTAGTCATGGTTTTGAGTTATGCTCAAATATAATCAAATAATAGTATTGTTTTTGTGTAATAGCTAGTTTTTTATTGAATGATTGTTAAGAGTAGGGGTAGAGATTTGGTATTTAAGTTTTGGAACTAAGTATATTATCGGTAATCAAAATTTGCCAACATTAAAGTAATATAAAAACCATACAAGCGGTATGTTTGTATAGCTTTTTCATATATCTTTCTCACTAAATTACTGCTTGGTGAGTGTAATTGGTTTTGGGATTGTAGTTTTGTTTATTGAACAGGGATTATTCAAATTTACCACAGCGCAAGCAGCGGAAAAATTGAATTTTTTCTCATGAGATTTGTGTGGTTTTCAAATGTACTAAAAACAACTCTGCACAAAATATTTTTGAATAATGTACCGATGCATCTGTAGGATATCAGGATATTCAAAATCTCTATCAGGAAAATAAAGAGAAGAGTGAAAAGATAGAAAAATTGTATGAAGAGAGATTAAAAGATAAAGACAAGATGATGGAGCAGCTACAGAATTTGCTCAGTAAATAAAAACAAATCCCTGCCACATGGCAGGGATTGTTGTACGTATTACAAACCTGTGCTTACGCCTGTACGTTATTTTGTCCGATTACGAAAGGCTCAACTTCTTTGATTTCTCCAAATTGTTGTTCGTAGTTCTGGATGTTTTGCTGAAGTGCCTGCAGTACTCTTTTGGCATGCAGAGGAGCCAGGATTACTCTGGATCTTACGTTGGCCTGCTGTACCCCCGGCATCATCTGGATAAAGTCCAGAACGAACTCAGAAGGTGAGTGGTTTACCAGTGCAAGGTTACAGTATACCCCTGCAGCAACCATTTCGTTCAGTTGAATGTTAATGTTGTTTGGATCTTGGTTTTGATTGTTGTCCATGTTAGATTTTGTTTTATTTAAGTTGTATGTTCGCTGTCCAAAGTTAAGGAAAAGTCTTTAAAAATGCTGATCCTTTAACTTTGAACTTTGAACCATTTAATAATTAATTAATGTCTTCGAATTCTTTTTTGGAACCTACAATAATGTTCTGATAATCTTTCAGACCGGTTCCTGCAGGAATTCTGTGACCTACAATTACGTTTTCTTTCAGACCGGTCAGGTAATCTACTTTACCGGATACAGCCGCTTCGTTCAGTACTTTTGTGGTTTCCTGGAAGGACGCCGCAGACATGAATGACTTGGTTTGCAGAGCCGCTCTGGTGATCCCCTGGAGAACCGGCGTAGCAGTAGCAGGAAGGGCTTCACGTACTTCTACCAGCTGCAGGTCTTCACGTTTCAGTTTGGAGTTTTCATCTCTGAGTTCTCTGGCTGTAATCATCTGTCCTGGTTTGAATTCCTTGGAATCTCCGGCTTCTGTAACTACTTTCAGTCCGAATACGCGGTTGTTTTCTTCCAGGAAGTCAAATTTGTGCTCCAGCGCACCTTCCAGGAACTGGGTATCACCACCGTCCACAATTTCTACTTTAGTCATCATCTGACGAACGATGATTTCGAAATGCTTATCGTCAATTTTTACCCCCTGAAGTCGGTACACTTCCTGAATTTCATTAACCAGATATTCCTGTACGGCAGTTGGGCCTTTAATGTTCAGGATGTCATCCGGAGTTACGGATCCGTCAGATAGCGGTGATCCTGCTCTCACAAAGTCATTTTCCTGTACCAGGATCTGGTTGGAAAGTTTGACCAGGTAGATTTTACGCTCTCCGGTTTTGGCTTCCACAATAAGTTCGCGGTTACCTCTCTTGATTTTACCGTAAGATACTACACCGTCAATCTCTGTTACCACAGCCGGGTTTGATGGATTTCTGGCTTCAAAAAGTTCGGTCACACGCGGAAGACCTCCGGTGATATCCCCTGCTTTTGCAGATTTTCTTGGAATCTTAATCAGGACTTTACCTGCTTTAATCTTCTCCCCGTCATTGACCATAAGGTGGGCACCCACCGGCAGGTTATACGCTTTCTGTTCTACCCCTTTGGAGTCTACAACCTTCAGCGTAGGTACTGCTTTTTTGTTACGGGATTCTGCAATTACTTTCTCTTCGAATCCTGTTTGCTCGTCGATTTCCAACTGGAATGAAACGCCCTGGATGATGTCTTCATATTCTACTTTACCGGCAGTTTCTGCAATGATTACCGCATTATACGGATCCCATTTGGCAATCATATCGCCTTTTTTCACTTTATCTCCCGGTTTTACAAATATTTCGGAACCATAAGGCACGTTGGTCACCATCAGAGGTGTTCTGGTGTCATTGTCTGCTACCAGACGGAATTCTGTGGAACGGGAAACCAAGATTTCTGCTTTTTTACCTTCATCGTTTTCAGAGGTTACGGTACGGATTTCGTCCATTTCTACGATACCGTCTCTTCTGGCTGCAATGAATGGGTTTTCTGATACGTTTCCTGCAGTACCCCCCTGGTGGAAGGTTCTCAGGGTAAGCTGTGTACCAGGTTCCCCAATAGACTGTGCGGCAATTACCCCCACAGCTTCACCCATGTGGATAGGTTTACCGGTAGCGAGGTTACGGCCATAACATTTGGCACAGATTCCTTTTTTGGTTTCACAGGTAAGTGGTGAACGTACTTCTATGGCTTCAATTCCTGCAGTTTCTACCTCACGGGCATATGCTTCGTTAATGATGGTATCTGCATGGATGATGATTTCATCTGTTTCCGGATGATAAACATCGTGCAGGGAAACTCTACCCAAAATTCTTTCGGAGAGTTTTTCTACAATTTCATCATTTTTCTTCAGTGCCGTTACTTCTGTACCACGCAGTGTTCCACAATCGTCTTCAGTAATGATAACATCTTGTGCCACATCTACCAGTCTACGGGTCAGGTAACCTGCATCTGCAGTTTTCAGTGCGGTATCTGCAAGACCTTTACGGGCACCGTGGGTAGAGATAAAGTATTCCAGAATGGACAGACCTTCTTTAAAGTTGGCCACAATCGGGTTTTCAATAATCTCTGCACCGGTAGAACCTGCTTTTTGCGGTTTGGCCATCAGCCCTCTCATCCCGGATAACTGACGAATCTGTTCCTTGGAACCCCTCGCTCCGGAATCCAGCATCATGTACACAGAATTGAATCCGCCCTGGTCGGTTTTCATTCTGCTCATAATCATTTCTGTAAGTCCGGCATTGGTATTGGTCCACACGTCAATAACCTGGTTATAACGCTCTGTATCGGTAATAAGACCCATGTTATAGTTGGCCTTAATCTCATCTACATTCTCTACCGCAGTGGCAATCATTGTTTTCTTCTCTTCAGGAATTACAATGTCTCCCAGGCTGAAGGAAAGTCCTCCCTTGAAGGCGTTCTGGTAACCCAGGTCCTTCATATTGTCCAGGAACTGAACGGTAGTCGGGAAATCTGTATCTGCCAGAATTCTTCCGATAACGTTTCTCAGAGATTTCTTGGTCAGTAGTTCATTAATGAATCCGGATTCCTTTGGTACAATCTGGTTGAATAAAATTCTACCTACAGTAGTCTCAATCAGTTTGGTGGTGATTTCTCCGTTTTCTTTGATGGGCAGACGGCATCTTACTTTCGCATTCAGGGAGACTTGTCCTTCTGCGTAGGCAATCTCTACTTCCTCCGGAGAGTAGAATGCCAGTCCTTCACCTTTTACTTTATGTTCTTCTGTAGAGTGGGCTTCTTTGGTCATGAAATACAGACCCAGAACCATGTCCTGAGAAGGTACCGTAATAGGCGAACCGTTTGCAGGGTTCAGAATGTTCTGCGATCCCAGCATCAACAGCTGTGCTTCCAGTATGGCTTCCGGTCCCAGCGGGAGGTGAACGGCCATCTGGTCACCGTCAAAGTCGGCATTAAAGGCCGTGGTTACCAGCGGGTGTAGCTGTATGGCTTTCCCTTCAATCATTTTTGGCTGGAACGCCTGGATTCCCAGTCTGTGCAGGGTAGGTGCCCTGTTCAGCAGAACCGGGTGGCCTTTCATCACATTTTCCAGGATATCATATACCACAGGTTCTTTTCTGTCAATGATTCTTTTCGCAGATTTTACTGTTTTTACAATTCCTCTTTCAATCAGTTTTCTGATGATAAACGGTTTGTACAGTTCTGCGGCCATATCTTTAGGAATTCCACATTCATGCAGCTGCAGGTTCGGACCTACAACAATTACAGAACGTGCAGAGTAATCTACCCTTTTACCCAAAAGGTTCTGGCGGAAACGTCCCTGCTTACCCTTCAGAGAGTCAGAAAGGGATTTCAGTGGTCTGTTGGATTCTGATTTTACGGCAGAAGATTTTCTGGTATTATCGAACAATGAGTCTACAGATTCCTGAAGCATGCGTTTCTCATTTCTGAGGATTACTTCCGGAGCTTTGATTTCCAGGAGTCTCTTCAGACGGTTGTTTCTGATGATTACTCTACGGTAAAGGTCATTGAGATCCGATGTGGCAAAACGTCCTCCGTCCAGTGGTACCAAAGGTCTCAGTTCCGGTGGTATTACCGGAAGCACTCTCATAATCATCCATTCCGGGCGGTTAATCATCCGGGTATTGGCACCTCTCAGGGCTTCTACCACGTTCAGACGTTTCAGTGCTTCGGTTCTTCTTTGCTTGGAACCTTCGTTGTGCGCTTTATGTCTCAGGTCAAAAGACAATTCGTCCAGGTTAATTCTTCTCAGCAGTTCTTCTACTGCTTCTGCACCCATTTTGGCGATGAATTTATTTGGATCAGAATCATCCAGATACTGATTTTCATGCGGTATTGTTTCCAGAATATCCAGGTATTCCTCTTCTGTAAGGAATTCCATGTGATCAAAATCTGAACCGTCTGCTTTTTTGGCAATACCTTGCTGAATCACGACATATCTTTCATAGTAGATAATCATGTCCAGTTTTTTAGACGGCATACCCAGCAGGTATCCTATTTTGTTCGGTAAAGAACGGAAGTACCAGATGTGAGCAATAGGAACCACCAGATTGATATGGCCTATTCTTTCTCTACGCACTTTTTTCTCGGTCACTTCCACACCACAGCGGTCACACACGATTCCTTTATAGCGGATTCTTTTGTATTTTCCACAGGCACATTCGTAATCCTTTACAGGACCGAATATTTTCTCGCAGAACAACCCGTCTCTTTCCGGCTTGTGCGTTCTGTAGTTGATGGTTTCCGGCTTTAGAATCTCCCCTCTGGATTCCTGAAGAATGGATTCCGGTGAAGCCAGACCGATGGTGATTTTGCTAAATCTGCTTGATTTATTTTTATTTGACATTGTTTTTTAGATTTTAGATTTTAGATTTCAGATTTCAGACGAAATCTTTTCTTCCAAATTCAACTGGTTTTAAAATTTTTGGAGTGTCAAAGTCTGACAACGGGTGTCTGACATCTGTTATCTACTCTTCCAATCTTACGTCTAATCCAAGACCCTGCAGCTCGTGAAGCAATACATTGAAGGATTCCGGAATGCCGGGTTCCGGCATGGCTTCTCCTTTGGCTATGGCTTCATAAGTTTTTGCTCTACCAATGACGTCATCTGACTTCACAGTAAGGATTTCTCTCAGGATATTGGATGCACCGAAGGCTTCCAGTGCCCAAACCTCCATCTCTCCGAAACGCTGACCACCAAATTGTGCTTTACCACCTAGTGGCTGCTGTGTAATCAGTGAGTAAGGTCCTATGGAACGTGCGTGCATCTTGTCATCTACCATGTGCCCCAGTTTCAGCATGTATATAATACCAACTGTAGCCGGTTGTGTAAAGCGCTCACCGGTACCACCGTCATACAGATAGGTGCTTCCGTAACGCGGAAGTCCTGCTTCATCTGTATATTTGGTAATATCATCCAGCGATGCACCGTCAAAGATTGGCGTAGCAAACTTCAGTCCCAGTTTTTTACCGGCCCAGCCCAGTACAGTTTCGTAAATCTGTCCAATGTTCATACGGGAAGGTACCCCCAGCGGATTCAGTACAATGTCTACCGGTGTTCCGTCTTCCAGGAACGGCATATCTTCCTCTCTTACGATTCTGGATACGATACCCTTGTTACCGTGGCGACCTGCCATCTTGTCTCCTACATTCAGTTTACGTTTCTTCGCAATATACACTTTAGCCAGTTTCATGATTCCTGCAGGAAGTTCATCACCTATGGAAACGGCAAATTTCTCACGGTTTTTAACTCCGGCAATATCATTGAACTTAATCTTATAATTGTGAATCAGTTGCTTGATAAGGTTGTTTTTCTCTTCGTCCACAGTCCAGTCTGCACCACTGATGTTTACATAATCTTCAATAGAAGTAAGCAGTTTCTGAGTGAATTTCACCCCTTTACCAATGACTTCTTCTTCCAGATCGTTTCTTACACCCTGTGATGTTTTACCATTAACCAGAGACGTTAGTTTCTCAATCAGTGTACTGCGCAGATCATCGAATTTCGCTTTATAGTTATTTTCGATTTCTTCCAGCTTCAGCTTTTCTTCTGCACGTTTTTTCTTGTCCTTAATATTTCTGGCGAAAAGTTTTTTGTTGATGACTACTCCGCGCAATGAGGAGTCTGCCTTCAGGGAAGCATCTTTCACATCTCCGGCTTTGTCTCCGAAGATAGCACGCAGAAGTTTTTCTTCCGGTGTAGGGTCAGATTCACCTTTCGGGGTAATTTTTCCGATCATAATGTCGCCGGGCTTCACCTCGGCACCAATGCGGATCATACCGTTTTCATCCAGATCTTTTGTAGCTTCTTCAGAAACGTTAGGAATATCAGCAGTGAGTTCTTCCATACCCAGTTTGGTATCGCGCACTTCCAGTGAGTATTCATCTACATGGATAGACGTAAACCAGTCTTCGCGCACAATTTTTTCATTGATTACGATGGCATCCTCAAAGTTATATCCTTTCCACGGCATGAAGGCTACGGTAAGGTTACGGCCCAGTGCCAGTTCACCGTTTTCTGTAGCATAACCATCACACAGTACCTGTCCTTTTTCTACTTTGTCTCCTACACGTACGTTAGGTCTCAAAGTAATGGTGGTACTCTGGTTGGTCTTTCTGAATTTGGTCAGTTTATAAGTTTTTGTGGATGAATCAAAGCTTACAATATCCTCGTCTTCACTTCTTTCGTAGTTAATGACAATTTTATCTGCATCTACATATTCTACCACACCAGGTCCTTCTGCGTTAATCAGAATTCTGGAGTCTTTGGCTACTTGCTTTTCCAGTCCGGTTCCTACTACAGGTGCTTCCGGCTTCAGCAGCGGAACAGCCTGACGCATCATGTTGGATCCCATCAGGGCACGGTTCGCATCATCATGCTCCAGGAATGGAATCAATGATGCAGATATACCGGAAATCTGGTTAGGAGCAACATCTATCAGGTGTACTTCATGCGGTTCTACTACAGGATAATCACCATCCAGACGGGCAATGATTCTGTCTGTTTCAAATGCACCATCCTCGTTCAAATCCACGTTGGCCTGCGCAATTACCTTATCTTCTTCATCTTCAGCATTCAGATAAACAGGCTCTGATTTCAGATTTACTTTTCCGTTTTCTACTTTACGGTATGGGGTTTCTATAAAACCTAAGTTGTTGATCTTCGCATAAATACCCAGAGAGGAAATCAGACCGATGTTCGGACCTTCCGGTGTTTCAATCGGACAAATTCTTCCGTAGTGGGTATGGTGAACGTCACGCACCTCGAAACCTGCTCTTTCTCTGGAAAGTCCGCCAGGCCCCAGTGCAGAAAGTCTTCTCTTGTGAGTGATTTCAGACAGCGGGTTGGTCTGGTCCATAAACTGAGACAGTTGGTTGGTCCCAAAGAATGAGTTGATTACTGAAGTTAATGTTTTGGCATTAACCAGATCAATAGGTGTAAAGATTTCGTTATCCCGAACGTTCATACGCTCACGGATGGTTCTGGCTATTCTGGAAAGACCCACGCCGAATTGTCCTGCAAGCTGCTCGCCCACAGTTTTAATTCTTCTGTTAGACAAGTGATCTATATCATCTACCTCTGCCTTAGAGTTTACCAGTTCTATCAGGTGTCTTACTATTGCAATGATGTCTTCCTTGGTCAGTACCTCGGTAGATTCCGGAATGTTAAGACCCAGTTTCTTGTTCAGTCTGTAACGGCCTACTTCACCAAGCGAGTATCTCTGCTCAGAGAAGAACAGCTTTTCTATAATTCCTCTTGCTGTTTCCTCATCTGGCGGATCTGCATTACGCAGCTGACGGTAGATGTATTCTACTGCTTCCTTTTCGGAGTTGGTAGGGTCTTTTTGCAGGGTATTCTGAATGATGGAGAACTCATTAGAGTTTTCTTTGTGAATCAGGATAGATTTTACACCTGCATCCAGAATCATATCAATATGTTCTTTTTCAAGAATGGTTTCACGGTCCAGAATGATTTCATTTCTTTCAATGGAAACCACTTCGCCGGTATCCTCGTCTACGAAGTCCTCGAACCAGGTGTTCAGCACTCTCGCTGCCAGGGTTCTTCCTTCTACTTTTTTCAGCGCAGCTTTAGAAACTTTTACTTCTTCGGCAAGGTCAAAAATCTGAAGAATATCCTTATCAGACTCATAACCAATTGCTCTGAGCAGGGTAGTTAAAGGTAATTTTTTCTTACGGTCAATATACGCATACATCACGTTATTGATGTCCGTGGTAAATTCCATCCATGATCCTTTGAACGGGATAATTCTGGAATAATACAGTTTGGTACCGTTGGCATGGTACGTTTGTCCGAAGAATACCCCCGGAGATCTGTGCAACTGTGTCACAATAACACGTTCTGCACCGTTGATGATGAATGATCCGGATGGGGTCATGTAAGGCACCGGCCCCAGATAAACATCCTGAATAACCGTCTGGAAATCTTCATGTTCCTCATCGGTACAATACAGTTTCAGTCTGGCTTTTAATGGTACAGAGTAGGTTAGACCTCTCTCTACACACTCGTCTATGGAATACCGTGGCGAGTCTACCAGATAATCCAGGAACTCCAGTACGAACTGATTTCTGGAATCTGTAATCGGGAAGTTTTCCTGGAAAGTCTTGTAAAGACCTTCGTTCACTCTGGCTTCCGGAAGCGTGTCCAGCTGGAAGAATTCCGTGAATGAGGCTAACTGCACATCCAGGAAATCCGGAGCTGAAATCCGCCCTTTGGCTGAAGAAAAGTTGATTCTTTCCTTTGCGGTAATTTCCGCAGAGCTTTTTGTAGCTTTAGATTTACTCATAAAGTAATAAAACAATTGGGTTAAAAAATATTTTGTTTAAAAAATATCAGAAACCGGATAAAAAGGAGCGAAAGAAGGGAAGACGTGTGATATTTGGCGCTATCAGATTGAGTCTTGCTTCATTTCTAATTTCTTAGTCCTGATTTCTAACTGCAACGCCGGTATATCTTTTCACGGTGTAATGCAAAATATTTTTTGATTTCTCTCAGACACAAAATCTGTTACGGTTGCTCAATGAAAATGCCCCTTTCGGAAAAATCCAAAAGAGTTCATATTCAATATTTTACAAAAAAGTAACAATTATAAGCGCCAAAAGAGGGGCAAAGATACAAAGTTTTATTGACAATGCAAAATATAAATGTGGCTATCTGTTTGATTTCCTTTTGGATAAATAAAAAAGAGCGGCAAAATGCCGCTCTTGAAGTGTGTTCATGGGAAAATCATTACGGAGCCCAGAATGACCATTGGCTTCCGTTAAATACAGCCAGTCTTTTAGCATCTGCTTTATTCACATATACCATCATCCCGGGAGACGGATCCGGGATTAAACTGACATCTGTTACCGTAGGAAGAACCATGGCTTTTGTAGTGGATTCCAATACCAGCACACCGTCTGCGGTAGAGGTGGAGGCACCTATAACCGCTTTGGCTCCCGTGATTTCGGCAGTAGTAGGCTGGTCGTCCATTTCTTCGCCTACATTTGCGTCTTGTCCGCTGAGGTCTACCCAGGTTCCGTTATAGTATTTTACTCGTGCGGCAGTGGGCGCTGATGCATCCAGCACGATGGTTCCTTCTGCCGGTGATGCCGGCAGCGTTCTTACGTAAGGCAAAATGAGCCCTTTATTTTGTCCTGCTGCAAATTCCAGCAGTACAGAGGTTTTATTGATGGCAGTACCGGTATCATCTCCGATGATTACCTGTGAGAATGCCTGTGTTGAAATCAGGATTATTCCTGCTGATATTATTTTTTTCATGACTTTACTGTTTATGAATTATGGACAAGCTGGATTGTTGAAACATGACCAGACTCCGTCACTGTATATTTTCAGACATTTTTCCGTTGTATCGTAGACCATCATTCCCTCCTGAGGAGCAGTGATGGCGGTAAGCCCTGCGGTAGATACACGGGTAATCACAAGACCTTTGGTGTTGGATTCCAAGACGGTATGCGCAGAGGTGCGAACCATGGGCCAGTTGTCATTGCCGGATCCTGCTCTCTGCAGTAACGTGATTCCGTGTTGCGACGGTGCTCCGGTTCCTGTAATCAGCGGGTCACTGTAGCAGGCTCTGGTCGCAATCAGTGCACTGTTCGTCAGGATATTGTTGCATGTGCCGCCCAGTCCGTTGTTGGCGCATTCTGAATGTGCATCAGTAGGCATCGTGTTGATGTCCGGATTGGTGGCATCGGGGTCTGTAACGTCATTGGTGCGGAGAATTGTAGCTTCCACCTGCTGTGCCTGCGGACCTTGCGGGCCGGTGTTGTTTACGGTTACGGTAATGGTAATGGTTACTTCGCAGCCATTGGGCAGAGTAAGGTCTGAGGTGTAGGTATTTCCGGCAGCATTGTAGGTCAGCGGGGTGCTGCTTCCGCATGCGCTGGCCGCAAACTGGGCGTTCTGAGGTGACATTCCCGCCGGAAGATTAAAGTTGAATTTTGCGCCGGTCACATCACTGGGGCCGTCGTTTTTCACTTTGACGGTATAGATAATATGATCTCCTGTATAGGCAGTATTTTTGTCCGGAACGATAGAAACGATTTTTAGATCTGCTATTTTTACCAGCACGCCGGTATTGATGGTGGTTTCCTGTCCCTTGATGAAGGTCCAGGTATCGATGCCCTTCTCGTTACCAAATGTGCCGCCTGACCACAGGTGTCCGTTTACATTGGATGAAGTGTTGCCCGGGTTGTTGGTTGGCGGAAGATGGCTGTTGTTTTTCGGAGTCGGACCTGTGCCGCTTACATCGGAGTCATCCCAGTACACAATGTCTGATACAGGGGCTGATGCCAGATTGTTGTGATTTAGTAATTCAATAATAATCCCGTTCGGGTTGTATTCCATATCAATGAAAGGGAAGTGTACTTCGGCACCTTGCAGAATTACAGTGACTTTAATGGGAAGTGCGGTGTTGCTGGCCGGTGGCAGCGCATCGTTACCATCTTTTCCGTCCCAGTACACCTGATTGAGGCCTGCAACTGCAGAGCCGGTAAGTACGCGTCTCACAAAGCCGGATCCGGGTGCAGATCCTTCTATGATGACCTGGTAATTTCCCTGGGTGTCTGCGTTGAATTTAACGTAACCACCTTTGGCACCCACCTGGCTGCCGGTTCCTTCTACACCTACTACCGAAACTCCGGCTACTTGCGGGGTAATCACAGCATTTTTCAGCCATGTAGTATTGCTTTGGTTAGGGCCTGGAGCTGCGCCGGTAGCAGAAGCTGGTAAATCTGATGCGGGCAGCGTGTAAAATATTTTATGGGTGATCTCTGTAGCAGTATCGGCCAGGTTCGGGTTGTGTACACGGCTGGTAAAGTTGGTTCCGTTTGAATAATTTAAACTCTTGTATAACGGAATCCTGGTGCTGGGATTTACAAAACCATTATTGTTGACAAAAAACGTGAAATAAAGTCCGTTGTTGCCATTGTTTTTTACCCGGTAGGTGTAGCCGTCTTTTGTAAGCGTATAGAAAACTCCATGAAATCCATTGGCGCCACCGCTGCCGCCGGAACCATTACTCAGATTCATGACATTGGTATATACGCGTCCCGGTATAAAACCACTATTGCTGCTGTTAATGACGGATATATCCCAAGCAATAATACCGTTGTTTCCCTGAGACCAGTTTTCTGTTGCGCTGATGCTGTTAGATGGTGTATTGGTGGTACGGGCAGTAAATTCCACTTTGTATATGCCTGTGCCATTAGCTGGCACCTGATAGTAAATGGGTGTGTAAAAATTGCCTCCCGTTTGCCCGAATAGTCGTGGTCCTGCTAATTCTGCCGCCCGGTTTGCAATCAGACCGCCGGAGGTGTTATTTACCAGTTCGGTTCCGGATGGACCTATGAGTCTGATTCTTGCTGATCCTGAACCCTGTGCGCTGGAAGCCAGTGTAATCCGTTCTCCTGCCTGGGCATACACATAATGGGCAGAAGAATTAGGAAAGGGCCAGTTGGCAGTCACCGTGTTGGCAGCTTGTAACTGTGCACGAACACCGGTGGCGGTAGAGGGGTACAGGTCCCGGGAGCCGTCTGCCCATAAAGAAGGGCTGCACAGCAGAGTTACCAAGACTGTTAATGCCTTGAATAACTTAGCGGATTTTTCTACGGGGGTAGTTTTTAATCTCATTTGTTGAAGTTTGGTAATTGTTGTTTAATGATTATGTATTTCTGAGTAAAAAAGATTTAAGAATATAAAGCTATATATTGTTTTTTGTGCAAAATATATATTTTGTTTATCGGTACATAGTATAAAATAATTTTATATTTTCAAGTAATGTTTTCTGTGCCATAGTCTGGTTTTCGAGATTAATATAAGTTAATCCGCTTTTTTAATTATTGCAAAAAACAATGTAATTTTTAAAGTTTTAAGAGCAGGTGCGATTGACAATTTATAATCAATAACAGCTTTTTTTACCTTTCAGGAAGCAAATATACGCATAAAATAATTTAAAAAATGAAGTGATAAATTAAATTATATTAATATAATTCATCAATCATTCCGGCTGGATATCCTTTTTTTTTGATAAAGTGCATTCCAGTTTATATGGTTTCGGGAAAATCTGGAAAGTAAAAGTTAATTGTTGCCCTGAACGTACTGTATCACCAGCTGATTAAACTCTGCTTTTTTATCAATGACCACGTTAATGGGCCAGTAATAGACCAGTTTGCGTAGGTAGTCAAAGCTTTTCAGGCGTACGAAATCCTTTTCTGTAGTCAGGATCATCCGGTATTCGCCCAGTTTTTTGTATTCGCTCAGGATGTTTTTGATGTCCGCATCAGAAAAGTCATGATGGTCCTTGAATTTCATATGTTTCACCCGTTGCGAGAACTTGGAAAGATGTTCTGTCAGTGGTTTCGGGTTGGCAATGCCGGTAATGAGTAAAATGTCGTAATAGGCCAGATTATTATCCGGAATTTTATGGTCTACAGAAAAAACATGTTCATCATATACTATGGAAGAGAAGAACACCTTCTGGTAATGCTGCGGACGGATCCGCGAAATATAATACTGCTTTTTTTCCTCGGTCAGTTCATCGGGGCATTTGGAAACCATGATCACCTGCGCGCGCGCGGCTCCCCGGCGGCTTTCACGTAAATCACCCGCAGGAAGAATGAAATCCCGGAAATACGGATCATTGTAATCGGTCATCAGAATATTGAATCCGGCTTTGATGGCTCTGTGCTGGTACGCATCATCCAGCAAAAGCACGTCCAGATCCATGTCTTCTATAAGTTTCCGGGCACCCGGAACGCGCTCTTCTGAAACGCCGATAACAAAACGGTTTTTAAATCTTTCGAAAAGTTGCATGGCCTCATCGCCCACCATTTTATAATTGCTGTCATAATTGACCACGCCATACCCCTTTACAACACGGCCGTAACCCCGGGATAACACACCGGTTCTGAAATGTCTGGACAGCAAATCGGCCAGATACATCACCATAGGCGATTTGCCGCTGCCGCCCACAGATAAATTGCCCACATTTATAATCGGCGTTCGGAATTTTTCGGATTTTTTTAATCCTAAATCATACAATGTGTTTCTTATACCCGTTGCGAAATGATATCCCAACGAAAAAGGGTAGAGGTACCATCTTTTCATACGGTTGCAAAATTAATAAATTTTAAGAGTTTATTAACACTGAAACCATCCGAGTTTTCAACAATCATTTTCTGCCACAAAATCCCTATTTTTGTCGTGAAAAATTATTGAAATTGAGGTACTGTATTGAGTTTTGTTATCATGGTAAGAATTATTTCGGATTTCAGATTCAGCCGAAGGAAATTTCGGTGCAGGAAGTGATGGAGCGCGCACTGAGCACCATTCTGAGAGAAGAAATCAAAATTACCGGTGCCGGCCGTACCGATACCGGAGTGCATGCCCGGAAAATTTTCGCCCATTTTGATACCGAACAGGTGCTGAATGAACAGCTGGCCTACAGACTCAACAGTTTTTTGCCTGCTGATGTTGCCGTGAAAGAGGTGTTCCGCGTTCATGATGATTTTCATGCCCGGTTTGATGCCACGTATCGTACCTATGAATATTATATTTCCACAGAGAAAGATCCGTTCAGCCGGGATTCTGCCTGGCAGTGGCGTGGTAAAAGTCCGGATGTGGCCAAAATGAACAGTGCATGCAAAATCCTTATGGAAACCCATGATTTTACCAGTTTTGCCAAACTCCACACGGATAATAAAACCAACCTTTGCAAAATATACATAGCAGAATGGGAGCAAACAGGCACCATGCTGAAGTTTACCGTATCTGCAGACCGCTTTCTCCGGAATATGGTGCGCGCTCTGGTGGGAACCCTAACAGATATCGGCACGGGCAAAATCAATGAAGAGGACCTGAGGAAAATCATCCGTGATAAAAACCGGAACGCGGCCGGAACTTCTGCACCACCTCAGGGACTTTTTCTGGTAGATGTGGGGTATGATTTTCAAGCGGTCACAGACGAATGATGCCTCCTTTTCGCCGCAATTAAACGGATGACCTGCTGTTGGGGTTCCATTGCATTCATCATCCCAAAAGAGCATCCAAAGTGGGAGAACCATTTAATTTCACTATTTTTGTGCGGAATTTATATGGCGTTTTCACTGCGCCAAGACCTTTAAAGAAAATACCCGCCGGTATTTATATTGTATGAAGAAACAAACCACCTGGCAGATTATTCAGCGACTTTTCAAGATTGGAATGAAATTCCGTTCGTGGTTCATTTTCACCCTCATCATCTCCATTATACTTTCTGTGATTTCCACGTACCGCCCGTACCTTACCATGCAGATTGTGGATACAGACATCATTCAGCTGAAGGATAAAGCGCTGATGATGAAGCATATCTACATTCTGGTAGCCCTGGTTTTCGCAGAGTCTGTGCTGAATTTCCTGATGGTCTATTTCTCCAGTTTTATTTCGCAAAACGTGATTCGTGACATCCGTGAGCGCTTGTACAAGAAACTGATTTATTTCCGAACTTCGTTTTTTGATAAAACGGCCATCGGTCAACTGGTTACCCGGGCAGTAGGAGATGTGGAAACCATAGCCACGGTATATACAGACGGGTTTCTGATGGTTTTCGGAGATGTACTCCGTATTGTGTTCGTGCTGGTGATGATGTTTCAGGTAGATGTGAATCTCAGCTACATTTCAATGGCTATTCTGCCGCTTATGGTACTCATTACCCGCTTCTTTCAGAAAAGACTCAGAAAGGCTTTTGGGGAAGAACGAACCTGGACGGCTACTCAGAATTCCTTTGTGCAGGAACGGCTCTCGGGCATGCCCATCATACAGGTGTTTAACCGGCAGAAAGCAGAGTTTGAGAAGTTTGATAAAATCAACATCACGCTGAAGGCTGCCCTGCTGCGCACGGTCTTCATCTTTTCATTGTTTTTTCCTGTGGTGGAACTTATTTCGTCCTTATTCATCGGGCTGATCCTGTTTTATGGAGGTTACGTCACGATTACTGCCGGAAAAGTCATTGCTTTTATTCAGTTTATATCCATGCTGGTGCGTCCGCTGAGACAGATCGCAGACCGGTTTAACAATATTCAGAGGGGAATTGTGGGTGCCGAGCGTGTGCTGGGAGTAATGGATGAAGATTTCGCAGTACCCAATACCGGAACAGTGGCCAAAGATTACTTTGACGGGAAAATAGAATTCCGGAATGTCCGTTTTTCGTATGATGAAAAACAGGAAGTACTGAAGGGGGTGAGTTTTATGGTGAATCCGGGCGAAACCGTAGCCATTGTGGGGGCTACCGGTGCCGGTAAATCTACCATCATCAGTCTCATTACCCGTTTGTACGACATTGACTCCGGAAAGATTTTGCTGGATGATGTGGAGGTGAAAGATTATGAACTGTATAACCTGCGCAGTCACATAGGCGTGGTGCTGCAGGATGTGTTTCTTTTCCACGGAACGATATTTGAAAACCTGGCGTTTGGTGATGAGTCCGTTACGCTGGAGAAAATCAAGAAAATTGCGCAGGAAATAGAGGTTGATGAATTCATAGAGCAACTGCCCGGCGGATATAACTATACCGTGAGCGAGCGGGGTTCTTCTATTTCGCTGGGGCAGAGACAACTTTTATCCTTTCTGAGGGCTTATCTGTCTGATCCCAAAATTCTGATTCTGGATGAGGCCACCTCCTCCATAGATCATGAGAGTGAAAAACTGATACAGCGGGCTACCGAGAAGATTACGCATAACCGCACATCCATCATCATCGCCCACCGGCTTTCTACCATAGAGAAGGCAGACAAAATTATCGTGATGGATCAGGGAATGATTGTGGAAGAGGGGAAGCATGCAGAGCTTCTGGTAAAGAACGGCTACTATGCCACCCTTCATAACGCCCAGTTGAAGCACGATACCGAAGAAAATCAATAAATCATCATCAATATAATGGAAATCAATATCAATCAGGAGTTTCAGGCATTCAAAGATGAATTGAAAAAACTGAACATTGAAGTTTTGAAAATTGTAAAAGTAGGGAACGGAAGTATGGACTTCCACGAAGTTTTTTACAAATCTCCCCGCTATGAAGAGGTGAAAAGCGTCTATGTAGAGCGCCAGCAGCTTGATGATTTACTGGCGAAGTTCCGCGAAGCCTATGCCTAAGGGTTGGATCCCATTGGGGTAAACCCTAATTCTTCAGACCAGCTGTTCCCGAAATTTTGGTTCAGCCACCCCGTAACCAAAAGATTATTCCGCTGGGCCTGCTCTGTGCTGGCGGGTAAAATAATACAGCCTGCGTTGTGAATGCGTACTCCATATTTCTTTTCAAATTCAGGATTGTAAAGAGGTGCAAATCCGTAATGCACCAGCACGGCATTTTTTTCCTTGATGAGCGATTCCAGGTTTTCAGATGTGGCCATCACCAGCGGTCGGTATGTTATGGTATCCTTCCGTGACGTTTGCTGAATGCCGGATTTCTTCTTCTGTGCCGGCAGGAGGCCGGATATGAAGAACAATGATAAAAGGGAAAACATTTTCAGTGCAATGGTGTTCATGGTGTATTTAAGTTCATAGATGTCATTATGGTGAAAAAGTTAAAAACAATGAGTCTGTTTTGTTTCAAAGAAAACTCCGTGGCCTGCAGCGGAGTAAATCAAACGTGAAAGCTGAGGATTATTTCTTGATGAATTTCGCAGTTTCAGCGTTGCGGTCTTTTCCTTTCAGTTCTATGAAATACATTCCCGAAGGAATTTCGGAAACATCTGCTTTGCCGGATCTGAGGTCTGCAGATTTAATTAATTTACCATCTGTACTATAAATACGGGCTGTTTCAAACTGTTCACCTTTTACAAATAAAACATCCTGTACCGGATTCGGATAAACCGTAAATTGTTCTTTGGCGCTGACATCTTTTACAGACAGAAATACGGCATCCAGAGCAGAAGATTCATTCAGATTCTGGTTGATGCCCAGTGATGGAACGCTGATGTTACCACTGGTAGAGGTGAGCAGCGGGAATTTGTGCGTGCTGTCAAAATACATATACGAAGTATTGGTCACAGATCCCACGGAAATAATAAAAGAAGCATCCAGATAGATGGTAAAGTTCTGAATGGATTTTATTCTGAGCACATTATTAAAGGTTTGGGTTCCTATGACTAAAGTGCCTGCCGCATCGGCCGTATTGGTAATCGTCCCTCTCAGATATCCGGTATTGGTTCCGGCAGATATCAGACCTTGTGCCTGGTCCTGCTCGTTGTATCCGTACGCAGCGGGATAGGATATAAAAGTAGCGTTATTGGCATTAAAACTCATGGTGGCATCCGGAGTAGAAATGGCTGTGATTTCCAGTTTGTTGGCCGTTTGTTTATAAAAGGTGGCATTGGCTCCGGAAACCATTTTAATGGTACTGCCAACGTATCCAGCAGCTTCTGCCGCAGTAGGGGCCACATAGTTGGCCGTAACCGGCGCTCCTGCGGTGAGTGCGGGGTTAGAGAAGGTAACGCCGTTGCCGGTGGCAGAATTGTCTACGGTTCCTACCAGTTGTACATTGCTCACCACATCACCGATTACCGGATCATGAAATGCTTTCGTAATGGTAGTCTGTGCAGAAAACAGCAGAGGTGCTGCCAGTAAAAAAAGTATTTTTCCTTTCATTTTTTAGATTTGAGTAAAGATACACTTTTTCTGTAATTCTTAATTTTTACGGCTAAATTTTTATTTTTCGCAGTTGCTTAAGCAGTGTAATATCTCACGTAGTGAGCTTTTTGAGCGCTCAGTGGTATTCGTTTTCAACGGTTTAGCAGAGGTGTGGTTTATTAAGGAAGAGCGGTTGTGTATTTCATTTTTATGAAGGAAGGATGTGGTTTTTGGGAGAAAAATGAAATTCATGACACAAAAAATCCGCTCAGAAATTCTGAACGGATTTTATGAATTTTACTAATGATTAATGTAATCGCTTGCAGATTACATCATTCCCGGCATACCGCCGCCCATAGGCATGGCAGGCTCATCTTTTTTCACCTCCGTGATCACGCACTCGGTAGTCAGAAGCATTCCGGATACGGATGCTGCATTTTCCAGCGCTACACGAACCACTTTGGTAGGGTCTATAATTCCGGCTTCGAACATGTTTACATATTCTTCGTTCTTCGCATTGAAACCATAGTCGTCTTTACCTTCGGCTACTTTGGCTACAATTACAGAACCTTCACCACCGGCATTGGCCACGATTTGTCTTAGTGGTTCTTCTATGGCTCTTTTCACGATTTTAATACCGGTCAGTTCATCCTGGTTGATTCCCGGCAGGTCATTCAGTGCAGAAATGCTTCTTACCAGTGCCACACCACCTCCGGGAACAATTCCTTCTTCCACGGCAGCTCTTGTAGCATGCAGCGCATCATCTACCCGGTCTTTTTTCTCTTTCATTTCTACTTCAGAAGCGGCACCTACGTACAGTACAGCTACACCACCGGCCAGTTTTGCCAGTCTTTCCTGAAGTTTTTCTCTGTCATAGTCAGAGGTTGTAGATTCCATCTGTGCTTTAATCTGGCTTACACGGCCTTTAATCAGGCTTTCTTCGCCGGCACCGTTTACGATGGTGGTATTGTCTTTGTCTATGGTCACTTTTTCTGCAGTACCCAGCAAATCCAGGGTTGCATTTTCCATGGTGAATCCTCTTTCTTCAGAAATTACCTGTCCGCCGGTCAGGATTGCAATGTCTTCCAGCATGGCTTTTCTTCTGTCGCCGAATCCCGGAGCTTTTACCGCTGCAATTTTCAGGGAACCTCTCAGTTTGTTTACCACCAGGGTAGCCAGTGCTTCGCCATCTACCTCTTCAGAGATGATGAGCAGGGATCTTCCGGATTGTGCCACAGGCTCCAGTACCGGCAGTAATTCTTTCATAGAAGAGATTTTTTTCTCTACCAGAAGGATGTATGGATTTTCCAGCTCGGCAATCATTTTCTCAGGATTAGTCACGAAATAAGGAGACTGGTACCCTCTGTCAAACTGCATTCCTTCTACCACATCTACAGTAGTATCGGTTCCTTTGGCTTCTTCTACAGTGATTACCCCTTCTTTACCTACTTTACCGAAGGCTTCTGCAATCAGCGTTCCTATGGTATCGTCATTATTGGCAGAAATAGAGGCTACCTGCTTTATTTTTTCTGCATTTTCACCTACTTCCTGAGACTGAGACTTCAGATTCTCTACTACGGTTTGTACTGCCTTGTCAATTCCTCTTTTCAGATCCATCGGGTTGGCACCGGCCGCTACGTTTTTCAGTCCTTCTCTCACAATCGCTTGTGCCAGAACGGTTGCTGTAGTGGTACCGTCACCGGCAAGATCATTGGTTTTAGAAGCGACTTCTTTCACCATCTGAGCACCCATATTTTCTACTTTGTCTTCCAGCTCAATTTCTTTCGCTACAGAAACACCGTCTTTGGTTACGTGTGGGGCACCAAACGCTTTTTCAATTACTACGTTTCTTCCTTTCGGGCCCAGTGTTACTTTCACTGCGTTGGCCAATGCGTCTACCCCTCTTTTCAGGGCGTCTCTGGATTCAATATCGAATTTTATTTCTTTTGCCATGTTAAAATGTATTTTAGTATGTGGTACAATGTAAAATGTACTTTGGTTGAATGTTTAAAATTAGTTTAAAGAAGAGATGGTACTTTGTACGGTTTACAAGTACAGCAGGACTCTTAACCAATGATTCCCAGCAGGTCGGCCTCTTTTACAATTAAGAAATCTCTGCCTTCCAGTTTCAGTTCAGATCCGGAGTATTTACCATACAACACCTTGTCACCAACTTTTACCGTCATTGGCTCATCTTTTTTTCCGGTTCCTACGGCCACTACGGTTCCTTCCTGTGGTTTCTCCTTGGCAGTGTCCGGAATGATAATTCCTGAAGCAGTTGTGGTTTCGGCAGCGGTAGGTTCTATAAGAACACGGTCTGCTAATGGTTTGAAGTTTACTGACATATTATTTTAATTTTTAGTTAATGTTTGTTTGCCTTCTTTTTCTCCAACAATGTGCCAAGTGTTTTTATCATTTCATCTTGACCTTTTCAGGTAAAAATTGGCAGATTTATTTGGGTCAAAGTGAAATTTTGGCAGACATCTGCAAAATAGCAACTGCAGAAAGCAGCTTCAGATTTCAAATGGACGATCTGTATGTTGGAAACTTTCGTTCAAGGTGCTTACATACCCGGTGAGGTCAGGAAAAAACGCATCAAAATGCTCTTTAAGCCTGGGTTTTGAATCTGAAAAAATTTGGAACACCGGCAGGTCTATGTCCAGATAACGGGCTTTATTCAATACGTTTTGCATGGAAAAACGGATGCCGCTTTCTTCTTTATAATGATAGAGCCAGTTATCCCGTTCCATATGGTTCAGCATATTTCCGAAATGCGGTGGAAATAAATCCTGGTGGTGGCGCAACACTTTATAAACGTGTAAGCTGTGACTGTGCAGTGCTTCATCCGGCAGGGAATTGGCCAGAAAGTAATCCATAGCGACATCTACAAAAGCGCCGGCATACAAGCGAACCAACGGACTGAAAATTTTCTTGGCCTGATGGATTTCCGGATGGGAATCGGTAAAGGTATCTATGGCCCGGTGGAGCGCAATGCCCTGTTGTATTTTTTTCGAGAAAGAAAAACGGTCGCTGTTCCGGATATGATCCTGGAGAAACTGACCGGCAATCTGCTCGTCTGAAAAACTGAGATATGAATGCGCTAGATAGTTCATAAACGAATATAATACATTTTTTTGAAAAGTATCCCCGTGCGGGTCCACAAAAAATCCTCTGCCGGCGAGCAGAGGATTGATTCATTTTTATCGGACAATAAATTTTTTGGTCCCGATGGTTCCGGATTTACTGCCGCTCACCGAAAGAAAATATTCGCCGGCAGGAAGATGCTGTATATTAATGGTCTTCTTGCCGGTGACCAGTACAGTTTGCCCGGGGATACTGATGACCTTAAAGGTATAGGTTTCATCATTCTTAATGGAAATATTGATTTCGTCTGTGGCCGGATTAGGATAAATGCTGAATTCTTTTTCACCCGCAGTTTTCACTTCCACAGTATTCATGGCTGCTGTAGGCATGAATTCTGAAACTACACACGCAAAACGTGCAAAACCAAAAGCCTCATCTGATGGATTGGGATTGCCGATGGCCACTCCCGTAGGTTCACCATTATAGTTCACTGCAGGATTGGCCCAGCGGTTGGCCTTCGGGCAATTGATACCCGCAGCGGCACACTGGTCATTATAGGCCATCATGGTGCGCCATCTCTGTGCACCGGTGCTGGCAGTGCCCAGGGTAACTGCCGTTTGGTTTACATATCCGTGAAGATTGCTGCACGGATTCGTGCTCTGGTTCACATACCAGTCATGGTTCAGACCCATATTATGGCCCATTTCATGAGACAGGGTATAATTGGATACGGCACAGTTGCGCAGCGACACAGAGAAAGCGGCGTTATTGGAATAGTTGACCGGGTTGGTATTCAGGTACCCAAGACCGCATGTGTTGGTGGGTGTGGCCGTAATTAAACCACATAAGTCTGCTCCGTAGAGGGCACGCAGATTGTGCACTTCATCCAGAAAGCCATCAGACGGATTTCTGAAACGGCTCAGGTCGGTGCTGATGTTTCCGGTTTCTGTATAGGCAATTTCTCCGGTATAGACCAGGTTGATGGTCACATTGGGAATTCCGGAATTAATCAGTGAATTGTTAAAATTGGTAATGGCCGTTGCAATTTGTGAGTTACTCTGTGCTACACCGCCCCAGCCGGCTCTTGCGGCGGAAGTATATACCACCAGTACATCGATGGTTGATGGTGCGCATATGGGTGTTTCGGGCAGGCAGACATTGGCATTGACTTTATGTGCGGCCTGGTTCCCGTCTGCTACAAAATCATCTTTAGAATCTCTGGCGACCAGGTAAGGCTCGTTGACGAGAGACTGTGCGATAATGTTCCCTGCAGTCTGGTGAAACATAATTTTCTCCCCGGAAGATGATGCGTACATGCCGGTAATCACCTGATCGAATGTAGAGAAAACCAATTCGGAATTGGGTTCGTTTTCTATGGCATAGGAATACGAAACGCTTTTGTTGGTATATTTATAGGTTTTGGCCAGCGTGGCGCGTATTCTTTTTCCGCTGAGCAGTTGAATGTCCAGTACGGCACCGGTATCAAACGCCGGCTGAAGATAATAGGTGCTGGAAATGTAGGAAACCGTCAGATCTTCGTGGAGTTTCTGTTGTGGCTGCAGATTGTGCTCCGAAACAGGATTCAGGAAAATGGACGTCTGCGCCCACATAAATCCCGTGACCATTGAAAAAAGAAAAGATAAAGTTTTGCTCATGGTTATTGTTTAAAAATGAAATATTTATTTGTCCTGACTGTTAAAATGGCAGTAAAAATATCTAATTTTTATGGTATTGGCAAGGAAATCAATGCATAAGGTGCGATTAACGGAGTAATGGCCTAGAAAAGCCTTTCATGAATTTCTTCTACTTTACTTACTTCTTCTATGGTAATGCCGAATTTTCGTTTCGGAATTTTGTTGAGGTTAGACACAAAGATCTTTTCGTAACCTAGTTTTTCGGCTTCAGAAATCCGCTGTTCAATCTGCGAAACCGGCCGCACTTCACCACTCAGTCCTATTTCGCCGGCAAAGCAGAAATGTTCGGAAATGGCCATGTCTTCATTGCTGGACAGAATGGATGCCACTACCGCCAGATCCAGTGCGGGGTCATCTGTTTTAATGCCACCGGTAATGTTCAGAAAGACGTCTTTGGCGCCCAACTGAAAGCCGGCTCTTTTTTCCAGAACTGCCAGCAGCATATTCAGTCGTTTGGCATCAAATCCGGTAGAACTTCGCTGGGGAGTACCATACACTGCCGTGCTCACCAATGCCTGTATCTCCAGCAACATGGGCCGGTTACCCTCCAGCGTTACGGCTACGGAGTTGCCGGAGAGGTCACCGGCTTTTTTGGTAATCAGAATTTCAGAGGGATTTTTTATTTCCTTCAGTCCCTGGGCAATCATTTCATAGATGCCAATTTCTGCGGTAGATCCGAAACGGTTTTTGCTCGCTCTGAGTAACCGGAAAAGGTGATTGCGGTCTCCGTCAAAATTCAATACCACATCTACCATGTGCTCCAACACCTTGGGACCGGCAATCTGGCCGTCCTTGGTAATGTGTCCTACCAGGAAAACAGGGGTATTGGTTTCTTTGGCAAAGTGAATGATCTCATTGGAGCATTCCCGGATCTGCGATACAGAGCCGGGTGAACTTTCTATCTGGCCACTCTGCAGAGTTTGTATGGAGTCGATGATGATGAAGTCCGGCGCCAGTTTTTTGGCTTCATGAAGGATCTTTTCTACAGATGTTTCCGTGAAAAGGTAACAGCCGGGATTCTGAACATCAGTAAGGCGGTCTGCCCGCATTTTAATCTGGGAGGCGCTTTCCTCTCCGGATACGTAGAGGATTTTTTTCTTCATCTTGAGTGCCAGTTGGAGCAGGAGGGTAGATTTTCCGATGCCCGGTTCGCCGCCGATGAGCGATACAGAACCCAGCACGATGCCGCCGCCCAGTACGCGGTTCAGTTCTTCAGAGGGAGTTTTGATGCGGGGTTCCTCATTGGTCTCCACCTCTATGATGTTGATGATATGTTGCCGGGTTTTGGCCGCAAAAGCCGGAACCTGGGATTTTTCTACCACTTCTTCCACCAGGGTGTTCCACTGGTCGCAATTTTTGCACTGTCCGGTCCATTGCGGATACTGCGAGCCACAGTTCTGACAGAAATATGCCTTCTTGAGTTTTGCCATGCTGCGAATTTCGTGAAAAAATATGGTTTGGGACTATAGTTTTTTGAAGTGGCGGGCTGTGATAAAGGTCAGCGATAAAATCAAAGTTGGAGTGGTTCTGCGGTATGGTTTGGCGTGAATAACCCAAGCAACCCTAGTCCTGATTGCAGCGGTTACCCCGCACAGACCGCCCACGGTTAAAACCGTGGGCGGTCTGGAGGAGTATGAGCGGAAAGCAGGTTCCCGACTCCAAATATCATTTTTAATTTGGCGCATCCTTCAAAATCCTTTAACTTTGCACAAACCTAATCTAATGAGTAAAAAGAATACGAAATACATCTTCGTAACGGGAGGTGTTACTTCATCTTTGGGCAAAGGAATCGTCTCCGCTTCTCTGGGACTCCTGCTGAAATCCCGCGGTTTCAGTGTCACCATCCAAAAACTGGATCCCTACATCAATATAGACCCCGGAACGCTGAATCCGTATGAACACGGCGAATGTTACGTAACCGAAGACGGTGCAGAAACCGATCTGGACCTGGGGCACTACGAAAGATATCTGGACGCGCCTACGTCCCAAAATAATAATGTGACCACCGGAAGAATTTACCAAACTGTCATTGAAAAAGAAAGAAGAGGTGAATTTCTGGGAAAAACAGTGCAGGTGATTCCCCATATCACCAATGAAATAAAGCGCAGAATCAAAATCCTGGCCAAGCAGAATTACGACATCATCATTACCGAAATAGGCGGTACCGTGGGCGATATAGAATCCCTGCCTTATATAGAATCTGTGAGACAGTTGAAGTGGGAGCTGGGCGAAAGCAATTCTATGGTGATTCACCTTACCCTGCTGCCATATCTGGCTTCCAGTGGTGAACTGAAAACCAAACCATCCCAGCATTCTGTGCGCCAACTGATGGAAAGCGGAATACAGGCGGACGTACTGGTGTGCCGTACCGAGCATAAAATCCCCAAGGAACAGCGTGCGAAACTGGCACAGTTCTGCAACGTATCCATAGACAATGTGATAGAATGCAAAGATCTGGAAACCATATATGAAGTTCCGCTGTACCTTCAGAAGCAGAATTTTGACGATGTGGTTCTGAAGGAACTGCATCTGAAATCTGACCAGGAAGCGGATCTGAAAGACTGGAAAAACTTCCTGAAACGCTATAAAAATCCGAAAAAATCTGTAGAAATTGCATTGGTAGGGAAGTATGTGTCCCTGCAGGACTCTTATAAATCTATAGCTGAAGCCTTTATCCATGCCGGTGCAGATCTGGAAACCGATGTGAAAATCCGCTGGGTGTACAGTGGTGATCTGCTTGCCGATAATCTGGAGGAAAATTTTGCGGGCATAGACGGAATGCTCATTGCTCCCGGATTTGGTGACCGCGGTATAGAAGGTAAAATTCTGGCCGCACAGTACGCCCGCGAAAAAAATATTCCGCTGCTGGGCATTTGTCTGGGAATGCAGATTATGACCATAGAGTTTGCCCGCAACGTGTTGGGATATGCCAAAGCCAATTCTGTGGAATTTGATAACGCAACACCGGAACCGGTGATTTCTCTGATGGAAGAGCAGAAAAATGTTGTAGATAAAGGCGGAACCATGAGACTGGGTGCATGGAAATGTTCCCTGAAGGCCGGCTCTAAGTTGCATGATGTATATGGTGCGCGGACCATTTCTGAACGTCACCGACACCGCTATGAGTTTAATTCTGAATTCAGAGAGGATTTTGAAAAAGCCGGAATGATGGCCACCGGACAGAACCCTGAAACCGGGCTGGTAGAAACCATTGAGCTGAAAGAACATCCTTTCTACGTGGGGGTACAGTATCACCCGGAGTACAAGAGTACTGTAGCCACGCCACATCCGCTTTTTAAAGAACTGATCCGGAAAGCTGCCGAGAAAAAATAGTAAAAATGCCCGCCGCCGTGCGGGCATTTTTTATTGAGAAATCCGGGATTCTATTCAGAAAAAAATCAGTAATTTTGTGACCTTTAAAATCTGCGGGGAGTTAATCTTCTTTCTTCAGTTTTTTAAAACAACATTAACATATTATATAATGCAGCAAAACAACGGTGTAGACAAACGTCAGATAATCCTCTTCATGCTTTTTTCCCTGATTATGATGGGCGCCATGATTTACTTCAGTGGCAAAGATGCAGAGAAAGCCGCACAGGCTACAGAACCTTCACAAACTGCTACAGTGCAGGACCAGGCAGCCAAGCCGGCCACATTTTCTAACCTGAATGACAGCCTGAAGAGTTCTTCCATTCAAAACGTGGAACTGAAAAATAAAGAACTTACCCTGGTGGTTTCTGCCGTGGGCGGGCAGCTTTCTTCTGTGGAACTGAATGAATATAAAGCCTATAACAGCGATACCGATACCAATGACAAGAAGCTGATGCTTTTTGACAAAAATAATGCAACCTACGGATTCGAGTTCAAGGATAAAACAGGGAAAACCTTTCATACCAAAGATCTTGTTTTTGTTCCGCAGCAAAACGGAAACAGTGTCACCATGCAGGCCAGAGCGAATGGAGCACTTATTGAGTTTGTATATACACTGAAAGACCAGTACACCGTAGATTTTCAGGTGAAAACACAGGGGTTGTCCCAGCTGGTTTCCGGAAATTCTGCCACTTTTACCTGGGACCAGAATGCCAGACAATTTGAAAAAGGCCGTTCCCAGGAGCAGACCCACACCGAATTCGGATATGCCTTTAACAATTATAAAAGTTATGATTATGACGGCAGAACCTCTATGGATGAGCCGGATGAGGTGCTGAACTGGATTTCTGTGAAACAACAGTTCTTTGCGGCAGTTCTGGAAGCTCAGGATGGGTTTAAAAATTCTGAAGGATATCAGGACACCATAGAAGAAGGAGAATTTTTGAAAACCTTCAATTTTACCGGAAAGTCAGAGCTGACAGCCGGGGAATTTAATAAAAACTTTACCTGGTACTTTATGCCGCTGGATCTGAAGCTGCTGAAAACCTATGATAAAAATTTCGATGAATTGCTGCCGCTGGGCTGGTCATTTATTGGCGCCATGAACCGGGGGTTCTTCATGCCTATGTACAACATCATCGCAGGATGGGGACTTACAGCAGGATGGGTAATTTTCCTGATGACCATCATTGTAAAGCTCATTCTCTCGCCCATTATGTTCAAGCAGCATAAACTGAGTGCCATGATGCGGGTCATCCGTCCGGAGATAGACGAAGTGAATGAAAAATTCAAGGGGGCAGATCCCATGAAAAAGCAGCAGGAGATTATGAGTGTGTACCGTAAGGCGGGGGTCAATCAGATGGCAGGCTGTCTGCCGGCACTGGTTCAGATTCCTATTTTCTATGCACTTTTCCGTCTGTTCCCGAACTTTATAGACCTGCGGGGGGTAAGTTTCTGGTTTGCCAAAGACCTTACTGCGTATGATGATGTACTGAAACTGCCGTTTAAGCTGCCGTTTCTGGGTTGGGATCACGTGAGTATTTTCGCGTTGGCGTGTACCGTGGTGATTCTTATCTATACCGTAATGACTTCCGGAAATATACAACAACCACAGCAGGAAGGGATGCCGAACATGAAGGTACTGATGTACATCTTCCCGATTACGTTCTTTTTCTTCCTGAACTCGGCTTCTTCCGGTCTTTCATGGTATTATTTCGTTTCCAATGCGATTAATATTTTTATTATTCTCGCCATCAAATATCTGATTCTGGATGAAAAGAAAATTCATGCCCAGATTCAGGAAAACAAAACGAAAGCACCGAAACCTGAAGGCAAGTTCCAGAAGCGCATGCGTGAAATGATGGAGCAGGCGCAGGAGCAGCAAAGACTGCAGCAGCAGCAACAGAATAAAAAGAAGAAGTAATTGCCTCTTCCACCGAATAGAAAAAGCCGTTTCGCCAAAGAGTGAAACGGCTTTTTGCTTTGTGACGGTGATTGCTTAATCTTAATTGATCAGCGAATCAGCCGGCGCTGTTTAATTCGTTTTTTATGGATTTTCAAAGTCCAGTTCTTCTATGACGGACAGTTCATACTCCAGCCGGAAAGACCGGCGGTGATGAATGGTGGGTCCCAACCGGTTCAGGGCGTCCCGGTGTTGTTTGGTGGCATAGCCCATGTTTTTGTTCCAGCCGTAATCCGGAAATTCCTCGTGAAGTGATATCATAAGGCGGTCCCGGTAATTTTTGGCCAAAATAGAAGCTGCTGCAATGCTCAGAATTTTATCATCACCTTTTACAATGCACTGGTGGGCGATATTCTGATACGGATGAAACCGGTTGCCGTCTACCACAATGAATTCCGGTCTTTTCTGCAGCTGATCCAGTGCCATGTGCATGGCGTGGATGCTGGCATTCAGAATGTTGTGATGATCAATGTAAGCCGGGGGCAGTTCGGCAATGGCAAATTCTGTGGCGTGCCGGCGTATATAGCCGTCAAGTTCCCATCTGACTTTCGCCGTAAGTTTTTTAGAATCTTTTACAAAATAGGGGTCAAAATTTTCGTCCAGAATCACCGCCGCGGCCACCACGGGACCACACAGGCAGCCTCTTCCTACCTCGTCGCATCCCGCTTCAACAGCTGATTTACTGAATTTATGTATGAGTTCCTTCATTGTTGATTGCTCTGCTTGCAAAGGTAGAAAATAATATTCTGCGGGTTGTAAGGTTCGTTTATGGTTTATAAAATCCCTTAATTTGGTGATTTTTAGGTGTTTTTTTGCTGGATACATCATCATTAGCACTTGAGCATCCGGAATCCGCAATTCTGTAACCGTCGGAACCTGCAGTAACCTCTTATGCCCTTATGGTATCCCGCTCTGGCAGGCGGTTTAATGAATTCACGCAATAACGCTTTAATTGTTAAAATTACCTCATTTAAAGATTGTATATCTTACATAATACTTATGAATATTAACAAATTGTTACGAAAACCTTTGGATATGTTAAAAATTTTGGCTTTTTTTGTTTAGTGAAAAATTTAATTTGATATGAAAAAACTTACATCAAGCATTCTGGCAGTGATGCTTACTGCTTCGTTTTCGGTAATGAATGCGCAGCAGGATTCTGTCAGAACTCAGGAGATCGAGGGAGTTGTGGTGACAGCGCTCGGGATCAAAAGAGAGAAACGCTCTCTGGGGTATTCTACCACCGAGGTGAAAGGAGACAATGTGTCTTCTGCCCCGGTAGCCAACGTATCTGACGCTTTGGCAGGACAGGTTGCAGGACTGAATATTCAGCAGTCCGGTACCATGGGTGGTTCTACCAATATGGTCATCCGGGGGATTAAATCCCTTACTTCCAGTAACCAGCCGCTTGTGGTGGTAGATGGGACGCCCATTAACAACTCCAGCTATTCGCAGTCCGGAATTGATTCCGGTGGCGGTGGTTATGACTATGCCAATGGTATGGCAGACATTAACCCGAACGACATTGAAAGTGTAAACATCCTGAAGGGTGCCGCTGCCAGTGTGCTGTATGGTTCTCGGGGTATGAACGGGGTCATCATGATCACCACCAAGAAAGGAAAGCGCAGCCGTAAAATTGGGGTCGAATTTAACAGTTCCACTACGCTGGGCTTTGCAGATAAATCCACATTACCGAAATACCAGCATGAATATGGTGGCGGATATGTAGGTTCTTCTTTCTATGACGTAGATCCGGCTAATGGATATCCGGACATCAACGGTGACGGTATTTTGGATGAAAATATTGTGTATACCTATGACGATGCTTCTTTTGGTAGCGCCTTTGATCCCAATTATCTGGTGTATAACTGGGATTCTCAGTATCCGCAATTGCCGGGTTATCTGCAGCCTACCCCTTGGGTATCGGGCGCAGATCCCAATGTGATCTGGAAAACAGCCGCTACGTTCCAGAACTCCATTGCTTTTTCCGGTGGAAATGACAATGGTTCTTTCCGGCTCGGGTTTACCAATTTCCTGCAAAACGGAGCTTTAGACAACAGTGAAATCAAAAGAAATACTCTGGATTTTTCCGGAGATTATAATTTCACCGAAAAACTGAACGTTTTCGGTAATATCACCTTCTCCAATACCAAAGGTAAAGGACGGGTCTATACCGGATATGAAAGCCGGAACCCTATGCAGGGTTTCAGACAGTGGTGGAATATGTCTGTGGATATGAACAAACAACGGGAAGCCTACCAGCTCACCGGGCAGAATATGACTTGGAACATCAAAGATTTTGAAAGTCAGGATGTAGGCTACACCGATAATTACTATTTCAACAGATGGCAGAATTACCAGACCGATAACCGGGACCGCTATTTCGGGAATTTCGGGGTGAATTATAAATTTACAGACTGGCTCAGCTTCCTGGGCAGATATACGTTCGACAGTTTCAATGAACTGCAGGAAGAACGCGTACAGATCGGGTCATCTGACCAGGGTCGTCTGAACAACGGTGGTAAAGGTGAATATTATTTCCTGAACCACAAGGTGTACGAGATGAACTATGATGCCATTCTGAATATTGACAAGGATTTCGGCGAAGATTTCAATCTTAACGCCAACCTGGGCTTCAATTACAGAAGACAGGGCAGAGTGGGGAACTCTGCAGTGACCAACGGCGGACTGAAGGTTCCGGGTCTGTACTCCATTACCAATACGGCAGAAGCACTTACCGAAAATAATATTGATGATTTTGACATCAAGAAAAGCGTGGACGGGTTATTTGCTCAGGCCAGTCTGGGATACCGCAATATGCTCTTTATAGACGGATCGGTGCGTACCGACCGCTCTTCGGCGCTGCCTATTGATAATATGAGATACTGGTACTATTCCGGATCTGCCAGTATGGTATTCAGTGAATTGTTTGAGAACCGGGATAAAGTCAATTTTGGTAAACTGCGGTTCAATTATGCCAAAGTGGGTAATGATACCGGCGCCTACCAGCTGTGGAATACCTACGTTTTCGTGCCACCGTTCAACGGATCATTTGGTGCTTCGGGACCACAGACTACGAACAACGAATTCCTGAGACCGGAATTTATGACTGAAATTGAAGGTGGTCTGGAGATGGCATTCTTCAGAAACCGTTTGAGTTTTGATGTGTCTGTCTATAAGCAGGTAACGGATGACCTCATTACCCCTACAGACGTTTCTGCAACCTCCGGATTTGCCAGAATGTGGGTGAACTCCGGAAGTATAGAGAATACCGGTATAGAAGCAAGGCTTACCGTACTTCCTGTAAAAACCAACGATTTCTCCTGGGAAATGACCGCCAACTGGGCGACCAATGATTCCAAAGTGACCAAAATCTATGGCGACAGTGACTTCCTGGAATTTGCATCGATGTGGAATGTGACGACTGGTGCGAAACTGGGCGAATCTACCGGAACCATCCGCGGAACCAATTATGTGTATCTGAATGGACAGAAAGTGGTGGGAGCCAATGGTAAGTATCTCGTTTCAGACGATCCTCAGGAAATCATTGGTAATGCTATTCCGGACTGGAGAGGTGGTCTGATGAATACCTTCCGCTATAAAAATGTAAGTCTGAGTTTCCTCCTTGACTTTAAAAAAGGCGGTGATGTATATTCTCAGGATATGGCATTTGGTCTGTCTACCGGACTTTATGAGGAAACTGCGGGACTTAATGATTTGGGCAATCCGGTCAGAAATTCTGTAGCCAACGGCGGTGGTGTTATCCTGCCGGGAGTGAAGGAAGACGGAACTCCAAACGACATCAGAACTCAAATGAGCAACTATACCAATGCCTACGGATACTACGGTGGACCGGAAGCGATGCACGTGTATGACGGCTCTTTTGTGAAACTGAGAAACGTCACCCTTTCTTATAAACTTCCTAAAGAAACATTCGGAAACTCTTTTATTGACAATATGACGCTTTCACTCATCGGCCGGAACCTGTGGATTATCCATAAAAACCTGCCGTATTCTGATCCTGAAGCCGGTCTTACTGCCGGTGGTAATGCCTATGGATTCCAGAATGGTGCACACCCTGCATTCAGAGAAATCGGTGCCAGTGTAAAAGTTGAATTCTAATCTAACCTTTAATCTAAAAGAAATGAAAAAATTTATAATAGGATCTCTTGTAGCTTTTACTTTGTTGGGTTGTACCAATGAAGATTATGCTGCACTGAATGTAGATCCAAAAAATCCTTCTGAAGTTCCTGCCAGTTTTCTCTTTACCAATGGGGTGAAAAGTCTCTTTGACTGGATGGGGTCCACCAATGTGAACCGCAATATCTTCAGGCTCGTGGCGCAGCAGTGGACCGAGACTCAGTATGTGGAAGAAACCAATTACGACATCAGAAACCGCGGTATTCCGGATGCGCACATGACTCAGTTTTATACCAATGTCCTTTATGATCTGAAGAAGGCAAAAGAAGCCGTGCAGGCAGACGAATCGCTGCTGGCGGGAGAGCGGGCCAACCAGACGGCCATGATTACCGTGGTAGAAGTCTATGCCTGGCAAAATTTGGTGGATCTCTTTGGTAATGTGCCGTACTCTGAGGCCTTGCAGGGCGTAGCAGATCCTACCCCGGCTTATGATGATGCCTTTACCATCTATAAAGACCTTTTAACCAGGATTACAGAGGCAGAAGCCAGTATAGATCTGGGCTCTCCTGGATTTGCCAATGATTTTGTTTACGGAAATGATATGGCAGGCTGGAAAAAACTGGCGAATTCTATGAGATTTAAACTCGCCATGAGAATTGCAGATGTAGATCCTGCACTGGCTAAAACCCATGCAGAAGCCGCCTATAATCTGGGACTGATTGCGTCTAATGCAGATAATTTCGTGCTGAACTATGAAGACAATACCGCCAATGCCCACCCTTTGTATGTGGATCTGGTATTAAGCGGAAGACAGGACTTTGTGCCTGCCAATACCTTCGTGGATTATCTGAATGCTCTGGAGGATCCCAGAAGAACCGTATTCTTTGATGACAACAAAACGCCTTATGTAGGCGGGATTTACGGAGATTTTAATTCATATACCAGCTATACCCACATTGGAGATATATTCTTCACCCGTGATTTGCAGGGAGACCTGATGGACCACTCAGAAATTTCCTTCCTGCTTGCTGAGGCGGCCGAAAGAGGTTACGCAGTAGGTTCGCCTGCAGCATTCTACTACACCCAGGGAATTCAGGCGAGTATGGAGTACTGGGGAATTGACGCTGCAGATATTGCCCTCTATCAGGCAAGACCGGATGTGAATTATGCTACAGCACCGGGAACGTGGAAAGAGAAAATCGGAAAGCAGTTCTGGATTGCCATGTACAACAGAGGATTTGAAGGCTGGTCTGTATGGAGAAAATACGATGCACCGGGACTTAATGTGCCTGTGGCTACCGGAAATCCTGTACCCATGAGGTTCACTTATCCGGTACGTGAAACTATTCTGAACGGAGCCAATGTGGCAGCAGCTTCAGCGGCCATTGGTGGCGATGACCAGCAGACCAAACTGTTCTGGGACATTTTTTAACATTTCATATTTTGACATTCATGGGCCACTCCTTCGGGAGTGGTTTTTTTATTTCCGTATATTTGTCACTCAAACATTGACAATGAATATGAAAGACGCACTGCAAAAAAAACTCGCAGAAATTACAGAAAGTCTGTATCAGATCCATGATCTTCCCATTGAAATTCAGGATAATAAAACCGATTTTGAAGGAGATTATACCATCGTAACTTTTCCATTGGTTAAAGTTTTGAGGAAAAATCCGGAGCTGATAGGTATGGAACTGGGCGGTGCGCTTACTGCAGATGATTCTCTGGTAGAGAGTTTTCATGTGGTGAAAGGCTTTCTGAATGTGAAAATGCATGATGCCTCTTTCTTATCAGCATTTCAGGAAATACAGGATAATTTTGACAAAACTGAGGCAAAGAATGAAACCGTTATGGTAGAGTATTCTTCGCCAAATACCAATAAGCCCCTGCATCTGGGGCATATCAGGAATAATCTATTAGGCTACTCCGTTTCCGAGATTTTGAAAGAAGCCGGTTACCGGGTCATCAAAACCCAGATCATCAACGACCGCGGAATTCACATCTGCAAATCCATGCTCGCATGGCAAAAATCCGGCAGCAAAGAAACACCGGAATCTACAGGCCTGAAAGGTGACAAGCTGGTGGGTAATTATTATGTCGCTTTTGATGCGCAGTATAAAAAAGAAATTGCAGCGCTGGTGAATCAGGGCATGGATGAGGAACAAGCCAAAAAGCAGGCACCGGCTATTCTGGAAGCACAGCAAATGCTGCTGGACTGGGAAAACGGGAATCCGGAGGTGCGCACATTGTGGGAAGAGATGAACGGATGGGTCTATGAAGGCTTCGGTGAGACATACCGGCGTCTGGGGGTAGATTTTGACCAGGTGCAGTATGAAAGCAATACCTATATTCTGGGCAAGGATCTTATACAGGAAGGTCTCCGGAAGGGTGTGCTGTACCGCCGCGAAGACGGGTCGGTGTGGTGTGACCTGACTGATGAGGGGCTGGATGAAAAACTTTTGCTTCGCAGCGATGGCACTTCGGTGTACATGACTCAGGATCTGGGAACTGCCGTGGAGCGTTTTAAGGATAATGATATTCAGAAACTGATTTATACCGTAGGAAATGAACAGGATTACCATTTCGTGGTTTTGTTTAAAATTCTTAAGAAGCTGGGATACCACTGGGCAGATCAGTTGCAGCATTTATCTTACGGAATGGTGGAACTGCCGGAGGGCAAAATGAAATCCCGCGAAGGAACTGTGGTAGATGCAGATGACCTGATGCAGGAAATGTATGCCACCGCAAAAGAGAAAGCAGAAGAACTGGGCAAAATGGAACAGCTCACGGATGCCGAAAAGGAAACTTCTTATGAAACCATTGGCATGGGAGCGCTGAAGTACTTCATGCTGAAGGTAGATCCGCGCAAGAAAATGCTGTTTAATCCTGCAGAAAGCATTGATTTTAACGGCAATACCGGTCCGTTTATTCAATATACCTATGCCCGCATTCAGTCGCTGCTCACCAAAGCAGGTTATGTTTCGCAGGAATTGCAGGCGCAAACCAGCATCAACAGCTATGAAAAAGCACTGATTACGGAGCTGTCCAATTTTAAGGAAGTGGTGCGCAAAGCGGCAGAAAGTCTCAGTCCGGCGCTGGTGGCCAATTATGTATATGAGGTGGTGAAATTGTACAATTCATTTTACCAGAACAATCCGGTGCTTACCGCAGATGGCGATCAGAAATCCTTCCGTCTGGCCTTGTCTTATCTCACGGCAAGGACCATTCAGAAATCCCTGGCGCTGCTGGGTATCCGCACGGTAAACCGCATGTAACCACATAAAGAAACCTTCCGGCAACGGGAGGTTTTTTTGGTACCGAAGGCTTTTTCGATTTCAAAAATAATGAAGATATTTACCGGTACAAGGCGGTTTCCTCTCTATCGTTCCATTGCATCGCGTGGTAATAATGTCTTTGCATCGTACATAAGTTTCCGCTGAGCAAAGTCTCCCGACTTTGAGCGGATAAGCAGCTGTTTTTTAGGGCAGAAGAATGAAGCGCCACACGAAAGATTCGTGCGGCAGCAGAGGGGAGCAACAGCCTGTACCTCGGGGTAATGTCCCTTTACCGTGCCCGCTGTGCAAAGTCTCCCGACTTTGCACCAATAAAAAACAACTATCTTTGAAAAAATAAAAGCAATGAAATCCGGCTATGTTATGAGAGAACAGAAAAAGCCACATTTTATTACCTGCACGGTAGTAGATTGGGTTGATGTTTTTTCAAGAAAAATATATCGGGATATTGTCGCTGACACCTTCAATGTTTGGAAATATAATAATTATGATGAGTAAGGAAATGAACGGCTCAAAGTCGGGAGACTTTGCGCAGGGGGATCTTTATTGAGAACTTTACAGTAAAAATTTCAAACCGAGGTATAAAGGCAAAATAACAAAACGATTTGCCCGGTTAACAAAAAAATTCGTAAAACTGAAAATTTCAACCCAAAGGATTATTTAAAATTATTTAAAGGGTTTGAGGATTGACCGGGAGTCTTTCCCGGTTTTTGTTTTTTGGGAAAATAATGTTAAAATTTCAAGATGTTTGCTAATCCAACAAAAAACGCCCTGATAATCAGAGCGTTACCTTAAAATTTGTAGACCCACAGGGAGTTTTTATTTAAACCAATAAAGCAATGTAAGTCATCATTTTGCTGACAGTAAGCAAGTTAGATAATTTTATAAAAACATAAGACATCGTATAAACCATTAAACAATCCCCGATTTAGTCCCTGATTTTAGAAGTGGGGACTAAAAATTTATACTTTAATTTTCTTTCTTAATACGTTTTTTTCCCTTTCCTAAATATCTGGCTTCGTACGCACGGAATGCGGGGGAACGTTTTAGCGTCTGTCCTGTTCGTATAATTGTCATTATGTTACTTGCTGCGGCGGGCGGTGGTTTTATCTGGAAACTTTGCCAACGTCATCACCGCACAAAATAAAACGGACCGAAGCCCGCTTTATTTAGAATTTCATTTTCTGGATCCTTACTGCATTTAAAATGGCAAGAAGTGCCACGCCTACATCGGCAAAGACGGCTTCCCACATCGTGGCTAAACCACCAGCCCCTAAAACGAGAACGATGGCTTTAACGCCAAAAGCCAATGCAATATTCTGCCACACAATCTTTTTAGTCTGCTTCCCAATATTAATAGCCATGGGGATTCTGGAGGGTTTATCGTCCTGAATTACTACATCGGCAGTTTCAATGGTTGCATCACTACCTAATCCGCCCATCGCTATTCCCACATCGCTTAAAGCCACTACCGGCGCATCATTTATTCCGTCTCCTACAAATGCCACCGTTTCATTCCGCGATTTCAGCTCTTTTACTTTAATCACTTTATCTTCCGGCAGTAAATCGCCATAAGCGTTCTGAATACCCAGCTTTTGTGCCACTGCTTTTACCACAGTTGACTTATCGCCACTTAGCATGGTAACATTCACGCCCATGCTTTTTAATTTCCGGATAGTGTCGGCAGCGTCTTGTTTGATGCTATCCGCAATGGTAATGTATCCGGCAAATTTTCCTTCGTAAGCAATGGCAATCAAGGTTTCTACTATATCATTTGGATTAATATCGTATTGGATCTGGAATTTATCCATGAGTTTAAAATTCCCCACTAGCAACTGTTTTCCCTGATACGCTCCTTTTAAGCCGTGACCTGCAATTTCTTCTAAATTGTCCAGAATAATGGTATGGTCAGGTTCCCCCAAGTGGTCATGAATTGCAGTAGCTACAGGGTGAGTTGATGAGTTTTCAATAACATTAACCAGTTTTAAAATAAGATCTTTATCGAATTCCGGTTTAATGTTTACAGTCTGCACTTTGAATACACCCTCGGTCATGGTACCGGTTTTATCCATTACCACATTTTTGATTTCTGACAGAGAATCCAGAAAGTTACTTCCTTTAAATAAAATACCGTTCCGGCTTGCTGCACCGATGCCGCCAAAGTAACCGAGTGGAATACTGATTACCAGCGCACACGGACACGAAATCACAAGAAATATCAGGGCACGGTACAACCAGTCTCTGAAAATATATTCATCTACAAAGAAGTAGGGCAACAGACAGATGCCTACAGCTAGAAATACCACGATTGGCGTATAGACCCGGGCAAATTTCCTGATGAATAATTCTGTGGGTGCCTTCTGTGCTGTCGCGTTTTGTACCAGTTCTAGAATCTTGGAAAGTTTTGAATCTGCATAAGGTGTATTTACTCTCACCTGTGCAACGGTATTCAGGTTGATCATACCAGCAAGGACGGTATCTCCTGTTTGCTTTGTGTCAGGTTTACTTTCGCCGGTGAGTGCCGAGGTATTGAACGAAGCACTTTGGGAAATCAAAATACCATCGAGAGCGAGTTTTTCGCCAGGCTTCAACTGAATAAGGGTGTTAAGTTCAACTTCAGCAGCTTTAACTGTCTGTGGACGATCATTAACTAAAACCGTCACTTCGTCCGGGCGCTGATCCAGCAGTTTAGCGATATTCCCCTTGGCACGCTGAACGGCTAAAGTCTGAAAGACTTCGCCAACTGAATAGAAAAGCATGACCGCCACCCCTTCCGGATATTCGCCAATGGCAAAGGCTCCTATTGTCGCGATAGACATTAAGAAAAACTCCGAAAACACATCCCCCTTCCTGATACTTTCAAACGCTTCTGTCAGAACCGGCACACCTACCGGCAGATAGGCTGCGGCGTACCAAATAATACGCACCCCATCTTTAAACCAGAATTGAGGAATCAGATGATCCATTGCCAGGCCCGCCATTAGGATCACGAATGAGATCATTGCCGGCAGAAAAAGCTGAAAGGTAGACTTTCCCTGTGCAGAATGATCGTGGCCGTCGTCATCGGTATGTTTCCCGCCCGGTTTATGACCGACCTTTTCTGAATTCTTCATTTTTGATGGATTTACTTTTGCATCTACAGCACAGCACGCTTTATCACCCAACTCTTGTGTTAACCGCCGGTCGGCAACCGCATTGATTTTACCTTCTTCTGTGCAGCAAATTTGCTTTCCATCTTTATCGTACTTATGTTTGTGTTCCATGATTACAGTTTAAATTTAATTCCACCATTGAAAGTCCTTCCTTCAGTATGGGTCCAGATTTCGTCGAATGAAGGTGCATTATGAGCACCGTTTACCACGCCTTTATAACGGCTTTGCCGGGTATCCAGAAAATTTTCGACATTAACGAACACAGAAAATCTGCCGAAATATTTTTCGAACATAAAGCCCAGATCCCAGTAGGGTTTGGTAGATGATCCGTTGGTTAGCCTTTGTATGTCTGTGTAATATGCCTCAAGACCTGTTTTGTAATTATCATGTTTTTCCGCCATAAAAATAAGGTTTACCCGGTGGACAGGAACTAATGGAACTATACGGTCTCCCGGAATATAGTCCGCCTTAGTATCAGTATAAGTATATCCGGCAAAAAATTTGAGGAAATCCTTATAAATCAACTTCGCGTTTGTCTCAAAACCACTGCTGTATAACGGTTTGTCTGTATTGGCCAGAGTATATCCCGCGATGTCGCTGCCCCCTAATACAATGGAATTGTTAAGCTTAGTATAGAAGAACATATGATTTATGCTAAAATCCAAATCATCACCAATCATGGTTTTAAAATTGATGTCTGCAGTACCCCCAATGCTTTTTTCGGAAGTAACCCCTGCCAGCGGTTTCAGGTTTTGGTATTGAAAACCTTCAGTCTGTTCGGTAAATGCGGTAGGTGTTTTGTAGCCCAAACCTCCGCCGATACGGCTGGACCATTTTGGCGACAACCGTAGTAACATTGAAATTCTCGGTAATAAAAAGGACTCTGATTCTGTATATAAATCATTGCCGTACTTCACCAGGTCCGCGCGTACTCCGTTTTCAAATTTGACCACGTCAGAAACATCCCAGGTATGTTGAATGTATGCGCCCCCTGTATTTACGGAGAACGACAAATCAGTCTCAGTGCTGTTCAGCCGGTCTTTGAAATGGTCTGTAACATAATTACCTCCCAAAATAATTGTTTGGTTCGGGAGTGTTTTAGACCATGATAAATCCGAATAATAATTCTGATTTAATCCTTTAAATGCATAGTCCGAAACCTCAATCGTTCTGTTAAAAAGTGAATATGCTGATTTGAATTCGATACGGGAAGTTTCCGAAAACGGTTTACTGAACTCTAATGTCGCAGTGTTCCGAAATGTTTTATTACGTTCAAAATAGGAATGCTCCGCGCTTCGGTTTCCTTTGATAAATTCCATATCTCCGCCAAGCCTGTTGCCTGTTGTAAAGGCATTTCCTACAATCAGGTTGGCTTCGCCCGGTAAATAGAAGAACACTTTAGGATGTATAGTCAATTCCTTTGAATTGGGAAGTTCGGTGAAGTCATCTTTATCGATATCATATTCTTTTTGGCTGTTATATAGCGCAAGGAAAGTATAACCCACACGCTTATCCCTTTGCGACGAAAAAACGCCCAGATTATAGAGGCCTGTATTGGCTGCATTCAAAAGAATATTCAGATCCTGTTCTTCTTTCGGTGTACGGGACACAAAATTGATCACCCCTGCAATTGCGCCGGCTCCATATAGCGTTGAGGAGGGTCCTTTTATGATTTCGACCTGTTTTAAATCTAAAGGAGGAATTTCGAGGACGCTTAATCCGTTTGCAAAATTCCCGAACGAGGGGAAGCCATCCTTTAGTATCTGCGTATAACGCCCGTCCAGTCCCTGAATCCTGATGCTTGCATTCGCGGACGTTGCGGACGTCTGCTGTACAGCGATTCCTGTACTTTCGTGGAGGATCATGGCTACATTAGAGGGCCGCATGTTCGACTTTTCATCAATCTCCTCGAGGTTGATCGTTTCTACCCTGGTGGGCGTATTGGCGATGGTTCGTGATGATCTTGTAGAGCGAAGGATGATTTCTTCGATTTCATCTTCTCTTTCGTGCTGCACGGTATCTTGTTGTGCGGACACATGGTTGCCCAACAGCATCATTGCTGCGGCAAGTAATAATTTTCGCATGGAAATTTAAGTTAAATGTTAAACAATAAGACTGGCATTGCTTAACACAACCTGGGAGGCTGCCAGATACCGGCATTGAAAAGGAGACTGTAACCGTATCCTGATTCAGTAATATCTGCTTTTACTAAAAGAAAAATTTTTTCAGGAAGTAAGTTTTTAATTTGCGAAACAGCCATTGACATACCGCAACAGTTGCACACGCAGAAGGGAGTACAAAGATCCTCATGCTCATCCTGACCCTGCTCCAGATGAACATCCTCCGCCATACATACTTTCTCGCCTAAAAATTTGGTCGTATCACTACATGGTACTACGGTAAGTGCCAAAAAAAACAGGGCTAAAAGAAATGCGAAAATTTTCACGGTGCTAATTTAGGAAAAAAAATATTACTACTTTTATGAAAGTAGAGAGAACGCAAGATTTCGGAGACGAAACTTATAAATACCGGCAAAGTCATAATTTTGATGAAGTGGAGTGCGTTGAATCCTTTGGAATACAATACTTGCTTTTTAACGCCCCTTTACTTATAAAAGAAAGTGCAGCGGACGTTATTTTTTCAACTGCACTCTTCTCAAAATCTAATCTCCGAAAACTTTTTTAGTAATTCAAAGTAATCCCTGCACCCCAGCTCATATCGCTGTCGTAGTGTGTGGAGATTCCGATATTTTTTGTGACGATATATTTAAGACCTGCCATATATTCTTTGTCGGTATTGACCATGAATGCCCCGCGCAAACGCGCAGTCAATGGAATGTCTTCACGTTTCAGCTGGAACCTTACAATTCCGTCTGTAAATATTTCTGCCTGCAGGTCCACCAACATCGGGAGTTTATACATGATACCAGCGCTGAAAGTTTTTCTTTCATCTTTAGTAGATGCCTGTCCAAAAAGGTTTTTTTCAATATTATTCCTGTCAATCTTTCTATAATGATAGTTAAATCCGATAAATGGTTTCAGCCACTGCATACGGTCCACATACCTGCCGAGTTGGGTTTCCACCTCGTAGCCGTGATGGGGATTGTAACCTAAACGCCATTCTGTTCCCAATTCCCAGCGGGCATTTGAGATCCTCGCCATCCCGTCGTTACCATTAGTAGCAAAATCGTTTTCGGCCATAAGGTGCCACATATTGCTCTCACGCTGCAGCTTTTTATAAGCCGATGCTTTATCCGGCAACAGAGGATTCTGATAATCCCCCACAGCAAGCACCCTGTTCATACCCGCCATCATGTGATAGAGGATGTGACAGTGGAAGAACCAGTCCCCATCCGTTTTTGCTTCAAATTCTATGACATTGGTTTCCATGGGCATAACATCCAACACATTTTTGAGGGGTGCCTGAACACCATTTTTGTTGAGTACGCGGAAATCAAATCCGTGCAGGTGCATCGGGTGACGCATCATTGAGTTATTGAAAAGGGTAATGCGGAGAATTTCCCCTTTCTTCACCAATATTTTGTCCGATTCTGCCAGGACTCTATCGTCCATGCTCCAAACGTAGCGGTTCATGTTTCCCGTAAGGGTAAACTTGAGCTCGCGCACGGGACTGTCTTTCGGGAGTGAAGTGTCATAGGGCGACTTCATCATTCCGTAATTCAATGTCGTAATCCCTGACGCAGGCATCTGGTGCTTTGAATGATCCATTTCCGCATCATTGTTGTCCATCTTGTCCATTGGCATTGCTTCATTATTTTCAGCAATAATCTCAGGGTACATCACCTGATTCATATCCATAGTCTGGTAACTCATCTCCATGCCCATATCCTTCATGTCACCGTTCATCTTCATCATGTCATTCATCATCCTCATTCCTTCAAAATATTTGAGTTTGGGTAATGGTGCCTGGGCTTTTTTAATTCCTTCGCCAATGTAAACGGAAGCCGATTTTGTGCGGTCTTCGGGCGTAACAAGGAGCTCGTAGGAGGTGTTTCTTTCAGGAATTTCCACTACGATATCCACTGTTTCGGAAACCGCCAGGATCAGGCGATCCACTTCGACCGGTTCAATATCCAATCCATCACTGGCCACTACTTTTATTTTTCCTCCGGCATAATTGAGCCAGAAATAGGAGGAAGCACCACCGTTGGCGATTTGAAGCCGAACTTTATCACCGGCTTTATATCGGGAGAGTTGACTTTCGATTTTACCGTTAATCAGGAATGCATCATAATACACGTCGCTCACGTCCATGGCCAGCATCCGCTTCCACTCGTTGGTGAGTTTTGTTTTAAAGTGGCCTTCTTTAATGGCTTCGGCATAACTTTGAGTACTGCCTTTTTTAATAGCAAACCAGTCGTTCGCATTGTGGAGCATCCGCTGGACGTTGTTGGGGTTCAGGTTTGTCCACTCGCTCAGGATAAGGTGCTCTGTGGGCAAATCATCAATCCCCGGCCGGAAAGTAGGATCTTCGGGACGTTTTTTCAGAATCATCATCCCATACATTCCAATCTGCTCCTGCAGGCCAGTATGTGAGTGATACCAGTGGGTTCCGTTTTGGATGATCGGAAACGAATACGTGTAGGTTGAATGTGGTGGAATGGGTTTCTGGGTAAGCCAGGGAACCCCATCTTCTTTATTTGGAAGATGAAGACCGTGCCAGTGCAGAGAAGTTTCTTCGTCCATTAAATTATGGACAATAACTTCTGCCGTATCTCCTTCATAAAACTCCAGCTTTGGCATCGGAATCTGACCGTTTACCGCTATGGCTCTTTTCTCCTTACCCGCAAAATTCACGAGTGTATCTTTTACATAAAGATGATACGTCACTTTGCGCCCTCCTTTCAGGTTTTTTTCAGGCATCGGCATCACCATTTTGTGTTCACCATCCATTTGGGTACTTCCGTGTGCAGAATGATCTTCTTTTTTTTCTTGAAGGACCAGATTCATTCCGCATTTCGGACACTGTCCGGGTTTGTCCGATATCACCTCGGGATGCATCGGGCAGGTGTACATCTTTTGCGCTTCTTCATGCTGATGCGCATCTGAAGTTTGATGTTCCGGGGTTTTGCCGGTAGACTGATGCCGGCCGCTTTCCTTCTGAGGGACCAGATTCATACCGCACTTGGGACACTTTCCGGGTTTGTCCGAAACCACCTCGGGGTGCATCGGACAAGTGTACATCTTTTGCGCTGCTTCATGCTGATGCGGAGCAGGTGTTGAATGTTCGGGCGTTTTGATGCTCGCTGGGTCTTTCGGTACTGCTTTAGTCTTTGGCATCACCGGTTTTTTAACTTCCGTTACCGTCTTTGTTTTTGCAGCGGTAATTTCAGGTTTCTTACCCGTAGTTTTTTTAACTACGGTGGCCTTTTTAGGAGCGGGCGCGGATTTGGCCGCCGTTTTTTTCTCAGTAACGGTTTTCTTCACCAAGGTCATACCGCAAATGGGGCAGTTACCGGGTGCTGATTTCACGACCTGCGGATGCATCGGGCAGGTGTACACGGTTTTGGTGCTCTGTGAATAACTGTTTATGGACATTGCCATAAATAGAAAGAGCGAAAATATATATTTCATCTTGTGATTATTTAATTTTTAACAAACTTGCATTAAGTGCGACCACGATGGTACTGACACTCATCAGCACTGCGCCCATGGCGGGACTCAGGACAAATGTGGGATACAGAACACCCGCAGCAAGTGGAATAGCCACGACGTTATAGCCCACTGCCCATACGAGATTCTGGATCATCTTGTTGTAGGTTTTCTTTCCAAAATCTATCATTTTCACCACGTCTCGAGGGTCACTATTGACCAGAATAATATCTGCGGTTTCGGCAGCAACATCAGTTCCGCTGCCAACTGCAATGCCTACATCTGCTGCTGCCAAAGCCGGTGCATCATTTACGCCGTCTCCTGTCATGGCAACGATTTCTCCTTTATCCTGAAATTCTTTTACTTTTTCCTGTTTGTGGTGCGGAAGTACATTTGCCAAATATCCGTCCATTCCTAACTGCTTTGATACCGCCGCCGCTACCTTTTCGTTATCACCTGTAAGCAGGAATGATTTAATGTTCATGCTTCGAAGTTGGTCAATAGCTTCTTTTGCGCCTTCGCGAATGGTATCTGCTAAAGAAACAATACCCACGGGCACGTCATCAATCAGAATAAAGTTCACTGTTTCTGCATCCTGGTTGATTTCTTCCGGAATGGCAGGTACCTGTTTATTGTTTTTAACAAAATAATTAGGACCAGCCGCGACAACCGATTTACCGTTTACGATTCCTGTCACTCCAATTCCCTGCATGTAGCGGAAATTGTCTGACTTCCATAGCTCCAGTTTTTTCTCGGAAAGGGTCTGCATGATTCCTTTTGCAATGTGATGTTCGGAGTTCTGCTGCACTGCTGCTGCATACTGGAGTAAATCGTTTTCCGAATAGTGTTCCGTTAGAGGAATGATTTTCTGCACAGTGTGGGAACCTTTCGTAAGGGTGCCGGTTTTATCGAAAATAATGGTCGATAATTTTCTGGTGGTTTCAAAAGCCGTGCGGTTTCTGATGAGTAAACCATTTGTCGCTGAAAGTGTAGTGGAAATGGCCACCACCAGAGGGATTGCCACTCCTAAAGCATGAGGGCAGGCCGTTACCATTACCGTTACCATCCGTTCCAGAGCAAAAGCCAAATCTCCCATGGTGATGTACCAGTAAGCGAAAGTTCCTACTCCCACCACAATTGCTACTATAGTAAGCCATTTGGCTACTTTATCCGCCAGATTCTGAGTGTTCGACTTTGCTGCCTGCGCATCCTGAACCAAATTAATGACCTTATTGAGGTACGAATCCTTCCCAACCCCTGTTGCTTTTATCTTTAAAGCCCCGTCTCCATTGATAGACCCTGCGATAACCTTTCCACCGGACTCTTTTCTTACAGGAACACTTTCTCCGGTCAGCATGCTTTCATTTAAATAGGAACTGCCCTCGACAATCAGACCGTCGGCGGCGACTTTTTCGCCCGGTCTTATGATTACAGTATCTCCGTTTTTCAGCTGTTCCAGTTTTATTTTAACCGGACTTCCGTTCTGCTCGACGGTTACGTCATTTGGTAGTAAGGCAACTAGAGATTGCAACGCTTTTGAAGCAGCCATCTGCGAACGCATCTCGAGCCAGTGCCCAAGAAGCATGATCACAATTAAGGTGGCAAGTTCCCAGAAGAAATCCATGCCCGGCAGCCCGAATACGACTGCAACGGAATAGACATAAGCTACAGTAATTGCCAAAGCAACGAGCGTCATCATTCCAATGGCGCCGGCCTTCACTTCGCCGAAAAATCCTTTGAAGAAAGGCATCCCACCGTAGAAATAAATAATGCTTCCCAAAACCAGAAGTACATATTTATCACCGTTAAAAGCAATTGTGAAACCGAGCCACTGCTGAATCATATGAGAAAGCAGAAGGACCGGAACGGTAAGTGCCAAAGAGATCCAGAATCTTTTTAGAAAATCCGGAGTATGATGACCTGCATGTTTGTCAAATCCCGCCGCCGAACTATCAGATTCTGAGTGATGGCCATGATTCTGATGATGATGGCTGTGTTCGTCTTTTTCAGGTCGGGCGGTTCCTCCCAAGGGAATTAAGTTCATTCCGCAAAGTGGACATTTCCCCGGTTCGTCCTTCAATATCTGGGGATGCATGGGACAGGTGTATTTTTTCATAATTCAATTTTTTTGCGTTAAATTCTGCTATTTGAGATTACTTCCGGGTTTGAAGTTCCTTAATTTTCGCCCTCATGACGGCAATTTCTTCCTCCTGTGCTTTGATAATTTCCTCGCCCAACTTTCTCACTTCCGGATCGACCAGATTACTTTCTTCGACCATAAGAATAGCCCCTGCATGGTGTGGAATCATGGACTTTAGAAACTGGACATCTCCCACGGCTGTCTGCTGCCGGATCCCGGACCAAAACAGCACCATCATCAGCACTCCGAGGCCCATAAGAATTTTATTGAGTTTTTTGTTGGGATACATCTTCCCCATTAACAGCAGTTCGATGATTAACATAGGAGAAGCCATCAGGCCTGCCATATATAACTGGTTTATGTTTGGAATTACGTTAGCCAGCTTGTCCACCATCGCATACATTAGTATAAACATTGAAATAAAGGAAATCAGAAGCATCCAAAATAACTTTTTGTACGCGCCGCCGTGATCCATTTGTCCATTTTTTTGTTCTGAATCCATATCGTGTGCGGAATGAGTTTTCCCCGAAGCGCTATGGTCCGGAGAAACTTTGTGGCTGTGCTTTGAATTGTTCATTGAAATGTTTTTTTTAATTTAGTTAAACGTAAAGACTTTTAACAACATTTTTTGTCCTGCTGAACGGGGGGGCACGGCACTGTCCCGTAGCTGCAATACACACAGCAATCGCCCTGTTTTGGTTTTAAAACGGTTTTGCATTTTTCGCATTCGTAGAAATATTGGCAGGAATCTGTAGGCATTGTTTCCTCTTTCCTGTGCCCACAATTTGGGCAGGTGATGATTGACTGTAATTTGATTGTATTCATCTGTTAATTATTTATTATGGTTTTTCACGACCAATGGTTTTCAATTGATATTCTTTTTTGTCGGTTACTACATATCCGGTACCGTTTATGGCGTTTTCGATTTCATCAATATTTGTTTTTGAATCATCAAATTTCACAACTGCATTTTTGTTTTCGTACGAAGCGTCTGAACTTATAATTCCCGCCAGTTTATTTATTTCGCTATTGACGTGTTCCCCACAACTTGCGCAGGTCATTCCGCTAATTGTAAATTCTATTTCCCGGATATTAGATTGGTCTACAATTATAATCTGCTTTTCTGTTTTTGGATAGAAAACAGCTGAATAATAGGGGAAAGCAAGCATCAAGACGGCAAATAGGGTAACTATCCCCAAAAACATTTTCGACTGCGTGAACGGTATTTTCTCATCATTCTCACAGCTACAGTCCAATTGTTTTTTAGGTTTTAATTTAAGATACCAGGCAAAACCAAGAACGAAAACCGTTAACGCGATTAAATATGGCCGTAAAGGTTCGAGCCATGAAAAACTTGCAGCAAGGCCGCTTGTTCCTGCAATGAAGGCTAATAATGGTGTAACGCAACATAATGAGGCGGTGAAGGCAGCCAGTAGACCTGTGCTGATTAATTTTTTGTCTGTTTTCATATTGATTTTAAGGTTTTATTTTCACTTTTGAAGATTTCATGTTTTAAAGTTCAAGTTCTGACTGAAAAAACTGCATCAGGACTTTTTGTTGTTCTGGGGTTAAGTCTGCATCATGATGAAGTAAAAGATAAGATTTTAAAGGCATTTGGTCTTTTTCAATCTGACTGATGATGCTTTTTATTTTTGCTTTCTTCCGTCTTTTTGAATAGTCATTGAACTCATCAAAATTGAGTTCTTCTTTGCCTTCTTTAATATGCTGAGCCATAAAATATGCTCCCGGCTGCAATTCCGAATACCAGGGATAGCTGGTATTATTGGAATGACAGTCATAGCAGGAAACTTTAAGGATTGCAGCCACGTTGGCGGGCACCTTTTGGGTTCTTTCAAAACTTTGACCTGGCGGAACGGTGGAGACATTACGCTCCACCGGTATGAACTGAATGACTAAAACAATAGCCACCACTAGCACCGCCAGCCAGCCTATCATATTCAATTTTCTCATATTACATTGTGCTCATATCGTGACCCGCCATGGGATCAACCCCTTTCTTGAAAATGTATTCACTGTTCAGTAGGTAGGCTCCGGAAACAACCACTTCGTCTCCCGCTTTAATTCCGGAGGTGATTTCGATTCTGTCTTCATATTCCAGACCCGTTTCCACCATTCTGTTTACGAAGGTATTCTTCGCGGTTTTCACCCAGACCGTGGAGGATTTACCATCCCTGATTACCGCATCCACAGGCATTGAAAGGCCATCGCGGGATTTGTTTTCCACAAGAACATATACCGGCATACCGGGTTTCAGCAGATTTCCTTGGTTGGGGACGGAAACGCGGACCAGATTTATCCTGCTTGAAGCGCTGATTTCCGGATTTGTAAAATCAATCTTCCCATTAATCTTCAAATTATCCAGATCGGGAATATATACGGTGACCTTGCTGTCTTTCTGAAGGAGAGCCATTTGGGAAGAATACACCTGCGCCTCTGCCCAAAGCGATGAAAGATCTGCCAGATTCACGATGGTGCCACCTTCGGCAAGATAATCGCCTTCGGCAATGCTCAGATCGGTGATGTAACCGGCTGCATTGCTGAACACGGTAGTGGTTGGCGTGGCTTTTCCTGATCTTTCCAGCTGTTTGATCTGGCTTTCGGACATTCCCCATAAATAAAGCTTGTTGCGGGAACTTTGGAGCAACTGATCAAAATCAATGGAAGTATTGCCGACAAACAGCCTGCGTCTTTCCAGCGCCAGCAGATATTCCTGCTTTGCATTATTGAGTTCTTCACTGTAAATATCGACCAACGGCGCCCCCTTCGGAACAAAATCGCCAATGTTTTTATAATACAACCGTTCAACTCTGCCCATGACTCTGGAACTTACTGCCTGCATCTGGTACTGATTAAAATTGAGTGTTCCGGTCAGCGTAAGTTTATCAGCCATCGACCCATCAGATAGCGCGACTGTTTTGATATTCCCAAGTTTAACCTGCTCGTCATTCAAAATAATTTCGTTAGGATCAGCATTCTTTTTCTTCTCGACAGGCACCAAATCCATGTGACAAATAGGACATTTTCCCGGTTTGTCAGATACCACCTGTGGGTGCATGGAACAGGTGTAGTAGATATCGTGGCCGGCATGCGGATCTTCCTCCTTTTTACAGGAGTAAAGAAAAACCAGCAAGGCCAGCATTAAAATATTGAATTTCATCTTATCAATTTTTATCTGTTAATTTTTATGAAACTTTCGCTGTCCATCAGGTACTGTGCATTTTCGGCAACTCCATCTTCAGGAAGCAAACCACTGACGATCTGAATTTTATCGCCTACCACCGCGCCGGTAACAACCTTGTGGGCAATAAAACCGCCTTCTACTTTTTTGAACGCGATTTTATCAATCCCCAAAGAAACCACCGCTGATTTCGGCAGCCAATCTGCCATTCTGTTGTGACTCATAATCTCCGCTTTAACCTGACTTCCGACAGGAATTTTTGCGGTGGAATTATCAAAATAGACGCGCGCCGTTACGGTTTTGCTGCCCTGCCTGAAAAAGGGTTCAATAAAACCGATGATTCCTTTGAAGCGATTTTCAGGATTGGCTTCCGGGATGATCATGACTGACTGTCCTTTGCTGACCAGTGCAATGTCTTCAGAGAAAATATTGATCAGGGCCCAGGTTCTGTTGGGATTGTAGACACTGAAAATATTCTGTCCTTTCTGGAGATACATTCCCTCTTTTAGGGGTAGTTCAGCGGTGGCTGCCGTATTTGAAGCCATTGCGGGTGCAGATTGTGGTGATGACCCCATGCTTCCGGCCGATCCTGCCTGCTGAATATGTCCGCTGTAATTGCTGAAAACCGGAACTGTGAGATCAGGTTTCCCTCGCTGGATGACTTTCTGAATCTGTGAAGCCGGCATTCCCAAAAGAAGGAGTTTCTGGCGTGAAGCATCGATCATTGTTTTGTTTGAGCGGTCATTTTTAATAACGAAGAGCAGGTTTTGCTGTGCGGTTAAAAGTTCCGGGCTGTATATATCTAAAATACGCTGCCCTTTCGACACTTTCTGGTATTTATACCGCACATAGAGTTTCTCGATACGGCCCGCAACGCGTGAGGAAATACTGCCAATCTGTCGAGTATCGTATTCTACCGTCCCTAAAGCATCAACCGTGGTGGGTATGTTTTCTCTTTTTACTTTTATTACGGGCTGTTCCGACACTACAAATTCATTGGTTGGTTTCAGCAGATCGTCGAGTTTAATCCCCTCTTCCTTTTTTTCAGGGGCATCTTTCAGGACCAAATCCATCCCACATTTGGGACATTTGCCGGGTTTGTCTGAAATCACTTCCGGGTGCATCGGACAGGTATAAGTATGCATTGCAGCTTCTGCCGAGTGCTTATCTTCCCAGAACTTAACTTTGTCACACGCCGTCAAACCAAATAAAAGCATAGTGAATATTATAATTTTTCTCATCTTCTTTCAATTAAGCGGTCAATTTCAGTTTGCGTCTGCAGTGCTTTGGTCAGGATCTCGAAATATTCCAATTGGGTCATATTCAGCTGTTCCCATGCGTCATATAACATGAAGAGTTCTTCCGTATTCTGCTCATAGCCCAACTGCATGGATTTGTAGTTGTTTTTTAAGGCCGGAATAATGGTGTCTTCATAGAGTTTCAGCTGATTTTTATTCAGGTCCAGTTCATTGCGCATTCCGTAGGCCATTCCGCTGTATTCGTTCACCATCATTTCTTTCTGTGCCTGCAAGGCTTCTTCTTTCAGTTTCAGGCTTTCAATATTGGCTTTATTCATGCCTGAAGCCCAGGATACGAAAGGCAGTTTTGCCATTAGCATCAGAGAAAACTGCATGGGCTGGCCACCAAAACCAAACATGTTTTCGAACTTTACGCCAAATTCCGGCTTTAGATTCTGCTTTTCCAGATCCTGTTTGAGTTTGGCAATATTGATTTCCCGGTCGATGCCGCGGAGATCACTTCTGTTCTGATAAAATAGATCCTGACCAAAAGTCTCGAGAGAATAATCATTCAGGTTGTATTCCGGTTCAATCTCCAGTGGCGCGAGCGGGTCTCTTCCCATGAGGGCATTCAACCGGATCCGGTTGACGCGGAGGTCATTCTCGTACATGAGCTGCATGTTTTTGGAGCTTCCGAGGGCGGCTTTCGCTTTGTAATAGGCTGATATTTTACCGAGTCCGTTTTTGTACCGGATCTCGGCGTTTCTGATCATGAAATCCAGCATCTTTTCGTTTTCCTTTACGACCTTCAGCTTTTTATCCAGGACGATTGAACTGTAATACAGTTTTTTCGCATCCTGAAAGTTTTCATTGAGGGCCGCATAAAGCTTTTCTTTTTCTACGGAAGACATTGCCTTCATCAGCTTTTCGTTGGCATCGAGTTTTTGTTTATTGGGAAACATCTGCTCCACAGATACAGCCACGGAACCCATGCCGAGCATTTCGCCATCCCGCTGCCAGAGTTTTGCATTATAAGGCGTCATGAAGAAACCGGCACCCACTGTGGGCGGCATCCAGCTTCTTGCGCCTTTGGCTGCAGCATCCATTGACCGGATTTCTGCATTGTACATTTTTACCACCGGATGTTTGGCTGCAATACTGTCCATTACAGCGGGCAGGGACATTTGCTGAGCAAAAGTGGCGGTATAAAGCAAGGTAAGTACTCCTGTTATTATTAATTTTTTCATTTTGTAATCATTTAAGGATTAATGGGAAGCGTCGAGGACGTCGATTTTCCCCAGTTTGTTCAGTTCCCACTCTTTCTGCATATAAAAGATAACAGGTGTTACCAAAAGGATGTGAATTGCCGAAGTAAAAACGCCACCGACCATGGGTAATACGATTGGTTTCATCATATCACTTCCCACGCCGTGGCTCCAAAGGATGGGTACAAGTCCGAAGAGGGTGACACACACGGTCATAATTTTAGGTCTTAATCTTTTGGCTGCACCATTGATTACATATTCACGAAGTTCTTCATTGGTAATGGTCTCCCGTGAGTTTCCATTTTTGGCAATAAGCTGAATCATGGCATCGTTCAGGTAAATGACCATCACAATTCCGGTTTCTACCGCAAGTCCGAACAGTGCAATAAAGCCGACTGCAACGGCTACGGAGAGATTAACACCCCAAAGCGAAATCATGAATACGCCGCCGATTAAGGCAAAAGGAATACTGATGAGATTAAAGAAAGCTTCACGGTAAGAATTGAATGCAAAGTACATGGAAAGAAAGATCACGATTAATACGAGGGGCATAATCATTTTTAAAGTCTGCTCTCCGCGAATCAGGTTTTCGTACTGACCGCTCCATTCCACGAAATAACCTTTTGGCATTTTGTTCACCATGTTATTGAGTTTTGCCTGGGCTTCTTCTACGGTACTGCCTAAATCCCGGTCGCGTACGTTGAATAGAACAGTTCCACGCAACATTGCATTTTCAGAATTGATCATTGGTGGTCCTTCTGTAAGACGAATGTCAGCCACTGCACTTAGCGGAATGGAACCAAATTCCATCGTCTGCATGGGCAATCTTCTCAGAGATTCCAAATTATTTCTGAAATCCTGGCCGTATCTGGCATTTACCGAAAAGCGCTGTCGGCCTTCCACGGTGGTGGTGAGTTTCATTCCGCCGAGCGCACTTTCCACGACGGCATTTACATCATCCACACTTAGGCCGTATCTTCCTATTTCTTCGCGTTTCACTTCAATATCCACATATTTTCCGCCGGTAATGGGTTCTACGTACATGTCTTTTATTCCTTCAATACCGGTGAGTTCCTTTTTTATTTTTTCGGAAAGGACCGCGATACTGTCCAGGTTCTGTCCGTACACTTTTACGCCCACATCCGTTCTAATCCCTGTTGAAAGCATATTGATCCGGTTGGAAATCGGCATGGTCCAGCCATTGGTTACGCCGGGAATCTGCAGTTTGGCATTCAATTCATTAATAAGATCGTCTTTTGTAAGGCCGTCGCGCCATTCGTCCTGAGGTTTCAACAGAATAATGGTTTCAATCATGGAGATGGGTGAATTATCTGTCGCCGTGTTTGCTCTTCCGGCTTTTCCGAGGACATGATCCACCTCCGGAACTCCTTTAATGATTTTATCCTGCACCTGCAGTAATCTTTTAGCTTCGGAGTTCGAAATATCAGGCAAAGTGACCGGCATAAAGAGCAAAGATCCTTCATCCAAAGGTGGCATAAACTCGCGTCCCAGATTCATAATTAAAGGGATGCTGACCAAAAGAGCAAGAATATTAATGCCAAGCGTTGTTTTTTTCCATTCCATGCACCAGCGAATGATGGGTTCGTACACCCGTTCCAAGCCCCGATTTATTGGGTTTTTATTATCGTCTTTAAACTTTCCCTTCATAAAAAAGGAGATAAGTACCGGCGCAAGGGTAAGTACCAGGATCGCATCAACGATCAGTATAAAGGTTTTGGTGTACGCCAGCGGGTGAAAAAGTTTACCTTCCTGACCTGTCAACATAAATACGGGGAGAAAGGAAACCACGATAATCACCGTAGAGAAAAAGACCCCTCTGGATACCTGTAAGGATGATTTTTCGATAATCTTCATCCGAATATCTTCGGGAATTTTAACGTAACTGTCTTTCTCCTTATCTTTCTTTCTGAATATATTTTTTAACCAGTTGGTTTTCATTGTTAGGGGTTTTTATTTTGTTGATGGTTCTGCCAATCGGAGAGATTTTTATACGCATTTTCAGACATGATAATTCCGTTATCTACAATCACCCCGATTGCCAGTGCAATTCCGGTAAGCGACATGATATTGGATGAAAGTCCAAACGCATTTAGCAGAATAAAGCTGATGGCAATGGTGACCGGAATCTGAATAATGATACTGAATGCACTTCGCCAGTGAAAGAGGAACAGAATAACAATGATGGCGACCACGATAATCTCTTCGATCAGCTTGGTTTTGATATTGTCTATTGCCCCTTCAATAAGAGTACTGCGGTCGTACGATGTCTTGAAGGTGACGCCTTCAGGGAGACCTTTTTCCACGTCCTTCATTTTCTCTTTCACATCGTTGATGACCTTATCTGCATTTTCGCCATACCGTGCCACTACGATACCGCCCACAACTTCGCCTTCACCGTCTGCATCAAAAATACCCAGACGCAGATCGCCACCCATCTGCACAGAGCCAATATCTTTGACCCGCACGGGAATACCGTTGTAATTTCCCAAAGCAATTTCTTCAATATCGGCTACGTTCTTGATGTAACCAAGACCGCGAATGATATAGGCCATATCAGCCATTTCAAATTTACGTCCGCCCACATCATTATTGTTGGCTTTCACTTTGTTCATCACATCCATGAGGGATACGTTATAGTACTGGAGTTTTACAGGATCTACAATGAGTTGGTACTGTTTTTCGAAGCCACCAAAGGAGGCCACTTCCGCCACACCTGGAACCGTTTGAAGCGCAAACTTCACATACCAGTCCTGGAGGGCGCGCTGGTCTCCCAGATCCATTTTGGGTGCATCGAAATGATACCAGAAGACGTGACCTACACCGGTGCCATCCGGTCCGAGAGTAGGGGTAACATCCTGCGGGAGTAAGCGCTGCGCATAATTGAGCCGTTCCATTACCCTGGTTCTGGCCCAATATATGTCCACATTATCTTCGAAAATGACATACACGAAACTCATCCCAAACATAGAGGAAGCCCGGATATTTTTGATTTTCGGAATGCCCTGAAGGTTGCTGACCAGCGGGAAAGTCACCTGATCTTCAATAATCTGGGGACTTCTGCCCATCCACTCCGTAAAAACGATGACCTGGTTCTCACTCAGATCCGGAATTGCATCGATGGGATTGTCCCTTACCGCAAAAATACCCCAGATAAAAAGGCCGATTGCTATCAGCAAAACGAAATACCTGTTGCGGAGGGACAGTTTGATTAAATTTTGAATCATGGTTCTGTACGGTTTTACTTAATTTCTTCCTGAACCTCGCCACATGAAAGCATTTCTTTGCCGTAATAAGGATTCTTCACCTCACGTGAATCGCTAAGCCAAAAAGCGCCTTTGTTATCGTTATACATTGGACAAAATACTTTGTACACCGGTTTTGGAGTTCCGAAATCTTTCAGCAGGTCGTAAAAATCTGCACTCATTAAATCCAGATGTTCGCGCTGATGATCAATCTTTCCGGCGTTATCTGCAATGTGCTCGGCGTGTTCACTGATGCTTGATTCGAGATCAGCAAATTCTTTTTTCTGTTCAGCAGAAAAACCGTTTTTGTCTATTTTGGGAAAAGAAGCGAGGATCCCTTTGGCCGCACTCACCGCTTCTTTATCATCATCACCGGACAACGCGAAAGTAAGGTGGGTGTAATGAGAATAAAGCTCCGTAAGGTCAGCGGTAGTTTTTTTGGCGGCGGTCACGGTTACCTTAGCATCCATTGCCATACTGTCCATCGCTGAACTGTCCGACATCGTGCTCATATCATGCTGCATTGATGTTTCAGTGGATTTTTTCTGTTCTTTGTTTTCTTTACAGGAAGAGAGTGCAAAAGTGCAGATTGCCAAAAGGCTGAATAGTATTGTTTTCATTATTTTATAAGTTTAAAGGTTATTTATTATTAAAAAAGGCTTCGTAGTTTGCTTTATTTTCGAAGTACACGACATTATCATTTTTATCAGAGATTGCAATAATTGCGGTTGCTTTATCGATGAGTTGATGAGATATCGGATCATACGCCATGCGGGCATTTTCTTCCTGTGGGATTCTGAGTTTGCAGTTTTCACAGCAACCGTAGTAGGTTTTGCCGTCATGCTTTACTTCGAGCTGCTTTTTGCCCATGTAGGCGTTGTTTACCATACAGACCTGGTCGTGGGGGACAATATCGCCGGTCTTGAACTGTGCATTGGTAATTTGGGTAGTTTCTGCTTTTGAATTGGTGCAGGAAACGAGGAACACTGCTACAAAAGCCAGTATTCCTAAAAGAATATTCTTCATTAAATTATCGTTAAAGGTTAATTTTGAGCCTCCGTCTTGAGAGACTGTGTACGAAAATCCTGATCTTCAAGTTGTTCTTTAAAGAACATTCTTTTCTAAAAGATTACTTAAACGAGAAGTGGAAGTTCGAAGGGACATTCAGCACCGCTAAATAATCTGCGAAAAGTGTCATAAACACTTCACGACCAGACACAATTCGGGCTGTAAAAGAAGATCTTAACCTATTTTGGGCGGTTCCCAAATGGTATGGAATCCACCGGAGTAATGGGGATTCTGATAAAAGAAATTAGAATTTTTGTCATCGTAACCGGACGCTTCGTTTTTAGAATCCTCTAAAAATTTGCTGTCTGCTAGAATGGTATACTGAGCAGTGCTGCAAAGGTTACCGCTGCAATTTCCTGAGCATCCATCGGTTTGACAATTGTGTGATTTTGGGTGACAGCATTCTTCTTTGCAATCGCCGCTGTCGCAAGACGGCTGTATCTGTGCGAATGACTGTTTTATGAAAGTTTGCGAATTGGTCGCGGTTTTAATAACCTGCTTCTCCTTTTTACTGCAAGCCTGAGAAATCCCTGGCGCCAGAAATAACGCGAGTGTAAGGGAAAGCAACAGTATTTTAAAATTTCCGACCATTGTAAGTAAACAGCACAAAGATAGGGAATTATTTTAGAAGCTAAACTACTTCCTTAAAAAAGTTAGGGTTTACAACATATTAAACTTTGCCATAGCATTTATTTTTGTTTGATCTGCAATATCAATATAGGGCTTCATCGCAGCATAATCACTGTGACCAGTCCACTTCATCACGACCTGCGGTGGAATTCCTAAAGCCAAAGCGTTGCAGATAAAAGTTCGTCTGCCCGCGTGAGAACTCAAGCAACCGCAGAGAATATATCCAAAATAGATGAGAAATTGGACGCATTGCCACTTACGGAGATTGCTTTAATTGAGCAATATGAAGAAGAAAAGAAAGTGCGAATGAAATTGAATGAGGATGTCGATTATGTGAAAGAGAGAAAGATTGAAAATGAAGTCCTTTTTCCGACAAGTGTTTCTGTTGACAATAAAAATTTTAGAAAGCAAATAGACAATGATCGAGCAAAAAACAATTACTTAAATACCGAACATGATTTTAGAACTGCAGCTCGAAGGTAATTGTCATAGTTTAGGTCTAAAAACTTTTAAAAGAAAAAAAATCAGGGACGTTAGTCCCTGATTTAGTCCCTAATAATCGTAAAACACTGATTAACAGTACTTGTTTGTAGACCCACAGGGACTCGAACCCCGAATGACTGAACCAAAATCAGGTGTGTTGCCAATTACACCATGGGTCTGTCCGTTTAAGTGGTGCAAATTTAATACATTTTTCGAATAAAGCAAAGATTATCACTGAAAAAATTGATAAATTTATACTTTAAAATATGCGGTACCATGCGGATTGATTTTAAGAATCTCAATATGAATAATTTACAGCCCAAGGATGTTTTCGGGCAAAAGGTGTATCAATTTATCGAAGAGTGGCATTCCCCGGGAAAAACCGTATCCGTGCAGACTTCCGGCTCTACGGGTGTCCCGAAAATCTTTCAGATTGAAAAAGAAAAAATGAAACATTCGGCCCGCATGACTTGTGATTTCCTGGGTCTGAACCCCGGCAACACCGCATTGCTGTGCCTGCCCGTAGAATATATCTCCGGCAAAATGATGGTGGTGCGCGCAATGGAGCGAAATCTGATGCTGCACGTTCGTCACCCGTCTCTACAACCACTGGAAGGTCTGCAGGACGAGATTGATTTTTGTGCCATGACTCCGCTGCAGGTTGAGCACTCGCTGGAACAACTGCACCTGATTAAAAATCTGATCATTGGGGGTGCACAGGTCTTAGAAAGTCTGATTGCCAGAATTGAACAGCAGTCCGGATGCCGCAATCCCGCGCAGCGTATTTTTGAAACCTATGGCATGAGCGAAACGCTGTCGCATATCGGTTTGAAAGAAATTTATCCGAATCGCCAAGACTACTTTACAGTTTTTGAGGGCATAGAAATTGGCCTGGATGAAAGGGGATGCCTGAAGATTAACGCGCCGCAACTGAATCCGGAAGTATTATTGACCAATGATCTGGTAGAACTCAGGAATGAAAAGCAGTTCCGCTTTCTGGGCAGAACAGACCACATCATTAACTCCGGTGGGGCAAAAATATTCCCCGAGCAACTGGAGGCACTGGTCAGGCAAAAGATTCCGGGAGAAGCGTTATTTATAGGAGCAGATGATGAGGTTTTGGGGCATAAACTGGTGTTGGTGATAGAGGGATTTTATTTTTCTGAAGATGAAATCCGGGAAAAACTGAAAACGGTTCCCTTCGAAAAGTCTTTTCATCATCCGAAAGAGATTATCTTTGTCAAAGAAATTCCCCGCACCCCCAATGGTAAAGTGAACCGGAATGCATTGCGGAACATTATAAGGGATTTATAAAGAATACAATGACAGATTTCAGTTCCGAACTTACGTACAAAACCTCCCGCTCTTCCGGCGCGGGCGGGCAAAATGTGAATAAAGTGGAAACTGCCGTCACCGTCATGTGGAAGGTGGCTGATTCTGCATTCTTTTCAGAAGATGAAAAACTGCGGATTTCAGAAAAATTGAAAAACAGAATCAACGCCGGGGGAATTCTTCAGCTTACGGTTACCGAAAGCCGCACCCAGTTGCAAAACAGGAAAATTGCTTCCGCTAGAATACTGGAGCTGGTGAATCAGGCTTTGTATATTCCCAAATCGCGGAAAGCCACCAAGCCGTCCCGCGCACAGATTGAAAAGCGGCTGAAGACCAAAAAACATCTTTCGGAAAAGAAACAAAACCGTAAATTCAGGATATAAACATGTCCCCGGCAGACCAATCATTTAATATTTCGTATATTTGTAGGAAAGTCAATGGCTAAATAATTGATTGAAATGCAGAATTTTAGAGATGACAGACGAATCCGCGGACTATTGAAGTCACTGTGGTATCTGCATCGTGATATTTTTTTGAAAAACTCCAAGGAGTTTGTCCACTAAGCCCTGTTTCGTTCGCAACAGGGACATTCTACTTGAAAAAACCATTTAACCGGGATACTTCCGTAAAGAAATCATGTACCACAGCGTCGTCATTTCTTCTGCGGGCGATGGAAGTATTTCCACCATTCAAATAAAAAATATCGTTATGTCAGAACATATTATCGTGACCACAGGAATTTATGATGCTATTAAAGAACACTTAAGAAGAAGAAAAGTGAGCATTCCGGAAGAAAATCGTCTTACCGCAGAATTGCGTACGGCAAAGCAGGTGCTGAGAAGGGAGTTGCCACAAGATGTGGTGACTGTAGATCGTGTGGTAACCCTGAAGGATCACGACACCCAAGAGGAGAATGAGTACATCTTTGTGTCCTCTAACCGGGCGAAGCCCAAAAAGAACAAGCACTCCATTTTATCTGATATCGCTCTTGCAGTGGTAGGGTATAAAGTAGGAGATGTGATCAGTTGGCCGTTCCGCGACGGAGAACGCAAGCTGGAAATTGTGAATGTACAACCCTGGCAAGGTTAAAAAACAAAAGGCTGCTTCAGAAATGAGGCAGCCTTTTTTATGGTTGAAAATGCTATGAATTTTCCAGAATATAAGAGAAAATAAGCGGTGCGCAAATGGTGGCATCACTTTCAACGATATATTTCGGTGTATTGATGTCCAGTTTTCCCCAGGTGATTTTTTCATTCGGTACCGCCCCGGAATAGGAACCGTAAGAAGTAGTTGAATCAGAAATCTGGCAGAAATAAGACCAGAACGGGATGTCATGCATCTCCAGATCCTGATACAGCATCGGTACCACACAGATCGGGAAGTCACCGGCAATACCGCCGCCTATCTGGAAGAATCCCACGCCTTTACCGCCCGAATTTTTCGGATACCAGTCGGCAAGATACGTCATATACTCAATTCCGGATTTCATGGTAGAAGGTTTCAGATTCCCTTTGATGCAGTAGCTGGCGAAGATATTTCCCATGGTAGAATCTTCCCATCCCGGTACTACAATCGGCAGGTTCTTTTGGGCTGCGGCCAGCATCCAGGAATTTTCTTCCGGGATCTGGTAATATTGTTCCAGCACACCAGAGAGTAACATTTTGTACATATATTCGTGCGGGAAATAGCGCTCTCCTTTTTCCTCTGCATCTTTCCAGATTTCGTAGATGTGTTTCTGCAGTTTTCTGAACGCTTCCTCTTCCGGGATACAGGTGTCGGTCACCCGGTTCAGGCCTTTTTCCAGCAATGCCCATTCCTGCTCGGGAGTCAGGTCACGGTAATTGGGAACCCGTACATAATGTTCATGAGCCACCAGATTCATCAGATCCTCCTCCAGATTAGCACCTGTGCAGGAAATGAACTGTACTTTGTCCTGACGGATCATTTCTGCCAGAATTTTCCCCAGTTCAGCGGTAGACATGGCTCCGGCCAGGGTAATCATCATTTTTCCTCCGTCGTTCAGATGGGCTACATAACCTTTGGCTGCATCTACCAAAGCCGCTGCATTAAAATGCAGGTAGTATTTTTCAATAAATTCAGTAATGGGCTTGTTCATTATTTTAATTTTTGCAAAGGTAAGCAATTAAACTGCTCCAAACCTGCTTAAATTTGTGGGCTGAGTGGTTCATGACTGATGAATTTTAAAGTTCTTATTTTTGACTGATGAATGACATGTTTAAAAAGCAGGTGTTTGAGATTATCGGTATGATTCCGTCGGGCAGAATGACCAGTTACGGCGCGGTTGCAAAAGCTGTGGGATACCCCAATCATGCACGCCATGTGGGAAATGCGTTACGCGACTATGACGATGATTTCCCCGCACACCGGGTGTGCAATGCTACGGGTCATATCACCGCCGGTTGTCTGGAAGAATTTGTGCGGAAGCTGAAACGCGAAGGCATTGCGGTAGAAGGAACGAAAGTCTGTGATTTCCGGAGGGTTTTCTGGAATCCGCTGGATGAGATCTAGGGTTTCGGCGGCGGCTTCGCCGCCGCCGAAAAGTCCGGTACAAAAAAACCGGCGGAACCAAAGGTTCCGCCGGAGCAATAAAATTGCAGTCTGTTTCTATTTTGATAAACCTTCGTAACTCCGCTGAATGAAAGCCGTAAGCTCTTTGCCCTTCAGCAGATTCTGAGACAATTTGGCCAGATCCAGCGCATGTTGAATCTGTGCGGTCTTCTCGCCCGTATCCTCTGTTTTTAGAATTTTTTCAGCCAGTGAACTGTTGGTATTGACCACCAGATTGTACATTTCGGGGAAACCGCCCATGCCGAACATTCCGCCACCGCCTGTAGCCTGCATATCTTTCATGCGACGCATAAACTCGGGCTGTGTGATGATGAACGGAGCTTCAGCGCTGTCCAGATCTTCCAGTTGTACCGTGAAGGTAGTGTCAGAAATGCCTTCTTCCACACTCTTTTTCAATGTTTCTTTTTCGGTTTCGTTCAGTTTGGAAATCACCGGTTCGTCTTTCTTAATCAGATTGTTGATGTGGTCTGCATCTACTCTCGCAAAACGGATTTTCTCCTTGGTGGTTTCCAGTTTCTGAATCAGGTGCGGCACTAGTGGTGAATCCAGCAGCAGTACTTCATATCCTTTATCTTTGGCGGTTTGTACATAGCTGTGTTGGGCGTGTTCATCAGACGCATACAGAATAATGGTGTTGCCGTCCTTGTCGGTCTGGTTCGGCTGGATTTTTTCTATCAGCTCATTCCACAGCCGGAATTTACCGTCCACAGTCGGGTACAAGGCAAATTTATCTGATTTTTCATAGAATTTTTCCTCGGAAATCATTCCGTATTCAATGACGATTTTAATGTCGTTCCATTTCTGTTCGTAGTCTTCGCGGTTTTCATTAATCAGTGATGCCATTTTATCGGCCACCTTTTTGGTGATGTACGAAGAGATTTTCTTTACCGCACCATCGGCCTGCAAATAGGAGCGGGACACGTTCAGCGGGATGTCCGGTGAGTCTATAACCCCTCTCAGCAACATCAGGAAGTCGGGAACAATGCCTTTTACTTCATCCGTTACAAAAACCTGATTCTGATACAGCTGAATTTTGTCTTTTTCAATGTTCAGATTATTGGCAATTTTCGGGAAGAAAAGAATCCCGGTCAGGTTAAACGGATAATCTACATTCAGGTGAATGTGGAACAGCGGATCCTCGAACTGCATAGGATAGAGTTCCCGGTAAAAATTCAGGTAGTCCTCATCTTTAAGGTCAGCAGGTGCTTTGGTCCACGCCGGATTGGGATTGTTGATGATGTTTTCTACCTCTTTGGTTTCTGCTACCGCATCTTCCGGTGCGTCTTCCGGTAATGGCAGTACTTCCTGTCTGGTTCCGAACTGTATGGGAACCGGCATGAATTTATTGTACTTCAGCAGCAATTCGCGGATTCTGCTTTCTTCCAGAAACTCGGTGGAATCCTCGGCAATATGCAGCGTGATTTCGGTTCCGCGGTCTGTTTTATCGGTGGTTTCTTCCAGGGTAAACTCGGGGCTGCCATCGCAGGTCCAGCGTACCGCCGGTTCGTCTTTATAGGATTTGGTGAGGATTTCCACTTTTTCTGCCACCATGAAAGCAGAATAGAATCCCAGCCCGAAATGTCCGATGATGCCTGCATCTTTGGCACTATCTTTATATTTTTCCAGAAACTCTTCGGCGCCCGAGAATGCTACCTGGTTGATGTATTTTTCTACTTCGGCACCGGTCATCCCGATTCCCTGGTCTTTGATGTGGATTTTTTTGTTCTCTTGGTCTATTTTAACCTCAATCCGGGGATTGCCGTATTCGGTTTTGGCTTCTCCGATATTGGTGAGATGCTTCAGTTTCAGAGTGGCATCCGTGGCATTGGAGATCAGTTCACGCAGAAAAATTTCGTGATCACTGTACAGAAACTTCTTAATCAGCGGGAAAATGTTTTCCACTGAAACATTGATATTTCCTTTAGTCATTTTGATAATTATTTTTGGATTTGACACTGAATTCTCAAAAAAAATACCATGCTGACGGAAGTGTCAAAATGGCATTTTTAAAACATAAAAGACAGCCGAAGCTGCCTTTATTTTTCTAAACAACAAAATTATTTGTTCTTGATTTCTTCTTTGATTTTTGCTTCCAGCTCTTCTGCCAGTTCGGGGTTATCCTTAAGCATATCGCGCACAGCATCCCGGCCTTGTCCCAGTTTGGTTTCTTCATAGCTGAACCATGAGCCGCTTTTCTTTACGATTCCGGTTTCTACGGCAAGATCCAGAATTTCGCCAACTTTGGAAACGCCTTCGCCGTACATAATGTCAAACTCTGCCATTTTAAACGGTGGTGCCACTTTGTTTTTTACGATTTTCACCTTCACGCGGCTTCCTACAGCCTCATCACCGGTCTTAATGGGTGCACTGGCCTTGCGGATGTCAATTCTCACCGATGCATAAAACTTCAGGGCATTACCACCGGTGGTTGTTTCCGGATTTCCGAACATCACCCCGATTTTCTCACGCAGCTGGTTGATGAAAATGACCGTACACTTGGTTCTGGAAATGGTGGCGGTAAGCTTTCTGAGGGCCTGAGACATCAGTCTGGCATGAAGTCCCATTTTGGAATCACCCATCTCGCCTTCAATTTCTGCTTTGGGGGTCAATGCCGCAACAGAGTCAATTACCACAATATCAATGGCTCCGGAGCGGATCAGATTGTCGGCAATTTCCAGTGCCTGCTCACCATTGTCCGGTTGGGAAATGATTAAATTGTCCAGATCAATCCCCAGTTTGGAAGCATAATGTCTGTCAAACGCATGCTCTGCATCTATAAATGCTGCAATCCCGCCTTGTTTCTGAGCTTCTGCAATGGCGTGCAGCGTCAGGGTGGTTTTACCGGAAGATTCGGGACCGTAGATTTCAATCACCCGGCCTTTGGGATAACCGCCCACGCCCAGCGCAATGTCCAGACCCAGCGATCCGGAAGGAATTACTTCTATGGAATCATCTACCGAAGCGTCTCCCAGGGTCATCACCGTTCCTTTTCCGTAGGTTTTATCTAATTTATCCAGCACTAGTGCGAGTGCCTTCTTTTTATCATCTGCTGTACTCATCTCTTATAATTAATTTTTTCAAAAATAAGGAATTAAAATGTTATCCCGATGGCTATTTGCTAAATTTTGTAGCAATTTAACAGCTGAAGCAGGGTGCATTTCAATGCATTTAATCTACAAATTACCGGATCTTATAAATAATTTTTTTCCACCAGCCAGGCGGTTATTCTTTTCAGGGTCTGGAAGTTGGGATCTACGGTGGAAGCAGAAAATTTAATTTGTTCTTTCTGCGGAATGGCAATATTGATTTTCCGGTTGTCCTTGTGTGAAAAGAACTCGAAATTCTGTGCATTTTCGCCTCCGGCAAAGCTCACGGTGCCCACTGCTACTCCTGTTGGCAGAAAATACTGGTAGGTGTCAATTCCGTTTCGCTGTCCCATATTCTGAAAGAATCCTATTTCCTCCCCACCTTGTTCTATTTTACGGGTATCTTTTATTTCTATCGGCCAGTTGCGGTTTCGCGAAACCAGGGTGTAACTGACTGCTAGTTTAGGGGTAACGCCTTTGCTGGCGATGAGTTCATTGACTTTATCGGCCACTAAACTATTATTTTCGATGATATTGCTTTTCCCGATGAGATTAGCGAAGGCTTTTTCTGCCCCGAGGGTGGAAAGTTTAAAAGTTCCTACCTTATTGGTCGGTACAAAAGTGAAACGGTAATACATGCTGGTATTGTCTGAAGCATCTGAAGCCGATTCGGTATCCAAAACGGCAATGATAAGCTTTTGGCCATCCAGTGAAAGAAGATTAAAGTTCTTGGTAAGCCCGAAATTTTGCTTTTCTACGGTGACTTTGGCCACGGGCTTCTGATTCACAGAAATCAGGTTGTTTTTATAATCCACTTTTTGAGCATGGATGCTGAGGCTTATAGTACATGCTGCGATCGCAGCAATGAGTTTTCTGAACATAAAATATTTTTAGCAAATGTACTGATTTTCTGTATCTGATAGTGATGACTTTGTAATTGCAGTAAATTAAACCTGTAAGCGTTCTATCCCTGAGTAAAAGTTTCGGATTTTGGTTAGGGTAGTTGCTGCGGGCCAGTTTGCCGGACGATTTCCTGTATCGGTGATGGTATTTGTAAAGAGGGTACAGAACCAGTGGGAGTGCGGTGTTTTCAGAGTCGTTTTTTCAGGCGTCTTTTCTTTTTGAGATTTCGTTTTCTTTGCTGAATTTTCATTCTCAGTTTCAGGTCGTCATAGATAACACCGCCGATGAGCACTGCGGCAGCAATAGCCAGGATGTAAAGTTTCAGATCAGCATAGAGAATTCCACCCAGCAGTCCCCCGAAAAAAAAGAAGGTGATGATGGAAAGTCTGAGTTTGATGGAGGAAATCAGCTTGTTTCTTTGTTCGTGTTTTTTGTAAAAGAACAGTTGAGAAAGCTCAATGCCCAGGTCTGTGAAAAGTCCGGTCAAGTGGGTGGTGCGCACGGTGGCATTGGATATTTTGGTCACCAGCGAGTTTTGTAATCCCATGGCAAAGAGAAGCGCACATGCCAGCAGATGAGGACTCCGGTCTATGAGGAGCTGTCCGGATATGGCCAGCAAGAGGAGGATGATACTTTCGGCGATAGTGGGAATAATATAAATCAACCGGTCACTTTTTTTGGCAATGATCTCTACAGTAAAACTGGAGACAAATGAGCCCAGAAAAAAGAAAAATATGTAGAGGAAATAGATGAGGCCCTGCCAGAAGCGGAGCTGGAAAATCTCGTCTACAAAAAAAGCGAAATGTCCGGTCACATTGGTCGTGAGCCGCTGTACGGCGAGAAAGCCGGCCACATTGACCATACCGGCCACAAAGGAAAGTAATGAAGCAATATTCAGATTATGCTGTAAGGTGCGGGTTTTACCTTTGTGTGTGAACATAAATTACTTTGTAATACGGGCGGTTATTGAGGTGTGGCAGGTTCTACGGTCATTGATCTGATGTTTTTGTCTCTGCAAAGGTAATGTGCAGAGAACTGCATTACAAATATCCATCAAATGAATCAGAATTAAAAGTCCGGGATGCATTTTATGATGTTTTCTGTTTTGGTTTTTTCAGTTCCGGGAATTATGGGCAGTTTTCCGGTATTTACACCACCGCTGAGATGGATTCTGCAATAGGGATAGTAGCGGAAATCCTTTTTTTGGCTGTTGGGTTTTGGGCTGCTGGCGAAGAAGATTGCAGCGGATAGCCCGACCCGGGCGGCGGGTGCAGCGCAGGCGAGGGGATTGCCATAAAAAAAGCCTCCCGATGAATTCCCGGGAGGCTTGCTCTATGTTGTGACCGTTTACAATGAAGCGGAGTGTACCAGCAAGTCTGCCAGTTTGTTGGAGTATCCCATTTCGTTGTCATACCAGGAAACCAGTTTCACGAAGTTTGGTGAAAGCATGATTCCGGCATCTTTATCGAATACGGAAGTTCTTTTCTCGCCCACGAAGTCCTGAGAAACCACGGCATCTTCTGTATATCCCAGGATTCCTTTCAGTTCTCCTTCTGAAGCAGTTTTCATAGCGGCACAGATTTCTTCGTAAGAGGTTGCTTTTTCCAGACGCACGGTAAGGTCTACCACAGAAACGTCTGCTGTAGGTACTCTGAAGGACATACCGGTCAGTTTACCATTCAGTGACGGGATTACTTTTCCTACGGCCTTTGCTGCTCCGGTAGAGGATGGGATGATGTTGTTCAGTGCAGAACGCCCGCCTCTCCAGTCTTTTACAGAAGGTCCGTCCACTGTTTTCTGAGTGGCCGTGGTAGCGTGTACAGTAGTCATCAGTCCTTCTACGATTCCGAAGTTATCATGAACTACTTTGGCCAGTGGTGCCAGACAGTTGGTGGTACAGGAAGCGTTGGAGAAAATCTTAATATCGTCTGTCAACTCTTTGTGGTTTACACCCATTACGAACATAGGGGTATCGTCTTTGGAAGGAGCAGAAAGAACCACTTTTTTGGCTCCGGCATTGAGGTGTGCCTGTGCAGCTTCTTTGGTAAGGAACAGTCCTGTGGATTCTACAATATATTCTGCACCTACCTCATTCCACTTCAGGTTATTGGGGTCTCTCTCTGCAGTAACTCTGATTCTGTTTCCGTTTACCACCAGGTCATTTCCTTCTACAGAAACTTCGCCTTTGAAGGGTCCGTGTACAGAATCGTATTTCAGCATATACGCCATGTACTCGGCATCAATAAGGTCATTGATTCCTACTACCTGAATGTTTTCTCTTTCCGCCATTGCTCTGAACACAAGACGTCCGATTCTACCAAATCCGTTGATTCCTACTTTGATTGTTGACATAATTGTATAGATTTATGATAATTAATATAGTTCATTTTTATACCTGCTAAAGCGCCAGAATTTCTGAGATCTGCAGCAAGTCTTTGTTAATGGTGTTGTGTTTTTTAATGGCTTCTTCTATGGTCGTGTACACCAGTTGGTTAGATCTGATGCCCGCCATCACGTTGGTGCGCCCTTCCATAAGTCCCGTTACGGCTCCGTAGCCCAGTCTGCTGGCCAGTACGCGGTCTCCGCAGGTGGGGGATCCGCCTCTCTGGATGTGACCCAGGATGGTGATGCGGATATCATAGGCAGGGAATTCTTCTTTGGTTTTTTTGGCAAGTTCGTACACATTGCCCAGTTCTTCTCCTTCTGCCACTACTACCACGCTGGAATTTTTGCCTCTTTTGGCAGATTTTCGGAACGTGTCAAAAAGATCATTGATGCTGTCTTTCTGCTCCGGAATCAGAATATCTACCGCGCCGGTGGCAATTCCGGAGTTAAGGGCAATGAAACCTGCGTCGCGACCCATTACTTCCACAAAAAACACGCGGTTGTGAGACGTGGCCGTATCCCGTATTTTGTCTATGGCTTCCATAGCCGTATTGAGTGCGGTATCGTATCCGATGGTGGTATCTGTACCGAAGATATCATTGTCTATGGTGCCGGGAATGCATATGGTCTGGATGCCATATTCTTCGTTGAACACTTTGGCTCCTTTAAATGTACCATCGCCGCCGATGCATACCAGTGCATTGATTTCATGTTTCTGACATTGTTCGTAGGCCATTTTTCTGCCTTCGGGGGTTCGGAAATCTTCAGAACGGGCAGATTTCAGGATGGTGCCACCCAGATTGATGATGTTGCTCACCGAGCGGGGTCCCATTTTGGTGAAATGGCCGTGGATGAGTCCGTTATATCCTTCGCGGATGCCATAGCATTCGATTCCGTAATAGTTGGCAGTTCTTACGACCGCGCGTATGGCGGCATTCATGCCGGGCGCATCTCCACCGGATGTGAAAACGCCAATTTTCTTAATGGTATGTTCTGCCATAGATCATCTGAATTGTGCTCCGCAAATTTACGAATTTAAAGTGAGAAAAGGGTGGATGCCCTCCACGAATCAGAAAACGGTTTGGGAATGCACTGTACGCCGTATAAATCTCCGGATTTTAGGGTAAGTGGTGCAGGATTTCGGGTGAACAATGTTTCTGAAATAAGCGAGTGAGATTGGCGGTTTAAATTTCATGAATTTTGAGATTTCGCCGTTAACGGCAGTCTGGTGCTTGAATTTCTGGCGGTTGAGGAGATCCTGAAATTTTCGCGGGGAAAGCATGCAAAAAAGCCGTTTCCACGGAAACGGCTTTGGTATAGGGTACAAAGGAAATTATTGTCCTAAAACTTCTTTTACTTTGTTGGCTGCTTCTTCCAGTGTGATGGCAGAATGTACATTGAGACCGGAATCATCAATGATTTGTTTGGCTTCTACCGCATTGGTTCCCTGTAGTCTTACAATAATAGGTACCGGGATGTTCCCCATGGCTTTATAAGCATCAACCACACCTTGCGCGACACGGTCACAACGAACGATTCCTCCGAAGATATTGATCAGAATGGCTTTTACGTTCGGATCTTTTAGGATGATTCCGAAGGCTTTCTGTACTCTTTCTGCATCTGCAGTTCCACCTACATCCAGGAAGTTTGCAGGGTTACCGCCGGAAAGTTTGATGATGTCCATGGTAGCCATTGCCAGTCCGGCACCGTTTACCATACAGGCTACATCTCCGTCCAGTTTTACAAAATTCAGACCTGCTTCACCGGCTTCCACGTCTGTAGGATCTTCTTCTCTGGTATCGCGCAGTGCGGCCAGATCTTTGTGACGGAACAGTGCGTTGTCATCCAGAGAAACTTTAGCATCTACGGCTACGATTCTGTTGTCTGATGTTTTCAGTACCGGGTTGATTTCAAACAGGGAAGCATCAATTCCTACATAAGCATTGTACAGGGAAGTGATGAATTTGGTAAAATCCTTGAACGCATCTCCGCTCAGTCCCAGGTTGAAGGCAATTTTTCTGGCCTGGAAACCCTGAAGGCCTACTGCAGGATCAATGACTTCATTATGAATAAGGTGCGGTGTTACTTCGGCTACGTGCTCAATGTCCATACCTCCTTCTGTAGAATAGACAATCATGTTTTTGCCCTGAGCTCTGTCCAGCAGGATAGATACATAAAATTCTTTGGTTTCGGTTTCACCGGGATAGTACACATCTTCTGCTACCAGCACCATGTTTACTTTTTTACCCTCGGCAGAGGTCTGCGGAGTCACCAGTTGCATCCCGATGATGTTTTCTGCATTTTCCTTCAGTTTGTCCAAGTTTGGAGAGAACTTTACGCCACCGCCTTTTCCACGACCACCTGCGTGCACCTGAGCTTTTACCACCCAACCTTCTGCGCCGGTCATTTCTTTTAATTTGTTGGCTGCTTCTACAGCTTCTTCTACATTATTAGCAGTAAAACCGCGCTGAATAGTAACGCCGTACTTTGATAAAATCTCTTTGGACTGATACTCGTGAAGATTCATAATATTTGAATTAGATTTAATTTTTTAAAAAGATTTACAAATTTATAAAAAACTAAGGAGATGGAAGATTATTTCGGTATGATTTTCATCTTTAGCCATTTTGGAAGATTGTGCCAGGGTCAGTAAGTTCTTCCTGCGTCTTTGCAGGTTTCCCTTAAATCATCCGGTATTTTTGAGAAATAACCATCTTCAAAATATTCATCGGTATGCGGGATATAAATGCTGTATTTCTTTCCTAAAGGAATCAGCGGGATGAAGAACAATTCAAAATAGTTTTTGTACACCGTGATGATGGCGTTCACCAGTTGCCCGTTGCGCTGAATTTGCCGGTTTTCTTTGCCCAGCGGTTTTCTGTTGAGTCCGAAGATGAAAAACATTTAGCTATTTTTTGTTAAGAAGTCAATCTCATTTAATAATCTATTCAGATCAATCGGTTTTAAATCACCGAATAAACGCCTAAAGCAAGGGCTTCTTTCTCATTGTCATTGCTTGTAGTCAAATGGATTACAGGAATATTATGGTGAAAAGGTTTTTGTTTTATAAACTCCAGAGCAGGCACCACTCCCATGGTTTTAAATCTTCTCGCTATCAAAATAAGATCAGGCTCGAATAAAGTGAGTATTTCCAGAATGCGATCGGTATCCGGTTCCAGATGAACACGGTAGCCTTGATCTTCCAGTATTGAATTCAGTGCGGAACCTGTCACTTTATTTCCCTCGAAAATCAGAACTTTTTTTTCATTCCGTAATCTTTGAATTTACGTCATGTTTCAGGATAATTTCGCTTTCGCAAAATACCAGATCAGCATCGCCCAGCTGATGATCATCAGCAGACCGCCAAGCGGTGTGACGGGACCCAGAAAACTGAGTTTGATGTTCCAGTGTTCCTGAAATGACAGAAAATAAATGCTTACTGAGAACAGAAACGTGCCCACAATCATTAAAATAGAAATCCATTTTTCTGAGGGTGATTCAAATTTCAGAATATAGCCCACTATCAGCAGAAAAAGTGCGGAGTACATCTGATACTTTACTCCTGTTTCAAAACTTTCCAGCTTTTCAGGAGTCAGGATTTTCCGGAAAGCATGTGCTCCGAATGCTCCTAGAATTACCGAAAGAAGACCGTAAACGGCACCAAAAACTAATGTGAATGTTTTCATAATTGTTTAGCGTAATTTGCGTGCCGAAGGTACAAAATCTAATCCTGACTTTCGGTATAGTCACCTGCTATTGTACCTTGAATTTCACCGGAATGGTGAAATTGGTGGCTACTTTCTGGCCGTTAAATAAAATGGGGTCTATGGTAGAGTTCAGGCTGTAAAGGGTGATGATGCTTACCAGGTTGAAGGCTTCGTCTGCACCTTGGGCCTGCACTTTTTTTATTTTGCCGTCGGTATCAAGCGTGAAGGTCAGCATTGCCGAATGATTGCCGGTTTCTGCCAGGGCATCTGCCGGAAAAATCTGGGCAAATTTCTGCTGAAGTGCCCGCAGTTGTACCATAGAAGTCTCTGGTATTGCAGACGTTTGTTCATCTTCTGCGCTGCGGTCCGGTTTTCCATTTTTCTCGGAACCGATGAATACTTCATTGGCAATAATGCGCTGGTGTATTTCCTTTAAAGACGCTGTTCTTTGTTCTTTTGCCTTAATTTTAGAAGCTTCCACATCCTCTTCTGGCATGTTGATGGATTGCAGTGCACTGTCGTACTTCTTGTAAATGTGACGCACCGAATTCAGCCAGCCGGTATTGGTCTTTTGGGCGTTCAGTGGAATCATCAATAAAAAAGTGGTCAGCAGAAGAAGAATTTTTTTCATATCTGTTGATTTGTAGGGTTATTTGGCTGCGCGCAGTTTTTCCAGTTCGGTAATCACCTCGTGGTGGCTTACCGTTTTGTCTTTGAAATAGTGTACAAAATGTTGCTTTTCTTCCTCAGTTGCTTTAAACTGATTCAGGATATTGAACAAATGCATTTTCATATGACCTTTCTGGATTCCTGTGGTGACCAGAGAACGAAGGGCTGCAAAGTTCTGGGCCAGTCCGGAAACGGCCAGAATACTCATCAGTTCCTGTGAAGAGGGCTTGCCCAGCAGTGCCAGAGAAAATTTTACCAGCGGGTGCAGGTTCGTCAGTCCGCCTACCACCCCTACAGAAATGGGCAGGTCTATCCAGAATCTGAAAATTCCGTTGTCTATGGTACAATGCGTGAGGCTGGTGTATTTTCCGTCTTTGGCTGCATACGCATGTGCACACGCTTCAGTAGCCCGGAAATCGTTTCCGGTGGCAATGACTACCGCATCCACACCATTCATAATGCCTTTGTTGTGCGTGGTCGCACGGAAGGGTTCTATCTCTGCAATGGTAACGGCACGCTTGAATTTGGACGCAAATTCTTCATTGGAAATTCCGCTGTCGTCTTTTAAATCTTCAATAGGACAGGAAACTTCGGCACGTACAATGCAGTCCGGGGTGAAATTGGACAAAATGTTCATCACGATTTGCAGAGAGTTTTTCTCTTCGGGGGTGAAATCATTATCCAGATCAATTTCTTCTTTCAATGTTTTCCCAAACTGCTCCAGACAAGAATTGATGAAATTGGCTCCCATGGAATCCACCGTGTCAAAACTGGCCTTCAGCTGGAAATAATTTTCCAGATCAGCGGTTTTATCAATCAGTCGGATGTTCAGAATTCCGCCGCCACGGTTGCGCATATTTTTTGTAATGTCTTCGGTGGCTTCAAACAGTCTTTTTTTGAGTTTAAAGTTGAAGAAATGCTGCAGTTTATGCGGTTCCACATCCAGAATGAAATGGGTGTGTCCCAGTTTTTTGGTATTGATGATGGTGGTTCTGAAACCGCCTTTGTCCAGCCAGAATTTGGCAGATTTGGATGCAGCGGCTACTACCGAACTTTCTTCTACCGCCATAGGCAGAGCCAGCAGTTTTCCGTCTATCAGGAAATTGGGCGCAATGCCGTAGGGCATGTAGAAATTGGAAATGGTGTTTTCAGAGAATTCCTCGTGGAGTTGCTGCAGCTCCGGATTCTGGTTCCAGTATTGCCTCAGAACTTCTTCATACTGATGGTCATTATTCAGATATTCGCTGATGATCCATTCTATTTTTCCCTGTTTTGTAAGTTTAGAAAAACCTTCTACCGGCTGATGATTCATTGAATTGATTTTGAATTTCAAATATAAATAATTTCAGCGTATAAACGGGAAATTGCGGGGTTAAAAGAGTTTTCCTGTATCAGGATTGAGAATCTATCGGGAATGCGGGCAGAGGCATTTCAATGCCTTCATCATCCAGGCGTTTTTTAATCTGCATAATGGCTTCGCTGCGTACGGCCAGCAAATTCTCGCCGGTTTTCATTTTAAAACGGACTTCCAGATGAAAGATGCCAAGATTCTGATTTTTAAAAATCACTTCAGACTGCTCCGGCTGATCTACAAAACTGAATTTCTGCAGTTCGTCCATGATTACCTTTTTTACATTGGCCAGATTTTCTTTATTGGCGATTTCAAATTCAATGAAAATTTTTCTTTGGGCGGATGCGGAATAGTTTACAAAAGGTGCGCTGAAAATCAGCTGATTGGGCACATAGACCTTTTTTCCCTCGTCTGTAATGATTTTTGTGGTCAGAAAACCAATGTCTTCCACCACCCCGGATACATTATTAATGGTTACATAATCTCCCGCTGCAAAAGCTTTGTCCAGGCCAATGAGCATCCCGGAAAAGGCAGATGAAACCAGATCTTTCAGCGCAACACCGGCTATGACCCCGGCTACACCCAGTGAACCAATGAACTTCAGCACCAGCCCGCCCAGACCCATAATTTCAAATGAAATAAAGGCACCAATCAGGATAATCAGAAATTTAAAAAATCCGATAAGCGCCACTACCGAGTTGGTTTTGCTTTTAGGAAAAAGTTTATGAAACAGTGAAACCGAGAGTTTGCTGAGGTAGGAGCTGAGCATCAGAATAATTACGAAAACCAGAATCCCGACCAGAATTTTTGGTGTGGCTGCAGCAAATTTGGTATACCAGCGCTGCATCACTTCATATACAATATCTACATATTTCAGTTGGGTAACATCAATTTCAAGAATCATGACGGAGAATTTGTGCGAATTTAAATAAAAATGGCTTCCAAAACTCTGCCAAATCGAAGTTTATTCAGCGTTAAAAAATGCTAATATGTGCGGTATTTCTTAATCCTGTAGTTGTAGCCAGCGCATTTCCATTTCTTCCAGTCTTTCGGTCAGTACTTCCAGTCTGGTAGAAAGGTCCGCAATAATCTGGTAGTCGGTTTCATTGTTCAGTTGTTTCAGAATTTCATCCCGCGCAGATTCTGTTTCCGGCATTTCTTTTTCTATTTGTTCCAGTTCACGCTGTTCTTTGAAGGTGAGTTTCTTTTTTAGCTGATTTTTTGGCTCAGCGGCTTTCGCTGCCGGTACTTCCGTGCTTTTTGTTTTTTCTTCCTTCTGGCCGGCTTCTTCCTGCTTTTGCCGCTCGCGGTATTCTGAAAAGTTTCCGGTAAAGTCGCGGATTTTGCCATTGCCTTCAAAAGCCAGCACATGATCTACAATGCGGTCCATGAAATAGCGGTCGTGTGAGACAATAATCAGACTGCCCTGAAAATTCTGCAGGAAATTCTCCAGTACGGTGAGGGTAGGCAGGTCCAGGTCGTTTGTGGGTTCATCAAAAATCAGGAAATTGGGATTCTGATACAGCACGTACATGAGGTGTAGCCTTCTTTTTTCGCCACCCGAAAGTTTAGAGATAGGCGAATACTGGGTCTGGTCATCAAACAAAAAGAGCCGGAGGAACTGGGATGCCGAAATGGTACGGCCATTGGCCAGCGGAAAGTTTTCTGAGATTTCGCGGATGAAGTCGATGACCCGTTCATCTTCATTATAATGCAGGCCTTTCTGCGAAAAATAACCGAATTGAATGGTTTCACCGGTTTCTATGGTGCCCCTGTCTGCCGGTTCCAGCCCCTGAATGATATTGAGGAGTGTTGATTTCCCGGCGCCGTTTTTTCCTACAATCCCGATTTTATCTCCCCGCTGAAACTGATAGCTGAAATCCTTCAACAATACTTTATCGCCATAGCTTTTGTCAATATGGTGCAGTTCCAGAATCTTCCTGCCCAGGCGTTTCATTTCGAAGTCCAGTTCCAGGCTTTCTTTCCGGGTGTCTGTCTTGGCGGTTTTTTCGGTTTCATAGAATGCATCGATGCGGGATTTGGATTTGGTGGTGCGGGCCTTGGGTTGGCGGCGCATCCATTCCAGTTCCTTGCGGTACAGGTTGTTGGCTTTGTCTATGGTGGCGTTCAGATTTTCCTCACGGATCATTTTATTTTCCAGATAGGTGGCGTAGCTCCCGCGGTGCAGGTAGAGGTTTCCGTCTTCCATTTCCCAGATGGTGTCACATACAGCATCCAGAAAATAGCGGTCGTGGGTGACCAGCAAGAGGGTGATTTTTGCTTTGTTCAGATAGTTTTCCAGCCATTCTACCATGTCCACGTCCAGGTGGTTGGTAGGTTCGTCCATGATCAGGAGGATGTGGCGGTGCTCGGCACGGGTTTCAGTGAGGAGTTTGGCCAGGGCCACCCGTTTTACCTGTCCGCCGGAGAGGGTTCCCATTTTGGCCTCCAGATCGGTGATTTTCAGTTGAGAAAGAATTTGTTTCATCTCATTTTCCAGATCCCAGGCTTTGTGCATTTCCATTTCGGTCATGGCTTTTTCCATATCTTCCGGATTGCCGGTGTGCAGGGCATGGTGGTAGTTTTTCACCGCGGCAATAGGAGCAGAATCCAGCGTCATCATATACGCTTCGATGCTCAGCTGCGGGTCAAAGTCAATTTCCTGATCAAAGAGCACCACCTGAATGTCCTTGTTGACAGTAACTGTGCCTGAATCGGCGATTTCTTTACCCATCAGAATCTTGAGCAGGGTAGATTTTCCGCTGCCGTTTTTGGCCACAATGGCTATTTTATCGCCTTCATTCACATGGAAGGTGATGTTTTCGAAGAGTGATTTCAGCCCGTAGGATTTGGATAAATTTTCAGCCGTAACGTAGTTCATGATGACAATCTAAGTGGAGCAGCCGCTGGCGGCTGTTCAAATTTCTGCGAAAATACGGAATTGGATTGTATTGGCAGTGACGGTGTACGATCAGGAAGTGAATTCAGTGCTGCTTTCCACAGGAATAAGCGCTATTTGTAATCTGCAATCAGGAATTCACGCAGAAACAGGTAGGAAATTAAGATCATTGACAGCCAGATAATTACGATGTAAACTTTAAGCTTTGTGCTTTTTGAATTTTGATGAAAAGACCTGAGTAACCAAATCAGAATGCCTGTGGGAATGGCAAGTGCCCATATGAACGTCTGGTTAAAACCACTGTACAGGAACAGTACAATCATCCATGCAGCGTACAGGACGGAAATTACAGCGGAAAAAAGGTAGAGGGCCGTTTTCATGAAATGTTTTCTGGTTGACAGTACAAGATAATATTATTTAGTCAGGGTAGGGTTTATTACTCCAGCGTCATCCGCTTCAGACTCCACAAACTGCCGTTGTAGATGTTCACATCTACCTTGGTATTGATGCCGTACACAATACCGTTCTCCGTAAATTGCCAGAAATTCCAGTCGCTATGAGGGGAGGGCTGCGGCACATCATTATAATTTGCCAGCCAAAGCGGGTAATCGTCAAACTCCCCCTCCAGGTAATCTTTGTGATAATGGTAATAGGTATAAATAATGGGTTTCCTGCCGTAGCGGTCTTCCACAATTTTACACCAAATTTTCAGATCCTCAATCAGTTTTTCCTTCGTTTTGCGCCTCGGGATTTTTTCAATATCCAGAACCGGTGGCAAATCGCCGCTCTCCAGCGGAACCTGTTCCAGGAAATTATTGGCCTGCTTCACCGGATCTTCATCGGCACGGTAAAAATGGTAGGCGCCACGCACCAGATTGTGCTTTTTGGCCAGTGCCCAGAACTCCTCAAAATGGCGGTCTTTGCTGTGATTGCCCATGGTGGCCCGCAGTACTGCAAATTCTATAGGAACAGAGCGGTTGCCCACAGAAAGGCTGTCCCACTGCAAGTCTTCCTTGCGCTGGTAATGAGAAATATCAATGCCAAAAGTCTTGTCGGTATTGGCTCCGATGATTTTGTGAATCCGCTCCTCTTCGGCGGCACTGTTGGTCAGTTTCTTGTGCTCAAATTTGTCAAAATACATGGCATAGTAAAAAGAAATTTTCTGCTTCAGATACAGTCCCGTACCGGCCAGTGCTACACACAGAATAAAAAGCAACATCCCGCGCCGGAGCAGAAAGTGCCGTTTTCGTTTTTTATGAATTTTCCTTCGCGTTTGCCGCTTCTTCTTTTTCACTGCCATGATGCTGCAAAAATAGTTTTTTATTGGTTCCGCAGATACTTTTGACAGGAAACCATTTGTCGAAATTTTGCTTTAAACTTAGCATCTGAAGAATTGTATTAAATATCAGGTTTGGTATCTTTGATTAAAGGATTGAGAATAAGGTGAATAACACATCAGATAACACGGTATTTTTATGAATGAAATTCTGAAAAAGCATCCCCTCATTTAGTGGTTACTATTTTGCTTGTTGGCAATATTGGCTGGAATAGAAACCTGGGGTGTTATAAAAATGGATTACCCCAACCAAAAACGTATCCTATTTACATATATTTGGTATCATTATTAATTTCATTTTATCCTTTTTCTTTCTTTCATCATTTATGAAAATTAAAAATCGAAAAGGGAAATAATGATCGGTCAATCACATACTGATTTGTTTCAAAATTCAAAATACTTTCGTTTTTAGCCATAATGCTGTCTGAAACCCGGCGAAGGAAAGGTGTTTTTTTCTAATAATCAAGAGTTTTACCCCTTCAGGTCTCATAATGGTCAGATAATTGCCGCAAATTTCACAGGCGGCAGGCATTCATCTTCTGCCAAATTTTCGGTAACTTTGTAAGCGTATGGAAGCACGGGAAAAAATAGTCATTATAGGCGGCGGGTTTGCGGGACTGCAATTGGCAAGAACCCTGAACAATAAAAGAAAAAAAGTCTTTGTACTGGACAAGGTAAACCACCATATGTTTCAGCCTTTGTTTTATCAGGTGGCCTGCGGGCGTATAGAACCCAGTAATATTTCTTTCCCCTTTCGCAAAATCTTTCAGCGATCGCACAATATTCAGTTCCGCATGACCAAAGTACGGGAAATTTTACCGGAAGAAAATAAAGTCATCACAGATGATGCCGAATTTTCCTATGATAAACTGGTGATTGCTACCGGTTGTAAAACCAATTTCTTTGGCAATGACAAAATGGAATCGCTCACCTTCGGGATGAAAAATACCCAGGAAGCCATCGCCATCCGGAATCAGGTGTTGCTCACTTTTGAAAAACTCATTATAGAACGCAGGCGCAGTGATGACGGCAACTGGAACATTGTCATCGTAGGCAGTGGTCCTACCGGTGTGGAACTGGCCGGTGCTTTCGCGGAAATGAAAGAATTTGTCCTGCCCAGGGATTATCCGCACATGAATTTTGATGATCTCAATATCATCCTCATCAGTGCCTCAGATGCTCCGCTGGATACCATGAGTAAAGAATCGCAGGAAAAATCTGCCGAGTATCTGAAAGATTTCGGGGTGAATTTTATGAGCGGCGAGCGCGTTGTGGATTATGACGGAGAGAAAGTTTTTCTGGCCAGCGGCCAGGAAATAGCTGCCAATAATGTCATCTGGGCAGCCGGTGTTACCGGAAATATCATCAGCGGACTGAATGAGGAACAGATGATGCGCAACCGATATGTGGTAGACCGTTATAACAAAGTCATCGGTACCGAAAATATTTATGCCATAGGCGATATTGCCTATATGGAAACCCCTAATTATCCGCAGGGACATCCGCAGGTTGCCAATGTAGCCATAAACCAGGGAAAAAATCTGGGTAAAAACATCCTGAAAAATTCACAAAAAGACTGGGTGGAGTATGAGTATGTGGACCAGGGAAGTATGGCCACCATCGGGAAACACAGAGCAGTGGTAGATCTGCCGAAGTGGAAATTCCAGGGCGTCTTTGCCTGGTATTTCTGGATGTTTCTGCACCTGATGCTCATTTTGAGTGTGCGGAATAAAATTGCCATATTCTTTAACTGGATGTGGAGCTATTTCAACAAGGATTCCTCCCTTCGACTCATTATTCTGCCCAATAAGAAAAACAATACCGAACAATGAGAATTGACATCATAAGCGTGCTCCCGGAACTGATGGAGAGTCCGTTTCAGGCCTCTATATTGAAAAGAGCTGTAGAAAAAGGCCTTGCAGAAGTGCACTTTCATGCACTCAGGGAATACGGAATCGGGAAATACCGTAAACTGGACGATGAGCCTTATGGCGGGGGTGCCGGAATGGTGATGATGGTGGAGCCGCTGGACCAGTGTATCTCAGAGCTGACATCTCAGCGGGAATATGATGAAATTATTTATCTGACTCCCGAAGGCGAAACCCTGAATCAGAAAATTGCCAATACGCTTTCCATTAGAAATAATCTGATGCTCATCTGCGGGCATTACAAGGGAATTGATCAGCGGGTGCGGGATTTGCACGTGACCCGGGAAATTTCCATCGGGGATTTTGTGCTTACCGGTGGCGAGTTGGCGGCCTGCGTACTGGCAGATTCGGTGATCCGGCTTTTGCCCGGTGTTCTGAATGATGAACAAAGTGCGCTCACAGACAGTTTTCAGGATGGACTTCTATCGCCACCCATTTACACACGCCCCGAAGAGTACAAAGGATTGCGTGTGCCGGAGGTGCTCCTGAGCGGTAATTTTAAGAAAATTGAAGAGTGGCGGCATGATGAAGCGGTGCGCATTACCACAGAACGCAGACCGGATCTTTTGAAGTAACCTTACCGGAATGGTGATTCCAGAAAATCGTTCATTGGTTTGATGGACCTGAAGATCTCCGCAAATTTTTTTGCAGCACCGGGATTCAGCAGTTCTTCATCAGAGACGGGAAGGGATACATTGAAATTTTTCAGTTTCAGATATTCTGCCATGGGATCGTCCTTTTCGAATCCTGCGGGAACCCTTTGCAGTTTGCCTTCCACACTCAGTCCGCGAAAGTTATTGCGAAATTTACCCGAGTTCAGAATGCTTAGAAATTCTGTACCATTATTGGAAATTTCCTTCCGTATTTCCTTTAATACCGCCGGCTCTGGCCTGTACACGCCACCTGCCAGAAAAGATTTTCCCGGCTCGATGTGCAGATAATAACCGGAAACCCGGCCGCTTTTTCCCATGCCCAGGCTTGCGCCGAAATTGGTTTTGTACGGAGATTTATCAGCAGAAAACCGGACATCACGGTAAATCCGGAAAATGGCTTTCCGGGCATCCAGTCGGCCTGTTTCTTCATCAAAAACCGACGTTTCTTCTATAAGTTCCTGCACGAAGTGAATGACATCTTCCTGCGCTTCGGTATAGCGGGATTTATTTTCCATAAACCATTCGCGGTTATTGTTTTGTGCCAGGTGTTTCAGAAAGAGGAGGGTAGAAGACTTCATAGGATTACTTTGATACAAATTTATTCAAATAAAAATGAAACGAACTTCTTTTGGCGGTTTTCTCTCATCCATTTGAACAATAAATAATGACGGGAGAGTGTCGCATTTCCAAACTGTAAATTACCCCCGGCCATAAACCACAAAGACTGAACTGTAGAAAAATTACTTCAAAAAATTCATAAAAAAAATGGCCTTTCGTTGCCGAAAATAAAATCGTATCTTTGCCCCCGAATTATAGACGATCATTTACATGAATTTATTTACGGAGACCAACCTAAGTCCTGAAATACTGAAGGCAGTTGGCGAACTGGGCTTTGTAAGCCCTACAGAAATCCAAAAACAGACTATTCCTTTTATCTCTTCAGATATTCGCGATCTCATCGCACTTGCGCAAACAGGAACAGGCAAAACAGCAGCATTTTCGCTTCCGATTTTGGATATGATTGACGACGGGAGTCGCAAAATCCAATTATTGGTGCTGTGTCCTACAAGAGAACTTTGTTTGCAGATTACCAAAGACATTAAAAACTATTCGAAATACCTGCCCAACATCAAAACCACTGCGGTTTATGGAGGAAGCAGCATTATGGATCAAATCCGCTCGCTGCGTGAAAAGCCACAGATCATTGTGGGCACGCCGGGTCGGGTGATTGACCTCATTAACAGAAAAGCCCTGGATTTTTCTGAAATCCATTGGCTGGTGCTGGATGAAGCAGATGAAATGCTGTCTATGGGATTCAAAGATGACCTGGAAACCATCATGAGCGAAACACCGGAGACGAAACAGACCTTCCTCTTCAGTGCCACCATGAACAAAGAGGTAGAGCGTATTTCTAAAAATTACCTGACCAAGCCTCACAGAATTTCGGTAGGATCCATTAATGAGGTGAAGAAAAATATCAAGCATGAATATTACGTGGTGGGTTACCGTCAGAAAAAAGAAGCACTGAAACGCTTGATTGATGCCAACCCAAACCAATATTCCATTATTTTCTGCAGAACCAGAATGGAAACGCAGGAAATTGCAGACTTCCTGATGCAGAACGGTTATGCTGCCGATGCGCTTCATGGTGACCTCTCCCAGGCGCAAAGGGATACCGTGATGAAAAAATTCAGACTGAAAAACATCGATATTCTGGTAGCTACAGACGTGGCAGCCCGCGGTCTGGATGTAAACTCACTGACCCACGTCATTCACTATTCACTGCCGGATGATCCCGAGGTATTTGTACACCGCAGTGGAAGAACAGGCCGTGCCGGTAAAGACGGGATTTCCATGGCCTTGATTAAGCCGGAAGAGCAGAGAAAGTTAAAGCAAATCCGCACCTCCACTAAAATTGAAATTTCCGAAAAGAAAATCCCGACCGGTTCAGAAATTATGAAATCGCAGGTGGCAGGAGTTTTTGAAAAACTGTTTACCGAGCACGAAGAACTTTTCACATTTGATGATGCCTTGATTCCGGATCTCTCTGCGTTCAGCAAAGAAGAACTGGTGCACCAGTTGCTGCAACTGCAGTTGCGTGATCTTGCACTCTTCTATAACGGAAGACAGGATCTGGCAGATCAGAAGTTCAATGCAGATGACGGCCGCGAAAGCAGAAGGGAACGTTCCCGTAGAGATGGGGACAGAAGAGAGCGCGATGGCAAACGTGACGGCGGCCGGGACAGAAAAGGAAGGAAAGCACACGGTGATATGGTACGGTTCTTCTTCAATCTGGGAAAAAGAGATCAGCTGAAAAAAATGGATATGCTGGAAATTCTGAATAAAGCCACGTCCAAATCCAGGAAGCGTCCGAACATTGGTGATATAGAAATCCTGGAGAAATTTTCTTTCTTCGAGGTAGAAAAATCATATAAAGATGAGGTGATCCGTGGTCTGCAGACACAGAAATTCAAAGGAAAACCCATGCGCGCCGAAGAGGCAAACTGATTTTTCTGATGCAAATTATTGAAAGCACAAACTTGGCGGGTTTGTGCTTTTTTTGTGCCATGCTGTGCCAGATAAAAATCATGTTAAGTTACTATTAACTTAATATTAAATTAACATTGTTAAAATAAGCAAACCGTACCTTTGCAGTCTCAATAAAGTTTAATGAAAAGAATACTATAAAGTTTAATGAAAAGAATACTTTTTTTAATTGGAATCTTTGCGGTTCAGTGGATTTTTGCTCAGACGAATCCCCGGGAGCATATTTCCTCTTTCAACGTGGCGACCCTCACCTATAAGCATGATGAAAACTGGCAGGCACTGCTGGAGTTGCAGTCCCGCGGCATAGAAGACTTTGTGAAAATTGACTATTACGAAGTGAAGGGAGGCATCGGGTACAATATCGGAAACCACCAGCCGTTTGTCGGAATCGGAACTTATGGAACCTACCGGAACAGTAAATTTTATCAGCGTGAAATGCGCTTGTGGCTTCAGTATATTTATTCACATAATATAGACCGCCTGAAGCTGGATCACCGGGTGCGCGCAGAAAAAAGATTCTTCAGTTATCCGCAGACCGATACGGAAGAAAATACCGAACGTTACCGCTACAGACTTACGGCTTCTGTACCGCTGAACAATGAAAAAATGCAGGCCAACACATTTTATGTCAATGCTTTTGAGGAGCTTTTCTTCGGTCCGGAACTGCCCGCTTTCAAGCGGAACAGACTCTTCGGCGGGGTAGGATATGTGTACAGCCGCAATGTGAGTGCCAACCTGGGGTATATGTGGCAGCGCGAGTTCTCGGCGTCCGGACAGCGTAATCTGCATTTCATGTATTTTGCCCTGAACTTCACCATAGACCGTCTGAAAGATTATCCGCAGTCTTATCCGGTGATTGATTAAATGTATGTTAACAAAACTTAATAGTAAATAAAAAATCGTTTGTCAGATATTACGGATATTTGCAAACTCAAAAAAACAAATTTTAGAAATGGGAATTGGTAATATTTTCAAGGCTTTTCAGCCAAAAGATAAAGTGTTTCATGTGATTTTTGAAAAAGTAGCAGACACTTTAGTGAACATGTCTCGTGAGTTTCATGAAGGAATGCTGGATTTTGACCTGAATGATGATGCGCTTCTGAAGAAAATGAGCGATTACGAACACAAAATGGATGATCTGACCCATGAAATCTTCGTACAGCTGGGAGAAAACTTTATCACCCCTTTTGACCGTGAAGATATCAGCGCACTGGCTGCCGGTCTGGATGATATTGCAGATTACCTGTATTCCTCTGCCAAATACATCTACCTGTATAAAACTCCTTTTGCCAAAGAATATTCTGAATTTTCACTGCTGATTCATAAATCGTGTGTCGAGATTCAGAACGCCATGAAGCATCTGAATAATTTCTCTAATATGGCCGAGGTAAAAGAATCCTGTATTAAAATTAACTCCTTCGAAAACCTTGCAGACGATGTGCTGAGCCAGGGTATTCTGAAGATATTTGAAAGCAATGATGCCATTCTGGTAATCAAAACCAAGCACGTTCTGGATCATCTGGAAATCGTGACAGATAAAGCGGAAGATGTAGCCAATACCATTGAAAACATCATCATCAAGTACGCCTAACTGATTATTAATTTTTATTACTTCTCAACAAGAATGGAATTACCAATTCTTCTGATTGTCATCATCGTACTCGCCCTTATATTTGATTACATCAACGGGTTTCATGATGCTGCCAATTCTATTGCAACTATTGTTTCCACCAAGGTTCTCACGCCGTTTCAGGCGGTACTGTGGGCTGCAGTGTGGAACTTCGCCGCATTCTTTGTGGCCATGTATATCATCGGTGAATTTAAAATCGGGAACACGATCGCCAAAACTGTAAACGAAGACTTCATTAATCTGGAGGTGATTCTGGCCGGTCTTGTAGCTGCTATTTTCTGGAATTTGCTGACCTGGTGGTTCGGGATTCCTTCTTCGTCCTCGCATACGCTCATCGGGGGATTCCTGGGAGCTGCGCTTATGCATGCCTTTGTTATCGATTATCAGGCGGTAAACCTTGCCAGTCCGGATCTGTCTGTTTTTGCCAAGGTGAAGGAAGCCCTGGCACAGGTCTTTACCCAGAGCGTCATTAAGTATGAAAAGGTTATTCCTATTTTCCTGTTCATCTTCCTGGCACCGCTGGTGGGGATGTTGGTTTCCGTCATCATTACCCTGATTATTGTGAATGCAGCAAAGAATACCAATCCTCATAAAGCAGATCAGCAGTTCAAGAAATGGCAGTTGTTTTCTTCCGCACTGTTCAGTCTGGGACATGGTCTGAATGATGCGCAGAAGGTAATGGGAATCATTGGAGCGGCAGTTATTTATTACCACGTCACTATGGTAGGCGGTAATGATCCGTACGCGGTGATGGATTCTGCCGATCGTTTCGCATATTTTACCACAGATTATATCTGGGTACCGTTTGTATCCTTCCTGGCTATCGGTTTGGGAACCATGAGCGGAGGCTGGAAGATTGTGAAAACCATGGGAACCAGAATTACCAAAGTGACACCACTGGAAGGCGTGAGTGCAGAAACAGCCGGGGCATTAACCCTGTTCCTTACAGACCACCTGGGAGTGCCGGTTTCTACCACCCACACCATTACAGGTTCCATTATTGGGGTGGGACTTACAAAAAGAGTATCTGCGGTACGGTGGGGGATTACGGTGAGCCTGCTTTGGGCATGGATTCTTACCATTCCTGTAAGCGCCATTATTGCGGCCGTCATCTACCTGGTTATCAGATAATTTTACCATTATTAAAAAAGCATAAACCATTTCAATCTGAGATGGTTTTTTTTGTGTGCAGTAGCGCATAAAATGTTTAATAATCGTATTTTTGCAGGAAAGCAGTTTTTTTTATGGAATTTATAGACCAATATCAGGAAATCATCGCAAAAGCTATAGAGAAATATACCTTCAGGGATAAGCCCGAAGAGCTCTATGAGCCTATGAACTATATCATCTCTCATGGCGGGAAAAGACTGCGGCCTATCATGGTATTGCTGGCGTGTGATCTGTTTGGCGGTGATCTTAAAAAAGCCATCAAACCGGCTTTGGCCATAGAATATTTTCATAACTTCACCCTGATTCATGATGATATTATGGACGAAGCGCCCCTGCGCAGAAATGTACCCACCATCCATACCGTGTATGGCCTCAATACCGGAATCCTCTCCGGAGACGGCCTGCTCCTGAAAGCCTATAAATTCTTTGAAGACCTGGAACCGGAATTGTACAAAGCCTGTGTGCGCGTCTTCACCCATACCGGTTTGTTGCTGTGCGAGGGACAGCAGTATGATATTAATTTCGAAACCCAGCCGAATGTCACCTATGAGGAATATATCCGGATGATTACCTATAAAACAGGAGTGCTCAGCGCTTCCTCATTCGAAATTGGTGCCCTTATTGCCGGAGCTCCTTTCAAAGATGCCAAAAATATCTTTAACTTCGGAAAGCATATCGGGATTGCATTTCAGATTATGGATGATTATCTGGATGTGTTTGGCAATCAGAAAGATTTCGGTAAAAAACACGCTGGCGACATTTACGAGAACAAAAAAACCGTACTCTACCTGCTGGCCCGTGAGCATGCCACACCGGCAGAGCTGGAAGAACTGGACTTCTGGTATTCCAAAAAAACCGATAATGTAGATAAAATCTACGGCGTAGAGAAAATCCTGCGTCGTACCAAGGTAGATGAGAAAACCCTGCGCCTGGTAGAAAAACATAACGAAATTGCACATGATTACCTTATGAAAATTGAGGTGAGTGACGAGAAGAAAAAACCATTTATAGAACTGGCCAATTACCTGCTCAGAAGAGAGTCTTAGTCATTGTAGCGAGTAGCATGATGAAATTCCGTACAGAAATCAATATCCCGGAGTCCCGGCAGAAAATACAGGTGGAAGACTGCGTGTTTACCATGGGTTCCTGCTTCTCTGCGGAGATTTCAGAACTCCTGGCCAAAGGGCAGATCCAGACCCTGAACAATCCCTATGGAACCTTGTTTAATCCGTATTCCATAAACCATGCCCTGCGCAGAATTCATGACTCGGCTTTATATACTCAGGAGGATTTAATTTCCTTTGATCAGCAAGCCATTTCTCTGGATCACCATAGTAGTTTCAATGCCCGTTTTCCGCATCAGACGCTGGAAAAAATCAATGCGAAAATAGAACAGGCCAGTCAGTTTCTGCAAAAAAGCCATTGGGTCATCATCACCTACGGCACCTCTTTTATTTACGAGTTTTTACCCGGAAAAAAGCTGGTGGCCAATTGTCATAAAATTCCCGGTAAATTTTTCAGCAAACGGCTGCTTACCCTGGACGAAATTACGGCATCCATAGCAGAAACCATAGAAAATCTTACGGACATCTGCCCGCAGGAGGTGCAGATTCTGTTCACCGTCTCTCCCGTGCGGCATACCAAAGACGGTATGGCAGAAAATCAGCTCAGCAAGGCACTGCTCATTACCGCATTGCACCAGACCGTAGCCCAATACGAAAACTGCACCTATCTGCCGGTATATGAACTGATGATGGATGATCTGCGGGATTACCGCTTCTACAAAGAAGACATGATTCATCCCAGTGCGCAGGCGGTGAACTATATTTTTGAAAAATTCGGAAATGCTTATTTTTCAGATGAAACCATGGATTTTATAGAAGAAAATTTCAATATCTCCAAAGCGCTGAATCACAAACCCGAAGACCACACCCACCCGAAACATCAGGAATTTCTGGAAAAACTGAACAGCAGGATTGCCACACAGCAGACCAGGGTCAAGCATAAAATATTTTAGCAGCACAGATACGGAAATTGTGTGCGGAACCGCGGGAAACTGCCGTACTTTATTTTTTTTATGGCAGCTGTATCCGCCTTCCACTCCCGCTTTTTTGTGCCGCTGCGCATCACAAAAAGAGCTCCGTTCAAGTCGGGCTGCAAATTTAAAGACAAAACAACATGATCGATACCCATACCCATCTCTATTCCTCAGAATTCGACTCCGATTTTCCGGAAGTGTACCAGCGGGCGCTGGACAAAGGGGTGAACCGCTTTTACCTGCCGGCCATAGACTCAGAAACCCATGAAAAAATGCTGGACCTGGAAGCAAAATATCCGGATGCGATTTTTGCGATGATGGGGCTGCATCCCTGTTCCGTGAAGCCGGAAACGTGGGAGCAGGAGCTGGAGATGGTTGAAAAATACCTGAACCAAAGAGATTTCCCGGCCATCGGTGAAATTGGAATAGATCTGTACTGGGACAAAACTACTCTGGATATTCAGATTAAGGCGTTTGAGCGGCAAATTGACTGGGCGATTGAGCATGATTTACCCATCGTCATCCATACGCGTGAGAGTTTTGATGAGGTCTTTGCCGTTTTAGAGCGAAAGAAACATCCGAAATTGCGGGGTGTTTTTCATTGTTTTTCCGGCACACTGGAGCAGGCACATCATGCCATCAGTCTCGGCTTTATGCTGGGAATTGGGGGGGTGGTGACCTTTAAAAACGGAAAAATAGATCAGTTTCTGCATGAAATTCCGCTAGATCATATTGTACTGGAAACCGACTCACCCTACCTGGCACCGGTACCGTTCCGCGGCAAAAGAAACGAAAGTTCCTATGTTGCACTGGTAGCAGGCAAACTGGTAGATATTTATGGCGTGGACTATGCCGAAATAGACTGCAGAACCACGGAAAATGCACTGAGGATGTTCGGGAAGTAAAGCCCGATAAGTCCCCGGGTTCGGAGATTTGCCTGTTTTGACTTCATAAAAAAGAAACTGTCTCAATACTCAATTAATTGCTTGAGATTTTAATATTTGGGCACCATTCTCTGATAGGAGTCTGTGAGAAAATCATTATAAAAGCCGTTTCATTAAGTTATGAGACGGCTTCTTTGGATGATAATGCGGTGGAAATTACTTCTTTCTGAAGAAATTTTTATTTTTCACCTTCTTGAAGCCAATGTTCTCTTTTGCCTGCGGGGTAGGTTTCGGGGTGAAAGAGCGGTTGTTGCTGTCCCGTTTCTGTACCACCAGATCGTCCGTGTGATACGGATGGTCTTTTTCCACCGGGATTTTCTTGCCAATGAGCTTTTCGGTATTTTTCAGGTTAATGAGATCCAGACCGTCCACAAACGAGATGGATTTTCCCTCTGCACCGGCTCTTCCGGTACGCCCGATGCGGTGCACGTAGGTTTCGGACACATCTGACAGCTCAAAATTCACCACATATTTCAGCTCGTCAATGTCAATGCCCCTTGCGGCAATATCGGTGGCGACCAATACTCTGGTTTTCCCGGACTTGAAGTTGCTCAGCGCATTTTGCCGCTGATTCTGTGATTTGTTTCCGTGAATGGCTTCTGCAGAAATTTTGCTTTTCTGTAGTTTGCGGGCAATTTTATCGGCTCCGTGTTTGGTCCGTGCAAAAACGAGTACCGATTCATGAATGTCATTTTGCAGGATATGGGTCAGCAAATCCAGTTTGTCATCCCGTTCCACAAAATATACTTTCTGCTGAATGGTTTCGGCGGTAGAAGATACCGGCGCCACTTCTACCCGAACGGGTTTGGTGAGCATGGAATCTGCCAGATTTTCAATTTCAGCAGGAAATGTAGCCGAGAAAAACAGCGTTTGTCTTTTAGGAGGGAGTAATTTTACCACACGCTTCACATCGTGCACAAAACCCATATCCAGCATCCGGTCTGCCTCATCCAGCACAAAGATTTCCAGATTTTTGAGGGAAATAATTCCCTGGCCAATAAAATCCAGCAAGCGGCCGGGAGTGGCAATCAGAATGTCCACACCTTTTTTCAGAGCAGCTTCCTGAGCGCCTTGTTTTACTCCGCCAAAGATGACTAGGTTTTTCAGTTTCAGGTGTCTGCCATAAGCGTTGAAACTTTCTTCAATCTGGATGGCGAGTTCGCGGGTGGGCGTCAGTACCAGTGCTTTGATGTGCGGGTTGCGCAGATTCTTTTCGGTAAGATTCTGGAGGATGGGAATGGCAAAAGCTGCCGTTTTTCCGGTTCCCGTCTGGGCGGTTCCCAGCAGGTCTCTGCCCTGCAGAATATTGGGAATAGATTGTTGCTGTATGGGTGTCGGGTTTTCGTAACCCTCTTCCTGCAAAGATTTCAGGATGGGCTCTATCAGTTTTAGTTCTGTAAATTTCAAAAGAAATGTTTTAAGTTAAATAAAAGATTAATCGTCATTCTTTTATAGATGTAACGCAGAAAAATGAGAAGAAACACAAGTGGCGGTTTCCTGCCGGAGGGGGCAGATTCATTTCAGAATGACAACGTTCATAGAAAATCCTTCTGCACAGAAGGAGTCATGCGGCAAAGATAGGTCAAAAAAATAAGACTCAGCCCATTTATACTGAAAAGTACACGATGTGCATTACGACGGATACTAACCGTCAGTTTTGGTCCACTGCCGGGTTTTGCGCAGGTTTTCAATATGCCGGTAAATAGCGGCAAGTTCTTCGGTACCGTGCTTGCCGTAGTCTTCAATTTCTTTTTGGGTGCCATCTTTGTAAAAAAGGCGGAGCGTGGCGGTGGGCAAATCGGTGATTTGCCGGTTTCCATAACGGGATTGTAAGGTATGCGGATTTGCAGCTTCCAGCAGCGTGAGGAGTTGCTGATAGTCCTCCGGACTGAGGGTAGCCGTAAAAGTTCCCTCACGTTCATTACTAAGGTCATCTTTGGATCTGCCTTCCGAAAAAGTAAAATGTTCTGCCTCAATAACGGCCGAGCGGTCGGGGAGAATGGTTATTTTAAATATCGGACAAAACCCGAAACAGGCACCTGCCTCGTATTCTATTTTGCTGTAAGTAACGGAATTTTGCATGGCACAGGAATTTAAAATGAACAAAGCGAAGATACTGAAAAGAAATTTCATTTTTTTAAAGGGATTCTTCCAAGAATTATTCCGAAGAGATTGTAGTGCTGGCAGGCAGTTTAAGTCCTGCCGAAAATTGGATAGCATTAGGTTACTTCCTCCAACAAATGGTCGGCACCTTATTTGTGGGGGAATAAATTTTCCTGAAATGAACGGTGATTCAGAATTGGTGAGGAATAGCCGCCCCGGCTTTTAATGACCAGACCGCAACCGGGGCTAAAGCAAAAAAACACTACCCGTGCAGTTTCTTCCAGATGGCGTCCTTAAGCTCTGTGAGGCCTTCCTGCGTGACACCGGAGAAGAACAGGGGCTGCCGGTTCTCAGGGAATTCTGCAGAGATTTCACGCTTCAGTTCGTCATCCAGTAAATCTGCTTTGGATACCGATACAATGAAATCCTTGTCCAGCAATTCGGGGTTGTATTCCTGCAGTTCGTTTTCCAGAATTTTAAACTCCTGAAAGTGATCTTCAGAATCTGCCGGAATCAGAAACAGCAAAATAGAATTTCGTTCTATATGCCTCAGGAAGCGGTGTCCCAGACCTTTGCCCTCGGCCGCACCTTCTATAATTCCGGGAATATCAGCCATTACAAAGGATTTGTAATTCCGGTAATCTACAATGCCCAGATTGGGGGTCAGTGTGGTAAAGGCATAATCGGCAATCTTGGGTTTGGCTGCAGAGACCGCAGCAAGCAAGGTAGATTTTCCGGCATTGGGGAAACCTACCAGTCCTACATCGGCCAGCAGCTTCAGTTCAAAAACCACGTAACCTTCCTCACCCGGAAGCCCGGGCTGCGCATATCGGGGCGTCTGGTTGGTAGATGATTTGAAATGTTCATTTCCCAGACCGCCTTTGCCGCCCTGCATCAGGATGATTTCCTGACCGTCCTCCATAATCTCACCAATGATCTCGCCTTCTTCATTTTTAGCAATGGTCCCGATGGGTACGTCTATATACACATCAGCGCCATAGCCTCCGGTCAGTTGGTTTTTGCCACCATTTTCGCCCCGCTCTGCCTTTACGTGGCGGGTATAGCGCAGCGGGAGCAGGGTCCACTCATGTGCGTTGCCCCGCATGATTACGTGACCGCCACGGCCGCCGTCGCCACCATCGGGTCCGCCCTTGGGAATATATTTTTCACGGCGAAGATGGGCAGATCCTGCACCTCCGTGGCCGCTTTTACAATGTATTTTTACGTAATCTACGAAGTTTGACATAATGATTTATTCGGGTTCTCTGATCCTTTTCGGACTCCTGCGGAGTTCCGGGGTCAAAAATTTATTTCTGCACTTTTTCTACTTCCGCAAAAAGTTTCTGTGCAATTTCTTCTATTTCACCTACACCGTTTACTTCTGCATATTTGCCCTGTTGTTTGTACAGTTCGGCTACCTCTGCTGTTTTGGTATAGTATTCGGTAATTCTGTTGCGGATGATTTCCTCATTGGAATCATCTGTGCGGCCGCTGGTTTCACCGCGTTTCAGCAGTCTTTCTACCAGTACTTCATCATCTACCACCAGAGAAAGGCATACTGATATGTCGTCATTCAGAATTTCCTTTACTATTTTTTCCAGTGATTGGGTTTGGATAGCCGTTCTGGGATAGCCGTCAAAAATAAAGCCACGGGTGTCCGTTGGTTTTTTTACTTCATCAATCAGCATATCTGTAGTTACCTGATCCGGCACCAGTTCGCCTTTGTCTATATAGGATTTGGCCAGTTTGCCCAGTTCCGTCTCATTTTTCATGTTGTAACGGAACAAATCGCCGGTGGAGATTTGTTTCAGATTAAACTTTTCAATCAGGTGTTGTGCCTGTGTGCCTTTTCCGCTTCCCGGAGGGCCAAAGAGAACGATATTGATCATGATGTGATAACTTACAGCTTCCGGCAACTGCCTTGGGCTATTATTGATAAAAATTTTTTGTTTTGCTAAGGTATTAAGAATTAATCCGGCCTTCTTCCAGCTGATACAAATCTTTGAGATTGCGGCCCAGTTCATCATAGTCCAGACCGTAACCCAGTACAAATTTGTTCGGGATCTCTTTCCCGATATAATCCAGTTTGAAATCTTTTTTATACACTTCCGGTTTCAGCAGAAAAGAAGCCAGCTTCACCGATTTGGGACGCTGGGTTTCCTGGAAATATCGGAACAGACTCTCTACCGTGTTTCCCGTATCCACAATATCTTCTACCAGAATGATGTGGCGGTCCTTGATGTCCTTGGTGAGCTCCATTTTCTGGTACACAATTCCCGTGGTCTGCGTGCCTACATAAGAACTCATCTGGATAAAGGCAATTTCACATTCACCGGGATAATGCTTCAGCAAATCAGAAAAAAACATAATGACACCGTTCAGTACCCCTATGAATACGGGTACTTCGTCTTTATAATCTTCGTAAATTCTCAGGGCGGTGTCTTTTACGATTTCCTGAATTTCGGCATCTTTCAGATAGGGAACGAAAGATTTGTCATGAACTTGTATGGATTCCATAGATGATTAACAAAGCGCAAATTTACGGTTTTTTAGACAATTGCGTTTTATTTTTCCGGAACCATGGAAAATAACCTTTGCGGGACTGTGCCTCTCAAATTATTTTGGTTAAAACTTTGCCCAAAACTTTTAATAAATCTATTTTTGTAGCAATCTAAATAAAAGTAAAAATATGTCAACTTATGTGGTGGTTGGTCTTCAGTATGGTGATGAAGGCAAAGGTAAAATTACAGACGTCCTCTCGGCAAAATCTGATTATGTAGTCCGCTTTCAGGGCGGTGATAATGCCGGACACACGGTCTATGTGGGCGATGAAAAATTTGTGCTTCACCTGCTGCCTTCCGGGGTGCTTCAGTGCCGCGGAAAATGCGTGATTGCCAATGGGGTAGTGGTGAATCCCAAGGCTTTTCTGAAAGAAATTGGTCAGATAGAAAGCAAAGGCATGAAAACAGATCATGTATTCATCAGCCGCAGAGCGCATGTCATCATGCCGTACCATATTCTGCTGGATACCTACCGTGAGGAAGAAGCCGGGGGTACGCATATCGGAACTACCAAAAAAGGCATCGGACCGTGCTACGAAGATAAAATTGCCCGGGTGGGAATCCGGATGGTAGATCTGCTGAATCCGGAAGTGCTGGCAGAGAAAATCCGAAAAAATCTTAAAATTAAAAATTCCCTTTTCGAAAAGTATTTTGAAAAACCTGCACTGGAATTTGACGAAATATATAATGAATTCCTGGAACTGGGGCAGCTGCTCAAAGACAGAATTGTGGATACCGAAGCAGAACTGAACCAGGCTATTCACGATGGCAAAAATATCCTGTTCGAAGGGGCTCAGGCCGCAATGCTGGATATTGATTTCGGGACGTATCCTTATGTGACTTCCTCTTCGCCTACCACAGGCGGAGTATGTGCCGGTGCCGGGGTGCCACCTACCAGTCTGGAAAATCTGATCGGGGTGGCCAAAGCCTACACCACGAGAGTGGGCGAAGGGCCGTTTCCTACAGAACTGAATGATGAACTGGGTGAAAAGATAAGACAAGTGGGCTTTGAATTCGGAGCGACTACCGGCAGACCCAGAAGAACCGGCTGGCTGGATCTGGTGTCACTCAAACACGCCACCATGATTAATGGAATCAATAATCTGGTGATTACCAAACTGGACGTGCTGTCCGGAATCCCGACCCTGAAAATTGCTACAAAATACAAAACAGAGGACGGTAAAATCATTGATTATTTTACTTCCTCCACCACAAAATTGTATGATTATGAACCTCTGTATGAAGAACTTCCTGGATGGGAAGAAGACATTACCAAAGCGAGATCTTATGACGAGCTTCCGGCCAATGCCAAAAAATACATCGAGTTCATTGAGCAATATCTCGGAATCAATGTGTATCTGGTATCTGTAGGCCCGGAGCGGAGCCAGAATATCATCCGTAAGGAATTATTCTAAACAACAGTATTTCAAAATAACGAGGCCGGTTCTGCAGAGCCGGCTTTTTTGGATCCGGATTTCTGAGTGTAAGTTTGGTTGATTATTTTATTTTAATCATATTTTAAAATGTAGTGCATAATATTTAAAAAATCGGCACAGATATTGTTTATCTGATGTTAATCTTGAATAATGTTTATAAATGCTTCAAGATTTGTTTTTTAATAGTGGTTGAACTTAATACAATTTGTAGCAATGTTGAAATTCTTTCAAAAATCACGTCAGGATCTGCGCTTCGAAGAAATTTTGTTTGAAGGACGCAATAAAAATTATGGTGCCTATGCCCTCAGAACTCAGGAAGGTGATTTCCTGGCCAAATCTTTACTGATAGGTGTTTCCCTCTTTGCAGCACTGGTCGTAGTACCACTGGTTGTAAACAGTTTCAAAACTCCGGAAGTGCCGTTTGTTCCCGAAGGACTGAAACCGGAATGGGTGCTTCCGCCGGAGCGCGAAAATCCGGCGGAGCCTGAGATAAAAGTGACCGTGGCGCCCACACAAAAACCGGTCGCTACTTATAAAGATGTGGTTCCCGAACCTAGCCGTACCGCCGTGGATAAACCTGCCGTGGTGGTAGATAAATCCAAAGCAGTTGCCGGAACGCAGGATGCACCCGGTGAAGCGCCGGTAGCTCCGTATGTGCCACCGGTAGTTAATCCGGGCCCTGTAACCACCGGTCCGCCCGCAGTTACGCCCACTGTGCCACAGACCGATCCGAACGCTGTGGTAGCAGAAGTGGATGTAGAAGCAGGATTTGTAGGAGGTATAGAATCTTTCCGGAAAAAGGTAGGTCAGAATTTCAATGGGGACCGCTTTGAAGGTTCCGGCGAACGAATTTCTGCTACCGTAACATTTATTGTTGAAAAAGACGGTACCATTTCTCAAATAAAGGCTGCGGGTTCCGATGCGCAGTTCAACAAAGAAGCAGAACGGACGGTAAAATCCGTAAAAGGAAAATGGAAACCAGCCATCCTGAACGGCGAGCCGGTCCGGTCTTATTTCAGAATTCCGATTGCCATGCAGTTCAACTGAAAAAAGTCTCTTTCATAATTAAATTATCCACATTATTTTATTTTTGTGGATAATTTTTTTAATGCTATGGTGCTTGTATTCAATAAATTACGAATGCGGTCCTGAATCGGTGTGGAGCAACAATAAAAAAAATGTACTTTTGTGGTTTAAAGAAAAATAATGGCAAAAATAATAGGAGTAGCGAACCAGAAAGGGGGAGTAGGGAAAACCACTACGGCAGTAAATCTGGCCGCAGCACTGGGTGTTTTAGAGAAGAAGATACTTCTTATTGATGCAGATCCGCAGGCCAATGCCACTTCCGGACTGGGTGTGGAAGAAGTGAAATACTCTACCTATAACCTGCTGGAGCACAGTATAAAATCCAGAGACTGCGTGCAGAAAACGGCATCGCCCAATCTTGATATCATTCCGTCACACATCGATCTGGTAGCTGCAGAAATAGAACTGGTAGACCGTGATAACCGGGAGTATATGCTGAAAGAGGCACTGCAGGAACTCAAAGAGGATTATGATTTCATCATCATAGACTGCGCACCCAGCCTGGGACTCATTACCATCAATGCCCTCACGGCCTCAGATTCGGTCATTATCCCGATTCAGTGTGAGTATTTCGCACTGGAAGGTCTGGGAAAACTCCTCAATACCATTAAAAATGTTCAGAATATTCACAATAAAAATCTGGATATTGAGGGACTGCTGCTCACCATGTACGATTCCCGACTGAGATTGTCTAATCAGGTGGTGGAAGAAGTGAACAGCCATTTCCCGGAAATGGTTTTTGAAACCATTATCAGCCGGAATGTAAGGTTAAGTGAAGCGCCGAGTTTCGGAGAAAGCATTCTGAATTACGATGCGGAAAGTAAAGGTGCCATTCAGTATCTGCAACTGGCAGAAGAAGTGCTGCTGAAGAACGAACATTTAGTAAAGAATTAAAAAAAAGAGTGCGGTTTTCGGGATTGCATCCATCATGGAAATGAGGCATGCAGAAAGAAAATTGCCATTGTCAATATGAAAGATAAGAAAAGAGCGATGGGCCGTGGATTGGGCGCGATACTGAGTGCAGAATCCAAGGCAAGTATCAATTCCGCAACAGATGAAGGAGCAGAAAAATTTGTGGGTAATATCGTAGAAGTACAACTGGATGATATTTACCCGAACGCCTCCCAGCCCCGAACCTATTTTGATGAAAAAGCATTGGCAGACCTGGCGCAGTCCATCAAAAATCTGGGCGTAATACAACCCATTACAGTACGGAAGGACGGAGATAAATTTGAAATCATCTCCGGTGAACGCCGCTACCGCGCTTCCAAAATGGCCGGACTGAAAACCATTCCTGCTTATATGCGTCTGGTGAATGACCAGGAATTGCTGGAAATGGCTCTGGTAGAGAACATCCAAAGGGAAGATCTGGATGCCATAGAAGTGGCGCTTACCTACCAGCGGCTTTTGGACGAAATAGGACTTACTCAGGAAAATCTGAGTCAGCGGGTAGGAAAAGAAAGAAGTACCATTACCAACTCCATACGCCTGCTGAGGCTTACTCCCGAGGTGCAGAATGCCATCCGCAGTGGTGAAATCAGTGCCGGACATGGCCGTGCCATCATCAGCCTGGAAGATGCCGAAGCTCAGAATATTCTTTTCAGAAAAATCATCAACGAAGGACTCAATGTCCGACAGGCCGAACTGGCATCTGCACAACTGAAAAACCCACAAAAAGCGGCACCAAAAGCGAAGCCCGCACTACCGAATCATTTGAAAAAAGCACAGAAAACGCTTGCTGATGCGCTGGATATAGAAGTGGAAATCAAAGCAGCAGGTAAAGGAAATAAAGGCAAGATTGTCCTGGATTTTAAAAATCAGGAGGAGCTGGAACATATCCTTTCGCATTTCAGAATATGAAAAAACTCATCGCGTTCATAGCATGTTTACTCTCTCTGATTGCCTTTGCACAGGTAAACCGCAATGATACCATTCGTACAGAGTATCATCCCCGGGATTCCATCTCTGCGGTAACGCCGAAATCAGAAACCGAAATTGTTTCTGAGATTGAGCGGAGTAATGCGCCCGCCGGAGTGAGACCTCAGTACAGCCCTACCAAAGCAGGCTTATATTCTGCAGTTTTGCCGGGATTGGGGCAGTATTATAATAAGAAATACTGGAAAATTCCTCTGGCGTGGGGCGGAATAGGCGCTGGTGTAGGATATACGCTGTGGGTAGATAAGCGTTACAAGCGCTACCGCAATGCTTTTGTGGCCGAGATCAACGGTGTGCCGCACGAATTCTCAGATTATAATATTTCCAATCTGAAGGAAGCCCTGGGCCGGGAGCAGGACCGCTGGAAGCGAAACCGGGATTATGCGATTGCCATTACCGGACTGGTGTATATTCTGAATATTGTAGATGCGGTGGTAGATGCCCATCTGTACGAAGGAAGAAATGATCCGGATCTTGCGGTGAGACCTGCAGTGCTGTTTCAGGAATATGGACAGACAAGCTCTGCAGTAGGATTTACATTACATTATAACTTTTAATTACATTTTTGATGAAAATAGCACTGGTGGGTTACGGAAAAATGGGGAAAATCATTGATGAGATTGCCGTAGAAAGAGGCCATGAAGTAGTGGCCAGACTGCGCGAGACACCCACGGCCGGAAATCTGAATAATCCTGATGTGGTCATCGAGTTTTCTAATCCCGAAGCCGCTTTTCAGAACATCAGCAATTGCCTGGAACTGGGAATACCCGTAGTATGCGGAACGACCGGATGGCTGGCACGCAGACCGGAAATTGAAGGAATGGTCCTGGCAGGCCAGGGAGCTTTTTTATATGGGTCTAATTTTAGTCTGGGCGTGAACCTGTTTTTTGCACTCAATGAGAAACTGGCTGAACTCATGAACCGCTTTCCGGAGTATGACGTGCGCATGGAAGAAACCCATCATACCCATAAAAAGGATGCTCCAAGCGGTACCGCCATTACGCTGGCCGAAGGAGTTATCCGGCATCACGACCGTTTTGAATCCTGGAACCCAGATAAAACCGGCGATGCGGAACTGGGCATCACCTCCTTCCGTGAAGATGAAGTGCCCGGCACTCACAAAGTGTTCTATACTTCTGAAGAAGACGAAATAGAAATTGTACACACCGCGTTCAGCAGAAAAGGATTCGCTCTGGGTGCGGTTATTGCCGCCGAGTGGATCATAGGGAAATCCGGAAATTTCACCATGAATGACGTTCTGAATGGATAAATATTTAAAATCGTAACAAAACAGATTTTAGAGAAACTAATAGCATTAAGCAATATCAATAATGAATTATTTTATTACTTACACCGTATATGTCCTGATTCTGTCTGTCCTGATGGGACTTTCTACCTGGAAACTGTTCAGGAAAATGGGACACAATCCACTTTTTGCCTTTATTCCTTTTTACAATTATCTCATTATTCAAAAGGAAACCGGACACCCGAAATGGTGGGTCGTTATGGCATATTTACCCATTGTAGGTCCTATAATGATGACGGTGTTCCATTTGTTTCTGATGAAGCACTTCGGAAAAACAAAATTCTCTCAGCAATTGCTTACCGTGATTCTGCCCTTTGTTTATATGGCATTTGTCAATTATGCCGGCAATCCGGAAGTAGAGAAAGAGGAGGAACTTTACCTGACCGGGGAAGAAGACCAAGGTAAAAAGAAAGACACTTTTTTGGGATCTATTACTTTTGCCGTGGTGTTTGCCACCATTATACATGTCTTCATTACCCAGCCGTTTGGTATTCCTACCGGTTCCATGGAAAGAACCCTGCTGGTAGGCGATTTTCTTTTTGTCAATAAACTGAATTACGGCTTCAGGATGCCGATGCGGCCGGTGGCTATTCCTTTCATTCAGGGAACCATCAAAGATGTGGGCGAAAAAGGTAATCCAAAAGATGATCCGAAATCGTATGTGGAAGCGGTAGATTTGCCCTACCTGCGACTTCCGGGTTGGGAAAAGCCCGAACGCAATGATATTGTGGTATTCAACTATCCGGATGATTCCGTACACGTAGCCATAGACCGTAAAGATCCGTATGTAAAACGACTGGTGGGTCAGCCCGGAGATGTAATTGAAATGAGAGCGGGTAAACTTTATGTCAACGGGAAACCCGAAGTCCGCATGGGCGATGCCCAGGTGCAGCACGCATATGAAGTACTGACGAGCAGCCAGCTGGATATTCCTTCGCTGTACAATATTTACGGCTTTTTGCCTGTGACGGAGCAGCGCAGTGGCTCCGGATTTTACTACAGATTTCAGGGACTTACAGACAAGACCGCCAAAGAAATCGGGCAACTGCCACAGGTGGTGAGAATGAACGAAGAGGTGGAGCCGCAGGGCAAGAAGGATATTACCTATTACCCCAATGTACAGGCCTCTATAGAAAGACAGGAAATGGTCTGGTCTGATAAAGTAAATACCTCTGCCACCATTTTTCCCAATAATAAAAATTGGAATACAGACTGGTATGGTCCGCTGCAGATTCCTAAAAAAGGAGATGTCCTGACCCTTACCCCGGAGAATATCGGGGATTATGAAAAACTCATTGTAAAATATGAGGGCAATACGCTGCAGAATGACCATGGTAAAATCAGCATTAATGGTACAGAGACCGGTACTTATACCGTGAAATATGATTATTTTATGATGATTGGGGATAACCGCGATGCCTCGCTGGATGGCCGGTTCTTCGGCTACGTTCCGGAAACTCATATTGTAGGGAAACCCATGTTTACCTGGCTTAGTGTAGAAGGGCTCTTTGCAGATGCAGGATCCTCCTATCAGGCCAATGGCAAAAAAATTCGCTGGGACAGAATGTTTAAAGGTACCAATACCGGAGACCTGCACAAAACTTCGTACTGGTGGCTGGCCATCCTTATTCTGGTAGTGTTCTTCGGCTGGGATTTCTTCACGAAGTTTTTCAGAAAGAAAAAAGAAGATGAATAGCCTGTACAGATTTTAACTTAAAATATAAATTACGGGTGGCCTCTTTTATACCGGAGACGGATGCCCGTTTTTTTATTCATACCCCTCACAGGATTTAATTTTTTGATTTATGAAGGTCCTTTTACCTGTTTTTTACCTGCCGCCCGTTTCCTGGATGTCTGTATTTTTAAATGAAGAAAACGAAGTTACACTGGAGCAGCATGAGCATTTCCCGAAGCAGACGTACCGCAACCGGGCGCATATTTATGGGGCAAATGGCAGGTTGCCGCTCTTTATTCCGATTCGTCATAACGGTCAGCGTGCCATGAAGGATATAGAGGTTTCTACTGCAGAAAATTGGAAGGGTCTGCACTGGAAATCCATTAAAACCGCTTACCAGAGTTCGCCTTATTTTGAGTTCTATGAAGACCGCCTGAAGGAAATATTTACTTTTGAAAGTGATTCATTGCTGGACCTGAATCTCCATTCAATAGATGTTTTCCAAAAGATTCTGAAAACAGAAAAGGCATACGTTTTGAATGCAGGGTATGCGAAAGTTCCGGACGGGAAAGATTATCGGGATATGTTTTCGGCAAAAAAAGATTCGCCGTTTCAGCTGGAAGAATACTATCAGACCTTTTCGGATAAGCTTGGTTTTCAGAAAGATTTATCCATTTTGGATTTGATTTGTAACAAAGGTCCGGAAACGCTTACTTATTTAAAAGAAATTCAAAAAAATAATAATTAAAATGAAGAAAATACTTATTGCAGCCTTGTTCATGACAGGTTTTGCGGCTTTTGCCCAGGCAGATCAGTCTGTTCTGGATCCTATGCAGGACAAAGATTTAATGACCTGGTATCACAAGGATTTTGCCACCACCGGTGTGCATGGTGTGAATACAGAGAATGCGTACAAATTTCTGGAATCCAAAGGTTTGAAACCGAAAACAGTCATTGTAGGTGTTTTAGACAGTGGGGTAGAAGTGGATCATCCGGGACTGATTGCCAATATGTGGAAAAACCCGAACGAAGTTCCGGGAAATGGTAAAGATGATGATGGTAACGGCTATGTAGATGATGTCCACGGGTGGAATTTCATGGGCGGTAAGGCAGGAGATATTAATGATGATAACCTGGAAGTGACCCGCGTGGTAAAAAAATACCAGTCGGTATTTGAAGGTCCGGATTCTGCAAAGAATAAGGAGAACCAGGCGAAGATGAAAGAAGAATTTGATATGTACGTGCAGTCCAAGAAAATTTTCGAGGAGAAAGGTTCCAAAGCCAAGCAAAATTATCAGATGTACAGCAAACTGAACGAGATGATTCCTACCATGGTGGCTCTTCTGAAAGGGAATAACCTTACCCAGGAAGCAGTATCGGCCATCAAGCCCTCTACACCGGATGAGATGATGTCTGTACAGGTATTGTCCGGACTGGTAGCAGACCCGGAACTTACCGGGAAGACTCCGGCAGAGGTTCAGGCCGGTCTTCAGGGACAAATGAAGGAAGCGCTGGATTATTTTGAATCTCAGGCAACCAAGCATTATAATCTTGATTTTGATCCCCGCGCGATCGTAGGCGATAATTATGAGGATTATTCCGAGAAATTTTATGGAAACAACAACTATGAAGGGGCAGATGCCATGCACGGCACACACGTGGCAGGTATTATTGCAGGATTGCCTCATGGCAACGAGGTTCAGTACGGCGTGGCTTCCCGCGTAGCAAAAATTATGAATGTGAGAACCGTTCCCAATGGAGATGAAAGAGATAAAGATGTAGCCAACTCCATCCGCTATGCGGTAGATAACGGTGCAAAGGTTTTGAACATGAGCTTCGGAAAACCTGTTTCTCCGGGCAAAAACGTGGTATGGGACGCATTTAAATATGCCGAAGATAAAGGCGTTTTGCTGGTAAAAGCCGCAGGAAACGATAATCAGAACCTCGGTACTTACCTGCACTATCCTACGAACTTTAAAAAGGTGGAAGATGAAAAACCATTCGTCAATAACGTCCTTACCGTAGGTGCCAGTACCAAAGATGCCGAAAAACTGAGAGCCGGATTCTCCAACTATAACGAGAAACTGGTTGATGTGTTTGCGCCTGGAACTCAAATCTATTCTACCGTTCCGGATTATAAGTATGAATACAGCCAGGGAACGTCTATGGCATCACCTGTAGTGGCGGGGGCAGCCGCAGTTCTTTTCGCGTATATGCCCAACCTGAAACCGCATGAGGTAATCGAATCACTGGTGAAATCTGTGAATCCTTCTCAGGTAGCGACTACCGTTACCGGAGGTGCAGGGACTACTTTTGATCAACTGTCCAGATCCGGAGGGGTTATTGACCTTAGAAAAGCAGCTGAATATGCTTATAACAACTTCTACAAAGCAGACACCGGCGCCAGAAAAACTCCTGCTAAGAAAGCAACAAGAAAAGCAGCGAAAAGTAAATAAATCCTGCTCATATTGTTATTGATTAAAAAAAAGGTTAAATTCGTTTAACCTTTTTTGCTTTTATAAAGGTTGCTGGCATAATTTTCGTTTTTATTATACAACTCAAAGTACAACCACATGAAAAATCTATTATTAACAGGATTTGCAGCAGCGGGACTTCTGATTTCCTGTTCAACCGCAAAAACAGCTCAGGATAACAGAGCCGAATTTCTGAAGTTAAAAGGCGACTGGCAGGTGACCAGCGTAGATTATGACAAAAGTTTTAGCATCAAACCTTTTGATGAAGGCGCAGATGCCCAGTGCTTCGTAGGAAGTAACTGGAAATTGGTGCCCAATAACTACAGCGGCTCCTATTCCTTAAACGGAGGCGGCGATTGCCCCGTGGTCAACCAGCCTATTAAATTTGAAGTCCTAAACGGAAATACTTTTCAGTTCAAGAAAATTATGGACGGAACCAAAGCCAAACAAAATGAAGTGGGGTACAGCCTTACACTGGTAGGACAGACAGAAAACAGCTTCTCACTTCAGCAATCTGTTCCTTTTGAAGGAGAAATGGTCAATGTAATCTACCGTTTTTCAAAAATTCAGTAATTATTCAACATTAAATATACTCAAGATGAAACTAAAAAATATATATGTAGCAGGATTTGCTTCGGCATTGATGCTTACCAGTTGTGAAACCATTCAGAATTCTAATCACCAGCAGAGAGGTACCGTAGTCGGTGCCAGTTCAGGTGCTGTAATCGGTGGTATTTTAGGAAACAATGTCGGTAAAGGAGGAAATGCTCCGGCGGGCGCTGTGCTGGGAGGCATCATTGGGGGTGTAGCCGGTAATGTGATTGGCAGAAAAATGGACCAGCAGGCCAAAGACATCAAGGAAACATTGCCCGGTGCAGAAGTAGAACGTGTAAATGAAGGAATTAAAGTGACCCTTCCCGAAAGAATGGTGAACTTTGGATTTGATTCATCTGATCTTACTGCCGCATCAAAATCCAACCTGGATAAACTGGCTGAAATTCTGGTGAAAAATCCGGATACCAATATCAACGTGTACGGACACACAGACAGCAAAGGTACAGATGCGTATAACCAGGGTCTTTCTGAAAGAAGAGCAACCTCAGTAAAAAATTATCTGGTAGCCAAAGGTGTTGCTTCCAGCAGACTGTTCCCGATGGGTATGGGTGAAAGCGAACCAAAAGCTTCTAACGAAACTGAAGCAGGAAGAGCCGAAAACAGAAGGGTGGAATTTGCCATCACTGCCAATGAGGAAATGATTAATGAGGCTCAGCAGGGTCAGTAATTCCGGGATGAACCTATGATTATATAAAGCCATCGGGTATGCTCCGGTGGCTTTTTATATGCTGTGTTTCCTTGTTGAACCGCAATGTTGTACCTGTGTGGTATTCTTTTCCTGTTTTTAAAAATCCACTTTTGTATATTTAAACCTTAATCAATATGGAGTTATGAAAAATAAAATCTTTAAAATGAGTGTGCTTGCTGTTTCTTTGTCACTCGCCGCATGTAAACCGGAAACCAAAACGGCTGCAGAAATTGCTCCTCAGTCTGTGGCTGCCACAGATACGGTGCAGCGTGTTTCACTGACGTACAAGTCTGCCGAAAACTATTTTATCAACAATACCGTGCAGGAAACCGTTCCTGAAAAAATCACCACTCAGGAAGCATTTGACATGTACTTTGGAAAAGCTACAACCATGGCAGAAAATGGGTTGCCTACCCCTGTAGATTTTTCCAAAGAGTTTGTGATTGTGGCAGATTTTGGTGAGACCTCCCGGAGCGTAGATATGCGTCCCGTGAGTCTGGAGAAAGCCGGAGATGATCTTGTATTTCTTATACAGCGGCAGAAGGCGAGGAAGCAGGTTTTACCAGTCGTCCCTTCCTGATGGTCATCACGGATAAACAGAATGAAGGAAACGTAATAGTGCAAAAGCAATAAACGGCAATTACACACGCATTATTTTAAAATCACTATTTTTGTGCTGATTTTAAAAACAAATGACGAAATATCTGAAACTCTTACGGGTAGAGCAGTGGGTGAAAAACCTTTTCGTATTCCTGCCGCTGTTCTTCTCCGGAAATATTGCCAATCCTGATCTTTTTTTTCTGAGTGTGATCGCGTTTACCGTATTCTCACTGGCAGCCAGTTTTATTTATGTCATCAATGACTATTCAGATATAGCGTCAGATCGTAAACATCCTGAGAAAAAGAACAGACCTCTGGCCAGCGGTGCCGTTTCCAAGAACACCGCAAAGTTTCTTTTGGGGCTGATGGCGGTACTCATTGCCGGAATTATATATGTGCTGTCAGAGGTTTATGGTTTGCCTGTGAAGCGCTTTGCTATCGTAATAGGCATTTACATCGTGATGAATCTGGCCTATACGTTCCGGCTGAAGCATGTGGCCATCGTAGATGTGTGCATCATCGCCACAGGATTTGTGCTCCGGGTGCTCGCCGGTGGTTTTATGGCCGATATTCCCATCTCGCAGTGGGCTATTCTGCTTACGTTCCTCCTGGCACTGGTACTGGCTGTGGGCAAAAGACGGGGAGAGCTGATCAATGCCCAGATTTCCGGACGCACCAGAAAAGCGCTGGATGGGTATAATGTGCAGTTTGCAGATATTACGCTTTCTATTTCCATTACCCTCGCCATCATTGCCTATCTGATGTTTACCGTGCAGCCCGAGGTGCAAAACCGGTTCGGCGGACGTGTTTTCTATACTTTTATTTTCGTGGTTTTTGCATTTTTGCGCTATCTGCAGCAGACTTTGGTCTATAATAAAACCGAATCTCCTACTAAAATTATATACCGTGACCGCTGGATTCAGGGTACTGTAATCATCTGGATCATCACCTTCCTCCTCCTGATTTATGACCAAAAATTTCTGAGTTAATATGAAGCCGAATTTTGTACGAAAAATAGCAAACTGGGGAAATTTTCCGATGGTTGAGAAAGAGATGAAAACTGAGGAGTCTTTGGATAAAATCAGGGAATTCATCAGGACTAATAATGAAGTAATTGCCAGAGGAAACGGTCGTTGTTATGGCGATGCATCACTGGGTGAACATGTTTTCTCTACTTTGAGACTCAATAAATTTATTTCATTTGACCGCATAAACGGAATTTTGGAATGCGAAGCGGGTGTACTGCTTGCAGATGTTCTTTCCGTCATTGTTCCACAGGGATATTTCCTGAATGTCACACCCGGCACCAAATTTGTCACGGTGGGCGGGGCCATAGCCTCTGATGTGCATGGGAAAAATCACCACTCCGAAGGGTGTTTTTCAGAGTATGTGCAGGAATTTTCGCTCATGAATGAACACGGAGATGTGCTCACCTGCTCCCGCGGGGAAAATCAAGATAAATTCTGGGCTACCATTGGCGGCATGGGTCTTACAGGGATTATACTTTCGGCCAAGTTTCAACTGAAAAATATTGAAACAGCATACATCCGGCAGGAAAGCATCAAGGCAGAAAATTTAGATGAAATCTTTAATTTGTTTGATGAAAGCGTAAATTGGACCTATAATGTAGCATGGATAGACTGTTTGCAGAACGGTGGTAAACTGGGCAAAAGTATTCTGATGAGAGGTGAACACGCCCTGAAGGGTGAGCTGCCGTCTAAATACTCTAAAAAACCGCTGCATATTCCAAAAAAAATGAACCCGTCTGTCCCGTTTTATTTCCCGGGATTTGTGCTGAATCGCTTTACCGTGCGCCTGTTCAATGCCCTGTACTATCACAGACAGAGCCGGAAACAGGTGAACAGCATTGTGGACTACGAAACATTTTTTTATCCGCTGGATATGGTGAATAACTGGAATAAAATTTATGGCAAAAATGGATTCATTCAGTATCAGATGGTGATTCCCCGGGAACATGGAAAGGCCGGTATGAAGAAAATCCTGGAGACCATAGCTGCCAGTGGCAATGGTTCCTTTCTGGCGGTTCTGAAACTTTTCGGGAAAAATAATCTGGAAGCCTACAATTCTTTCCCGGTAGAAGGCTATACCCTGGCACTGGATTTTAAAGTGAATTCGGGGCTGAAAAAGCTGGTGGCCCAACTGGACGGGATTGTAGAACAGTATGGTGGCCGCATCTATCTTACCAAAGACAGCATGAGCAAATCTTCGCTCACCGGTTATCTGAAGAATGTACACAATCCCAAGTTCGTATCCTTGCAGCACAAGCGTATCTTGAACAACCACCATTAAATGAAACAAAGCGCAATATTTAACTGATTTTAAACCCATAACCTCACTCTCAGCATGATTGTATTAGGAAGCAATTCAGAAGTAGCCCGGGCATTTGTAGAAGCCGTCCTGGAATCCGGAACCCGATTTCCGGTAGTATATCTGTTCACCTCGGACCGTGAAACCGCAGAAAAATTTGCCCGTCACCTGGATGTGAAATACTTTCAGCCCTGCGAAGTTATTGAGCTTGATCTGCTGCAGGAGGCAGATTACAGCAAACTGGACAAAATACAGCCGGGACTCCTGTTTTGTGCTGCCGGATATCTGGGCGCAGGCACCGCAGAAGGTTTGTATAATCATCAAAATACCGCTCGCATTATTGATATCAATTATGCCAAATTGATTCCGCTGCTCAATTATTTTGCATCCAAAATGGAAAGACAACGATCCGGAACCATGATTGTGCTTTCTTCCGTAGCAGGAGACCGCGGCAGACAAAGCAATTTCATCTACGGCAGTGCCAAAGCCGGACTTACCGCCTATCTGAGTGGTCTCCGCAATTATCTGTATGATAAGAAAGTTCATGTGATGACGGTGAAACCAGGCTTTATGGCCACCAAAATGACCGAAGGACTCCCGCTGAATCCTAAACTGACCGCCACGCCACAGCAGGCTGCCACAGCTATTTTCAAAGCGTATAAAAAACAAAGGAACGTGGCATACGTTTTACCGGTTTGGGGCGTTATTATGATGATCATCAGAAATATTCCGGAATTTATCTTTAAAAAACTGAAACTGTAAGCGTACTTAAAAAAGGCTTGCTTCCGGAAGAAAATTATTGTTTAAAATGTAAAGCCGGAATGCATTTGTATTATGAAAAAACTGTATTTATTTGATTTTGACGGAACGCTCACCCACAAGGATACCATGTTTCTTTTTTTGAAATTTTATAACCCTTCCCGGTTTTATCTGCAGTTTGCCAAACATATTCCCCTGTTTATTTTGTTGAAAATGAGATTGCTGGATGCGGAGAAGGTGAAGAAAAGTTTTGTGTCAGCCTTATTAAAAGGTGAAAAAAAGCACAAAATAGAATCGGTGTCCAGAGCCTTTTTTGATCAGTTCTCACCGGTTATCATGCGTCGCAATGCGCTGGATTTTCTGAAGAGTCGTGATCCTGACAAAACCGAAAGTTACCTGGTGACCGCTTCTATGGACATCTGGGCAAAACCTTTTGCAGACCAGTTCGGCATGCGGCTTATCGCCACACAGGCTGAATTCCGGGACGACATATTTACCGGAAATTTCATCGGAAAAAACTGTAACGGTCCGGAGAAGCTGGTGCGCATTAAATCTGCTCTCAAAGGCAAAACATACGATAAATCAATTGCTTTCGGGGATTCCTCCGGAGATAAGGCCATGCTGAACTGGGCATCGGAAAGTCATTTCCGATTTTTTCACTAATTTTGCAACACAATTTTGAATATAAAAATGAAGAAAATTTATCTGGATAATGCTGCTACCACGCCGCTTGCTGATGAGGTGATTACCGAAATGGTTTCTGCGATGAAAAATTTCGGAAACCCTTCGTCTACACACAGTTACGGACAGGAAGCCAAGATTCTTATCGAAAATGTAAGAAGACAGGTGGCAGATGATCTGAAGGTGACACCGGCAGAGATTATCTTCACCTCGTGCGGGACCGAGAGTAATAATATGATCATTAAATCCTGTGTTCGGAATCTCGGTGTACAGCGCATCATTACATCGCCCATAGAGCATAAATGTGTGGCCGAAACCATTACCGAAATGAGAACGCGCAAGAACGTGGAAGTGGTGTATCTGAAGCCGGATAAAACAGGAGACATCAGCCTGGATGAACTGGAAAAAACGCTGAAAAGTTCTGATGTGAAAACACTGGTTTCGCTGATGCATGCCAATAATGAAATCGGAAACCTGCTGGACATTAAAAAGGTGGCTACCATCTGCAAGGAAAATGGTGCGCTGTTTCATTCAGATACCGTACAGACCATTGCACACATGGATATTGATTTTTCTGAAATTCCGGTGGATTTTGCCTCCTGCAGTGCCCATAAATTTCACGGACCTAAAGGCAGTGGCTTTGCGTTTATCCGTAAATCTTCTGGCCTCAAGTCACTGATTACGGGCGGACCTCAGGAGCGCAGTCTGCGTGCCGGCACAGAAAATGTAGCCGGGATTGTGGGACTTGGCAAGGCTATGGAACTGGCGATGACGAATCTGGACGCTTATTCAAAGCATATTCAGGAAATTAAAGATTATACCATTGCCCGGATTACAGAATCAGTACCCGGAGTGCGGTTTAATGGCCGAAGTGCAGAAGCCGGAGCCAGTCTCTATACAGTACTGAGTGTTTTGCTGCCGTTTAAGGATCCTATGATCGGGATGAAGCTGGATATGCAGGGAATTGCTGTTTCACAGGGGAGCGCCTGTTCTTCGGGAGCATCCAAACCTTCTATGGTCATGCTGATGTTGCTGGATGATGAAGAGCTGAATGCCACCACGCCATTGCGGGTTTCATTCAGTCATCTTACCACACGCGAGGAAATTGATGATCTGTGCGAGGTGTTGAAGAAAATTGCTTCCGGGCATCTGATAGAAAATGTAAATGGTTAAAATAGGGCAGAATCCATTGGCGTTCTGAAGGGAAAATTGTAAGTTTGCGAAACATATTATAACATAACTCATAAAATATAAAAAACATGGCATTAGAAATAACAGACAGCTCGTTCAAAGACACCGTGCTGAATTCAGATAAACCCGTTTTGGTAGATTTTTGGGCCGTATGGTGCGGACCCTGCCGTATGCTGGGACCCATTATTGAAGAAGTCGCTGCAGATTTCGAAGGAAAAGCAGTGGTAGGAAAAGTAGATGTAGATAACAACCAGGAGGTTTCTGCACAGTACGGCATCAGAAGCATTCCTACGGTGCTGATTTTCAAAAACGGCGAAGTGGTGGATAAAATTGTGGGGGTAGCTCCGAAAGAGACCATTGCCGAGAAATTATCTGCCCATTTATAAAAATTAATGGTATTGAAAATGAATGCTTTCTAAATCGGGAAGCATTTTTTTTATCAAAATGTTTGCAGGATAGCATAATAGTTGTATTTTTGCAGTCACGAAAAAAGAAGATTTCTTCTTGATTTGAGATCCGGTAGTTCAGCTGGTTAGAATGCCGCCCTGTCACGGCGGAGGTCGCGGGTTCGAGTCCCGTCCGGATCGCAAAAAGTTTACAATTACTTTCAAAAGAAATTGATCCGGTAGTTCAGCTGGTTAGAATGCCGCCCTGTCACGGCGGAGGTCGCGGGTTCGAGTCCCGTCCGGATCGCAAAAATCTCTCAGGAAACCGGGAGATTTTTTGTTTTTTGTCTTCAGTGATAAAATTCCATCAGTAATAAAAATCCGTGTGTCCCTGGTTCGATTCCTGGAGGAACTCCATAACTTATTTTGTTTGGTTGAATCACATAATTCATATCCTAAGTGCAACATCCGGTCGTGGTTCCGGTAATCAGAACTGGTTTCTGCCTCTATAAAAAAACATATTGTCAAAGTTCCTTTTCCGCTTCAGGACCGGGAAATTTCATAAAAGTAAGATAGTAGAGCCAATAGGCGCCAAAAAGTAATTGTACCGAGGCATCCGCAAGGTAAACGAACGAAATATGTCCGGCAATGCTGTAATAACTTTCTGCAGCTGCAAGAAGTGCACAGCAGATCAGGAGGGTCAACGCGATGACCCGGTGTCGTGTTTTCTGAATGGCACCGTGAGCAGGATGAACAGCATCATCTGTAGAAATTCACTTTCCCGGTTTTCGAAAAGTGCCTGAATGAAATGGCCACTCTGCAGATACTCCACAGCAGAAAGCAATGCGGCACCTTCGTCTGCCAGTTCCTTGTTTTCGGTCTTCCAGCCGGTGTAGAATTGCCCAGCCATGCTGAAAATCATCAGGAGAAACAAGGCTATGGAAAGACCATTACGATAGAAAAGATTGTGTTGAGCCATGACGTTTATATTTTAATCCGGTACGCCTGGTGGAAATGCCGGAAGTTTATGTGCCGGAGAGTATTCACCGTCAACCATTCAGAATAATGCCGCCATTGGGATGCAGAACTTGCCCGGTAAACTGTGCAGCATCATCACTGGCCAAAAAAAGAAATGTCGGAGCCACTTCTTCTGGTGTGGCATTCCGCTCCAGCGGAGGCTTGTCCGGATCATCCGGTTGGTCGCCAAAGGTTTTTTCCGTGAGGGGTGTGGCTACCGGGCCGGGTGCAACGGCGTTTACGCGGATTCCTTTTTCTTTGGCCTGTAAGGCCAGTGAGCGGGTGAAGGATACCACTGCGCCCTTGGTGGCAGCATAGTCCAGGAGTTCCGGGTGACCTTCATATGCGGTAGAGGAGGTGGTGTTGATAATGCTGCTGCCTTGCTGCAAATAAGGAAATACGGTTTTGGTAAGCAGAATCAGGCCGATAATGTTGGAATTGAATGTTTTTCTGATGTTCAGTTCTTCCATTTGTTCAATATCGCTTACCCGAAACTGCGTGCCTGCATTGTTGATGAGGATGTCAATTTTCCCGAAATCTGCCACGATGTCCATGACTGCAGACTCACAGAAGTCTGCGTCATTTACGTCACCATAAAATAGTTTGCATCTCACACCCAACGCTTCAATTTCGTTGCGTGTTTCGCCTGCGCTGTCTTCCTGGTCGTAGTAGAGGATGGCAATATCAGCACCATGTTTTGCAAAGAGCACCGCTACAGCTTTACCGATGCCGCTGTCACCACCGGTAATTATCACAGATTTGTGAGGTAGTTTTTTGGTGTCAGCCATGATGGAACTATGAGGTTAAAAACTCAAGTTTATTCATTTCGGTCAGAAAACAGCCCAAAATGAATTTCGTGTAATACAACTGCGCGTCGGCTCCTTCTGTTTCGGGTGATAGCTCCAGTTTTTTAGTCAGTACAATCTCTCCCTGAAAACAGAATGAAAAATAAACAAACAAATGTTGCCCAGATTCTTCTGTAGGAGTGCAGTATCCGGTGGTCGCTACTGCCCAGTCAGAATTAAACAGTTTGCACGCGTTTTGTGCCATGGTTTCTGCAATATGCGGCGATACGCAATCGTGGAGACCGGCTTCGGCTTCATCCACTTTTAGCAGGCGTACTTTTTCCGGCAGGGTATATGCCGTAATGCCTCCTTTGAATATGCGGGAAGCATCAGGCATTTGTGAAAAAGCCAACTGCAGGCCGCCCGAGGTTACACTTTCGGCAACAGCTATCGTTAGCCCTTCTGCTTGCATCACTTTGCTGATGTGGCACAGTAAATTATTTTGGAATTCCATAGTTTTTATTGTTTAGAATGCCAAAGGTATCCGGCTCATCACTGCGCATGGAGGAAATTTTTCCGAGCAGGGTATGCAGGTCTGTTTCTTCCTTTAATACTTTATAATAAGCTGTTTTGGCAAAGGGATTAAAGGCGGGATGGTCTCCTTCTGCACCTTCCTCATCATAATTATTCATTTTCACAATGCCGCTCAGGATTTGTATGTAATATTTCGGATTCTGATGTTCGCGGAAAATATAATCTCCGGTTTCGTAGAAAATGCGCTCGGCACCATATTCTGCTAAGTAAGAATTCTCAATAATCATAATCGGGGGAGTTTGTAAAATGCAGCAGCAAATTAACTGCCAGTTTTTTTTGGTTTATTTGTAGTACAAAGCTTGATATTTGAAAAAAATCATAATCAAAATGGATTATGGCTGGTTTTCATTTTTTAAAACAGATGATATTCATATTTTGTCATTTTTTTGAAATGTTAAATTTAAGCGTTCGCAAGAGTATGATATTTGCATATTTTTGAGAAAATGTTACATTATGAAAAAGCAAACTCCAAAAAAAATCAGATCAAAACAGTCCCAGAACCGGCCCGGAAGCGGGCAAAAAATGAAACCGGTTCCTGAAACAAACCCCATTGAGTATCCTGCAGAAGGAAAACTGAAAGGAAAAGTGGCGGTCATTACGGGCGGAGACAGCGGCATTGGCAAGGCAGTCGCTGTTCTGTTTGCAAAAGAAGGTGCAGATGTGGTCATTGCTTACCTCAGTGAAACCAGTGATGCTAAAGCTACCAAAAAAGAAGTGGAAGCATTTTCCCGAAAATGCACGCTGATCAAGGGCGATCTCGGTAAGGAAAATCATTGTAAAAAGGTGATTTCCAAAACATTGGATACCTATGGTAAGATTGATGTTATTGTGAATAATGCCGGTTTGCACTGGGAAGCAGATTCCATAGAAGATATTTCCACGGAGCAATTGATGCGCACTTTTCACAGTGATTTTTTCTCGTATTTCTGGATCACGAAATATGCCATGCCCCATTTGAAAAAAGGAGCCAGCATCATCAATACTTCTTCGGTTACAGCATACCGTGGCAGCCCGAAACTGATTGACTATTCCGCGACCAAAGGTGCTATTATATCTTTTACCCGCAGTATGGCGGCCAACCTGGTGGACAAAGGTATCCGGGTGAATGCTGTGGCTCCGGGTCCGGTGTGGACTCCCCTTATTGCTTCTTCCTTTGACCCGAAAAAGAACTCAGAATTTGGCAGTGATTCGCCCATGAAACGGGCCGGAATGCCCAATGAACTGGCACCTGCCTTTCTATATCTGGCCAGTAAGGATTCTTCTTTCGTAAGCGGTCAGGTGCTACATGTAAACGGCGGCGAGGTGGTCAACGGATAGCTGAATGGTTTTCCCAGTTTGAGTTCCTTGGTCAAAATCCGTATTTTTGGCCAATGAATTATGAACATGCATTTCAGTATCTGAAACAGTTTCTTACGGAAGAAAGACTGGCTAAAATTGAACATTATGCGCAGGAAAGTTCCGCATTTGTGCTCCCGGTGATGGAAGATATTTTTCAGTTCCGGAATGCAGCTGCTATAGTGCGCTCTGTGGAAGCGTGTGGTTTTCACCGGATCGTGGCCATGGAAAGCGTGAATGTTTTCAATCCTAATCTGCGCGTTACAAAGGGTGCAGAAACATGGGTAGAGGTGGTTAAAAAACCGCATACCCTGGAAACTTTGCAGGAAATCCGCAACGAGGGTTATCAGATTCTGGCGGTTTCTCCGGAAAATAATGCCACTTTACTGCCCGATTATCAAATTACGAAACCCGTGGCTCTGGTATTCGGTACGGAAAAGGAAGGGGTAACAGAAGATATTCTGAATTTTGCCGATGAAACCATTGCAATCCCCATGTATGGATTTACCAAAAGTTTTAACGTATCTGTAGCTGCAGCCATTTGCATGTATGACCTCAAACAAAAACTCATCAGTTCCGGACTGGACTATAAACTGCCGGAGGCGCAACGATGGGAAATGATGGTACGGTGGGCGGCAAATTCGATTCCGGCCGGAGAACGGATTTTAAGCCATTACCTGCAAAATGCACAAGAGTAATTATTTCATTTTTTCGTAATTCCATGCGGCGACAAAGATTCCTGCAGTTTCGGTACGCAGACGCTGATGCCCTAATGAAACTGCACGTACGCCCCGCTCCGCCAGCATGGCAATTTCCTTTTCAGAAAAATCACCCTCAGGACCAATCAGAAACGTGATCTCTTCCAGATCTGAGAGTGTGGAGAGTTCTTTTCTTGCCAGATTTTCATGACAATGCGCTACAAAGGTATGCTCCGGATTGATGGATGGTACAAAGTCTGAAAGCCGGGTCAGTTCATTGATGGTAGGGAAGTGTGTTCGCAGACTTTGTTTGGATGCGGCTATACTCTGCTTTCTCAGTTTCTCAATATTCAGGTTCCGCCGTTCTGTTTTTTCGGTCAGCAGAAAAGTGATTTCGGAAACAGCCATTTCGGTAGCTTTCTCCAGAAGAAACTCTGTACGGTCTATATTTTTTGTCGGCGCAATGGCTATGTGAAGTTTCGGTGAAAATGGCGCTGCCACTTCAGGGATTTCGGTGACCTCCAGATGTACTTTTTTGCCCTCAAAAACAAGGTGGCCTTTTACGAGGTTGCCGCTGCCGTCGGTCACATATATTTCTTCTCCTTCACGCATGCGCAGCACTTTCACAATATGCTGTTGTTCTTCCGGATGGATTTCTGCTGTTCCCTTGCTGATGGTTCCGTAGAATAATTTCATGAATGGTTTGCTTGAAAATGACGGGTTATTTAAAACTTTCTTCCAGATCATAACGTGCTGTAGCCGAAACGGAAAGATCGGAAAATTCACCGCGCTCATACTTCAGTTGCGCCACCATGGCAATCATGGCGGCATTGTCTGTAGTATATTCAAATTTGGGAATGTAAATCTTCCAGTTGCGTTGTTTTTCATTTTTTTTCATGGCAGAACGCAACTCCGAATTGGCAGAAACGCCGCCGGCAATAGCGATTTCATCAATCTGCAGTTCTGTGGCAGATTTTTCCAGTTTGTCCATCAGGATTTCCACAATGGATTTTTGTACTGATGCACACAAGTCTTCCAGATTTTCTTTGATGAAGTCGGGATTCTTGCGCAGTTCTTTCTGGATGAAATATAATACCGAAGTTTTGATGCCGCTGAAGGAGTAATCGTACCCCGCCATTTTCGGTTTGTTAAAGGAGAAAGCATCGGGATTACCCTTGGCTGCGAGTTTGTCCACGATGGGTCCGGCCGGATAATCCAGATTAAAAATTTTACCGATTTTATCAAAGGCTTCGCCCGCAGCATCATCTATGGTTTTGCCGATGATTTCCATGTCGAAATAATCCCGGACCAGCACAATCATGGTGTGTCCGCCGGAGACCGTAAGACACAGAAAGGGGAATTTGGGCGGCACAGGATTTGCATCTGCAATAAAATGCGCTAAAATATGTGCCTGCAGGTGGTTTACCTCAATTAATGGAACGTTCAGGCTCATGGATAAAGACTTGGCGAAAGATGTTCCTACCAACAGTGAACCTAAAAGTCCGGGACCCCGCGTAAAACCGATAGCAGAAATGTCTTTTTGTTGTATCTTTGCTTGGCTGACAGATTTTTCTACCACAGGAATCAGATTTTGCTGGTGGGCGCGTGAGGCCAGCTCGGGGACCACACCGCCGTAGTCGTTATGTATCGCCTGGCTGGCTGCAATATTCGACAGGATTTTGTTCCCGCAGATTACTGCAGCTGAAGTGTCATCGCAGGACGATTCTATCGCTAAAATTATTTTGTCGCTCATCATACAATGGCAAATTTAGAGAATAATAACGATAATGAAAATAAAAAATCTGTAGCAGAGAATATCACCGACTCTGTGCAGAAGGGCGTGGAAAACGTGCAGGATTCTGTAAAAGAGGCCGTGAAGGGTGCTGCAGATCTGGCCTCAGACGCCATCAACCGGCCGGTAGAAACCGCAGGTGAACTGGCACAGCAGGCGGCAAAAGATGTGACCAGTTATAAGTGGTGGGCGAAACTGTTGCTTATTATATTCTGGCTGGGTTTATTCATTGTCACCGCGGCACTCGTAGCGGTGAATTTGCCGGTAACCAAGCGATGGGCTGCCAATCAGGCACTTCAGATACTGAATCAGGATTTTAAAGCAGAGATGTCCACGGAAGATGTACGGGTGGATTATTTCGGAGATGTACTCATCAAAGGCCTCACCATCAAGGATTATCGCGGTCTGGAGTTCATCAAAGTGCGGGAGTTCCGGGCCAATTCCAACTGGCTGGAGCTGGCCCGGAATGCCATTTCCGGCAAAAGCAATTCTTTAAGCTTTGACGGACTTACCTTGAAAGAAGCGGATATCAAAGTGATTACCTACAAAGGCGACAGTATCTCCAATTTCATCCGGTATGTGGGGAATTTTGATACCGGTAAAACGCCGGATCCCAATAAACCTCCCTTTGAATTGAATTCCAGAGTAGATATCATCAATTCCAAAGTGTCCATCATTAATCAGAACAGTGAAGGCGACCAGGGGAAATGGCTGTATGCGGATCAGTTTAACCTGCATGCGCCCCGCATTAAAGTGAAAGGGGGTGATGTATATGCTCAGGTCAATAATCTGAGTTTTGCTACCACCCGCTGGGGAAAAAGACATTTTGTAGATACGTTCTCCACCAACGTGGCATTGACCGGGAAAGCACTTGAGTTGCAGGATTTAACACTCTTCACAGATCATACCCTGCTGCAGGGAAATCTGAAATTCAATCTCAACAATGGCTCATGGTCAGACTTTACAGACAAGGTGCGCTGGGATATGAACCTGAAACAGGGCAGTTATGTCAGTGGTTATGACATCAGTTATTTTGTAACCGACTGGGATAATCATAAACCTGTGAATCTTTTTGGTACCATGGAGGGGCCGCTGAATAATTTTCATCTGCGGAATTTTGTCATCGGGAACCAAGATGTCAGCATCCGCTCGGGCAATATTAAATTTGCCAATCTGCTGAAAGGTGATTTCCTGATAGAAACCAATGATATTTCCACAGATTTCACGTATGCAGGACTCAAAGACATGCTTCCGGAATTCATATCATCCAAAATGAAAAATTTTGCGGATGATTTCGGACGTTTACGATATACCGGAGGTGCACGTGTGACCCCGGATCAGATTTACATCCCGAAAGGCAATTTGCTCACCGGGATCGGACGGGCCAATATTCATGATTTTTACCTCACCGGTTACAGTACAGATATGCCCCGGTACAAAGGTTATGCTGAAGTCTACGACCTGAACACCACCGCAATTACCAAAAGCAGGGAGGTTGGGCTTATTACCGGAAAATTTAATATAGACGGACAGAGTTTTGATGTCAATACCATGCGTTTGCAAACCCGGTCCCAGATCGCCAGTATTGAAATTATGGACAAAGTCATCAATAATGTTCATCTGGACGGATTACTGGATCGACGTACATATAGAGGAATCATTACCGTCAATGATGAACAGGCGCGTGCAGATGTCAATGGTTTTATAGATTTCCGCTCTTCCAGAATTGCTGCGGATGTGAAGGCCGACATCAGGCATCTGAATATCAATTATTTTACGGGGGGCAAAGGAAATCAGATTGTCAGCGGACAAATGGACGGGAAAATTGCCATGACATCCCTGCATGATCTGAATCTGGATGCGCAGTTTAATAACATCAACTTCGCTTCTGGCGGCCAGAAGTTTTATATCCCCAATGCACAGTTGAAGGCATTCCTGGAAAACGGAAACAGGGTGGTTTCTGTAGATGCGCCCGGAGCGGTAACCGGCAGAATTACCGGGAAATACAATCTGGGGGATTTGCCGGGGATGATAGAAAACGGACTTAATAAAATTCTGGTAGGACCTGCACCCCGGAAATTATACCGCGGGCAGCACTTCAATATGGAGTTTGACGTAAGACAAGATCTGGTCAATTATTTTGTGCCGGATGTCAGAATACCCAGAGGTGCTTTCGTAAACGGCTCCTATGACGGAAATGCCAATAATCTGGTTCTGAATGCAGATGCGGAAGAGTTAAAATATTATATCACCACACAGGAAGAAATCACGCTGGCCGATCAGGCTCTTGCGGCCGTAAATCCGGATTATGCTCTGGATGAAAAGCCTGCACTCACCAGAGACAGTGTGATGGTGAGCACCCTGGCATTGCGGATCAATACCGCCAATCTGGATGAGCAGATTTTTGCCAAAGTAGACCGTGCACAGTATCAGGAACACGTCCTCAGAGATTTTACCGTTACCGGGCGTAAAGAAAATAACGAATTGCTGCGTATTGCTACCAGTTTCCGGCACGGTACCCCGAAAGAAGAAGTCCGCGAAGAGCTGAAAAGCTACGCCATCAATATCAACCAGAGTACTAATGAATTTGGCGATTACGTGGTGCGGTTTGATCCCACTTCCGTGCAGTTCAATGACGTGACCTGGAGCGTGGATACCAGTCCCTTGCTCAATCATTCGGTAGTTTACCGGAAACAAACCAAAGATATAGAAATCAATAATCTGCGGATTTTTTCGGAGGATAGTGAGTTGCTGGTACAAAATGCAGTGGTAAAATCCGGAGATGATTTCCGGATAGAAGGCGAAGTGAAGAATTTGCAGATTGCCAAGTTGCTGGAAATGCAGTCCGGTGGGAATACCCTGGATCTGAGGGGTATTGCACAAGGTAAATTTAATATTGTAAAGAATCAGAGCAATCTGGAGCCGCTGGTAGATCTTCGTGTAGAGGATATATATATGAGTGATGAAAGCATGGGCACTATAGTGTTGAGTGCCAAAAACAGTCCCGTGCCGAATGTCTTTGATATCAATGCTCAGGTCATTTCCTCCGGAATTTTAGGCGGTAATAACTTATTGGTGAGCGGTACGGTAGATAATAATACCGCATCGCCTACGGTGGACATTAAAGCAGAGATGAAAGATTTTGATCTCCGGTTTGCCAATCAGTTTGTCACCGGAATCTTCAGTAATATGAGAGGGAAGGCTAATGGTGATTTGCTGGTTACCGGAACCATGAAAGATTTGGACTACAGTGGTGATATTGCGCTGAACCAGTTTGGCTTGAAGCTGGATTTTACCGGTGTGGATTATTCTTTCGAAGATACGGTGGTGCCGCTCTCCCGCGGAAGAGCCATTCTGAACAATATTGGGGTGCGCGATGGCCGCTCCAATTCGCAGGGATCCATTTCGGGAGCTATTTATTTTGAAACGCTGTCTTCTATGGCTGTGGAACTCATTATGCGTGCAGACAACCTGCTGATGCTGAACACCAGTCAGAGTGACTATGACCTGTTCTGGGGAAGGGTGTACGGGCAAGGTGATCTGTACGTCTCGGGGCCGGTAAAGGCATTAAGTATTCAGACGCCCAATATGCGCGCCCTCAGCAATTCGGTGTTTACTTTTAATTCCAATTCTACTTCCTCGGTAGAGGAATTTAAAATGCTGAGGTTCCTGAAAGAAGACGACGGCATTATTTCTGTGGAACAAAAAGCCCAGTCCGGCGCTAATATGCATGTGGATTTCAATCTGGCCGTGGACAGAGGTACTACGGTGAATGTGCTAGTAGGAGATGATATCGGAGATATTTCGGTGCGGGGCGAGTCTAATGATCTGCGCTTTGTAATGTCCAGATCCGGAAATATAGAACTCAACGGAACCTATAGTGTAGATACCGGAACCTTTACTTCCAAGGCGGTACTGAACCGGACTTTCCAGATTGTACAGGGCAGCAGCATCCGCTGGGACGGCAATGCCATGACTCCCGCACTGGATATTACGGCAAATTATGTGCGGACGGTTTCCAATGCCGGGGATTATCTGGGCGTAGGCCAGCTGCAGCCGATTAATGTGCTGCTTCAGACGCGCATTACCCAGACTTTAAATAATCCGCGCATTGAACTGGGGGTATCGGCCATGGACGTATCCAGTCAGATTAAGGAAACGCTGGCCTCACGAATGGCACAGGAAGATGAAAAAGTAATTCAGTTCGGCTCCGTACTCCTGCTGAACCGTTTCAATACCACCTCTTCCGGAATGGACGTAGGCAATATCGCAGAAGATACAGGATATAATCTGCTTTTCAAGCAACTGGGATCCGTACTCAATACCATCAGCAACGAATTTCAGATTGACCTGAATTATGTGCGGGGTGATGAAGCCTCCAATACCGGTGACCGCGCTAATGCCGGTGTTAATTTTGACTTGTCGCCACGGGTGAAAGTGAAGACCGGCGTAGGGATTCCGCTCTCCAGAGGTGCCGAAGGCACGGATACCGATTTGCTTTCCGGCGAAGGAACCGTGGAGATAGATATCTCCAAAAAGAATGACGGAACTCTGGTGCTGCGGGGTTATTCCAAACCTATGAACATCGGGATGGGAATTGGCGGCGGCTCCAATGGTGCTGCAAACCAGACCTATGGCGGAGGAGTTGTATGGAGTAAAAGTTTTAATAATATCCTTAAAAGGAAAAAAAAGGAAAATAAATCCGGAGACAAGCCGGATTCAGTAAACACTAATTCGCAAGTAAAAGACACTCTTAGTTTATGACTTTTGTCATAATAAGATTATGAGGTTAAATTATCGTTAATATTTTGCAGGAAATTGTCGGTTTAATAAATTTTTGTAAATTTGCAAAAAATTAAGCAATTTATTAATAATTATATAATCAACATAATGAACTATCAGTTAGACGAAATAGACAAGAAAATTCTGGATTTCCTGGTGAAGAACACAAGAATGCCTTTTACAGAAATTGCCAAGCAAATGGACGTATCTGCCGGGACCATCCACGTAAGAGTAAAGAAAATGGAAGATGCAGGGATTATTTTAGGATCATCTCTCAATATTGATTACGGTAAATTAGACTATCACTTCACCGCTTTCATCGGAATTCTTTTAACCAAGTCCAACAGAACTCAGGAAGTTTTGAAGGAACTTTCTACCATTCCTAATGTAGTAGAAGCCAGTGTCATCTCCGGTAAATATAATATCTTCTGCAAGGTAAGAGCAAAAAACACAGAGGATGCCAAGAGAATCATCTATATGATAGATGACATTCAGGATGTCATGAGAACCGAAAGTATGATCTCTATGGAAGAGTACCTGAGTGACAAGAACAGACTGATTGACGCAGTAAAGATTTAATCGCGCATACGCTGATTCCCCATCACAAGAAAACTTATGATTGTTATTCATAAGTTTTCTTTATTTTTGTACCTATGGAACGCAACCAATTTGCCAATGAAAGCCCCAAAAAAGATCTCGGTTTCATGATTTCTTTAGCGGCGCTGCTAGTTTTTACCATTATGGGTGCCGGGGTAGATCTGGATCAGTACCTGCAGCATGACTTGCTAGAGATTCCGGGCTGGTATTTCTATCTTATTTTTTCGGTAGATGTACTGTTGTTCGCATCACTTATTCTGATTTATTTTTACCGGAAAATCGGAGTCATCCTTTTCCCGTTACTGGTGGCGTTGCATTTCTATTTCCACATTTACTATCTGGATACGTTCCTGTACACAGATGTCACTTCATTATTTATATATACCGGAATCGGCCTGGTGGCATTTATCCCGAAATGGCAGTTTTTTAAGTAATGACCATGTTTTCCAAAGCCTGTGAGTATGCCATAAAAGCTACCATATACATCGCTCAGCAGAGCTATGCAGGAAACCGTGTCAATGTAAAGGAGGTAGCGGCTTCTGTGGCAGCACCGGTGGCTTTTACTGCCAAAATATTGCAGCAGTTGTGCCGGGAGGGAATTATGGAATCTGCCCGGGGAAAAATGGGCGGGTTTTTTATAGATGAGGAAAAGCAGAAACATTTTAAAATCTATGATGTGGTACGCATTATAGATGGTCTGGGCGTTTTTACCAAGTGCGGACTGGGACTGCATGAATGTTCCGGGGATAATCCGTGCCCTGTTCATGATGATTTTAAAATCGTTCGGGAAAATCTCATTCTCATGACGCAGAAATATTCCTTCTACGAACTGGCTCAGAAAACCGAGCACGGCCTTGCCTGGCTGAAGTAAAATTTTATCCATTACCTGTCCTGCAGTAAGTTTGCTTTCACCACCATGTGGCGGATGTGGTATGCACAACGGGTTTACACCTCTGCTTACGCTGTGGGGCAGTCATTCACTCACCCATTCATTGATACATTCAATTAGAATATCATAGCCGGATGTTTGGAAAACTGATTTCTCTCATTTAATTTTAAAGAAGATAATTTTGTCCGAATTAAATTTTTGTGTACTTTTGAACTGTAATTTAAAAACAGATTGAAATGCTGACCCAAGTAAAAACCATAGGCGATTTCGTGGCCGAAGACTTCAGAACGGCTGCTATTTTTCGGAAACATAAAATAGATTTCTGCTGCAAAGGCGGACGCACACTAGAGGAAGCCTGCGAAGGAAAGGGGCTGAATGCCGGAGAAATCTACGCTGAAATTAATAACCTGGAGGCAGGTAATTCTGCGGAGATTGACTTCAATTCCTGGCCGCTGGATTTGCTGGCAGATTATGTGGAGAAAACCCATCACCGTTATGTGGAAGAAAAATCTGCAGTGCTGCTTCAGTTTCTGGATAAACTGTGCAAAGTTCACGGAGGCAGACATCCGGAATTATTTGAAATTTCAGAACTTTTCATGGAAAGCGCACAGGAACTGGCCGCGCATATGAAAAAGGAGGAATTAATTCTGTTTCCGTTCATCCGCAAAATGGTCACAGTACAACGCAGTGGTACGCCGCTGGACCACCCGAACTTCGGTACGGTAGAAAACCCGGTCAATATGATGATGCATGATCACGAGCAGGAAGGCGAGCGGTTCCGGAAAATTGCCGCACTTACCAATGATTATCAGTATCCGGATGATGCCTGTAACACTTATCGCGTAACCTATCAGATGCTGGAGGATTTTGAGAAAGATCTTCACAAGCATATTCATATAGAGAATAACATCCTCTTCCCCAAAGCAGTAGCGCTGGAGAAAACTTTATAGGAATGTTGTGACTGGTTTGTTTAATTTGGATTCCGTTTCAGATATTTTTCTGAAACGGTTTTTTATTTTCTGTATTTTTGCTCAGTTTTTACAAAATGAACGGAAATGAGCAAAGCTGTTTTCACCATCGTATTCCTGATCATCTCTAACGCGTTTATGACCCTGGCATGGTACGGACATTTAAAATTTGAAGAAATGGGCTGGCTCAAGAAATCGGGCATCTTCACCATCATCATGCTCAGCTGGGGTCTCGCTTTGTTCGAATATCTGTTTCAGGTCCCGGCAAACCGCATCGGTTTTGACGGAAACGGCGGGCCATTCAGTCTGTTTCAGCTCAAGGTCCTTCAGGAAGTAATCACTCTGGTCGTATTTGTAATCTTTGCAGTACTGTTTTTCAAAAATGTAAAATTGGGCATGAACCACCTGTATGCCGCTGTCTGCCTCATTATGGCGGTATTTTTTGTGTTTAAAAAATAATCACCGGCTGATGCTGATGATGCGCTTCACCACATCAGCGTCATAGCCCCGTGTTCGGATGAGCCCGGGAGCGGTGATTTCTTCCATGGAGTAAGTGTTTTTGCGGCTCAGCTGTTTCCGGAATTTTTCCGGCGAAATCTTTTTACCGTTCAGCAGATAAATGGTGGCCTCTTCCTGCTGCTGTATGGCACGGTTGATGTGGAACATCTGGTCATATTCACCATAAGATTTATGATCCGCAACTATGGCAGTGCGCTCTTTACCGGTCACTGTTTTGCCGGTACTGCAGGATACTGCCATCAGAAGTATAAGAAAGAGAATGGGTTTCATAAGAATGTAATTGATCATCCGTTCCTGATTCAAATATACAAAAAAACACGCCCGAAAGCGTGTTCTTTTTGGTATGAAGCTGAGTTTTATTTTTCAAGAATGCGCTTCACAGCTTCCTGTACAGCGGCAGCATCAATCTTGTACTTCTTCATCAGTTCTGCAGGAGTAGCAGATTCCCCGAAGGTGTCATTTACCGCTACAAATTCCTGTCTGGTAGGTCTTTTTCTGGCCAGAAGTCCAGCTACCGATTCTCCCAGTCCGCCCAGATAGTTGTGCTCTTCTGCCGTCACAATCTTACCGGTTTTTTCTACGGATTTCAGAATGATTTCCTCATCCAGCGGTTTGATGGTGTGTATGTTGATCACTTCACATGAAATGCCCTCTTTGGCAAGTTCTTCTGCAGCCACCAGTGATTCCCATACCAGGTGTCCGGTGGCTACAATGGTCACATCTGTTCCTTCCTGCAGCAGAATTCCTTTGCCAATTTCAAACGGCATATCCTCCGGTATAAAATTGGGAACTACCGGTCTTCCGAAACGCAGATATACAGGTCCTTCAAAATCCGCAATCGCTAGGGTTGCTGCTTTGGTCTGGTTGTAATCACACGGATTGATGACCGTCATTCCCGGCAGCATTTTCATCATTCCGATATCTTCCAGTACCTGGTGTGTGGCTCCGTCTTCACCCAGGGTAAGGCCGGCATGGGAAGCACATATTTTTACATTTTTTCCCGAGTACGCAATGCTCTGGCGAATCTGATCGTACACCCGGGATGTGGAAAAGTTAGCAAATGTTCCGGTAAACGGAATTTTTCCGTTAATGGTGAGGCCTGCCGCAATGCCCATCATATTGGCTTCGGCAATTCCAACCTGGATGAAGCGTTCCGGTGCTTTTTCGATGAATTTTTCCATCTTCAGGGAACCGATGAGGTCTGCGCAAAGGGCAACCACATTGGGGTTTTTATCTGCCAGCTCTGCCAGTCCGGCTCCGAAACCCGACCGGGTATCTTTTTTATCTATAATTTGATATTTCATAATGTAATTTGAAAGGTGAATGTTTATAAGTCTTCAGCAGCCCGACCTGAGTGGAGCTCTTTTCTTTTTTTTCTGAAAAAAGAAAAAGCGGGAACGGAGGGCGGAAACAGCTGCCCAAAAAAAATTAGTAATCTTCCGGAGCTTCCAGATAAAGTTGCTTAATGCCCAATGTAAGCTGCTCATCATTTGGCGCTTTTCCGTGCCATGCGTGAGTGCCCATCATATAGTCCACACCCTGACCCATTTCTGTATGCAGAATAATCACGATTGGTTTTCCGTTTCCGGATTCTGCTTTGGCTCTTTCCAGAATAGAAATCACCGCTTCCAGATCATTGCCATTCTTCTCATTCATTACATGCCATCCGAAAGCCTCCAGCTTGGCGTGCAGGTTGCCCAGACTCAGCACATCATCCACATCACCGTCTATCTGGCGGTTGTTATAGTCTATGGTCGCAATCAGATTATCCACTTTATTGTGCGCGGCAAACATGAGTGCTTCCCAGATCTGGCCTTCCTGAAGTTCGCCGTCTCCGTGCAGGGTGTACACCAGGCTCTGGTCGCCGTCCATTTTTTTGGCCAGTGCAGCACCGATGGCTACAGACAATCCTTGTCCCAGGGAACCGGAGGCAATGCGTACGCCCGGCAGTCCTTCGTGGGTGGTAGGGTGACCCTGTAATCTGGAATCCAGCTTTCTGAAGGTAGCCAGTTCAGACACCGGGAAAAATCCGGATCTGGCCAGGGTAGAGTAGAAAACCGGTGAAATATGTCCGTTTGAAAGGAAGAAAAGATCTTCATTTTTTCCCTCCATGGTGAAGGGCAGACTGTAGTTCATGACCCTGCCGTACAGCGCAGCGAAGTACTCTGTACAGCCCAGACTGCCGCCCGGATGGCCGGAGTTTACCGCGTGAACCATCCGGAGAATGTCTCTTCTGATTTGTGTTGTAAGAGATTTCAGCTCTTCAATACTTTTACTCATTTTATTGGATTTATTTGCGCGCAAAATTACAAATTTTTGACGGGTTAGGGAAACTTCAGCGGGTCAAGTTCAAAACCGTTTCCGGCTTTTGTTGTTTCGGGAATCACCGGCCATGCCAATACCCCACGTGACTGGGGAACTGGCTTTATGTACTGCAGGCGGCAGATCGGCTTGTCCTGAGAGCAAAAGACATCAGGGAAAACTCAGGAACTTTGCATGCTCCGGACTTCCATTCACGGTAAACCGGATGGGAAATGCCGTAAATCTAAATGATTGTGGCGATTATTTTTTGCGGATCAGCCACAGTCCGAGGAAAGTGAGCATGCCGTTGATGATCAGCAACTCCAGACCAATCTGGAATTCCCCGAAAATCGCCGACTGATATTTGTCTATGAAATAGGAAATCACCGGTGCAGCAATACACACGTAAGGAACCAGATGGTCTTTTACCCGGAATTTTGTGAAAATACCGAATGCAAACAGTCCCAGCAGTGGTCCGTAGGTGAATCCTGCCAGTTTCAGAATCAGTCCGATCATGGAATTGTCATTGATGATTTTAAAGATAATCACCATGACCAAAAAGGCAAAAGCGACTACCAGATGCACTCTTTTTCTGAATTTTTCCTGCTCTTTCTGCGAAATGTTTTTATCCTTCAGTCCGAAAATATCAATACAAAGCGAAGAAGTAAGCGCTGTCATCGCACCATCGGCACTGGGAAACAGCGCAGAAATAAGGGCGATGATGAATATAATGGAAATAAACGGCGGCATGTGATTCAAGGCAATATCCGGGAAAAGCTGGTCGCCGGCGCTGGTTACGTGCTCTGTATTCCCATACAGGTGCAGCAATCCGCCCATGAAAAGGAAAAGAGAAATCACCCCTACCAGAATAAAGCCCAGGGTCACCATGTTTTTCTGAGAGTCTTTCAGTTTGGTTACGGACAGGGATTTCTGCATCATTTCCTGATCTATTCCCGTCATGGTAATCGTGATAAAGGCTCCTGCCAGAATCTGCTTAAAGAAGAATGCCTTGCTGTTTACATCAGTATTAAACACCTCTGTATATCCCAGGCGGTTCATCTCCTGCAGACTTTCCATAAAGCCCAGATCCAGATGATTCAGCATATATGCGGAGCAGATAATAAGACCCAGCAGCATACACGTGGTTTGCAGCGTGTCTGTCCATACGATGGTTTTCACCCCGCCTTCATAGGTATAGAGGATGATCATGGCCAGAATAACCAGCGTGGTCACAATGAACGGAACGCCCAGACTGTCCAGTATAGAAATTTGTAAAATATTGACTACCAGGTATAATCTTGCGGTGGCTCCTACCAGCCGGGACACAATAAAAATCCACGCACCGGATTTATAGGACAGCCGGCCCATGCGGTGCTGCAGGTATCCGTAGATAGAGGTGAGCTTCAGCCGGTAATAGAGCGGAAGCAACACATAGGCAATGACCACATACCCGATGAGGTAGCCTATGGTAATCTGAAGGTAATGAAACGCATCATGCCCCACCGCTCCGGGTACAGATACAAAAGTAACCCCCGAAAGTGAGGTTCCAATCATCCCGAAAGCCACCAGCATCCAGTTGGATTTCCGGTTTCCAATGAAGAAACTGTCGTTGTTACTGCCTTTTCCGGTTTGGTACGCTACCCATAATAAAAGTCCAAAATAGGCGATAATAATACACAACAGCACAATCGGGTTCATAGAATTCAGATTTTAATTGCCACAAATATAGTTTTTTTGTTTTTTATTGGGGCGCCTTTTTCCGCCTACCACTCCCGCTTTTTTTTCAGGCGTTTTTCGGGTTTTCCGTTCCGACCCACGGCTTTAGCCGTGGGCAGACACCATTCCGGAGGATTTTGCAGATCCGTGCATACACGCTGCTGCCGCATGTAAAAAAGAGCTCCGTTCAAGTCGGGGCGCAACAGCCTGTAGTTTTCAGATAGCCCACGGTTTCAACCGTGGGCTGTCTGAAAAACATCTGTAAATAATTACCGGCCTACAGAACATCCTGAAGATCTGCGTTTCTCTGAATCGTCGCTTTGGCATACGGACAGAGGGGAATCACCTTGACGCCTTTTTTGCGGGCAAATTCCACTCCCGCAATGACCAACTGCTTGGCAAGACCTTTTCCGCCGAATGCTTCGTCTACTTCCGTATGGTCTATAATGAATTTATCTTCTCCTGCCCAGGTATAGGTCATCTCGCCGGCTCGTTTACCGTCATAATAAATCTCGAAAATACCGTTTTTGTCGTTGTTGCTGTGTTTTATTTCTGTCATAATCTGAATGTGTAAAAATAATGAATAGGATGAAAGCGGACATTTGCCTTGAAAATAAATTAGGGAAAGCCGCCGGCTGTCTAAATAAAAAGTGGAAGGCAGCCGCCTTCCACTCCGTATTCAATATTAAGATCTTCTGGGTGCCCACCGGTCATATGGGGTCATGTCAAATGCATTGACTTCTTCCATGCTCAGTCCCAGTGCTGCTGCAACACCGGCGCCATATTCCGGATCCGCTTTGTAGCAGTTTCTGATGTGGCGGATCTGGATGAATTTATCGGCTCCGCCAACTTGTGCTGCTGTATTTTTAAACAGTACATCAGCTTTACCGTCTGCTTTGATGATCCGGAACAAATCTCCCGGCTGGGTGAAGTAATCTTCATCATCATCGCGGAAATTGTGGGCGTAGGCAGTGCCGCTCAGTTCCAGAGGTGGTTCTTTGGTTTCAGGTTGTTCCTGCCATTCGCCAAAACTGTTGGGTTCATAATGTTTGGCAGCACCATAATTACCGTCTACCCGCATGGCTCCGTCTCTGTGGAAGGCATGGTACGGACATCTCGGCTTGTTTACAGGAATCTGGAAATGGTTTACTCCCAGTCTGTAACGTTGTGCATCTCCGTAAGAGAACAGACGTCCCTGAAGCATTTTGTCGGGCGAAAAGCCAATTCCCGGAACGATATTCGTTGGGTTAAATGCAGCCTGCTCTACATCAGCAAAATAATTTTCAGGATTTTTATTCAACTCAAATTCCCCTACAGGTATCAGCGGGAAGTCTTTCTTAGACCATACTTTTGTTAAATCAAACGGATGGAAACGATAGGTTTTGGCCTGCTCTTCGGTCATGATTTGTATAAAGAGTTTCCATTTTGGGAAATTTCCCTGTTCTATATTATCAAACAGATCCCGTTGTGCAGATTCTCTGTCCATACCGATGATTCTGGCTGCTTCTTCGTCAGAAAGGTTTTCAATTCCCTGCTGGGTTCTGAAGTGGAATTTCACCCAGTGTCTTACATTATCTTTGTTGATGAAAGAGTAGGTGTGACTTCCGAAACCGTGCATGTGTCTGTACCCGTTCGGGATTCCACGGTCACTCATCACAATCGTTACCTGGTGCAGAGATTCCGGCAGCAGCGTCCAGAAATCCCAGTTGTTATTGGCACTTCTCATATTCGTTTTCGGGTCTCTTTTCACGGCGTGATTCAGATCCGGAAATTTCATGGGATCGCGGAAAAAGAATACCGGTGTATTGTTTCCTACCAGATCCCAGATGCCTTCGTCTGTGTAAAATTTCAATGCAAATCCGCGGATGTCTCTTTCCGCATCTGCTGCGCCACGCTCACCGGCTACGGTAGAAAAACGGGCAAACATCTCTGTTTGCTTTCCGATTTCACTGAAAATATTGGCCTTGGTGTATTGAGTAATGTCATGGGTTACGGTAAATGTACCGAAAGCTCCCGACCCTTTGGCGTGCATCCGGCGCTCCGGAATTACCTCGCGGTCAAAATTGGCCATCTTTTCCAAAAACCAGAAATCCTGCATCAGCAGCGGGCCTCTGGGTCCTGCGGTTTGCACATTTTGATTGTCCGGAACCGGTGCTCCGGTATGTCTTGTTAGTTTTTGCTTGTCTTCCATAAATAGTCAAATTTTAATGAAATAAAGTTAAGCAATATTTCGTCACGAAGTTATTTATATTATCTAAAACGGTCATATTGTTATTTGGAAAAGATAAAGGAAAGCACTGTCAATCCAGAGATCAGGCAATCAAGTTTCATTTTGTTCGTAATCAGATTTTTCCATGCTGCCAGAATTATATGATCCGCCCGATGCAGGGGGTCCATTAAATTCAGAACAATGATTCTCCGGCCCGGATTTCTGATTTTCCTGCTGCTCTTCAGACTTGTTCACGGGTGCGTCTCCCGGAAATTATACCGGAAGTCAGGTACAGTTCAAGTATTCTGATCGGGTGTCTTTTAGGAAAGCCTGGATTTTCGTACGGCTTCGGGCAGCGGTACATATTCTTCATCATCTCCGGGAACAAGCGGAAAAGCGTCGTGGTTTTGCTGATGCCAGTTCATTTTGGCTTGTTCAATGATTTCTTTGTCAGAATTTACGAAATTCCAGAAAATAAACCGCTCCTCATCAAACGGCTCCCCTCCGAAAAGATATACAGAAGTATTGGCTCCGATTTCAAATTCGCAGAGCGTAGCCTCTTTGGCAACCAGCAGTTGTTTTCCGCCAAAAGTATGTCCTTCTATGGAAACCGTTCCATCCAGTACATACATGGCCACTTCCCCGAAAAGATCTTTTCCGATATTGATTTTCTGCGCAGTTTTACTCTTGATTTCCAGAAAAAACAGTGGCGAATACACCGGTACCGGTGATTTTCTGCCGCTCAGTTGTCCGGCTATGAGTTTATAATCCACATCACCGTCTGTCCATACGGGAATGTCTGTGGCTTCGGTGTGATGAAAGGTAGGTTCACTCTGTTCCAGGTCTTTAGGCAAAGCCACCCAGATCTGAAAACCATGAAGGTTTTTATCAGTGCTCCTCAAATACTCCGGTGTCCTTTCAGAATGGACCACACCTTTGCCGGCCGTCATCCAGTTCACAGCAGCCGGCTGAATTTCGATGTCATTGCCCAGACTGTCTTTGTGCTGTATGGCTCCCTCGAAGAGATAGGTGAGGGTAGAGAGCCCGATATGCGGATGTGGAGCCACATCCAGATTCTGATAATCCCGGAGGGCCGCCGGACCCATATGGTCTATGAATACAAAAGGTCCTACCGCTCTTTTCTCACGGAACGGAAGTAGCCTCCCGACTAAAAAATTACCGATATCTGCCGCTTTTTCTTCTATGATGAGTCCGATGTTTGACATGGCTTCTGATTTTTTGTTTGGTTAAATTTAGCTTTTTAAGTCGGGATACCCAAGCGTTTTTTTACAGCCGGAATCACCCGGGTAGCAAATAGCCCGATGGATTTCAGGTTCAGCGTGTGTGGTGTAGTTCCCAAACTGGCCTGCGCCAGGAATCGGGTGTATCCGAACAACTGGTGCTGGTACACGAGTTTATCTGCCACCTGCTCCGGGCTGCCTACCAGCAGTGAACCTTCGGGACTTGCCATGAAATCAAACTGCTGCCGGGTCATGGGTTGCCAGCCGCGGCTTTTGCCTACGCGATCCATCATCTGAGCATAATGCGGGAAAAATTCTTCTGCGGCCTGCTCAGGTGTTTCGGCTACATACATGTGGTTATTGACGCCTACTTGCAAATCTTCGGGTTGTACACCGCTGTCCAAAGCGGTTTTTTTATAAAGGTCAACGAAAGGAACAAATTGTCGTGGCATCCCGCCGATGATGGCCAGCATCAGCGGCAGATGAAGTTTCGCCGCCCGCACTGCAGAGGCAGGTGTTCCGCCGGCGGCCAGCCATACCGGTATTTTTCCGTTCAATGCCCGTGGGTACACGCCCAGATTATGAATCGGTGCCCGCAGGTTTCCGCTCCAGGTCACTTTTTCTGAGTTGTTGATTTTTAACAGCAGATCCAGTTTTTCGTCAAATAATTCGTTATAATCATCCAGATTGTAGCCAAAGAGCGGGAAGGATTCTATAAAGGAACCCCGGCCGGCCATGATTTCTGCCCGGCCTCCGGAAATAGCATCTACCGTGGCAAACTGCTGATATACCCGTACCGGATCTTCAGAACTGAGCACGGTTACCGCAGTAGAGAGTTTAATATTTTTGGTAATGGCTGCTGCAGCGCCCAAAACCGTAGTAGGGGCAGATACAGCATAGTCCGGGCGGTGATGCTCGCCCACGCCGAATACATCAATTCCGAGTTCATCGGCAAGTTTTATTTCTTCCAGTAACTCCTGAATCCGCTGGTGGGCATGAACGCCTTTGCGGGGATCTGTTTCGGGAGCCATATCGGCAAATGTCATTAAGCCAAATTCTATTTTTTTCATAATCTTAAGGTTGTGATGGGTTGGTGATGTTAAATAAACGCAGCAATCCTGCAGGATTGCTGCTGTGCCGGTTATTCCAGATAACCAAATTTTCCGGTATTGAAATCCTGAAAAGCCTGCATGATTTCCTCCCGGCTGTTCATGACAAACGGCCCGTGCGGATAGATGGGTTCGTTCAGTGGTTCACCGCTCAGTATCAGTATGATGGAATCTTCTGACGCTTCAATGCTGAAGTTTTTACCTTCGTTTTCAAACAAAGCCAGGTGGTCGGTGGGCACTTTCGCGGTGTCATTTACGGTAATGCTTCCTTCTATGACCAGTGCAACGGTGTTATAGTGTGCAGGAAAGCTGAATTCGGCTTTGCCGCCGTTCTTCAGTTTGGCATTCATCATATGTACCGGTGTGAAAGTGGATGCTGGGCCCTGGTGTCCTTTATACGAACCAGCAATGACTTCCACCATTCCGTTTTGGCCAAGATCCACGCGAGACATTTCAGCATTTTTTATCGCCTGATATTTCGGCGGGCTCATCTTGTCTTTTGCGGGCAGGTTTACCCAGAGTTGAACCATCTGAAATATACCACCCTTGCGGGCCCATTCGGTTTCGTGGAATTCTTTGTGCAGAATTCCTCCTGCAGCAGTCATCCATTGTACATCTCCTTCACCGATGACGCCTCCGCCCCCGGCACTGTCATTATGTTCCACACGGCCTTTATAGGCTATGGTCACGGTTTCAAAACCGCGGTGCGGATGTGCACCAACGCCCCGTGGGGTATCTGTGGCTCCAAAGTGAAACTTGGAATTATAATCGAGGACAAGAAACGGATCCATTCGTTTCATGTCCAGCCGGAATGCCCTCGGAATGAAGTTGTGCACCCGGAACCCGTCGCCTACAAAATGTGGCTCTTTCGGGGATACTACGATTTCTATTTTTTTTGTTGACATATTACATTGTTTTTAGATGAGTAATCATCTGATTTGATGTGACAAAGGTAGGACTGTTGGTCCTGAAAAACATTGATGTATGTTAACTCCAGTTCATGAAAACTGATTGCTCCGGAATATTAACAGAACAGTTGTGTTTGAGATTTCGGGCATAAAAAAACCTGCCGGCCGGCAGGTTTTGAGTTTAGTATTTCTTTTCGCGGTGTTCTACATCCGTCCACGGCCCGCCGTCTTTTTTATAACGTACAAAGATAAAATCTTCAAAGTTTTCTGTTTTGTACACAATATTATTATTGCCTACCTGGAAAGCCGTAATGTAATGGTAATTCACATCGCTTGGTACTTTTTTGTCACCCATAGATGCACTTTCAGGATAGAAGTCTGGGAATGTGTAACCTGGCAGAATCGTTTTCAGTTCTTCATAGAAAACCGGGTTTTTCTTTTCATCCGGAATGATGTTTACAATTTTGTATTCATTGTCATGAACCCAAAGGTATTGCAGTTTTCGCTCGCTGGTCTGTGTATTGTCTGATGTGAAAGCATACAGTCTTTTCGGAATCAGTGTTTTGATGCTTTCCGGCTTTACGTGAGCGTGGTATTTTTCATTTTGAGGATCTACATAGGTGTCCAGATTCAGCGCCAGTACAGGGTTGGTCCAGTCCTTATTTTTGAAATACTGATCCAGGGACAACTCGGCATCTGCTCTGTATTTTTTATTTTCTTCGGTGAGGGACTTGGTTGGAATTTGCGGATAGATTTCTTTCACAAACGAATACAGTACTCTCGGTTTTATGCCATCCAGATGCGGGAATTTGGTAAGTTCCTCTGTTTTGGTAAGCCAAAAATACTGTTGGTAATAATCCTCTTTAGCTTTTGATTTTACACTTTTATAAGAAACACCCAACTTTCTGGAATTCAGTACAGATTCAAACTTGTTCTGAGCGATTGCAAAGTTCGAGGCAAGATATAGAGTGCAAAGTAAAAGTAATTTTCTTCTCATTTTTATATGAATTTTTTATCAATGTTCAAATATAGTTATTTATTGGATATTTTAAGTGTGCAAATGTTAAATTTGAAATTTAAATTTTTGACCGGTTAGTGTTTCAGATGTAGGGTTCAGCATTCGGAATGTGGATCTGCAGTAATAATTTCTGGTTTTTGGTTTAGTTGATCTTGATGATTTTCAATGGGTTCTGATGCTTTTCAGATGAATTTTCAAATACCGTTTTTGGGTCAGTTGCCAATGCACCATTCCTCTTCGCAGGGAGTATTTTGTTAATTTTCTGTAGTAGACTAAATGGATTCGTGATGGAAAAGTCTCCTTATCTATTCCCGTTCAGAGTTCAGATTTCATATTGTCGCCATCCCGGATATGTAATCTGCGAAATACGAATCCTGAGAGAATGGTGAGCACTCCCATTGCATAAAATGTGTACCGGAATGCCTGATGACTGTTTTCATGCGGGAGCAAAGTGGTATTTTCAAAAAACTTCAGCACAATAAGACCCACTGCAATTCCGAATCCAATGGCGAGCTGCTGGTTCACGGAGATGAGTGAATTGCCGCTGCTGGTATGGCTGTTGCGCAAATCTGCAATGGAAATGGTATTCATAGACGTAAACTGAATGGAATTAAAGAATCCCATTACGGCAATAATCGGAATGTACCAGTAAATGGACGTCTGTAAAGTGGGAATTCCCAGGCAGAATATTAAAATTCCAATAATGAAGGTATTGGTCATGAGGGTTCGCCGGTAACCAAAACGATTCAGTATTCTGATTACAGAAGACTTTCCGAACATAGCGGTCAGTGCCATCGGCGCTACAATCCAACCCGAAACCACCGCTGTTTCCCCATAGGCAATCTGAATCATCAGGGGTAAAAGCAGGGGGACAGAACTGATGCCCAGCCGGGTGGCAAGATTTCCCAGAACGCCTACACGGAATGTACGCACCTGAAATAAATTCAGCGGAAAAATAGGATTTCGGGTTTTTCTGGCGTGGCGGTAATAGTAAAAGATCATCAGAAAACCCAAAGTGAAGATCAGCAAGATGTAAGTAGTATGGGATGAAGTTCCTAATAACTCAAGAGATATGGAAAGCAAAAGTGATGCAGAGGCAAAAATGAGAAATCCTTTCAGATCAAATTCTTCTGCTTCTGCCTTGTAATTCGGCATATATTTTAACCCCAAGAATATACCCAGCAAACCAATCGGAATATTAATGAGGAAAATCCAGTGCCAGGAAAAATAATCTACCATATAGCCACCCACAAGGGGGCCCAGTACAGGACCGATGAGTGCCGGGACAATCGCATAATTCATGGCTTGCAGTAATTCGTTTTTCTGAAAGGTTTTCATGAGTGCCAGTTTGCCTACCGGTATCATAAGACTACCGCCTACACCTTGTACTACCCTGGAAATTACAAGCTGTGTGAGGTTTTGGGACATCGCACAGAAAAGAGAACCGACACTGAAAATAATTAAGGAAAATATGAAAATATTCCGCGTCCCGAATTTATCTGCCAGAAACCCGCTTACCGGCATGAAAAGCGCCAGAGTCAGTACATAACTGATGATGGCATTCTGCATATTGAGTGGTGACTCCTGCAAATCTTTTGCGATAGACGGCAGCGAAGTGTTCAGAATGGTAGAGTCCAGCATCTGCATAAAAATAGCAGTTGCAAGGATGAAAGGTAAGTACTTCTTTACCGGAGTAGTGGCTCTGGAAAATTCAGGCATGACGCAAAATTATGAAAAAAGCCCCGAACTGTGCGGGGCTGCAAAACTTTGGCCGCCAAACTATAAGCAGCCACTTCACCATAAAACATCAATAGCTGTCTTCATGAACGGTAATCACTGCTCTGCCGCTGGGGTCATTCAGTTTTTTGAATGCTTCATCCCATTCCAGGGCAACAGGCGTAGAGCAGGCTACAGACGGAACAGAAGGTACCGTAGCGGCAGCGGTTTCACTGGGGAAATGCTGTTCGAAGATGCTCCGGTAGCGGTATTCTTCTTTATTCTGAGGAGTGTTCAGCGGAAATCGGAACCTTGCACTGGCCATCATTTCATCGGTTATTTCCTGCTCAGCGCGCTCCTTCAGCGCATCAATCCATGAGTAGCCTACGCCATCCGAAAACTGTTCCTTTTGCCTCCAGGCTATGGATTCCGGTAACAGATGCTCAAAAGCTTTCCGCAATACCCATTTTTCCATTTTTCCGCTAGACTGAGCCGTCATTTTATCTTTCGGGTTGATGGTCATGGCAACATCCATGAATTCTTTGTCCAGAAAGGGTACTCTGCCTTCAATTCCCCAGCTCATCAGTGCCTTATTGGCACGCAGACAGTCGTACAGGTGCAGTTTACCCAGTTTTCTTACGGTTTCATCGTGAAATTCTTTTGCATTCGGGGCTTTGTGGAAATACAGGTATCCGCCAAATATTTCATCAGACCCTTCGCCGGAGAGCACCATCTTGATGCCCATTGATTTAATGACCCTGGCCAGCAGATACATTGGTGTGGATGCGCGGATGGTAGTCACATCGTAGGTTTCCAGATGATAAATAACATCCCGTATGGCATCCATGCCTTCCTGCACTGTAAAGTGTACTTCATGATGGATAGACCCAATGTGGTCTGCAGCTTTTTGTGCGGCAACAAGATCAGGCGATCCTTTCAGGCCGACCGCAAAACTGTGCAGTCGGGGGTACCACGCCTCCTGGGTATCACCACTTTCAATGCGGTTGCGGGCGTATTTTGCCGTTACCGCGGCAATGATGGAAGAGTCCAGCCCGCCGGAAAGGAGCACGCCGTAGGGCACATCACTCATCAACTGGCGGTGTACCGCCGCTTCCAGCGATTCCCTGATCCGGCCAATGTCGGTGATCTGGTCTTTTACGTTTTTGTATTGTTCCCATTCCCGGATATACCATTGTTGTAGTTCAGGTCCGTCCGGACTGTACAAAAGGTGTCCCGGCAGAAAAACCTCAATCTTTTTGCAGATTCCTTCCAGAGCCTTGAGTTCGGAGGCTACGTAAAAGTTCCCGTGGCGGTCCCAACCTTGATACAGCGGGCAGATTCCCATGTGGTCCCGGCCTATCAGGTAAAGGTCTTTTTCAGTATCATATAAAGCAAAAGCAAAAATACCGTTCAGTTTTTCCAGAAATGCTTTTCCGTAACGCTGGTACAGTGCCAGAATCACTTCGCAGTCAGAGCGTGTCTGAAAATCATAGTCGGGGAATTCCTCCCGGAGTTCCTGATGGTTATAGATTTCACCGTTTACAGCCAGAACTACTTTACCGTCACTGGAGAACAGGGGTTGTTTCCCGGAAGCAGGATCTACGATGGCAAGCCTTTCGTGAGAGAAAATGGCATTTTCATTTTGGAAAATACCGCTCCAGTCCGGACCGCGGTGGCGTATTTTCCCGGACATTTCCAATACCTGAGGTCTCAGGTCTTCTGTTTTTGATTTGGCATCAAACAAACATACAATTCCGCACATAATTTTAATTTTTTTAAGTTGATGTTTTCAGGGAAGCAACCATAAATCTCTCTTTGGTTATTTTTTTGTACAGCAAACTTAGGTTAATGGTTTATAAAACAAAATTGAAATTTAAAATTAGATAAAAATTTACTAATATTTATCAAATAATATTAATAATATTAACAAAACAATGGCGGAAAGTATGGTTTTGGTTAAAAGCATCCTTAGGGAAAGGTTGTATCGGAAAGAGTAAGCTAAGGGCAGAGAAAACAGCAGCATCCCTTCTTGATTTTGTGGGGAAAACGAATTGTTTACAGTGAAAAACTCCTGATGTACGGACTTTTGAGCAGGTAATTTTCCAGTTGTGTAATCTTTTTATCGTTGAGGTACAGTTCCGCATTTATAATTAATGCGTCGTTATTGCGCTCCATATTTACTTCTTTAATGGATTTTGAGAGGCGGCTCAGATCCTGCATCACCTGAAACCGTTCTTCCGCACAATCGGCAGCAATTTCGAAACGCAGCATCCGGCTGCTGTGATTCGGCAGGATAAAGCGGTTGAGCAATTTAGATGAATAAATGATGAGCAGCGCAAATATCAGAAAAACAAATGCCAGCAGTGCTTCGCCAAATCCTATAGACATCCCGATGGCGGCTGAAATCCAGATAATGCCCGCGGTGGTAAGTCCATAAACAGTGAAACCTTCTTTGAAGATGACGCCGGCACCCAGAAATCCCACGCCGGAAACAATATAAGAAGCAATGCGGGTGGGATCTCCACTGCCGCTGTATTTATAAGATAAAATGGTGAACAGGGTAGAGCCGAGACAAATAATGGTAATGGTTTTCAGGCCGGCAGCCTTATCTTTCATTTCCCGTTCGTATCCCAGTATAAAACCTGCTACCAGTGAGAGTGCAGCTTTGTAAACGTCATGTATTTCTATAAATTCTGCAATCATTTTTGAATGCCTTTAGCAGAGAAAGTGTGCAAATGTACTGCCAAGCAGTCCGGATTCTACCGTTTATCCGCCAAATTCTCTCTGCCACTCCGTATAGGCTTCAGAAAGGGTGATGTAAAATTCTTCACCGTATTTCCGGATCAGGGGTGTTTTCAGAAATTTATACACCGGAACCTGCAATTCTTTGCCCAGAGCGCAGGCATCTTTGCAGATGGGCCACTCATGGTAATTCAGTGCGGTAAAGCTGGAATATTCCTTTACCCGGATGGGGTACAGATGGCAGGAAATAGGTTTTTGCCAGTCTACTGCGCCATCTTCATAAGCTTTCTCGATGCCACATTTGGTAATTCCCTTTTCGTCAAAAATTACATAGGCGCATTCGGCTCCGTCTACCATGGGGGTCACGTAATCGCCATCCAGGGGGTCTGTGGTCCAGGTTCCCTGTTCTTCCAGCGCTTTCACGCCTTCGGGGCGTAGGTAGGGTTTTACTTTATCAAAAATATTTTCAAGAATTGTCGTCTCTTCCTTGTCCAGGGGCGCACCCACATCTCCTTCCACACAGCAGGCTCCTTTGCACTTGCTGAGGTTGCATACAAATTCTTCTGAGAAAATTTCTTCAGAAATCAGTTTGTCATCTATCTGTATCATAATCTAATCGTCAATTTAAGGTGGTGGCTATTTTAAAGGCTGCCAGCGAGCCTATTATGATCCATAATCCGAGTTCCTGTTTCCAGTACCGGTCTGCAAACCGCAATACTCTGCTCAGCATAATGCTGACTGGCAGGGCCAGAAGCAAAAGGTATTCATAGGAGCTCCCCATGTACAAAATTACGGTAATGAGTTGGGCAATCAAAAAAAGCAACAGAAAAGTATATTTAAATTTACTGACCGGACTTTTTTTATTATAGTGCCGGAAGTGGTCCCATAATGCATACAATAGCATCAAAACTACCGGCGAAAGAAAGACAAGCGCGGTGAAATCCAGATGAAAACTGAATCCGTAAAAAGGGAAATAGGCATCATCCCATGACTGGTAATTCAGGAAATACATCAGTGAAAAATAGCTGATTGCAATGAGCATTATTCCAAAAAATAAACGGAACAGATGCAATCCGATCCGGTTGGAGGTCGCAAAAATCTGCAGGATGACAAATAAGGTCATCGGCCAGGTGACAGGCAAAAATATATAGGTTATTGCCAGTATAGAGCCTACCAGAAGGTATGATTTTTTCCGGAATTCATCATTCGTACTGGTGAGCAGCAGAATAAGAAAGGAATTGGTGAGCAGCGCCACAGCTAATCCAATATCCAGCGAACCCGGATAAAAGGAAATCACGAAGAACGTATAGAGAAAAAGGGGCAAATGGGTGTGATAGGTAAGCCCGATGGTATTGAAACAGAAAAAACCAAGCGTAATACCTGCAAAAGTAATGAGGGTGGAAATTGAGTATAAGTTACTGAAATTAAAGATGTTAAATGCTGCGACAACCAAAAGTAATAATCCCGGATATACCAGTGTGGAAAAAATATTGCTTTCTTTTGAAAGTAATCTGAACATTTTTCTTAATTTTGTGCAAAGTTAATCTAAAAAAGAAAATAATGACGTCTTTCTTCCTGTTCTTAGGTGATGTTTTCAGATGGTCTTTCGGATTTTACGATCTGTTTGGAAACGTAATCAATTGGATTTTGTTTACAGTAGCCAGTATATTATTCATTTACTGGTGTTATGTTTTGGTGGTAAAACTGGGAAACAGTAAGGATTACGATTACGAACCGCCATCCAAAGACATTCGCCCGTACTACGACCCCAAAATCTATAAAAAAGATTAAATAATTTGATGCTATAGAAAGAACCGTTTTTCTGATAAGAAAGACGGTTCTTTATGTTTGGTGAGTTCCCGGTTACTCATGACACGGAATCACCAGTACAGGAACCGGAGAGTTTTTGGTGAGGTCCTTAGTTAGGCTTCCCACAAAAACGTCGTAAATGCCGCTGCGCCCATGGGAGCCCATCACAATATAGGAGGCGTTTTTTTCTGCAGCATATTCCAGAATAATGTCCTTGGAAATACCTTGTCTCAGCAGGTGCTCACATTCTACCCCTTGCGCAGTAATGCGCTCCTGGATAGCGTTTAGTTGCTTCAGTTCTTCTTTGATTTCGTTTTCTTCAACCTCGGGGAAATACTGAAAACCCATATCCCCGATGGCAAATCCGATGTCTGACGGTGCCACATGAATCAGGTTGATTTTTCCGTTCGTTAGCTTAGCAAATTGTACCGCTTCGTCTACCAGTTTGTCTGTAGAATTTCCGAAATCTACAGGTAATACAATGTTTACCATGACCTTTAAATTTTGTTTTTTAAAGTTAAGAAAATTTTCGGAAACAGCAGGATTCCCGTCCTGATTTATAACGCTGATGTGTATTAAAGTTTTACTGAATCCGCAGATCCAGTACTTTCCGGTCTTCCAGAAATGCTTCCAGTACGTCATTTTCCGCCACTTTTCCTACGCCTTGCGGAGTGCCGGTAAAGATAAGATCGCCGGTGCGCAAAGTGAAAAATTTTGATACAAATGCAATGATTTTTTCCGGTGAAAACAGCATGAGTGAGGTGTTGCCCCGCTGAACGGTTTCTTTGTTTTTGATCAGGCTGAAATTCAGACGGCTGAGGTCGTAATCTTCTTTTTTGAAAAATTCGCTCAGCACAGCACTTCCGTCAAAACCTTTTGCCAGTTCCCAGGGAAGTCCTTTCTTTTTCAGTTCAGACTGCAGGTCACGTGCGGTGAAATCAATTCCCAGTCCGATTTCCTCAATGTGTTTTGCTGCATGTTCTTCGGTGATGTATTTTCCGCCTTTGCTGATTTTCAGAACTACTTCCAGCTCATAATGGACGTCATCTGAAAACTCGGGCAGATAAAAATCACTGCCTTTTTTCAGAACAGCGGTGTCCGGTTTCATGAAGATCACGGGGTTTTCCGGGACTTCATTGCCCAATTCCCGGGCGTGGTCTGCATAATTTCTGCCAATGCAAATCAGTTTCATCAGATTTTATTTGAGGTTTAAAATGCTATTAAAATTTGCTTCTGAGCTGAATTCCGGTCAGTACTTTCTTGGTGTACAGCGGGAAATCCGCGTTCTGAATCCATCCATAATAGCCGATGTCTTTCTGAAAAACATCCTTCACCCGCTGACCTTTATATTTCCCGAACGCAAAGATTTCCTGGCCATCCGGATCAAAATGAATCATGCCGGCCAGGTCTGCAAACTTATGATGAAAGGAAAGTTCACTTAATCCCGCAACATCATTGGGTAAATCTTCATAATGAGCCACCTGTGCATCCAGCACTTCAAAGGTTGCCAGCACATCAGCCTCTGCAGAATGGGCGTTTTCCAGTTCCTTTCCGCAATAAAAACGGTAGGCGGCACTCAGGTTACGGGGCTCCATTTTATGGAAAATGGTCTGGGCATCTACGAGTTTGAACTTGCTGAGGTCAAAGTCAATGCCGGCACGCAGCAGTTCCTCAGCAAGCAGCGGCACATCAAAACGATTGGAATTGAAACCTCCAAGGTCGCTTCCGGCAATCATCTCCATTATTTTCGGTGCAATTTCACTGAATTTAGGTGCATTTTTTACGTCTTCATCAGTAATGCCGTGAATCTCACTGGCTTCTTTCGGAATAAACATCCCGGGATTTACCAGCCATGTTTTGCTTTCTCGCGAAGCGTCTGGATTTACTTTTAAAACACAGATTTCTACAATCCGGTCTTTGCTGACATTGGTTCCGGTGGTTTCCAGATCAAAGACGCAGAAGGGTTTATGGAGTTTTAGGTTCATCATATTGAAAAGATATTATTGAAGTTGTTTCTGAAAAATAAGGGAAATCATCATGTACCATATTACAAGGAGTGGGATTCCCGCAGTTCTGAATGCCAGCAGAATCAAAATTCCACCCACGAGTAAAGCCAGTTTTGGATAATTATCCCGGAGGCGTGTAGATTTGAATTTCATGGCAATCATTTTCAGCGGAGAGACTAATAGCCATGATGATAGCAGGGTAATGATAATCAGAACAAGGCTGTTTCCGGCAAGAAAACTGAATGCCCCTTCTGACTGATACGCATAGTATATTCCGAAAATCAAAACAGTATTGCTGGGCGTATTCAGTCCTTTGAAGTAATATCTTTGTTCATCGTCCAGATTAAAGATGGCCAGACGCAGGCACGAAAATGCGGTAATCAGAAATCCAAGATACTGCAATTGAAACGGGAATTCTATACCACCAACCTGGTTTCCGAAGGGTTCCAGTAATTTAAACATGGCCACGCCCGGCAGCAGTCCGAAACTTACCATATCTGCCAGTGAATCCAGCTGTACCCCCAGAGCAGAGTCAGATTTCATAGCCCGTGCCACAAAACCATCAAAAAAATCCAGCACGAGGGAAATGATGATGCAGATTGCAGCAGCGGTATAATCGCCGCCAAGCAGATGCACCACGCCCACACAACCGGAAAACAGATTCCCGAGGGTGAACATATTGGCAAGGTTGTTTTTCAAAAACGTCATGCCGCAAAAATAAGGCTTTTTATCGGTCCGGATGAGTTCCCTATGTTTATTCCGCTTCTTTTTCCGGAATCAGGGTATTGCAGTATGGTATTTGCGGAATGTTTAATGAATTTCAAAACGTTTTGTCATTGTGGTATGGTTCGAATAATAAAAACACTTGCTTTTTAACTTTTTTTAATTACTTTTATCAAATCAAAAATTAAATTATTTAAGATGAAGAAATTTATTTTCAGTACGCTGGCTGTTTTTTTTGCCACCTTTTCCTTTGCGCAGATAGAAGGAAAGTGGAAAACTATTGATGATGAAACCGGAAAGGCAAAATCTATTGTAGAAATTTCAAAGAATTCAAACGGACAATATGTAGGCAAAATTATTCAGTTGGTGAATAAACCGGCCAATAATAATTGTGTAAAGTGCACTGACGACCGCAAGAACAAGCCACTCATAGGTTTGGAAATCATCCGCGGTCTGAAGAAAGAGGGTAATGATTTTACCGGCGGTACCATTATGGATCCTTCTTCGGGTAAAGTGTACAAATGCACCATTAAACGGCAGGGCGACGAACTGAATGTCCGTGGATACATCGGGTTTTCTCTGATAGGCAGAACCCAGACCTGGCATAAAGTGAATTAATTTACCTCCGCTACAGAAGAAACGGCAGTTCGGTAACGAGCTGCTTTTTTTTGTCTTGCAATCAAGAAAAATTCGTTAATTTTGCACGAATTATTATTGATACGATTATGGCAGAATATACTTTTCGGGAAGTGATTGCACAGGCAATGAGCGAAGAAATGCGTAAAGATGAATCCGTTTATCTGATGGGTGAAGAAGTGGCAGAGTACAACGGAGCCTACAAAGCTTCGAAAGGAATGCTGGATGAATTCGGACCTAAAAGAGTTATTGATACTCCGATTGCTGAACTGGGCTTCAGCGGTATTGCCGTGGGATCTGCAATGAACGGTAACCGCCCTATTGTAGAATTTATGACCTTCAATTTCTCGCTGGTAGGAATAGATCAGATCATTAATAACGCTGCAAAAATCCGACAGATGAGCGGCGGACAATGGAATTGCCCTATTGTTTTCCGGGGACCTACTGCTTCTGCCGGTCAGCTGGGGGCTACTCACTCACAGGCATTAGAATCCTGGTATGCCAACTGCCCGGGTCTGAAAGTGATTGTGCCGTCTAATCCCTATGATGCCAAAGGGCTTCTGAAATCTGCAATTCAGGACAATGATCCGGTCATTTTTATGGAATCTGAGCAGATGTATGGTGATAAAATGGAAATCCCCGAAGAAGAATACTATTTACCCATTGGTAAAGCAGATGTTAAAAGAGAAGGAAAAGATGTAACGCTGGTGTCTTTCGGTAAAATCATGAAACTGGCCATGCAGGCAGCAGAGGATATGGAAAAAGAAGGCATCTCTGTAGAAGTGATTGACCTGAGAACTGTTCGTCCGCTGGATTATGACACTATTCTGACTTCTGTGAAGAAGACCAACCGCCTGGTGGTGCTGGAAGAAGCATGGCCGTTTGCGTCTGTTGCCTCAGAAATCACCTATATGGTTCAGCAGAAAGCGTTTGATTATCTGGATGCGCCTATTAAAAGAATCACCACACCAGATGCGCCTGCGCCGTACTCTTCTGCATTATTTGCAGAATGGTTCCCGAAACTGGAAACCGTGAAAGAAGAAATAAAAAAAGCCATGTACATCAAAGCATAATATCGAACTCCCGCAAGGGAGTTTTTTTTGGTTAAAACCAAAGCGTCCGGAAATGTCTTTGGCAATTCTGATTCCCATATGCTTTAAATTCAGCCATCATCAATTTGTGATAGATCTGATAGCTGTTATAATTTACTCGGTGTTACATAAATGCTGGCAGATTGAACCTCAGATGCATTTTTATTGAATTTCAGATGCTGTCAGTCTTGTTTTAAAATAGATAAAAACTTTCGGAAGCAGGTTTTTTTATTGATAAAAAGTTGTTTCTGCAATTCTGCAAATGGAATACCTTTGCCATTATTTTTACTTGGATGGCAACAGAATCTGAAGCTAAGCATCTCAATCTGAAGAAGCTCTCTTTCGTGGGCGTTCTGGTTTCACTTGGAATTGTTTTTGGTGATATTGGTACTTCGCCGCTCTATGTGATGAAGGCCATTGTAGGAGCCAGGCAGGAAACTACAGAGCTTCCGCTTGATGAATATATAGAAGGGGCGCTTTCGTGCATTATCTGGACGCTCACTTTGCAAACCACCCTGAAGTATGTCATTATTGCGCTTCGTGCAGACAATAAAGGAGAAGGTGGAATATTGGCGCTTTATTCCCTGGTGAAAAAATTCCCCAAACCGTGGCTGTATCTCATTGCAATTATTGGTGCTGCAACACTGGTAGCAGACAGCGTTATTACCCCGTCACTAACCGTGATGTCTGCCATAGAAGGGCTGAAAATATTTAATCCGGAAACCCCGGTAGTGCTCATTACCTGCGGAATTCTCTTCGTAGTGTTTGCTGTGCAGCAGTTCGGTACCAGTTTCATTGGTAAGTTTTTCGGTCCGGTCATGGTCATCTGGTTTCTTGCACTCGGAATATTTGGGGCCCTTCACATCTCGGATCATATAGAAATTTTTAAATCTTTTAATCCTTATTATGCGTATCAGCTGATCACGCATTCGCCCAGCGCCATCATTATTTTGGGGGCTGTTTTTCTGTGTACTACAGGGGCAGAGGCTTTGTATTCTGATCTGGGGCATTGTGGCATCAAAAATATACGGGTGAGTTGGGTTTTTGTGAAAATTATGCTGATTCTGAATTACCTGGGGCAGGGCGCCTGGTTGCTGGATCATATAGACCTGGTACAATCTCAGAATCTGAATCCCTTCTTCGCCATAATGCCGGAATTATTTATTCTCCCCGGTGTTATTCTGGCCGCTGCCGCTGCGGTTATTGCGAGCCAGGCAGTGATAACCGGTGCTTTCACCATGTTTTCAGAAGGTATGTCCATTAATTTCTGGCCCAATCAGAAAATTGATTATCCGTCCGGGGTGAAAGGTCAGATGTACATCCCCAGAATCAACTGGGGTCTGCTGCTGATGTGCATCATTGTGGTGCTGTATTTTCAGGAATCCGGTAAAATGGAAGCGGCGTATGGTCTTACCATTACCATTACCATGCTGATGACTACCGTGCTGCTGATTTTCTGGCTGCGCCGCAAGCGAGCGCACCCGTTGCTCATTGTACTGTTTGCCTGTGTATATCTCTTTATTGAACTTGGATTTTTCAGCGCGAATGTGATTAAGTTTTTTGAAGGCGGCTGGCTTACCATTGTGCTGGGTGGTTTTATTGCCGTGTGTATGTACGCGTGGTACAACGGGCGGAAGATTAAAAATAAATTCATCAAGTTTGTACGGTTTGATAAGTATGTGCCGGTCATTAAAGACATGAAACTGGATGAAACCATTCCCAAATATGCCACCAATCTTGCGTTTCTGAGCCGCTCTAAAAGAGATGACGAAATTGAAGCAAAAATTATCTATTCCATCATCCGTAAACAGCCCAAGCGCGCCGATCATTATTTTATTCTGAATATTGTCAATCAGGAAGATCCTTACACCTTTAAATATACCGTAGATGAAATTGTGCCGGGAACCATTTACCGGGTTAATTTTTTGCTGGGCTTCAAAATAGACCGCCGCATTAACGATTATTTTGATGATGTGCTGAAGGATCTGATGGCCGGCGATGTGATTCCTTCGCGCAGCAGTCATCCCTCACTCCGGGCACATGATATTCCACCGGACCTGAAGTATGTCATCATTGATAATACCTATATAAATGATGCGCTGCTGACCGTAAAAGAAAAACTGACACTCAATATTTATAATTTCGTAAAGTACATAGGAAGTGACGATTTCAAAGCATGGGGCGTGTCTCCGCACAATGTGGTGGTAGAATCTGCACCGCTTCTGGATCATGATATCGCAGTAAAGAAAATAGAACAGGGGTCGTTCAACAGATCAGAGAATTAGAAAAGTGACCTGCCGGACAGACTGCTTTTCATAAGATGGAAAAATTTCAATAAATTTGTACCAAATACTAGAAATGGAGCCCGGACAGAAAGATAAAAATTTAACACAGATTAAGGATGTTTTAAGACAGTACCTTCAGGAAAAGGGATTCCGGAATACTCCGGAACGCTACACCATACTGGAGGAGATTTACTCTATGGACCATCATTTCAATGTGGACGATCTGTATCTCATCATGATGCAGAAAAAATACCATGTGTCCAAGGCCACTATTTACAATACTATTGAGATTTTTCTGGATGCAGGTCTCATCCGCAAACATCAGTTCGGAGAAAAAACCCTGACATCGTCTTCCTATGAAAAATCTTATTTTGATAAGCAACACGACCACCTGGTCATTTACAAGAACGATTCCGGCAAGGAGATAGAAGAGATTATAGAGTTTTGCGATCCCCGTATACAGGGAATCAAGGAGGCTATAGAAGAAGCTTTTGGCGTAAATATTGATTCTCACTCCCTGTATTTTTACGGAACCAAGAAAGATTAATGAAAAAACTTTTCGCGCTTTTTCTCTTTGCCTCTGTACAGTTGTTTGCACAGATTACGCCCCGCCCTAATAATCCGCTGGTGAAAGATCCCTTTTTTAATCAGCAGGCACAGCAGAAACAAGGTGAAAAAGTAAAACTGGTTCACGCAGATTTTGTAAAAAAAGATCCCGCTAAATTTGACGGAAATACCTACTTTGAAGGGAATGTGCAGTTTACCCATCAGGGATCTGTGGTGACTTCAGATTTTGTGATCTGGTACGAAGAAGAAAACTTTGTAAAAGCTACCGGCAATGTGAAACTTCAGAATGCCGACGGTTCTGTGATTACTTCTCAGGAAATGGAATATGACGGCAATACCCAGCGCGGAATCGCCCGTAAGGATGTGGTTCTTACAGATCCCAAACAAACCATCCGTACCCAGACCCTGTACTATGACCGCGTCAGTAATAAAGCGTATTTTAATACAGGGGGCACCATTACAGACGGTCAGGGAATTATGTATGCTAAATCTGCAACTTATAATATAGCGTCCAAACTGATTGATTTCACCGGAAATGTTAAAATTGAAAATAACCAGTACATCATAGATGGCAGTAACATCATTCAGAATCAGAATACCAATACCGCTACATTTAACGGACCTACCACCATCATCAACCGGGCCAACCCGGACAACAGAATTTATACGGAAAAAGGCGCCTACAACCAGACTACCAAGGAAGCGTGGCTGGATTACAATTCCATTATTTATTATAACGGAAAGACACTGGTGGGTGATAAAATGTATTACAACCAGATCACCGGTTTCGGTACGGCGAAGGGAAATGTGACGCTGAATGATCCTTTGGAAAAGCGTTACATTAAAGGCGAATACGGCGAAATCTATGAAAAAATAGATTCTGCTATGGTCACCGATAAAGCCTATGCGGTAAAAATTCTGGAAAAAGATTCCATTTACTTCTCGGCAGAAAAAATTCTGGCGTATCAGCATGCGGATTCTCTGGATGTCAAGAAAAGTTTTTTACGTGCCTACAAAAAGGCCAGGTTTTTTAAGACCAATATTCAGGCAAGAGCAGATTCGCTCAGCTTTAATGAAACCGACGGCATCCTGCATCTGGTAGGTGAGCCTATAGCGTGGAGTGGAGCCAAACAAGTCTCGGGAGATAAAATTGAAGCTTATTTTGATACCGAAAATGAAAGCATTGACTCGCTGAATATCATCGGGAATGCATTTGCCATCAGTAAAGCAGATTCTTTGAACCTGAAAGATGAATTCAACCAGGTGAAAGGGAAACTGATGTCTGTGTATTATGAAGATAACGAGGTGAATATGGCTAAGGTCATTGGCAATGGTGAGGCCATTACCTATGCAGACGATGAAAATGAGCAGACCCGCGAGACTGAACGGCTGGGCGTCTCCGTCTCTACCTGCGGAATTATAGAGGCGTTGTTTGAAGAGCGCCGCGTTCAGATTATTTCCTGCAATATCGGCGCTACCACAGATGTCTATCCCATGAGTCAGATATCAGATGAAATGCGATTTCTGTCCGGTTTCAATTGGAATACCAAAGACCGGCTTCAGCGGTGGCAGGACATCTTTCTGGACAGTCCCGGTTACGAGGACATACAATATACTGCAGATAATCCGTTTTACGAAGCAGCAAAAACTGAAGCAGACCGTATAAGAGCGGCAGAAGAGGCCAAAAATCCGAAGCGGGAGCGGCGTTAATGCGCTGCTGCGTACGTGTCCGGAATCCCGCAATCTTCATTATAAACAGCGCCACGCAGTGGTTTTTTTGTATTTTTGCACCATGCAAAATGATTTCTTTAAGTACCAGGCCAAAACAACACAGTTTGCCTCCGGGTTTGAGGTAGAACGCGCAGAAGGCTCCTTTATCTACGGCAAAGACGGACGCCGTTATCTGGATTTTGTAGCCGGAGTTTCGGCCAATACGCTCGGACATTCGCATCCGGAAATAGTGAAAGCCATTAAGGAACAGGCAGAGAAATACCTGCACGTGATGGTGTACGGAGAGTATGCCCAGGAAATGCCGGTAGCAGTATGCAAATTGCTGGCAGAAGCCACTCCGGAACCTCTGGAAGTGACTTATCTGGTTAATTCCGGTGCCGAGGCCATAGACGGTGCGCTGAAACTCGCCAAACGTTACACCGGCCGGGAGGAAATTATTTCCATGAAACAATCTTATCACGGCAATACCCACGGTGCCCTTTCGGTTTCCGGAAATGAAACCCACAAAAGGGAATTCAGACCCTTGTTGCCACTGGTTCATTTTATAACATTTAATGATGAGTCGGAGTTCAGTAAAATTACCACAGATACTGCTTGTGTTATTGCCGAAACCATACAGGGAGCAGCCGGATTTCTGATGCCGGACAAGGATTATTTCCGCAATCTGAAAAAGCGCTGTGAAGAGGTTGGAGCACTGCTGATATTGGATGAAATTCAGCCCGGATTCGGACGCACCGGTAAACTTTTCGCATTTGAGCATTATGGCATGGTACCGGATATTCTGGTTATGGGCAAGGGGATGGGCGGTGGTGTGCCGGTAGGCGCATTTATGAGTTCCGCAGAAATAATGGAAAGCCTTTCCCATTCTCCCAAACTGGGACATATCACCACTTTTGGCGGCAACCCGCTGATTGCTGCTGCGGCATACACCACACTGAAAGAAGTTCTGAACAGTGGACTGATGGCCGGGACAGAAAGGAAAGAACAGATTTTCCGGGAAATGCTGGTGCATCCAAAAATCCGGAATATCAATGGAAAGGGTTTGATGCTGGCCGTGAATCTGGGTACACCGGAAATTACTTTAGACGTAGCCCGCCGCTGTATGGAGCAGGGACTGATTGTGTTCTGGCAATTATACCGTAACGAGTATATGCGGATTTCACCGCCTCTAACCATCTCCGAAGAAGAAATCAGACTCGGCTGTCAGATCATCATAGATGTTTTAAATCAAGATTAGAAAAATCATATCCTTTATGTTGCATAGTTGAGAAATTAATTTATATATTGCGCAACAATAAAAAAAGAAATCTATATGGTGAAGCAGAAAGTGCAGTACGAATATCCCATGCACTGTCTTTCAGAAATTTTATATGAGTACCTGGCAAGCGCCGAGGGGCTTTCTGAATGGTTTGCCGATGAAGTGGTAGAAAAAGGAGACGATTTCTATTTCAGCTGGGGGGGCGGACCGGAAGAAAAGGCCACGCTGATCCGGTACAAACCTGAGAGTTTTGTGCGTTTCCGCTGGGAAGAAGATGAGGGAACCAAAAGTTTCTTTGAAATGACCATTGTGATAGACGAGATTACTGAAGATTTGTCTCTGAATATCACGGATTTCTGCGAGCCGGGAGATGAAGAAGAGAACCGCTTGTACTGGGATAACCTGATCGAGAATCTTCAGATTAAACTAGGCGCTGCCTGATTGTTTGTAAAGATATACCTTATATATATAAATTCATGGACGAGCAATCGTTCATTTATTTTTTCCGAAAACTCCAGAAAATGTCAAATATTTCTACCTTCAGCAACGAAGATTTTCAACCGGTAAACCGTGCATTTCTGAACGGTGATGCCGTTACCGTTTCTTTTTTTGTGCACCATGGCCGGCTTATTATGGCCGAAGAATGCTATTTTTTCCTGATGGCATCCATGCGGAAGCTTCGGATGAATATTCCGCTGTCCTACACGCTGGATTTTTTTCAGGATCTTTTTCAGAAACATGTGCTGGATCAGGGGATACAACATGCCGTAATACAGTTTATGGTGTACCGCAACATCACAAGTCTCCCGCTTCACAAAACCGGAGTGGCATACTATTTCCGTGTGGAGAAGAAGGAGTCTGTGCTGGCTCTACAAAACGAGGTAGAGCTCGATCTGATTAAGGAAATTAACATCAACTGTAATTTGCTGAGCAATATTAAAGTGCATTGTGCAGAGAATACCTATGCTGAAATTTATGCCAGAGAAAATGGATTAGATGATGTTATTTTGCTGAATCCGGACAAGCGCATTGCCCGGGCCGGTACCGGCAATCTGATTTTTCTGCAGGGCGACAGCATTAAAATTCCGAAACATTCTGAAGGGGCGTATATTTCACCACTGCTGGAAAATCTGGTTACCTTTATCCATAAAAATCAACTGGGAGACATACAGGAAACAGAACTCATTGCTTTTGAAAGTCAGAAGGCAGATGAAATTCTGTTAGTTTCTGATGAAAAAGGAATTTTTCCGGTCTCAAAAATTAGAAATAAAACATTTGGTTTTGAAAGATTTTCAGAAATTATCGAAGGTTGGAAAGCCACTTTATAAAATTGACAAACCCAATAAATAACCATTGTTAATAGTCGTTTATCGGGTTTTGAATTAACTATATTTAATTGCAAAATAAAAGTAAATTTATTTTTCACTAAATCATTGAAAAAATCGCATCAAAAAACTTTTTATTTATCTTTATTAATAATGTTATTAGTTGTAAAAAGCACGAAAGCAAAAACTATCAACGTAATCGCAAAAGATATGGCAGTGTTTTTTAAATTATAAACACCTCTCGAATACAAAAAAAATATTATTAAAAAAGCAATGATAAAAGATGCAATCCAAACTGAGATTTTCATTTACGTAAATTTATTATCTGTTACAGCAAACGAATGATGCAAAACCAGCAGATACAACAATACCTAATAGAGCAACAGGAGCCAAGACTCCACCACTCAGAGCTACAGCGGCTCCTACAACAGCTAAACCTAAAAAGCCTCCTGCAGCTGCTGTACCATCAGCTTGAGCTCTAGGCCCACCGCCGACCCTTCTATTCGCTGATTCTACTTTATACTTGTCAAAAACAGATAATAACTTATCACCGCCACCTTCAATTAAAAAATATCTAGAAGATGATATCAACATTTCTCCATAAAGAGTTAAAACGTTTTTGTTTTCAGAATCTGACTGATTTACTTCGTTAAGAGTATTTTGGATTTGATTGGTCATTTCTTCAAAAGGCAATTCCGTATAATTATTCATTTGATTAATATAAGCTCTATCATTTTCATTTAATGAATCTACAGGATCGCCGTAACTATCGTTACTGATAATATCTGTAAAGTAAGACCTCAGTTCATCATTTGAAATTTCATTTGAAATTTTGTTAAGACTGAACAATCTTCCTTCATCATTTATATCTTCGACTGTTACAGTCTCTTTTGCTTCTAGTGTTTCATTGTTCAAAAGATAATCAAAAGTTTCATCTAAATGTTCGTTATGTAAATCACATATTTGCGTAATTTGTTCTCTTGTGAGAGCATCATCAAAATTTTCTATTTTATTTATTATTTAATTTTATTGCCTACTTTCAGAATAATTTTGAGTCGCTGTTTCAGCTTTTCCGACTTATTGTTAAATTGATTCATTATCAATAACATAAGTTAAAAACTAAAAATAAGATAGAAAATTGTTTGGCTAAAAGTTAAAAATATGTTAAAATTTAATTCATTGAAACATCTTCAGGTGCATTCGCCCAAAGTAGGAATTCTCCGCCCAGATTCTGCATGATTTTTTTCCAGAGGTTGTGATCGTTGAATCCCGTATAATCCAGATGATATACATCTGCCACCGTCCAGAATTTACGTTGTATTTCCCCTTCCAGTTGTTGGGCTGCCCATCCGGAATACCCTGAAAATACTTTCACGTTTTCGGTGCTCAGCCGGCCGTTTATCATTTCTTCTATAATGGTTTCTGTATCTTCTGTAAGGTAAAATTCTTCATTAATCTTCAGGTAGTATTCATTTACGGCAGTTCCTTTTACAATGAAAAATATTTTATCATTCTCTACCGGGCCGCCTTCAAAAACATCAACCGGAAAGCCGAAGAGCTCACCTATGGTCTGGCTTACCTGCTCGTTTTTTTTGTTCAGAATTAACCCGAAAGCACCATTTTCATTATGATCTACAATAAGAACCACCGAGCGGGAAAAAATATCGCCCGAAGCATCTGGTGTAGAGATTAAAACTTTACCTTTGTAGGAGTAATTCATGGTTTTTTTGCTTGAAGGATGAAATCCCTGTACCAAATTTAATAAAATTATTGATGGAAAACCTGCACGATAATAGAAAACTTTACCAGAAATCTGAACTTTTTGAAAATCAAATGAAAGCCAATCCCATTGAGCAGTTCCGGGACTGGTTTCTGGATGCACAGAACCATACTGCCATTTCTGAAGCGAATGCCATGTGCATTTCTACGGTGGAGGAAGATGGTTGCCCCAGATCCAGAATGGTTCTACTGAAGGCTTACACTTGGGAAGGTTTTATTTTTTATACCAATTACAACAGCAGGAAAGGGAAGGCTATAGAACGTACAAAGCGGGCTTGTCTTCATTTTTTCTGGCCGCCATTGGAGCGTCAAGTCATCATTAAAGCTGAACTGGAGCGACTTCCGGAGAATCTGAGTGATGGCTATTTTGCGGCCAGACCCCGCGGAAGCCAGCTGGGTGCTTTGGTTTCCCCACAAAGTTCGGAGATTCCGGATCGTGAATTTCTGGGCGAAAAGCTGAAGGAATTAGATCAGGAATACGAAGGAAAGGAGATTCCACGACCGGAGTATTGGGGTGGTTTTATGGCCCGTCCGTATGAGATTGAATTTTGGCAAGGCCGTCCGAACCGTTTGCACGACCGGATTTTATATAGCCTGACGGGTGATTTTGACTGGCAGATTTCTCGTTTGGCTCCATAAAAAAAACCTCATCAGCAGATGAGGTTAATTTTTGTAAATAATCTAAATTATTTTTTCTTCGCTCCAGCAACAGCAGTAGCCAGTTCTGCACCTGCTTTGAATTTCGCTACTTTCTTAGCAGCAATTTTGATTGGTTTTTTAGTAGCTGGGTTGATACCTTGTCTCGCAGCTCTTTCGGCTACAGAGAAAGTTCCGAAACCTACTAAAGAAACTTTGCCGTCTTTTTTCTTCAGAGTACTGGTCACGTTGGACATAAATGATTCCAGAGCAGCTTTTGCGGCAACCTTGGTAATTCCGGCATCTTTTGCCATTGCATCGATTAATTCAGACTTGTTCATAATTTTAATATTAAAAAGTTAGTTTGTTCTGTGTTACAATAGCAAATATAAAACAAAATTCAATATGTGCAAATTTTTTACAAAAATTTAATCAAAATTTTACTTAAATATGGACAAAGGTTTAAAAATGATAATTTTAGTCAAAGGCAATCCATCGGCTTTTACGAAGTTCGGTATGCCCTCTTATCCTCTGTCTGTCGGATTTTTGTATATTTTATAAATTCATATATTCAATTGCGAATTCCTAAATTTTAAGCGATTTTACATTAATACTATATTTTTATTAATTATTTGGTAAAAATCTCGGATTCGTGGTGTTTATCTCAGAATTTTCTTTTTTGGGAGAGTGCCTGTAATTTTATGAGGTATTTTGATATTTATTAATAAATTTGCAGAATGCTTATTGAAGTTTTCAAATCTAAAATACACCGGGTCCGCGTTACAGAGTCAGACCTTAATTATATAGGGAGCATTACCATAGACGAGGATTTACTGGAAGCTTCCGGGATTATGGTGGGCGAACGGGTGTACATTGTCAATGTAAACAATGGCGAACGTTTTGATACGTATGCCATTAAAGGGAAAAGGAAATCCGGCGAAATCTGCCTCAATGGCCCTGCGGCGAGACGGGTGCAAAAAGGAGACATCATCATCATCATTTCCTACGCACAGATGACCCCCGAGGAAGCCAGAGATTTCCAACCGAAAATTATTTTCCCAGACGAAAAAACTAACCTTCTTTCCTGATGCTCCATCATCAGTCCCTTAAAATTACTCCTTTTGAACGAAGCTAAAAAGAATAATCCCCTGAAAACTGTGATGACCATTGTGCTGTCATTGGGAATCGCTGCTTTTTTTATGTGGTTTGCCCTGCGGGGAATGGATTTTAAAACCATCTCCGGCTATTTTGCAAAAGCCAATTATTTCTGGGTAGTGGCTGCTACTGTTTTTGGCCTTCTTGCGTATTGGTTCAGAGCAGTACGCTGGAATCTGCTCCTGGAGCCCATGGGGTATAAAATTTCTAATGCCAATGCCTTCTGGACCATTTCGTTTGGCTATCTCATGAATCTGACTATTCCCAGAAGCGGAGAACTGGCCCGGTCTACAGCGCTCTATGGTGTAGAAAAAGTACCGGTAGATAAATCATTCGGAACCATAATCCTGGAACGGGTGATTGATCTGGTCTGTATGGTTGGATTTCTGGGGCTTACCCTTCTGTTTAAGTATGATGCAATTCTTTCATTCTATTCATATGTTACTCAGGAGCAGAAAAAGGAAGTGAGTACTGAACAAGGTTTTCTGGAGCAATTGCTGGCTGGCTGGGGTATTGCAGATGTTTCGGCATTTTTCAATACGATTAAAATAGCGTTGGTTATTCTTGCAATTGTGGGTCTGGGATATATTTTCGTGAAAAAGAAGAGCAGTTTTGTTTCTTTTGCCAATGGAATTCTCCATGGAATTACTTCTATTTTTAAACTTAAACAGAAAGGAAAATTCATCCTGCTCTCACTGGCCATCTGGATATGTTATTATTTTGCCGCTTATCTGGTCTGTTTTTCCCTGCCTGAAACTTCAGAATTTAGCATTGCTGATGGTTTCTTCATTATTGTAGTGGGTACTTTGGGAATGATGGTGCCGGCATCTGGAGGGATAGGTGCTTTTCATGCAGCTCTTAAGTTAGGGATCGGGGCGTTATTCCTCTCCATGGGCAAGACCTTTGAAGAAGGGGCGGAAGCCGGTTTGGCGTATGCGTTTATTTCCCACACCATGCAGTTTGTGATTATGCTTGTAGTGGGTGTTATTTCTGTTCCTTTCCTTACGAAAGCTAGAAATAAAATGCTTTCCTCAGAAAAAATCTGATTTAGATCTTCTTTTTTTATTCTTTCAGTGGTGACATGTGTTTCCCGGGCAGGCTCCTGTGATTTCCTTTCGTGAATAATTTTTGATTGCTGCAATTCGTTATTTTGTTATCATTTTTGTTATTTGGTTAAAATTTAATATCAATTAATGATAAAAATTATTAATTTTGACTCAAATCAAATTATATACTTATGAAAACAAAATTACTTTCAGCGCTGGCGCTTCTTCCAGTCTTAGCATTTGCTCAGTACTCCAACGGAGGTCTAAGCACTGGTGCCACAGCCAGCACAGGTGTCGCAGCACCTGCCGGTTATGAATGGTCCGAGGTTCAGCGGAACACTGGAAATACTACAGAATCCAACACGAATGCGGGGTATACCAGTACGTATAATTCGGCCACAACCAGTTTTTTTCTGGCAGATGACTTTGTGGTGCCTGCCGGTCAGTCCTGGCAAGTAACTTCTGTAGAAGTGTTTGCTTACCAAACCGGCTATGTGGGCAGTACAGCACCATTTAATACCCTGCGTTTCAGTATCTACAATTCTGATCCTTCTGTGGCAGGTGCTACTCCTGTTTTCGGAGATGATACCACCAACCGTTTTGCGTCTTCTGCCAATACGATGCTTTACAGAATCTTTAATGCACAGGGTGGCAGCGCACCGGGAACTACCAGGACCATCTGGAAAATGACGGGGAACGCAGCGGTAAATCTGACTCCGGGGACATATTGGTTTAAATATCAGTTGCAGAACGCTACTACTGCAAGTGGCGGCTTTTCACCCGGTGTTACGATACCCGGAACCAGAGGTTTGCCGGAGTTTAATGGAAAACAGTTTAATGCCATTACCGGTGCGTGGACTGATCTTATTGATGATGGTATTCCAGACACCGCACCAGATTATCCGCAGGCTGTTCCGTTTATCGTGAACTATTCTGTGCTGGGAACCAACGAAATCCTGCAGTATGATAACCGGGTAGTGGTGTATCCAAATCCTGTAGCAGATGTGTTCCATATTCAGTTGCCTAAGGAAAGTCAGCGCACAGCAACCGTTGTAGGGGTCTACGACTTGTCCGGTAAGCTGGTGAAAACAATGAAATATGCCGAATCTTACCATGTAGGTGACTTGCCAAAAGGTACTTATCTGTTAAAAATTGATGATGGTAAAAATGTAAAGACCACCAAACTGGTAAAAAAATAATTGCAGATTCTTTATAAAAAAAATCAGATGAACTGTTCATCTGATTTTTTTTGTTGCCTAACCGAAAGCTCTTTTTAACAGGCTTTCTACTCGTGGCTCACTGCCGCGGAAGGCTATGTACAGTTCCATCGGATCCTTAGTTCCTCCGGAAGAAAGGAGCATCTTGTATTTGGCCGCAATTTCTGCATTGAAGATTCCGTTGTCCTTAAAATACTGAAAGGCATCTGCATCCAGCACTTCAGCCCACTTGTAAGAATAGTATCCAGCCGAATATCCGCCCTGAAAAATGTGCGAGAAAGAAGGGCTCATGGCCGTTTCGGGATTCACGGGATACAACTGTGCTTGGGTTGTTTCCTGGTCTTCAAAATCTTTTATAGAGGTGTTGCTCTCCGGGTTCAGTTGTGCTGCTTTGGTATGATAAGCCATGTCCAGCAATCCAAAGCCGATTTGTCTGAGGGTCTGATAGCCTTCCATAAAGTTTTTGGAGTCAGACAGTTTCCGGATTTTATCATCAGGCAGCACTTCGCCGGTTTCATAATGTCTGGCAAAACTTTTCAGGAAATCCGGCTCATAGCAGTAATTTTCCAGAAACTGTGAGGGCAGTTCCACGAAATCCCATTTTACCGACGTTCCGGAGAGATTCGGATACCGGGTGTCTGCCAGCACGCCGTGCAGGGCATGCCCGAATTCGTGAAACAGGGTGGTAACTTCCTGAAAGGTCAGCAAGCTGGGCGTGTCTGCGGTAGGTTTGGAAAAATTACAGACCACCGAGATGTGCGGCCGGTGATTTTTTCCGTCTTTCCGGAACTGACTTCTGAAACTGGTCATCCATGCACCGGCCCGTTTGCCCTTTCTCGGGAAGAAATCCGTGTACAGCAGTGATTTGAATTGTCCTTCTTCGAAAATTTCATAAACGCTTACTTCCGGGTGGTATTTCTGAACATCCTGTGTTTCTTTGAATTCCAGATGAAAGAGTTTTTTGGCCAGTGAAAAGACTGCTTCCAGAACCGCTTCCAGTCGGAAATAAGGTTTCAGTTCTTCGTCGTTCAGGTCAAATTTCAATTTGCGCAGTTTCTCGGCGTAGAAGGCATGGTCATAACTTTGCATTTCAGAAATTCCGTCCACTTTTGCCAGAGATTTCAGCGCTTCTGTTTCTTTCTGTGCATATGGTGTTGCTTTTTCCAGTAGTTCATTTAAAAATGAAAGCACTTTATCTGGAGATTTGGCCATTCTTTCTTCCAGAACAAATTCGGCGTAGTTTTCATAGCCCAGCAGTACGGCTTTTTGTTGTTTCAGGGTTACAATTTCCTTAATCAGTTGCTGGTTGTCAAACTCATTAGTGCTGAAGGCTTTTTTTCCGTTGGCCAGTGCCAGCTCTTTGCGCAGATCCCGGTTTTCTGCATAGGTCATGAAGGGAATGTAGCTGGGATATTGCAGGCTAATGACGTATCCTTCCAGCTTCCGATCGCGGGCTTCTTCCCGGTATTGTTCCAGTATGGCTCCGGGGATTCCGGCAAGATCTTCCTTGCGGGTGATGTGCTTAAAGTAATTGTTGGTTTCTGCCAGTACGTTCTGGCCGAACTGCAATGATTTTTTAGACAGTTCAATGCTGATGTTTTTCAGTGTTTCCTTGTCTTCGTCGTTCAGCAGTGCACCGCTCCGTACAAATCCTTTATAGGTTTCCTCCAGAAGCATTAGTTGCTCGCTGTCCAGTTCGTACTGGTCTTTCTGATTGTACACTTCATTGATTTTTGCAAACAGCTGTTCATTCTGCGAAATTTTTGCGGAAAATTCTGTCAGCATCGGTGATACCTCCTGTGCAATCTTCTGGATTTCATCATTGGTTTCGGCCGAGTTCAGGTTAAAGAAAATATTGGAAACCACATCCAGTTGTGCGCCGGAGTAGGCCAGGGTTTCAACCACATTCCCAAAGTCGGGTGGCTCCGGATTATTGACAATGGCGTTGATTTCATCTTCTGCCTGTCGGATGAGTTCCCGGAACGCGGGAAGAAAATGTTCTTCCTTAATATCATGGAAAGGAGCCGAATGATATGGGGTCTGAAAAGGTTTCAGTAAAGGATTTCGTGTGTTGTTCATGTATGAAATTACTTTTGAAGCACAAATTTACTGAAAATTATGCGGTATCTTTGATGAACTAAAATCTTAAGCACTCTACCAAATTGATGTTTGAAGTGCCTTTTGAAAGTGAGGCTACTTCAGATTTGGTGCTTACTCCGGAGGGAAATGGTACAAAAGTGACGTGGAGTATGGATTGCGAACTGGATTATCCGTTTAATCTGATGGGGATTTCTATGGACAAAGAAATGGAAAAGTCTTACGGAAGCGGTCTGGAACAGCTGAAGGTTCTTTCTGAGAAATAAGAATTTCATTTCATTTGCATTGCCGGGTTTTTCCCGGTTTTTTTGTGGTATTCATTCCTGGTGTGAACTGTTGTCATGGAGCTCTGTTTGCGGCGTTATTTTTTTTAGTTTTATCTTCGTTATAAAGAATGGAGCCGTATGCAGTTGAAAAATTATAGCAAAAGTGATATCAGAGCCTTCGTGAAAGATATGATTACAGGGAAAGTGAAAACTCTGGAGTTTTATCGGAATTTTACTTTGGAAGCCAGCCGCGATATCAAAAAAACAACCAAGTACGATTCCATGCGTGAGGAAATTCAGAATGAAATTTACCATCTGGACCGGCAAATGTCTGCGCTTATAAATATGCAGCGCGATATGCAGAAGGTGCTCAACTCTTCCACTGATGTGGTGAAACTGGGCTCGCTGGTCATTACCAATAAAGCACGGTTCTATATCTCTGTGTCACTGGGTGAATTTTTCTATGATGGGGAAAGGTTTTATGCTATTTCAGCCGAAAGTCCCATGGCCAGAATGATGATGGGAAAACAAGCCGGCGATGAATTTACGCTGAACGGAATCCACCAGCTGATAGAAAAAGTATTCTGAGCATTATCTGACGGCGACCGGCACGTTCTTTTTTGTACTTTTGCAGGTATGAATCATGCAGCCGTTTTAAAAGAAGTTCTGGAGAAAAGAAAAAGTACCTTTCCCAAAGACTATACCGATGCACCTATATCTGATGAACTGATTGAGGAAATTCTTGGTATGGCCGTACTTGCGCCAAATCACAAACGGACGAAGCCCTGGCGGTTCAAGGTTTTTCAGGGGCAGGACAAGGCAGCACTTGCGACAGAAATACAGGCGATCTATAAAACGGTGCAGCCTCCCGCACTCTACCTGGAGAAAAAATATCAGGATATAGGTTTTAAAATCAACAAGGCGGGTGCGGTGATCGCAATTGTTGTAAACTTCAGCGGCCTGGTTCCCGAGTGGGAAGAAATAGCGGCGGTTTCTATGGCGGTGCAGAATATGTACCTGGCATGCACGGCAAATGGAGTGGGTTGCTATTGGAGCTCTCCGAAAATTGTAGAACACCTGAAGGAATCACTGATCCTGGACGGGAATCAGCGTTGCCTGGGACTTTTTTATATGGGAATGGTGTAATGCAGGGTCAGTCTGTGAGCATCTCGTACGGAAAATCTGATATCACGTAGCGGATGCCCCACTTTTTCATCTGATCCACTGCTTTTCGGGAATTGGCATTGCCACCGATGAGCGGAATGCCATACTGTTTGGATTCTTCCAGAGTCTGTGCGGTGATTTGTTCAAACCGGGGCGAGAAATAATCGGGCCTGAAGTCCAGTTGTTCCAGATAGACAGACAGCGGAATCTTTTTGCCATCCAGCAGACACGTTTCATATTCCGGGTAATGTTTTTCTATATAGCTCAGCGTGCGCGGGTCGAAAGACTGAATGATCACCTCCTGTGGCTGGGTGTGTTTTTGAAGTACTTTCATCAGTAATTCTACCACAATTTTAGGATCCGGATGTTTCAGGTGATCGGTTTTTTCTGAAATTTTGGTTTCAATAAAATACTTTGGTCGTTGCATTCCATGGGTTTTCGCATATGCGGTAACTTCTTCCATGACGCGGTTCAGGGTGGGGATGGTCTCTTTGATTTGTTGTTGACTCGGATAACCGGGATGTGGGGTAATGCCGATATGGTATTTCTGGATCTCTGCTGCATTCAATTCGTAAATACGGGGCGTGTAGCCGTTTGCCAGAGGTTCTCCCGATGCATCGGTGTATAGTTTGGAATTAAGCACCGCGTCATGGGTAACCACGACTTCCATGTCTTTGCTGATCATGATGTCCATTTCCAGAACGGGTGTGTAATGCAGAGTCTTTTTAAAGGCGCTCACCGTGTTTTCCGGATGAAGGCCACGGAATCCGCGGTGGGCAAAAACAGTGAAGTCCTGAGCGTAGGACTGAAGTGAAATCAGCAATAGCAAAGCAGCGTACTTCATTGGAAAAAATTTAGCGCAAATATACCCTGTGAAGAAACGGTTTCAAGGTTAATTTTTGTTCATTCACGGGCATGGAATCATCTGTAGCCGGATAAACTGGCAGTTGTATGATTCGCTCAAAAAAAGTTTCGGGAAATCAAAAAAATAATTATCTTTGCAGCCTTAATAATCAACGGGACGAGTTCCCACAAAATCAAACAATTATGTCAGTAAAAATCAGATTACAAAGACACGGTAAAAAAGGGAAGCCTTTTTTCCACATCGTAGTTGCAGACGCAAGAGCAAAAAGAGACGGTAGATTCATCGAGAAACTCGGCACCTACAATCCTATTACCAACCCTGCCACCATCGAACTGAATGTAGATGCAGCAGTACAATGGCTGAATAACGGTGCGCAACCGTCAGACACTGCCAGAGCAATTCTTTCTTACAAAGGAGCGCTGTACAAAAAACACCTGATGGGTGGTGTGGCAAAAGGAGCTTTTGATGAAGCTGAAGCAGAAAAAAGATTCAACGCCTGGTTAGAGCAAAAAGAAAAGCAGGTGGTAGGAAAAGTTGAAGGTCTGGCGAAGTCTAAAGAAGAAGCTAAAAAAGCTGCTCTGGAAGCTGAAGCAAAAGTGAACCAGGCAAGACTGGAAGCTGCGGCTCAGGCAGAAGCAGAGGCAAAAGCAGAAGCAGAGGCAAAACTTGCTGAAGAGCAGGCGGCTGCAGAAGCTGCTGAGACTCCGGCTGAAGAAACTACTGAAGCTCCGGCTGCTGAAGCTGAAGGAACTGAAGGAACTGAAGAAACTCAGGCTTAATCTCCTGAACTTATACAGATAAAGGTGCGATTCTTCGCACCTTTTTTGTTGGTCATCCGTTTTATTTTTCTTGAAAATGCAAATATGGATGCAGACGTCCGTCATAAGAATATTACCTTTGTCAAATAAAGTACGTACACATGAGAAAAGAAGACTGCTATTTTCTGGGCAAAATTACCCGCACCCACGGACTTGCCGGAAATGTGATGATGAAGCTGGATACCGATCAGCCGCAGCTCTATGATAAACTGGACGCCGTTTTTGTGGAGATCAACGGTCTGCTGGTGCCCTTTTTTGTAGAAAAACAACAGTGGACAAAAGAAGATACCAAAATCATCTTCTTTAAAAATGCCACGCTGGCCTCTGCCGAGCAAAAGGTGGGAAAAAATGTTTTTCTGCCGCTCTCTACACTGCCGGAACTCTCCGGAAACCAGTTCTATTACCATGAAGTCATCGGTTTTGAAGTGCAGAATGAAAACGGTGAATCCTGCGGAATCATCCGCGAGGTAAATGATGCTGTGGCGCAACATTATTTCATCCTGAATCTGGAAGGACAGGAGGTTATTGTTCCCATCATCAGAGACTGGATTCTGGAGGTAAACCGTGAACAGAAACTAATCCGGATGCAACTGCCGGAAGGATTAATAGACGTTTTCACCAAACCGGTGGTAAAGGATGAATAAAAAATGAAAAATTTTTGAATGCAGGTGTAAAAAACAAGTTTCAGCAGCTAACATTTCATAAATATAAGGGTTCCAGAACGTTGGAATCCTTTTTATTTTAAGGAAAAACCGCTATTTTAATCAAAAATTACGCCAAAATTCTGTATTTTTGCATCAATACCCAATTGTAAACAATGAAAAAAATTACGATACACGAACTTTTACAGGACTACAAAAAGATACTCCATCATGACATCACGGTGTACGGCTGGGTACGCGCATTCCGCTCCAACCGTTTTATTGCACTCAACGATGGCTCTGCTATGGATAATATTCAGATTGTGGTAGATTATGAACAGTTTGATGAAAATACCCTGAACAAAATATCTGTAGCCTCTTCAGTGAAAATCACAGGCGAAGTGGTAGAAAGTCAGGGAAGCGGACAACAGATAGAAATCATCGCAAAGAAAATAGAAATTCTGGGTGATAATTTTACCGAAGAGCGGGACAAAACCATTCTTCAGCCCAAAAGACACTCGCTGGAAGTACTGCGGGACCAAGCTCATCTGCGTTTCCGGACCAATCTTTTTTCGGCGGTATTCCGGGTGCGCAGTGCCGTGAGTTTTGCTATTCACGATTTCTTCCGTCAGAACCGGTTTTTCTATATCAATACGCCCATCATTACCGGGGCTGATGCAGAAGGAGCTGGTGAGATGTTTACTGTAACCAATCTGGATCTGAATGATCTGCCCAAAACCGAAGAGGGTACAGTCGATTTTTCTGAAGATTTCTTCGGGAAGAAAACCAACCTTACGGTATCCGGTCAGCTGGAAGCAGAAACTGCCGCTATGGGTCTGGGCCGGGTGTATACCTTCGGGCCTACATTCCGCGCAGAAAATTCCAATACTACCCGTCACCTTGCAGAATTCTGGATGGTAGAGCCGGAAGTGGCCTTCAACAATCTGGAAGATAATATAGATCTGGCAGAAGATTTCCTGAAATACGTCATTAACTATGTATTGGATCATTGTAAAACCGATCTGGAGTTTCTGGATAAACGATTTGCAGAAGAGCAAAAACAAAAACCGGAAAAAGACCGTGCAAAGGAAGGACTGATTGAGAAACTGGAAAATGTGGTAAAGAAGCGCTTCAAGCGTGTTTCCTATACAGAAGCGGTGGAGATTCTCATGAACTCCAAAGAAAACAAAAAAGGAAAATTCCAGTTTCCGGTAGAGCAGTGGGGTATAGACCTGCAAAGTGAGCATGAAAGATATCTGGTAGAAAAGCATTTTGAAACACCTGTGGTACTGTTTGATTATCCCAAGGACATCAAAGCATTCTATATGAGGCTGAACGAAGATCAGAAAACCGTAGCCGCTATGGATGTACTATTCCCGGGAATCGGTGAAATCATCGGAGGTTCCCAGAGAGAGGAACGCCTGGAAGTACTGCGCAGCAAAATGCAGGAAATGAACGTAGATGAGCACGAACTGTGGTGGTATCTGGATACACGCAAATTTGGTTCTGTGCCGCATGCCGGGTTCGGTCTGGGGCTGGAGCGTCTCATTCTGTTTGTGACCGGTCTTACCAACATCCGCGATGTCATTCCGTTCCCCAGAACGCCCAATAATGCTGAATTTTAAGGAAATTCTGTAAGGTATTGATCTTAAACTGTAAACAGTATAGGGGAAATAGCCTTTATTTTTGCCAATGACTAATAAAATGTAGAAAACGAAATGCTGAAACAAAATCTTCAACTGAGACTCGGACAAAAACTCGCACCGCAGCAAATACAGCTCATGAAGCTGATACAGCTGCATACACTGGAGTTTGAGGAAGAGCTGGAGCGTGAACTGGAAGAAAATCCTGCACTTGAAAGAGTGGAGGAGAAGGAAGAGATTAAAGAGGAACAGGTTTCGGAATACGAGGAAGAAGGAACCGAAAGCATAGAAACTGATTTTGATGTGGAGGAATATCTCTTTGATGATGAACCCAGTTACAAAACAGCATCCAGCAATTACTCGGCAGATGATGAGGAATTTGACAATGAAAGTCTGCTTACGGAGGGTCAGTCCCTGTATGATTACCTGCTGGAGCAAATCCGGCTGATCAATATAGAAGATGATGATCTGAAAATAGCAGAATACATCATCGGAAATTTAGATACAGATGGGTATCTGCGTCGTGAGGTGAAATCTGTGGTAGATGATCTTGCGTTCTCACAGGGAATCTATACCACTAGAGAGAAAGTAGAGGAGATCCTTGAAAATTATATTCAGAAGCTGGATCCTGCAGGCGTAGGAGCCCGCGATCTGCAGGAGTGTCTGCTTTTACAAATCGAAAAGAAAGTAAGCGCCGATAAAGCCATTACGCTGGCAGCCAATATCCTGCGGAATCAGTTTGATGCGCTTACCAATAAGCATTACAACAAAATCATGCAGAAGTATGATGTGGAAGAAGAGGATCTGAAAGATGCGCTGGATGAAATTTCAAAACTCTCGCCCAGAGTTGGTGGTAATTTTGATACTCAGACCATTACCATTAATCAGGAAATTATCCCGGATTTTGTTATTCAGGTGAAAGAAGGCAAAAAAGGGGAGCAGCCACAGGTGACGCCTCTGCTCAATAGTAAAAATGCGCCTTCGCTTCGGGTTTCTGATGAGTATAAAGATATTTTATCTACCTACTCACATGATAAAACTTCGTCTGAGCATAAGCAGGCAGCATTGTTCATCAAGCAAAAACTGGACGCGGCAAAATGGTATATTGATGCCATTAACCAAAGACAAAATACCTTGCTGCAAACCATTACCGCTATTGTAAAACTGCAGAAGGAATTCTTCATCACCGGCGACGAAAAATCTCTGAAACCAATGATTCTGAAAGATGTGGCAGATATTACAGGATTTGATATTTCTACCATTTCAAGGGTGGTAAAAAGCAAGTATGCAGATACCCCAAACGGGATTCTGTACCTGAAGGATCTGTTTTCAGACAGTCTCACCAATGATGATGGCGAGGAGGTGTCTACCAAAGAAATTAAAATGCACCTGCAGGAAGCCATAGAAAAAGAGAACAAAAGAAAACCTTATACCGATGATGCACTGGTTGGGATTCTGAAGGAAAAGGGGTATAATATTGCCCGCCGTACCATAGCCAAATACCGCGAACAACTCAATATTCCGGTGGCACGTTTAAGAAAAGAATTGTAATGACAAAAAAAGCCGTTCCATAACCTTGTGAAACGGCTTTTTTTATGGGGTGTCTGCAAATTTGTGATACAGCAGTTTCTTTTTTAGTGTAAACGATTAGAAATTTCAGCTGCTGTGCATTGCATGTTCTTTAAATATTGTCAGATTCTCCGTTTTCCCGGTCGTTTTCGGCTTCCTGAAGCTGAATGAGGGTCTTGCCCAGTCTTCTGCTGATGATGCCGTACACCAGTCTGTAATATAGCCAGATCAGTGCAATGCTCAATAAAAGGGAAAGTGTGATTCCCAGCAGGAAACCCCACAGGGTAGAAGGTTCCAGTACCACCTGCTGTATAGACAGCTTGCGGAAGATGAAGAGCGTGAGGGCCATGGTGGAAATGACCAGCAATAACAGGTTGCTCAGGATAAAATAATTCACCGTTTTGCGGTAATTGATGATTTGCAGGATGAATTTTCTGATGTTGGATTCCACGTGGATTTTCCGGTAGGTGGTGTAAAAACGGATGACAAAGAAGGCGGTAACACACAGACTCAGGATTTTCAGAATCATGTACAGCACAGAGAAATCATGCTCTACTTCCGGCGTTCGTTTCACGCCCAGCCGTTCTGTCACGGTCAGGAAATTGTCACTATTTTCGGGCAGTATGGTATAGAAAACCGTAAGCGCCAGGAAAAACAAAAACTCGGCTACGCTGATCCACAGAATATATTTTACATAATTCCGCGATTTGCGGTTCAGCATTTCCAGAATATCGGAATTGCCGTATTTCGCCTTAACGTTTTGCTCCTGCCACGTTTTCTTAAACTGATCTAAATTAAATTCAGGCATGTTTTTCCATTAGTTCTTTAAGTTTTTTCTTCAGACGGTTCATTTTCACACGAGCATTCACTTCTGAAATCCCCAGGTTTCCGGCAATTTCACGATAGGGCAGATCGTCCAGATACATCATCACGATGGCTCTTTCTACTTTTGGCAGCATCTTCACCACCTTGTATAACAGTGAAATTTGCTGTTGCTTTTCTTGGTTTTCTTCTTCAAAATCTTTATGGTGAAAGTCCAGAAGTTCATCGGTTTGCGGCGATTTGGTTTTCTTCCGGAACAGGGTGATGGCGGTATTCAGTGCTACACGGTACATCCAGGTAGAAATTTTGCTTTCACCTTTGAATGAGTCGTAACTGCGCCATAACTGTAACACTATTTCCTGAACAAGATCTTCCTCGTCCTCCAGTGTATTGGTATAGAGCCGGGAAATTTTGATAATCAGACCCTGATTATCACTGATGAGTTTTGCAAATTCTTTTTCCCTGGAGATCAATGGATGATTTTTTTTCTGCACGAAGATACTCATATATTCTAAAAAAATCATCAACTGCAGCCATCAGACTCCTATATTTTCGGTACCCGGTGTTCACAGAACACAATGGTTTTCGCTATCTTTGCCGTCCACAAGAAAAACGGCCTGTTGATTTCCGCATCAGCGGAGGTAGGAAAGTCCGGACACCACAGGGCAGCAAAGCGGGTAACGCCCGCCGGTCGTGAGATCAGGACCAGTGCAACAGAAAGAATGTATATTAATTTATAGTGAAATCAGGTAAACTCTTTGCGGTGCAATGTTAAGTATATCATCAGTTAAGGGCGGCCCGCCCGTTGATGAGGGGTAAACAGCTAAAGCGGTGCAGCAATGTAACGCGCAGATAAATAACAGGCTCGTGCTTCGGCACAGACAGAATCCGGCTTATAGTTTTTCTTGTGGTTTTCATAAGGTTTTCATACCTTTAAACAAAAAATGAAATTAAAATCTATTTTCTTTTCGGTTTTTGCAATCGCTGCCGCTCAGACAGTGTCTGCACAAACAAGTATTTTAGTTCTTAATTCGTCCACCGATGTGGTGTACAAATTAAATGCAACAGACGGAACCATCATCGATCCTGCTTTCATTACTTTGCCCTCCGGAACCCCCAAGGGGATTACACAGGTTGATGATAAAATCTGGATTGCAGATCAGGTGAATGATGACATTTACATTTATAATCTGGACGGAACGCCGCACAGTACGCTGGACGGAACCGTGGTCAATCTCGATAATATCCGCGGACTGAATGTGGTTAATAATGAAGTGTGGGTCACCAATGCAGGTGGCGGAAACGGCGCTACGGCCAATTCCATCCGCAGATTTACCAAAGCCGGTGTTCCCATCGGTACGTATCCTACCGTAAGTTCTCCATTTGATGTGCTCGATAACGGCACGGCTGCTTTTGTTTCTTCCTTTACTGCTTCAGGCGGTATAGAAATTCTGGGTTACGACGGTGTGGTGCAGGGAAATCTTTTTGCGACGCCTACCCTCGCCAATGTAGAGCAGATGATCTTTAATGCAGCCAATAATCTGGTAGTTGTGACCTTCAGCAACCATTCCAGCGGCAACAATCGCGGAATTTATGAATTGTCGCCTACCACAGGTGCGATATTGAATTACTGGCCAAGTACCGGAACCTCCGGAAACAGCGGTGTTGTCCAGCTTGGAAACGGAAATTATCTGTATTCCAATAATGCCATGCATTTGCTGGATCCTGTTACGGGAACTTCTACCCTGATAGAGAGCGGTACCTTCCAGTATTTCACCAAAATTACCGACAATTCCATGTCTACCGCAGAAACCATAAAGGTTGATTTTGAAATGTATCCGAATCCGGTAACGGAAACGTTGTTTGTGAAAGCCACAGAAAAAATCACAGAATTCCGCATTTTTTCTCCGGAAGGAAGGCTGGTACTGACTCAGCAGCCGAGAAGTGAGCGCTTTTCTGTAGATGTTGCGGATCTGGCATCCGGAGTGTATTATCTGCAAATGTCTTCAGATAAAGGAATGTCTACCAAGAAATTCCTTAAGAAATAAAAGCAGAATAGTTCTGAAGAGAAGGACGGGTCACAAGATCCGTCCTTCTTTGTCGTCATATTAGAAGGCTATTCCTTTTCCAGCGTTTGCTTTGCGGTCTGTAAATCTTTTCGGTCTTCAGCAGACAATACCGGAAATTTTAAATCCATCTCTTCCAGAGCATCTATAATAATCTGGATGGCGGCTACCCGGGCAAACCATTTGTCATCTGCAGGAACCACGAACCAGGGCGCATTCTTGTCATGCGTTTCGTTAATGGCCTCTTCGTATGCTTTCATATATTCCTTCCACAGTGCGCGCTCCGGTAAATCGCCCATGGAAAATTTCCAGTTTTTCTCCTGCTCATCTATCCGGTCTATCAACCGCTTTTTTTGTTCTTTTTTAGATACATTGAGAAAGATTTTAATAATTTTCGTGCCGTTGGATGCCAGATGTTTTTCAAAATTGCGGATGCTTTCATACCGGTTTTCCCAGAACTTTTTGTTAAACTGTTTCGGAGAGTCCCATACTTTTTCTTTCAGATTGTATTCCGGATGCACTTTGCACACCAGCACACTCTCATAATGGCTCCTGTTAAAAATGCCGATCATTCCCTTTGCCGGAAGCGCCATATAGTGCCGCCACAGAAAATCATGCGAATATTCCTTGGTACTGGGGGTTTTGAAACTGGTCACATGGCAGCCCTGCGGATTTACCCCGCCGAAGACATGCTCAATCAGTGAGTCTTTTCCCGCCGCATCCATTGCCTGAAGTACAATGAGTAAGGATTGGCTGCCGTCTGCATAAAGTTTTTCCTGTAACTCCCGAAGTTTTGCTTTTTCGTACTGCAGCAGGCGCACTCCATCATCTTTGGTGAGTTTTCCCTTGTACTCGGTACTGAAATCCTTCAGTGAAAATTTTCCCTTGACCATGAAGTTATCGCTAAAATCCAAATCCATACCTGTTGTTTAAATGATGAACAAAAAATAACCGTTTCAAATGAATGAAACGGTTAAATATAATAATTTCTGACAGAAAAACCGGCATTATCCCAGTGTTTTCAGTTCTGTGTTCAGCGCTTTCAGATCCTTGTTCAGTGTTTTCAGATTCTTTTTCAGTGCTTTCAGCTGAGTTTTATCTTTGCTTTCAGCAGCGGCCTGAATCTGGGTTTCCACCTTAGAGATTTCTTCTGCCTTAGCGTCTATTTCAATTTTTTTTTTTTCAGCGGCCGTAAGCGGTTTAGGATCGGGTGCATTTTGATCTACGTGTACTTTAATGTGTACAACAGATCTCTGATTTTCCGGGTCGTTAGAAAATACTTCAATCAGTTTGGTAGTCACAGGACCCACAATATTGGTATTGTAGTGTACTTTGATTTCACCTGTTTTGCCGGGCAGAATAGGATCTTTCGTCCAGTCCGGTGTAGTGCAGCCGCAACTTGGTCTCACATTAGAGATAATCAAAGGCTTGTCTCCTGTGTTTTTTACGATGAATTTTCTGTTTCCGTCTGAGCCCGGTTTTACTTTTCCATAATCCAGTACGGTTTGGTCAAAACTGATGGATTGTGCTGACGCCAGAAAAAACGTACCTACTACTGCAAAACCTGCTAATAACTTTTTCATATTCTTTAACTTTTTAATATGTTTTTTGGATTTAAATTGACAAGCAAAGTTAAAAATAATTTTAAATATTCATAATAAATTTTTCTTTTGCCTATTTTTGCACCTGTTACAAGGACAAAGAAAGAATATATGCAGATTTCAGAAAAATACAATCCACAGGATTCCGAACAAAAATGGTACAGTTACTGGATGGAAAATCGATATTTCCATTCTGAGCCGAATGAGAAGCCGCCCTACACGGTAGTCATTCCGCCACCCAATGTCACCGGAATTCTGCATATGGGTCATATGCTGAACAACACCATACAGGATGTGCTGGTGCGCCGCGCACGGATGCAGGGATTCAACGCCTGCTGGGTACCCGGTACAGACCATGCGTCCATTGCTACAGAAGCAAAGGTGGTGGCCAGGCTGAAATCTGAAGGGATTAACAAATCAGAAATCTCCCGCGATGAGTTTCTGAAACATGCCTGGGACTGGACCCATCAGTATGGCGGAACCATTCTGGAGCAGCTCAAAAAACTGGGATGCTCCTGTGACTGGGACCGTACGCGCTTCACCATGGAGCCCAAGCTGTCTCAGCAGGTAATCAAGTCTTTTGTAGATTTATATCGTAAAGGCTTTATTTACAGAGGATACCGTATGGTAAACTGGGATCCTGAAGCCCGGACCAATATTTCTGATGAAGAAGTGATCTTCAAGGAACAAAATGGAAAACTCTATTACCTGAAGTATAAAATTGAAGGTGAAGAATCTTATATTTCTGTTGCTACTACGCGACCTGAAACTATTTTTGGGGATACTGCCGTGTGCATCAATCCGCAGGATGAACGATACAGCCATCTGAGAGGCAAAAAGGTGATTGTACCTTTGGTAAACCGTGCCATTCCGGTAATTGAGGATGATTATGTGGACATCGAATTCGGAACCGGAGCCCTGAAAATTACCCCGGCGCATGACCTGAATGATTATGAACTGGGCCAGAAGTACCAGCTGGAGATCATTGATGCGCTGGATGATGAGGCACGCCTGAACGAACACGGCATGCACTATGCAGGTATGGATCGTTTTGACGTCCGCAAGAAAATCGCCCGCGAACTGGATGAGCTGGGACTGCTGCTGAAAGCAGAAGATTATGTGAACAAAGTGGGAACATCAGAACGTACCGGTGCGGTGATAGAACCGAAGATTTCGGTACAATGGTTCCTGAAGATGTCAGAAATCGGAAAGCCTGCTCTGGATGTGGTGATGAATGATGAGGTGAAATTTTATCCCGAAAAGTTCAAGAATACCTATAAACACTGGATGGAAAACATCCGCGACTGGAATATTTCCCGCCAGTTGTGGTGGGGACAGCAGATTCCGGCCTATTATTTCGGTGAGGGTGCCCATGATTTCGTGGTGGCAGAAACGCCAGAAGAAGCCCTGATACTGGCACGTGAGAAAACCGGCAATGACACACTTACCGCAGATTCCCTGAAACAGGACGAGGATGCACTCGATACCTGGTTCTCTTCCTGGCTCTGGCCCATGTCTGTGTTCGATGGTTTGCTGGATCCTAAAAATAAAGACATCAGCTATTATTATCCCACCTCAGACCTTGTTACGGGTCCGGATATTATTTTCTTCTGGGTGGCCAGAATGATCATGGCCGGTCTGGAGTACCGTGGTGAGGTGCCGTTTAAAAATGTGTATTTTACCGGAATCGTACGGGACAGACAAAGACGTAAAATGTCCAAATCACTGGGCAATTCACCGGATCCTGTGGAACTGATGGATCAGTATGGTGCAGACGGAGTCCGGGTCGGAATTTTACTCAGTTCGGCTGCCGGAAACGACTTGCTGTTTGATGAAGACCTGATGCTGCAGGGCCGTAATTTCATGACCAAGATTTGGAGTGCATTCCGGCTGATCAATATGTGGAATCATGAAGACAAACCTGCCGGCACTACCGAACAGGAGGCGATCATCTGGTTTGAACATAAACTGAATAAAACCATTGCGGAAATTAATGAACAGTTTGAAAAATTCAGAATTTCTGATGCCCTTCATCTTGTATACAAACTCATCTGGGACGATTTCTGCGCCTGGTATCTGGAAGCCATCAAACCGAATTATGGGGAGGCTGTATCCAAAGAAGTATATGTCAAAACTATTGAGTTTTTCGAAGAGCTGATGAAACTGCTGCACCCGTTCATGCCATTCCTTACCGAGGAGGTATGGCAGACGATTTCAGAACGCTCATCAGACGAGGCCCTGATCATTGCTCAGCAGAAACAGGCAGAGGCATATGATGAAGAAATCATTAAAAACTTTGAAACGGCTACGGAAATGATCTCAGGAATCAGGAATTACCGTCAGACCAAAGGGATTTCGCCTAAAGAAACCGTTGAAATTTTCACCGGTGCGCAATCCTTTGCCTGTGAGTCAGTCATCCGCAAACTGGCCAATGTTTCTGACATACATTTTGGCAGCAAGACCGATAAACCCAGCTTTACCTTTTTGGTGGGTGCTACAGAACTCTCTGTGCCGCTGAGCGAACATCTGGATCTGGCAGAAGAAAAAGCCAAAACCGAGGAAGAACTTAAATACCTGAAAGGCTTCCTGGTTTCGGTGGATAAAAAGCTGGGCAACGAGAAATTCGTAGCCAATGCCAAGCCGGAAGTGGTGGAAACAGAGCGCAAAAAGCAGAAAGATGCTCTGGATAAAATTGCCATTCTGGAAGAGAAATTAAAAAGTTTGTAACCCGAAACGGTTCAGGATATAAAGACTTCGGAATCATTCCGGAGTCTTTTTTGTGCATAGAATCTGCAGAGTGCCATTGCTTTCAACCCATTTTTCTATTATCTTTACTTCTTTATTTAATCCCATGAAGCATCTGGAAAACATCCATAAACTCTTTTCTAAAAATTTTGTTCAGCATCCTCTTATCGAAACTTTTGATGCCGGAAAATTATACCTCTCCACTGGGCGGCTTGTAGCATGTGATCCGCTGATTACCAATGATATGCTTCCTTTTGAGGTGGTATTTCCTAAAGGTCGTTTTCCGGTACTGGTGCACAGGGAAAAGGGGAGCAATTGTGTGGCATATGCAGAGGTAATCTTCAGTGAACAGCCGGTAGCGTCCTGGCAGCTTGCCACCACAAAAGGACAGCATATTGCTGATCTGAAGGGAGAAGAAATCTTCGGATATCCGGTAGAAAGCGGCATGGGTTGTCTGATGGATGCCGAAACCCAGGAAGACCTGAGCCGGCTGGAACAGCGTTTGTTTCAAAGAAAAGGTGCAGATTTCATGGGCATTTACGAAGAATTTTTCCATGAGCATTTTTTTGACGAAAACGGAGCCATAGATCAGTTTGCGTTCCTGAAACCGGACGAGCATAAAGCCGGAAATATCTTTGCCTTCGAAACCGGCTATGGCGAAGGTTTTTACGCCAGTTATATTGGTTTTGCAAAGGGAGGTAGACCCGTAAAACTAATCACCGAATTCATAGAAATCCTGGAGTAGTTTGGCGTTACACTTGCAGCTATTTGTAAAATTAATTCAGAAGACCACATGAAACTAAGTTCCGTACAGCCCAAAATAATTGTAGTAGGAAGCACATCCATAGACCGGGTGCTGCTCACAGCGAAACATCCGCAACCCAATGAAACCGTTATGGCCATTCGTGCCGACAGTTTTTTCGGAGGAAAAGGTGCCAATCAGGCCGTAGCCACAGCACGTCTGGGGGCCAGTGTCTATTTTATAGGAAGCGTAGGCATGGATCCGCTGGGCCAGCAGGTGTTGCGCAATATGGTAGACGAGGGCGTGAATGTAGGTTATGTCTATGAAGCCGAAGACGCCGCCACCGGTTCTGCATATGTGACCTCTGTGGATGGTGAAAATACCATTGTGGTGGTTCCCGGAGCCAATTTCTGCCTGAAACCGGAACATGTTGCACTGGCTGAAAAATATTTTGAAACAGCAGATCTGATTCTTATTCAGCTTGAAATTCCTATGGAAACGGTGGAGTACACCGTGCAGTTGGCTTCAAAATATGGCAAAAAAGTCATGATTTACGCGGCGCCAGCCATGCCCCTGAGCACAGCAGTGCTGGAAAATACCGCTTTTATAGTGGCCAAAAGCAGTGAGCTGACCACGATTTTCGGGGAGGAGAATGCCGAAGATGTCCTCCGCAATTACCCGAATAAGGTTTTTGTACGGGACAACAGTAATTCTACGACCTGGTATAATGGCACCGAGATGAAATATAAACGCAATGACCATGAGGACAAACAGTTCAGAATCGGAATGGGAGATGCATTTACCAGCGGTTTTGCCATTGCATATTGTCATCAGAATCCCATCAGTACGTGTGTGAAGTTTGGCAATGATGTATCCCTGAAAGTAGCCCGTAAGAAAGGTTCACAGGCCGGTCTGCCCACGTTGACGGAATTAGGATTGTGATAAAATTTCTCACTGTGCAGCATCAGATGAAATCACTGAAACTCATCACAGATGATGGCTTCAGCGTTGCAGCAACGCTTTTTGAACCAGAGGTTTCCTGTCAGAAATTTCTGCTCATCAATTCGGCTACAGGAGTCCGGCAGCATGTATATTATGCCTTTGCCCGTTATTTTGCAGAGCAAGGCTTCACGGTGCTCACTTATGATTACCGTGGAGTAGGGTTGTCAAAGCCTGATACGCTGAAAGGATTTAAAGCGAATATGCGGCAGTGGGGTACGCTGGATTTTAAAGCGGCTACCACCTTTATGCAAAAACATTATGAACAATACAGTTGTTTTGCAATAGGTCATTCGGTAGGCGGACTGATCATGGGGATGAATCCTGATGCCGTTCAGTTCCGGCGACTGGTTTTCTTTGGGGCACAAAAAGCGTACGCCGCCCATCTGAATTTTAAGATTATGATGTTGGGTTTTATGGGATTCGGAGTTCTGCAGCCGGTACTTTCCGGACTGGCCGGTTATTTTCCTGCCCATTGGTTTGGTCTGGGAGAAAGCCTTCCTGCCGGCGCAGGTCGTGACTGGCGTACCCTCATTGTACATCCGCAATCTACGAACAAATTATTGCATAAACTTCCGGAACACTATTCAGCGCTGCTCACACAGGAAGTACTGGTAATCCGTGCCGAAGATGATTCCTGGCTTACCGCAAAAGCAGTACGCAGAATGATGGAAGAAACTTTCCCGCGGATGAAACCGGAATACAGACTCCTGAAACCTGAAGACAGCCCACAGAATCAGATTGGCCATATAAACTTTTTCAGAAGTTTTAACCAGAATCTGTGGCAACAGGTATTGGATTATTGTTCCTGATTCAGCACAAATGATACCGTTTAGAAATAAAATATGGAACAAATCATCAACAAAACCACTGCATTTGTAAAGGAAACCCTGAAAGGTGCCGAAGCCGGTCACGACTGGTTTCATATAGAGCGTGTCTGGAAAATGTCGGTTCACATTGCAGCTTCAGAAAACTGTAATCTGCCGGTAGTGGAACTGGCGGCACTGCTGCATGATATTGCCGATCCCAAGTTTCACCAGGGTGATGAATTGCTGGCACCCCAAATTGCCGGTGATTTTCTTAATTCTGTGGGAGTGGATCCGGACGTGCGTGAAGCGGTTTTGTACATCATCCGGAATATTTCATTTAAAAACAAAAGTGACGCACCGGAACATCCGCCCATTGAACTGCAGATCGTACAGGATGCAGACCGGCTGGATGCCATAGGAGCCATAGGGATTGCCCGTACATTTAATTTTGGCGGGTTTAAAAATAACCTCATGCATGATCCTGTACAGCCGCCGCGCCTTCACATGTCCAAAGCGGAGTACAAAAAAAGTGAGGGGACTACCATCAATCATTTTTATGAGAAATTACTGTTGCTGAAAGATATGATGAATACCCGCAAGGGAAGAGAAATTGCTGCTGAGCGGCACCGGTTTATGGAAATTTTTCTGCATCAGTTTCTGAGGGAGTGGAACGGAGAACCTGACCGCTGATGATGTCATAATTTTTTATCTTTGTGCCGCATGGAACATTTTACCTTCATTATCTTTTTGCTGCTGTGCCTGGGACTGGTACTCTGGGTTTTCAGAAAATCCGCGTATGCCCGCCACGTCAGAGTGCTCCGCTACGCCATTGTTGCCGGCGCACTGATTTATTTTGTGGTCTGGTTTGTTCAGAAAAGCAGCTACCCGGACCGCGGCAACGCCATGTCTCTACAGATCATCAACAAATTGCCATCTACTTTGGATTTTTTTGTGATTACCGTAAACGATTCCGGAAATATAAAGAATGACCTGATTCGTGCCGGGAAAATACGTCCGGAGCATTATCAGCTGGAGTATCTCAATATGGATCATTCCCGGGAATACTGGATTGGCGGACTGATGGGCAAGGACAAGCTGGTGTACTTCTCTCAACATGCCGTGCCCGATGCCGGCAGTGACCAGATTGTGGAAGTAAACAGCTACCTTATGCAGAGCATTAAACTGGCAGACAAAGCACGGGAGCAGTTTCAGGAAAAAAGACTGGAAGATATAGGAACAGCAGTCTGGACCGTTCTGAGTCTGATATTACTGTTCTTAAATATAGTACTGCTGGGCAAAAAGCACTAACTAAAGTTAGCCATTCTGTCAAAAAAAAATCCTGAGGTTATCAGGATTTTAGGGTTGTTATTTGTTCTTTTCTTTCAGCGCTTCCTTGTCCCGGTCACTCGGGTTCCAGACTTTTACTTCTGCATTCTTATCGATTCCGGAAAGCACCTGAACCTTAATGCCGTCGCTGGCGCCCAGTTTCAGATATACTTTTTTGAAGGAACCGTCGGTTTGTTTTACTTCTACAAAGGGTACATCTTTTCCATTTTGTTTTTCATACTGCACCAGAGATTCATCCAGCAATAATGCATTCTTCTGTGAACTCAGAATGATCTCGCCATTTGCCGAAAATCCTGCACGGATGAATTCGTTATCCGGGTTAAAGACATCTCCTTCCACCGGGAATTTAATGGTTCCGTTTTCATCTTTTCCTTTCGGGGCAATCATGGTGAGTCTGCCCGGGAATTTTTTGTTCTGCAACGCCCCGATGGAGATGTTCATATTCATCCCTTCTTTCAGTTTACCGGCCTGGGCCTCGTCTATTTCACCTTCAAAAATAAGCGAGTTCAGGTTGGCTACAGAAGCGATGGTGGTTCCGGCGTTGAACTGATTGGCCTCTATGACCTGGCTTCCCACTTTTACCGGCACTTCCAGCACAGTTCCATTGGCCTTGGAGCGAATCTGTGTGGTAGCCATGCCCTGAAGTTCCGGAGTAACACCGGTCCTGGCAATCTGCAGATTCTTTTGTGCGGTTTGCAACTGGAGGTTTGCGTTTTTCAGTTGAATCTCTGCACTCTGCAAGGCCTGCTGAGCCGTGAGGTATTCCTGCCGTGAAATGACGCCCTGGTTAAAGAGACGCTGCTGCATGGCAAACTGCTGTTGCTGGTTGCTGAGGTTTATTTTGGCATTTGAAATCTGAAGATTGGCATTATTCACTTCCTGGGTGGTGGCATTCACATTTTGCACGCTGGGCACAATTTTCAGTGTGGCAATCAGCTGGCCCATACTTACCTGGTCGCCTTCCTGCACCAGTACTTTATCGATGATGCCGGACATATTAGGCTTGATTTCAATTTCCTCCAGCGGCACAATTTTTCCTGTAGCCATCACTTTGTCTTCCATATCCTGAACTTCCGGTTTTTTCGTGAGAAATACTTCGTTCTTCCGGGAATTGGATTGGATCAGATAGGCGATTCCAGAAAGCAGTGCCCCGGCGAAGATCAGTCCGAGAATGATGTAAACCACTTTTTTCCAGGTGAATTTCTTTTTCATAGGTATATATTTATTGTTGTGAAATGGTTTTGTGCACCGTTTTTATTCTCAAGGGTTTCAGTGCGACCATTTAAAGGATTTTTGATTCTATAGTTAATCTTGTTACTCACTTCTCAGGGCTTCTATGGGTCGTATTTTTACTGCCCGTTGTGCAGGAATCATCCCGATGACCAGTCCCAGTACAATCATGATGGCCATGGCAGCAAAGACCTGCGAATATTCTACCGTGGGATTGTAAAACGGAAATGTATCCTGATTCTGCGTCATGACATTGATGATCATGAGCAGGAAAATACCAAAAATAAATCCGATAATCCCGGAGGCCACGGTAATGACTACACTTTCCAGCAGAATCTGATTTCTGACCTCTGCCGGTTTTGCACCCAGTGCTCTGCGGATTCCAATTTCCTTGGTTCTTTCCTTTACGGTAATAAGAAGGATATTGGAGATGGCTATTACGCCGGCCAGAATCGTTAATGATCCTACAATAATCGTTAAAAGTTGCATACCGGTAAGAAAGCCGGTCATTTTTTCGAACATTTTTCCCAGATTGAAGGAACCGAAGGCATTGGTGTCTTCCGGCGAAACGTTGTTTTTTGTTTTCAGCTGGTTTTTGGCCTGTTCTTCCACAATGCTGAGGTCTGCATCAGGCTTGCTTACAATGGCAAAGAAATCTACCTTGTCTCCGTTATTGTACATTTTGGTAAAGGTGGAAAGCGGGATATAGGCCGTGACGTCATTATCCATAGGTCCGCCGCTCTGCGCCACTTTATAAACACCGATGACATTAAAGAATATTCCTTTAATGTTTACCGACTGGCCAATCGGATTTTCTTTTTTTCCGGAATCAAAAAAGTTTTTATAGATGCCTTCGCCCAGTACCACAACGTTTTTGTTGCCGGCTACATCTGCATCATTGATATAACGGCCGAACATCAGCTTTTTCTCAGATATTTTATTGCCCACAGGATAATCGCCGGTCAGGGTATAGGTGGCGGTTTTACCTGCACGGTTCATGATTTCCCCCGGACTTCCGAAATTGCCACGGGAGTTTTGAGGGGAGATATAATCAATTTCCCTGATGTTGTTTTTCAGCAGATCCATATCGGGCAGGTGCAGGTGCATCTGTCTGCCTTTGGGGAATCCGTCATACGGCATAGAGGTGCTTTGTGCCCACATGAAGATACTGTTGGTGGCGAATCCTGCAAACAGTTTGTCAAAACCATTTTCCATTCCTTTGGCGGCTCCCAGCAGGCTCACAAAAAGAAACATGCCCCAGCCCACCCCAATCATGGTGAGGAAGGTGCGGACTTTATTATTCCGGAGGGAATGATAAATTTCCTGCCACGTGTCTAATCTGAATATAATGTTCACGTTTGCTTCTTTTGAGGTTAATTTTTAGTTACTCTGCCCGCAGGGCTTCTATTGGTTTTATTCGGCTTGCTTTATACGCTGGCACAAATCCGGCTATCATTCCGGCAATCACCAGGCATACAAAGGCTACCATAATCAGTCCCCAGCCTACACTGGGATTTTTTATAAAGTATTCTTCCAGATGATTGCCAATCAGGTACAGGGTCAGCACGCCCAGTCCTACACCCACCAGACCGGACACTACTGTGATGACCATGCTTTCCTGCATGATGAGGGAGACAATGCTTCGGGGTTTGGCACCGATGGCTTTTCGCACGCCTATTTCCTGCGTTCTTTCCTTTACAATATACACCATGATATTGCTGATGCCAATGATGCCTGCCAACAGTGTTCCCAAGCCTATAAATCCTACAATGACGGTAATCACAAAGAGAAACATAAAAGAATCTTCCAGGCTTTCTGCCCGGTTCCTTACCCGCACGGCATTTTCATCATCCGGCGATACTTTTTTGCGCGCTTTCAGTTCTTTTTCCAGGCGGTCACTGTATGCTATGGCTTCTTTGGGCTGCATATCTTCCCGGTAGGTGATGTACACAGAGCTTACGGTATCAGAACCTTTTTTCATCTGCTGCAGCGTCGTAATGGGGATGCTGATGGAGCGCTCTTCCCAGTCTCCGCCGTCATCAGAAAAGACGCCTATTACTTTGAACATGGTTCCGTTAATGTTCAGTTCCTTGCCCACAGGATCGCCGTCTTTGATAAGGTCACGCTGCACCATACGGCCAATTACTGCCACACTTTGCTTGTTCTCCATGTCCCGTGGAGAGAGAAAACGGCCGTTCAGGAGTTTTCGGTTTTCAATGACCACTTCATTCTCATTGGCTCCGCTGATCTGGTAGGTACCGCTTTCCTTGCCGTATTTTACCAGCATAGTCGTGCTGTAGCGCGGGGTAGAGGTTTGCACTTTTGCAGGTTCACTGTCTACAAGGGCATCGTAATCTTCATTGTTCAGGACCACGGTCCGGTTTTCCTGCAGTCCGCTGTAAGCGATGGTAGTTTTACCGGTAGAAATGGATATGAGGTTTTGGGCATCACGCGTAAACTCATCTGTGAATGCATTTTGTAAGCCTTTCCCGATTCCGAACAGCACAATGAATATGAACAAGCCGAGGGCTACCGTAAACCCCGAGAGTACGGTTCTCAAGACATTGCTCCGAATGGATGCAAATATTTCCTGCCAGCGGTCCAGATCAAACATGTTCGACTATTATTTTTGTATTTAGGATATCTTTATTCCAGAATTTTCTGGCTGATGAATTCGTCACTTTCTATAATACCGTCTTTCAGCACTACATTTCTTTTGGTTTGGGCGGCCACATCGGGTTCGTGGGTTACCACAATGATGGTTTTGCCTTCGCGGTTAATCTGCTGCAGCAATTTCATAATATCGTGCGTGGTTTTGGAGTCCAGTGCGCCGGTAGGTTCATCGGCCAGAATTACTTTCGGGTCCGAGATCAGTGCCCGGGCTATGGCCACTCTCTGTTTCTGACCTCCGGAAAGTTCATTGGGCAAATGGTTTGCCCATGGAGCCAGACCTACCTTGTCCAGAAATTCCAGTGCGCGTTTATTTCTTTCCTTACGGGATACATTCTGGTAATACAGAGGCAGTGCCACATTTTCCAGTGCTGTTTTGTAACCGATGAGGTTGAAGGACTGAAACACAAATCCCAGAAAACGCGAGCGGTATTCGGCGGCTTTCACTTCGGTAAGTTGTTCGATGGGAATGCTGTCCAGCTCATAAGTCCCGGAATCTTTTTCATCCAGAATACCGATGATGTTCAGGAGGGTAGATTTTCCCGAGCCCGAACTTCCCATGATGGAAACAAACTCACCTTCGCCAATTTCCAGGTTGATGCCTTTCAGCACGTGCAGTTTACTTTTTCCTGTGTCGTAGGATTTATGAAGGTCCTTAATGCTCAGCATGGATTTCTGATTGTTTCATAATGAGTATAAATTTATAAAAAAATGTTACATGGTTCGGATTAAAGTCTCCTTGGATGGGGCAGGGGTCATTTATGTTGACGTGCACAGTAGGTTTTGTCATGCTGGGAGTTGCACTTTGTCATCCTGAGCTGAACGAAGTGGAGCCGAAGAATCTCCTGCGTTGTTTCTGTGTTTCCATTTTGGCGTTGTGTCATCTCCTCATCTCCCCCTCGCCAAGTCCCCAAGTCCCCCAGTCTCCAATCTCTCATCTCCAGTCTCCAATCTCTCATCTCCAATCTCCAATCTCTCATCTCATGTCTCATGTCTCTCAGTCTCTCGTCTCCACCTATGTTTAATGCCGGAATCCCATGTAAAAAGTGGTTTTACAATGCTGTTTAAATAATTTCTGCCATTGACCGGGGTTTGCGGCGGCCGCTTCGCCGTAACTTGCTGTAGCAAAAGGTTTACTGCATTTGTGGAAAACTTTTCCGCTTAAAAGTCAGCCATTTAGGCTTTCCCGCTTTCAAATGACCTAAAGAATCTATACTTTTGTTTACGTTCAAAACCGTGCGGTTCAGACTGTTTTTCAGGATGAAATCCCGCCGGAAACAGAACAGTATCAAGTTCTCATGTTCATGAAGAACTTTTCACAAAATTTAAAGTTAAACACAAAACAGAGCAGACATATATGGGAATTTTTGATAAAAGAGTAAGTTACAAACCGTTTGAGTATCCGGAAGTTTTACAGTTCGTAGAAGCCATCAACAAATCATTCTGGGTGCATTCTGAAGTAGATTTTACTGCCGATGTGCAAGATTTCCAGTCGCAACTGGAGCCGCATGAAAAAAATGCGGTGAAAAATGCCCTGCTGGCTATTGCCCAGATTGAAGTTTCGGTGAAAACCTTCTGGGGAAATCTCTACCACCACCTGCCAAAGCCGGAATTGAACGGCCTGGGGGCTACCTTTGCAGAGTGTGAATTCCGCCACTCTGAAGCCTATTCCAGACTGCTGGAAGTGCTGGGGTATAATGATGAATTTATGAACGTAGTGGAGATTCCGGCAGTGAAAAAAAGAATTGACTTCCTGAGCAATGTACTGAAACATGCCAATTCTACCACCCCGAAAGAATACGTTTCGTCACTGCTGCTCTTCAGTATCCTGATTGAAAATGTGTCCCTCTTCTCGCAGTTTGCCATCATCCTGTCCTTTACCAGATTCAAAGGATTCATGAAAAATGTGTCCAATATCATTGCCTGGACCTCTGTAGATGAACAAATCCATGCCAATGCCGGCATTTACCTGATCAATAAAATCCGGGAGGAGCAGCCCGAACTGCTTACCGACTCGGATCTGGAAGATATTTATACTCTGGTAGATCACTCTATACAGCTGGAAGAAGAAATCCTGAGCTGGATTTTTGAACTGGGCGAGATTGATAATTTTACCAAAGAAGATCTGCTGAATTTTATGAAATACCGCGTAGATGACAGCCTGAAGAAAATCGGTATGAAAACCCGGTACAACATCACGCCGGAACAATACAGACCTATGGTCTGGTTTGAAGAAGAGGTGTTTGCCAATTCACTGGATGATTTCTTTGCCAAAAGACCGGTAGATTACACCAAGCACGACAAAAGCATCACAGAGAACGATTTGTTCTGATGTTTTTGGGGCGCCTTTTCCGCCTTCCGCTCCCAATCTTTTTATGGCTCCCGGCCGCTTGTCTGCAGCAGCGTGATCTCTGTGGAAAGCCATAAAAAGGATTTCCGCTCAAGTCGGGGCGCGGTGAGACGGGATACTTAGAGAGTGGAGACTTAGAGAGTGGAGAGTGGAGAGTGGAGAGTGTGCGCGAGCGAAGCGAGCGCCGAAAAGAGCTTTTGTAGAAGAATGTCCCGGCAAAAACAAACCTGCGTCTTGATAGCCCCGATTGCAGCGGCATCCTTTTCTGGTGAATGAGCGGAGCCGAAATCACCGGAAAAGATACAGCGGAAAGCGGGTGGCACACACCGGATGAAGCAACCTACATGATGCTCCTAAAAAAAACGAAGCACTGAACGCAAATAAGAACCTATAATTATAGCTGACCCGCAAGGGTTAAAAAAATATACACAATGGAAGAACAAACCAATATATGGTGGCTGAACGAAGAGTCTGAGCAAATGCTGAACCGCGGCTACCTGCTGAAAGGCGAAACCGTGAAAGGCGCCATAGAAAGAATTACCACCGCCGCAGCCAAAAGGCTGTACAAACCGGAGCTGCAACCGGCTTTCGAAGAAATGATTACCAAAGGCTGGATCAGCTTCTCATCTCCTGTATGGGCCAATATGGGGACGCAGCGCGGACTGCCTATTTCCTGCTTCAATGTGCATGTGCCCGATAATATAGAAGGCATCACCCACAAACTGGGCGAAGTGATTATGCAGACCAAAATAGGAGGCGGAACTTCCGGGTATTTCGGAGAACTGAGAAACCGCGGAACAGCCGTGACCGACAACGGAAAATCCTCTGGTGCCGTTTCTTTCATGAAACTCTATGATACCGCCATGGATGTGGTATCACAGGGTGGCGTAAGACGGGGTGCTTTTGCCGCTTATCTGGATATAGATCACGGTGATATAGAAGAATTTTTATCCATTAAAGACATTGGAAGTCCTATTCAGAACCTTTTTACAGGGGTTTGCGTGCCGGATTACTGGATGCAGGACATGATAGACGGCGACACAGATAAACGTAAAATATGGGCCCGGGTACTGGAAAGCCGTCAGCAGAAAGGTCTGCCCTATATTATGTTCAGTGATAATGTGAACCGTAACAAGCCGCAGGTGTACAAAGATTTGGGGATGACGGTGAATGCGAGCAATCTCTGCTCAGAAATTATGCTGCCCTCCAGTGCAGAAGAATCCTTCATCTGCTGCCTTTCTTCCATGAACCTGGAACTGTATGACGAGTGGAAAGATACCAATGCCGTAAAACTGGCCATCTATTTCCTGGATGCTGTGCTGTCTGAGTTTATAGAAAAAACCGAAGGCAACTACTACCTGCAGGGTGCCAGAAATTTTGCCTTGAGACACCGTGCACTGGGTCTTGGTGTCCTGGGCTACCACTCTTATCTGCAGAAAAATATGATTCCGTTTGAGAGTTTTGAGGCGACCCAGTTTAATGCCCGGGCATTTAAACAAATCCGTGAACAATCGCAGCAGGCTTCACAGGAACTGGCCAATATTTACGGCGAACCGGAACTGCTGAAAGGCTATGGCATGCGCAATACCACTACCATGGCCATTGCCCCTACCACGTCTTCTTCTGCCATTCTGGGACAGACATCGCCCGGAATTGAACCGTTTGCCTCGAACTATTACAAGGCCGGACTGGCCAAAGGAAATTTCATGCGGAAGAATAAGTACCTGTCAAAATTACTTCAGGAGAAAGGACTGGACAATGAAGAAACCTGGCGTACCATCATGCTGAACCACGGTTCGGTGCAACATCTGGATGAGCTTTCCGCTGAAGAGAAAGCGGTGTTCAAGACCTTCCGCGAGATTTCGCCGATGGAGATTATTTCCCAGGCTGCCCAGAGACAGCAGTATATTGACCAGGCGCAGAGTCTGAATTTGCAGATTCCTTCTACCATGCCGGTGAAGGATGTGAACTACCTCTATATTGAGGCATGGAAGAAAGGCGTGAAAACCCTGTACTACCAGAGAAGTTCATCTGTGTCCAAAGAACTGATGGTGAATTTCGTAACCTGCTCCTCATGTGAGGCTTAATGAATTTCAGAACAAACTACTGAAGCCGTCTCATAACTTAATGAAACGGCTTTTTTAATGATTTTCTCACGGACTCCTATCAGAGAACGGTGCCCAAATATTAAAATCTCAAGCAATTAATTGAGTATTGAGACAGTTTCTTTTGGTTTTAGCTTCTGTTTCCGGTGTTTGTTTCAGTTGAGACAGACCGCTTCTACGGTTCTGGTTTGCACCGATCTAAGGATACTCGCAGATTGTTAATATTTGGTTTTCACCGCTGCCATCACAGGAATGTGAAGGTCTGTGCCCAGTTCCCGGTTCATGTTTTCAATGAAATAGGCAGACAGCAGCGGAGATGCTTTCTCCACATTCTGGTGAATGAAGAAAAAGAGTTGCTGAAGGCCTTGTTCTTTCCATTCGGTAATGCGGGTTAGCCAGTCGTCCAGACGGGTATAATCACTCTCTGCATTGGTACCCACATAGCGGATGAATGCTGTGGACGTGGTAAGCCGCATATGCAGCATGTCCCGGCGTCCGGCCGTATCTACAAGGATATTGGTGATCTTGTGCTTTTCAAAAAGTTCACAGGTTTCATTCAGAATTTCCTCATTGTCAAACCATTCCTGATTGCGGAGTTCAATGGCCAGCGGCACTTCTTTCGGCCAGTTTTCCACGAATTTTATGAGCCGGTCGCGGTCTTTGGGTTTAAAGTTATCATGCAGCTGCAGGAAAACCATGCCGAGTTTTTCATCAAAATTCAGGACAGTGGTGGCAAACTGAGTTACGACATCGTCTATATTCAGCAGCCGGCGGAAATGAGAGACCGTATTGGTGATTTTCGGGAAAAATTTGAAACCGTCGGGCGTCTTTTCTTTCCAGGTGAGTACCTGCTCGGCAGCGGGCATTCCGTAGAAAGTCGCATTCAGTTCTATGGAATTGAACTGGGTAGCATAGTAGGTAAGTTCATCTTTGGTGCCCCGTGGGTAGAAGCCTTTCAGATCGGTTTTATTCCATTTGGCACAGCCGATGAATACCTCCATGTTTCCTGATTGATCCTTCAGGATTCTGGCCGTTTCAGGATGATCGGGTGGCAGGGTAAAATCAATTTGCGACGGATCTTCTACTTGACCGAATTTCATAGCTTCCGGGTTTATAAAGGGTTAAATATTGAGATTACGCCAGGAATTCAATCTGCTTGTCGGAGAAATCATTTTTCTCTACCAGGTCATTCATGGTTTTCAGCATTTTGCGGCGCAGTTTGGCCAGTTTGCGGATGTTTTTATCTTCACTCTCATCAAAAATGCTGTCTTCAAAGGAGAATGTATCGCCTTTGCTGAAGGTAATATTGTTTTTCTTGAGTTCTTTCAGCAGCATCATATTGGTCATGCTTTCCAGAAGGGCATGTTCGGTTTGTGCCATGTTCTCCAGAGATTTCAGTACCTGTTTATTATATTTCTTTTTAGTTTTCATTATGGATTCAATTTTAAAGGATGGTAAATATACGAAGTTTATCTCAGGGTTAGTTCACCTTTTTTCAGATTCCGGCAGATGATGCTGTATTTTTGTTTTTACAATGATAGAGGAGATTGAAATAGTTGTCGGCGAAATACTGAGTGGCTTTTATTTTTGACCATTAAGAAAATAAGCGGAAAAAGATGCTGAAGGATAAGGGGAATCAACACGTTCCTTCCGGGTGGAGGTACTGAAGAGGGCTGTCTTTCAGTCTTGCATTCCTTAGAGACTTTGTGCAGGGCATATCTTTCCGGAAAATTGATTCAATGAATCAGGAATAGGCAAAAGATAATGTTATTTTCCGTAAATTTGAGGTTTAATTTTTGTAAAAATCAACCGGCAGATTTCGTTTCCGTTGTCAACTTGATCATACTTGTCACGGAATGATGCCCTCAATCTTTAAAATTCAAATAATATCATAATGAACGATCCGATTTTTGACCTAATAGAGCAGGAAAGACTTAGACAAACCCACGGTATTGAACTGATTGCCTCAGAAAACTTTGTCTCAGACAATGTGATGAAAGCCATGGGCAGTGTCCTCACCAATAAATATGCAGAAGGATATCCCGGACGCAGATATTATGGCGGTTGCGAAGTGGTAGACCAGGTGGAGACCCTGGCCATCGAAAGAGCAAAGCAGCTGTTTGGTGTAGATTATGTGAATGTGCAGCCACACTCCGGCTCGCAGGCCAATGCCGCGGTGTATCTGGCAGTTCTGAAACCGGGTGATTCTATTCTGGGTCTGGATCTTTCCATGGGCGGACACCTTACCCACGGGAGTTTCGTAAACTTCTCCGGAATTCAGTATCAGGCCAATTTCTACGGCGTAGATCGTGAAAGCGGAAGGATTGATTATGAGGCGATGCGCCAGAAAGCACTGGAAGTAAAGCCAAAAATGATGATTGCCGGATTCTCTGCTTATTCCCGCGACCTGGATTATCAGAAATTCCGTGAGGTGGCCGATGAGGTGGGCGCTACGCTTTGGGCAGATATTGCGCACCCTGCCGGACTGATTGCCAAAGGTTTGCTGAACTCACCGTTTGAGCATTGCCATGTAGTAACCACCACTACCCACAAAACCCTGCGCGGTCCGCGTGGAGGACTGATCATGATGGGCAAGGATTTTGAAAATACCTATGGTCACAAAACGCCGAAAGGGGAAACCAAAATGATGAGCGCTGTGCTGGACAGTGCCGTATTCCCGGGGATTCAGGGCGGTCCGCTGGAACATGTAATCGGTGCGAAAGCCGTAGCCTTTGGTGAGGCGCTGGATGTTAAATTTGAAACCTATGCCAAACAAGTGGTGGCCAATGCCCAGTCACTTTCCAATGCGCTGGTGAATCTTGGATTCGACATCGTGAGCGGTGGCACAGATAACCACCTGATGCTGATAGATCTGCGCAATAAAAATGTGAATGGCAAAGAAACCGAAAAAGCACTGGTGAAAGCAGATATTACGTGTAATAAAAATATGGTTCCGTTTGATGATAAATCAGCCTTCACTACCTCCGGTATCCGTCTGGGAACAGCAGCGATCACGACCCGCGGACTGAAGGAGAACGATATGGAAACTATAGCCCACCTGATTTCTGAGGTGGTAGATCATATTAAAGACGAAAACGTACTGCAGAATGTGAAGAAAAAAGTAAATGAACTGATGGATTCCAAACCATTATTCACGAACTAATCTTCAGAACATGAACACAGGACAGGAGCGCGCAGAAGATGAAGTAGAAAATGAAAAAGCATCTGCGGGCTCCTGTTTTTTTTGTGGAAATAGATCAACCGGAGTTTTGCATTTACCGTTGTTTGTACTGAAATGCCTGAAAAAAAATCTTATACCTTTTCCGAAATCAAGCAAAAGCTGGTCAATTATTGTGTGTATCAGGACCGCTGCCATCAGGAAGTAGAGCAGAAGATGCGTGATTTTCTGTTGATTCCGGAGGCCCGGGACGAAATTCTGCTTTATCTGATGCAGGAAAATTACCTGAATGAAGAGCGTTTTGCCCGCAGCTATATCCGCGGTAAGTTCTATATGAAATCCTGGGGGCGCAATAAAATCCGGATTCATTTGCAGCAGAAAGGGGTGCCACTGAAACTCATCAACTCATCCATGGAGGAAATTGAGGACGATGATTATGCCGCCACCCTGAAAAAAATCTACACCACTTACTATGCCAGACAAAAAGGTCTGAAAGAGTATCAGAAAAAATCCAAAACCATCAGCTACCTCATCAGCCGTGGTTTTGAGTATGATGAAATTCTGCGTTTGCAGGATGAATTGTAGCCATTCCCTGCAGTTTATTTCTAAGTTAATTTTCGTACATCTGAATGACAAGATGCATCCAATGACAAAAAGCGACCTTTATCATCCTGAGCGAGCGCAGCGGAGCCGAAGGATCTCCTTCGTCCTTTTGGGTTCTACGTTATCGTTTTGTCATCTCCTCGTCTCCTCATCTCCTCATCTCCCCCTCACCACGTCCCCAAGTCTCCAATCTCCCTCTCTCATCTCTGCCCTTTAAAAACAAAACCGCTCCGGAGTGTTCCGGGCGGCATTTGGTTCAGGATGATTGTTGCATTATTTGCTTGCTTCATCCAGCTGTTTCAAGTCTTCTGAATCGAGCACAAGAGTGGCGGAGGACAGAATTTCTGTCAACTGTTCGGTGCTGGTAGCACTGGCCACCGGACCGCCTATGTGGGGTTGGGCTGCAAGCCACGCCAGCGAAACGGCTGCCGGTACGGTTTGGTGTTTTTCTGCAACCTGATCCAGTACATTCAGAATGCCCAGGCCTTTTTCATTCAGGTACTGCGCAGCACCCTGTCCGCGCGGACTCTTGCTGAAATCTGCCTCCGAACGGTATTTTCCGGTCAGGAATCCTGATGCTAGTGCGTAATACGGGAAAACAGTGAGTTGGTGGGCTTCCACCATCGGGGCAAAATCTTTCTCATAACCGGCTCGCTCTACCAGGTTGTACAGCGGTTGCAGCACCTGATATTTGGCAATATTATTTTGATCCGAATATTCCAGTGATTCGCGCAGACGCTCCGGCGTAATATTAGAAACGGCAATATGTTTTACTTTGCCCGTCTTAACCAGTTCGTCAAAAGTATCGAGCGTTTCTGCTACCGGAGTTTTGCCGTCATCATAATGCAGGTAGTACAGATCTATATAATCGGTTTGCAGTCTTTCCAGGGACTTTTCCACGGTTTTCAGGATGTGTTCCCGGCCGGAATTGGTTTCGTGCTCGCCCGTAGGACCGCCTACTTTGGTGGCAATAATGACCTGATCACGGTTTCCGCGGGATTTCATCCATTTTCCAATGATGGTTTCAGACTGTCCGCCGGCGCCGCCGTCAATCCAGTACGAGTACATATCAGCGGTATCGATAAAGTTGAAGCCTGCCGCCAGATAGGCATCCAGGATTTCAAAAGATTGTTCTTCGTTCAGTGTCCAGCCGAATACATTGCCTCCCAGGTTAAATGGTGCGACCTGCAGAGATGTGTTTCCTAATGTTACTTTTTTCATATTTTTTATAAGGGGTTTTAAAGATTGTAAAGAGTGATGCCATCAGCGATGCCATCGGATTTCGGCAGATTAATATCCCGCCGTAAACCTTTCTCGGTGGTGTCTGGGTTGTTCCAGTTCATCCACCAGTACTACAGCCACATCTTCGGGTGACAGGGTAGAAGTTTGCTGGTCGTTAAAAACCGGCTCGTCTTTACCCAGGCGGTATTGCCCGGTGCGTCCGGTGGTGATGCCGGGATGCATTTCTATGGCAGGGCTGAAGAATGCCCAGTCCAGGTCTTTTTCTTCCTTGATGATGTTCAGGTAATCGCGGGCTGCAGTTGCTCCCGGCTTAATATCTGCAGGGAAGTCGGGGCTGTCTACCAGTTGTTTCTGATCCGGAGTATAGAGGCTTCCGGCACCGCCTATCACAATGAGTCTGTTTACACCTGCTTCTTTAGTGGCTTGCTGAATGGCTTTGGATCCGGCAAGGAAATCATCGTACAGATTGGGGTTGGTCCACCCGGCATTAAATGCGCTGATGACGGCATCGTGGCCTTTGAGCGTTTCGCTGAGAGCTTTGGTATTGTTCACATCCACGGAAAATTTGTTCACTTTTTCGTGGGTAATTTTATCGGCGTTGCGTGCGATGGCAGTTACTTCCAGACCGCGGTCTGCGGCTTCCTGTACTAAGCGGGAACCTAAAAATCCGGAGGCTCCAATAATGGCTACTTTCATAAGTTGAATGGTATTATTTGTTATTTATGGTATTATGTGTAATATATTTTGTTACATTTATGGTTAAAAAAAATCAGTTGAACTGCTCGGCGAAAGATTTCAGGCTTCGGTGTTTCAGAGCGCCTGTTACAATTTCATCGGTTTCGGTAAAGACTTTTTCCAGTTCGCGGTTTATTTGCTGACCCACGGTACAGTTTCCTCCGGTGCAGGTATTTTTGCGTCCCAGCACGTTGGAGTTTTTCACGGCATTGAAGATATCGGCCATGGAAATTTCGCAACTGTTTACCGCAAGCATGGTTCCGCCTTCTTTTCCTTTTTTGCTTTGCACCCAGCCCAGTTTATGCAGCAATTGCAGTTCCTTTCTTACAATGGCCGGGTTGATGCCGATGCTTCCGGCAATCCATTCCGAACTGTGCCACTTGCCCGGGAATTTGGCCAGAAGCGTGAGGATATGGATGAGGGTTGCAAATCGCGTATTGTTCATAACGGTACAAAGGTAAAGATTATTTTCTAATTGTAAAGGTTTTTGTTACAATTTATTTTTATAGAAACTGATTTAGCGGGTAAGTGTGGTAATGATAGGGTGTCATCGTTTTGTCAATCCCGAATCGCCCTCCCGATCCCGATGGCTATCGGGACTATCGGGATCGGGACACCAACTCTCTTGTCTCTTGTCTCCCATCTCTATTTTCTAATCTCAAATTTCGTGTCTAAAGTTTTTTATTTATTCTTTTGTCTTGATATAAAAGAATCAAAAAATCAAGACTTGGAAACTCAGCTAAAAAATGGAATGGAAGCCTGATGATTCTAAACTCGCTCGCTAATGTTGTTGTGGTGAATGTATAGCATTTGCAGGCTCGCTTTACATGCTGGTTTTTTTGACTTCTGTAGAGTAAAGCATTTTTGCCTCTCTGCTGGTTTATTTTTTTAATGGAATCGGCGAACCTTCGGTTTTTTAATGCCTCCGTTTCCTATGTCATTTTTTTGCGGAGTTTTCATTAATGAGTTTCGTCATCCTGAGCGAGCGCAGCGGAGCCGAAGGATCTCATTCGTCTAACAGCGTGTTCTCTTTCAGAGATTCTTCATTCCGCTGCGCTCCATTCTGAAATCGAAGATTCGGCGTAGCCAATGACAGTGGCGTCACTAATAGCAGAGGTTTCTTTTTGTCATCCAGAGCGGCGCGCCAGCAGAGCCGAAGGATCTCATTCGTCTTTTTTGGGTTTGCTGTCAGAGTTATGACATCTCCCTCTCCCCAAGTCCCCAAGTCTCCCTTCCGATAATCTCCGGCCTCTTGTCTCTTGTCTCTTGTCTCTTGTCTCTTGTCTATCATCTCCTCTTGTCATCACATCAATAAATAAAGTTGCTTTTCTCAAAAAAAATCCTACTTTTGTTAGAAATTAATTTTAAGAATGAAAAAATTATACTTTTTCGCGTTCCTCGCTATGTCGTTTTTTGCCACAGCACAGTCCGGAAACGGCGTGGGCGATGGAATTTTTCGTTACGGAATCAGCCTGAAAGCCCATCAGAGTAACATCCGCGGCATCCACCAGTATTCCAAAATGCGCATCGCCGGCGCGGGTGGTGTTTTTGTGGAAATTCCATTCGTACAAAGGCTCTCCAGCAGCACTTTTGTGGTTCCTATGGTAGAATACTCCATGGAAGGGGAGGAAAATGAACCGGAGACCGGACGCGAAAAGTTCCATAATGATTACGTGAACGGTTTGGTGTACATCAAGCATTTCTTTGGTGCCAGAGGTCTGAACGACCCCAAAGTATTTGTGTTTCTGGGTCCTAAACTCTCTTACAATATCTCCCAGAAAACCGATGCCGAAATTACCGACCCGGTGATTCAGACTGCAGAAGACAGCCTGGAAGATGTACAGATTGGTATCAGTTTCGGGGGTGGTTACCGCTTTGCCCGGAACATCGAAGCGTACATCCGCTGGGATAACGGGTTCAACCCGGTGTATATCAATTATCCGTACGGTACCTTCAATTACCAGTTGGGCGCCGGAATCAATATCCTGTTCAGATAACAGCGCAGCCTGCCTGAGATACGGCGTATAAAAATCTAACCCCTATAGTTTAACTGTAGGGGTTCTTTTTGAGGGCAGCACAGGGGGATTTTTTTCCTGATTATTTTATGACACCGTTTTTGTACACTTCAATTTTATCAACGGGTCCGTCCGGGAAATAATTCCATTCGCCATCTTTAACGCCATCTTGATAATTTCCATCTTCGATGATTATTTTTCCATATTCCATTGAATATTTTTTTTCAATCCAGTAACCATCTTTTAAATGATGTTTTGTTTTACTGTGATAAATCGTAAACATCAATTTAGAATATCCTTATTCACACTTTTCAATTATTAAAGGAGTTTTACCGCCGCTTTCTTTTATTAAAAGAAAATCATTACCTACAAATTCTAGTTTTTGTTTTTTAGTATTATACAATCCATTCCAATCTAATTTGGCTTTACCATCGTCTATTATTAGTAATTTTCCGATGGGCTTACTTTTATTGTAATATAAACATAATATATATTTCATTTTTACTTTTCCTTTATAAACATACCATTATCGTCTATTTTATAAAGTTCTATTTTACCATTCGTATTTACATATATCAAGTAATTTGTATCCACTTTAAAGTTAGTAACTTCTAATGTGTTTTCTTTATCTTCAGGTTCAAACCACTCTCCTTCAACATATAGGTTATCTTTTACCATATTATCTTTGATTGTCAATAATAAAAACCGATATGGGAAATCACCACAGTCTTGAGGAACTAGTATAGCATCTACACTTCCTTTTTTAAATAATGGAAGATATCTTACATTAATTTCACCACAACTAAATTCTTCTAAGCTTTTAATTTCCGATGAATTAATTTCCTTAAAATTAATACTATTTAAATCAATTTGCTTGTCATATGGAAGAGTTTGATAACTTTCACCAAGCTTTTTGTTGGATTGGTTATTTGAACTTTCACTCTTACTATTTATTAATTTTGTAACAAATTCATTTGTAAAATTGCTTAACTTAATTAAGCCAAAATCTTTTGTAGAAAATATTAAATGTTCTTCTTCTATACCTTCTGTTGTTTTATTTAAAATGAGAAAATCAATTCTATTTAATACTATTTCCCCTTTCAGATAGGAAAATGAATAAACTGCGTCGTCGAGGGATATATCGAATCCCGAAGCGGCAGGCTGAAGATTTATAAAGGGGTCACCTGATTGATTCCCACAAGTAGCACACCCTATAATGAAGTTGTTTTTTGCAATGATATCAAATTGGGTCCCATTATTGATTGATACAATTATCTCTCTTTTCCCCCATTCATCTTGCTCAACAAATACTTTGTCAAATTCTCCGTCATTATTTAAATCTGTATTTAGGACATCTATAATTTTCTTTTGAGTTTCAAACTTTTCAGATTGATTCTGAATTTTTACCCTGCTTTCTTTACATGCAAATGATATTTGTGTAAATAATACAAATGTGAGAATAGCAAAAAGTTTCATATTATTATTTTTTGAATTCATTATAATATTTTTCAATATTGATAGCATAATCGGGGTTTTGATTTTTCCAATTACTTCTATTATAATGCCTTCTGCATCCGGCCGGTTATTGTTTGATCCCGCATGCAAGGAACCTTTTGCACTGTCGGCCGCAGGTTTTGGTGCGTTTGCGGACTTTTGTTCTGCTTTTTTGTGCGTGTGATTAATGACATTCACATTGCTGCTATCTGCCAAAATCTTTCTGTTGTATTCTGCCGTTACATAATACTCATGTCTCGCTTACACATCTTTCAAGAATAAGAGGGAGTCTTCCTCCGTTTTCGCTTATGAATAAGAAATCTTTCCCCACGAATTCTAATTTTTGTTTTTTAAGATTATATAAACCAATCCATTCTAATCTTGCTTTGCCATCTTCTAATAGTATTAATGTACCAATAGGTTTGTTTTTATCTATGTCTTTATCTTCAATTCTTAGTTCATCTTTATAATAATCTTTTTGAGATGATAAGCTAGCATATTTTAAAATATACTCTTGTTCAGAAGATTTTTCAATTTTTAAGTTAATGTAAATCCCATTAACACTATAAAGTGATAAAAAACCCTTGTCTTTATTGATGTCAAGTTCTGTTAGCTCATTTGCACAAATTACAGCCCACATTCCTTTTAGGTCAGAGGGTGTGGTATTTTGATCTAGATTGGGTTCTTCAGAATGGTTATTGTAAGCTCCCCATTTTCAGTACGCTTCAAAAGTAGAATTTTTTCTTGATATTTCACTGCTGTTGTTGTCGGATGTGGAAAAGCGGGCAGGAAAAGTGCTTGCCTTAGCCTGGGCTTGC
>NZ_JAJEWK010000006.1 GCF_020687745.1 Chryseobacterium sp. MFBS3-17
CCTTTAAAACACCTGCAATCTTTGCAGGACTGAATGTGCTCTTTTTCATTGTCTTAATTACGATTTAAAGTTAATTAATTTTATACTTTTAAACCGTACTGTTTTCGGGGGAGCTTACAAAAACTTCGCCCTGTTCCAAAATCAAAAGCTCTATTTTTGACGAAATCCACCGAAAGACTCGGGGTTTTTTCTGTTCTGTCCAAAGCAAAATAAAACGCCATTTTACCGTTTTCTTTCGCCGGAAACAATTGAAATGATTCCAAAACGATTTTGATGCTTATTTTTTCTTTGATTTTTTTACAATTCATTTTTTTTTCTTTTTAAAGCAACTATTTAATCCACATTTCCCTTTTAAACAAAAAAAAGCTTTTAATTACTTTTATAATACTTTTAGTTTTTCGTTATATCGACTTCTGACAAGATATCAAGCGTCAATTTGACATGAGCACAATTCCGAAAGCGGGATGAGTACAAATCCGAAATATAAATGAGTGCAAATCCGAAAACTGACCAATTTCCGCATGAGCACAAATCCGAAGTCGTGTTTATTAGTTTGTACAAATCATGATGAATTTTTACTCTTATCCACAATTCTTTAAGGTTATCCACATTTTAAAGTCTGTTTGAATTTTGGAATGAGTGCAATTCCGAAAATATGGTTACTAAATTTCGATTATTTAGCATTTTTAGCGGTAAATGAGTCCAAATCCGAATTCGGAATGAGTGCAATTCCGAAAATAGTATGAGTGCAATTCCGACTTGCTCAACTTTTTCTTTAGATAATTGAAGGAAAACCGTTCGGTAAAATTTCTCCCATTTTTGTTTTTTGATATTGCTCTACTAAAATTTTTTGAATTTCTTTTAAGAATAATTCACCCTGATATTTTGTTGATTTAAGTTCTCTTTTTCTATTGATCCGAATAAATTCTTTGAAAGCATTTTCGATCTTTTCTCTCGTTTGAGGAATGTTTTTGTACTGATAAACCAACTGAATCATTTCCTGTTCCTTTAGATTGTATCTCGACTTAAAGTAATTTAATCTTCGACTAATGTTTTTATCTTCATTACGACCTTTCGAGATTTGAAAATTTTCAAGCATTCCAATACTTTTAACGTTATACGGTCTGATAATAATCGTATCTTTTTTGCATTCAAAGTTGAAAGAAATGGTATTGAATTGATGAAGATTAGTTTGAACGGATTTTAAAAATTTGAAACAAAAATCATTGGTAGTTTTATAATTCAAGCCAAATTTTTTATTTAAAGTTGAAAGTTTTAACGCTGTTCCCGTTTCAGGAATTTTTGAAAGCCATATTGCAAAGATGATGTGCTTGTTATTACGGATATTGTACACCAAATTATAGAGCGCATAATTGTATTCCGGGATAACCATCAATTTTTTCAGCCAATAACTACTTATTAAAAACGAAGTGTATCCTCTTTGGTCATAGCTTGGTGTGGAAATAAGTCCGCCAAAAGTTTTTATTTCTTTTCCTTTTGAATTGACTGATTTATACCAACCCATTTTAAATTTAGCTAGAAATTCATACGCATCAATGACTTGTTTGGTAGAACCACTTGGCGAAATTTTGCTGTTTCGGATTTTGATTAAAGCAAAACTATTGTTCTCGGTCTCAAATTCTTCATCGAATAGGGAAAGTTGTTTGGGTCGGTCTTCAGGACGGAATTGCTCGTTGCTGATAATTGAAATAATATTGAAAATCACTCGCAGTGCGTTAATCGGAATGTCGGCTGCTTCTTGATTTTCAAAAATAAAATCATCTACAAAATGATTTCCCAATCGAATCTTGTCGAGGGACTTTTCATCATTGTTTTCAAATTTCTTTCTTATAAGTCGTAAGTCTTTATCAGAAATACCCATTTATCTTTTTCAGTTTTTTAAGTCAACTCTAGGAATTATTGATAAATTTCAATAGACTAATGTGATTTTTTCAGTTTCGAGAGGTTTATTACCATCGTTGGTATTGTAATATTTGAAATCATTTTTATCTTCAAATCTAAAAACCCGCTTCTCAACTTTTCCAAAATTTGAAACCTTAATTTTTTGAATGCCTTGATATTCTGCAAGTTTTCCGTTAATGCTCACTTTCTGTCCGATTTTTAAATCTGCTATTCTCATTTTTGTTTAATTATTTGTATTCATTGTAATTAAAAAATGTTCTTAATCTTCATTAAGCGATCACTTGAGGTCGTTTAATACTTGGAATGGATTGGGTCAAGGTTTTGTTTTCATCATGATTTATTAGATAGGGTAGGATGCTTTTTAATATTGATTTCCAATTGGAAATTGGTTTTCCTGATTTGTTTCTCCAATGATCTTTTAACCAACTCTCATATTTGGTTTTCAGTTGATTATCTAAACTTTTATTGTAAGAATCTAATGTTTTCGCATATTCTATGAAGTCGTTTAAAGAAGGTATATCATTATTTTTGACTGTAGATTTAGTTTTTCCTGAATTAAAAACTTTATTTTTTGATTTTGATTCATTTTCCCTAATTCTAATTGTTTTTTCTAGATCGTTCGATTTGCATTTAGAATTACGTTCAATAATTGTTTTTTCTTGTTTTTCAACTTCAATTACTTTTAAAGGATAATGTAGAATCAACCGATAATAACATGGATAGCCACTTTTGGTTTCAAATTGAATTAATCCATAATTTCGAAGTTTTTCTTTGGTGGTTTTTACCGTTTTTCTAGTGACTCCTAAATTTTTACTTGTTACAATATCTGAAATTTTGAAATCGTAACGATTATTTTCATAACCTGTTTTCAAAAGAAACAAATACATTGCAATAGCTGTAGAACCCAAATCATTATTTTGATTGAATTTCCAAAAGCGATCGATCAATTCAAGGTAATACATAGATTACTTTTTACCGAAAAGCGTTAAAGCTCTCTTTATGTCAATAATGATAATATTACCATTTTGGATAATCGCTTTATCCAAAATACCGGATGATTTTATTTCAGACGCTTTAGATATCGAACAGCCCAAAATCTTAGCAAGTCCTTTTAATCCGTACTCGTACTTCTTATCTGAATTAACACTTTTTGAAACTTCTAAAAATTCTTCGACAGTTAATTTCCATAGCGGAGTTTTTGGGTCTATTGTTTTCATTCACTGTCTTTTTTGAAAAGCTCTAGTGCTTTTTCGGCATCAACAATAATTTTTCGTCCATTTTGAATAATAGCTTCATCAAAAATCCCTTTACTTTTAAGTTTTCCAGCGTGATTTTTTGAACATCCTAATAGTTTTGCTAATCCTAAGAGTCCGTAAACATACTTGTCTCCAATCAAATTTTGAATGATTGGTTTTTCCTCAATATTTGGCTTTCTGGAATCTAAAATTTCTACAAATTCTCCGATGGTCAATTGCCATATGGGTTTATTATAATCTTCCATTTTTCAATTTTTTTATTGAAATTTATTATTAAATGTGCTTATTTACATTTATTTTGCTACATTTGTATTGCAAATATAGAATAAATATTGATAAAAATCTATGTTTTTAAATTGAAAAATTAATTTTTTTAGATATGACAATTACTGAAAGATTACAAATGTACATGACTCACAAAGGCTTAAACCCTAATAAAGTTACCGTTGAAGCTGGTTTGTCAGTCGGGTTGATTGGAAGAGCTCTCAAAAATAATTCTGGACTCAATTCAGATACTATTGAAAAAATTCTATATGCTTACGCCGATTTAAATCCGGAATGGTTTACTACTGAATCTGGCGAAATGCTAAAAACCAACAACCAAACAATTAATAACGGCGATGGTAACAATGTCAATAGTAATATTAACGGTAATGTTGGTGGAAATGTAACCATATCCCATAGTGAGTTTTCTGGAATGATCGAGCTTCAAAAAGGTTATCAAGAAATTCAGAAGGAATTGAATGAAAGACTTAGCATTAGCCAGGAGCAACTTACCGAAAGTATGAAACAGGTAACGATACTTGTAGAGCTTCTGAAGAAGTAATACCAACGAACATAAAAAAATATTTTATCTCAGATACGCTGCTATCTGAAGGTAATTTCTATTGCTCTAATCAAAAACTTTAATTCTTATAAATTGAATATTAAATACCATAGTCAGTTTCTTCTCGACAAAGAGAAAGGTAAGCATACCGCAAAAATTCGTTACCGAATCAAATGGGAAGGAAATGTAGTGGCGTTTAGTTTAGGATATAGAGTAGAAATTGAAAAGTGGAGTAGGGAGACCCAAAGATGTAAAGCCAATACTACCCACGGCACAAAGAAAGTTTCAGCAAGTTTAATCAACAGAAAGATCCAAAAATATGAAACCGCTTGTGAGAAAGTTTTTCAGAAATGTGAATTAGAAGGATTTATTCTTAGAGAAGATAATTTCAGAGAACTTTTCAATGCGGAAATAGGTAATGCTCCTAAGAAAGAAATTAAAATTGAAAAATTGTTTTTTGATGTTTACGATGAATTTACAAAAGAAGAATCTGTAAGAAATCAATGGACAAAATCCACAGAAGGAAAGATGCAAACAATCAAAAAACATTTGACAAATTTCAATGCTGATGTAACTTTTGATTATTTTTCTGAAGAAGGACTTTTGAATTATCAATTATTCCTGCAAAACACTTTAAAATTCAAGAATTCTACAATTTTAAAGAATTTTTCTTTTCTGAAATGGTTTCTGAAATGGGCAACAAAGAAGAAATATAATAAAAATGACGCTTTTGTTACATTTAAACCAAGACTAAAAACTACTCAAAAAAAAATTATTTTTCTTACTCCTCTAGAGTTGAAAAAACTAAAAGAATTTAAAATTCCAAAACAGAAGAAATATCTAAATAGGGTAAGAGATGTATTTCTATTCCAATGTTTTACTGGTTTAAGATATTCTGATGTTGCAAACTTAAAAAAGAGTGATGTAAAAGATGGTTTTATAGAAATAACTACCGTTAAAACCTCTGATAGTTTAATTATCGAACTTAATAATCATAGCAAAGCATTATTGAGGAAGTACGAAAAAGTTGAAGCATTAAATAATCAAGTGTTTCCTGTAATAACGAACCAGAAAATGAATGAATACTTAAAAGAATTAGCGGAATTAGCAGAAATCGATGAACCCGTTCGTCAAACTTATTACAGAGGAAATCAAAGGATAGATGAAGTGACACCAAAGTACGCATTGCTTGGAACTCATGCTGGAAGACGAACATTTATTTGTAATGCCCTTTCTTTAGGCATCGCTCCACAAGTAGTTATGAAATGGACTGGTCATAGTGATTACAAAGCCATGAAACCTTACATTGACATTGCTGATGAAACAAAGATTAGTGCGATGGAGAAGTTTAATTTGTTATAAAATATCGAAAGAAATCTTGCTAATTCTATACAATCTCAGCTTCCAACTCAGGGTCATAATTAGGAAATTCAAAATCGACTAAAGGGTTATCATCGAGCCATCGGTATTGAATCCGCTTATTTAACATGATTGGCATTCTTTGTTTGGTGTTGTGGATTTCAGCCATTAATTCGTTGGCTTGAGTTGTAACAACAGTAACAGTATTAATTTCGTTTCCTGTTTCGGGGTCAGTCCAAACATTGTACAAACCGCCAATTGTTGAAATTGGTTGGTCTTTAACTTTTATTAAATATTGCTCTTTAGTCTTTCCTTTTTCGTCTAAATGTTTCCATTCGTGGAAGCCATTGGCAAAGATGAGATAATGATTAGAAATTGAACACATACTAAACTTAATATTTTTAATGAGTGCTACAATGCTGACATAGCAAAGTCGAAAATTTATTAGTCGAACACAACTCGGAAACACATTCGCCGTGGCGAATATTAGCCAGGTAATGCTTTTGAATGGTGACATCGCATAATAAACGATGTAATAGCTGGGACACGACTCGAATGTCTGGTCTTCAGCATTTGAGCCCAATATTGCATTCCTAATGGTGACATAAATGGTGACATTTTACAATACTTTCCATTCACCGCTTCGATTGTTGCCAAGTCTTGTAATAATTTTATTTTCCTGTAAAATTTTCAGTGTTCTTTTTATAGTTCTGTCCGTAACAGTTAGTTCTTCGGCCATTTTTAAAGCAGTTATTTTACTGTTACTTTGAATTAATTCTAAAACCCTCTGTTCAACACTCACTTCCACAAAATTAAAAATCACATAAAAGCCGTTATGGTCATATTTGAAAACCGGAACAGGAATTTTTGCGGCCTTCGCTTCATTCAGAATCTTAATCGTTCCGCGTCCCCATGATTCAATCAGTCCGACACGAAAAAATGCATTGGCAATGTCCGGATTGTATGGACGGGACGGGTGCTTTACTTTCAGTTTGGCCACAGTCCAGTCTTCCGGTAACTCTCCCTCATTCCAAATAATCAATTTGTTATCATAAACGCTAATTTGAACAGGAATTCCGCTTGCGTAATCCTTGTGGACAATTGCATTCAAAACCGCTTCTCGAAGTGCAGCAGGTGGAACAGGAAAACTTTCTTTTCGTTGCAGTCCGTCATAGGTAATCTGTGCTTTTAGATATTTAGTTAAAAGCAAATCAATTACCTTTTCTGCCTGTTCCAATAATCCACCTTTCACTTCATCCTGAAAAGCCAAATCATCATCGGTTCTGAAGAACCCAATTTTTGTGATCGCACCTGTAAAAAGTTTGTCCGGTTTGGGGTGAAAGAGCAGCACAGCAGCTTTCTTGAGATTTCCGTCCGGAGCAACAAGATTAAGTTTTTCCAGAAGATCTTCGGTTGAATCATCCTGAATGTTCTCATCGAACCGTTCAGTTTCAGAAGCCCGTTCTTTGAACAGGTCAAAAGCCGCATCTGAAAGATCGGCCACCTTGGTGTAAGGTTCTGGTGTTCCGTCCCATTTCAAACCTTGCTTTTTTAGGAGAAACTTGTCCAGTGCAGAGCCTTTTAATTCCTGATTGGTGGCACCACTTCTGTAAAAATAGCTGCCCTTATAATTTACAGGATACGGATAGGCATCGGTAATAATTTCAAGATAATCTTTTCCGGCTTCGGTCTTAATGTTTACATCCACCAAAACACCCAGAATGTCTTTCACTTTATTAGGCAAATCTTCCGACAATTTTTTGGCATCACAAATACCTTTCACATGGCCTTTGTCATCAATACCGATAAACATTATTCCACCATTGGCGTTAGCAAAACCGCAAATCCATTTAATGTATTCGTCGCGCCAGTTTTCTTTAAATTCGGTATTCTGATTTTCCATATTCTGCAGTTTCACAAAAATAAGGATTTTACTTTTCCACAATGTTGCACGGTCACATTAATTTTGGTTATTTTTATACGATAATGATTAATGATATGATGAAACACGATCCTTCGGAGTATATAAGAGGAATTCAGCAAATTTTGATTTCTGATAAAAAGAAAATAGGCTTTCTTTTTGGAGCAGGAAGTTCTTTAGCTAGGAAGAGTGATAATTCACTTACAGTTCCAGCGATCGGTGCGATGACAAAAGAAATAGTAAAAGAAGCCGGCGAAAAACAAGCCAGTTATGGAATTGCACTAGAGCAAATAGAGGTTGAACTTGGCTCTGATAATTTTAACATAGAAACACTGTTGTCAAAACTTGAATTAAAATTAGAAGTTATAGGTGATTCAACTTTAAATTCTTTGACAAAAGAAGATTTTCAAAACCTAATTCAATTCATTAAAAAATGTGTTCGAGAAAAAGTTAGTGTGCACCTTGAAAACGATAAAATTGTACATAAGGACATAGTTAAAGATTTAGTTCAGACTGATTTTGCAAATTGGATAGGGCAAGCGGAACGTAAGTACCCTATTGAAATTTTCACAACTAATTATGATTTTCTCTTTGAATTGGGTCTAGAATATAAAGAAGTTCCGTACTATGATGGTTTCTGCGGAAGTTTAAGAGCGTTTTTTAATCCTGAATCCGTTGAAGACTTTTCTTTCTTGTCAAAACAAACCAAGCTTTGGAAAATACATGGTTCTCTAGGATGGCACTATGACACTGATACTGAAAAAATTTTAAGAGTTAGCCCAGATGATGAAGATATCCTAATTTACCCTTCGACATTAAAATATAAGGATTCTAAAAAACAACCATATGAGAGTTTATTAGATCGTTTATCAAATTTTATTAAGCAAGATGATTCCATTCTCATAACTTGTGGTTATTCTTGGGGTGATGAACACATAAACTCAAGAATAGTTTCTGCACTAAAGACAAACACCACATCACATGTTATAGCACTTTATTATGATAGGTATGACAAAATTGATGAACAATCAAAAGTTGTAAAAATAGGATTTGATAATCCTAAAATCTCCATTTACGCTTCAAATAGTGCAGTAATTGGCTGTAATTTTGGTAACTGGAAAATAAAAAGTGAACCTTCAAAAGAGGATTCGGTTAATATTGATTTGTATTTTGATGAAGATGGAGCCTTGGATGAAGATGCAATAAAAGGAACTGAAACAAAAGGAGAAGAAGATTGGAAAGGAACTGGGGAGTTTGTTTTGCCGGATTTTGGGAAGCTTGTCAAATTTCTCAATTCTATGGTAAATGAAAATGAAATCAAGAAAATTGGAGAAAATGTTAAGAAGTAGAATAACTGAAATTGGAGAAATAGATAGTATTAGCGGGAATAATATTTCAGTTAAACTTTTTGATAGCCTTAAATCTAATATGCCAATAATAGATGGTATTGTTTATAGAGTTGGACAAATTGGATCTTTTATTAGAATACCACTTGGTTATGCAAATCTTTATGGAATTGTAACCCAGATAGGTTCAGCAGCTATACCCGAAAGTTTGAGGGAAGCTGTTGCAAAAGACTATGAAAATTTAAAGAATACTAGATGGATTAATATAGTTTTAGCGGGAGAGCAAGTTGGTCAAAGATTTGAAAGAGGAGTAACGCAGTATCCAACTACAGGAGATAAAGTGCATCTAGTTACAATCAATGACCTTGATATAATATATGGCGGATATGAGGAATCTAATTCTATTTCGGTCGGAAATATTAGTGTTTCTGAAAGTTTAGATGCTAAAATTGATCTGGACAAATTACTATCAAGACATTGTGCCATAGTTGGTTCAACAGGAAGTGGCAAATCAAATTCAGTATCAGTTTTGCTTCAATCTATTGCAAATAGAGATTTTCTTAGTTCTAGAATATTGGTAATTGATCCGCATGGTGAATATAATGATGCTTTGTCTAAGCATTCACACGTAATTGAGGTACATTCAGCAGATGATGCTAATAAATTGCAAATTCCTTTTTGGGCATTACCATTCAATGAGTTGATAAAAATATTCTCCGGAAACTTATCTGACCAAAATCGCGATTATATCAGAGAAAAAGTAGTAGAAGCGAAAATAACGAGTGCATTAAACAATAAAATTGAAGTTGCGAAGGAATCCATTACAGCTGATTCTCCGATACCTTTTAGTATAAAACGTCTGTGGTTTGAATTAACTGATTTTGAGAAGCAAACGTTTACAGACACAACCAGAACTACATTAAGTGCATTAATTGTTACTGGGGATGCTGAAAAGTTAATTTCCAACGAATATACCCCCGCTGGAATGGGTAATAGTGCACCTTTTTTAAATCAAAAAGCTAAAGGTCTGTTGAGTTTTTTGGAAAGCATGCGAAATAAATTAAATGATAGCAGTTACAGCTTTTTATTTTCTCCTGGAAAGTTTGCACCAGATTCTGAAGGTAAAATTGAAAGTGATTTAGATGATATGTTTTTAAAATGGCTTGGTAACAAATTACCAATAACAATTTTAGATTTATCAGGAATACCCAGTGAAATAATGTCTTCTATTTCGGGGACACTTTTAAAAATTATTTATGATGGGTTATTTTGGGGTGTAAATACAAGTGTTGGGGGTAAAAATCAACCTTTATTAATTGTATTAGAGGAAGCACATAGTTATTTAAAAGCGGGTGAGCATTCAATCTCATCAAGGACGGTTCAAATGATAGCTAAAGAAGGTCGCAAATATGGAGTAGGATTACTGCTTGTAACTCAAAGACCATCAGAATTAGATGAAACAGTATTAAGTCAGTGTGGAACTCTAATAGCTCTAAGAATGAACAATTCGAAAGATAGAGGACATATTCGATCAGCGGTTCAAGATGAACTACAAAGTATGGTAGATCTATTACCTAGTTTAAGAACTGGTGAAGCGTTAATTTCGGGTGAGGCTGTGAAGATACCGTCACGAGTTAAGTTCTTTAAAATTGCTAACGCACCTAAAAGTTCTGATCCTAAAGCCTCAGAGAGGTGGTTAATGAATGTTGAGGATTCAGAAAATGAATATAAAAAATTATTAAAATCTTGGAGAAATAAAAATTATAAAATATGAATTTACCAGAAATGACACAAGTTAGTTCTTCTAACATAGCAAGTATAGGTTACGATGAACAGAATCAAGAAGTTTATATAAGATTTCTGAATGGGAGTTTATATGTCTACAAAGGAGTTCCGCAACATGAGTATCAGAATTTGTTAGAAGCCCCTTCTCATGGATCTTATCTTAATAGAAATTTCAAAAACGTTTATCCTTACGAAAGAATCGAATAATCGTGTTAAATTTAAACCAACAACTCAACCGAGTTGAAATAAAAGAATTCGAAATTGAAAACCAAATCGTTTTCAATTACTTCGATAATCTTCCGGTAGCAGAGAGAGATGAAAAACTACTTCGTGCAATTTACATTGGTGTTCTGGCGATGATGGAAGACCGTATTTCTGCTTTTCTTTCAAAAACCAATAACGAGCTCGGAACCGAACTCGAAAGTCTGAAAATGATCTTCGAGATGAAAAAGGAACTGTTTTATAAATCAACAATCAAAGGTGCTTTGGCGGAAGATGAAGTGGCGCAATATCTGAATGAGTTTTTCCAAAATAAAAAACTGAAAGATCGCGCTTATTTAACCGGTAATTCTGCAGGTAATCTTGCTAAAAACAAAACAGGAGATATTCTTTGTGAAATTAATGGAGATCCAAATCAAAGAATTGCAATTGAATGTAAATTCGATAAGAGCATTAAGTTTGGGGAGATTGAAAACAAAGATATTTTCACAAGAAAATCAGATACAGCATGGAGTCAGTTGATTGAAGCTCAGGCAAACCGCGGAACCAATACTGCAATTATCGTTTTTGATATCTCCCTTATTGACAATTCAATCTTAAAGAATTTTGACAATGTAGGTTATATTCCGGAGGTTGGATTTGTAGCAGTTATCAATTCGCAGTCAGGAGACTATTCTAATCTTAGTATTGCTTATATGTTGGCTCGCGATATTATTCTGAATGCAAAACAAGTTGATCTGAATAAAGATATTCTTTCAATGATTGTGAATCGGATCATCAAAGATATTGATCAAATTATGCTGATTCGAAACCTCGTTCACAGCAATATTGAAAACAATAAATCAATTCTGAAACAGCTTGAAAAATCAATGCTGTTAATGGAATTCAATCAGGAATATTTATTAAAATTTTTAAAAGATGGAAACTTAACAAAAGAAGATTTGCTTGAGTTTTATTCAGGCGAAGAAGTTAAAGACCGCTATAAACTGATTGAAAAAGAAATAAGTTCACTGTAATCCTCTATGTCAAAATCCCACCTTTCACCACGCCAGTCCCTCAATAAATCATTTCTAAAACTAAAGCCGAACCGTAAGGAAATTGAAAACTTCAAAAGTAGGTTTATTACGCTTGTGGAGGGAATTAATGAAAAAGAATCTGAAGAATTTCAGAAGAATCTTATTTCCGATTTTCTGAAGAACATTGGCTTTGCACCCGATTATTATATCAACACCAAAGGCAGAAACGATTTGGTTATTCACAACGACAAGGCGCATTCCTGTTCTGTTGGGGTGATTATTGAGACAAAACAGTCTGGGAATAATGCTGAAATGATCAATTCAAAAAAACTGAATTCAAAAGCACTTCAGGAACTGTTGCTGTATTATCTGAGAGAGCGGATTACGCACAAAAATTTGGAAGTAAAACATTTGGTTGCGACCAATGTTTACGAATGGTTCATTTTCGATGCAAACATTTTTGAAAACTGCTTTGCAAAGGACAAGGTACTGATTAAGAAATTTGAGGATTTTGAAAGTAAAAGACTTTCAGGAAACAAAACCGATTTTTTCTATTCCGAAATTGCGAAACCTGCTATTGATGCCGTAATTGAAAGTTTGGAATACACCCATTTCAACCTGAAAGATTTTGAAAAATTTGTCCGAAACGACAGCAAGAAAGACGATAACAACCTAATTGCACTTTTCAAAATATTATCGCCACAACATTTGCTGAAACTTCCGTTTATCAATGACAGTAACACGCTCGACAAAAGTTTCTATAACGAATTACTGCATATTATCGGACTTGTTGAAACCAAGGATGGCGGAAAAAGATTAATCGAACGAAATAAACCTGCACAAAGAAACTCGGGATCTTTGCTCGAAGATACCATAATTCAACTCGATACGTTAGACAAAGTAAATCGTGTGAAGAAATCGTTTCTGTATGGCGAAACTACGGACGAAAAACTCTTCAATATTGCGTTGGAACTCAATATCACCTGGATTAACCGTGTTCTCTTTCTGAAGTTATTGGAAGGCCAATTAATCAATTATCACGGAGGTGATAAATCCTATTCCTTTCTGAATTTTGATAAACTGCGTCAGTATGATGATCTCAACACTTTGTTCTTTCAGGTTTTAGCCAAAAAGTTTGTGGATCGCAATTCTGATGTCAGAAAAGCATTTGAAAAAGTTCCTTATCTGAACAGTTCCTTGTTCGAACCGACCGAATTGGAACATACCACTTTAATGATGAGCAATCTTCGGGATGATAAAAAAATTCCGTTGTTGGCAAATACCGTTTTGAAAGATGGACAAGGCAAAAAGAGAATAGGAGAATTGAATACTTTGCAATATTTATTCGAATTTTTGGATGCTTATGATTTTGCAAGTGAAGGAACGGAAGAAATTCAGGAAGAAAATAAAACCATTATCAACGCTTCTGTTTTAGGACTAATTTTCGAAAAAATCAATGGATATAAGGATGGGAGTTTCTACACACCGGGTTCTATCACAATGTATATGAGCCGTGAAGTATTGCGGAAAGCGGTAATTGAAAAATTCAACAGTTTAAAAGATTGGAACTGTCAGGATTTTACCCAACTCTATAACAAAATTGAGGATGTAAAAGAAGCCAATGAGATTGTAAATTCAGTCAAAATTTGTGATCCTGCAGTTGGTTCCGGCCACTTTTTAGTTTCTGTTCTGAACGAGATGATTTCCATTAAAAATGATCTTGGAATTTTGGTTGATAAAAAAGGGCAAAAATTTAGAGATTGTAATGTGGAAGTTGAAAGTGATGAAATTGTTATTACTGATACCAATACAAGCGAACTGTTCAGGTATAATCCTAAAAACAAAGAGAGCCAGCGCGTTCAGGAAACCCTTTTTCACGAGAAACAGACCATTATTGAAAACTGTCTTTTTGGTGTCGACTTAAACCCGAATTCCGTTAAAATATGTCGCCTACGTTTGTGGATTGAATTGTTGAAAAATGCCTACTATAAATCCGAAACCGAACTGGAAACTTTACCGAATATTGATATCAATATCAAAAACGGAAACTCGCTTATTAGTCGTTTTCCTTTAGACAGCGATTTGAAATCAGCGTTCAAGAAATCGAAAGTTACGGTAGAAGATTACAAAAACGCAGTGCGCGATTATAAAGAAGCAGAGAGCAAGGAGAAGAAAAGAAGTCTTGAAGAATTTTTGGTTGCTCTGAAAAATGATTTCAGAACTGAAATCAGCAGAAACAGCAAAGAGATGAAAAATCTCAATCTGTTGCGCGGAGAGTACTTTACAAAATATGGTAGCGAACAACTTTTCGGTGAGGAATTAACCAAAGCACAGCAAAAAGACAAGAAAGACCTTGAAAATAAAATTCAGAAAATTGAAGATGTTATTGAGGAAGTAAAAGGCAATAAGATTTATGAAAACGCTTTCGAATGGTGCTTCGAGTTTCCGGAAGTGCTGGATGATGAAGGCAACTTTATTGGCTTTGATGTGATTATTGGGAATCCGCCGTATATCCAGTTGCAGAAAATGGGTGCAGAAAGTGATGCTTTAGAAAAAGTGGGTTTTAAAACTTACGCCAAAACCGGAGATATTTACAGTTTGTTTTATGAGCAGGGACACAATATTCTGCGAGAAAATGGTCTGCTGATGTTTATTACTTCCAACAAATGGATGCGGGCAAACTATGGCGAAAGTCTTCGTCGTTTCTTTGTGGAGCAAACCAATCCGTTAACTCTAATTGATTTTTCCGGAAATCAGATTTTTGATACAGCAACCGTGGATACCAACATTCTGATGTTTGCAAAGCAAAAAAATGAGTTCAAAACACAGGCTTGCATTATCAAAGAAAAGCTGTTAAATAATTTGAGCGTTTTTGTTAGTCAGAACTCTGTTTTTTCAGATTTCAGAAATTCTGAGAGTTGGGTGATTCTGTCAACCATTGAAAGACAAATCAAAGACAAAATTGAGAAAGTTGGTAAGCCGTTGAAGGATTGGGATATTTCAATTAATTATGGTATAAAAACAGGATTTAATGACGCATTTATTATCAGTGGTGAAAAGCGAAAAGAACTCATTGAGCAGGATCCTAAAAGTGAAGAAATTATACGACCGATTCTGAGGGGGCGTGATATCAAGCGTTATTCGTATGATTTTGCTGATTTGTATATTATCACAACCTTTCCCAGTTTAAAGATTGATATTGAACAGTATCCTGCGGTTAAGGATCATTTATTAAGCTTTGGCTATGACCGTCTGAAACAAACGGGTGATACTGGCGCAAGGAAAAAGACTAATAATCAATGGTTTGAAACACAGGATTCGATAAGTTATTGGGACGATTTTTATAAGCAGAAAATTGTTTGGGGAAATTTAAACTTAAATGCTTCTTTTGCTTTTGCACCTGAGGGTTTTTTCATTAATGCACCGAGTCCATTGATCGTTTCAAGTAGTCCTTTTTTATTGGCTTATCTTAATTCTAAAATAGCTGATTACTATATCAGAAGTCTTGGCGTAACACGTAATGGAGGTTACTTTGAATATAAACCGATGTTTGTTGAGCAATTACCGATACCAAAAGAAATTGAAAATCAAAATTTAAGCAAAGATTTTGCAGAGCTTATAGCAAATAAAAACAATGAATTTGAAAATAATATTGATAATATTTTCTATAAAATTTTTGGGTTATCAGAAATGGAAATAAATTTTTTAGAAATAAATCTAGCTAACTAAATTCAAAATGTTATCGACAGATCTTTCAATTTCGTCAATTTCTTCCTTATTAAAACCATAAAGAGAATAGACAAAATTATCCACCTCTGAGATATTACAATTATCTTGCGAAAATGAAATCTCCATAGTTTCATTTTTTTGCGGAAAAGGTAAATTTTGAAAATAATCGGTAAAAACCTTGAAGCCTGTTTGATCAAATGAGTAAATATAATATCTAAAAAGATAGCCGCAAAGAGTAGAATTTAATAATAGCCAAAGATATTCAAGATCCTTTCCTACAATAAAATAACAATCATTTCCAAAGAAAAAATTATTATCATTGTCCAGTGTAAAACGAGGGAAATTTATTGAATTACTTTTTGCAATTCTCATAATTCCAGGATAAACAATTTTCTGCTTATAAAAATCGTCCATATATGCACAGTTCCGAAGATTGTAAGGGGTATCGCCTTTGTCAGAACGTTTCTCTAACTGAGGATAGAAAGAATCCAAATGTTTTTTAACTGCAGGATAATCCTCGATATTTACAGGCTTTATCCCTTTTTCCTTAATTCCATTGTGTGTATTAATTAACCATAAATCAGCGAAATCATATCCGTATCTTTTAATGTCCCTGCCACGTAAAATCGGTCGTATTATTTCGGCGGATTTTGGATCTTCCGCAATCAATTGGTCTTTCTTTTTTCCGTCTATAATAAATGCTTCGTTATAGCCAGTAAGAATTCCCCTGTAAATATTAATATCCCAATCTTTCAAAGGTTTCCCAACCGCTTCTATTTTTCGCTTAATACTTTGCTCAATGGGACTTAAAATCACCCAACTTTCGCTGTTTGAAAAATTACAATTTTCTGAGTTCTGACTAACAAAAACGCTCATTTTCCTTGTTATAAAAATAGCTTAGTTTTATTTTATATCGTTTTGGTTTAATTTAAACACTTAAATTTAAAAAAATTAAACTATGATTTACGGTTACATTAGAGTCAGCACCGACAAACAGACAGTAGAAAACCAACGGTACGAAATCAACCAGTTTTGCGAACGAAGTATTGTGGTGGTAGATAAATGGTTGGAAGAAACCATTTCCGGTTCAAAAAAACTCGAAGAAAGAAAACTTGGCAAACTCCTAAAAAAAATGAAAAAAGGCGATGTCCTAATCTGTTCTGAACTTTCCCGTCTTGGCAGAAATTTGTTAATGATTATGGGAATCCTCAACGAATGTATGAACCGCGATATTCAAGTTTGGACCATTAAAGACAATTACCGCTTGGGAAGCGATATCAATTCAAAAGTTCTGGCTTTTGCTTTTGGTTTGTCGGCAGAAATAGAACGCAACCTGATTTCACAAAGAACAAAAGAAGCACTCGCCAGAAAGAAAGCAGAAGGCGTTATTCTAGGTCGCCCAAAAGGCAGAAAATCTGCCAAAACAAAACTCACCGGTCAGGAAAAGAGAATCAAAGAACTTCTGGATAAAAAAGTTTCTTATTCCGCAATCGGCAGAATTCTGAATGTCCATAGATTGACGGTTTCGGCTTTTGTAAAGGAGAAAATGAATTAATTCGCTAAATTTGATCTAACAAAACTAATTTGATATGAAAAATTACGAGATAGAAGGATTTAGGTATGAGAATTTCTTAAACAGGTTTTACAAATTTGACCTCAGACTTAAACGCCCTCATAAAAGTGAATTTATTCAATTAATTGAATTTGAAAACTCAGACCAATCTACTTTTGATTCCAAAATGAATGAAATCAAAGACAGATTAAACAAAGCATTAAATATTTTTGAAGAAAAGGAGATTTTAAAAACAAAAAGCTCTTCGAATTTAACACCCGTTCTTTTTGCAATGGTTGGTAATGCAAAAACAGTTGGAGATCTTAAGAAGTTTCTTGAATTTGCTCTCGATCAAACTGCGGATTATAAATAATGCTTAATTTATATGAGTTTCAAATTAATAGCTATCCGGCCAGGTAACGAATGCAGTAATAGATTTTTGAAAAATCTGATACCAAACCAAATTTATCAGTTTTATAATAATTATGAGTTCTTATTATCAGAAGAATACGAAGGTAATCGAGCTGTAAAATCTATAATCCTAAAAGACGAATTTAAAAATTTTTTTAATATTGATGGGAAATCAACAGAAGTAAACATTTCAGCAATAGTAGGTAAAAATGGTAGCGGAAAGAGTTCATTGCTTGAATTACTATATGCTTCATGTTATGTTATTGCTTCCCGCAAAGAAATTTTATATGGCGTCGGTAAAATATTGCGTAAGTTTAGGTTGAACGATCAAAGAATGTCAGATAATGATGTTAGATATTTAAATGAGATCCAAGGTGTTTTTCGAGATTTGGATGTGCAGATTTTTTATTCGTTGGATGATAAAATTTTTATGCTCGAAATTAATCAAGATTACATAACCCATAAAATTTTGGATGGTAAAGACGAGAATTTTGATGAAGACGGAATTTTTAAAAATGAAAATCAGACATCAGAGTTTGAAAGATATGTGTTTAATAAATTGTTTTTCTATACAATTTCGATAAATTATTCCCTATATGGCTTAAATGAAAATTTCATGGGAAGTTGGGTAAAAGATCTATTTCATAAGAATGACGGTTATCAGACACCTCTCGTTGTCAATCCATTTCGCGAAGAAGGAAATATTGATGTAAATAATGAACTACATTTAGCACAAACAAGGCTTATGTCCAATCTTTTGGATAATCCTTTTATTGTTAACAGGAAGAAAGTTTCCGAAATTATCTTTGAATTAGACATTGATGGTCAAAATTTGGAAAATACTGACCAATTTGAAAGTGACTTTACAAATTTTAAAGAAGCGTTTGGATTTTCGAGTGAAAACTTTGTTACAAACGTCTACAATGGAATCTTCAGGGGAAGAAATCTTAGGCCAGTGTTAATTACTAGACAAAATAATGTGTATTTTGAAATTATTTCGAAGTATATTTTTCGAAAGCTTTTAAAAATTTCGAGAAATTACAAGGAATATAACGGCTTCGTATCTAGTTCAAGTAGAATTCAATTTTTTAAGTTTATACTTTTTTTGAATAGCGACCGAAGTCATATAACTTTAAAATTAAGACAAGTATTAAATATTTTACGGTTTAATATTTTGCACGAAGATGATGGACATAGTTGGATTGCGGAAGAAGATTATTATAAAAAAACATTTAATAAATATTATCGTATTTCTTTAGAAATCCTTTTAGAGAAATTAATAAGTTTATCTGAGAATCATCCAGAGTTTGATATTGAAGAATTACTGCCAATTGGTTTTTTTGTACCGCATATTTTAGTTCAAAATACAGATCATCCAGAATCCTTATCTAATATTGATGAACTTAGTTCAGGCGAGCAGCACTACATTCACACATTACATGCTATTTTTTATCATATAAAAAACCTTAATTCTGTTTTTTATTCGTCCGCTGATAAAATAAAATACCAATACATCAATATTGTTCTTGATGAAATAGAACTCTTCTTTCACCCTGAATTTCAGAGAAAATTCATTTCAGATTTACTCGACGGTTTTGCAAAAATTAACATTGGTAATATACGAGGGGTTAATATTTTACTTGCAACACATTCAAGTTTCATACTTTCAGACATTCCTCATACTAACATTCTAAAAATGGATGAAGGAGCACAACAATTCTATAATGAAGATGACAAAACCTTTGGGGCAAATATCCATGAACTATTAGACAATGATTTTTTCTTAAAGGATGGATTTATGGGAGAATTTGCTAAGAAAAAAATAAAAAATTTATCAGAGTTTTTAACGAGAAAAGAGATTCGGACAGATAAATGGAATAAAGAAAACTCTTTGAAATTTATTGAATTAATAGGTGAACCTCTTTTGAGAATGACAATGAAAGAATTATATTTCAAAAAATACAAGAATCAAATTGATTTAGAAATTGAAAAATTAATGAAAATAAAAGAGAATAATGGTTTCGATTAATACACATAAGGTAGCAGCTATTTTCCTAAAATATCAACAGGAAATAGATCAATACCATAAAAATGCTTATAAAAAGTTACTACAATTCAAGAAAACGAATCGTTTAAAAAATTCTGCAAATAAATTTTTAGTAAAGATTATTTTTCAGTTTTCAAATAGAAATTTTTTTACAGTTGATAATAGAGAATATGACAATTTAGTAAAAGAGATTGGTGCTGTCCCAAAATTAAAAAAAAAATTTTACGGTAAACAAAAGCAAACATATTTAAAAGATGAAATTCTAAACATTTTGAATTACAAAGCAAGAAGAGGGGATTTTTTCCCCAAGTGTTTTCAAATTCTTGAAATTAAGTCTTGCGTTTATTGTAATTCACAATTAACTATTTCTGTTGAAAAAGAAGATAGTGGTATTTCAGCAAAATTTCAATTAGACCATTATTATCCAAAAGATCAATATCCTTACTTGTCTGTTGCACTGCTAAATCTGTACCCTGTTTGTGCGGCATGCAATCTTAGCAAATCAAACAACATTGTTAATTTTATTTTATATGATGATAATTTTTCTAATAATTTCAAATTTGAAATTGATAAGAAAACCTTGTCAGATTTCATTCTTGACAGAAAAACTGACGTGATTGTTAATTTTAAAGGTGATGAACTGTTTGAAAAACAGTTTAATATCAATGCAATATATAAAACACAGTCAGATATTACCGAAGAGTTAATCACCAAAAGTTTAATTTACAGTGCATCATATAGAAGGAAATTAATCGAAAATTTTAGTATTAACAAAATAAATGATTCATTGATAAATAGATTTATTTTGGGCAATTATTCTGAGCCAAATGAAGTTCATAAAAGACCTATGGCTAAGTTTATGCAGGATATTGGTAGAGATATTGGGCTTGTTTAAATCCCCCCGCTTTACCATAGCAAGTTGCATAATGAACATTATGTATCTATAATTCTTTTAGAAACTAAATCAACAAGTGCTAGATGAACCTTAGGGGCACGAGTCTTTAGAAATTTGTTGATATCGGTTCGTCCCAAATTATATACCACATAATTTATATGGGAAGGAATAAAGCGCAGTCGATATTAAGATCGTATCTTACTTATTTACCGACTATCTTGCCAGATAAATTAAGGTGTTTAATATAGATAGTAACGAAACGATTGAAAATATATTTGATCAAGATTAAGGAGATGAAAGTTTCAAAAACGGAATTTTTAAAGATTAAATATATTTCGACTTAATATAAAAAAATTGACTTAAATTTTTAATTTTTTACAATATGCTATGCGCAACAAATACCGTTTTTCAATTGATCTTGCTTACGAAAAATAAATTGAAAATATTTCTATCCCCCAATAATAGTCCCCGAATTAAAAATCAGGGACTAAAATGAGGATTATTTAATAATGTTTGTTGTTATTTAAAAGTTTTATGTTTTAGATAAATAATTGAAAAACAACTTATTATTTATTTATAGTTTCTTATTGTTTTTTTGATTTAATCCCTCTTTCTCCGCCACCAAAAGGTCTTCACACGAAGGCCTTTTTTTGTTCATTTTTGTAAGGCGCCTTTTCCTTAAAATCCGTTAATTCATATTGGGGTAATATTCTGTTCATCATAAGTTTATCTGTGAAGGCTAAATTTGATTGGTGAAAAAATTGAAAGTTATCCTTTATACCATAATGCCGGCCCTGTGGCTTTTCTCATGTGCTGATAAGCAGAATGCCATGAAGATTAAGGGCTCGGATACCGAAGTAAACCTGGCTGTAGAACTTGCGGAAGCCTTTTATGCGGGAAATGAGGCCTATAGCCTCGCTATTTCCGGTGGTGGCTCGGGACTGGGTATTGCCTCATTGTACAACGGTCAGGCAGATATCGCCAACTCCTCGCGTCCGCTTACGGATGACGAACTCTTCCTCTTTAAAGAGAAAGGAATTGAACTGATTACTCATGTATTTGCTGAAGATGCAACAGCCATTGTGGTGCATCCGGACAGCCCGCTGGATGAAATTGATACAGAAACACTGGGCAAAATTCTCAGCGGGGAAACGGATAACTGGAAAACACTTACCGGAGCAGACCTTCCGGTTAATATTTACGGCCGTCAAAGCAATTCCGGTACGCATTCCTTTATCCGGAAAAAACTCGACATTAAATTTTCGCCGAAAGCAAAAGAAATGAATGGTAATGCCCAGATTATGGAAGGGATCAAAGCAGATCCGTCCGGAATTGGATACGTGGGTGCCGGCTATCTTCTGTCCGAAGATCAGCAAAACCTAAAAGTGAAGGCATTGAAAATCAAAGAAACCGGCGCAGCTACGGTCGTGTCACCTTTGGATCATGAGGCCATAAAAGCGAAAGCTTATTTTTTTCAGAGACCGTTGTTTCAGTTTATTCCGGTGCATTCCTGGGAGAAAGTGAAGCCTTTTATTGACTTTGAAAAAACGCCTCAGGGGCAGGACCTGATCCGGAAATCCGGTTATTACGTGGTAGAGGAATAGCTGATGCTGTTGAAAGAAAAAGAAAGAACATGAGTATAACAAAACGCAGAGAATATACCGATACGGTGCTGAAATGGATTTTCCGCATTACAGGATTACTGGTCATTGCGGTACTGGCAGGTATTTTCCTGATGCTGATTTATAATTCTGTGGCATTCTTCGGACATTTTTCACCCCTGGATTTTATCTCTGGCTTGCAGTGGAATCCGTCTTATGAGCAATATGGAATTTTGCCGCTGGTGGTGAGTACCACGCTGGTCACCTTTGGCGCCATGCTTATTGCAATTCCTCTTGGAGTAGGCACCGCCACGTTCCTGTCCGAGTATTGCCCGCCCAGGCTGAAAGCCATCCTGAAGCCGGCCATAGAAATGCTTGCTGCCGTTCCTTCGGTGGCCATCGGTTTTCTGGGAATTGTGTTGCTGGGTCCCGGTATTGCAGATGTTTCCAGCCAGAGCAATGGCCTTAATGCTATTAATGGAGCTGTTCTGCTGGCCATTATGGCTTTGCCTACCATTATCACTGTAAGTGAAGATGCCATCAGTGCTGTGCCGCATACCTACCGTGAGGCAAGTCTTGGAATTGGTGCAGACCGCTGGGAAACTGTGCGCAAAGTGGTGCTTCCTGCTGCAGCGCCGGGCATTATTGCTGCAATTATGCTGGGAGTAGGCAGGGCTATCGGTGAAACCATGACGGTGCTGATGGCCACCGGAAATGCAGCGGCGTTCCCCGGCGGGTTTTTTGACAGTGTGCGCACCATTACCGCTACCATTGCCATTGAAATGGGCGAAGTTCCGTACAATACCGCCCATTACTACGCTTTGTACGCTATAGCAGCAGTGTTGTTTTTCATGACGCTGGCCGTCAATATGCTGGGTGAATATTTTGTAAACCGATTCCGTAAATTCCACGCACTATGAGAAAACTGAACGGATTTTTTGAATGGTTCATCCTGCTCACCTGCACCGGGATTGTATTGCTGTTTTTGGGGGTTATTATTTTTGATATTGTCTTTAAAGGCTGGGATGCGCTCAGTTGGGAATTTCTGAGCCAGTCTCCCCGGAAGGCAATGACCGAAGGTGGTATTTTACCTGCAATATTGGGAACCGTAATGCTCACGCTGCTTACCGCATTATTTTGTATTCCGTTCGGAGTGGCCTGTGCAGTATACCTGAATGAATATGCAAAGGAAAATCTCCTCACCAAGACCATCCGGGCTTCTATCAGGAATCTGTCCGGCGTGCCGTCTATTATTTATGGATTATTTGGCCTGGCCTTGTTTGTTCAGGGAATGAATCTGGGCACTTCCATGATTTCGGCCAGTCTTACTCTGGGTCTGCTATCTCTTCCGTACATCATTACCACCACAGAAGAAGCACTGCGCAGAATTCCCAATTCTACCCGCGAGGCGGCATTGGCAGTAGGTGCCACACAATTTGAGAGCATTAAAGATGTTGTACTGCCTTCCGCCTTACCCGGTATTCTTACCGGAGTAGTCCTCACGCTCTCCCGGGCTGCCGGGGAAACGGCACCCATCCTCTTTACCGGTGTGGCGTTTTTCATTACCGGAAATTCAGGCCACCTCAATCAGGAATTTATGGCACTGCCGTATCATCTGTATATGCTTTCTACCCAGCATCAGGCTATAGAACAGGTGCGGCCATTGGCCTACGCTACTGCGCTTGTGCTCATTATGGTGGTTTTCCTGTTGAGTCTCACCGCATTTTACATCCGTTACAAATATTCAAAAAATGACAAATAGAATTAAACTTTCCGGACAGCATATTAACCTGTGGTTTGGCGATAAACATATACTGAAAGATTGCAATATTGATTTTGAAGAGAATAAAGTGACAGCTCTCATCGGGCCTTCCGGTTGTGGAAAGTCTACATTACTCCGTTGTTTTAACAGGATGCATGATCTGAATGGTGAGGCGCGGATTGAGGGCGGTTTTATGCTGGATGAGGCTGATATCTATGATCCGAAAACGTCGGTTACCGAAGTACGCAAGAAAATCGGAATGGTATTTCAGAAAGCCAATCCTTTCCCGAAAAGTATTTATGAAAACATCAATTACGGGCTTAAAATCAATAATTATCCCACCCGGCAGCGGTCGCAGATCATTGAGAAATCACTGAAGGAAAGTTATATCTGGGACGAGGTGAAAGATGATCTTGGGAAACCGGCAACCCGGCTTTCCGGCGGACAGCAACAGCGGTTGTGTATTGCCAGAACAGTGGCTCTGCGACCGGATGTAATCCTGATGGATGAACCTTGCTCTGCGCTGGATCCTATTTCTACCAAAAAAGTGGAAGAGCTGATTCTTAAACTGAAAAAAGATTATACCATCGTGATTGTGACGCATAATATGCAGCAGGCGCAGCGGGTGGCAGACCGCACATGTTTCATGTATCTGGGAGAAATTATAGAGCACCGGGATACACAGGATTTGTTTAAAAATCCGCAGCATGAACTTACCAGAGAGTATGTGGGCGGAGCTTTCGGTTGATAAAAACCTGATTGTTTTTATCTAAATTCCCGATTGGTTCGGTTGGTTCTGAACTATTTTTCTTATTTTTGTGGTTCGAAATTAAGAGAGCTATGAGTACACCATTGAATATTCGCGAAGACATTTTTCAGGATCTGGTGTCTTTCTCTGCTCAGATCTTTAATCTTCCGCCACTTTCTTCCAAAATATATGCCTATCTGGTCTTTGATTTTGACCGGAATGGAATCAGTTTTGATGATCTGGTAGAAGTATTTTGTGCCAGTAAAAGTTCAATATCCTCCAATGTCAATTTGCTTCTGAGCCGGAAGCTGATTCGGGATTTCAGCAAGATTAACGAACGGAAACGCCTTTTTGTGATCAACGAAATTTTTCAGCGGTTACGTTTTGAGCAAATCATAGACAAATTGGAGAGAGAGGTGCAGATTCTGGATAAACTGAAGGATTTTCATGGAAAACCGGATGAGAAACTGGAAATTTACAGAGAACTTTTAGCCAACAATATTACCAATATAAAACAATCATTAAGCAAACTATAAAATGCAAAAAAGAATATTCCTAAGTACACTGGCTGCCATAGCTATGGTTGCATGCAAGAAGACAGACGGCGCACCGCCGCAAGGCCCGAAAGCAGTTACTACCGTACAGGTAGAGCAGAGAACGGTGACCGGATTTTCTGAATTTCCGGCATCCATTCAGGGAAAGGTGAATAATGAAGTACGTGCCAAAATTCAGGGCTATATAACACAGGTGCTCATAGACGAAGGACAGTATGTCACGAAAGGGCAACCGCTTTTTCGTCTGGAAACCAATACGCTGAATCAGTCTGCCAATGCTGCCAGTGCTGGAATAGGAGCGGCGCGCAGTAATGTTACCGCAGCAGAGGCCAGTGTAAAAGCGGCTCAGTCTGCCGTAAATGCTGCTCAGGTGGAAGTGGATAAACTGCGCCCCCTAGTAGAGAAAAACATCATCAGTAATGTGCAGCTGCAAACCGCTCAGGCTAATCTGAGCCGCGCTCAGGCACAATTGCAGCAGGCTGTAGCAGCCAAACAGCAGGCTGCTGCCGGGGTTTCTCAGGCGCAGGCCAATTACCAGGGTGTTCAGGAAAACATCAACTATTCCATCATCCGGGCTCCGATTTCCGGTGTGGTGGGCAAAATCAATATGAGAAACGGAAGTCTGGTAGGTCCCGGTGATCCTACACCCATTACCACCGTTTCGGATACCAGTTCGCTGTTTGCTTATTTCTCAATGAACGAAAGAGAATATCTGGACTTTCTGAAAAATTCTGAAGGCGCCACACTTCAGGAAAAATTACGCAACCTGCCGCTGGTAGAACTGAAACTTGCCAACGGAGACCTGTATTCTGAGAAAGGAAAAATTGAAGCAGTGACCGGCCAGATAGATCCGGCTACGGGAAGCATCCAGTTCCGTGTTTCTCTTCCGAATCCCAATAAAATACTGAGTAACGGAAACAGCGGGGTCATCCGCGTTCCGAAAACGTATGATCATGCACTGGTGGTGCCGGAAAGTGCCACTTACGAGCAGCAAGGTCTGGTATATGTGTACAAAGTGGTGCAGGATACGGCGAAGAATGCCATGATCACCGTAGAAGACCGGGTAAGTAATATGGTCGTGATTAAAGACGGAGCAGCCAAAGGGGAAACCGTGGTGGCCGAAGGCGTGGGAACCCTGAGACCGGGTACCGCCGTAAAGCCTCAGCCGGGGAAATTTGATGATATTGTGAACGCCATAAAGCCCATATTTTAAAACTGAAGTATGATTAAAAAATTCATTAACAGACCGGTACTGTCTACCGTAATTTCCATTCTGATAGTCATTCTGGGAATACTGGGGCTTGTGGCTCTGCCGGTCACACAGTATCCGGATATTGCGCCGCCTACGGTGCGGATTTCGGCCAACTATACCGGTGCCAATGCGCAAACCGTGATGAACAGTGTCATTATCCCGATAGAAGAACAGGTAAACGGGGTAGAAGGAATGGACTATATCTCTTCCTCTGCCGGGAATAACGGATCTGCTTCTATTCAGGTGTTCTTTAAACAAGGGGTGAATCCTGATATTGCTGCGGTAATGGTACAAAACCAGGTGCAGCGGGCAATGCCGTTGCTTCCTGCAGAAGTAACGCGCTCCGGTGTGCAGGTAAATAAGCAGCAAACCAGCGCCCTGATGTTTCTTTCCTTTTATACAGATAATCCTGATCTAGATGAAGTATGGCTGCAGAATTATATGAACATCAACATCATTCCGGCGCTGAAAAGGGTAAACGGAGTAGGTGATGCCAGTGCCTTCGGCGGGAAAACCTATTCCATGCGGATCTGGCTTGATCCTGCAAAAATGGCAGCCTATGGACTGGAACCAGGCCAGGTTTCTGAAGCCATCAATGAACAGTCGCGTGAAGCAGCAGCAGGATCTCTGGGTGAAAACAGCGGAAGTTCTTTTCAGTATGTGATTACCTATAAAGGAAAGCATGACGAGGTAGCAGAATACGAGAACATCGTCATCAGAGCACTCGGAAATGGTGAATATTTACTGCTGAAAGATATTGCTGATATCAAACTGGATGCATTGTCCTATACGGGAATCGGGGAAAATAACGGAAGACGGGCTGTGAGTATGGGGATTTTCCAGACTCCGGGTTCCAATGCTCAGGACATCATTAACGAAATCAAAGCTTTCCTGAAAGAAACCGAAAAAACGCTGCCGGAAGGCATAGGATACAGCATTAACTTTGATACCAACGATTTCCTGGAAGCATCGATTGCCAAAGTAATTACCACGCTGATAGAAGCATTTATCCTGGTTTTCCTGGTGGTATTTATTTTCCTTCAGGATTTCAGGTCTACGCTCATTCCCTCTATTGCGGTTCCGGTTTCCATTATTGGTACCTTCTTTTTCCTGAATCTGCTGGGCTATTCACTGAACCTCCTTACGCTGTTTGCACTGGTACTGGCCATTGGTATTGTGGTAGATGATGCCATTGTAGTGGTAGAAGCAGTGCACGCCAAAATGGAACAGGGAATGACTGATGCCAAAAAAGCTACCGTAGCGGCCATGGACGAGATTACCGGTGCCATTATATCCATTACTCTGGTGATGGCGGCTGTATTTATTCCGGTTACTTTTCTTCAGGGTCCTACAGGAGTATTTTATCAGCAGTTCGGGATTACACTCATTATTGCCATCCTGATTTCTGCCGTCAACGCGCTTACGCTGAGTCCGGTACTTTGTTCCTTGCTGCTGAAACCGCAGGGACATCATACCAAGGCGTATGCTGATCAGAATTTGATGCAGAAGTTCTTTACCAAATTCAACACCGGATTCCGGGCAGCCACAGAGCGCTATGGACGTTCGTTTGCCTTTTTGTTGAGACATAAGTGGGCCACGGTACTTATTTTCGTGGCCGGCGGACTTACTTTCTGGTGGGCCAACTCTACCATGCCTACAGGATTCATTCCCAAAGAAGACCGTGGTATTATCTTTACCGATATTCAGCTTCCACCGGGAGCCTCCATGGAGCGAACCTATAATGTACTGAAAGATTTACAGGAGGAAGCCAGAAAGATTCCGGGGGTGCTGAACGTGACCTTCACCGCCAGCCGGGGATTCATGTCGGGGCAGGGCCCGAATGTGGGGCAGGCTTTTGTAAGACTGAAACCGTTTGATGAACGGGGTAAGCATGATGACCAGAGTGTGGATGCCATTACCAAAAAACTGTTTGGCATTGCATCCAAATTTCCGGATGCCAAAATTGTGTTTTTCTCGCCACCCAGCGTGCCGGGATTCGGTCAGAGTGATGGTTTCTCTGCTGTATTGCTGGATAAATCCGGCGGAGAACTTACCGAACTGAACCAGGTGACTCAGAATTTCATCGGGCAGCTGATGCAGAGACCGGAGATTCAGTTTGCATCCACATCGTTTAATACCAACTATCCGCAGTACCAGATGGTGATTAATGTGCCCCGGGCCAAGGAAAGTGGTGTGTCGGTTAACAGTATTCTGAGTGTTATGCAGGGCTATATCGGCGGTATTTATTCTTCAGATTTCACTAAGTATGGCAAGCAGTTCCGGGTGATGATTCAGGCACTGCCGGATAACCGTAAAGATATCACCAGTCTGAACGGACTGTATGTGAAAACCAGCAGTGGTGCTATGGCGCCAATTTCACAGTTCCTCACCCTGGAGCGTACATTTGGTCCTCAGTCCATAGAGCGATATAACCTCTTTACATCGGTCAGTATTTCCGGATCCAGTAATCCCGGATATTCTACCGGGGACGCCATCAAAGCCATTCAGGAAACTGCGGCAAATATGCCGGGCGATTATGATGTAGAGTTCACGGGACTTACCAAAGAAGAAATGGCAGCGGGTTCACAGACCTATTATATCTTCCTGCTGAGTTTCCTCTTCGTGTACTTTATCCTTGCGGCACAGTACGAAAGTTATGTACTGCCTTTTGCAGTGATTCTCTCACTTCCGCTGGGGGTAGTTGGTGCATTTTTCGGACAGAGAATATTCGGTTTAGAGAATAATATTTATTTCCAGATTGCCATCATCATGCTCATTGGACTCCTGGCCAAGAATGCAATTCTGATTGTGGAATTTGCCATTCAGCGCCGCATGCACGGTGAAACACTGGCCATGTCTGCTATTAATGCAGCCAAAGCCAGACTGAGACCGATTCTGATGACCTCATTTGCTTTTATCTTTGGGATGATTCCGCTGGTATTTGCTACCGGAATTGGTTCTGTAGGAAACCGCTCCATAGGAACGGGTGCGGCTATGGGTCTGCTCATTGGTACCTTCTTCGGATTACTTGCCATCCCGGTATTGTACGTGATTTTCCAGGCGATTCAGGAAAAAATCTCACCCATTAAAGGGGAAAAAGTAAATCTGAGTGAATAAAATACGGGTGAAGGGTTCTTCACCTGTTATTTGCTTTTAAATTTTAAGTACATGAAAAACAGTTCTTTAATCAAAAATATCGCTATTTCTGCTACCGCCCTGGTATTGCTTCAGTCCTGTGTGGCCAGGCAGCCCTTCGATGAGAAGCAGATCGCCATTAACGAAAATCTGTACCGTACAGATTATATTGCTGCAGACAGCTCCAGCATTGCAACCGTTTCCTGGCGTAATATTTTCACGGATCCCATATTACAAGGTCACATTGAAACCGGACTGAACAATAATCTGGACATCAGAATTGCGGTTCAGAATATTGTAGCCGCAGAAGCTTATCTGAAGCAAAAAAAGGCCGCTTATCTGCCTACGCTTTCAGTAGGTCCCAATTATACTTTTCAGACGCCGTCTCTCAATACGGTACTCAGCAATGAGCGGGTGTATAACCATCTGTTCGATCTGGGGGCTGATCTGAGTTGGGACATCGACATCTGGGGAAAGATGAAGGCAGAAGAGAAAGCCCAGCTGGCCCAGTATCTGGCGACCAATGCTGCACACAAGTCCGTTAAATCTGACCTGGTAGCGGCTATTGCCACTACTTATTATCAGATTATGACGCTGGATGAGCAAAAGAAAATCATAGGCGAAACCATTACCCTTAGAAAATCCAATCTGGAAACCACCCGCGCCCTGAAATCTGCCGGAACCCTTACCGAAGTGGCTGTTCAGCAGAGTGAAGCACTGGTTTTTAATGCCGAAGCATTGCTGGTGGATGTAGAGGTACAGATTGAATTGCTGGAAAATACCATGAGTTTCCTGCTGGGGCAGCCTTCACAGATTATTGCCAGAAGTACTGCCGAGCAGCAGATACTTCCGGGAGATTTTGCACTGGGGTATTCTGCAAGTCTTCTGGCCAACAGAGCCGATGTCACAGAAGCAGAACTCAGACTGCGTTCAGCATTTGAACTGACCAATGCCGCCAGAGCACAGTTTTACCCGTCCCTGCGCATTACCGGCAGTGGCGGACTGCAAGCAACAGATATTGATCAGCTGTTCAGTGTCAATTCGCTGTTTGCTACGGTAATTGGCAGTCTGGTACAGCCCATTCTAAATAAAAGACAGATCAGAACCAATTATGAAGTGACCCTGGCCAATCAGCAGATTGCGTATCTCAATTTTCGCAAAACCATGCTGAATGCCGGCAGGGAAGTAGCTGACGCGCTGAAAGTTTATAACGCACAGGATCGTTTTATCAGCCTGAAACAACAGGAACTTCAGGCGTATCAGAAGTCGGTGAGTGATTCTCAGGAACTGGTGAACTATGGTTTGGCCAATTATCTGGAGGTGATTAATGCCAGTGTGAGCGCACTGAATGCTGAACTCAATATTTCCAATGCCAAATTTGCCAAAATGAAAGCCGGGGTAGAGTTGTACCGGGCACTGGGAGGTGGCTGGAGATAATATTGTATCTTTACTGAAATTTCAACCATGGATACCATCAACCATTATTTGTCTGAAGTCTTTGAACTGCCCATGCAGGAGGTAGCCCTGTGCAATAGTTTTTACACCGAAAAAACACTTAAAAAAGGGGAATATCTGTTGCAGGTTGGAGAGGTGTGCAAATCCACCTTCTTTGTAGAAGAAGGTCTGCTGCGCATGTACTCCATAGACAAAAATGGTAAAGAGCACATCATACAATTTGCGCCGGAAAAATGGCTGATGAGTGACCGCAGTTCGCTCTATTTCAGTGAGAAATCCAATTATTTCATTGATGCGGTTGAGGATTCCAAAGTGCTGATGCTGACTCCTGATTTCTTCATGAATCTCAACGAGCAGTTCCCCGGAACCATTGCGCATAATGATCTTTTGCTGCAGAAACATATCCGGAACCTCCAGAACCGGGTCAATTCACTGCTGGGCGATACTGCGCAGGAACGCTATCTGGATTTCATTAAAATGTATCCCGACCTTATGCTTCGTGTACCGCAATGGATGGTGGCTTCCTACCTGGGCATTACCCCGGAAAGTCTGAGCCGTGTGCGCAAGGAACTGGCGAAAAACAATTTTAGACCTTCATAGAAATTCATTTCATACACGGATTTTACGAAAGCAGAATCCGTTTTTTGTTGGTGTATTTTGAAAGTAGTTTCAGTAGCATTGATTGTATTGTTCTAATCATGTTTCAGCCATTACCATAAAAAAAGGAACCCATTACTGAGTTCCTTTGAAAATCTAACTAAAAAAATTATTTCCCGAGATAGGATTTTAAAATCTTGCTTCGGGTGTTGTGTTTCAGTCGCTTGATGGCTTTTTCCTTGATCTGGCGCACTCTTTCGCGAGTCAGGTCAAAGGTTTCACCGATTTCCTCCAGGGTCATCGGGTGTTTACCGTTCAGGCCGAAATACAGGCGCACCAAATCTGCCTCGCGTGGAGTCAGTGTTTGGAGGGCACGTTCAATTTCAATCTGCAGTGATTCCAGCATCAGGTCTTTGTCCGGACTTGGAGATTCACCGGAGCGCAGTACATCATAAAGATTAGAATCTTCTCCTTCTACCAGCGGCGCATCCATAGATAGGTGGCGGCCGGAGTTTTTCATGGATTCTTTGATGTCTTCTTCGCTCATGTCCAGCACTTCTGCCAGTTCTTCCGGAGACGGTGGTCTTTCATTTTCCTGCTCCAGGTGTGCATACGCCTTGTTGATTTTGTTGATGGAGCCAATTTTGTTCAGCGGCAGCCTTACAATTCTGGATTGCTCTGCCAGTGCCTGCAAAATAGACTGGCGAATCCACCATACTGCATAGGAGATGAATTTGAAACCTCTGGTTTCGTCATATCTTTTTGCGGCTTTCATCAGACCCAGGTTTCCTTCATTAATTAAATCCGGAAGAGAAAGTCCCTGGTTTTGGTACTGTTTGGATACGGATACCACGAAACGCAGATTGGCTTTAATGAGTTTTTCCAGTGCGGCTCTGTCACCTGCCCGGATCTTTTGTGCCAGCTCTACCTCTTCGTCTGCGGTAATGAGTTCCACTTTACCAATTTCCTGAAGATACTTGTCTAGTGACGCAGTTTCCCTGTTGGTAACCTGCTTTGTAATTTTTAACTGTCTCATGTACAAAAAACCAGCCCGTTTTGTATGGGCTACAATTATATATACGCAGCCGAAACCCAAAAGGTTACAAATGTTTGAGAATTAAGTATTCGCCAGGCTGTTTACCTTTTTTTTTAAGGTATTCATGTGGAATTTTGAATGAAAGAAATAATAGGTAGCGTCCAGACCACCGTGGTTTCCCTCTGCACTCGTCACCTAGCCCTGGGCGCTGCGGTTACCCCGCACGCTGCAGTCTGTGGTTGAAACCATGGACTGCAGCGGAGGAGTAGAAGCGGAGCACAGGTTCCCGGCTCCCCGGAAATATTTTATTCCTTCAGATTTTTGTCATTCCTTAAATTCTTCCTACCTTTAAAGTCCTATCAAAAAATGAAATATGGCAAAAAAATCAAACGATTTCGGAATCGAAAAAACATTAAAAAATTTAGGAATCAGCAAGGAAAACAAAGGCGTTTCCGGTGGCGGTAAATACTATGGCAGCGGAGAAGTGATTGAGAGCTATTCGCCCACAGACGGCCAGTTGATTGCCAAAATAAAATCCGGAAACAAAAAAGATTACAATAAAATTATAGAAAAAGCGCAGTCTGCATTCCTGGAATTCCGATTAATGCCGGCGCCAAAACGGGGTGAACTGGTACGGCAATTCGGCCAGAAACTGAGAGAGAAAAAGAACGACCTGGGCAAACTGGTTTCCTATGAAATGGGCAAATCTCTGCAGGAAGGTCTGGGTGAGGTACAGGAAATGATAGACATCTGCGATTTTGCAGTAGGTCTTTCCCGCCAGTTGCACGGGTACACCATGCATTCTGAACGTGCATTGCACCGTATGTATGAACAATACCACCCGCTGGGAATTGTAGGCGTGATTTCTGCGTTTAATTTCCCTGTTGCCGTGTGGTCCTGGAATACGGCACTTTCCTGGATCTGTGGAAATGTGACCGTATGGAAGCCGTCTGAGAAAGTAGGTTTATGTGCAATTGCCTGCCAGAATATCATTGCCGAAGTACTGAAAGAAAACAGCATGCCCGAGGGTATTTCTTCCATGATTGTGGGAGACCATACCGTGGGCGAAGCGCTGGTAGAGGATAAGCGGGTATCTCTGGTATCTTTCACCGGCTCTACCAGAGTAGGACGTAAAGTAGGAACAAAAGTGGCAGAGCGTTTCGGGAAATCCATTCTGGAACTCGGCGGAAACAATGCCATCATCATCACAGAAAATGCAGATCTGGATATGGCCGTCATCGGTGCGGTCTTTGGTGCGGTGGGAACGGCCGGACAAAGATGTACCTCTACCAGAAGACTGATTATTCATGAGTCTGTATATGAAGAGGTGAAAAACCGTCTGGTAAAAGCATACGGACAGTTGAAAATAGGAAATCCGCTGGATGAAAAGAACCATGTGGGGCCGCTGATTGACAAAGATGCGGTGAAGGAATATCAGGCTTCCATTGAAAAATGTAAAGCAGAAGGCGGAAGATTCGCGGTAGAAGGCGGCGTGCTGAAGGGCAAGAATTATGCTTCCGGATGCTACGTGAAGCCTTGTATAGCCGAGGTGGAGAATTCTTATGATATTGTTCAGCATGAAACCTTCGCTCCGATTCTTTATCTCATTAAATACAATACGCTGGACGAGGCTGTAGCGCTGCAGAATGATGTTCCGCAGGGACTGAGTTCCGCGATTATGACCCAGAATCTGCGCGAAGCAGAACTGTTCCTCTCTCATGCAGGCTCAGATTGTGGTATTGCCAATGTAAACATCGGGACTTCCGGTGCAGAAATCGGTGGTGCGTTCGGCGGAGAGAAGGAAACCGGCGGTGGCAGGGAATCCGGCTCTGATGTGTGGAAATACTATATGAGAAGACAAACAAATACCATCAACTATTCCACCACACTGCCACTGGCGCAGGGAATTAAATTTGATTTGTAGAATATCAACAAAAACCATAAACATTTATATTATAATATGAACGATACAGTAGCGCAACCCACTATGAATAAAGTAAAGCAGGTTTTGTCCAGACATATGCTGGCAGATGGATTTGATTTTGTAATGGATATTGATAAGTCCCATGGATCCTATATCCATGACCAGGTTTCCGGAAATGAAATTCTGGACATGTTTTCCATGTTTGCTTCTGCTTCCATTGGCTATAACCATCCGTATCTGATGAAACACGCCGACTGGCTGGGGAAAATGGCGGTGAATAAGCCTACTTTGGCAGATGTCTATTCGCAGGAATTTGCAGATTTCATGGAAGTGTTCAGCAGGGTCGTGATCCCGGAGGAGTTGCAGTATTGCTTTTTCATAGAAGGAGGAACCATGGCGGTAGAAAATGCCATGAAAGCTTGTTTCGACTGGAAGACGCGCAAAAATTTTGAGAAAGAACTGGATCTGGAAGCAGATATCTGCATCCATTTCCGCCAGGCATTCCACGGGCGAAGCGGCTATACGCTGAGTCTGACCAATACCTCGGACCCAAGGAAATACCAGTATTTCCCGAAGTTTGACTGGCCCAGGATTCTGAATCCGCACCTTACGTTCCCCGTGACGGAGGAGAATCTTCAGGAAACCATTAAGAATGAAAATCTGGCACTGGTTCAGATTCAGGAGGCTATTCTGACCAATCCGGACCGTGTGGCGTGCATCATCATAGAACCGATTCAGGCAGAGGGTGGTGACCATCATTTCCGGGATGAATTCTTCGTAGGCCTGCGCAAAATCTGTGATGAAAATGAAGTACTGCTTATATTTGACGAAGTGCAGACCGGCATCGGAATTACCGGTAAAATGTGGGCTTTCCAACATTTTTCTGTACGTCCGGATGTGATTTCATTCGGGAAGAAAACCCAGGTATGCGGTATTTTGGCCAATAAAGAAAAGTTTGATGAAGTTCCGCAGAATGTTTTCCGGGAAAGTTCCAGAATCAATTCGACCTTTGGTGGTAATTTTGTAGATATGATGCGCCTGAAACTCATTCTGGAAGTTATTGAAAATGAGAATCTGGTAGAAAACGCAAGGGTAGTGGGCGATTACCTGCTGAACGGACTGCAGGAGTTGGCGCGTAAATACCCGGAAGTTTTGTCCAATCCGCGGGGCCGAGGACTGATGTGCGCTGTGGATTTGCCGGATGGAGCGCAGCGTGACGCAGCACAGGCGGCGTTGTATCGTGAAAATGTACTGATTCTGATTTGCGGAGACCGCTCACTCAGGTTCAGACCGCATCTGAACGTGACTCAGGAAGAAATTCAACTGGCTCTGAATAAGCTGGAGCAAATTGTTCAGAAAGGATAATTTAGACAAAGACCGGAGGATTTTCCGGTCTTTTTTTTGGTTCGCAGTATGTTTTTCGTTTGCAGCATTGCGGTTTTTATTGCAAAATTTTCACTTTGTTTTTATATAATTTTTAATGCTTTTTGTTGTGTTTTATTTATCATAAACCAAAGAATCGGTTTCAAAATGAATCACATATTGTTAAAAAATAATTAAAATTAAATCTTTCTGCTCTCAGATAAAAAAGCTATTTTTGCGCCGTCAAAAAAAGTTTATGCAAAATATTAGAAATATTGCAATTATTGCACACGTTGACCACGGTAAAACTACTTTGGTAGACAAAATTATTCACGCTACCAATATCTTCAGAGAGAATCAGGAGTCCGGCGAGCTGATCATGGACAATAATGATCTGGAGCGGGAGCGTGGAATTACCATTCTTTCAAAAAACATCTCGGTGACCTACAAGGATACCAAGATTAATGTAATTGATACCCCCGGTCACGCCGATTTCGGTGGTGAAGTAGAGCGGGTTCTGAAAATGGCTGACGGGGTAATCCTGCTGGTGGATGCCTTTGAAGGCCCCATGCCACAAACCCGTTTCGTTTTGCACAAAGCACTGGAACTGGGTCTGAAACCCATTGTGGTCATTAATAAAGTAGACAAGGAAAACTGCCGTCCGGAGGAAGTTCATGATCATGTTTTTGATTTGTTCTTTAACCTGGATGCGACCGAAGAGCAACTGGATTTCCCAACGTTCTACGGATCATCCAAGCAAGGCTGGTTCAATACTTCCCTGGAACCTGCAGACAGTATTCTGCCACTGCTGGACGGAATTTTGAAATACGTTCCGGAACCAAAAGTAGAGCAAGGCTCCCTGCAAATGCAGATTACTTCCCTGGATTTTTCATCGTTCCTGGGCAGAATTGCCATTGGTAAAGTAACCAGAGGAACCCTTTCTGAATCACAGTGGATTGGTCTGGCACAGGAAGACGGCAAAATCATCAAAGGAAAAGTAAAAGAGCTGTATGTTTTTGAAGGGCTTGGCAAGAAGAAAGTTCAGGAAGTTCATGCCGGCGATATCTGTGCTGTGGTAGGATTTGATGCGTTCCAGATTGGCGATACTTTTGTGGATCTGGAAAATCCGGAGCCATTGTCCCGTCTGGCGATCGATGAGCCTACGCTGAACATGACCTTCTCCATCAACAATTCACCGTTTTTTGGTAAAGACGGAAAATATGTTACCTCTAATCACCTGAAAGACCGTCTGGAAAAAGAGCTGGAAAAAAACCTGGCACTGCGGGTACAGCCCACAGATGAAGCCAATACCTTCCTGGTATTCGGTCGCGGGATTCTGCACCTTTCAGTTCTGATTGAAACCATGAGAAGAGAAGGATATGAAATGACCATCGGGCAGCCTCAGGTTATTTTCCGCGAAATTGACGGGGAGAAGCACGAGCCATACGAATCCATGGTGGTAGATGTGCCTGAAGAATTTGCGTCAAAGGTTATTGACCTGGCTACCCAAAGAAAAGGAGACCTGCACATTATGGAAACCAAGGGAGAAATGCAGCATCTGGAGTTTGAAATACCATCCAGAGGACTTATTGGTCTTCGGTCTCAGATGCTTACAGCTACAGCCGGTGAAGCCATTATGGCGCACCGTTTCAGTGAGTACAAGCCATTCAAAGGTGCTATTCCGGGAAGAACAAATGGGGTGCTAATAAGCAAAAATCAGGGTCCGGCTACGGAATATTCCATTGCCAAACTTCAGGATCGTGGTAAGTTTTTTGTAGATCCGGGAGAGGAAATCTATGCCGGAATGATTATTGGCGAACAAAATAAGCCCGGTGATCTGGTGGTAAATATTGTGGAAGCCAAGCAGCTGAACAACATGCGCGCCGCCGGGAAGGACAAAGACGGCAGCATTGCTCCGAAAACATTGTTCTCACTGGAAGAATGTATGGAGTACATTCAGGGAGATGAAGCCATTGAGGTTACGCCGAATTTCATCCGTATGAGAAAGAAAATTCTTTCGGAAGAAGAAAGAAAAAGAGTGGAAAGAACTGCTAAAGCTTAAATTTTAAGCTTTCTTATTCATATGAAGCCGTCCCGATATCTGAATTCGGGACGGCTTTTTTTATATACTGAAAATCAAGAATTGAGAAATTTTCCGGCACTTTTTTTACTTTACAGCACCTTCATACATTCTTTGGTTCTTTTGTGGGTGAATTTTTTGTATAAATCTCTCTTTTTGGGCAAAGCTTGTACTTTATTTAATCCATATTGAGCATCAATAGCTTCAGATTCTGCGGTGGCATCTGCACTATCACCGAGCTGGGTTTCTAAGCACTCTTTTTTGCGTTTATCGAGTTCCGTGGTGCTTTGTTTATTCATCCTGTCGATTAATTTGCATAAGCGAAGCTCGGTCTCCAAACGATTTTGAATCAGTCCTCTGGTGGGGTCCTGCATGGCTGCCATTGCATTTTTTACTTTTGAATCATTCAGCATGTTGCCTCTGGTGGTTTTACTGAGCAGGTCTTGCTGTTCCGTTAGCATCCGTTTTTTTTCAACAGCAATCTCATGTTCAATGCGGGAGCATTCGCTTTCCTTTATTTTCGCAGGTTTGTTCTGTTCTTTCTCTATTTCTTCGCCGGCTTTGGTATAAAATTCTCCTTCAGCAGATTGAAAATCAGCAAGATTTAAAGATATATTCACTTCTTTCCATTTTACGGCGACAAAAGAATTTCCTGTGGCCGGCTTCATTTCTGTAACCATATAGATCGCTCTGTCTGTTTTTAGATATCCAATTCCCGAATAGCCGGTCATTTTGCTCACCTTTAGTTTTTCTGCCGGCGGATAGCCGCAAAACAGGAAAGTTGGTGATTCGCTGCTGCCTGCTTTGTATTTGTACGCCACAAAATTTTGTGGAAGCGTTCTCAAGTTACCCGAATGCTTAAAAATCCAATAGTTACTGGCGGGAATCATAGGGGTATAGTTTGCTATTTCGGTATTCATAGTTGTGTACTTCTTTTCTAAAACGCCTTTTTTTAATCGGTTATAAAAAGATAGTACCAAACCTTTCGGACTCATGTAGGTGAGTTTGAAATCTTTACTGTCGATGTCAAAATTTTCATTTCTCAAAGTTGCCCGTTTTTCAGTTCGGGTAGCGATGGCTCCTGTGGTTGTATTGATGTATAAGTAAATTTCTACAGGTTGGTCTTTAATGGTAGTGTTGATGAGGACAAATTTGTCGAAGCGAATGATTCCGCCCAGAGTTTCTTCGCCGGAATAGCCTCTTTCTAAATAGGGCACATCTAACAAGTTGGTTAGTTCCCGCGGGATATTTGGTCTTTGCCCGAAAAAATAGGTTGTGGAAAAAACAGATAATAGTATGAAGAAAGTTTTCATGGCTTACCATTTTACAAATTCTACCGGGCGATTTTTGGCTTTTCCTTCATTAGACGAATTGCCGGAAATGGGCTATGATTCACCCATTCCAACAGTTGTCATCCGGTGTGCAGCAATAGAAAATTTATTCTGCAGGTAATTTTTTACTGCAATCGCTCTTTTTTCGGAAAGGATTTGATTGGCTTTGTCTTCTCCGTCGGCATCGGTATGGCCAATGATTTTAATTTTCATGGATGTCTTTTGTTGCAAAGTTTCACCAATTTCATTTAAGAGGGTGTAGGAAGAAGTTTTGATGATATCGTTATTCACATCAAACAAAATATCATTGGTAGTAAATTTGCCTTCTTTCTTCAACTGTTTGGCAACCGAACTTCTTGCATCGTTAGTTGCTTCTGTGATGCGTACATTGCCTACCAAAACGCCTTGTTCACTTGCAGGAATGGTGTACACATTGGTAATGAAAAAATTATTTCTCATTCCCGAAGTTAAAGCTCTGGGCAAATCGATGAGTTTTTCTCCGTCAAAATATACCCGGATTCTGCTTCCGTTTATTGCCATGGCTACATGCAAAACTTCGTTTTCGTACTGGGTAAGCGGAAAATTATTTTTGTTGCCGATTAAATCCCGCAAGCCATATTCCACAGCCTGTTCGTTTCGCTCATCGTAGTGATCAATCATGACATAGAATTTCTCTTTGTAGTACAAATCTTCTTTCAGGATATTTTTTACAGGAGTTAAACCGAATTCAATTCTTGGGGTTCTTCCGGCTCCTGAATTTTGAAGAAAAAGATCGAATTCAATGGTGCAATTTTCGGGTAAAGTTTTGCCGGTTTCCGGAGCAACTACAGAATTGTGCGTAATGCTGAACCATTTTCCGCCAAGTCCGTTAATGGTAGTAACAGCACCGCTTCCGGTGGTATTCCAATGGGCAGGAAAATCGCCGGGACCGTCTTTGGAAAAATCATCGTCAAAAATAATTTTTTGATCCTGCAATAAAGTCGCTCGTAGTTTTAGCGGCACTTTTTTTATGGGTTGCAGGACTGCCACTTTTAGCTGAAGTTATTTCTGTTCTGTTTCTTTTTTCCACTCAGAATGCCTTCTATGGCTTCATCCGTCTTTTGTTCTGCTTTTTGCTCTATTTTTCTTTGTGCGGCGTCCTTTATTCTGTCTAAAATCTGTGCATGAGAAACGCCAAATGTAAAGACTAAAATAATGAGATTGGTTTTACCAAATTGCATGGTGAAAAATTCGGTAATTAAATATAAAATAAAAATTACAGATAGCCAATGCCTCTGTTAAATATTTATATTTACTTAAGTAATCTGACTTATTTAATGCGTTTTCCTATAACTTAAATCTTTCAAGTTGTGATTTTGATATCCACCCTTCGTAAAGCTTTTGTGAAACTATATTTAATACCAAATACGCAGGCATTTCACGAACACATGTTCAGGTCTTTAAAATCTGTTAAAATGTTTTGTCGGTGTATTATTTCTGTTATTTTTGTCCTTATGACAAAATATTCACTGAAAGCCACGCCATTGCTTGTGTTGATGATGATTATCGGGGCGTGCTCCTCACAGGAAAAGCCCTTGAAAAGCCCCATAAAACCAAAGGTTCAGACCGTAACCGTTGAACCCGAAACGGCAGCGTCGCCTGCTGCACCACGGTTGCAACTTCCGGCGGTAAACCGGGAATTCCGCGGTGCGTGGATTGCCACGGTGGCAAATATCAACTGGCCTACCAGAAATAACCTTTCCACAGAGCAACAAAAAGCGGAAGCCATCCGCCAGCTGGATTTGCTGAAAGATCTTCATTTCAATGCAGTAATTTTTCAGGCCAGACCTGCTGCAGATGCTTTCTATCAGAGTGAACTGGAGCCGTGGTCCTATTTCCTGACCGGCCAGGCCGGGCGGGCACCGCAACCTTTTTATGATCCGCTGGAATTCTGGATTACCGAAGCCCATAAAAGAGGTATGGAGCTTCACGTATGGCTGAATCCATACCGTGCTCACCATACCACCGGCGGCGCGCTCAATAGTTCTTCTATGGTGCGCAGAATGCCTGCCGAGATTGTGAAACTGCGGAACGGAACGTATTGGTATGATCCGTCTAATCCCAAAACTCAGGATCATGTGTCTGCGGTGGTGCGGGATCTGGTGAAAAGATATGATCTGGATGGGGTGCATTTTGATGATTATTTTTATCCCTACCGGGAGTACAACGGCGGGCGAGATTTTCCGGATAATGAAACCTGGAACGCATATATAAATTCCGGAGGAACGCTGAGCAGGGCAGACTGGCGCCGGGGAAATGTAAATAGATTTATCAAAAGAATATATGAGGAAATCCGTGCCGAAAAAAGCCATGTGAAGTTCGGGATTTCCCCGTTCGGCATCTGGAAATCTGGTTTTCCGGAAGATGTTTCCGGTACCTCACAGTACGATGAGCTCTTTGCAGATGCCCGTTTATGGCTGAATGAAGGCTGGGTAGATTACTTTGCCCCGCAGCTGTACTGGCGGGAAGAAGGCCCGCAGCGGTTTTCGTCATTGCTGAAATGGTGGGAGATGGAAAATACCAAAAAAAGGCATCTCTGGCCCGGACTGAATACCGTGGGGGTAAAAGATGTGCCGGACCGGCCTGCTGAAATTCTGAAGCAGATATCCCTCTCGAGAAATATTCTGCAGGACAGTGACGGTGAAATTCATTACAGCATTGCCGGACTTCTGAACAGTCCGCAGATGCAGTCTGCGCTGAAAAACGGTCCATACCGGGAAAAAGCACTGGTGCCTGCCAGTCCGTGGATGCCTGCAGTGCCGGTAGCAAAACCATCCTTGCAGGTGAAGCATGCTGCAGATCATTATACGGTTCATTGGCAATCCAAAAAGCCGGAACAGGTCTTCCGCTGGGTTCTGTATGCACGGTATGGAAATACATGGGAAACAGAAATATTGGAAAAAATTCAGGAAGTTCCCCCGCTGGCCGCTGTGAAGCATGGTCAAAAACTGAATACCGTAGCGCTGAAAGCTGTGGACCGGCTGGGGAATGAAAGTGACTACGATTCCAAGGAAATTCGCTAAAAATTGGACACGAAAATGGATCTTGATTTCATTAAAAATTATCTGGAGGAAAAAGCAGACCTGTATAACCGGCCGGAGTTTATAGAACACGATCCCATACAGATTCCGCACCGTTTTTCTGCTGATGAAGACCGGGAAATAGCCGGTTTTCTGGCTGCAACCATTGCCTGGGGCAACCGCAAAAGTATTCTGAATTCTGCCAATAAAATGCTGGAAAGAATGGACGATGCGCCCTTTGATTTTGTGATGAATTTTGAGGAAAAAGATGGCGGAGCTTTCAGCGGACAAAGCATTCACCGGACTTTTAACGGTGAAGATTTTGTGTTTTTTCTGAAAAACCTGCAGCGGTTGTACCGCACGCATGGCAGTTTAGAGCCTTTATTCAGATTAGAACCGGGTGAATCCAACTTTTATCACAGTCTGGAGCGCTTCCGGACTGCATTTCTGGGTGGTGTGCCGCACCGTGCGCATAAGCATGTGAGTTCCACTTACAAAAATTCATCGGCCAAGAGGCTTATGATGTATCTGCGGTGGATGGTACGCAGGGATAACCGGAAAGTAGATTTTGGCATCTGGCATCAGCTGGATCAGCGTTATCTGTCCGTACCGCTGGATGTGCATACCGGCAATATTTCCCGTCAGTTGGGTCTGGTTTCCAGAAAGCAGAATGACTGGAAAACGGTAGCAGAGCTGGACGAAGTGCTGCGTCGTTTTAATGCAGAAGACCCTGCCCGTTATGATTTTGCACTGTTCGGTGTGGGGGTAAGCGGAGAAATACTTTAACTTTAAGGACTCAAAAGATTCAATATGAAAGTGACCAGAGAAAACGCAGAGCGCCTGAGTGTGCTGGAGAAAATTGCCAACGGAATTATGTGGTGGGTAGGTTCGGTGCCGTCTCTGGTGGTGCATACCGTGTTGTTTCTCACGGCGTTTCTGCTGCCGGCATTCGGATTGGTGAATTTTGATAAAATGCTGCTTACCCTGACCACAATTCTGTCGCTGGAAGCCATTTATCTCGCTATATTTATCCAGATGTCCGTCAATAAAAGTTCAGAGCATATAGAAGTGCTTCGGGAAGATGTGACCGAAATTCAGGAGGATATAGAGGATATTCAGGAAGATATTGAAGAGATTTCCGAAGATATAGAAGACATCAGTGATGATATAGATGAAATTCAGGAAGATATAGAAGATATTGCCGAAGATGATGAGGAAGAAGATCCTACAGAGCGTGCCAAAAATGTCATGCTGAAAAGCAATGTCTCTACCAATAAATCTGCTATAAAATCATTGAGGGATAAGATTCAGGAGCTGGAAAATCAGATTGAAAACCTCAGAAGTGAAGAATAATTCATTATTTATTGCATAGTAAATTCCATTATTTCAATGGTTTATACTTTTGTTGTAACATGGCGAAAATTTAACGTGTTTTTGTTGCTGTTTCAGCAGAAATAGTTCTATATTTGTTTAAAACTTCGTAAAATGCTAAATTATCGATTGAAAAACTACTTAAGTATTACCATTGTTTCCTTTTTTGTTCTGTTTTCGGGCTACTCCTCATCGCAGGAGAGGAAGCCGGCGAAGAAAGAGATTCCTCCGATGGCAAAGGCTGGAGATTATATAGATGTTAATGTTCCGCCATATCCGGAATCCAACTTTACACCGACACAATTAGTGACGGATGTACTGATTGGTTCCTCTACAGTTTGCGGAACTCCCAATGTTTCCAATGTAAGTATATCACCTAATCAACCGGTTTCTGATAATAACAGATTCTGGGGATATTTTAATAAAGGTACTTCCAACTTTCCGTTTGATGCAGGAATTGTGTTAACTACCGGATATGCAAGAAAGGCGGGGAATGTTGCAGAAAGTTCTATGAATGATGATAATGGAGGAGGAAGTGATGCAGACCTTGTAGCAGCAGTTAATCCGTCATCATCAGTTAATGATGCCGGAATTTTGGAGTTTGATTTTGTTCCGTCGAGTACCCAGATGAAGTTTAATTTTATTTTTGCTTCTGAGGAGTATACCGGCTCTTTTCCATGCCCGCCTTCAAGTTTTGATGATGCATTTGCGCTTTTATTAAAGCCAAATCTGCCGGGTGCCGTGTACCAGAATCTTGCGGTATTACCTGGTGGAGCTGGTCCTGTTTCTGTTACTAATATTTTACCAGCTTCATTTAGTTGTGGCCCCATTAATGCTCAGTATTTTGGATCATTACAACCCAATGCAACCAATTATAATGGGATAACTATGCCTCTTACTGCGCAGGCTGATGTAATACCGGGACAATCTTACCACATAAAAATGGTAATTGCTGACGTTCGCGATGGTATATATGATTCTGCCGTATTTCTGGAAGCAGGCTCTTTTGACATCGGTGTTCAGATTCTGGATCCGGCAGGGGTTGCCCTGCCACCGGAAATTGAAATGTGTGACAACACCCCTACGCCCCTTGCGGCTTCTGTGCAGGTTGCCGGTGCTCTGTATCAGTGGTATCTGGGCAATAATCCGATACCCGGAGCCACCAATGCGGTATATGTAGCCACACAGCCGGGGGTATATTCCGTGGAAGTGTATATACCGGGAAATAACTGTCCGGGAGAAGCGTCCATCACCATTCTGGGCGGTACATCTGCTACGGTGCAGGATGTGACGCTGACACAGTGCTACGGTCCAAGTAACGTATTGTTCAACCTGCTTCTCACCCAGCCGCACATCAGTACTACACCGGGGGTGACCTATACTTTCTATGAAAATCTGGCTGATGCACAGGCACAGAACAGCAACTATATTACCAATCCTACTGCATATTCCAGTCCGGGAAATCAGACCGTATATGCACTCGTAATGTCCACATTCTGTCCGGCCATTGCAGAGGTAGAGTTGGTGAAAGCAGAACAAATAGTGGTTGATATTGCCCAACCTGGAGCGATCAACTGTACCGATCCGCAGATTACACTCAATGCGCTGGCATCTGTTTACCCTGCAGGATCCGTATTCAGTTGGGTGGCCACTAACGGAGGATATATTTTCTCTGGTGCCGATACGCTTACACCTGTAATTGCATCCGGAGGAACCTATACGCTCACCATTACCAAAGCCTATCAGCCCGGTGATGTTGTCTGTTCAGTCTCCGGCAGTGTGACGGTTTCCGAAAGCTTTACGCCGCCGTCTGTAACGGTAATGGCTTCAGACACCCTGGTTTGCCAGGGCGAACCGGTAACCCTTACCGCATCCGGTGGAGTTTCCTACGTATGGAGTCACAGTGCAGATCCTACCGATACCATAACGGTGTTCCCTACTCAAACAACTACCTATACCGTGTATTCTATCGGGGTTAACGGTTGCCAGTCTACCAATCCGGCCAGCATTACCGTAACGGTGATTCCTGCTATATCGTCTCCATTGCAGGCCGTTTCCGGCCAGATTTGTGTGGGCGACAGTATTACGCTGGATGCCGGTGCCGGACCGAACTATACCTACACATGGTATGATCCGGATGATGCAATCATCGGAACTGCCCAAACCATAACCGTAGATCAGACCGGTATCTATACCGTGGTGATTGATAATGGCGAATGTTCTGCAACCTTTACCACCTCTGTAATAGAGGCGCAGGTTCCGCAGATTATCAATGCCATATTCCAGACCAATACCCTGACGCTGGTGGCGAGTAATCCAAGCAACGGACCACTGGAATATTCCATAGACAATGGCTTCACATGGCAGGATTCCAATATCTTTACCAATGTGGCTGCCAATGTGACCCTGACCATTCAGGTGCGGGTGAAACATACGTCCTGTGTGGGAACGCTGATTTATTTCACACTCCATATTCAGAATGTGATTACGCCAAATGGTGACGGTGTGAATGACGTGCTTGATCTGAGTGGCATCAGCAGATATGATGATTTCGCAGCCACTATCTTTGACCGTTACGGTAAAGAATTGTGGAGAGCATCCAGAGAACAGGCGGTGTGGGATGGACGAGCACAAGGCAGAAGTATTCCTACTTCCACGTACTGGTATCAGATACAGTATGAAGATCCGGCAAGTAAGACTCTGGTACAGAAATCCGGCTGGATCATGTTGAAAAACAGAGAGTAAATACAGAAAATATAATCATTAACCCTTCAGCGATGGAGGGTTTTTTTGTGGGCAATGATGACCGCATTAGTGGAAGTGATTTTCACCATCCGGGAAAAGTTCTTGAAATGGATTTTGCAAAAAGGTGAAGAACAATAAACAGTAGGGGGAAACTCAATTGTAGTCTCCGGATCGACAAAGGTTTCGAGCCACAGAAGAAGTGTCAAACCTCAACATAGCCCCGATCGCAGTGGCTACCCCGCACGGATTCCCGCGGTTTTAACCGCGGGAATCCGGAGGAGTAATAGCGGAGAGCGGGAGAGACCAGTGAGCGGAACCCTGAAACGTGCTGCTCCTTAAAAATCAAAGCGCAGCCGCCCACTCACACGTAAATGAGATGAAGTCCTGTACAGAGAGTTCCTCCGCACGTTTGTCCAGGAAAGGATGGCCAGAAAGTACCGCCGGAATCCCGAGTGTTTTCAGTGCATTGGAAAGTTTTTTCCTTCTTTGATTGAATCCCGCCTTGACAATTTTTTCAAACAGTTTCTCATGTCCTTCCAGACCTGCTTTTACATTCCTGCTGAGCCGTATGACCCCTGATTTTACCTTCGGTGGCGGATTGAATACATTTTCATGTACCGTGAAAAGATACGTGACATCGTAATACGCCTGAACCAGTACCGAGAGTATGCCGTAACTTTTGGTCCGCGGTACAGCGGCCGTACGTTCTGCTACTTCCTTCTGAAACATGCCCACCATCTCCGGAATGATCTCTTTATAATCCAAAATTTTAAACAAAATCTGGGAGGAGATGTTATACGGAAAGTTACCAATGACCGCTATTTCGCCATCACCGACAAAGGAAAAATCGGTTTTCAGGAAATCGCCCGTGAAGGTCTTGTCTGTAATCTGACTGTAATGATCTTTCAGATACTGAATGGATTCGGCATCTATTTCTGCCAGATACAGAGTTATATCCTGCTCCAGCAGGTATTTGGTAAGCACGCCCATGCCCGGGCCCACTTCTATAACAGACCGGTACCCCGTATTGCTGAGGCCTTCTACAATTTTTCGGGCGATATTCTCGTCGGTGAGGAAATGCTGACCGAGATGTTTTTTGGCTTTCACGCTCATAACAAAAGAATTCTGATTCTGAAATTCGGGAAAATCCGGTGACGGGTTGGTGCCGCTGTCTGACGCTTTTATCAGCGGATGTTTAAGTTTTTTTTAACACCGAAAATCTTTATTTTACGGCAAATTACGGAAGTTTTTTTCTATTTTAGCCAAAAATTTTGATTAATGGCAAGAACAGTGGAAGATTTTAATCGCAGAAGGCTTAGATCGAGCAATATAACGGTGGTCATCAGTATCGCCCTGGTACTCTTTCTGGTTGGGCTTTCCGGTTTGATTTTAATCAATGCGCAGAAGTATTCGGACTATTTGAAAGAACAACTGGTGGTGAACGCTTATTTCGATCAGGATTATAACCCGAAAGATTCAGCAAAAATAGCCGGTCAGGAACTGAATGCAGTGGAAAAAATAAAGCAACTGACCCCGGTGAAGAAAGCAACGTATATCAGCCGCGACCAGGCTTCCAAAGAAGCCCGCACCAGTCTGGGAATTGATACCGAAAAGCTTTTTGACGCCCATATTTTCCCCTCTTCCGTAGAAATTGCATTGAAAGCTGATTTTATGGATTCTGTAAAAGTGAATGACGCCATTAAACAAATCGCTGCCGTTCCCGGAATTGTAGAGGTGAAAAATAATTCAGAATCACAGCAGATCTATGAAAACCTCAATACCATTCTGAGATGGATTCTGGGCTTCTCCGTCCTGTTCCTGATTCTCGCCTTTGTACTCATCAACAACTCTATCCGTCTAAAGATTTTCTCTAAACGTTTCATCATCAAGACCATGCAGCTGGTAGGTGCCAGACGCAGATTTATCCTCATGCCTTTTATTAAGGAAGCGGTTATTCTGGGAGTATTGGGTGCCCTGCTGGGAATCATTGCCCTTTTCGGCGTGTGGTACTATTTTACAGAAACCATTCAGACCCCGTTTGTGCAGGATACGAACCAGTATATTTTACTGGTGGCGGGCATTGCCCTGGCCGGGATTTTAATTACAGTCTTCAGTACCATAGTGGCTACCTGGAGATTCCTGAGATCTAACATAGACGATTTATACTACTCGTAATCATGGCGAATAAAAAACATCAGTTCTCGGCCGATGATATTGGCAAAAAAGATGCGGTAACTTCTCAGAATAAAGGATTCTACTTTGGTCGCGAGAATTATAAGTTCATGCTCATCGGGCTTGCATTTATTGCAGTGGGATTTCTGCTCATGATGGGACCGGATGCCAATACGGTAAACGGGAAATATGATCCTAATGTCTGGAATGACGGGATTTTTTCCATACGCCGCATCAGGATTGCCCCGCTGCTCATCATTCTGGGTTTTGCCATCGAGGTGTATGCCATTCTGAAGAGAAATAAATAATATAAACACGTTTCAACTTTGTCAAAGTTGATCTTTAACGCGTGAGAACTTCTATCGCGGTAAACTTTGACAAAGTTTTTTTACCACACTTATGGACTTAATCAAAGCAATCATCATTGCCATCATAGAGGGTTTGACGGAATATTTGCCCGTGTCATCTACCGCACATATGATCTTTACCAGTTCCATTTTTGGGATTCAGGAGGATGAATTTGTAAAAATGTTTCAGGTTTCCATTCAGTTCGGAGCTATTCTGGCGGTGGTGTATCTGTACTGGAAGAAGTTTTTTGATTTCAGCAATCTCAAATTTTATTTTAAACTGGCCGTGGCCATCATTCCGGCACTCATCCTGGGATATATTTTTGATGATAAGATAGAAGCTGTACTAGGAGATCCTGTGCCTATTGCTATTGTACTGGTGCTGGGCGGTATTGTGCTTCTGTTTATCGACCGGATTTTTAAGGTACACACCATTGATGACGAAAAAGATATTTCCTATAAAAAAGCATTTACCATTGGGATCTGGCAGTGTCTGGCCATGATGCCGGGCATGAGCCGCAGTGCCGCATCTATCATCGGAGGGATGCAGCAGAATCTGACGCGCCGGGCAGCGGCAGAATTTTCGTTTTTTCTGGCGGTACCTACCATGCTGGCGGTTACGGTGTATTCTGTCTTCGTGAAAGGCTGGGGACCGGAGGGTGCGCAGCAGAAGGGTTACGAAATGATTCTGGCTTCGCAGGACAATATGATCAGCTTTGCGGTAGGAAACGTGGTCGCTTTTGTAGTGGCGGTGATTGCCATCAAGTTTTTCATTGGCGTGCTTACCAAATACGGCTTCAAGCCCTGGGGCTGGTACAGAATCGTCGTTGGGATTGTATTGCTGATTTATTTTACACAGTTTAAATAATTTTATTTTGGGCAGCTTTTCCGCCTTCCACTCCCAATCTTTTGCTCGTCCTGCGTCCTCACAAAAGGATTTCCGCTCAAGTCGGGCTGCGGGTTTCAGCATCAAAGACTATTAAAAATGACAGAGACAGATTTCTTAGAAGGTCAGATTCTTCTGGTTGACAAGCCACTGGACTGGACTTCCTTTCAGGCGGTAAATAAACTCAAGTATAAACTTAAAAGAGAATTCCCTGAACTGCCGAAAAAATTCAAAATAGGCCACGCCGGAACTTTGGATCCGCGCGCTACGGGTCTGCTTATTGTCTGTACCGGCAAATTCACCAAGAGAATCCCGGAAATTCAGGACGCTCCCAAGGAATACATCACCGAAATCAAAATCGGAGTGCAGACCGAATCTTATGATACCGAAAAACCTGAAATTCTGCATCAGGATTATGCTCACCTCACACCGGATATCATTCGGGAAACATTGCTGAAATTTGTAGGGGAGATCAATCAGAAGCCGCCGGTTTTCTCAGCCATAAAAATAGAGGGCAGCCGGGCGTATGATTTAGCCAGAAAAGGGCAGGCAGTGGAAATGAAATCCCGGAAAACGACCATTAATTATATCGAAAATGTAGAAATAGATCTGCCTTTTGTGCGTTTTACGGTAGGCTGTTCCAAGGGAACCTACATTCGCAGTCTGGCTCACGATATCGGCCAGGAATTGGGCGTAGGTGCCTATCTCACTGCCTTGCGCCGTACCAAAATCGGAACCTATCGCATAGAAGACGCTTCCACGAAGTACCTGGATGATGATTTCCGTTTTTCAGATATTGATAATTTTGACTAAATTGAAGTTTTATTTTGTTCATGGAAAAAACCCGCATCAATAAGTATCTGTCAGAATCAGGGTATTGTTCGCGCCGGGAGGCAGACCGGCTGCTGGAGCAGGGAAGAATTACAGTCAACGGAGGGGTGCCGGAACTGGGCACTAAGGTTTCAGATGAAGATGAAATCCGGGTAGATGGCGCATCCATCCGGAAAACTGAGGAAGAGCATGTGTACATTATGCTTAATAAGCCCATCGGCATTGTATGTACCACAGATCAGAAGCGCGAGAAAAATAATATCGTGGATTTCATCAACCATCCCAAGCGTATTTTCCCGGTCGGCAGGCTGGACAAACCCAGCGAAGGTCTTATTTTGCTCACGTCAGACGGTGATATTGTGAACAAAATTCTTCGTGCCAGAAACAATCACGAGAAAGAGTATATTGTACGGGTAGACAAGCCCATTACACCACAGTTTCTTCATAAGATGCGTAATGGCATTCCCATTCTGGGCACGGTGACCAATAAATGTGAGGTAGAGCAGATAGACACCCTCACATTCCGGATTATTCTGACTCAGGGACTGAACCGTCAGATCCGCCGCATGTGCGAATATGTAGGGTACGAGGTGAAGAAACTGAAACGAATCCGCATTATGAACATCAAACTGGATGTGCCTCTGGGGAAATGGCGGGATCTCACTGCATCTGAAATGTCGGACCTGCGTTTGCTTTTGGATGATTCACAGAAAACCCACGACTGAAGTCGTGGGTTCGGCATTGTTAATATGAGGATTTACCTGAGGTAAAGTTTCATTTTTGCTTCATATTCCGGCTTAACTTTGATCAGTTTCCAGATTTTCTTTTCGTCATCCGGATGGCTCAGACGCCAGTACACAATTTTATCTGCAGAGTATTTGAAGTAGGGGTGGGTTTTCAGCCAGCTTTCGGGGGCATCCAGCAAAGTATATTTTTCCACCTGGGCGGTGTTCAGTAGGGCAGTAGCTACAAGTTGTTCTGCCAGTGTGCGGTCTATATCATAGCTCTCAAAAATCTGCTGCGCGTTTACAAAGCCACCGAGTTTTTTGCGGAATGCGATGAAGTTTTTGGCGGCACGGCTGTCAAAACCGAATTCAGTGAGTTGATCATAAGTGATTTGGTTGAGATCGGTTTGGCTGAAATCGGTTTGCTCCGCAGAGGATTTGGGTGCCGGTAAGGCGGGTGTTTCCACAGCAGGGTGGTTGTTTTCGGGGTTGAGAATCAGATAAGGCGCCAGCCTTTTGAACTGATCTTCGGAAACTACGAAGCAGTTTTTCAGATCGTCAGCTGTTTTAAAACTGCCTTTCAGGATTTTATTTTTATAATTCATAATGACCGCCGCTTGTTTTTCAGAAAAACCAAGGGCTTTCCACCCTTCAGCGTCCAGGATGTTGGGGTCAAAGGGTTTTAGCTGCACTGCTTGCTTTGCTTGTTTTATATGGTTTACGTCAAATTCTTTTTGTCCCGGATTCGCAGGGCTGGTTTCGGGTAAAAGCAGATAAGGAGCGAGTTTCCGGTAATTTTCTTCACTGATGATGAAGCAGTCTCTGAATTTTTCTTTACTTAAAAAGCTGCCGCCAAGGTATTGCCGGTATTTTACGATGGCTGCAGCTTGTCTGGCACTGAACCCTATGTTTTCCCATTGTGCAGAACTGTACGTATCGGGATTGAATTTCCCCGGAATTGTAAGCTCCTTTCTGGCATGGTTCACAGATCCCCTTTTGGTATAATTTGATCCATGGTTATTAGATTCTACCTCTTTTTCCGGTAACAGTAAATAGGGTGCCAGGGCATTGTATTTTTCTTCGGATACGGCGTAGCATTTCTGAAACTGCGCTTTGGAAGTAAATGCCCCGCCTACCACTTCCTTATACTTTAGGATGGTGGAGGCTTGCTTTTCGGTGAAACCGATGTTCATCCATTGTTTTTTGTCAAAATCATTCGGGTCAAATTCCATTAAGGCAATGGATTGTCCGTCTTTCATTTCTTCAAAAACAACATCCTGCATAACAGGAACATCTGCTGCACCGGTTTTACTGTAAAAAAAGATTCCGGTGAATGTGATCACTGCCAGAAAACCAAGCAGGATGACCTGCTTTTTTTCCACTGAGAATTGTAGGGTAGTGCTCATAATTAAATTTCTTTGTACAAATTTAACAGCACTTATAGTCTACTTTTTAAGGGAAATCCCCGTTTCCGATACAGGAAAATCACCCTTTTTTTTCTATTCTGGTTTTTCTGTGAGCGATTCTTTAAGTTTCTGTAATTCAGCCTTTACGAACTCCAGCCGGTCTATAATAGAGATGGTTTCAGAGATTTTACTGTTGGTGGTGAGCGCAATTCGGGCACCATCCAGCGTATAGCCTTTTTCTTTTACCAGATGGTAAATAATTTTCAGATTGCCCACATCTTCCGGTGTAAAATAGCGGTTTCCTTTCTTGTTTTTTTTGGGCCGCAGAATTGGAAATTCCTGTTCCCAATAGCGAATCAGCGAGGTGTTGACATTAAATGCCTTGGCAACTTCGCCTATTGAATAATACAGTTTGTCCGGTAAATTGAGTTTCATTGTGAAGAATCAGATTTTCAAAGATAATTATTTTTAATTCTTTTCCGCAAATCCGCATCAGGAATGGTTTGCACTTTCCGGTTTGCAGGATTTTTGCACTTGTTTGCGGAATCATAAAACGGAAGCAATGAGATTGATAAAAGGAACATTAAAACGATTGTCAGACCGGTTCAGTTTTACGGAGGGGCCTGCCGCAGATTCTGCCGGAAACGTGTACTTCAGTGATCAGCCGGAAGATCTAATTTACCGCTGGGACTGGAAATCCGGAAATATTGATCTTGTGACGGATAAATCCGGACGTGCAAACGGGTTGTGCTTCAACGCACACGGGGAGCTACTCTGTTGTGCCGATGAGTCCGGGGAAATCAGGAAAGTTTTGCCCGATGGCAATATGGAGGTTCTGGTTGCCGGACCTGCCGGTAAAAGGTTTAATGGACCTAATGACCTCTGGGCAGACGGTTCAGGCGGAGTTTATTTTACAGATCCGTTCTACGACCGGACCTACTGGAATTGTGATGCAGATTTTGTTCCGGAAAGAAATCTGTATTATCTGGACAAAAATGGTAAACTCTGCACATTGGAAGCATTTCAGCAGCCCAATGGAATTACCGGGAGCACTCTCTTAAAGAAACTATTTGTGTCTGATATTGATGCCGGCCAAACCTGGGTGTACGACATCGCCGGGGTAGGCCATCTTGCAAAAAAGAAACTGTTTTGCAATTTCGGATCAGACGGAATGACGCTGGACAGTGAAGAAAATCTGTATCTTACCGGTGATGGCGTCACCATCTTTAATAAATGGGGCGAAAAAATTGAAACCATAGCTGTTCCGGAAGACTGGACGGGCAATCTTACCTTCGGAGGTCCGGATTTTTCCACGATTTTTATTACGGCATCCCGGTCCGTGTTTACACTGGAGATGAATGTCCGGGGTATGCAACAGCGCTAATAGGCAATTTCAATTTTCACCTTTTTGCCCTTTAACTTTTCTGCAGTCAGGTTTTTCAGCAGCTGCACGGTTTTTTTACGGTTCACGGCCACATAGGCGGTGGTGTCTTTTACTTCTATAAGGCCAATGTCCTCTTTTTCCAGTCCGCCTTTCTTAATCAGATAGCCTACAATGTCTACCTTATTTACCTTATCCTTTTTGCCGGCACTGATGTACAGCGTCTGGTTCGGAGTCCGCTCTGGCACCGTGGTGAAACCGGTAACATCCTCAGTGGGTGTTTTTTTTGAGTCGATGAAAGGGAAATGTTCTTCTTCGGTCATGATGAGATAGGCATAGCCTTTGGCTTTCATTCTAGCGGTTCTGCCATTCCGGTGAATGAACGCATCCTCTTTGGGTGGCAGTTGGTAGTGCACGATGGATTCTACCTCGGGAATGTCCAGTCCGCGGGCTGCAAGATCAGTGGTAATCAGTATCCGGGCAGAATCATTCCGGAATTTCAGCAGGGCACGCTCCCGTTCATCCTGTTCCATTCCTCCGTGGAAAGTTTCGCAGGCAATCTTTTTGCCCTTCAGTAATTCAGAAATTCTGCCGGCCGCATCACGGTGATTACAGAAAATAAGGGTTCTTTTGTTTCCGATTTTACAAATGAGCTGAAAAAGCGTATCCAGTTTTTCTTCGGGCGTTGTCAGCACTTTTCTGAACTGAATATCGGGTTTGTCTTCCCCAGTTTTCAGGAAACTGACGATTTTTTCCTGTTGCAGGCCGGTGAATGGCGGTATTTCTTCCATGGCTGTGGCAGAGGTCAGTATCCGCTGTTGCAGATTCGGAAAAGAGCTGATGATGAATTCCATATCTTCCTGAAAGCCCAGCTCCAGTGCTTTGTCAAATTCATCCAGAACCAGCGTGCTGATGCTTTGCGGATCAAAATTTGCGTTTCGAAGGTGGTAGGCCACTCTTCCGGGCGTGCCGATGAGGACTGCGGGGGCCTCCTTCAGATTGTTGACTTCAATTTTTTTGTCGTGTCCGCCATAGCAAACGGTGACTTTAAAATCGGTCCCCATTTTTTTGAAAACCTGCTCGGTTTGCAGCGCCAGTTCGCGGGCCGGAACCAGAACAACGGCCTGGATGCCGGTGGCAGCTGGGTTCAGATTCCGAAGCACCGGAAACAGAAAAGCCAGGGTTTTCCCCGATCCGGTGGGCGACAGGAGCACCATGTCTGTATGGTTTTCAGAGGCTGTGAAGGCAGATTTCTGCATCTGATTCAACTCCTGAATCTGAAGTTTATCAAGAAAAGGCTGTATTTGCATGGCGCAAATTTACGGGAAAGTATCGGTTTTGGCTGCCTTGCCGGGTTTCAACTTTGCGAAACCTGCATCAATGCTTTTATTTTTAGCCCAAAATTTAGAAATAATTAGGTCAGGATATCAAATATTTCCTTAAATTTGCACCACTTTTGTGGAAACCCTTTGGCGAAGTTAAAACATTAACAATTAACATCTTCCGTATTTTTCATCTGTCCACAGTAAGCCGGGGAATGAAAATGAAGGAATACAAATTTTTTATTATGTCTGAAATTAAAGACGAGGTTCTGATGAACCAAAACGTAGCACCTGAACAATTTGACTGGGATTCTTTCGAGTCCGGACTGGATGCTGATGCAAGAAAAGAAAAAAGTGACCTGGAGGAAATCTACAAAGGATCACTGACCAATCTTGCTGATAATGATGTGCTTACCGGAAAAGTGGTTAGACTTACCGACAAAGAAGCCATTGTAGACATCAACTTCAAATCTGAAGGTGTGATTTCTCTGAACGAATTCCGTTACAACCAGGGTCTGCAGGTAGGAGACGAGGTTGAAGTAATGGTAGACAGAAGAGAAGACAAAACAGGTCAGTTACAACTTTCTCACAAAAAAGCCAGAACACTGAAGGCGTGGGATAAAGTAAATGAACTGCACGAAACCGGAGAAATTGTAAATGGTTACGTGAAATCAAGAACTAAAGGAGGTATGATTGTAGACATACACGGTATTGAAGCATTCCTTCCTGGTTCTCAGATCGATGTGAAGCCTATCAAAGATTACGATCAGTACGTAGGAAAAACCATGGAGTTCAAAGTGGTTAAAATTAACCCTGAGTTCAAAAACGTGGTGGTTTCTCACAAAGCGCTTATCGAAGCAGATCTTGAAGGTCAGAAAAAAGAAATCATCGCTCAGCTTGAAAAAGGACAGGTTCTGGAAGGAACTGTTAAAAATATTACTTCTTACGGAGTATTCATCGACCTTGGCGGCGTAGACGGACTGATCCACATTACCGATCTTTCCTGGAGCAGAGTAAACCACCCATCCGAAATCCTGGAAGACGGACAAACAGTGAAAGTGGTAATTCTGGATTTCGACGACGAGAAAACAAGAATCCAACTGGGTATGAAGCAGCTTGAACCACATCCGTGGGATGCACTGTCTGCTGATATGAAAGTGGGTGACAAAGTGAAAGGAAAAGTAGTTGTTCTGGCTGACTATGGTGCATTTGTAGAAATTGCTCCTGGTGTAGAAGGTCTGATCCACGTTTCTGAAATGTCCTGGTCTACTCACCTGAGATCTGCCGGAGATTTTGTGAAAGTAGGAGATGAAGTAGAAGCAGAAGTACTGACTCTGGACAGAGAAGACAGAAAAATCTCTCTGGGCATCAAGCAATTGTCTAAAGATCCATGGGAAAATATCGAAGCGAAGTATCCTGTAGGTTCTCAGCATGTAGGAACCGTAAGAAACTTCACCAACTTCGGTGTATTCGTAGAGCTGGAAGAGGGAATTGACGGTCTGATCTACATCTCTGACCTTTCCTGGACCAAGAAAATCAAACATCCGTCTGAGTTCTGCGCAGTAGGAGATAAATTAGATGTAGTGGTACTGGAACTGGATACTGCTTCCAGAAGACTTTCTTTGGGTCACAAACAACTTCAGGAAAATCCATGGGATAAATTTGAATCCAAATATGCCGAAGGAACCGTACATGACGGTAAAGCTACAGATGTATTCGATAAAGGAGCTCAGGTTCAGTTCGAAGATGCTGAAGTAGAAGCCTTCTGCCCGTCCAGACTTCTGGAAAAAGAAGATGGTACCAAAATCAAAAAAGGTGAAGAAGCACAATTCAAAGTAATTGAATTCAACAAAGAATTCAAGAGAGTGGTGGTTTCACACACCGGTATCTTCAGAGAAGAAGAAAAGAGAAATGTAAGAGAAGCAAGCTCCAAGCCTGCCGTTACATCTTCAGGTGAAGAGAGATCTACACTGGGAGATATTGACGCTCTTGCAGAACTGAAAAAGAGAATGGAAGGAGGTGAGTAATCACTGAATCCGTTACTGAATAAAGCCACTTCGAAAGAAGTGGTTTTTTTATGTTTACATCCATGACTCTGAGCTTTTTTTAATATTTTGTAAATTTGCATCCTCATTAAAAATTTAAACTTTTATGAAAAAATTATTAGGGTTCGCTGTTCTTTTTTGTGGCATGGCAGCGGCGCAGGAAGTACAGGAACCGGTACAGGATTCACTGAAAAGCTGGTCTGTAGAAGGACAACACACGCTCATGCTGAACCAGGCAGCTTTCTCTAACTGGGTAGGCGGTGGTGCCAATAACATCGGGTGGATTGCCGGGGTCAATTATAACCTGACCTATGAGCAGGACAAAGATCTTTGGGAGAATATTGTAATTTTGGGCTACGGGCAGAATGATACCAAAGGAATCGGCAGCAGAAAAACCCAGGACGTTATCAACCTTTCTACCAACTACGGACGTAAAATCGTCGACAACTGGTACGCATCTGCCGGTGCAAGCCTGCTTACCCAGTTCGGGCCGGGTTACGAAGATGGTAACAATCCGGAAGCGGCCAAAATTTCCAACTTTATGGCACCGGGTTATGTAAATCTGGGAGTCGGTTTTACCTACAGGCCTAATGATAATTTCACCATGACCCTGCGCCCGGCCAATGCCCGCTGGACTTTTGTGCTGGATGATGATTTGCAGTATGCCGGAAATTACGGCCTGAAAAATGACGGTGATTCCTCACTCTTTCAGTTTGGTTTTCTGGGTACCGCACAATATAAAGTGCAGCTTATGGAAAATATCTCCCTCGTGAATACGGCTTCTGTCTTTTCCAATTACCTGGAACATCCCGAACGGCTGGTGTTGTCTTACGGCGGTGTGCTGAACATGAAAATCAACAAATACATCTCTTCTGTAGTGACTGTAGATCTGGTGTATGATCATAATCAGATTCAGAAAACCCAGTTGAAACAGACCCTGGGTGTCGGTTTTGCATATAATTTAGAGAACGGTAAAAAACGATCAGAGAATAAAGATCATCAAAGCTGGAAATAGAAATTTCCACCTCATGAAACTCCTGCCTGGTGCGGGAGTTTTTTATAATGATTGTTTTTATGTCTTATGACAAGAATAATATTGAGAGAAAGTTTTAACTTTGATTGAGTAAAACATTTGGAGTGTACCGTATGGCGCTTCATCTGCATCATATTATAATGTATAACCAAAATAATCTGTTATGAAATTAAACCCTTATCTGAATTTTGACGGAAACTGCGAAGAAGCTTTTAATCATTATAAAAATGTTTTCCGCACCGGATTTGCCGGCAATGGCGTGATGAAATTTTCTGATGTCCCCGGAGAAGGCATGCCTCCCATGTCTGATGACATAAAAAACCGTGTGATGCATGTAAGCATACAGCTCGGAGACCAGATGCTGATGGGTTCTGATACCATGCCGGGTATGGGCAAACCGTTCTCTTCCGGAATCAATAACTACATCAGTGTGCATCCGGATTCACGGGAAGAAGCAGACCGCATCTTTGCAGAGCTTTCTGAAGGCGGTGAGGTGGAAATGCCGATGGAAGATCAGTTCTGGGGAGATTATTTCGGCAGCCTGATCGATCGGTTCGGCACGCCGTGGATGATTAACTTTAATGAAGCCTACAACTAACTTCATTCCTTTAAAGCAAAAACCCATCAGAATAATTTTCCTGATGGGTTTTTTATGGTTGTTGTCTGAATTACTTTTTGTAAGCAGCGTCTTTAATTCTCGCTTTTTTACCTCTCAGGTTTCTGAAGTAGTAGATTCTTGCTCTTCTTACTCTACCTCTTCTGTCTACTTCAATTTTTTGAAGTGCAGGCATGTTGATTGGGAAAACTCTTTCTACTCCTACATCACCACTCATTTTTCTGATGGTGAAAGTTTTGGTAGCACCGGTTCCTCTCAGTTGGATTACCACACCTTTGAAGAACTGAGTTCTGGTTTTGTTTCCTTCTTTAATTTCTGTGTAAACGGTGATGGTGTCACCCGCTTTGAATTCAGGGAATTCTTTTTTAGCAATGTACTTATCCTGTACGTACTTTAATAAATCCATTTTTGTAATAAAAATTTGTTGTCAAGCTAAGCAACATTCACGTCCTTCGTCAGAGGTTGGTTAACAGGTTGCAAAAATACTACATTTTTTCTATACTGCAAATGTTTTATGCTTTATATTTTACTGTTTTTAAACCGGTTAAAATAAACAAGGAGCCAAAGCTACGGGCGCATATAAATTGTTACAACAGAGGTGGGGAATTCAGATAAATTGCCGTATTTTTATCAGCAGAAAACGCCACGGCGGTTTCCGGATCGGTTTTTACACTGGACGGAGGCTGGATTGCGCAATAAATCTAAAAGAATTATGATAGACAAAAGAGTGAATAATGCCAAAGAAGCCATTGCTGGTATTACAGACGGTATGACGGTGATGCTGGGCGGTTTCGGACTGTGCGGAATCCCCGAGAATTGCATCAGTGCCCTGGTAGATAGCGATGTGAAAAACCTGACCTGTATTTCCAATAATGCCGGCGTAGATGATTTCGGATTGGGCTTGTTGCTTCAGAAAAGACAGATTAAAAAAATGATATCCTCCTACGTAGGAGAAAATGCAGAGTTCGAAAGACAAATGCTCTCCGGCGAACTGGAAGTAGAGCTCACGCCGCAGGGAACACTGGCCGAAAAGTGCAGGGCAGCACAAGCGGGTATTCCCGCATTTTATACCCCCGCAGGCTACGGTACCGAAGTGGCAGAAGGGAAGGAGGTGAAAGAATTCAACGGTAAAATGCATATACTGGAGCACGCTTTTCAGGCAGATTATTCCATCGTAAAGGCCTGGAAAGGAGATCATGCCGGTAACCTTATTTTCAAAGGAACCGCCAGAAATATGAATGCGCCCATGACGGGAGCCGCCAAAATTACCATTGCCGAAGTGGAAGAACTGGTAGAGCCTGGCGAACTGGACCCCAATGAAATCCATATTCCGGGAATCATGGTGCAGCGGATTTTTCAGGGTGAGAAATTTGAAAAGAGAATTGAACAGAGAACCGTTAGAAAAAGAAATTAATCATGGCATTGAATAAAGAACAGATAGCACAAAGAATATCCAGAGAACTGAAAGATGGTTACTACGTAAACCTCGGAATCGGGATCCCGACACTGGTGGCCAATTATGTGCCGGAGGATATTTCCGTAGAATTTCAAAGTGAAAACGGCGTGCTGGGCATGGGCCCGTTTCCGTATGAAGGTGAAGAAGACGCAGACCTGATCAACGCCGGTAAACAAACCATTACCACTCTGCCGGGTGCTTCTTTTTTTGATTCGGCATTCAGTTTCGGGATGATCCGGGCGCAGAAGGTAGATTTAACCATCCTTGGTGCCATGGAAGTCGCTGAAAACGGGGATATTGCTAACTGGAAAATTCCGGGGAAAATGGTGAAAGGAATGGGCGGCGCTATGGATCTGGTAGCCTCGGCCGAAAATATCATTGTCGCCATGATGCATGTGAACAAAGCCGGCGAAAGTAAAATCCTGAAAAAATGTACGCTTCCGCTTACCGGCGTAGGTTGTGTGAAAAAGGTAGTGACGGAACTTGCCGTCATGGACGTAACACCTCAGGGCTTCAAGCTGCTGGAGCGTGCTCCGGGGGTTTCTGTGGAAGACATCATTAAAGCTACAGAAGCAGAGCTGATTATTGAAGGAGACATTCCGGAGATGCAGTTCTGAACGTAGAATACCAGTCATTATGGCTAAATATAAACTTCAGCAGTATCCTTTTGTGGTACCCACGGAGGATGGCAAAATCATCAGGGAAATCTGGGGGCACTCTACGGGGCACCCCGGCATTTCCATTGCACACATGCACGCGCCACCCGGGTGGAGCGAACCGCATCAAACCCCGGAGTTTGATGAATTCACCTACATCCTGAAAGGGAAAAAGCAATTCGAAATCGATGGTGAAACGGTGATTCTGGAAGCAGGCCAGAGTATTCTCATAGAAAAAACCGCTCGCGTACGCTACAGCAATCCTTTTGCGGAACCTTGCGACTATCTGGCCATCTGCCTTCCGGCCTTTTCCATGGATCTGGTGCACCGGGAACCGGAATGATTCGATTAAGCCTAATTCAGCACCGTTTTCAAAGTTCTTATAATAAAAATTCACGGAGCTCGGAATGGATCACCGGATTCTGTGTGCCGGTTAAATGTCCAGTTCTGCCATCACCGGGCAATGGTCAGAGTGAACCACCTCTTTCAGAATGACCGCACGTCTCAACTGATCTTTTAGCGGGTATGAAACGAAATTATAATCCAGTCGCCAGCCTTTGTTGCGTGCTCTGGAGTTCTGCCGGTAGCTCCACCAGGAATAATTATCGGGCTGGTCGTTAAAAAATCTGAAACTGTCTATCAGTTCGCATTCATCTATGAATCTGGACAGCCATTCTCTCTCCACAGGCAAAAATCCGGATACATTTTTCAGGCCTTCAGGATTGTGGATGTCAATGGGTTTGTGACAAATGTTAAAATCTCCTGAGATCAACAAATTAGGAATGGTTTTGCGCAGTTCCTTGATGTATTCCAGAAAATCCTCACAAAATTGCAGTTTGAAATCCAGCCGGTCTATGTTGGATGCAGAAGGCACATACACCGAAATCACCGAATACCCTTCAAAATCTGCACGGATAATGCGTCCTTCGTGGTCGTATTGTTCGATGCCACAACCGTAAATCACTTGTTTAGGTTCAATTTTGGAAGCAATGCCCACCCCGCTGTAGCCTTTGCGCACCGCCGAATGCCAGTAACTGTGGTACCCCAGTTTTTCAAAACTTTCAATATCAATCTGGTCATTTCCTGCCTTGCTTTCCTGTATGCAGATGATATCGGGATCAGCCACTTTCAGCCAGCCGGTAAAATCTTTGGTAAATGCCGCACGGATTCCGTTTACATTATAGGAGATAAGTTTCATGGTACAAAAATACAAAACAGTTTTGGGGAAACAGAAAGCACTTGTTATTAGGATTAGAAAGAACGAGTAGAAGGGTAAGTCTTGAAATGGGGACACTTATCAATAAGCCATTAAAATGGAGATCATTGCTTGATATTCATAGTATGTTGAATGATAAGAAGTATAACATTTTTATTTTTCAAGATGAGTTGGATTCAAAACTTGAAAAAGGCAATTATGTTTTAATTTCTGAAGAAAGAATTCCATGGGCTTGGGCAAAAAACTTTAATGATCCAAGGCAGAAATACTATAAATTTATTATTAAATGAAAGTCATCATCAATCCTTATAATATATGTCGATCAATGCTGGCTGTTGGAACTTTACTAACTTTAGTATCTAATTCCGAATAAGTATTATTTGGTAATCAATCTCCGGTTGGTAATTTAGGATTAATAGAGTATACGTTGTTTGCAATTTTTAACAATTTTATTGCGAAATTAGTGGCTATTATTGGATTGATATTCGTTATTTCTGGCATATATCCAAAATTCACTGGAATTATTCATGCATATATTACATATAGTTTCCTTTCTTATTGTGATGTAATTGATGGAGGAGACCATTTAGCTTCTAATTTGACCTTACTATTAATTCCAATAACTTTGCTTGATAATAGTAAAAATCATTGGTTGAAAAATGGATTACTATATAGAAAAAACTACTATTTAAAATTAATTCAAAAAACTTTTTATACGTTAATTCATATACAGGTTTGTAGCGTTTATTTGCACGCTTTTGTAGGTAAACTTTTTATTGATGAATGGTTGAATGGTACTGCAGCTTATTATTGGTTAACAAATAAATATTTTGGAGTTCATGTTATGTTTACTGACCTGACAGTAAAAATTTTATCAAACGAGTTCGTAACAACATTTGTTACCTGGGGTACATTATTACTAGAGTTTGCATTAGCTTCATTCATTTTTGTAAGTAGGAAGAGTTTGAAACGTAGATTTTTGCTGTTTATCATTGCCATATTATTTCATTTCTGTATTTTCATTTTTCATGGATTAGCTTCTTTCTTCATGGTTATGTTTGCAGCTGCTACAATATATCTGATTCCTAAAAATATAAATTATCAAGTCAATTTTAAATCATGACAGAATCTCTTCAAAATATCCTGATTTTAGATGCAACGATATTTGCAGTGGTGGTTTTCTTCTATTTTTATAAATCGCCCGAAATTAATTTTATGATTGGATACAGGACTAAAAGGTCTATGAAGAATCAAAGAAATTGGGAATATGCTCAAAAGAATTTCTTCCAAAAATGGTTATTGGTGATACCGGTAATGCTGTTTACGCAAATCCCTGTTTTTTTCGGATATGATTCAGAACGGATATTGGAATTATCTTTTTTTGAATTCCTGATTATCTCGGTGTATGCCATAATAGATACGGAAAGGAATTTAAAGAAGATGGACAGTAACCATTAATAAATTCAAATAAGTAAGAATTACTTGTTCAGATACGGATTGTCATCCCGGTCGTGCGTTACCCAGGTCAGGCGGGAAGTGTCATAGCCTGCGTCCTGCGCTATTCTCAGATAGTTGGTTTTTACCGCTTCGGGAATGGTGGTACTGCGGGACAGAATCCAGAGGTAGTCCAGATCCTTGCCGGCCACCAGCGCATAGCGGTAATCTTCATCCAGCGCAATCACATTGTAACCGGAATAAAACGGACCGAAGAAACTTACCTTCAACTCGGCAATATGCTTTTCGCCCCGGAATTTGGCTTTGCCCTCAGCTTTTTCCCATTCATTTTTCTTGTAATCAAAGCCGCTGTTCAGCACCTTTACCATACCGGATGGCTGCAGACTGTACTGCGCAGAAACGTTGTCCATATTGCGCTCATGTTTGAAATCAATCCGGGCAATTTCGTACCACGTACCCATGTATTTTTCTGCGTTGAAGTTTTGGACAGCAGTTGCGTTTCCGGGGATTGATTGACAACTGCTCAGAAAAGCAATGACGCCTATAGAAAGTGCTGCAACAAGAAGTTTCTTCGTTGTATTCATAATATTGAGATTTAATGTTTTACGGAGAACAGGACTACACCCAACCCAGTGGTGAAGTATAGGGTGGTGTTTTTTTGTTGCTAATGCTGTGCCACTGATCCATCTTTATAGATGACCTTAATTTCTTATATAATTTCGTTGAAATTATGTAATTGCTTTTCCCGAAAATTTTCGTTATATTGTTGGTTGCCAAAGTAAAATAACAAAGGATATGGAAAATTTCAATTTAGGGCTGTTTGCAATACAGACTTTATTTATTGCAGGGACTGCAGGAGCAGTTATTTTATTGTGTGTTCTCATAAGAAATCTGTGGTTCAGGTTTTATGAGAACAGATAGCAAGAGCGCCCGCTGATCGGGCGCTTTTTTTGTGCATAAAAAAGCGGAAAAAATCCTGGGATTTTTTCCGCCATCTGCCCAAATATTCAAAATAAACTATGAAAAAAAAGACTATTTGGGCTCCAGTATACTGAATGGTACAATGCATTCTTCCAGAGAGATGCCGCCGTGCTGGTAGGTGTCTTTGTAATAGTTTACATAGTGGTTGTAATTCTTGGGGTAGGCCAGGAACATATTATTTTTCGCGAAGATGTACTTTGAACTCAGGTTTCCCTTCGGCAGAAACAGTTTCTCCGGATTAGAAATGGCCCACACATCGCCCTCTTCATAGGTCAGGCTTTTTCCGGTTTTGTAACGGATGTTGGTAGAGGTTTCCCGGTCGCCCACTACTTTGCTCGGTTTTTTCACATAGATTGTTCCGTGATCGGTGGTAATTACCAGCTTAAAGCCACTCTCAGCTGCAAGTTTTATGATTTTCAGCAGATAAGAATTTTCAAACCAGTTATAGGTGAGGGAACGGAAGGTCTTATCGTCCCGGATCAGTTGGTCTATGATGTGATTGTCTGTTTTGGCATGACTCAGAATATCAATAAAATTATATACGATTACCAGTAAATCATTGTTTTTGTGCTGGTTAAAGTCTTCGAAAATTTTCTTTTCAAAATCCGCATTCAGGATTTTCAGGTACTTGATGGATTTCGAGGAAAGCCCGAGACGCTTCATCTGATCATCCAGAAATTCGCGTTCGTGTTCATTTTTGTTGCCTTCTTCATTGTCATTAAACCACTTGTCCGGAAATCGTTTTTCTATTTCAGACGGAAGCAGTCCTGCAAAAAAGGAATTCCGGGCGTACTGTGTGGCGGTAGGCAGGATGCTGTAGTAATAATCTTCGCTGGTTTTATTGTAAAATTTGGTAAACAGGGGTTCGATAACTTTCCACTGGTCATAGCGCAGATTATCCACCATCAGGAGGAGTACTTTTTCTTTTTCCAGTTCGGGCTTCACTTTTTCCTTAAAGATGGTGTGACTCATCATGGGTTTTTCGCCGCCGTGCAGCCAGTCTTCGTAATTCTTTTCAATATATTTGGCAAACTGAATATTGGCTTCTTCTTTCTGGCTTTGCAGCAAATCCGAGAACTCGTTATCAAAAACTTTGTCGAACTTTATTTCCCAGTTCAGGATTTTCTTGTAATAATTAGCCCACTCATCATAATTTTTCACATAAGACAATTCCATGGAAAGATTCCGGAAGTCCTGTTGGTAAGATTGTATGGTATGTTGCTCTACCAGTTCATCTTCCCGCAGGTTTTTTTTGAGGGACAGCAGAATCTGACTCGGGTTTACAGGCTTCAGAATATAATCTGAAATTTGGGAGCCGATGGCTTCTTCCATAATGTGTTCTTCCTCACTCTTGGTCACCATGACGATTTTCAGGGCATTATCCAGCGCTTTAATCATGGGAATGGCTTCTATACCGGATATTCCCGGCATGTTTTCATCCAGAAAGGTCAGCTGAAATTTTTCCTGTTCTATCAGTTCCAGTGCTTCATTTACATTGTTTACGGGGGTTACATGGTAGCCTTTGTTTTCTAAAAAGACAATATGGGGTTTCAGTAAATCCACTTCATCATCAATCCATAATATTTTTCCTGACATAAATTTGTTTTAAGTTGATTAATGCCGGTTCAGAATTCCGGCAGCATTTTATCTTTCAAAAATACGACCAAAACTTCTTAAATTTAGCCTAAAATAAAAAACTATTCGTTAAAGTTCAGTTAATATTCTGCAGTACTGCCGCGGGCATGCCACATCACCCGTTTTTTCATTCTATATTCGTAACTTTGACGGCCATAATTGCGTACATGCAGAATAAATTTAAAATCATCAACGATCCGGTACACGGGTTCATTAAGATTCCTTACGAGATTCTTTTTGACATCATAGAGCATCCCTACTTTCAGCGGTTACGCAGAATTTCCCAAACCGGTCTGCTGAGTCTTATTTTTCCGGGGGCCACCCATACCCGTTTTCACCATGCCATCGGAGCCATGCACCTCATGTTTACCGCACTGGAAACCCTGAAGCTGAAAGGCGTTCAGATTTCCCGGGAAGAAGAAAAATCTGCCATGGCCGCCATTCTGATGCATGACATTGGCCACGGACCGTTTTCGCACGCCCTGGAAAATTTGCTGATGGACAACTGGCATCATGAGGATTTGTCACTGCTTCTTATGGAGAAGCTGAATACGGAAATGAACGGGGAGCTTACGACTGCTATTCAGATGTTTAAAGGAATTTACCACCGGCAGTTTTTCAATCAGCTCATCTCTTCGCAACTGGATGTGGACCGTCTGGATTATCTGAAACGAGACAGTTTCTATACCGGAGTTTCCGAGGGAAATGTTAATACTCAGCGCATCATCTCCATGATGAATGTTGCTGATGATCAGCTGGTGATTGATGCCAAAGGGATTTACTCCGTAGAAAATTATCTGACGGCCAGAATGTTCATGTACTGGCAGGTGTACTATCATAAAACGGCCACGCTGGCAGAATTTTTACTGGTAAAAGTGATGAACCGGGCCAAGAAGCTGGCTTCTGAAGGGGTGGAACTGCCTGCTTCTGAAAATCTGCGCTATTTTTTATATAAAAACCACTTTGACAAAGCTTCAGAAGAAGATATTGCACGCTTTACCGAGCTGGATGATACAGATATGATTGCGGCTATGAAACAATGGCAGTTTTCAGATGACTTTGTGCTCTCTTATTACTGCAAAGCACTCATGAAACGCAAATTCCCGAAAACGATCATCTCTGCCGAACCTTTTACTCCGGACTTTATCCGGGAAAAAACAGATCAGGCCAATGAATATTTCGGGATTACAGAAGGTGATTTGCTGGTACATGAAATCAGCCGCAGTTTATTGCCGTATAATCACAATAAACAGCCCATATATCTGTTAAGAAATAATGGCGATAAAACGCTGCTGAATGAGTTTGAGGGTCAGATACTTTCCTCCAAAATCACAGAGCCGGCCACCAAATATATATTATCTTTTCCGCGTATAGAATGACAAAATTTTACGCGGAAATCAATGCCTTTTAGGGAATTTATTATCTTTGCACGATATGGAATTTACTGCCTCACAAATTGCGGGTTTTATTGAAGGAACAATCATAGGAGACGAGCATGCGCTTATTACCGGAGTTTCACCTATAGAACGGGGTGAAAACGGTCATCTTTCCTTTATTTCCCAGGATCGCTTTGCCGCTTATCTGGACACTACAGAATGTTCTGTACTGGTGGTTTCCAGGAAGCTGCTGGAAGACAAACCGTACCGTCCTACCATCATTGCGGTGGAGGATGCGTATCAGTCTTTTCAGGTCCTGATGAATATTTATCAGCAGATGCAGGGACGCAAAACCGGAGTGGAAGAAGGGTCCAGAATTCATGATACTGCAGTACTGGGAGAGGGAGTGTACATTGGAGCCTTTACCTATATTTCAGAGAAAGTTCAGGTGGGAAAAGATTCACAAATCCATCCGCAGGTGTACATTGGCAAGAATGTGAAAATTGGTGAAAATTGCCGTATAGACAGTGGTGTGCGCATCTATGATTATACGGTGATCGGAAATAACTGCACCATTCATTCCAATTCGGTTATCGGCAGTGACGGTTTCGGATTCCAGCCGTCCGGTAATGGTTATTCCAAAATTCCGCAACTCGGAAATGTGGTGATTCATGATGATGTGGAAATAGGTGCCAACTGCAGTATAGACCGCGGTACCATAGGTTCTACCATCATTGGTAAAGGAACCAAGATTGACAATCTGATTCAGATTGCGCATAATGTGAGCATAGGTGAGCATAATGTGATTGCGGCGCAGGCAGGCATTGCGGGATCCACTACCATAGGAGACTGGAACATGATTGGCGGCCAGACCGGTGTGGTAGGCCATATCCGCATCGGTAATCAGGTGAAAGTCCAGGCACAGAGCGGTGTGAATTCCAATGTAAAAGATGGTGAAGTGCTGTATGGATCGCCGGCTATTAACGCCAGTGACTACCGCAGAAATTACATACATTTCCGCAACCTTACCGAAATCGAAAAAAGAATTACTAATCTCGAAAATAACTCAAAAGAACAGTCCAATGAGTGATATGCAAAAAACCCTGAAAAAGGAAGTATCCCTTTCGGGTAAAGGCCTACATACTGGTAAAGAAGTAACGCTGACCATAAAGCCGGCGAAGGAAAATACAGGTTTCGTATTCGTGCGAACCGATCTGGAGGGAAATCCTCAGGTGGAAGCAGACGTGAATTATGTAACCACTACCGAACGCGGTACCACGCTGGAGAAGCTGGGTGTACGCATCCATACCTGTGAGCACCTGCTGGCGGCACTGGTAGGCTGCGATGTAGATAATGCCATTCTGGAAATGAACAGTGCAGAGCCGCCCATTCTGGACGGATCTTCCAAATATTTTGTAGAAGCCATAGAAGAGGCCGGCCTGGAAACACAGGAGGCAGAACGTGAGTATCTGGTCATCAAGGAAGTAGTTTCCTATACCGATCCTACTACCGGTTCTGAAATCACCATGATTCCGGCTGATAATTATGAAGTGACCACCATGGTGGATTTCGGTACCAAAGTACTGGGAACCCAGAACGCTACTTTAAAAGACATCTCAGATTTTAAAACTGAAATTGCATCTGCCAGAACCTTCAGCTTTCTGCATGAACTGGAGATGCTCCTGGATGCGGGCCTGATCAAAGGCGGTGATATTTCCAATGCCATTGTGTATGTGGACAAGGAACTGACACCGGATACTGCAGAAAAACTTAAAAAAGCATTTAATAAAGAAGATATTGCCATCCGCCCGAACGGAATTCTGGATAATCTGACCCTGAATCATCCCAATGAAGCGGCAAGGCATAAACTGCTGGATGTCATTGGTGATCTGGCGCTGGTCGGTGTGAAGCTGAAGGGCAAAGTGATTGCCAATAAACCCGGACATTTCGTAAATACGCAGTTTGCCAAGAAACTGAACCGCCAGTGGAAATTACAGAAGAAAAAAAATATCCCGGATTTTGACATCTATAAGGAACCGGTGTTTGACATCAATGGAATTATGAAGTTAATGCCACACCGTTATCCGTTTCTTCTGATAGATAAGGTGCTGGAACTTTCAGACAGTCACGTGGTAGGGTTGAAGAATGTAACCTTCAACGAGCCTTTCTTCCCGGGCCATTTCCCTAAAGAACCCGTAATGCCCGGCGTGCTTCAGGTAGAAGCCCTGGCACAGACAGGCGGTATTCTGGTGCTTGCCAGTGTGCCCGATCCGGAAAATTATTCTACCTATTTCATCAAAATTGATAAGGTGAAATTCAAGAGAAAAGTTGTTCCGGGAGATACCATTATCTTTAAAATAGAATTAATTACACCTATCCGCAGAGGCATTGTACATATGCAGGGATTCGGTTATGTAGGAGACAGTATTGCCGTAGAAGCAGAATTAATGGCACAGGTGGCAAAAAATAAAACAGACTAGATGATTCATCAATTAGCCGCCGTTGATAAACGTGCAAAAATCAAAAAAAATGTAATCGTAGAGCCGTTTACAACTATTGCCGGTGACGTGGAAATAGGTGAGGGTACCTGGATTGGTCCCAATGTGACCATTATGGACGGCGCCCGCATCGGAAAAAACTGCAGAATCTTCCCCGGAACCGTCATTTCTGCCATACCGCAGGATCTGAAGTTCGACGGCGAGGATACCCAGGTCATCATAGGAGACGGAACCACCGTGCGCGAGTGTGTCACCATCAACCGCGGAACCAAAGCACTGGGCTATACCAAAGTAGGAGAGAACTGCCTGATTATGGCCACATCCCACATTGCCCATGACTGTGTTCTTGGAAATAATGTCATCATCGTCAATGGTTGCGGTATTGCCGGCCATGTGGAAATAGGAGATTATACGGTGATGGGCGGACTTTCTGCCGTACATCAGTTCGGAAAAGTAGGCAAGCATGTTATGATCTCCGGAGGAACACTGGTCCGCAAGGACATTCCGCCGTATGTGAAGGTGGCCCGCGAACCCATGACCTACGCCGGAATCAATTCGGTGGGATTACGCAGAAGAGGTTATACCAATGATAAAATCTTCGAAATTCAAAAAATTTACCGTGCGATTTTTCAGCTGAAAATGAACGTTTCTCAGGCCGCAGACTTCATTGAAAAAGAAATGCTTCCTACCGCAGAACGGGACGAAATCCTGGAGTTCATCCGCAACTCGCCCAGAGGAATTGTCAAAGGGTATGGTACCGGTAAAGAATAAACCGCAATATGAAAAAATTAATCTTCATAGTAACCGTATTTCCAGCACTTGTGTTTGCACAGCAATCTGTACTCTTTACAAAACAGGAAAATGATTCTCTGGCACACAGAAATGTGAATTCAGTATTGCATCATGCCAAAAGATCTTTCAGCCAGAATAGTTTTTCCAGACTGTATCTTTCAGAAATACAAGCAAATGTGTCTGAGTTGGTACGCAATACCCATACGTTCAACACAGGTATGCGCGGATATTTTGAACCGGAATATAATTCGGTTTTTGTACAGCCCTATCCAGGCAGAATCCTGGAAACCAATCCTGCAGCAGTACGCTCTGTGATGAAGGTGAATCTTTTAGATAAAAAATAACAAAAAAATAAACGACAAACAAAAAATCAGCAATGGCAACCAGCAACGATATTAAAAAAGGAATGTGTATCGAGTACAGTAACGATATCTTCAAAATCATTGAATTCCTGCACGTAAAACCGGGTAAGGGACCAGCATTCGTCAGAACAAAAATGAAATCTGTAACCAATGGTAAAGTCCTGGAAAATACATTTTCTGCCGGTCACAAGATTGATGAGGTGAAGGTGATTACCAGAAAATACCAGTATCTCTATGATGATGAAAATGGATTCCACTTTATGAACAATGATGATTTCTCACAGATTTACCTGAATAAGGAAATGATTGAAAATTCGCAGTTCATGAAGGCAGGAGAAGAGGTAACCATCATCCTGAAGGAGGAAGATGAGACGCCGCTTTCTGCAGAAATCCCGCCTACGGTATATCTGGTCGTAATAGAAGCAGATCCGGGTGTGAAGGGCAATACCGCTACCAACGCTCTGAAAAATGCCATCGTAGAGACCGGAGCCCGTGTTATGGTGCCGCTTTTCATAGAACCGGGAGACAAAATCAAGGTCAATACCGAAGACGGAAATTACCTGGAAAGAGTAAAATAAGTTTTATTGGGGCAGCTTTTTCCGCCCTCCGTTCCCGCTTTTTTGCAAATGGCCCGGCTAAAGCCTGCGCATCATTTGCAAAAAGAGCTCCACTCAGGTCGGGCTGCACAGCGGTTTTCATCAGAATTTACTAGAAAAGTATGACCTTTAATCAGCCTCAGACGCTTAGAAATATCGCAGAAATCATCGGTGCCAGAATGTTGGGTGCCGATGATTTTCCGGTGTTGGGTACCAATGAAATCCATATGGTAAAACCCGGAGAAATTGTCTTCGTAAACCATCCTAAGTATTACGAAACGGCACTGAACTCTCCGGCAACCGTAATTTTGATAGATAAAGAAGTGGATTGTCCGCCCGGCAAAGCCTTGCTCATTTCAGATGATCCTTTCCGGGATTTTAACCGGATCAATACCCACTTTACCCGGATTTATAACTTCACCGAGGAACTGCATGACCTGGAAGTAGGCGAGGGCACCAGGATTCATCCCTCTGCCATCATCGGAAACGAAGTGAAAATCGGAAAAAACTGCATTATTTTCCCGAATGTGGTCATAGGCGACCGCACCATTATCGGAGACCATGTGGTGATTCAGGCCAACACAGTCCTGGGTGGTGATGCCTTTTATTACCGGAAGTTAGATGGAAATTTTGACCGGCTGATCTCTGTGGGAAATGTCGTTATTGAAAATAATGTGGAAATAGGCAACGGTTGTACCATAGATCGGGGAGTGACAGATTCTACGGTCATCGGAGAAGGCTCAGTGCTGGACAATCAGATTCAGATCGGTCACGATACCGTGATTGGCAAAAGATGTCTGATTGCTTCACAGACCGGTATTGCGGGCTGTTGCATCATTGAAGACGAAGTCACCATTTGGGGACAGGTAGGCATGGCATCGGGTGTTCGCATCGCTTCGGGTACTGTGCTGCTTGCAAAATGCGGGGTAAACCGTGATCTGGAAAAAGGCACTTATTTCGGATTTTTGGCAGAACCGTTCAGAGAGTATCTTCGAAAGGAAGTGAAGTTGAAGAATTTATAAAATGTAATCAACACTATTTGATAAGTTGAAGTACCCTTTCAATATTAGAAATATTTTAATCTTAATCTTGTGTATCATAGTAATCACCTGTTGCGGTTTTGTTATTAATTTATTTTTTGATTCCAGTAGTGACCCGACAAATTGTTTCAGTTATGAAACCTTCAAAAAGTACCTGTTGAAATATTTCATCATATCAATTGCGGTTACGGTCATTCATGTTTTATTCAACTTTAGATTAAAAAACAACAGTGAGCAAATTTAAAATTCAACAAACCTTCGGATCTGTTCTGGAGGTTTTTTTGTGGAAAACCCTGCCGCTGAAACACGGATTCATGATAAATGCCGCAAATCGGTAAAATCTACGGGAAATATGACAATTGTTTCACCGAAAAACCTTAATTTTACGCGTAATTTTTTTTAAATTTCACTACTTTTTAATTTAACGATATAATTTAATAAAACAATAAAATGTCAGTATTAGTAAACAAAGATTCTAAAGTAATCGTACAGGGTTTCACAGGAAATGAAGGAACGTTCCACGCAGGTCAGATGATTGAGTATGGAACCAATGTAGTAGGGGGAGTAACACCCGGAAAAGGAGGTTCTGAGCATTTGGGAAAACCCGTTTTCAATACGGTAGCAGATGCTGTGGAGCAGGCCGGAGCTAATGTGTCCATCATTTTTGTACCACCGGCGTTTGCTGCAGATGCCATTATGGAAGCGGCAGATTCCGGAATCAAAGTAATCGTATGTATTACAGAAGGAATTCCTGTGGAAGATATGGTGAAAGTGAAAGCGTATATTGCTGACAGAGATTGCAGACTGATTGGTCCTAACTGTCCGGGAATCATCACTTCTGATGAAGCCAAAATCGGAATTATGCCGGGCTTCGTTTTCAAAAAAGGAAAAGTAGGGATTGTATCAAAATCCGGAACCCTTACCTATGAAGCAGCAGATCAGGTAGTAAAAGCCGGATTCGGTGTTTCTACGGCCATCGGTATTGGTGGTGACCCTATCATCGGTACCACTACCAAAGAAGCGCTGGAACTTTTCATTAACGATCCGGAAACTGAAGCAGTAGTGATGATTGGCGAAATTGGTGGTTCCCTGGAAGCTGAGGCTGCCAGATGGTACAAAGCCAGCGGTTCTACTAAACCTGTTGTAGGATTTATTGCAGGACAAACTGCTCCAAAAGGAAGAACAATGGGTCACGCAGGTGCCATTGTAGGCGGAGACGACGATACGGCGCAGGCAAAAATGGCCATCATGAGAGAAAACGGAATTACCGTGGTAGACTCACCGGCAGACATTGGTGCTACAGTAGCTAAAGTTTTAGGCTAAACATAAAAACACAATATGAAAAAGTTTATTATTTGTATGTCCGTACTGATGGCGGCACCGTCTTTTGCGCAGATTGATTTCAGCAGTACCAGATTTGGTGTAGCGGCGGGTTATAACTATTCCCGTGTTCGGCATGCCCACAATCCTTCGGGAGCACGCAGTACTTTTCAGGCAGGAGGTCTGGCACTCATTCCCATAGGAGGAGATGATCAGTTCTATCTGCAGCCGGAACTTGTATATTATGGTGCCGGTGAAACGGGAAAGAACAAAGATATGAAAGGAAAGCCGGGTTATGATGCCGTGTATGCTCATGATTACATCAGTTTGCCGGTTTATTTCAAGGGGTATTTCTCTGAAGCAGAATCCGAGTTTTTTGCACTGGTAGGACCCAGATTTAATTATGTAGTCAGCCAGAAGGTGAAAAATCCTTCCCGGGAATACTATAATATTGAGGGCGATCCCGCAGTTCCGGGAGTGAACGGAAAGGTGACACCCTTTACCATGGCCATTGGTGGCGGGGTAGGGTTTAGTTTTAACCGGACGCTGGAAGTCACGCTCCGTGCAGACCTGGGACTGACCAATATGTACAAAAACCTGATGCGTGAGCCGGGCACAGATGTGGCCATCATGAAACAGAAAAAAGAAAATGTACTGAGCGTAGGCGTTAATTACATTTTTGAATAATTTTAAATAAAACAGGTTGTCCAAAACGGACAACCTGTTTTTTTATAACTTCCGGACTTTAGATCAGCCGTTGAAACTCAGTTTTTGATACTCCGGAATCAGATGTTTTTCTGCCCATTGTATAATTTGCTGCAGTACAGGAATCAGATCCAGACCTTTTTTGGTAATCCGGTAATGATAAACGAGTTTGTTTCTCGTACTTTGTTGCTTGTTCAGAATGTCCATTTTTACCATTTTCTCCAGGCGGGTAGACAGCGTGTTGCTGGCAATGCCTTCTTCCATCTGGCTTAACTCTTTGAAGGTGGTTTTTCCATGTAGTGCCACGTCCCGCAAAATCAGGAGTGTCCACTTGTCACCGAAAACATCAAGGCTGTTTGCGATGAGACAATTTGATCTCTCTTTTTTCATAATGTGTTGTTTTTTGTCAGATATGAATTTTTCATTCATATCTTAGGTAAAAGTACATAAAAATTGATGAGTATTCGTATAAATGTTTAAATTTAGTGTAAAATATTTAATGTGCTATGAATAACAATATGGTAAAGGATCTGATCAGTTGGTCCGATTTTGAGAAAATTGACATCAGAACAGGCACGATTCTGCATGCTGAAGTTTTTGAAGGCGTGCGAAATCCTGCGTATCAGTTGGAGATTGCTTTTGGCGAGCTGGGCATCAGGAAATCTTCAGCGCAACTCACCAAACGCTACACTCCGGAGGAGCTCATCGGCAAGCAGATTATTGCCGTGGTCAATTTTCCGCCAAAACAGATCAAAAATTTCTTTAGCGAATGTCTGGTACTGGGTGTTCCTGGTGAAGATGGCGATGTGCCGCTCCTCACTGTTGATTTACCTGTAAAGAATGGGTTGAAGATAAGTTGAAAAATTTGTATCTTTCCATTTCATAAAAAGAGTTGAATCTTTAGGCAGATGTCAATATATAAACTAGAGAAACATTATTGATCACAATGAATGATAGAATAATTTCAAAATTGTATATTGTTGTTATTTTTATTACAACAATTAGTGTTTATTCACAAAATAAAGAGTTTACAATTAATGATGAGGGACTTTCTAAATTTGTTGTATCTGAAATTCCGGGTACGCTTAAAGATGAGGCCTATCGTAAATCTGTTGAATGGGTAAATAGAATATTTAATACTCCAGAAAAAGTAATAAAAGGTTCAATAGAGAATGAATACCTGAGAATTGAGGGAATTAGTAAAACTGCATGGCGTGCACCAGCAATAGGGGGAACTGTTTTTTTGCCCATAAAATATGAAATTGAAATATCATTTAAGGATAATAGATATAAGTTTGAGATTATTTCATTGCAGGAGGAGGAACCATTATATCCACAATTCGCCAGCAGTCCTTTTTCTGTCTTAAACTTATCAAAAAAAGGTAATAATGATGGGTATAATAGAGTTAGAAAGCTGAACGGAGAGTTCAGGTCACGTTATAAATATGTTTCTGATTTACCACAATACTTCAATAATCTAAATACTAATTTACAAGATTATATTTTAAATGGTGTGCCAAAAAATGAAGATTGGTAATCTATGCAAAAGCCGTTTTATAATTATGTAAAACGGCTTTTTTGGATGGAATTACGCTAGATTTCTGCTCCATTATAATTGATGAATTACTTACGCTCTTTCCAGTACCATGGCATAACCCTGGCCTACGCCAATGCACATGGTGGCCAGCGCGTATTTCTTTCCGGATTTCTGCAGTTCCAGAGCTGCAGAATAGGTAATTCTGGTTCCGCTCATGCCCAGCGGGTGGCCCAGCGCAATGGCGCCACCATTTACATTAACCCGGGGGTCATCTTGGGCAATGCCCAGTTCCTTCAGGCAGGCAATGCTTTGTGCAGCAAATGCTTCATTCAGTTCAATCAGGTTCATCTGCTCCAGGGTCAGTCCGGCTCTCTTTAAGGCCAGTCTGGATGCTTCTACAGGACCAATACCCATAATTCTGGGCTCGCAACCGGTAGCGGCAGCGCTCAGAATTTTTGCCATTGGCTTCAAACCGTATTTTTGCACCGCATCTCCTGATGCTACAATTACTGCCGCAGCACCATCATTCAGACCAGAGGAATTGCCTGCAGTTACCGTTCCGTTTTCCTTTACAAAGGCGGCCCGCAGTTTGGCCAGACCTTCGGCAGTGGAATGAGGTTTTATGAATTCATCCCGGTTCACAATGACCGGATCACTTTTGCGCTGAGGAATGACGATGTCTGATATTTCCTCGGCCAGCCTTCCGCTTTCCTGTGCACGGGCTGCTTTTTTCTGAGAATTCAGTGCAAATTCATCCTGCTCTTCCCGGGAAATCTGATACAGTTCGGCCAGATTTTCAGCTGTTTTTCCCATAGCCTCTGTGCCGTACATCTTGTCCATTTCCGGGTTAATGAAACGCCATCCGAAACTGGAATCATACATTTTGGAATCGGTACCATAAGCGGTTTCGGGTTTGGAAATGACATAAGGTCCCCTGGACATTCCTTCTACACCACCCGCGATGAACAAATCTCCTTCTCCGGATTTGATGGCCCGTGATGCCTGTGCTATGGCACTCATTCCCGAAGCACAGAGCCTGTTCACGGTTTCTCCCGGCACCGTCACGGGCAGTCCTGCAAGCAGTAACGCCATACGGGCTACGTTCCGGTTGTCTTCGCCGGCCTGATTGGCACAGCCTATAATCACATCGTCAATCTGATCTGAGGGAAGTCCGGGGTTTTTAGCCATTAAACTTTTAATCACGGAGGCCATCAAATCATCTGTTCGTACAGGAGCCAGCTGACCTTTAAAATTGCCAATAGCACTACGGGTGCCGTCTATGAGATATGCTTCTTTAGCCATAAATGTTTTTTTATTGCCTTTTAATTTCAGAAAGGCGGTTAATTATCGTTTGTAAATGGACTGAATTATTTTTCTGTGTGTAAATTTAATAATAATTGCGGTAGTAACCGTGATCAGCAGTCCGATAATGCATCCCAGTGTGACCGAAAGAAACCGTTCCAGTGAGCCTGTAAACCCATCGTCCTGTCTTTCAATCATCACAATGATTAAGGCCACCACTGCACTGCGGCTTACATTGGCCAGATTCAGGTATTTGCAAAGCAGAGAAGCCGCGGCAATTCCGATGATGATTTTCAGGTAAAGTTCCAGCGGCAGGGCATAGACAATGATTCCGGAAACGGCACCTATAAAATTGGCTTTCACCCGCTCTACAGATAGTCGGGGGGGAATCTCCGCCTTCCTGTGAAATGACGAGCAGAACGGAGATCAGTGCCCAGAAAAGGTCATATTGAGGGAAGTTTTCCATCAGATAATAACCTGCGGAAAATCCGAGAATACACCGAAGAATATAAATGGTAATCGGTGAAAAAATAATCCTTCTGAACTTCCTCTTTCTGAGCAATTTTCTATGTTTAATGTTTAAATCAGTTGTTCCTCAAAATGGGCAGCAGTTTTCGCCCGCACTTCTTCCAGCGTGGTGCCGGGCATCAGTTCGGTTAAAGTCAGCTTGCCGTCAGAGTACCTGAAAACCGCCAGATCAGTGATGACCATATCCACAGATTGTAATGCAGTTAAAGGAAGATCACAGGCAGGTACAATTTTTGGGGTGCCGTCTTTTTCGGTATGCATCATGGTAATGATAAGTTTTTTAGCTCCCGATGCCAGATCCATGGCACCACCTACACCCAGCAAAGGCTGTCCCGGCATTGCCCAGTTGGCCAGATTGGCCGCTTCATCTACCTGCAGTCCGCCCATAATAGCCGTGTCTATATGTCCGCCACGAATCATGGCAAAAGATTCCGTACTGTCAAAATAACTGCTTCCCGGTAAAGCAGTTACCGGAATTTTACCGGCATTTACCGGATAATCCGTGGCACCGCCACCGTCTTGTGGTACAGGACCCACGCCCAGCATACCGTTTTCTGTGTGCAGGATGATGCCGTGTTCTTCAGTAATGAGATCCGCTACAAGTGTCGGAATTCCGATTCCCAGATTGACGACCTCGCCTTTTTGAAGTTCTGCCAATGCCCTTTTGGCCATATTCATCCTTTTCTCCGAAACAACTTTGGATTTGCTTACAGATGCAGAACTTCCCAACCCTTCTTCTGTGGTATGCACTTCTACCAGATAGTCCACATAACTGCCCTGGGTATGAATGTTTTCAGCGGCAATTACTCCTACCGGTAAAATTTCTTCTACTTCTGCGATCACCAGGTCTGCAGCAGTGGCAAAGGCCCGGTTGAAATTCTGCTCGGTCATCCGGTACTGCAGGTTGCCGGCAGTATCGCCCTTCCAGGCACGGATGAAGGCTACATTACCCCGGATTCCCGGCCACGAAAACCATTTCTTTACCATTTATGACTTTGGTCTCCCGGTCTTTTGCAATTTCGATCCCCTCAGATGTCACGGTATAAAAACCGCCAATACCCGCACCGCCGGCACGCACGGCTTCTGCCAGAGTCCCTTGTGGAATGAGTTCGTAGTCCACATCGCCATTCTGAGAGGCTTTTACTGCTTCCGGATTGGAGGTGAAAAATGAGCCGATCATCTTTTTTATCTGTCCGTTGCGCAGCAATCTGCCACCGCCCAGGCCGGGTTCTCCCACATTATTGCCTATGAAGGTTAAATCTTTGGTATCGGTTTCTGCCAGTGCGTGCATCAGGTGTACAGGATTTCCGGTCATCCCGAATCCGCCCTGCAGCAAAATATCTCCGTTTTTTACGAGTGCAGCAGCTTGCTTTGCTGATATCTGAGGAACATTTTTCATATGACTTTTTATTTAAAAACTGAATCAGCGCATGGTTGAATTCAGTTGGTTTCTCAAAATTGGAAAGGTGGCAGGCTTCCAGAACGATATGTTCTGAGCCGCTGATCTGTTTTTGCAGGGAATTTCCGTGCTCCGGGGTGGTTACTTGATCATACTTTCCGGAGATGATGAATACGGGCGTCTGTATGGCATGCAGATCTTTTGTGAAGTCGGCATCACGCACCATTGCACAGTTGGCCACATATACCTCCAGAGGGGTTTGGGCAAAATCATTAAGAATATTCTGCACTTTGAGCGGATGATTTTCGTTAAATCCAGCGGTGAACCACCGTTCTGCTGTTTTAAACTTTATCGGTCTTTTTCGTTCGGTATAATTTTATTGTATAAATTGTAACAAAGGAACAATGAAGCGGTCAAAAGCTTCAATATGAGGAGAATGGCCTATGTTCTCCAGTTCTACCAGTTTTGAATTTTTAATCTTTTGCTGGGTTTCTTTTCCCAGATTCTGATACATACCCATTTTGGGTTGTAAGGACTTGGGTGCATACGCTTTTCCGATGGCAGTGCGGTCCCGGGTGCCAATGATGAGCAGGGTAGGTACACTGATTTTTTCAAAATCATCTACCACGGGTTGGGTATAAATCATGTCGCTGGTAAGGGCAGCATTCCAGGCGGTAACGGGAAAGTCCTTAGAAATGGTCCAGCCGGCCAGCAGATTCAGCCACCGGTCGTATTCCGGCTTCCATTTTCCGTCATAATAATATTGCAGCTGATAATTTTTGTAGGAGTCATGCGTGTTTTTCAGCTCTGCCGCATATTGCTTGTCAATATTCTGATAAGGAGAGAATTTACGGTAATCTTCCAGGCCTATGGGGTTGGCAAGGATGAGTTTTTCGGTATTTTCGGGATACATGACCGCCATTTTAGTAGCCAGCATTCCACCCATGGAATGTCCCAGGATGATGAAGCGGTCAATGTTCAGGCCGTCCAGTACAGATTTTGTGTTTTCTGCCAGTTGCTGAAAGCTGAACTGGTATTGTCTGGGTTTGGATGATTTGCCAAAACCAATCTGGTCCGGCATGATGACCCGGAAACCTTCTTTCTGAAGTGTTCTGGCAGTCTGCTCAAAATAATAGCCATTAAAATTCTTTCCGTGAAGCAGAACAATGGTTTTTCCGTTGGGTTTTTCCGGTTTCACATCCATATAAGCCATTTTCAGCTCCTGACCCTGGTTTTTCACCATTTTAAAATGCACGGGAAACGGATATTTCACCTGCGTCAGTTCAGCATCCAGCGGACGAAGCACAGATAAATCCTGTGCGGTGAGCATGGAATTGAAAAATAGCAGTAATATCAGATAAATTATTTTGGACGATTTCATTGATTTTGTTTTTAATATTATTTATTTCACGCACAGCAGGATGCCTAGTCGTACATTTCCCACCATTCTTCATACAGCGCACTGTCATCTTCCCAATGTATTTTTTGTCCGATTTTTGGGGTGATGATTCTGCTTTTTTCGGTGTTCATTTCAACCAGTTTTTTCAGCGGTTCGTTCCAGGCGTGCATGGCCAGGGAAAACTTGGAGTTGTGCACCGGTATCATTCTTTTGGCATTCAGTTCCCTCATGGCTTGTATATTTTCTCCCGGCATAAAATGAATGTGTTTCCAGTCTCTATTATATTGTCCGTTTTCCAGAATGGCAAGGTCTATACTGCCGTATTTTTCTCCTATTTTCTTAAAATGGTCATCATATCCGCTGTCGCCGCCGATGTATATTTTTTGAAGCGGTGTTTCCAGAACAAAACTTGCCCAGATGGCCTGATCACGCTTCAGCCCCCGGCCGGAGAAATGTCTGGCGGGTTCGGCGGTAATTCTGAATCCGGGACTCAGGTTTTCACTTTCGTGCCAGTCCAGTTCTATAATGTTTTCGGGGTTGTATCCCCAGTATTCCAGATGAGCACCCGTACCCAGTCCGGTGATGATTTTTTTTACCCTTGGAAAAAGTTCAGTGACCGTTTTGTAATCCAGATGATCCCAGTGATCGTGTGTAATGATCAGGTAATCCAGATCGGGAATGTCTGCTGTGTGGTACACATCTGAACCCGCAAACGCCTTCGTGGTAAAGGAAACCGGTGAGGCAAATCCGCTGAGTACAGGATCTACCAATATTTTTATTCCTTCTGCCTGCAGATAGTATGAAGAATGACCCATCCATATATAAACATTTTCATCCGGCTGAAGAGTATGCAGATCTGTTTTTTCAAAATGAAGTGCTTTTGCCGGGATTTTATTTTCGGTCTTTCCAAATAAAAACCGGAACATGACTTCCGCCATATTCGTGTCTTCGCCCACTGCAGGCGTGTAGGTCAGATTTTGAAATTTGCCGTTTTTGTAGTTTGGCGATTGCTTAATGCGCTCCAGCCTTTCTCCGGAAGGGGCTTTGCCGAAATTTTTCTGGTTGATGAAGATATAAACGGCACCAAACAATACCGCAGCGGTGAGTAAGAGGGTAATCATTATTTTTCTGATGAACATAGAGGGTGATGAAAAGTTAATACACTGAAATTCATTATCACTCAAAAAACATACAAATTTAATCTTATTTTGAAAAAGTGAGTAAAATCATCACGATATATAAAATTCATGAGCAATAATTGCATAACTTTATTACAATCAAAAAACATCATATTATGCACGAGAACGTAGTTGTAAAACAAAGAGTAAACGCGCCGGTGGAAAAGGTTTGGAACGCACTGACCGATAAGGCGCAAATGAAAGAGTGGTATTTTGATATACCGGATTTTGAACTGGGAATTCACAACGAATTCAATTTTTATGAGCCGGGAAGTAACAGGAAGTTTCACCACCACGCAGAAATTCTGGAAGTTATTCCTCACGAAAAAATTAAACACACCTGGTCCTATCCGGAATTCTCCAAAGAGAAAACCATCGTGCGCTGGGAGTTGGAGAAAGACGGAGACGGAACCGTAGTCACTCTTACGCACAAAGGTCTGGAAAATTTTGACCATCTGGGCCCGGATTTCAGAACCGAAAGTTTCGAAGCCGGGTGGAACGAAATTCTCGGTAAGAATCTCAAAGAGTTTATGGAGAAAAATTAATCGGTAACAGAGTAATGAACACGCTTTCCGGCGTGTTTTTTTTATTTGATTACCTCAGGTCTGTGGGTTCTTTTTGTGCTTACCTGAACTGCGATTGTGGTAGAAGTTACAGCAGGTGATTTTTAAACCATAAGATGAAGGATATGTCTGATGGATTCAGTCTTAAAGATTCACCAGTCTGTTGACCGGGTATAACTATTAAATTTCGTATTTTTGTGGAAAATCAAATTTAATGAAGAAATCGTTGCTCATGTCATTTCTGGCGCTTACCTTACTGGCCTCCTGTAATAAAGATAAAGAAATCCTGAACTCGCTGAATGAGTACAATCTCTCTATGGAAAGCCAGGGCTATCATTTTGGTGATCCGCTTACACTCCCGGCCAATGTACTGGCAGATGCAGACAAAATTACCATCAGCTTCGGAGATAAGGAACTGACCACTATGGTGGTGGATCCCGCATATTTCATGCTTGGAGATAATGCAGTGACTTTTAATATCATCAAAAAAAATGGCGACATCCTTACACAGGACGCCACGATTAATGTTTTTGCCAAAAATCCGGAAGCGAAACTCAGCTATACCGTGGTACAGGAATACCCGCACGATACGGCAAACTTTACCCAGGGCTTTCAGTTGGAAGGCAATACGATTTATGAATCTGACGGCCAGCAAGGCTCATCGCGCATTCTGAAATATACGCTGGGATCTGTGACGCCCATTGCAGAAACTGCACAGCCGGCCGAAATATTCTCTGAAGGAGCTACCATCATTGGCGATAAAGTGTACCAGCTGACCTGGATGCACAAAAAAGGCTATATCTATGACAAGGCAACACTCTCCCTGCTTTCAGAATTTGCCTATCCCAATATCATGGGCGAGGGTTGGGGGCTTACCTACGACGGTACACATCTGATTGCCTCAGACGGTACCAAAAACCTGTATTTCCTGGATGCTTCAGATCCTTCAAAAATGGTGAAATATCTTTCTGTGGCAGGAAATACCGAAGCGTATGACCAGCTGAACGAACTGGAATATCACAATGGCTTTGTCTATGCCAATGTCTGGCAAAGACCCATTATCCTGAAAATTAATCCCGCAACCGGCGAGGTGGTGGGCAAATTTGACTTTACAGAAATAGCAGCGCGTCATACCACCGGAAATGATGATGTGCTGAATGGCATTGCCTTCAAGGGGAATAATATGCTGGTTACCGGTAAAAACTGGCCGGTGATTTATGAAGTAAGCATTCCGTAATTTTGTCCTTCTTTCAGGAACTGGGCAGAATCTCAATTTTAATGGCATGAAAAACCTGATCTGCATCGCCGTACTTTTTATTTGTTCCTGTGTGCAGGCACAGAGGTTACTGCCGTTTGACTCCCTGAAACTGAGGGAAGCGCAGGAGATGTTTGCAGATGATTACCGCAATGTGTACCTCTATAAAAATAAGGACTTCAGCCTCACCAAATATGATTCCCTGGGCCGTCAGAAAGGACAGCTCATGTTTACGCTGCCCTTTAAAATCCAATCGGTGCAGAATCCGATGAATATTTTTGCTTTTTCAGAAAATGCCCAGGAACTGCGGATGTTTGATCAGAATCTTGTAGAAATTCAGAAGGTGAATATCCGGCAGAAGTTTGGTTCTGTAAAAATGGTTTTTGCCGAAGATTTACAACAACTCTGGTTGCTGGAAGAAAGTACCAGACGGCTGGTGCGTTATAATTTCCGCGAAGACAGAATCCTGAATTCCTATTCCCTGAATCTGGAATATGAACAAGTGCGGGATCTCCATATTTTCGACAACAGAATCTATGTGTTGTTCAAGGATGCTTTTTCTGTATACAATCTGAAAGCTGAAAGGATTTTTCATACTGTGATGAATGGTGGCAAACGTATATTGCGGGAAAATGACCGCATTATGGTGGTTACTCCGGATGCTGTGTTCCGATACACAACTCATGATCTGCAGAAAATTTTTGAAGTTCCCGGCGCTGCAATTGTGGATAAAAACTCCACCCATTACTTTGTAATCAAGCAGAACAAACTCTATCTTTACCCCGCCGAACAGATTTCCGCTCAACCGTAAAAGTTCACTGTATAAAACATTGATTATCATAGCGTTGTATTCAAAAGGAAAGCCTGTGCTTCAAACTGAAGCGGATGATTCGGCAAGCATATTTATTGAACTTTTAAAGTAAATTTTAGGAAATGCATATAGCGGTAACCGGAAACATTGGCGCAGGAAAAACCACATTAACAACCATGCTGGCCAAACATTACGGCTGGGATGCCCAGTTTGAAGATGTAGATCACAATCCTTATCTGGAGGATTTTTATGCAGATATGAACAAATGGAGTTTTGCGCTGCAGATTTATTTCCTGGGAAGCCGCTTCAAACAGGTGAAAGAAATCCGGGAAAGCGGCAAAAACATTGTGCAGGACAGAACCATCTACGAAGACGCTCATATTTTTGCGGAAAATCTGAATGAAATGAAACTGCTTACCGACCGGGATTTTCAAAACTATTCTTCAATTTTTGAATTGATGAAGAGTTTTGTTTCGGCACCGGATTTGCTGATTTATCTGAAGTCCGATGTTCCGAATCTGGTGAAAAAAATCTACAAAAGAGGCCGGGATTATGAAGCCTCAATTTCTATAGAATATCTCACCAAACTGAATCAGAAATATGAAAACTGGATTTCTGGTTACCGGGAAGGCAAGTTACTGATTATTGAAGTAGATGATCTTGACTTTGTGGAAAGACCGGAGGATTTCGGATATATTCTGGAAAGAATTGAGGCAGAACTGCACGGTTTGTTTTAAAACCGAATCATTTTGATCCGCAGGCAGGGCTCCGGTGACTTTTTTTTACACCCATATTAAAATCTGAAAGCATGATAAAAGTTCTTCATAATAATTCCTGCTCCAAATCCAGAGCGATATTGGAGCATCTGGATGAAAACAATGTGGCCTTCGAAATTATTGATATCATTAAAAATCCTCTTTCAGAGGCTGAACTCCGTACCGTACTGAAAAAACTAAATACAGATGTGCACGGGCTCATCAGAAAAAATGATCCTTATTTCAAGGATAATTTTGCCGGAAAAGAACTGTCTGAAGATGAATGGATTCAGATTCTGGTAAAACATCCGAACCTGATTCAGCGTCCGGTTCTCATTAAAGATTCTGTGGCCATGATAGGCAGACCGCTGGAGAATGTAAGGTTTTTCATTGAGAAATAAGCCTTCTTATTGCATCAGTTGGCGAAGTGCTGGCTCCAGATCCGGATATTGAAACCGGAATCCCGCAGCTTTCACTTTTTCATTTGAAATCCGGCTTCCTTCCAGTATGATTTCACTCATTTCGCCCAATATTGTTTTCATCACGACCGCCGGTATACTGACCGGCAGAAACCATTTGTTCATGCTGTGCGCCAGCGCTTTCATGAAATCACGGTTATTGGGAATGTCATCTGCTACTGCATTGTAAATTCCATTGAACTGTGGTTGTTCCACTGCCTGCACATACATATTGACCATATCCTGAAGATGAATCCAGTTGAACCATTGTGTCCCTTTACCGATGGCAGAACTCAGATTCAGGCGTGCAATTTTCTGGAGAGGTTCCAGAGTTCCCCCACGGGCCGAGAGAACCGGTGCTGTTCGTAAAATGACAATTCGCTCTGCAGAATCTTTAAACTGATGCACTGCATTTTCCCACTTTGTGCAGACTTCTGCCAGAAAATCATTGCGCCTTGCCGGCATTTCTTCAGTTAAAATCTCCTCTGTAGTGAAGGTTCCGTAGTAATTGATTCCCGAAGCGGAAATAAAAGACTTTAACTGAAGATTCTGCAACCTGCATTGCTGATGCAAGAATGCTGCACTTTTGATGCGGCTGTCCTTCAGTTCTTTTTTATACCGTGGGGTCCAGCGTTTACCAATGCTGGCTCCCGCCAGATGGATGATGCTTTCTACACCGTTCAGCGCGCCGTCTTCCAGATAGTCTTCTTCATAATTCCACAGAAAATGATGCGGCAGTGGACTTTTCTTTCGTACCAGGATATTCACATCATGCCCCCGGCTGCGCAGTTCGGTTGCCAGCGCAGTGCCTACCAGACCGGTTCCTCCGGATATCAGAATTTTCACGGTGCCTGTATTTGGAGTTATAGCATCACCACACCTTCTATGGTGCTTACCTTTTTGTACAAGTCAATCACCTGGTTGGCATCTAGCACAAAAGCCAGGATGCTGGCGGAGATATACTTTCCGTTTTTGCTTTCACGGGTAGAAATGGTGTACTTAATCTGATCAAAAATCTGATACAGTTCCGTAAGTTTGGTATGTTCATTGGGAAAAATGAATTTATACAGGTAATCTTCCGGAAAATCGTGGTTCTCTTCCAGTTTTGTTCTGAGTGATTCGTAAAATTCATCTTTATTAAGACCGTCGGTATCCTTATATAGTGGATTCATATTGCTTTGTCTTTCTGTTATAAAATCTGGCTGCTCTGTGTGGCAGCCGGTCTCTGGTATTATATTTACTGCCCGGATCTGTTGAAGGCTCCCAGAATACTGCTGCGGTTCTGGTTTTCGTAATCTGCCATAATGTAGAAGATGCCGTTTACCATTTGCTCAGAAGCCAGTTTACTGAGGCTGTTGGATGCTGCTCCGGTAGAACTTTGGTTGCCCAAAAGGCTCCCCAGCAGACTGTTGCCTTGCAATGCCGTATTGATGGTGCGTACAATCCCGAATTCATTCAGTTTTTCATCAACTTTGGGCATAATGGCCTGTACCAGTTGAATTTCAGTTTTTTCACGCAAAATCTGGGTGGCAATTCCGTCTCCGCCCTGCATGATTCTGGTTACATCGTTGGTATTCAGGTTGTTGATGGCGTTGTTCAGAATCGGTGTGGAAATATTAACCGTATAAGCGGCGGTTTCTGCCACATATTCTTTGCCTTTTGTGGTCAGGTTGGGGGCAATCCGGTCCAGTGTATTATAAACGCTTCGCAGGTTGTCTGGTAACGCTTTCAGAATCAGATCATTTTGAAGAAACGCCTGTTTGTTGCTGAAAATGCCGGAAGCTTTATTCACGCCGCCTGTCAGTACTCTTTTAATCACGGCAAGCCCCAGGTCAGATGTGGCCAGGGTAGTACAGGAGGTTGTGGTAGTGGTGACGAATGCGCCTGCACTGAAAATGAGTACGGCAGCTAAGATAATTTTTTTCATTTTAATGGTAATTGCTGTTGTGGCAGGCTCAAAAATTAAGCCAAGCCTTCCGTTTGTCGTTTAATGATGCTAATTAACGAAAAATTTGCCGTTTTTCATTTGCGGTGTTGCCAAAAAGCCGGTGCGGGAATGCCATAATGCGTGGCAGAGTACCGGATACTGTTGTTTTGTACGGTTAATGAGGTGGTCTTAACTTTATAGAAAACTAGTCTCTAAATCTCGCTGAAAATCTGTAAATTTGTGGCTGTAAAAAGTAAAAAGAAAGAATGAATTCCTACAAAAATCCTCTTGAAGAACGCTATTCAAGTGCGGAAATGCTCTACAATTTTTCTCCGAACAACAAATTCAGAAACTGGCGGAAATTGTGGATCGCCCTTGCAGAAATTGAAAAAGATCTGGGTCTGGAAATCAGTGATGAACAAATTACTGAACTCAAAGCTCAGGCAGAAAACATTGACTATGACAAAGCTGCCGAATATGAAAAAAAATTCCGGCATGATGTCATGGCTCATGTGCATGCGTATGGAGATGTGGCTCCTTCGGCAAAGGGAATTATCCACCTGGGAGCGACTTCGGCGTTTGTGGGAGATAATACCGACCTCATACAGATGCGCGATGGTCTGCTCATCATCAGAAAGCAACTGGTCAATGTTATTAAGAATCTGTCAGATTTTGCCTTGAAATACAAGGATTTACCTACCCTGGGATTCACGCATTACCAGCCTGCTCAGCTTACTACGGTAGGAAAAAGGGCTACGTTGTGGTTGCAGTCACTGATTCTGGATTTTGAAGAACTCGAGTTTTTTCTGGAAACACTTCGCTTCCGCGGAGTAAAAGGAACTACCGGTACTGCCGCAAGTTTTCTAGAACTCTTTAATGGCGATTATTCCAAAGTGAAACATCTGGATAAGGAATTGTCCCGCAGATTTGGGTTTGAAAAGGTCTTTGGCGTTAGTGGCCAGACCTATGACCGTAAAATTGATGCTAAAGTAGTGGCTTTGCTTTCAAACATTGCCCAGTCTGCACATAAATTTACCAATGACCTCAGACTATTGCAGAACCTCAAGGAAATTGAAGAACCTTTTGAGAAAAATCAGATCGGTTCCTCGGCTATGGCTTATAAAAGAAATCCCATGCGTTCCGAAAGAATTGGTGCTCTGGCAAAATATGTGATGTCTCTTTCTTCCAGTTCTGCCATGGTGGCCAGTACACAGTGGTTTGAGCGTACCCTGGATGATTCTGCCAATAAACGGCTTACCATTCCGCAGGCTTTTCTGTCTGTAGATGCCATCCTGCTGATCTGGAATAATATTTTGAATGGTATTGTGGTGTATGAAAACAGAATTCACAAACATATCATGGATGAACTGCCTTTTATGGCTACCGAATACATTATTATGGAAGAGGTAAAAGCCGGTGGTGACCGCCAGGAAATTCACGAAATCATCCGTGTACATTCCATGGAGGCCAGCAAGAAGGTGAAAATGGAAGGCAAGGAAAATGATCTGATTGAAAGAATCATGAATGACCAGTCCCTGAAAATGGATAAATCCAAAATCATGGAAGTGTTGGATCCTAAAAATTTCATTGGTTTCGCACCGGTGCAAACAGAAGAATTTGTCGCCAATGAAGCGCAGCCAATTCTGGATAAATATTCATCACTGATCGGACTGGAAGCCGATTTGAAAGTTTAAAAATTTTTGCAGTCTTTCCGGGCTGCAATTTTAATGGGTTAATATAAATCTTCAGTGCATACTGAGTGAAAAATAAAAATGAATAAAAGAATTTTCGTAGAAAAAAGAGGAATTTTCGATGTGGAAAGTCCAAAGGTTTTTGATGAAATAAAAAGCTCAGTTCCGGGTGTACAAAACGTAAAAGTGTATAATGTGTACGATGTTTTCGGAACGGAGAAAGAAGAATTGAATCAGGTGATTTTCAACACCTTTGTAGATCCGGTAACCGATATTCTGCATCATGAAAATCCGGCCGTAAATCTGCACTTTGCCACCGAGTTTTTACCCGGACAGTATGACCAGCGTGCCGATTCTGCTCAGCAGTGCATTGCATTGCTTACCGGAAATGAACAGTCCAAAGTAAGAAGCGGTAAACTCATTGAAGTAACCGGAGTTTCGGACGCAGAGCTTCAAATCATCAAAGATTTGCTGATTAACAAGGTAGAATCGCAGGAGAAAAACCTGAACATCCTGGAAATTCCGGCAGAAGAAACGCCCGAACCGGTCATCACCCACCAAGGATTCACCGGCTTTTCAGCAGATGAACTGAAAGATTTTTATAACCAAAATGGTTTTTCCTTCGGGCTGGACGATTTGGAATTTATTCAGCAGTATTTTGTAACCGAAAACCGAAACCCTACTGAGACCGAACTACGGGTACTGGATACCTACTGGAGTGACCATTGCCGTCATACCACCTTTGAGACCGAACTTAGCGGTATTGAGTTCCGGGGTGCCTTTAAGGAAACGCTGGAGCGTATTTTCAACGATTATCTGGAAAAAAGAAAATTTCTGGGCCGGGAAGCCAAGCCGGTTTCACTTATGGATCTGGCTACGGTATGTGCCCGGTATTTCCATAAAACTGGAAATCTGGAGGATCTGGTCGTGTCTGATGAAATCAATGCCTGTACCATAGAAATAGAAGCGGAATTCGACGGTAAGAAAGAGCCATGGTACCTGCTGTTCAAAAATGAAACCCATAACCACCCCACAGAAATTGAACCGTTCGGGGGAGCTTCCACTTGTCTGGGCGGGGCCATCCGCGATCCATTGTCGGGAAGAGCATTTGTATATCAGGCCATGAGACTCAGTGGTGCGGCAGATGTCCTGGAGCCTGTTTCTGAAACCATTCCGGGGAAATTGCCTCAAAGAACCATTACCAGACAAGCGGCCAACGGCTATTCTTCCTATGGCAACCAGATTGGTCTGGCCACGACATCCGTCAATGAAATTTACCATGAGGGATACAAAGCCAAGCGCATGGAAGTAGGATTTGTAGTGGGTGCCGTGAAGAAAGACTGGGTACGCCGTGAAAAACCGGAAAATGGTGATCTGGTGATCCTGCTGGGCGGTGCCACCGGAAGAGACGGAGTAGGTGGTGCTACCGGAAGTTCAAAAGAACAGGACGAAACCTCAATTCATACTCTCTCTACCGAGGTTCAGAAAGGAAATGCGGTGGAGGAAAGAAAAATACAGCGGCTTTTCAGAAATCCTGAAGTAACCAGACTGATCAAGAAATCAAATGACTTCGGTGCCGGTGGCGTTTCTGTAGCCATTGGTGAAATTGCGGATTCACTGGAAATTAATCTCGATATTCTGCCGCGGAAATATGACGGACTGAATGGTACTGAGCTTGCCATTTCGGAGTCTCAGGAAAGAATGGCAGTCGTGATTGAGGCCAAAGATAAAGATCTGTTTATCCGGTTTTGTGAAAAGGAAAACATCCGTGCGGTGGAAGTTGCGAAAGTAACTGGTTCCGGCAGGATGCAGATGTTCTGGCAAGGCGAAAAAATCGTGGACCTGAGCAGAAATTTTCTGGATACCAATGGTTGTGCCAAGACACAACAAGCAGAAGTATCTCACTTGCAAACTGTTGAGAATCAAAATATAACATTCAGTGAGGCGAACTTTCTGAATCTGCTTTCAGATAAAAATACGGCCTCGCAAAAGGGACTGGCAGAAATGTTCGATGCATCTGTGGGCGCGACTACCGTGGCCATGCCTTTTGGTGGAAGGTATCAGGAAACTGAAATGGAAGGCAGCGTGCAGACATTACCGGTACTGAATGCCAGAGATATAGAAACTGTATCCCTGGCCAGTTGGGGATTTGATGCGGAAATTTCGTCCCGCAACTCTATGGTGGGTGCTGCAACTGCCGTGGTGGAAAGTGTGGCCAAAATTGTCGCCATGGGCGGTGATTATCATAAGATCAGACTCAGCTTTCAGGAGTATTTTGAAAAATTAGGAAGTCAGCCTGAGAAATGGGGGAAACCTCTGGCGTCACTTCTGGGAGCGTATGATGCGCAGATGAATTTGGGACTGGCGGCGATTGGAGGTAAAGATTCCATGAGTGGCACTTATCAGGATCTGAATGTGCCGCCTACGCTGATTTCGTTCGCATGTGCACCGGGAGAAAAGAAAAATATCATCTCACCGGAATTGAAGTCGGCAGGGAATAAACTGTATGTTTTCCGTCATATTCCTCAGGAAAACGGAATGCCGGATTATGATTCCTTAAAAGAAATCTTTGGCTACATTACAGAGCAGATCCGGAATGGTAAGATCGTATCTGTGAAAACTGTGAAAGACGGAGGGGTAGCAGTGGCGCTTGCAAAAATGAGTTTTGGAAACCGGCTGGGTGCAGATGTGACTGCCGATGAGGCGTTGCTGCTAAATAAAAATATAGGTTCTCTGGTCATAGAATCTTCAGAAGAATTGAATCATGAAAATATTCAACTGATAGGTGAGGTAAATGATAGTAAATACTTATCTATAAATCAATTGCAGTTTTCTATTGAAAATTTACTTGAAATATGGAAGTCTACTTTTGAGGATTTGTTCCCTACGCGCGAAAAGGAGAAAATCGTAATTGATATCAAATGTAAATTCAATGCGGTAGATTATAAAACCATTGAAATTAAAAAGCATGGTATTGCAAAGCCGAGGGTCTTTGCACCGGTTTTTCCGGGGACCAACTGTGAATATGAAACTCAGAATGCATTCGCAAAAGAAGGGGCAGTGGTGAGCAGTCTTCCCCTCATCAATCTGAATCACCGGCTGCTGAATGAAAGTCTGGATGCCTGGATTTCAGAAATCAGTCAGTCACAGATTCTGGTTTTCTCCGGTGGTTTTTCTGCGGGTGATGAACCGGATGGCTCTGCCAAATTCATTGTGAATGTACTGAAGAATGAGAAAATGAAGGCGGCGGTGCATGAATTACTGGCTCGCGACGGAATGATTCTCGGGATTTGCAACGGATTCCAGGCACTGGTGAAATCCGGATTATTACCGTATGGTGAGATCCGTGATCTGGATGAACATTCGCCTACCCTGGCACACAATGCGATAGGAAGACATATCTCACAGATGGTGGATGTGCGGGTGCTGAATGATGCTTCTCCATGGTTGAAAGGCATGAAGGATCAGGTGTTCACCATTCCGATTTCGCACGGAGAAGGAAGGTTTGTTGCCTCAGAGGAAGTGCTGATTAAACTGTATGAAAATGGTCAGATTGCCACACAGTACATTGATCCGGACGGAAATGTGGCTCACGGAATGCCGTTCAACCCTAATAATTCTCTTTTCGGAATTGAAGGAGTGACCTCGCAGTCCGGAAAAATATTTGGCAGAATGGGCCACCCGGAACGTTTTTCAGAAGGTCTGATGCGCAATATTCCGACAGCGAATTATCATAATATTTTCAAAAACGGAGTAGATTATTTCAAATAATCACCCGAATTTTATTTATAGAGCACGATACTTGCCTTAGCGGTAAAGTGTTGTGCTTTTTTTCATTAGCCCAGAAGATAAGGAGTGTAGATCAGAGTTCCAACGAGGACGGCGCCCAGTGCCAGAATGAGGACTGCGCCTGCTGCAATATCCTTGATGAAGCGAATGCGTTCATCGTATTCCGGCTGGCAGAAATCGCAAATGCGCTCCATGGCAGTGTTCAGAATTTCGGCAGAGAGGACTGCAAAACAGGTGAGGATGATGATGGCGGCCTCTGTTGCGGTCACTTTTAATACCACAATGAGCAGCAGGTTCACCAGGAAAGCAAGCATTTCCAGCTGAAAATTTCGTTCGGAGCGCAGCATCAGGTAAATTCCCCGAAAGGCATGGCGAAAGCTTTTATGTACCGGTGGTTTTCTCATGGCAGAACTTGTGCAGCAAAGATAGTTTTTTATTAAAATTGTTGATAAGTCATGGAAGATAGTTTTTAAAATTTGTCCCAAATCATTATATTTGTCCAAATAATATTTACAAATGAAGTTTATTGTTTCAAGTGGAGAATTGCAGAAAGCCCTGCAAACTGTAAGCGGGGTGATTTCAACATCACAGTCGAGACCGATTTTAGAAAATTATCTTTTTGAAGTAGAAGAAAACAGTCTGAACATCACTGCATCAGACGGTGAGACGACTCTGGTTACGACGCTGGAAGTAAAATCCGATGAAACGGGCAGACTGGCGGTTCCGGCCAAAACTTTTCAGGATTTTGTGAAAACTTTTGGTGAGCAACCCTTTACACTTTCTGTAAAACAGGCAGAAGACGGAAATGGCAGCATCCTTGAAATTTTAGACGAAAAAGATAACTTCGCGGTAGCGCTGGACAATGCTGAGGATTATCCGGAACTTCCGGAATTTGATGCTTCGCAGAGTGTTACCATCCCGGCAGGCGTGCTTTCAGAAGCTTTGAGCAATACGCTTTTTGCCACTTCCAGTGATTCACTGCGCCCGGTAATGACCGGAGTTTTGTTCCAGTTTGGTGAGAATGAAACCAATTTCGTTTCTACAGATTCACACCGCTTGGTGGTGTACAAAAGAACCGATCTGGTGGCGGAACCTATGGAATTCATCATGCCGAAAAGACCCCTCAGTATCTTTAAAAATATTCTGGCATCAACAGAGCAGGATGTGCTGATTGAGTTCAGTGAAAATATGGCCAAATTCAGTTTTGGTAATAATGTGTGGGTCTGCAGACTGATAGACGGTAAGTACCCGAATTATTCTGCGGTAATTCCTAAGGAAAACCCGAACGTTTTAACCATTAACAGAAATCTTTTGCTGAATGCCATCAGAAGAGCCTCCATTATGTCTAATAAGTCTACCAACCAGGTGAGATTCAAGCTTTCCGGAAATATCCTGCACCTGCATGCAGAAGATACCGAATTTGCAAACAAGGCAGATATGCATGTTCCGTGTGATTATCATGGAGAAGATATCAATATTGGTTTCAGCTCTAAGTTCCTTACAGAAATGCTTTCCATTCTTCGTTCAGATGATATTACCATGAAAATGTCTCAGCCTAACCGCCCGGGAATTATAGAGCCGGTAGATGGTCTGGAAGAAAATGAGAGCCTGCTGATGCTTTCTATGCCGGTAATCGGAATGTAAGCACATCAATTTTTAGCATAAAAGAAGCCCGAAGTGATTCGGGTTTCTTATTTTTACACCAACAATTTTTATCAGTTTGAAGAACTATTATTATTTTCTTGGAATACAGCAGGATGCGACGGAGGAGGAGATTAAATCTGCGTACCGCAAACTGTCCATGAAATACCATCCCGATAAAAATGAAAATGACGTCTTCTTTGCTGCCCGTTTTCTGGAGATGCAGGAAGCGTATGAAACACTCATAAGCCCTGCTCTCCGCAAATCGTATGATTCGGGTCTTGATGCAGGTCTTCGCCATGAAAAATCTTCACTGGCACCGGTCATCAAGTCTTTTACGGCCAATAAAATTCATGCTGCCAGGGATGAGGAAATCATCATTAAGTGGAATACCATGCATGCAGACACGGTAAAGATTCTGCCGTTCGGGCTGGAACGTGCCTTTGGCGAACGTACATTTAAAATCACCGAATTTAAGGAAGGGAAATTTGTGCTGATTCTGCATGCGACCAATTCGCACACCCGGCAGACTGCCGTACAGGGAATTACCATCACACAGGTTGCACCGGGAGACCGGGAGCGTTTTCGTGAAGAAACTGAAAAATTATTCCGGGAAAGGGATACATCGGCCGCACAAGGGGAAGCCAAAGTGAGCCGTGCGGTTCAGATTATTCTGGCACTGCTGTTTGTATTGCTGGCACTGTACTTTTTACTGAGTGTATTTTAAGAAATCTTCAGGCGTCCCGGGCATTTTTTGCACCGTTTTCCTTTTTTAAATTTCTTGCAACACTTCTTTTTTCCGCAGTACATTTCTTCTGAAAATGAAGCAGCAGGAGCAAGCGGAGCAATTTTGAAAGGCGTAATTCCGATATTCATACCGCAAATATAAAATTAAATTAGAATAATTCAAAATAAGAAACTTAAACCGATGAATATCATGTTTCCCATGGTTGTCTGAAACCTGAAAAATCCTTATTTTTACAAATCTATATACGACAATAAATAAATCTTTATAAGAATGAATACACAGCAGTTTGTAAGTCGCCACATCTCCATGAATGAAGGCGATAAAAAGGCAATGTTGGAAAAGATTGGTGTTTCCAGTATTGAAGAACTTATCTCACAAACCATTCCTGCTTCCATCCGTGCAGACAAAGATCTTAATATTTATGAGCCGTTGTCAGAGTATGAAATGATTCGTCATTCTACAGCCATGTCTCAGAAAAATCAGGATTTTACTCATTATATTGGTTTCGGATATTTTAACAGTATTTTGCCGGCACCCATCCAGAGAAATATTCTGGAAAACCCGTCTTGGTACACAGCGTACACCCCTTATCAGGCCGAAATTGCACAGGGAAGACTGGAAGCATTGCTGAATTTTCAGACTGTAGTGGCTAATCTTACCGGGTTTCCTCTTGCCAATGCTTCGTTGTTGGACGAAAGTACTGCGGCGGCTGAAGCCATGAATATGTTCTTCTCAAACAGAACTAAAGAACAGAAGAAAACGGCAAACAAATTCTTTGTTTCAGACCTGGTTCTTCCTCAAACGGTAGCAGTACTTACTACCAAAGCAGAAGGCCTGGGAATTGAAGTGGTCATCGGTGATCATGCAGCACAGGAACTGGATGAAACTTTCTATGGTGCGCTTTTGCAATATCCTGGTAAAAACGGTGTGGTGATTGACTATACAGACCAGATTAAGAAGTATAAAGAACTGGATCTGCAGGTAGCAGTAGCCTGTGACCCTATGGCATTGGTAAAACTGAAATCGCCGGCAGAAATGGGTGCAGACTGTGCAGTGGGGACTACCCAGCGTTTTGGAATTCCGATGGGGTACGGCGGACCACACGCCGCATTTTTCTCTTGTAAGGAAGAATATAAAAGAGATCTGCCGGGCAGAATCATCGGGGTTTCTCAGGATGCGAACGGCAACAGAGCGCTGAGAATGGCACTGCAGACCAGAGAGCAGCACATTAAACGTGAGAAAGCCACCTCCAACATCTGCACCGCGCAGGTACTGCTGGCGGTAATGGCCAGCACTTACTGTGTGTACCATGGACCAAAAGGACTGGAGTTTATTGCCAATCAGATTCATTATAAGGCCAATGCACTGGCTTCTGCGCTGAAAGCACTGGGGTACAATCTGGTAGAAGATGCATTCTTTGATACCCTGAAAATAGAACTGAGTGAAGACGACAAAAGCAGCCTGCAACGACTGATGCGGGATAGAAGAATCAACCTGAACTACTTCACAGAAGGTTTTGTAAGCATTTCACTGGATGAAAGTACTACACTGGAAGAACTGAATACTCTGGCAGAAGCATTTGCGAATTTCATTGGCAAGCAGGCATTCAAGCTGGAACTGAAAGAAGAAATTACCATTCCGGAAGAACTCATCAGAAAAGATGAAATCCTGACAGAGGAGGTGTTCAATAGATACCATACGGAAACAGAACTGATGCGCTACATTAAAAAACTGGAGCGCAAAGACCTTTCCCTTACCCATTCCATGATTTCACTGGGATCTTGTACCATGAAACTGAATGCGGCTACAGAAATGTTCCCAATTACAATGCCTGGCTGGGGCAATGTGCATCCTTTCGTGCCGATAGAGCAGGCAGCAGGATATCAGGAAATGATTCGCGGTCTGGAAAACGACCTTTCAGAAATTACCGGTTTTGCGGCCACTTCATTGCAGCCCAACTCCGGAGCTCAGGGAGAGTATGCGGGTCTCATGGTCATCCGTGAATATCACAAATACAATGGCAACGGCCACAGAAATATTGTACTGATTCCTCAGTCTGCACACGGAACCAACCCTGCATCTGCTGTACTTTCCGGAATGAAAGTGGTGGTGTGTAAAAACTTGGAGAACGGAGAGATTGATCCGGAAGACTGGAAGGCAAAAGCAGAACTGCACAAAGAAAATCTTGCAGCGGCCATGATTACGTATCCTTCTACCTACGGTTTCTTTGATGCCAATATTAAAGAAATCATCCAGATTGTGCATGATAATGGCGGGCAAGTCTATATGGATGGTGCCAACATGAATGCACAGGTAGGATTTACAAGTCCGGGACTCATCGGTGCCGATGTTTGTCACCTGAACCTGCACAAGACATTTGCTATTCCTCACGGAGGCGGTGGTCCGGGCGTGGGACCCATCTGCGTGGCATCTCACCTGGTGAAATTCCTGCCGAGCAATCCGAATATCCGCATCGGAACACCGGATTCTATTGATGCCATTTCTTCTGCACCGTTCGGATCTGCGCTGGTTCTTAATATTTCGTATTCTTACATCAAACTGCTGGGTGCTTCCGGCCTGAAGAAATCTACAGAGCATGCCATTCTGAATGCGAATTACCTGAAAGAAGTGCTGGCAGAGCATTTCCCGATTCTATATAAGAATGAATCCAACCGGGTAGCCCATGAGTGTATTGTGGATTTCCGTCAGTTTAAATCGCTGGGAATTGAAGTGGCAGATGTGGCCAAGCGTCTGATGGATTACGGTTTCCATGCACCTACTGTTTCCTTCCCTGTGGCAGGAACGCTGATGATAGAACCTACAGAATCTGAAAGCAAAGCTGAAATAGACCGTTTTGCCGAGGCACTCATCAATATCAAAAAAGAAATTGATGAAATTGCCAGCGGTGAGGCAGATGCACAGAATAATGTACTGAAAAACGCACCGCATACTGAGCAGGTGGTGATTTCTGACAATTGGGACAGACCATACAGCAGAGAAAAAGCGGCCTATCCGCTGGATTGGGTGCGTGAAAACAAATTCTTTGCTTCTGTATCCCGTGTAGATGATGCCTATGGCGACAGAAACCTGGTATGTACCTGTGAGCCTATTGAAGCATATATGTAATGTTGCATTTCTGATTTTTCAGAAAAATTATTAAAAACAGTCCCTGTGCGAAAGTACGGGGACTTTTTTTGCGCTGAAATGCCTATTTTTGAAGCATGATACTCAATGAGATTTTCACCAGCCTCCGTACCGGAAATCACGGCACTACCCAGTCTGCCCGTACAGATTTTCAACGTGATTTTGACCGGATTGTTTTTTCATCAGCATTTCGCAGATTGCAGAATAAAACCCAGGTGTTTCCCTTGCCGGGCAGTGTTTTTGTCCATAACCGCCTTACGCATTCGCTGGAGGTTTCATCTGTAGGCAGAAGTCTGGGAAGCATGGCCGGCCGCTATATCGCAGAAAAGTACTGTTCGGATCTGAATGAAGTGGCAGTGGATTTTTACCGCCATCAGCTGGGAAATGTGGTGGCTGCCGCCTGTTTATGTCATGACGTGGGAAATCCTGCATTCGGACACTCCGGTGAGGACGCCATTGCCAGTTATTTTGAAAGGAATGAAAGTGGTTTAAAATCAAAATTCAATGACAAAGAATGGTCAGATCTGGTGAATTTTGAGGGAAATGCCAATGCCATCCGGGTGCTCACCCATCAGCAGACGGGAAAAGATACCGGTGGCACACAACTTACCCATACCACGCTGGCCAGTATTGCCAAATATCCTTGTGAGGCCATTGGCAAAAAGAAAGGCATTATTCATCGGAAGAAATTCGGATTTTTCCAGACGGAAAAGGATACTTTCAGAAGCATTGCCGAATCGGTGGGAATGAAAACAGAACAGGAGGATCCGCTGATCTACAAAAGACATCCGTTTGTATGGCTGGTAGAGGCTGCAGATGATATCTGCTACAATATCATTGATATGGAAGATGCCCACAGGCTCGGAATTGTATCTACAGGTGACATAGAAAATCTGTTTATAGAACTCATCAAATCAGAGAATGCGGATGTTTCAAGGGTCAATGAGAAACTCGAGGCAATCGGGAATGCGAATGAGCGCATTTCGTACCTGCGCGCAAAAGTCATCAATGCACTCATCAACAAGGCCTACCATAATTATATAAAACATTTTGAATCAATTTTAGAAGGCAGTCTGGAAACCGGATTGCTGGATTTTTACAGAAAAGAAAATAAAGCACTGCAGGAAATCGAACGCTTTTCTATTGATCACATTTATGGGCACCGCTCTGTGGTTGAAATAGAAAATGCAGGTTATAATGTCATGTACGAACTTATAGACCATTTTGTGGTTCCGGTTTGCAAAGAATCACATGCGCTGAAAAGCTATGATAAAAAAGCCCTGCAACTGATGCCTTCTCAGTTTCATTATAAAGACGGTACTACATACGAAAAAGTGCTGGGCGTGCTGGATTTCATCTCCGGAATGACGGATAATTTTGCCACAGACCTATACAGAAAAATCAAAGGAATTGATATCGGTATGACGGTGTAAGGGCTTCAAAATATTTGTGCATAAACCTTGTATTTACCGGGCTGTTTCAGCAGAATTTTGTATCTTTAAACGATTTTAAACACAATAATTAAAAATTAAACTATGAGTTATTTAGGTTTTCTGATTTTCTTTGCGCTTGTGGTCCTGTTCATGTCTTTCTTCACGGTGAAGCAGGCTACAGCAGCCATTATAGAGCGTTTGGGCAAGTTTCATTCCGTACGTCATTCGGGATTGCATCTTAAAATTCCGTTCATAGACCAGGTGGCCAAAAGAATGAACCTCAGAATACAGCAGCTGGATGTCATTATTGATACAAAAACGCTGGACAATGTATTTGTAAGGATGAAGGTGTCTGTGCAGTACCAGGTGATTAAAGAGCAGGTAGCAGACTCTTTCTACAAGCTTGAGAATCCTGAAAATCAGATTACGTCTTATGTATTTGATGTGGTCCGTGCAGAAGTGCCGAAGATGAAACTGGACGATGTTTTTGTGCGCAAAGATGATATTGCAATCGCTGTAAAAGGCGAATTACAGGAAGCGATGCAGAGTTATGGTTATGATATCATCAAAGCACTGGTAACGGACATTGACCCAGATGATCAGGTGAAACATGCTATGAACAGAATTAACGCTGCTGAACGTGAAAAAACTGCTGCAGAATATGAATCTGAAGCACAGAGAATCCGGATTGTAGCCGTGGCCAAAGCCGAAGCAGAGTCCAAAAAATTACAGGGACAGGGTATTGCAGACCAGCGCCGCGAGATTGCGAAAGGTCTGGAAGAATCTGTAAAAATGCTGAATAATGCCAATATCAATGAGCAGGAAGCTTCCGCATTAATCATTATTACCCAGCACTACGATACCTTGCAGTCTATTGGTAGTAATAATCGCAGTAATCTTGTATTATTGCCCAATTCTCCTACCGCTGCCAGCAGCATGCTGAACGATCTGGTGATATCTATGGCTGCCACGCAGAAAATGGATGATTTGTCCAAATCTGATATGCCGCCGCCAAGGTAAAGTTTTTAACTGAATATTCCTCAAAGCTGAACAATCGTTCAGCTTTTTTTTTGGAATTGCCTGTTCAGTTTTCGGTTGCCGGGAAATCAGTTTAATTTTAACTTTGTGTCGATAAGATGACTAAGATGCTTTTAAATCACGAAATCATGTACCGGGCTTCGGTAGAGAAAAATCCCGAATTTGAAGGGGTGTTCTGGATGGGAGTGAAGACCACTGGAATTTTTTGCAGACCCACCTGTACTGCCAGAAAACCCAAATCTGAAAATGTAGAGTTTTTCTTTTCTGTGGCTGAGGCGATGGAAAAAGGATACCGGCCATGTAAAATTTGTCGTCCTCTGGAGAATCCCGGCACAATGCCGGAAGCCATAGCCGTTATGATGAATGAACTTACCGGAAACCCTGATCTTAAAATTACAGATGAGGAGCTCAAAAAACGGAACCTGGAGCCTGCCACGGTAAGGCGCTGGTTTCTGAAACATTACGGAATGACTTTTCAACAGTTTCAAAGGTCGTTCCGGCTGAATGCAGCAATGAAAAAATTACAGCAGGGCAATTCTGTTTTTGATGCAGCCTATGATTCCGGTTTTGAAAGCCTGAGCGGTTTTCAGGACGGTTTTAAGAAAGTATTCGGGGTGGCTCCGTCTCAAAGGTCGCAACAAAAAGCGATGGATGTGAAGCGCATTGAAACCCCGCTGGGAACCATGTACGCAGGAGCAGTGGAGCAGGGCATCTGCATGCTGGAGTTCGGTGACCGTTCCAATCTGCCGGAAACCTGTGCCAGGGTAGCACTGTTGCATGATGCCAGGGTTGTGCCGGGTGCCAATGTTCATTTTGACCATCTTGAAACCGAACTTCAATCTTATTTCGCCGGCGCATTGACCTCTTTTACGGTTCCGCTGGCTCCTGCAGGAACAGATTTTCAAAAGCGGGTATGGCAGACCCTGCAGCAAATTCCGTACGGCGAGCGCTGGACGTACCGGCAGCAGGCTGCAAAACTTGGCAATGAACGTAAAGTCCGTGCAGTAGCGAATGCCAACGGGCTGAACCGGATTTCTATTGTAATTCCCTGTCACCGGGTCATTGGCAGTGACGGAAAACTGACCGGCTACGGCGGTGGTGTATGGCGGAAACAGAAATTACTGGATCTGGAACGCTCTGTTATCGGAGGGTTGTAAAGTGATTAAAAATCAAAATTGTAGAACTGATAGCCTTCTGTGGTAAAGCGGGCGTTAATATGGTGAATGCCATTGCTCAGTATAATTTCAGGAGCGGCCAAAACTGAATTGTAACGGGCAATTTGCTCAAAAGTTTTTTCGGTGAGTTTTACCGAGGGTGCTTTGCATTCAATCAGGATTTTGGGGTTGGTTTTTTCGGTAACCAGCAAATCGATCCTTTTGGAAAGACCATGCAGAACCACTTTTCTTTCACTGATGAGGGCAGAGGTTGCATATCCTTTGCAACTCAGAAAATAATGAACCCAATGTTGACGCACCCATTCTTCCGGCGTAAGCAGCAGGTAGGATTTACGGGTCAGATCATAAATAAAAAAGTTATCTTTGTCTTTCCTGAAATTAAAATTGAAAGTTTCTGGGAAATTTAGTTTTGGCAGTTGCAAAGTTTGTATGAAAGAATTAGAATTAATCCTCAAAAGTATTAAAAATAAAACACTTCTCCCCATGTATTTTTTCCACGGAGAGGAGCCTTATTTCATGGATATTGCAGTGAAGGCTTTTGAGAATGAACTTCTGGAGGAAGATGAAAAAGCATTCGGGCAAACTGTGGTGTACGGAAAAGATACTTCTCTGCCCGAAATTATAGCCGCTGCACAGCAGTTTCCCATGTTCGGAAACATCAATCTGATTATTGTAAAAGAAGCACAGGATCTTAAATTTACAGAGGATCAGGTTCCGGCGCTGGAACATTATATAGAGAATCCGGTGGAAACCACGGTGCTGGTATTTGCCCACAAGCATAAAAAAATTGATACGCGCCGGAAATTTTCGAAGCTTTTAACCAAAAATAAATACCTGCATCTCAGCGAAAGCCTTAAGGAATATCAATTGGCCAGATGGATTGCAGAAGAATGCGCAAACATGGGCATTCAAACAGCGCCCAATATTTCGCATTTGCTGGCAGAGTACCTGGGTAACGACCTTTCGCGCATAGCCAACGAACTCAACAAACTGAAACTCATTTTACAGGAAGGAGAAATACTGGACAGTAAAATGGTGGAAAAGCACATTGGAATCAGTAAGGATTATAATGTGTTTGAGCTTCAGAAAGCATTGGGAACCAAAAACGCAGCAAAGGCGATGCAAATTGTTCATTATATCGGGAAAAGCCCGAAAAATAATCCCCTGCCTATGATGATGGGCAATCTGTATAACTATTTTTCAAATCTCATCATCTTCCATACTATGCATGGAGCCAGCCAGCAGGAATTAGCCGGAGCCATGGGCGTCAATCCCTATTTTGTGAAAGATTTTGCAGAGGCTGCGCGCTACTATCCGCTGAAGCACCTCTCGCGTATTATCTCGCTGCTGCGTGACACGGATATGAAAAGCAAAGGTCTGGGGTCTAACCAGACCGATGATGCTGAACTTTTTCAGGAGCTGATTTACAAAATCCTGTTTGTAGACCAGCTGAAGGTGAAAACCTGATCTCAGAATTTCACTGCCAGAACTTTGCGCTGACCATTGCGCATAATCGTGACCGGAAGTTCGTCCCCGGCATTTATTTTTGACAGACATTCCATATAGGAATATACCTCCTGAATCTTGCATTCACCTATTTTTATCAGAATGTCGCCTGCTTCTATGCCTGCTTCATGAGCAGGACGGTTTTCGGAAACACCATCTATATGCAGTCCGTCCTTGGTGTCTGCATAGCTCGGCATAATGCCCAGAGTCACTTTGTATTTGGGAACAGCACGGCTTTGCGAAACTTTGGTTTTTGTGAAAGGAATTTTTTCTGTTTCGGCAAGTTCGCCGGCAATTCCATGTACATATTTCGTAATCGTTCTCAGTCCTTCCAGGTTTATTTTTTCTGAATCATCACTGGGTTTATGGTAATCTGCGTGCGTTCCTGTGAAGTAAAAGAGCACCGGAATATCCTTCAGATAAAAACTGGTGTGATCACTGGGGCCGACACCGGAACTGTCTATGGCAAGATTATAGCCGGCAGGTTTATACCGCTGAATGAGCCCGGTAAAAGCTGGCGAGGTGCCCACACCGCCTACGGTAAGCTCTTTGTCCTGATTCAGCCTGCCCACCATGTCCAGATTGATCATGGTCACTACGTTCGGGTAGCGGGATTTTACGGTTTCAGCGAAATGTTTGGATCCCATCAGGCCGTCTTCTTCGCCGGAAAACAGCACAAAAACGTAATTGGCCTTTTCTTTGGTCTTATTTTGAGAAAACATTCTTGCCAGTTCCATTACAGCAGAGGTTCCGGATGCATTGTCATCTGCACCGTTATGAATCTGACCATACGCATTCATCTGGGTAGAATTGTGATGCTCATTAAGTCCCAGGTGGTCATAGTGCGCTCCAATGATGATGGTTTTGGATGCCTGATTATCCAGATACGCACTCACATTGCGGCTGGAAATGGTGACTGAAGAATTTTCCTCATGCGGATTCAGTTTTACGGAGTATTCAAACGGCTCAATTTCTGTTTTCAGGCCATAGCTTTTCAGTTTGGCAGCAATATAATCTGCTGCTTTTTTTTCACCGGCACTACCGGCCAGACGTCCCTGAAGTTCATCAGATGCCAGATATTGCACGTTGGTACGCAGGTGATCCACAGAAGGGATATCGTTCGGATCGGTATCTACCCAGTCTGCAATGAACACATTGGTTTCATGGGCTTTATCGCCCTGCCGGTTACTGGAAAAAACAAGTTTCCGGCCATCGGGAGAGAACATCGGGAAAGCATTGAACTCACTTTCATAAGTTATTTGCTGCAGATTTTTTCCGTCAATATCTATGGAGTAAATATGAAAATCATAGCCGCGGGTAGAATGGTGATTAGATGAAAATAGAATTTTTTTGTCGGATGGATGAAAGTACGGCGACCAGTTGGCTTTGCCCAGTTGGGTAATCTGTTTCAGACCGGTACCGTCTATATTCATGGTGTACAGTTCCATCTGAGTAGGAGCCACCAGGTTTTGGCTGAGCAAATCTTTGTATTCTTTCACTTCCTCCGGTGTTTTGGGACGGGATGAGCGGAATACCAGTTTTTTGGAATCGTGAGAAAAAAAGGCACCTCCGTCATAACCTAGATCAAAAGTGAGTTGCTTCAGGTTTTTGCCGTCTGCATCCATCCGCCAGAGTTCCAGATCACCGCTGCGCATGGAGGTGAATACAATATATTTTCCGTTTGGCGAGAGAACAGCCTCGGCATTGTAACCCGGGGTATCGGTCAGTTTTTTAACGATTTTTCCTTTCAGGTCTGCTATATAAAGGTCAAATTCGGGATAGATAGGCCACAGGTATTTGCCATCAGGCCGTGGCGCCGGTTTGGCAGGACATTCCGGAGAAGCTTCGTGGGTAGAGGCATACAGAATATGTTTGCCGTCCGGCATAAAGAATGAGCATGTGGTTCTGCCTTTTCCTGTGGAAATCAGATTCAGATCCTGCACATTGCCTTTGCGTCTTGCCAGATCCAGCAGATAAATCTGGTCACAGTGAGCGCCAAGTTGCGGATTGGTGACCTGCAGGGTGAGTTTTTTACTGTCCGGCGAGAAATAGGCCTCTGCGTTATCGCCCCCAAAGGTGAGTTTTTGAATATTTCTGAGGTGATGTTCCTGAGCAGAAAGTGAAAGTCCGGAAATCATCAACAGTGAAAGTAAAAAGTTGCGCTGATTCATAAGAGTTGCTTTGAGACAAATTTAGTTAAATAATCGGTTGTTTTATTCAAAAAATGATGGATGTATCGGTTTGATTAGCGTAAAATAGTATATTTGTGCAAAAGATTTTATATGCTCGTTATTGGAATTGCAGGCGGAACCGGATCCGGGAAAACCACTGTGGTCAACAAAATTCTGCAGCAACTTAACACAGAGGGGGTTAATGTGCTTTCGCAGGATAATTATTATCATGACAACCAGCACCTTACCTTGACGGAAAGAGAAATGCTGAACTACGACCATCCGCATTCCATAGATTTTGAATTGTTGCTGAATCATGTTCAAATGCTCAAGAATAACCAGACTATAGAACAGCCGGTGTATTCATTTGTGACGCATTCCCGAACCGGAGACCATGTGCTGGTAGAACCGAAAAATGTGCTGATTGTGGAAGGAATTCTGGTCCTCAGCAATAAAGAGCTTTTGAAAGAATATGACCTGAAGGTTTTTGTGCAGGCAGACTCAGACGAGCGCCTCATCAGAAGAATACGCAGAGATACCCAGGAACGCGGACGCGACCTGCAGGAAGTGCTTCATCGCTATCAAACCACGCTGAAGCCTATGCATCAGGAATTTATAGAGCCGTCAAAAAATCATGCAGATCTTATTGTCCCCAATATGAAGCATAACACGGTGGCTATTGATTTCCTTTCTACCGTAATCAACAATACGCTCAAAAAAGTCCATTAACCATGGAAGATCCGTTAATTAAAGATATAAAGCCAAAATCTCCGGTGGTGAAGTTTATCCGGAAGTATATTCTTGATAAGTATTTTGTCACCATACTCTTGTTTCTGGTCTGGATGATTTTTTTTGACAGTACCTCGTTTCTGGTCATTAATGACATGAATTCGGAAATAAAAAAATACGAGGAACAACTCGAGTATTATAAAACCGAATACCGGAAAAACGATGATTTTTACAAAAAACTCATGAACAATAAGGAAGAAAAGGAAAAATACGCACGGGAGAATTATTTCATGAAAAAACCAAATGAAGAAATCTTTATTCTGGTGGTAGACAGCACGGAAATTACAAAGAAAAATTAATCAATTATCAGGATAAAATACAGCAGTATGTTCGCAAAAACATCATTGACCGACTGGGAAAATATAGTTAAAAAACAATTAAAATCTGAAGATTTGTATGGCGCTCTTCAGAAGGATAATCTGGAAGGTGTCCTGGTGAAACCTTATTACGGTAAAAGCAAAGACGGCCTGTCGCCATTGCCGAAAGTGGCAGAATCTACCCATCTGGTGGCAGAATACAGCGCAAGTCTGGATGAAAATGTTTCCGCAATACTGCTGAATCAGAATGTGGAAATGCTGGAGGATAAAGTGATTTTCATTAACAATAAGGATCTGGCAGAGCATATCTCACCATTAGAAAGCAACCAGTATTTTTCGCTAATTGATGTTTTTTCTGATGATACCGATGGTGTGCTGAAGGAAAACCTGGCCAAAGAGCTCCTGGAAAAATCTTTCGGCCGCAATATCTGTATTGATGTTGCTTTGCATCAGAATGCGGGCGCGTCAATTATTCAGCAACTGGCACTGGCACTTTCTAAAACTAAAGATCTGCTGGAGGTATTTGGCGCTGAAATTCTGGACCGTCTGGTATACAGATTGGCTGTGGGTGGTCATTATTTCTTTGAGATTGCCAAAATCCGTGCCTTGAAACTTTTAGTTAATGAACTTTTCAAAGAGTACGGCCGGGAGGGAATACCCTTTATTTTTGCCGAAAATACCCTCCGCAACAAGTCAGCTCATGATCCGGAAAATAATCTCATCCGTTCTACACTGGAAATGTCTGCGGCCATGGTGGCAGGTGCTGATGCGGTGTTTTCTCATGATTTCAAAATGGAAGAAGGAGATGGTCTTTCTGCTGAAATTGCTTTTAAGCAACAGATTGTGCTGGCTTATGAAAGCATCATCAATGTTTTTGAAGATGCGGCCGGTGGCAGCTATCTGGTAGAAGATCTTACCCGTCAGTTTGCAGAAAAATCCTGGCAATCGTTTCTGGAAATGGAGGAAGCAGGGGGTTACGCGGAACTTTTCAAATCAGGGAAAATTCAGAAAGAAATTTATAACCATGCAGTGCTGGAACAGCAATGGGTAGAGGACGGGAAAATCAGCCTCATTGGCGTGAACCTTTATCCGAAACTAGAAAAAACAAAATCTGTGGAAGAATTATATGACCCTTTTGCGCTTAAGGCCGTACGCTGGTCGGCAATGTATGAATAATACCTATTGAAGTATCATTTGAATAGTGCTATATTAAATACGGAGGTTCAGCAATATATCCATGCAAATCTGAATTCGGATTTGCATGCTTTGTTATTGAAAAAATCCCCTTTTGAAGGGGTCTCCATGCAGGAAATTGCACAGCAGGTTAAAGGCCGCAAGGTGGCGCAGAAAAAGTTTCCGTTTTTGCTGAAAGAGGGCATTGTGTTTCCGCCGGGTCTGAACCTGGAACAGGCCTCTTCTGAATCAACCGCCATGTGGAAAGCGCAGGAATTAGAGGGGAAAACCTTTGCAGACCTTACCTCCGGATTTGGCATTGATGCCTACTTTCTTTCAGAAAAGTTTGAAGAAGTTGTTCTGATAGAGCAGAACCCCGGTTTGCTGGAAATTGTACAGCATAACTGGGAAACTCTAGGCCGGAAAGCCCGTTTCATCAACCGGAATTTGCAGGATTTTATTTCTGAAAACCATAGTCGTTTTGACGTGGTGTATCTGGACCCTGCGCGGCGGGATGATGCGCTGCATAAAAAGTTTCTTCTGGAAGATTTATCGCCCAACCTTCTTGAAATCTGGAAAGATTTGTCCGCTATTTCAAATCAGATTATGGTGAAACTTTCGCCACTTATAGACATCAGTTACCTGATTTCTGTTATTCCCGGGATTACTGAAATAGATATTATTGCCGTGCGCAACGATGTGAAGGAACTGATATTGAAAGCCGGAAAAGCATCAGAAGCCAATGGTCTCCGGATCCGGTGCGTGAATCTGGAAACCCACGAGCCCGAGTTCTTATTTAATTACGACGCCGAAAAAACGGCCTCGGCAGCGTATTCCAATGTGCAGAATTTCCTTTATATTCCGAATAATGCAGTGCTGAAAGCAGGTGCTTTTCAGACTTTAGCCGCTGCATTTAATCTCCAGAAACTGCATCCCAATACCCATTTCTATACCTCAGATGAGAAATTGACCACATTTCCCGGCCGGATACTTGAGGTAGAAGCTATAGAAGCCAGAGAGATTCGTAGCGGCGAAAAATTCAATATCATCTCCAAAAACCATCCGCTGACTCCGGATCAAATCCGGAAAAAATATAAGATTTCGGACGGTGGAAACCGCTACCTGATTTTCACGCAGACGCAATCCGGGAAAATTATCCTGAAATCAAAGTGAAAATTTTGTGCAGACAATCTATATTTCTTATTTTTGGACAAAATATTAATAAAGATAATTGAGATATGAAAAAATTGGTAATGGTATTGGCTGCTGCAGCGTTCGTGGTAAGCTGTAAGAAAGTGGCTGCCGGCGGAAATCAGGGTGTATTAAGAATGGGAGATGATGTAGAACGCTATGATACTCATGAAACAAGAGCCGCACAGCCAGAAGCAGAACGTGCAGAAGTTGTCGTAGTTACAGACAGTGCTGCTGCATTGGCAGTTCCTGCAGCCGTTATAGACTCTGCGCAGTAGTCATAGTCCTGCGACAGACTGTCCTCCGAAACAATTTAAGCCTTGCCGGTGCAGGGCTTTTTTCGTATTTTTACGTCATTGTTTTTCTGCAGAACGCAGAAAGATTCACATGATTATCAACTTAGTTTATTTATTCCTATGCAAGAAACACTGAAATACATTCAAGAAAACAAACAACGTTATATAGACGAACTTTTTGAACTGCTCAGAATAGCGTCTATCTCTGCAGACCCTGCGTACAAAGATGAGGTGCTGAAATGTGCCGGTGTAGTAGCCAATCACCTGAAAAACGCCGGAGCAGATGAGGTGGAAGTTTGTGAAACCCCGGGAAATCCGATTGTTTACGGAGAAAAAATCATTGATAAAAATTTGCCCACCGTTCTGGTGTATGGTCATTATGATGTACAACCGCCGGATCCGCTGGAATTATGGAATAAACCACCGTTTGAGCCGTACATTCAGAAAACAGAAATCCATCCTGATGGTGCCATATTTGCCAGAGGTTCTGCTGATGACAAAGGGCAGTTCTTTATGCATGTAAAGGCCTTTGAAGCCATGATGCAAACCAATTCCCTGCCTTGTAATGTGAAATTCATTATAGAAGGGGAAGAAGAAGTGGGATCTGTGAGTCTTGCCGGCTGGGTGACCGAAAATAAGGAGAAACTGGCCTGCGATTGTATTCTGATTTCGGACACCGGACTTTATTCCCGGGAACAGCCTACTGTAACCACCGGACTTCGTGGTCTTAGTTACGTGGAAGTAGAGGTAGAAGGGCCGGACAGAGATCTGCACTCCGGTCTGTATGGCGGTGCAGTTCCCAATCCCATTCATGTGCTGAGCCGCATGATTGCACAACTGATTGATGAGAAGGGCAAAATTACCATCGACGGTTTTTACGATAATGTGCTGGAGGTTTCTACTGAGGAGCGTGCCGAAATGAATAAATTGAAAGATGACCCGGCAAAGTTTATGGAATCCATAGGTCTGAAGGGAGTGGAAGGAGAGGAAGGTTATACCAAACTGGAGCGCACATCCATTCGCCCTACGCTGGATTGTAACGGGATTTGGGGTGGCTATACCGGCGAGGGTGCCAAAACCGTAATTCCAAGCAAGGCTTTTGCTAAAATTTCCATGAGGCTGGTTCCTTATCAGACACCGGATGAGATTACTGAGAAATTCAAAAATTATTTCGAAAAGATTGCTCCGGATAACGTGAAAGTGAAAGTCACGCCTCATCATGGCGGTATGCCCTATGTATTGCCAAGTGATACCAAGGAGTTTCAGGCGGCCAGAAAAGCCATGGAAACCGCATTCGGTACAGAGGTTTTGCCGTACAGAAGTGGTGGCAGTATTCCGATTACAGCGATGTTTGAGGATGTGCTGGGCGCCAAATCTGTGTTGATGGGCTTCGGGCAGGACAGTGATGCGATTCACTCGCCGAATGAACATTACGGATTGTTCAATTTTTATAAAGGTATAGAAAGTATTCCGCTGTTCTTTGAGAATTACGCACAGTAATTTTAAATGAAGCAGATCACATATCATTTTCCCGGCCCGGTGCCGGGATTTTTTTTCGCATAATTGTGATTATATGTAAAACTGTATTGTCATATTGAATAAATGTTTTAACTTTACTAAAGTAAACTTACTATTATTATGAAAAGACTTTTATTCTCATTAATGCTGGGCGGTGCTGTATGCGCTCAGGCACAAACTACTCTTCTGGACGAAGGTTTTGAAAGTTATACAGATTTCGCTATTACCGGTTTTGGATCTTGGCTCACTTTGGATCTTGATTTATTGCCAACTTATTCGGGTGGTCTTGCAAATCCCACCTGGCCCAATGTGCATCAGCCTATGGCTTTTCAGATTTTCAATCCCACAGCTGCCGGAGTGACAAATTCAACAGACCCGTTAGATGAACTGAGAAATTTTGATCCTCACGGAGGTTCTAAATATGCTGCGGCATGGAATGCAGTTCCCTCTGCTACTGTCCCGGGAAATAATGACTGGCTTATTTCGCCTGCATTACAATTGGGAACATCCGGAAACGAACTGACTTTTTGGGTGAAATCACTGAGCAGTAGTTATGGATTGGAAACCTATAAAGTGGGGGTGTATGTCGGTTCCGGCACACCAACATCAGCGGCAGACTTTACCATAATTTCCGGAGCAACTCCGCTTACAGCGCCTTATCCGAACTGGGAACTGAAGACTTATAATCTTGATAATTATTCCGGGCAAATGGTACGGGTAGCCATACAGTGTGTTTCATCAGATAATTATATGTTTATGGTAGATGATGTCAAAGTAACGACCATGGCTCCGCTGGCTACAAACGAGGTGCGTGGAAAGGATGTGAGCGTGTCAGTGTATCCAAATCCTGCTTCAGATGTGTTGAATATCAAGACTAAAGATCAGATTAAGAGCATAACCGTATTTGATTCGTCTGGAAGAAAAGTAAATGTAAACGCTTCGGATCATATAGTATATGTGAAGTCACTTACCCCCGGTACTTATCTGATCATTATCGAAACGGATAAAACTACAGTTACCGAAAAATTCATTAAAAAATAAGATGTCAATTATTTGCGAGTGAATTCCGGCCCGGCGCCGGGATTTTTTTTCACTTAATTGTGTTCATTCATAAAAACATATTGTCATATCCAATAAAAGTTTTACCTTTACTACATTAACAATCAAAATATTACAAATTATGAAACGTATTTTATTTTCTGCAGGCATTTTTGTTTCTGCATTTTTCACCGCTCAGACCACAGTTTATGAATATGGATTTGATGTCGCCTTTTCGGCGGATTGGATTATGACCAATCAAAGTACGGCACCTCCTACAACGCCGGTTTTATGGTCAAAAGCTAGTTATACAGCAACTTCTGCTGCTATTTTCGGAAGTGGTGGCGGAATTCCTGACGGTCATGCCGGTGGCGGAAATTCATTTGCAATAGTCAATTATACCAGTACAAACACCGGAACCATTAGCAACTGGCTGATTACTCCCGTAGTCAATGTTCAGGATGGTGATGTAGTGTCCATTTATACAAGAAAAGGCACAGACGGAACTACAGACTATCCGGACAGACTGGAAGTACGGTACAGTACTGCTGCAACAGCCGTAGTTCCCACTGGAGGTCCTACAGATGTGGGAAGTTTTACAAACTTGGGAGTCACCATTAATCCCAATCTGGCACAGGGGTTTGTATATCCTAAAGCATGGACCCAATATACTTTTACCGTGGCTGGTGTGGGGGCAACTCCGGTACCGGCAAAGTTTGCCTTCAGATATCATGTGACTGATGCAGGTCCCGCAGGTACTAACTCTGATATTATTGGAATTGATACATTCAGTGTGACCAGAGCCACTATGGGTACATCAGAAACTCTGTTATCTAAAACATCTGTTGTTCCGAATCCGGCATCAGACTATATTACCATAACAGGAAATGAACGAATTAAATCGGTTTCTGTATATGATACGAGCGGAAAACAATTGAAAGTGAGAGTCATCAATAATAAAGTAGATGTAAGAGAATTGATCCCGGGATCTTACATTATTAACATTGAGACAGAAAAAGGTAAGATTTCTGAGAAGTTCATTAAAAAGTAATTTCTACTTTTTATTTATAATATCCCGACAGAATTCGGGATATTATGTTTTAAACAGTATGTGATGCCAAACCCTTGTTACTATTTGTTTTTTTTTCTTACTTTTACAGCAATAACATTTTAATTATAACAACATGAAAAAAGTTCTATTAGGTTTATGTGTAGTGGCAGCACATTTTATTTCTGCACAATCACTTATTTCTTTTGAGTCCGCGGAGGGATATACCGTTGGTAATGTAGATGGTCAGCAAGGCTGGACAACCACAAGTACGGGAGCAGGTTCACCTAATATCGCCAATCAAACAATTAGTACCGAAGATTTTGTATCTGGTTCGCAATCATTGAAAATCACCAAAGAGGCTGCTTTTCCTGGGCAGACAAACCCAATCGTGGGCGCTTTCAAACAGATTGGTTCCTCTATTCCGTATAATAATTTCGTCCTTTCTTTTGACATTAAAATAACAGAACAAACCGCTAATTCATCCCTTTATGAATTTCAAACTGTAGGGGCTGGTCCTACTGGTGGTGTGTACGTAATCAGATTACGTTTCTCTGAATCTGGTGCTATTCTGGCTGCTCAGACCGTAGGTACTACCTCGTCTTTTGCTACAACTACAGGAACTTGGGCTCCCAATACTTGGTACCGTGTAAAAATAGAAGGAACAGCTAATGGCTTGACCTATTATCTGAATGGAGCGCAGATTTTCTCAGGTGCATTCTTTCAAGAATATCCTTTCACAGAAATGAGATTTGTTCATGATAATTATGCGGGCAGTGCTTTTATAGATAGAATTGCGATTAATAATGAGGCATCATTATCTACTGTGGAGATTGCAGAAATTGCCAATATGGTTTCAATCTATCCTAATCCCGTTACAGATGTTCTACATATCAAAACAAAAGATCGTATCAAATCTGCTGCAATCTATGATATGAGCGGCAAGAAAATCAACGTACGGGTGAAAGATTCTCAGATTGATGTGTCTGCACTTCAAAATGGTAATTACATCATCACCGTACAAACAGACAAAGGAGAATTTTCAGATAAATTCATTAAGAAATAAGTTCAATAACTTCTCAAGTTCAAGCCCCGGATTATCGGGGCTTTTTTTTATCTTTAGGCCATGGAAAACAAAGTGATTTATATAACTGGCGGTACCAAAGGGATCGGGTTGGGAATAGCAGAAATCCTGCTGAAAAATAGCTTCTCGGTTGCCTTTTCCGGGCGGCGCGAAAACGATGTGCGGACCGCAGAATCTGAACTCCGGAAAATTTCCGGAAATGTCCTGGGTCTGGTTTCAGATGTTCGTAACTTTGGTGATGAACAGCATGCCGTACAGGAAATTATAAGCCGGTTCGGAAGACTGGATGGTGTAATTGCCAATGCCGGTCTCGGAATATTTGCTCCGGTAGATGAGCTGAGCCTGGAAGACTGGAACACCATGATGGATACCAATGTCACCGGCGTCTTTCATTCGCTGAAAGCATCTGTAGAAGAACTGAAGAAAACCGAAGGCTACTACATCACCATCTCCAGTCTGGCCGGGACCAATTTTTTTGGAAACGGAAGCGGATACAACGCTACAAAATTTGCCGTTACCGGATTTACTCAGGCTGCGATGATTGATCTGCGTCCGTACAATATTAAAGTCACTACCATCATGCCCGGCTCCGTTGCAACCTATTTTAACGGGAATATTCCTTCTGATGATGATGCATGGAAAATTCAGCCGGAAGATATGGGAAATCTGGTACTGAATGTCCTGCAGATGAACCCGCGGGTTCTGCCCAGTAAAATAGAATTCCGTGCCACGCGCCCAGATTTAAAATCCTAGGAATTGCACACCTTTGAAGTTTTTCATAATTTTAATGCCTTAAATAGTAATTCCCTGTAATTATTATGCATGCATAGCACTTTTTGACTATCTTTAACAAAATTATAAACAATACATCAGAATGAAAATATTAGTTTGTATTAGTAGTGTTCCGGATACTACTTCCAAGATTAATTTCACAGCAGATAAATCTGCTTTTGACAAAAATGGAATCCAATGGGTAATCAATCCGCTGGATGAATTTGCCCTGACCAAAGCAGTAAAACTGCAGGAATCTGCTGGTGCTACAGTTACCGTGCTGAATGTGGGAGATGCCGCTACAGAACCGGTAATCCGCAAAGCACTGGCCATAGGTGCCAATGATGCCATCCGCATCAATACCGAAGCAAAAGACAGCTACACTGTGGCGCAGGAAATTGCAGCGGTAGCCAAAAACGGAGGATATGATTTAATTCTTTGTGGTAAAGAATCCATAGATTACAATGGTGGTGCTGTACCGGGAATGGTAGCACAATTGCTGGATCAGCCTTTTGTGAATGCTTGTGTAGGACTGGACGTAAACGGTGCAGAAGCAACAGCCGTACGTGAAATTGAAGGAGGTAAAGAAACCATTTCGGTGAAACTTCCTGCAGTCATTGCCGGCCAGAAAGGAATGGTAGATGAGAAAGACCTGATCATCCCGAATATGAGAGGAATTATGAGTGCCAGAACAAAACCGCTTCAGGTGCAGGAACCGGTAGCATCTGATGCCAGAGTGGTAGGAGTGTCTTATGATGCAGTGCCGCCAAGAGCAGCGGTAAAAATGGTTACCCCGGACAATCTGGACGAACTGGTAAGACTGCTTCACGAAGAGGCGAAAGTTATTTAATTTACAAATTAATATTTAAAATATTAGAAAAATGGCAATATTCGTATATGCAGAAAATATAAATGGTGTCTATAAAAAAGCAGCGTTCGAGGCTGTGTCTTATGCAAAAGTTATTGCAGATCAGGCCGGAGATACCGTAACCGCAATTTCCATCAACCCCACGGATTCATCAGATCTTTTGTACCAATATGGAGCAAATCACGTGATCCGAATAGAAGATGAGGGTCTGAAAACTTTTGGAGCAAAAGCATTTGCACAGGCAGTAAATGACGTGGCAACAGGCAATATTACTGTTTTTCCTCATACTACCGATGCATCTTCAGTAGCACCCATGCTGGCCGTTATGAAAAATGCATCGTTAATCACCAATGCCGTAGATGCACCGCAAAGTGTACATCCGTTTCAGGTAAAAAGAAAAGTTTTCTCAGGCAAAGGTTTTATGCATGCCAAAGCAACCGGTGATTCGGTAATTGTAACGGTATCACAAAACGCCTTCGGCCTTAAAAATAATCCGGTATCCGGAACAGAGGAAGTGAAAGCGCTTACCGTAGCCAATGAAGATACCAAAGTGATTTCTCACGAACAGAGTTCAGGAACACTGGATCTGAAAGAAGCTGAAGTAGTGGTTTCTGCAGGTCGCGGAATGAAAGGTCCTGAAAACTGGGGCATGATAGAAGAACTGGCTTCAGTACTGGGTGCTGCCACGGCGTGCAGTAAACCCGTTTCAGACATCGGGTGGAGACCGCACACAGAACACGTGGGACAGACCGGTAAAGCCATTGCTCCCAATCTGTACATTGCGGTAGGAATCTCGGGAGCTATACAACACCTGGCGGGGGTCAATTCATCAAAAACCATCGTGGTAATCAATAGTGATGCAGAAGCCCCTTTCTTTAAATCTGCAGATTACGGAGTGGTGGGAGATGCATTCCAGATTATTCCGGAACTTACTCAGAAAATCAAAGCCTTGAAAGGATAAGAAGGGCTGTTCATTAATGCTAAAGTCCGGATCATTCCGGACTTTTTCCATGGTGAATCCTTCCTGCGTCTTCAGTAAACAGGTCAATAAGGCTTATTTTTTTATTTTAAAACGTTAATCTTTCATTTAACTCCTGCTAAAATTTTTCAGTTGAAATTTTTTAATTATTTTTAGATACTGCTTAGGGGATTAATCAGGTTCACACGGTTACCATCGCCCTTCAAAAGAGCATTAAGAAAAATTAAAAGGAGGTTTTAAACTAAAAAAACAATCAAAAATTGGATTTCTGTGGAATAAAACCGGCTTTTAGTATATATTTGTCATTATGGATTTAAAGGAACTTGTCATTCGTGGTATTTCTTACAGCCAGACCCAGTCTGGTGCGTATGCACTGCTGTTGGAACACGAGGAGACCAATGTAAAACTTCCCGTAGTTATAGGAAATTTTGAGGCACAGTCTATTTCACTGGGACTGGAAAAAGATATTCATCCGCCGCGCCCGCTCACGCACGATTTGTTCTCCAAATTTATTCTGGAGGCAGGATATGCCATTGTGTCTGTGGTTATTTATCAGATTGTAGACGGTGTGTTTTTCTCTAATATTAATTTGGTTAATAACCAGAACGGCGCTACCCTGGCACTGGATGCCCGGACTTCTGATGCCGTGGCCATGGCCGTTCGTTTTGAAGCACCCATTTTTACCACCATGGACGTCCTGAACGAAGCTGGAATATTGCTGGAAATAGAGGAGAAAACAGATGCACAGAATTATGAAGAGTCAGATGCTGCACAGGGGATCAGCTCTCTCTCTATGGAAGAACTCACCAAGCTGCTGGATGATGCGGTACGGGACGAGGATTATGATACTGCCATGGAAATTCAGGAGGAAATCAAAAGGAGAAAAAAGAAGATAGACTAAACTAATTTAAATAAACGATGAATTTAAAATTCCGATTAATCATCCTTAATTTTCTGCAGTTTGCAGTTTGGGGTGCCTATTTAACCTCCATGGGGAATTACCTGAGCTCGATTGGTCTGGGACCAAAAATCGGGCTTTTCTACGCCATGCAGGGTATTGTTTCCATTTTTATGCCTGCAATTCTGGGTATTATAGCAGACCGCTGGGTGCCTGCACAGCGCCTGCTGGGCTTGTGTCATGCGCTTGCCGGGGTTTTCATCATCAGTGCCGGATATTACGGCATGACCGCGGGTACTTCTGTAGATTTTGGAACATTATTCAGTCTATACACACTGAGTGTCGCCTTTTATATGCCCACCATAGCCTTGTCTAATTCTGTGGCTTATGGAGTTCTGGTTAATAATGGTTATGATACCATCAGGCATTTTCCGCCCATCAGGACCATGGGAACAGTCGGGTTTATCTGCGCCATGTTGTTCGTTAACTTTGCCGGAATGCCGGACGGACAGCTGAGTTTTAATTTCGCTGCCCAGAATGGTTTTCCTAGTTTTCAGAACAGCTACAGCCAGTTTTTTGTGTCGGGAATTTTAGGTCTGCTCCTGTTCCTGTACTCCTTTACCTTGCCCAATGTGCCGGTGAATAAATCCGAAGAGAAACAAACCCTCTCAGATGCGCTCGGCCTGAAAGCCTTCAGCCTCTTTAAAGATAAGAAGATGGCGATTTTCTTTGTGTTTTCCATGTTTCTGGGCGTGTCGCTGCAGATTACCAACGGGTATGCCAATCCGTTTATTACCAGTTTTAAAGAAATCCCGGAGTATGCGGCAACATGGGGAGCCAATAATGCCAATGCGCTTATTTCACTGTCCCAGGTTTCAGAAACGCTTTGCATTTTGTTGATTCCTTTCTTCCTGAAGAAATTTGGAATAAAACAAGTAATGCTGATGGCCATGTTTGCATGGTTTCTGCGTTTTGCACTGTTTGGCGCCGGAAATCCCGGTACCGGTGTATGGATGTTCGTGTTGTCCATGATTGTATATGGAATCGCCTTCGATTTTTTCAATGTTTCAGGCTCTCTGTTTGTGGATAAGGAAACCGATAAAAGCATCCGCTCCAGTGCACAAGGGGTATTTATGATGATGACCAATGGTTTCGGAGCTACTATAGGAATGCTGGCCGCCGGTGCTGTGGTCAATCATTATGTGTATTCACAGACCGATCCGGCAGCACAACTGGAAGGCTGGACTACCTCCTGGTATATTTTTGCCGGTTATGCACTGGTTATTACCATTCTTTTCGCCATAGTGTTCAAATACAAACACCGGCCGGCAGATGTGGCTGAGATTAAACACTAAGATTGTTATTTTAATTGTGCTTTATTAGTTGAATATCAAACACATAAAATTACACTTTTGCCGAAAGTGTAATTTTTTTTTTATTTTGAGGCAACCCTTTCACAAAATGTGCGTCTTATTAATAGAAACTTACCATGCGAAAAGATTTTACACATATATTTTCTTTGGCCAAATCTCGGAACCGGCTGGCACAGAAAGATATTTACGAGCGCTTTTCCGGAAGAATGCTGGCGGTGGCTAAATCCTATGTGGGCCATACACCGGATGCCGAAGACGTAGTGGTCACTTCATTTTGCAAGGCATTTTCCAGAATTGAGGACTGCAGGGACGCAGCGGGGTTTGCATTTTGGTTAAGGAAAATTGTGGTCAATGATGCCATTTCTTTCATCAGAAAAAATAAAAATCTGCTGTACCATGATGCCGGAAGTATAGAAGAACTGAGTGCTGATCTTCTGGAGGAGGACGAAGAATTTTTTCCCGGATTTGAAGTGGAACATGTTCTGGCAGAAATGCCCATGGGGTATAAAGTAGTGTTTAATCTTTATGTTTTTGAAGATAAAAAGCATCATGAAATTGCAGAAATTCTGAACATTTCTGAAGGTACGAGCAAAAGTCAGCTCAGTAAATCCAAAAAATGGCTAGTGGAATACTTTAAACAGAAAAAAAATGAAAAACTCATTAAAAAATAAACTGAAAACAGAGTACGAACATCTCTCAGAAACGCCTGCTCCGGATCTTTGGGAAAGAATCGAAGCGGAAATGAACCAGCAGGAGGAAATCGGAACAGCTCCGGTAGTTCGAAGAAATAATGGCTTCTGGAAAGTTGCCGCAGTGATTTTGTTGCTCGTTTCGATAGGGTTGTTCACCAGAATGATGCTGGAAGGGGAGACGAATCTTGCAGCCGGCACAGAAAGTACCATAGCATCAATCGGGGAACCGGGAGCCGCCGGCACCTCACAGGTACCGGTGGGTCAGGAAGTACCGCAAATTGTAGCGGTGATTCCTGTGGACCGTCCTGAAAGAGAAACTGATCCGGAAATTGCACTCTCGCCAGCACCTGCAGTTGTCGTGTCCCAAAAACCGTTGCCAGCCATTCCTACGGAAAATAGTGCACTGCAATCACTTCCTGAAACGGTAAAAGAAGAGCAAACTATGGTGGCGGCGGTGAAAAATGTGATTCCGAAATCCAACTCCACATACATTACTGCAGATGAACTTTTGTTTGTGCGGGAAGTCCATCAACGGAGTGAGGTATTGCATAATGAAAGCCGTCTGGTAGAAATAGATCTGAGTAAACTGGAGCGCCGGCAAAGTACCGGTACTATTAAGATTTTTGGTATTACCGTTTTCGACGGAGAAGATCATTAACCAACCATCGCACCCGAAAATATCCCTCTGCCTTACGGGCAGAGAAGAAAGACAATATCTTAACCCGAAAAAATATAAAAATTATGAAAATGAAGAAGATTCTTGCAGCTGCGGCCTTTTCTGTGGCAGCGCTGACTTTCGCACAGGAAACTCCGGTGCTGGAAAAACAGATTAAGAATTATACTGGTAAAGTTGATAGTATCGTAATCGCCGAAAAGATTAAAATGAACGTAGAACTGGATGAAGTGGATTCTAAATTCAGCGATGGCAAAATCTCCGAAGCTGAAAAACAAAATCAGCGCACCCTGATCTCTGAGCGCTACGAACAATCCATTAATGAAAAAGTAAATGCTGAGAAAGATGAGCTGGACCAGATTACGAGAGACGCTGTAAAAGCTGCAGTGATGAATGCGGGGAATGAAGAAGGCCTGAAAGCTTCGTCTAAATCTGTGGTTACCGTGAAGTGGCCAAACGAGAAAAGCAAACATCCGAAAGATTTGCTGAATACTTCTGATCTGATGCTCAGTGCCGGTTTTCTTACATTAACCAATGAAGATGCCCCTTTTAATTTCTTTAACAATAAATCTGAAGTACGCCTGGGTCAAAGCATGTCCTGGAGTTTAACCTACCGCGGTGAAAAACAACTGGGAAAATTTAAAAGCCCTGTATTTTTCAATTACGGCCTGGGTTACAGGGGTGATGGGTATGATCTGGGAGCGGGAAGGGTTTTTGCCCAGACTCCGGATCATCTGTATATTGCGCCATTTGAAGCCGGCAATATAAAATATTCTACCCTGCAGGTACATTATCTGGAAGTTCCGGTGGGAATCAATTTTGTGTTGAATCCAAAGTATGTTGAATTTGAGGGAACCGAGTACCTGGATGCTACCAAAAACCAGTTGCGCGTAGGATTGGGAATTTATGGCGGTGTGAAAGTAGGAAACCGGATTAAATACCGGTATTCAAATGATGTCAGCAATAAAATTGTGGTTCAGGAAAGAGTGAGTGATGGTGTGAATCCTTTCCTTTTCGGTGGAAAATTCAGCGTGGGTTACGGTGGAATCAATCTTTTTCTGAAGAAAGATTTTACACCGGTCTTTGAAAAAAGTACACAACTTAATAACAAATACGGCCTGCAATTCGGGATTGAACTCGTGAATTTCAGCTTCTGATTTCTCAACCATAGCCAACAGCAACACACTTTGATTAAAGTGTGTTTTTTTTCGTAATTTGCCGTACTGAAAAAAATATAAAATATACACATGAAAGAAGTATTCATCGTATCGGCAGCCAGAACGCCAATGGGCAGTTTTTTAGGAAGTTTATCCACCGTTCCGGCTACTCAATTGGGTGCAACCGCCATCAAGGGCGCTTTAGACAAGATTAATCTGGATCCAGTTCAGGTTCAGGAAGTTTATATGGGAAATGTTCTGCAGGCCGGTGAAGGCCAGGCTCCTGCACGCCAGGCAGCTCTGGGAGCTGGTTTGTCCAATGAAACCCCATCTACCACAGTCAATAAAGTATGTGCCTCCGGTATGAAAGCCGTGATGATGGCCACACAATCCATTAAAGCGGGAGATCAGGAAGTGATTGTTGCCGGGGGAATGGAAAATATGTCTCAGGTTCCGCATTATTATAATGCCAGAAATGCGACCAAACTGGGCGATGTAAAAATGCAGGACGGTATGGTGCTGGATGGGCTTACCGATGTGTACAATAAAGTACATATGGGTGTTTGTGCAGAAAAATGTGCAGCAGAACACACCATCAGCAGAGAAGATCAGGACAATTTCGCCATAGAATCCTACAAACGTTCGGCTAAAGCGTGGAGCGAAGGGAAGTTCAATGAGGAAATAGTGCCCGTATCAATTCCGCAGAAAAAAGGAGAGCCGGTTATTTTTGCAGAAGACGAAGAGTATAAAACCGTAAATTTTGACAGAATCGGAACATTGCCTACCGTATTCCAGCGGGAAAATGGTACCGTAACCGCAGCCAATGCTTCCACACTGAATGACGGAGCTTCTGCTTTGGTACTGATGTCCAAAGAGAAAATGGAAGAACTGGGTCTTAAACCTCTGGCCAGAATCGTATCGTATGCAGATGCTTCTCATGAGCCGGAATGGTTTACTACAGCGCCTTCAAAAGCACTGCCGATTGCACTGAAAAAAGCCGGTCTGGAGGTCTCAGATATTGACTTTTTTGAGTTTAATGAGGCATTCTCTGTTGTGGGACTGGTCAATAATAAGATTTTGGGTCTGGATGCTGCTAAAGTAAATGTAAACGGAGGCGCAGTATCTCTGGGGCACCCGCTGGGAAGTTCCGGTTCCAGAATTATTGTTTCACTGATCAATATCCTGAAACAAAACAATGGTAAATACGGGGCAGCAGCCATCTGTAACGGTGGAGGCGGTGCCAGTGCCATTGTCATTGAAAACATGAACTAAGACGCCGGTTTTGTACCGCAATCTGTTTTATCATCCATTAAGAATTCAAAAAATAAGTTGAGTTCTTAATGGATTTTATATTTTTGTCTAAACTATACTCTATATAATGTCTGATTCTGAAAACCTGAAGCCGCAGTTTGTGAAGAATAATCCGAAAATTATGAAAGCGTGGGCCACGTATGACTGGGCCAATTCGGTGTATTCTCTGGTGATTACCTCCACCATATTTCCCATTTATTACGCTATTCTGACCACCATTACAGAGAAAAAAGAGTTTGTAGAAAAGACGGGCGAATGGATCAGTGTGCCGGTACGTCACAAAATTCAGCTTTTCGGGGAGACGTATCACCCCGATGCCATCTACGGGTATTCCCTTACCATATCGTTTTTTATTGTAGTCTTATTATCTCCGTTCCTGTCTTCACTGGCAGATACCATCGGAAATAAAAAATCCTTCCTGCAGTTTTTCTGTTATCTGGGTGCCACTTCATGTATGGGTTTGGCTATGTTTACGGGAATGCAGAATGTATTCCTTGGGTTGCTGTTCAGCATTATGGCGAGTGTGGGATTCTGGGGCAGTCTGGTTTTTTATAATTCGTTTTTGCCGGATATTGCCACCCGCGACAAACAGGATGCCCTTTCGGCCAGAGGTTACGTGTACGGCTATATAGGTTCTGTGGTGTTGGTGGTTATTTGTCTTATCCTGATTATGGTGGTGGCAAAGGATGAGGAACAACGTCTGATCTATACCCGCATGAGTTTTCTGCTGACCGGAGCCTGGTGGTTTGGATTTTCGCAGTACACCTTCCGTCATCTTCCGCAGTTCGGCATGGTGAAGGATCAGTTGCCGAAAGATCTGGTTTTGCTCAATTATAAAAATATCTTTAAAAAGCATGAGGAACTGGGTGGTTTCTGGGTGGTTTTGAAAGATAATATCCGTTTTTATCTGGATGTAGCCAAAGAAAGTTTCCGGGAGCTGTTCAAAGTAGGTAAAACCTTATTTGAAGATACCAACCTGAAGTTCTTCCTCTCCAGTTTTTTCTTTTACAGCGTGGGGATGCAGACCATTTTCCTCATGGCTACGCTCTTTGGCAAAAGTGAAATCAACCTGGATCAGGGCAAACTCATTGGTACTTTGCTGGTCATTCAGATTGAGGCCATCATCGGGGCGATTATTTTTTCCAGATTATCCCGCAGAATCGGTAACAAAAATGTGATTTCCATAGCCATTGTATTATGGATTGTGGCGTGCCTTTCTGCCTATTTCCTGAATAAAGAGAATCCGTATGTAGAATATCAGTTTTATGGAGTGGCAGCCATTGTAGGCTTGGTGATGGGAGGATTGCAGGCCATGTCCCGGTCCACCTATTCCAAATTATTACCGGAAGAGAGTAATGATAATACCACCTATTTCAGTTTTTATGATGTGCTGGAGAAACTGGCGATTATACTGGGAACCTTCATTTTTGCCACATTGATCGAGAAATTCAACAATATGAGGTACGCAGCATTGTCCATGAGTGTTTTCTTTGCTGTGGGGTTGGTTTTAATCCGTTTCCTGAAAGTGAAAATGACCAGCAACCGTGATGTACTGTAATTTGAAAAATTAATAATTTTATGGCCCGGTTTATGCTGATATGTTAATGAAGATTTGAATCTGTTTTCGTATCTTTGCCGCAACACACAACCAGACCAGACACAAGATGACCAACCCTTTATTTTACGCGAAAATTCTGCTCTTCGGAGAGTACGGGATTATTGAAGATTCTCAGGGATTGACGGTACCCTACAGTTTTTACAAAGGAACACTGAAGTTTTCTGAATCACAATCGGAATTTGAAGTGAAGTCTAATGGGCATCTGAATAAATATCTGACCTATCTGAAACAGCTGGAACTGCCCGCAGATTATACTTTGGATGTGGCTGCTTTTGAGCAGGATATCGCCGCCGGACTCTTTTTTGATTCCAATATTCCGCAGGGATATGGCGTGGGAAGCTCCGGGGCACTGGTGGCTGCTGTGTTTTCAAAATATTCACTGAAAAAATACAATCCGGAAACCATCTCCAAGGATGAACTGAAAGAACTGAAAAAAGTTTTCGGTTTGCTGGAAAGCTATTTTCATGGCAGGAGTTCCGGCATAGATCCGCTGATTTGCTTTATGAACCTTCCCATTCTCATAGAAAATAAAGAGAATGTAGATAAAGTTTCCATCCCAAAGGGCGAAACCGGAAAAGGAGCCATCTTCCTTATTGATTCCGGAATAACCGGCGAAACCGGACCTATGGTTCAGATTTTCTTTGAAAAAATGAAGACCGAAGGTTTCCGCAAAACATTGAAGGAAGAGTTCATCCGTTATAACAATGCCTGTATTGATGCCTTTCTGAAAAAAGAAATGAATCCGTTTTTCCGCAACCTGAAGAATCTTTCTGTCTGGGCTTATGAACATTTTAAACCCATGATTCCGGAAGGGATTTACAATGCCTGGAAAAAAGGACTGGATACCAATGCATATTATCTGAAACTCTGCGGCAGCGGTGGTGGCGGGTATATTTTGGGGTTTACCAGAGATTACGCCAAAGCAGAGAAAATGCTCGATGGTTTTCAGAAAGAAGTAATTTACAGGTTTTAGACCGTTCCAATCCATAATTTCCGCCAAAAAATGACCGGCTGTTTATGAAAAATCCCATCTTTTACAGAATTGTACAGTTGGTGGGCTTCATTGTAGGAGCGCGGGTTCTGGTGACGCTTTTATTGACCTTCGCACTCTATGTTTCCATTTTTTTTCTGTTTAATCAGGAAGAAAGTCTACGGCAGTTTGCTTTCGATTTCCGCATCCATGGCATTGTATTCTGCACGGTGCTCAGTATTCTGGCCGGTGGCATCATCAATCAGTTTTATGACCGGGAGAAGGATCAGTTGGCCAAACCTTTCCGCTCCCGGGTACAAAGTTTCCTGAAGCAAAAGTATTTTCTCTATGCCTATCTGCTTCTGAACGTGGTGTCCCTGGGCATTGCCGGACTCATTTCCTGGCGGGTTCTGGTATTTTTCCTCATCTATCAGTTTATGATGTGGTTTTATAGTCACAAGCTCAGCAAAATACTGATTGTAAATAACTTTACATTCGTAGCGCTTACCCTCTATCCGTTTTTCGGGATGCTGGTCTATTACCGTACGTTTTCCCTGAAAGTATTCATGATGGCAGCCTTTCTGTTCATCATGCTTTTACTGATAGATATCATAAAAGACATGCTCACCAAACGGGTGGATTTCATCTTCGGGTACCGCACACTGCCCAATTTTTTCGGGGATCAGGTAAGCCGGAATATCGTGTTTTTTCTGCTGGCTACAGCATTTGGAGTTTCACTCGTAATTGCTGAATGGCTGGGCATCAGACGTATTTTGGGCTGGTATTTTCTGGGCGCTTTACCGTTATTTGTGACTGCAGTATTTCTCCTGAAAGACGGCAAAAGGAAATCTAAATTTATTGTACTCAATATATTCCGCCTTTGGATTTTTGCCGGTATTCTGGCCATGCTTGCAGACGGGATTATGATGAAGTACTGAAACCTCTTTTTTATAACGCCAACAATTATTAAATTTGGCAAATAATTCCCGATATCATGTCAATCTTTAACGATACTCAAATAGCATTTCAGGACAAATCTACGGAGCAACTGAAAAAAGCGTACTGGATGTTTAAAACCATCGAACAGCCGGTTATTACCGATCTTGGAATCAAGATACTGAACTTCACCGTTCATAATAAATTTCCTTTTGTAGAAGGCATTGTCCGCAAGACTTTGTTTGAACAGTTTGTAGGAGGCGAGACCCGGGAAAAGAGCATGGAAGTGGTGAAACAACTCTTCAAAAGTCATATAGGCAGCATTTTTGATTATGCCATAGAAGGAAAAGAAGATGAAGTAACCTTTAACCATACCTGCGAAGAAATCAAGCAGAACATTAAGTTTGCTCAGGGAAATCCAGCAATTCCATTTGTGGTTTTCAAACCCACCGGCTTCGGGAGGTTTAAGCTTTATCAGGAAGTACAGGCCGGTGCGGCATTGACTACTTCAGAGAAAGAAGAATGGAGCCGCGTGCGCAACCGTTATTATGAAGTATGCAAACTGGCTCATGAGCGCAATGTGGTCATCATGATTGATGCGGAAGAATCCTGGATTCAGACGGCTGTAGATGACCTGGTGAATGAAATGATGGCCGAATTCAATAAAGAAAAAGCGATCGTGTGGAATACCATACAAATGTACCGTACCGGCCGGCTGGAGTATATGGCAGAAGATCTGAAGCGTGCCGAAAACGGAAATTACTTTATTGGTTATAAATTCGTAAGGGGAGCGTACATGGAAAAAGAAAGAGAGCGCGCCGCCGAAATGAAATACCCGGATCCCATACAACCTACAAAAGAAGCCACAGATCAGAATTTTAATGCAGCCATAGATTTTGTAATGGCGCATCTGGACAAAGTTGCCGCGTTCTTCGGAACCCACAATGAAAAATCTACCGAACTGGTGATGGATAAGATGAAGGAAAAAGGTCTGGTGAATGATGACCCGCGTATACACTTCGGTCAGCTGTACGGAATGAGCGATAATATCACTTATTTTCTGGGCGCACAGAAATATAATGCATCCAAGTATCTGCCGTACGGACCGGTAAAGGATGTGGTGCCTTACCTTACCCGCAGAGCACAGGAAAATACTTCTGTGGCAGGGCAGACAGGGCGCGAACTAATCTTAATCAGCAAAGAATTGCAGAGAAGAAAAAACAGATAATACTCTGTTGAAATCCAAAGGAAGCGTTTCACGAATGGGGAACGCTTTCTTTATTTTAATTAAATTTGTAAATTCCAATCTTTTCAAGACCATCAAAATTGAATTTCGCCCAGATCATTCTTCCCCTCAATCTGAAAGGAACCTTCACCTATGCTGTTCCGGCCGAACTGATGCCTCAGATTCAGCCTGGGATGCGGGTATTGGTGACTTTCCGGGGCAATAAAATTTTTACAGGAATTGTCTTCAGTCTGCATCAGGATGAACCGGAAGGATTTATACCCAAAGAGATCATCAGCATTTTGGATGAAATGCCCATTGTCCCTGCGGAACAACTGGACTTCTGGGTCTGGATTTCAGATTACTATCTCTGTAACCTGGGAGAAATATACCGTTTTTCATTTCCCGGATCTCTGAAACTGGAGAGCGAAACCTATCTGAAACAGAAAGCGAATGTGATGGTGGATTTTCAGATTCTGGATGCCAATGAAATGTATGTGATGCAGGCGCTGGAAGTACGGCAACTGATTAACCTCACTGAAATAGAAGCCTTTATACCGAAAAAGGAAATCATCAGAACTATATCGTCACTCATTGATCTTCAATATATTGAGATAGATGAAAAAGTGGCCGAGAAGTATAAAGCCAAAGAAGTAGCGTATGTCCGCCTGAAGAACGAGGTCTTGAGCCACCAGCTGCCCGAAATTCTGACCCGGCTGAAACGCTCGCCAAAACAACAGGAACTTTTTTTATTGTTGCTGGAAAAACAAACCGAAGAACCGGATGTGCCCATCAGGAAATCACAGTTATTTGCAGAAGGGAATTTTGCTCTGGGACAGTTGAAATCGTTAATTGAAAAAGGTCTTGCAGAAGAATACTATCTTCAGCAGGATCGTTTGCAGAGTTATGAGGGCGAAAGGGAAGCACTGGAGGAACTCACCGAAGAACAGAAGAATGCCGTACAGTCCATAGATGAAGCCTTTGCAGAGCAAAAAAATGTTTTGTTGCATGGCGTAACCGGTTCGGGTAAAACCCATGTATACCTGGAAAAAATACAAGATACCATTGCTCAGGGCAGGAATGTACTTTTACTGTTGCCGGAAATATCACTTACCAAACAGATTGCACAGCGGCTGGAGAAAAAATATGGAACACAACTCGGCTACTATCATCAGAAACTGACCGATTTCGAAAGGGTGGAAGTCTGGCGCAACGTGAAAAGCGGCAAAATCAGAATCCTGATTGGCACACGGGCAGCGCTTTTTCTTCCGTATCAGAATCTGGGTTTAGTGATTGTGGACGAAGAGCATGATGCAGCATACCGGTCAAAAGATACAGCGCCTTATTTCAATGCGAAAGATTCCAGTCTGATGCTGGGCAGTTTGTATAATGCTCCCGTTATTTTAGGTTCGGCCACGCCTTCTGTAGAGAGCTACTGGCTGGCACAGAAAGGCAAACTGAAGTGGGTTCCGCTTACGCGGCGTTTCGGGGATGTTGCATTACCCAATTTTCTGATTATAGACCTGAAGGAGGCCCAGATGACCAAGAAACTCTACGGTAACTTCTCTCAGGAACTACTGGAACTGCTGCAGCAAAATCTGGATCGTAAAAAACAAACCATGGTTCTGCATAACCGCCGTGGCTATGCCAACGTGGTGGAATGTGAAACCTGCGGATATGTTTCTTACTGCAGTAACTGTGATGTGGTCATGACCTATCATAAATATGACAATCAGTTGAAATGCCATTATTGTGGTCACAAAACTTCAAGGCCGAAGGTATGTCCCAAGTGTACCTCAGAGAATCTGAACACCAAAGGTATAGGCGTAGAACAAATGCATGAGGAAATAGCTGCGCGGCTGCCTGAGGCAGAGACTGACCGGATGGATGTGGATTCCATGCGACGGAAATTTGCCTACGAACGACTGTACGAAAAAATAGAAAACGGCGACACCGATATTGTAGTCGGCACGCAGATGATTGCCAAAGGCCTGGATTTCGATGATATAGAACTGGTGGCCATTCCGCGGGCAGATCACATGCTGTATGTTCAGGATTTCCGGGCAGAAGAAAGGGCGTATCAGTTAATCACTCAGGTTTCCGGCAGGGCAGGCCGTGTTTCGGGAGAAGGATTGGTGGTCATTCAGACGTTTAATCCTCAGCATTTTATTTTTCAGTTGGTCAGGGAATCCAGTCCGCATAAAATTTATGAATATCTTCTTCAGGAACGAAAGAAATTTCACTATCCGCCGTTCACCAAAACCATACTCATAGAATTAAAGCACCGGCGCGAAGATAAGGTGGAACGGGCATCCCGATTTCTGGGTTCGGTGCTGCGCAAATTTTTGCCTCCGGAATGTGTGCTGGGGCCAGAAAAATCTCCTGTAGCCAGAATCAATCTCCTATATCAGTATCAGATTCTGCTCAAGTTTCCACGTGGTAAAAAGTATAATGAATTCAAAAATTATATAACGAAAAGTCTGGAAGAATTCCAGGAAATCACCGCTTACCGAAGCATAAAACTCAGCATAATCGTTGATTTTTAACAATTTTTAACAAAGGTTAAAGTCTTTTACCAGTTTCAATTCATTGATTTTCAACAATAATTTCTACTTTTGGCCCGTTACGTATTTGGTCATTCAGATGTTTTATGTAATTTTAACCATAGAACATCAGAATAATCAAACAGAAAAGTAGTAAAATTTATGATGATTAACCTGAAAAAATATATAGCCGCGACCGCTTTTGCGATTTCGGGGTTTATTGCTGCGCAAATGACCAACACTTCTGTGAAGCAATACCCGGTGATGTATGAAAACCAGTCCGGCAGTTTACCTTCGAGCAGTACCGCAACCGCAGAAAAAGTTGTACTTTCTGCCCGGGAACTGATTGATATTAACCTGAATACCATGATGAATGACCCTGTGCTGAAAAATGCGCACTGGGGATTCGTTATTTATGACCCGAAGACCAAAAAAGTAATTTCTTCATACAACGAAACTGATTCTTTTATCCCTGCATCCACTACAAAATTGCTTACTACAGAGACTGCTCTGAGTCTGCTGGGTGAGAAATTCAGATGGATTACCCAGCTGGAGCATTCCGGTGAGGTGGATGAAGACGGGGTGCTGAACGGTAATATCTACATTGTGGGAAGCGGCGATCCCTCCATCGGAACGGGCAAAGCGGGCTCCAGCACTTATGGAACGATCAGTTCGGACTTTGTAGCGGCTATGAAGAACAGAGGCATCAAAAAAGTGAACGGTAATGTGATTGTTCAGAATGCGGTCTTCAAAGAAAACAAAATGGACTTTCTGCCGCAGAATATAGTATGGCTGGAACATCAGAATTACTATCTGCCGGTAGGAACCACAGCCAACATTAACCCGGCAAATGAAAAGCTGATTGCCAAAAAAGCCAGCCCGTTTGATAAGAAAAATACGCGTTATTTCTATATCTCGCCTTATATCAATAAAATGGTCTATGCTGAAAAATTTGACGGTGGCGCAATGACAACCAAACTTCCTAATGCACCGGTTTCTCTGGCCAATACCTTCCGTACAGCGCTGGTGAAAAATGGAATTGCCGTGAGCGGAAAAGTAGAAACCAAAATGACTGACTCCGATCCGGAACCAAGAAATTTCATTACCTTTTATAAATCGCCCACACTGGCAGAAATTGTACATGATACCAACCAGAGAAGTGACAATGCCTTGTCTGAATCACTGCTCAGAATGGTGGGATTCCAGAAAAAAGGCGATCAGTCGCTGGAATCGGGCAGAGAAGTAGTGGAAAATCATCTGCAAACCATCGGGTTTGATATGGAAGGACTCCATTATTTTGATGGAAGCGGATTGTCCCGCAACAATAAAGTAACCCCTATTGCTCAGGTAAAATACCTGACCGGAATTATGGGAACCAAATTCTATAAAACATTCTTTGATTCCCTGCCCATTGCGGGACAGACCGGAACCCTGAAGCGTTCTTTCCCCGGAGCCGGAAACGGACAGGTATTTGCCAAAACAGGTACCCTGAACAAAGTGAAAACCCTGGCCGGATACTTAAAAACCAATTCCGGGAAAACCCTGGTTTTCTCTTTGATGGTCAATAACTATTCTGGTTCTGTAGATCAGGTCAAAAACCGGATGGAACGGATTCTGGAACCGGTATATAATCTATAGGTTGAACGTCCGTTATTAAATGTAAATTAAAATGAAGCCCTTCATATCGTGAAGGGTTTTTTTGTATCTTTATTCTCTATAAATTTTTCTGAATGAAGCAAATATTTTTATGCTGTTTAACATTTATTTCGGCCGCTGTTTTTGCCCAAAATGCCCATGCAGACCACAGTCAGCTCGTGGCAAAGGAAGCAAAATCGCATGCGTATAAAATGCCTATCGGAAATGTGAATCCTAACACGCTTAACTATGATTTACGTTATCAGCGGCTGGATCTGATGCTGAATCCCGAAATGTACCAGATCAGCGGGAGTGTGACCTCGCATTTTATTCCCAATGCACCTGCGGCCGATATTTATTTTGACCTCACTACACAACTTACCGTCTCCCAGGTCACCCATCATGGAAATCCCGTAGGGTTTCAGCAGTTGCCCGGAAATGAAGTCCGGGTATTATTTCATGCGCCGCTGGCGCCCAATGTGCTGGACTCGCTGACCATTCACTACTCCGGAGCACCGGCTATGGGTCAGAACGCATTTACCACCACTACACAGAATTCCGTCGCAGTACTTTCTACGCTTTCGGAACCCTATGGTGCACAAGACTGGTTTCCCACCAAGCAAAGCCTTAATGATAAAATAGAAAAGTTTGATTTTAAAATCAATACTCCGGCGCAATATCATGTGGCAGCAAATGGTACCCTGATGTCTGAAACCAACCTGCCCAACAACCGAAAACTTACCTTCTGGCGTACCCAGTATCCTATGGCAGCGTATCTGGCCGCTCTGGCCATCACCAATTTTGACAAGACCACGGACGCGATTGGCAATCCGCCTTTTCCCTTTATCAACTATGTGTACCCGTCCACTACGGCAGACGCGGCAGAGATGGCCAATATAGAATGGACAAAACAAGCCATGACGTTATTCGAAACGCATTTTGGTCCTTATCCCTTCCGGAATGAGAAGTACGGGCACATGCAGTTTAGTTATGGCGGCGGCATGGAACATCAGACCATGTCCTCCATGGGATTCTTTTCCAGACAACTCATTGCTCATGAACTGGCTCACCAGTGGTTTGGAGACAAGGTGACCTGCGGCGCCTGGAATGATATCTGGCTGAATGAAGGTTTTGCCACTTTCGGCGAACATCTGGTCAATGAAAAATTGCTGATGAATCACAATCAGTTCATGAATTATCTGATGGGCCAGAAAGATTTCATTACCACGCTCCCTGGCGGAAGTTCTTATGTGGCCGATGCCAATCTTACCAGTGTAAATGCAATCTTCAACAGCAGACTGAGTTATGCAAAAGGCGGATACATTGTCCGGATGATGAAGTGGGTGCTCACAGACCCCGTGTTTTATCAGGCCATACAGGATTATCATCAAAGACCGGAACTGGCCTATAATTATGTGCGCACGGCAGATCTTCAGACCTCACTGATGACTTCTACCGGCGTGGATTTTACTGAATTCTTCAATGACTGGGTGTATGGCCAGGGCTATCCTACCTATGACATCCGCTGGAAACAGGCTCCCGATCAAACGCTTATTCTGAAAGCGTCTCAGACCCAGAGTCACGCATCTGTTTCCTTTTTTGAAATGCCACTGCCGATCAGGGTGAATGGTGCTGGCGGACAGGTGGTATATCTGCGTCCGCAGCATACGGCAAATGATCAGTATTTCACGGCTCCGGTGAATTTCCAGGTGACCTCGGTTGAGTTCAATTACAATCATGATATTCTGGAAAAAAATTCCACAGTAACTCTTGACAATACCCTTGCTGCACAGGAAATAAGTGCTGATGCAGTAAGTCTCTATCCTGTTCCTGCAGGGAATGAATTGTTCTTCCGCGGTGTGAGCAGAAAAGCAGATTTCCGCATCTATTCTGCAGATGGTAAACTGGTAAAAGCCGGGACTTATATTCCAGAAAAAGCCATTCCGGTTTCAGAACTGACGCCCGGGAATTATGTGATTTCCATCACAGGGCGCAACTTTAAATTTACAAAGAAGTAAACCAAATACACCCATTTAGACAAGGTTTTTTCTTATTTTAGCAATTCTAAAAATTAAGTAATAATGATTTCTAAAAATTATCTGGAACAACTTCAGAACGAGCTGAATAATATTAAAAACGACGGCCTGTATAAAACAGAGCGCATCATTACCTCACAGCAATCTGCAGAGATTGAAGCGAACGGTAAAAAACTTCTGAATTTTTGTGCCAATAATTACCTGGGTCTGTCAAATGATCCGGAAGTAATCAAAGCATCCCAGGATATGATAGCCAGTCATGGCTACGGAATGTCTTCTGTTCGTTTTATTTGTGGAACTCAGGATATTCACAAAGAACTGGAAGAGAAAATTTCCAAATTTTTGGGTATGGAAGATACCATTTTGTATGCCGCATGTTTTGATGCCAATGGCGGGGTTTTCGAACCGTTGTTCGGCGAGCAGGATGCCATTATTTCAGATGAACTGAATCATGCATCCATTATAGACGGGGTGCGGTTATGCAAAGCGGCGCGCTACAGATATAAAAATAACAATATGGCGGATCTGGAGGCTCAGCTGATTGCTGCTTCAGAAAAGAACCACCGTTTTAAAATCATCGTGACCGATGGTGTTTTTTCCATGGACGGAATCGTAGCAGACCTGAAAGGCGTTTGTGACCTTGCCGATAAGTATGATGCACTGGTCATGGTAGATGATTCCCATGCTACAGGTTTCATCGGGAAAACCGGTCGCGGAACCCATGAAGCCAGTGGCGTGATGGGCAGAGTGGATATCATCACTTCTACGCTGGGCAAGGCCTTGGGTGGTGCTCTGGGTGGATTTACCTCTGGTAAGAAAGAAATTATTGAGATGTTGAGACAGCGGTCCAGACCCTATCTGTTTTCCAACTCGCTTGCTCCCGGTATTGTAGGTGCAGCCATCAAAGTGCTGGATATGATTTCTGATGATACCACGAAACGTGACCGTGTCATGGAAAATGCAGAATATTTCAGAACCCAGATGAAAGCAAAAGGATTTGATATTCCTGATGGCGATGCGGCCATTGTTCCGGTAATGCTATACGATGCCAAACTCTCTCAGCAGATGGCAGAAAAACTGATGGATGAAGGGATTTACGTTATCGGATTCTTCTACCCGGTAGTGCCGAAGGAAAAAGCACGGATCAGAGTTCAGCTTTCCGCAGCACATACCCGCGCGCATCTGGATCAGGCCATCGCGGCATTTGAAAAAGTAGGAAAGGAATTAGGCGTGATTTAATTTTTTTACCGTTAAAACCAACAGAAGTTGGCCGGATGACAAACATTCAGCCAACTTTTTTTAATTATATTTGCAGCTAAAATTTTAGGATGCTTTACCTGATTTTAAAGGCCGTTCACATTATTTTTATGGTCAGCTATTTTGCCGGACTTTTCTATCTGGTGAGGTTGTTTGTCTATTATAAAGATACAGATGATTTTGCCAATGAAAAACAAATCATCCTCCGTGAGCAGTATGTTTTCATGCTCCGCAGATTGTGGAACATCATCCTGGCACCGGCGGGTATCATCATGCTTCTGAGCGGGATTACACTCATTATCCTGAATCCCGGGCTGCTGAAATCTCCCTGGTTTCATCTGAAACTGACTTTCCTGTTGGGGCTTGCGGCGTACCACTTATGGTCATGGAAGAAGGTTTTGCAAATCAGGAACCTGAGCGGATTGTCTTTGCCCATTGCCAATATCAAACTCAGACAAGCCAATGAAATTGCAACATTCATCTTGTTCTTGGTGGTCTTTACGGTAATTCTGAAGGCCTCCGTACTCACATACTGGTGGCAACTCGTGGCCGGATTTGTGATTCTGGTGGTTTTGATTATGATGATTGTAAAAATTGTGAATAAAAACAAAAAATAACCGGAGAACCCTCAGTGGTATTTCCGGATCCCTTGAACTATGACAGCAATATTTAAAAAAGAACTGTGGAATTTTTTTGGAAACTGGAGTGCATGGATCATCATTGCGGCCTTTGGTTTGATCGGGACGCTGTTCCTGTTCTTCTTTGAAAATGATTTTAATATTTTCGACATCGGAAGTGCTACTTTGCAAAGCTACTTTGTACTGGCTCCCTGGTTGCTCATGTTCATCATACCTGCTATTTCCATGCGGTCACTGGCAGAGGAACAACAGGCCGGGACTTTGCAATGGCTTTTTGCGCAGCCGGTACGGATTTCAGAGATTGTGCTGGGCAAGTTTTTTGCCGTATGGGTAGTGGGGATTTTGTGTCTGCTGCCATCACTGATCTATCTGTACACCGTTTACGTTTTGGGTGTTCCGGCAGGAAACATTGATCTGGGTGCCACCCTGGGGAGTTATTTCGGAATGGTGATTCTGATTGCCGTATTTGCTGCGGTAGGTATTCTGGCGTCTTCATTATCTCAGAATCAGATTATGGCCTATTTGCTGGGTGTTTTTATGTGCTTTATTCTGTATTTTGGTATTGAACAGCTGGCAAGTTATAAATTACTTGGCGGTGCAGATTATATCTTGTCGGGTCTCGGGTTTTATCAGCATTTTATCGGATTTACGCGGGGACTTATTGATCTTCGGGATGTGTGTTATTTCCTTCTGGTTATTGGCATAAGCTTGTATTTATCGGTCACTTTTGTTAAACGTAAAAAGTAATTTGAATCCCATGAAAAAGAAGAATATTCTCTATGTTATTTTGGCTGTTATTCTGGTGCTGGGAGTAGCCGGTATATTCTCATTCCGGTTAGACCTCACTCAGGAAAAACGGTACACACTGTCAGAATCTTCAGAAAAAGTCATCCGTTCTGTGAAGAAACCGTTGATGGTAGAAGTGTACCTGGACGGTGATTTTCCGGCCAGTTTCAAGCAATTACAAAACGAAACCCGCTTTATGCTGCAGGAATTCCGGAAGATGAATTCTAATATTGACTTTAAATTTATAGACCCCGTCAAAACCAAAATGCCCCAGGACACGCTGATGGCGATGGGCATGGAACCCTCTGTTCTGCCGGATTTTAAAGACGGCGAAGTGCGGCAGATTGTCATGTATCCCTATGCAGTGCTGAAATATGAAGATTTTGGCAGTTCTATACCGCTCATCATTAACCAATCCGGGATTGATGCGGGAGAACAGTTGCAGAAATCTATTGAAAGTCTGGAATACAGCCTGGTGTCGAATATAAAGGATATTATTCAGGATGAAAGAAAAAATGTAGGTATTCTGGTCAATCATGATGAACTGAGACCGGAAGCGTTTCAGGGATTCATGCAGATGACCATGGAGAATTATAACACCGGACCGGTTATTCCTGAACTGGGAGATGAACTGTCTGAAGCAGATTTGCCGAAACTGAAACAGATGCAGGCGCTGGTAATTGCCAAACCGCGCAAGCCTTTTACCGACCAGGAAAAAGTGGTGCTGGATCAGTATATGATGAACGGCGGCCGTACACTGTGGATGATTGATGCAGTGAATGCAGAGATGGACACGCTTTTTCAGTCCAGAAAAATCATGGCTTATCCGATGGAGAATAATCTGAATGATTTTTTCTTCAATTACGGAATCCGGATCAACCCGGGACTGGTGAAGGACATGAAAAAATCTGCACTCATCCGTATTGTTTCCGGAGAAGTGGCCGGTAACCCCCAGTATAGCTCCTTTTTATGGCCTTATTTTCCATTGGGCATCGCCGAAACCAACCATGCGATTACGAAAAATATCAACCCTGTAAAATTTGAGTTCCCTACCGCTATTGACACCCTGGGAAGACCCGGCCTCAAAACTCACGTGCTGTTTGAAAGCAGTGACCGAACCTCAGTAAAACAGGTTCCGAATTACGTTTCCCTTTCAGAAATCGTGCGTACAGATTCTGTGGCCGCAGATGAAAAGCCTTCGGCACCCAAAATTTTTGCAGTAGCGGTGGAAGGAAAGTTCAAATCTGCATACGCCACCAGAAGTGAGGCAAATAGCTTCCCGGATTTCAAAAAAGAAAGTGAGCACAACAGAATGATTGTAATCTCCGACGGCGACATAGGCCGGAATCAGATCGTGAAAGGCCAGCCTTTGCCCCTTGGCGAGGATTTACTCACCGGACAAACCTATGGCAATGAACAGTTTCTGCGTAATGCACTGGATTATTTGCTGGATGATGCTAATCTGATTGAACTGCGAAACCGCAACATAGAAGCCAGATTGCTGGACAGACAGCGCGTAAATGACGAAAGAACCAATTGGCAATGGTTCAATCTGCTGTTGCCACTGGGCATTACCGCCGCATTCGGAGGCTTGTTTTTCTGGCTCAGAAAGCGGAAGTTTTCCTGATGATCATTAAACATCTTTGATGAAGTCTTCGTACTCGTAATAAAAGAGTTCGAAGGCTTCCATTTTTTGGACAAAAAATTCAAAGATTTCCTGCCACGTATTCTTATTGAAGACGGAGACGTTTTCCAGAGTCACCCAGATTCTTGAAATGACTTTCCCGTTTTCCAGCGTGTAGAATTCATCTTTAGAAAACTCACCAATGTACGCTTGAAGCATATCTTCCAGCGACCAGATTTTTTCATAATAGGCGTTCCGGAACAGTTCATCTTTCATTTCAATGTCCAGGGAAACCTCGGCTTTTTTGTGGTCTGCCGAGAATTTAAATGCCATATCCTTGATTTTTGTGTTGTACAGCAGCCATTTTCGGGGAAAGCTTTTGCCGAAAGCCGTCCAGAATTCCTGTTTGATTTGTCGTGCTTCTTCTTTTGAAAACATAGAAATGAATTTGGTTCTCTGCGACGAACTTACGCATTATTTTGATGCACCGTCCGGTTTTTTCTGCTGATTTTGTATTTTTGCCCACAAATAAACTGTTGGCCTTATGAAAAATCTGCACATAGTTGCGCTGTTCCGGTTCAAAGAAAATGATCTGATGGATGCGCTTGAACTTTTAAAGAAACTGGTGATAGAAACCCGCAGGGAAGAAGGTTGTCTGCAGTATGATCTGGTGGAAGACAATGAGAATAAAGGCGTGTTTTTTATTACCGAACTTTGGGAGAGTGATGAATTACATTACCGCCACAGCACTTCTGAGCATCTGCAATATTTCCGTATTCAGGCTCAGCCTATGATGGCCCGGCAAACAGAAGTCTATAAGGGCTATAAGACATTTTAAACCAAAAAAGAGCAGATTTCTACTGCTCTTTTTCTATTGTTGCTTCAAAAACTTCGGTGAAGTGTTTCTGAATTGTAAGTTTCAGTTCTTCTGTTTCTTCTGAGGTAAATTCCCGTTCCAGTTCACGTTTCAGGGAAGTTACAGATTTATCCCGGATTCCGCAGGGAATGATATATTCAAAATACCGAAGATCGGTGTTTACATTCAGTGCAAAACCGTGCATGGTGACCCATTTGGATGTTTTCACGCCCATGGCACAGATTTTCCGGGCGTAAGGTTTGCCCACATCCAGCCAGACTCCGGTTTCCCCTTCGCTGCGTTCGCCCTGTAGACCGTATTCTGCAATGGTGCGGATGATCACTTCTTCCAGGTTCCGCATGTACAGGTGAATGTCTGATTTGAAATTGTCCAGATCCAGTACCGGATAACCCACAATCTGCCCGAATCCGTGATAGGTAATGTCGCCCCCGCGGTTGGTTTTTACAAATGTAGCGTTGATGTCTTTTAGCTTCTGCTCATTGGCCAGCATATTTTGCTCATCTCCGGATTTTCCCAGCGTGTACACATGCGGATGCTCCACAAAGAGAAGGTAATTAGGTGTTTCTTCATAGATCCCGTCGGTACGGTCACGGTTATTCAGCTTCAGGTCTATGATTTCCTGCATCAGCTTCTGTTGATATTCAAATGCCGGCATATAGTCCATAAGGCCAAGGTCGCGGAAAAGCAGGGTTTTATTTTGTGTAGTAGTCATGTGATATTTTTGAAGGTCAAATTTAAGCATAATTTACCATGCAATGAATAGCTAATAGCACAGAAAGTTAGCCAGGATCTGTTTTCCTGCCGGTGTGAGGACGCTTTCCGGATGATATTGTACGCCGTGTACATCGTATATTTTATGTTGCAAAGACATGATCATACCCTCGTCATCTACCGAAGTTACTTCCAGAACATCAGGGAAACCGGCCGTATTCACCGCCCAGCTGTGGTACCGCCCGGCTTCAATCGTTTCCGGCAGGCCACGCAGCAGTTTACAATCTTTGATCCGGTGTGTGGGGGTGGCCACGCCATGATAGATTTTCCTGAGGTTCACCAGGCTGCCACCGAAAGCCTCGGCAATGGCCTGCTGTCCCAGACACACACCCAGAATGGATTTTACCGGGGCATACCTTTTAATTACATCCAATAAAATTCCTGCTTCAGAAGGCACTCCGGGCCCCGGCGACAGAATAATCTTCTGAAAAGCACCGGCCTCTTCCAGAGAGATTTCATCATTCTTGGCCACCACTACATGATCTCCGGCAATTTCCCGGGTAAGTTGCACCAGATTGTAGGTGAAACTGTCGTAATTATCCAGAATCAGAATTTTCATTCCGCAAAAGTATAAAAAAGAACTGCTCAGAATGCGGATTTGATTCCGGAAGACACAAATTGTGCCATGCGCTGCGCCTCAGGATTTATATTCCTGCTTAAAGCTTGATTTTTACCACCTTGGTATGGTGAAAATTCATTAAATTTGCAATCTTAAAAAAAGCTACAAAATGCAGTTATCAGAACAGGAAATAATCCGGAGAGAGAAGTTGGAAACCCTTCAGAAAATGGGAATAAATGCATTTCCTGCAGAAGAATTCAAGGTGAGTGACACCACCGCATCCATTAAAAAAGATTTTCAGGAGCATAAAACCGTACGCGTTGCCGGCCGTCTGATGAGCCGCCGTATTCAGGGAAAAGCGAGCTTCGCTGAACTTCAGGATTCCGAAGGCAGAATACAGGTGTACTTTAACCGCGATGAGATCTGTTCGGGTGAAGATAAGACGTTGTATAACGAGGTTTACAAGCACCTTCTGGATATAGGCGATATCATAGGGATAGACGGGGAACTGTTTACCACGCAGGTGGGAGAACCTACGATTATGGTGAAAAGTTTCACATTGCTTTCCAAAGCACTTCGTCCACTGCCACAGCCCAGAACCGATGAAAACGGAGTGGTGCATGATGCCTTTAATGATCCGGAGCAGAGATACAGACAACGTTATGTAGATCTTACTGTAAATCCGCATGTGAAGGAGGTTTTTGTAAAAAGAACCAAATTGTTTAATGCGATGCGGACGTTCTTTAATGATGCCGGATATTTCGAAGTGGAAACACCGATTTTGCAAGCGATTCCGGGCGGTGCTGCAGCCAGACCGTTTGTGACGCATCACAATGCGCTGGATATTCCTCTGTATCTGAGAATTGCCAATGAATTATACCTGAAAAGACTTATTGTAGGTGGATTTGACGGCGTATATGAATTTTCCAAAAACTTCCGAAACGAGGGGATGGACCGCACGCATAATCCGGAATTTACAGCGATGGAAATTTACGTTGCCTACAAAGATTATCACTGGATGATGGATTTTACCGAGCAATTACTGGAGTTCTGCGCGGTACAGGTAAACGGAACTGCAGAATCTCAGTTCGGGGAGCATACCATCAACTGGAAAGCGCCATATCCGCGGATTTCTATGACGGAAGCGATTCAGAAATTTACCGGTTTTGATATCACCGGGAAAACGGAGCAGGAACTGTATGATTTTGCCAAATCGATAGGAATTGATGTAGATGAAACCATGGGTAAAGGCAAACTGATAGATGAAATATTCGGTGAAAAATGTGAAGGCAATTTTATTCAGCCTACATTTATCACGGATTATCCCATAGAAATGTCACCATTAACGAAAAAACACCGCAGCAAAGAAGGGCTCACAGAGCGTTTTGAACTGATGGTTTGCGGTAAAGAAATTGCCAATGCATATTCTGAGCTCAATGATCCCATTGACCAACGCGAGCGTTTCGAGGAGCAACTGAAACTTTCTGAAAAAGGCGATGACGAGGCCATGTTCATTGACCACGATTTCCTCAGAGCACTGGAGTATGGCATGCCGCCTACATCCGGACTGGGAATCGGCATGGACCGGTTGATCATGTTCCTTACCAATATTGCCAGCATACAGGAGGTGTTATTCTTCCCGCAGATGAAACCGGAGAAACAAACTCCACAGGTAGAGCTGGGCGAAGATGAAAAAGTGATTCTCGAAATTCTGAATGCGCAGTCCGAACCCATGTTGTTGTCCGAAGTGAAGGAGAGAAGCCAGCTTTCAGGAAAGAAATGGGATAAGGCTTCGAAGAATTTATCCAAAAACAACCTGGTGAAAGTGGAAAAAACCGACGATGCTCTGCTGATGAAGCTCGCATAAACCCAAAAAATAAACCCGTAAAGACCACCCCGGAAAGCTTTAACTTTTCAGGGGTGTTTTTTTGTGGAAAACTTTGATTTCTTTAGCATTCGTTAACTTTCTAATCTCGAAAAAAATCACGATATTTGTAAGTCTTTTTACGAAAAATAATTATAAAAAAGTTCCCGGTCACAAGCCGGGAGCCACAGTTAAAATATGAGTCAGAAACAATATACAGCAAGCAGTATTCAGGCCCTGGAAGGGATAGAGCACGTGAGGATGAGACCCTCTATGTACATTGGTGATGTGGGAACCCGCGGGTTGCACCATCTGGTGTATGAGGTGGTGGATAATTCCATAGATGAGGCGCTGGCAGGGCACTGTGATACCATCAGTGTGACCATTCATGAAGGAAATGCCATTACGGTGCAGGATAACGGTAGAGGAATCCCGGTAGATTACCACGAAAAAGAAAAGAAATCTGCTCTGGAAGTGGTCATGACCAAAATCGGAGCCGGAGGTAAGTTCGACAAGGATTCTTATAAAGTTTCCGGTGGTCTGCACGGTGTGGGCGTATCCTGTGTGAATGCCCTTTCGGTATCCCTCATTGCTACCGTGAAGCGTGACGGGGTGGTATATGAACAAAAATATTCCAAAGGTGCGGCACTGGAAGATGTGCAGGAAATCGGTACCACAGACGGCCGCGGAACTCAGGTGTTTTTTCAGCCGGACGATACGATTTTTCAGGAACTGGAGTACAATTATGACACGTTGGCTACCCGTTTGCGTGAACTGGCATTCCTGAATAAAGGTATTACCATTTCGCTTGCAGATGAGCGTCAGAAAGAAGAAGACGGCTCTTTCAAACAGGAAGTATTCCATTCGGAAGGTGGACTGAAGGAATTTGTAGAGTTTATAGACGGTAACCGTGAGGCCATTATGGATAATGTGATTTTCATGGAAGGCGAGCGGGACAGTATTCCGGTAGAAGTAGCCATGCGCTATAACACGTCTTTCAATGAAAACCTGCATTCATATGTAAATAATATCAATACCCATGAAGGAGGTACACACCTGGCCGGTTTCAGAAGAGCACTTACCAGAACATTGAAGAAATTTGCAGATGAACTGGGACTTCCTCAGAAAGAAAAGGTAGAGGTGACCGGTGATGACTTCCGGGAAGGACTTACCGCCATTATTTCTGTGAAAGTAATGGAGCCTCAGTTTGAAGGACAGACCAAAACCAAACTTGGGAACTCCGAAGTTTCCGGCGCGGTAGATAAAATTGTGGGCGAAATGCTGACCAATTTCCTGGAAGAAAACCCCAATGAAGCCAAACAGATTGTACAGAAAGTGGTATTGGCCGCCAAAGCAAGGCAGGCAGCGAAAAAAGCCCGCGAACTGGTGCAGCGTAAATCACCCATGGGTGGTGCAGGACTTCCGGGAAAACTCGCCGACTGTTCTTCCAAAGATCCGGCGATCTCAGAATTGTTTCTGGTAGAGGGAGATTCTGCAGGTGGTACGGCAAAACAAGGTCGTGACCGGCATTTTCAGGCAATTTTGCCATTAAGAGGTAAAATACTGAATGTGGAAAAATCCATGATTCATAAGGTGTATGACAATGATGAGATTAAAAATATTTACACCGCTCTGGGCGTTTCTGTAGGGACAGAAGAAGACAGTAAGGCGCTGAACCTTGCTAAATTAAGATATCATAAAGTAGTCATCATGACCGATGCCGATGTGGATGGTTCCCATATTTCTACATTGATTCTTACCTTTTTCTTCCGCTATATGAAGGAACTCATTGAGCAGGGATATGTGTATATTGCATCGCCACCATTGTATTTACTGAAGAAAGGGAATAAGAAAATTTATGCATGGAACGAAAAAGAACGTGAAGAAAAAACCCTGGAAATGGCTGCAGATGGTAAAGGAGTAGAGGTACAGCGGTACAAAGGTTTGGGGGAGATGAATGCCGAACAGCTCTGGGAAACGACCCTGAACCCGGACAACAGAACACTGAAGCAGGTGACCATAGATAATGCCGGCGAAGCAGACCGTATTTTCTCTATGTTAATGGGCGATGAAGTGCCACCTAGAAGAGAATTTATAGAAAAGAATGCGAAATATGCACGCATCGACGTGTAATTTCTTTGCATGATACATCATCAACCGTCCGCTTTTGGACGGTTTTTTGCTTTTTACCCTTAAAATTTTTTTAACATGAGAATTTTTCTGATATTTTTCTTTTTTTCGCTCACAATCCTTACGGGGTGCAAAAAATCTGCATCCGAAAATGCACAGTTGCTCGCCGCCGACAGTTCAGCAATCGCTCATAATCAGTCGGAAATTGTTACCGTAGATTCCCTCATTGTACATGATTCTTCACGTGTGGCTCCCACGCTCATGCTGGAATACCGTAAGAAAGTATTGCTGTTCAGCGGACTGGACAAACCGGTACAGGATAGTTTGTATCAATTTGAACTTTTTCAGGAAATACCGTACCCCGGTGAGTATAATGCAGCAATTATAGGAGGTCTGGTGCGGGAACGGATGCAGTCCTACTTCCGTCAGGATCAGGATGAGACAGATCCGTACATTTCTGACTATCCTCAGACCTGGAATGAAAATTCGGAGATGAATGTATTTTCAGACCGCAACGGATTTCTCACCATTATCTATACCGGTCACGGATACAGTGGCGGTGCCCACGGATACGCCTATGAGCAGTACAAAGTTGCCGATTACCGCAATCAAAAAATGGTACAAATTCATGATATTGCAGATGTTTCGAAGGTCAACTGGAATGATTTGCTTCTGAAAAACATCGGAAGCAGAAAGGAAGAACTTTTTGAACCGGCCACGCTCACCTATACAGAAAACTTCTATTTTGATGACAAGTCCCTGAATTTTGTGTACGGCCAATACGAGATTGCACCCTATGTTTCCGGAATTATCGAGATTAAAATTCCCTATTCGCAACTGGGAGACGCATTAAAGCCGGAATTTAAACAAAGAATGCAAATTAAATAATGGTTCACACGTGGCTGAAACTTTTTGCTTAGTTTTATGGCCGTGCAACAAGTCGCTTTCATCATCAATCCGAAGTCTGCCCGTGGTAATCACGGGGAATTTCTCCGTAAACTGAATCTCTTCTGGGAAAATCCGCTATGCTGTATTTCCCAAAGCAAGGAGGAAACCGCAGATTTTATACAAACTCACTGGGAACGCGTCAATATTTTTGTAGCTGTAGGTGGTGACGGTACCATATCTTCAGTGGCTGAAAATCTGGTTCATTCAGAAAAAATTCTGGCGGTATATCCTGCGGGCTCCGGAAATGGTTTTGCCCGGGAAGCCGGATTCAGTAAGAATCTGAATCAACTTTTGCGTAAAATAAAACAAAGGAATTTCCAGAGGGTAGATACGCTTTTGGTGAATGATTTTTTCTTTGTGAATATGGCCGGCGCCGGATATGTGGGGACCGTAGTGAAGGAGTTTGAGAAAACCAACCGGGGTTTCCGGAATTATATCAAAGTGTGCCTGCAGACGTACTTTTCATTTAACCCCGTTACCGTCACTTTTGACAAAGATACGCACCCGGAATGGAGCGGAGATTATCTTATGGTCAATATAGCCAACACCCGGCAATACGGCAATAATGCTTTTATAGCGCCACATGCAGATTTTGCAGACGGTCTGGCCACCATTGTGCTGGTGAAGAAGTTTCCGCTGTGGTATGCGCCGATATTTGCCGGTCGTCTGTTCCGTAAAAAATTAAAAGATGACCGTTTTGTCAAGTCTTTTCATTCCGCAGATATTCAGCTCAGCGTAACATCTTCGGCCTGGCATACCGATGGTGAGTTCCGGCATATTGAATCGCCGGTTCATATTAAAGTTTTGCCGGCAAGTCTGAAAATACTGGTTTAAATCACCGACGATTTTTTGCTTCTTAAAAAAATCATCACGATCGCAGTGGTTACTATTCCCATCAGCAAAGCTCCGATGGCGCCCTGTTTTGCATAATTATCATAATTGAACTGGGCTTCGGCCTCGGCTGTCGTCTGGAAATAGCCTATTTCTACAGACCGTTTAATGACATTGGTGAAATATTCCGGTGAAATCACAAAAGAGGTAATCCACTGCGCTCCCGGACTCAGTATCGCAATGAAAACGGATAAGATGATTCCACAGATCAGTCCTTGCTTGTAAGTCATATGACCCTTATAGAAATTTTTCTTCTTGTCTTTCAGTGCCAGTACCATCATCAGAATAGCCGGAATGGCAAACAGATTGGTAAGGTACATGTGGTAATCCAGGTAGTGGTCATGCAGGCCTGTGGCTTTTTCCAGGACCATCCACAATAAGCCTGCTGCTGTAAAGATAATGGCCCATTTCAGTTCAACAGATAGATTTTTCATCGTTAATAGATTTTGATTTTTTGATAAAATTATTGCACTCATCCGCCATTAAACGGATCAAAAGGAGCAATTTCTGTCTTAAAAGTTTTGTGAATAATGGCAGCGTCTGCATGAATCAATTCTGAAGCAGCGGTCTCATGATCTGCTTTCAGAATAAGCATTCCAGTATCCGAAAATCTGCCACCAATCAGAATAATTTGTTTCTTTCTGAGTTCCGAAAGATGCTGAGAATGCTCCCGGAAGAATGCTTGTTCATGGGTGGGTTTGCTGTGATTCCACGCTTCACCGGTGGTGTAGTGTACAAGGAAGTACTGCGGTTCAGATGACTGTTTTTTTTCCTGTGCATAGCTTATGCTGCAGATGGTGGTAAAGAGAAAAATCAAGATGGTTTTCATAAACATAATCTACAATGCATTCAATAGCAAAGGTACGACAGTTTTGACTGTTTTCACTTTTCCTGTGTAAAGAAAAACTCAACTTTTCAGTGTGAAAAGTTGAGTTCTTAATGGTCAGATTCAGAAACGATAACTGAATCCTGCGGTATAGTTCCGCTTTTTGGTGTTGAACCCGGCAATGTCTGTATAGGATTCATTAAAAAGGTTTCCCACATTGGCAAAAAGTTCAAAGGAACTCCAAAATTTCTGATTGATATTCAGATTGAAGAGGTGATAGGGTGCCAGTTCCACATCCACGCGCTCAAACATTTCATTGAAGTAATAATCTGCACGTTTGGATGTAAACATGTGGCTCAGCGTAATTCTGGTGTTTTCTGCCGGCAGGATTTCCAGATAGGAATTCACGCGTTGTTTTGGCTGACGCAAGCGGGTGTCTTCATTTTCCTTTTCCACAAAACTGAAATTTCCACCTAGTTTCAGAAAGGGCAGCACCTGATAATCCGCACTGATTTCGAATCCTTTAATCTCGTTTTCATCCACATTGACGAAACTTCCGGTGTAATCCGGATTCAGGACATAGGCAAAGGCATCTTCCTCACTGGTGATAAATACACTGGCATTGACCACGATGCTGCGGTCTTTTTTGCCGGCACTCAGCTCAATTTCGTGAGTGGCATTGGTTTCGGGCTTCAGGTCAAAATTAGGCAGCGTGTAGGGTAGGGTTCCGAAATTCTGGTAAAGGGTAGGCGCTATTAAGGCTGTGGCAAATGAATAGCCGGCTTTAAAATAGAGATTGGCAGTCTCGTGCAGATAATAAGGATGTATGCTGTACACCAGATGGTTGCCTGCTTTGGAATGCTCAGTCATTCTGGCGCCGGCGTTCAGGTGTAATCCTTTGTAACGGGCATTCATCTGTGCAAAAACATCTGCATTATGAACTGCAGTTTCGTCTTTCAGTAAACCGTCTTCCATTTCCGTTCCACCCCAGGGCAATGCTTTGGAACCCATTTTCCGGCTTTCATACTGTACACCGGCTGTAAAAGTCAGATATGGATTTATCGTGTATTGATTATAAAGTTCGGCAAAAAAATCCTGTCCTTCATAGAAATATTCGTTGCGGTAATTTCCGCCTGCGAACCCCTGAATCAACCGTTCATTGGTGCTGTAGCGCGTATTCAGGATTACCTGGCCTTGTTTGTATCTGAACTCAGCATGCGCACCGGTGTAGAATTGTTCATCATCTCCGCGTTCCAGTCCGTCGGTATACGCGCCATAATCGTAATTAAAAAAATGATGATTCCACCCGGTTTGCACATGGGCTTTAAACTGTTCGCCACGATAGCCGAGGACCGCACCCACATTTTGTTTTTCAAAACCGTCTTTTTCAAAATTATCGCCGGTGGCTGCAGACATCCCTTCGGATTTCTCATTAAATCCGGTAATTTGGTAGGTAAAACCCTTAATATTTCCGTTTATACGGGCATTTTGGGCATAAGTCCCGTATGAGCCTGCCCGGGCAGCAACCACTCCTTCAATTTTTTTGGTGGCGTTGTTCAGCGTTTTGATATTGATGACCGCTTGGGTAGCGTTAGAGCCATAAAGTACCGAAGATGCACCGGATAACATCTCGATGCTTTCTATGTTTTCCAGAGCCATGAGTCTTAGGTCCATGGCATTGTAATCATTGCCGGTGGCGTCTTTCAGCGGGATGCCGTCTATGAGAATCAGAATATTGGCCAGTTTACCCCCACGGATTTTGGCAGATTTGGGCTCGGGTCCGTTGTTGAAATTGCCTACAATATGCACCCCCGAAATTTGTTGCAGGACTTCAGGGAGAGGTTGACCTTTGAATTTTTCCAGATCTTTGCGGGTCAGGAGTTTTACATTTTTTCCGGTTTTGTACAGTTCTTCGGAAACTTTAGAGGCTACAGTAACCTCTTCAATCAGGGCTTCTTGCTGTTGGGCATGCATTTGTGAATAAACGACAAGCAGGGCTCCAACCAAAATGACTTTTCTGTTCATTAGAAATTGAGTTAAAGTTTGCTTACCGGAAAAATAAAGCAGGGGGATCTGAAATACAGCGTGTTTCAGAATCCGACTTTTCCTCCGAAAGCGATTCATAATTAATGTATTTCAGTAAGGTCTCCTGACTTTCACACTTTCTGCGCCTTCCCGCCGTTGGGCAGTGACATTCTGCAGAAAATACAGTGGTGATTTACAGTTGCGGGGACAGTTCACGATTTTCACGCGATTCCCTTTTCTGAAACTTCGGCAAAGATAAGGTTTCCGCTCTTATGTACAATCACTTTCTCCGGAGAGATTTTTAATTCCTTCGGAATGCAGTTTTGTAAGAGGCAACTGCAGTTTTGGATTAATGAAAAGTATTCTTCTCGGATGTAGAAAGATGGAATGTTACAGAAAACTCGAATCAAAAGAAAAAGGCAGTAAATCCCGTACGGAACCGGTCCTGAAAATTTTTCCTTTTACGGCTGCAAAATACAGTTCAATGGGTTCCGTTTGCCGGTTTTCATACTCCAGTACAGATTGCCTGCAGGCTCCACAAGGCGGCGTAGCCACAGATTGTTCACCGTTTTCCGGACCACCGATAACGAACATTTTTTTGATCTGTGCATCGGGATAATTGGCCGAACTCCAGAAGATTGTGGTCCGCTCAGCACAAAGGCCGGAAGGGTAGGCGGCATTTTCCTGATTGCTTCCGGTGATGATTTCCCCATTGTCCAAAAGCAGGGCACAGCCTACCAGAAATTTGGAATATGGTGCATATGCTTTCAGCCTTGCCTTTGCAGCTGCCTCATACAGGCGTCGGGTTTCTGCATCAAGAGCATCATGATTTTCGAACACATGGTAATGAATGTGAAGTTCTTTCTCCATTTTTTAAATTGGAAAGTAAAGATAAACTTTTATTTTAAAGTTTTCTAGAAAAAGCTGTGTCGTTTGAATACAAAGCTTTTATAGAGCTAATCAAAGAAGTCCGGTAACAGTGTTTATTAGTTTGCTTTTCAAGGTGTTTACGTTCGTAGAGGATATATCCAAAATTTAAATTTCATAACCTAATATTTATGTAATACCTATTCTTTATATGTGCTTTGAATAGTCCTAGCTGTTGATTTTAAATCATCAATCAATGCTTGAGGTTTTAGTACTTTAAGATTTTCACCAAAGGATAAAAGTTCCTACCCATACCATCTGTTTTTGAATTCTTTCAGCGCATACGGTACTACTAATCATTCAGTTAATTCATCTTCCCGTCCAGTGTATTGGCTATATCCCAGAGCTGTAGCCTTACTATTTTTTCTGTTCTTCTGATATTAAAATAAGCATTATTTGATTAGGGATTTAATATCCTTTATGATCTATTAAAATAGCAAACTTTTCGATTCTAAACATTATGCTTGCTATAAAAATGATGGATATTTAGATTGGTAAACTTACTGTACAATTTGTATGTACATTTCTTTATTGAGAATGATGTCATTTGTTATAACTTTCTACCTTTCTTATTCCTCATCCAAATAGCAAACTGTTCTTCCTCGTAGTCTTCGCCTTGTCGAAATTGTACATCGTTTCCAAATCCCGACAGATTGCCATGGAACGTGGATGGTCGTCATCATCGAGTATTTTCTTACCGTCAATGCCTGCGCAGATTAAAATGATGTATATATGTGTGCGGTCAATATCCGTATGTTTGAAAATAATATCCGTCTGCTTGCCGAAACTCATTACCGGGGACATTCCTGCAGATGGAAATCCTGAGGATGATCATTCCTTGAAACCGGTGTTTCCTATGGATGAAGCTCCATCAGTAAGTATGGTTCACAAATTTCCCAATCATGTCAAAGCTAAAAGGATTGCCATTTTGGTGGTTGATGGTATGAATGATGAAGTGTTGACTGATCTGCAAAAATTTCTTTGCGAAAAAGACGCTATGGTACAGATAATCGGAATACCGCAATGCTTTGTGAAATTCCGTTCCTGTGATCAATATCCGGTAGATCGCAGTATGTTCACCGCTTCTTTGGCATAGTGTGATGCCATTACCTGCTTACGCCATAAATAGTAGTATCAAAGGGGTTTCTGTACAGAAATCCCTTTTTTTATGCAGGTTGTTTCGTACCTTTGTGTGATTCCATAAAAAATAGTTAGATGCTGTATACTCCTGTTCAGTTCAGAAATTTAGAAATAGTAAACCGCTGGGTCATGTCGCCCATGTGTATGTATTCTGCCGAAAGTGGCGTGCCAACTGATTTTCACTATGTGCATTACGGAAGCCGGGCACAGGGTGGTACCGGACTTTTAATGGTGGAAGCTACGGGTGTGGTGCCGGCAGGCCGCATTACCCATGGCTGTACAGGATTATGGAATGAGGAGCAAACTTCCTCATTCAGAAAGATTGTAGATTTTATACATACCCGTTCTGAAAGTAAAATCGGAATTCAGCTGGCGCATGCCGGCCGTAAAGCATCAACTTGGAACGGAAAGCAACTCCCGCTGAATGAAGGCTGGGAAACAGTGGCAGCTTCTGCAATTCCCTATATGGAAGGCGAACGGATTCCTCATGAACTGAGTCTGACAGAAATTGCTGCTCTTGTTCAAAGTTTTCAGGATGCAGCAGTGCGTGCGCTTGAAGCCGGATTTGACGTGATTGAAATTCATGCGGCACATGGTTATCTGTTGCATCAGTTCTTGTCGCCATTATCCAATATCCGTACAGATGATTATGGCGGCAGTTTTGAAAACAGATGTCGGTTTCTGTTGGAGGTGGTAGATGCAGTGAATGAAGTGCTGGATGATGACCATCCTTTGTTTGTGCGGATCTCTGCTACCGAATATGCCGAAAACGGTTGGGATCTGGAGGAGAGCGTACGGCTGGCAAATTTGCTTAAAGAAAGGAAAGTAGATTTGGTGGATGTATCCAGTGGCGGGAATATTCATGGTGCCAGAATTTCGGTGTTCGATGGGTACCAGGTACCATTTGCGGCAAGAATCCGGAAAGAGGCCGGCATTGCGACCGGTGCAGTGGGGCTGATTACTGATGCCAAACAGGCCGAAGAAATACTGCAGGCCGGAGATGCCGATCTTATTTTTGTGGCCCGCGAAATCCTGCGCAATCCTTACCTGGCGATACAGGGTGCCTTTCAGATGGATGCAGAATGCCCGTTTCCCGAGCAGTACAGCAGAGCAAGGAAATAAAAATTTGTGATAATGGATCTGGAAGCATATATGTGGACTTGTCCAAGCAAAAAGTATCTGGGCATTGAATGTTTCGGGTGTGGAGCGCAGCGGGCATTGGTCTTGTTGCTGGAAGGGGAGTTTGCAGCGGCGTTTCAGTTGTTTCCAGCCATTTACACGCTGATTCCGTTGCTGGCTGTTTTTATCATCAATATTTTCAGTAAGAAAAATTATACCCGGATCATTCTGATTCTGATTGCGGTGAACCTGGCCGTCATCTTTATTTCTTATTTTCTGAGGTGAAAAAAACCGCAACTTAGAAAGTTGCGGCTGAATTTTGTGCAAAAATATTTATCGTTTCGGCGGATAATCTGCCATAATTTCTGATACGATTTTCGGAATCTGTTTTTGCTTGGCTTTCGGTGAGTCTACAGAAATTCCGCTCCCGATTCCCTGCCATACCAGCTTGTTGGATGAAGCTTCTATCAGATCCACAATCAGCGCACCTTCATTGTAATTGGAAGACCAGGTTCTGCTCATTCCTACTCCCCAGCCAAAAGGTCCGCCCCAGCCATACATGCCGTAAGGACTACTTCTGTTAATGTCCCGTATTTTTTTATGATTGGCTTTCACATTCACGATCAGATCCGGATTATCGGCAACAGTAAGACCTTTGAGCTGAAGTTGTCTGGAAACTTCATTCAGCACGCGGTCCTTGTCAATATCGTTCAGCTTTAAATCATCAATGCGCAGTTTGTAGGTTTTATAATTGCTGAAACTGGCCGTTTCGGCATAGTCTGAGCGGACATTAAATGCGCTGCAGGATGTGAGACCAAGCGTGGCAGATGCCAAAAGGAGAAAAAATACTTTTTTCATGATCTTTTTATTTTTTAACGTTTTTTATAAAAGTGTCTGTTTTTTTATCATATCCGTACGGGCAGTGTTTGCATCCGCTTTTGCAGCAATAACCCCGTTTCAGATGGAATTTTTCTGTGAAAACTTTATATCCCTGTTCGTTATAATAAAAGTCCTCATTTTCTTTGATTTTATTTTGGTTCATTGGTTAAATGCAAATGACTGAAAATTTTATCTTTGCCCTATGATTATTGTCTGGCAATGGCTTCTCAAAAGTACGAAAATTTCGGGCATTACGCTCTTTCCCTTTATTATTCTGCGGAAAGTTCAGGACCGGGACAATGAAGTTCTGCTCAATCACGAGCGGATACACCTCCGCCAGCAACTGGAACTTCTGGTGGTTTTTTTCTACCTGTGGTATGTAATTGAGTACTATTACTGGTTTTTCCGCTTACGGGATTCCTATATGGCCTACCGGTATATTTCTTTTGAGCGCGAAGCATTTGCCAAAGAAACCGAGCTCAGTTACCTGAAAAAGCGAAAACTTTGGAGCTTCTGGAAGTATATAGGTTGAACAGCCACAGTGAGCATCTCTTTTTATTGTGAAAACATTCGTGTTCATGGTAAAAATCACTGATATCCCACAGTTTTTATTCAATTTTTGGCCGAAACCGGGTGTTTAATAAAAATATTTTCCCAAATTTGTCTCATGAGAATTCCGGAAATTGAAATACCGGTCGTTCAGATTCCTGTGCCGGGAACTGTGAAACTCTTTATGAAAAGGGAAGACCTCATTCACCCCGAAATTTCAGGAAATAAGTTCTGGAAACTCTTCTACAACATCAGTCAGTACCAGCCTCAGCATCGTGAAAATCCTTTGCTGATTACCTTTGGCGGTGCCTATTCCAATCATATTGCTGCTGTATCTGCCCTGGGCCGGCTTGCCGGGATTCCAGCATTAGGTATCATCCGCGGCGAGGAGCTGGAGTACCGGTGGTTCCATAATCCCACGCTGCAGTACGCGCACGAAAACGAAATGAAGTTCCGCTTTGTGACGCGGGCAGAATACCGGGATAAGGAAACGCTGACCCTTCTGCTGCAAGAGCAGTTCCCGGAGGCGCTCATTATTCCCGAAGGAGGCACTAATGAAGCGGCGGTACAGGGGGTGCAACATATGCTGAATGAGCAAACGAAAAGATTTGATTATCTTTGCACCGCTGTCGGAACAGGCGGAACAGTGGCCGGACTGGCGAAATTTGCAGCGGCCGGGCAGCGGGTTATCGGTTATAAAACAGTAGCAGATCAGTCACTGGAAAGGAAAGTGCAGAGTCTTGCTGGCACAGACCGTTTTGAACTGATTGATGCCACTTTTGGAGGTTATGGTAAAATATCTGACGAAATTATCCGTTTTATCAATGATTTTGATGAAGAATACGGGATTCTTATGGATCCGGTGTACACTGGGAAAATGATGGCCATAATTTTTAAGCAAATAGAAAGTGGTTATTTCCCGGATGGCAGCAGCGTTCTGGCATTTCATACCGGCGGTCTTCAGGGTATAGAAGGCGCAAATGAGTTGCTGAGGAAACAGAAAAGACAAGAAATAAAAGTAGTAAAAAGTTGAAAAACAATTAAATATGATCAGGATATTTTATGCTTTTGCATTAATGATTTCATCAAATTTTTTTGCACAGACATGGTCAACAGACGAACAGTATATCCAGAGATTTGCTCCGCTGGCGGTAGAGGAAATGGAAAAATATAAAATTCCTGCTTCTATAAAACTGGCGCAGGGACTGCTGGAAACCGGCGGCGGACAAAGCAGGCTGGCCCGGGAAGGTAAAAACCATTTCGGCATTAAATGTAAGGAAGAATGGACGGGAAAAACCATGCGTCATAATGATGATGCACCCAATGAATGCTTCCGCGTGTATGATGACCCCAGACAAAGCTACGAAGATCACTCCAGGTTTCTGGCAGAGCGCAAATATTACGTGAATCTTTTCAAACTGGACATCAAGGATTATAAAGGATGGGCGCACGGTCTGAAGAAAGCCGGTTACGCAACCAATCCCCGTTATGCCTATATTCTGATTTCCCTTATAGAGCGACACCAGCTGTATGAGTTCGATCATGTGGATTCTAAAACGGTGCGGTATGCTCTAATGAAGAAGTACCCGGAACTGGAAAATGACCGTGAGTTTATGGCATCTGCCAATCCGGTGAAAGAACGTGCCGGAAAAGCGGAAAGCAAAACCATAAAAGTCCGCAATGATGTGGCAGCCTACGTGGCACAGCAAAGAAAAGAAGATGACCGACAGTCCGGTACCCGGGCCGATATGCTGAGTACAGTTTTGATGAAAAATCACCCGAACGGAGGAATTAAATATCTGGTGGTGCCGGCAGACATGTCGCTGCAACTGATTGCAGACAAATATGGAATTCCGGAAAACCGTCTGCAGAAGTGGAATGACCTGCGGACTGCGCGGGTAAAGAAAAATGACATTATTTTCCTGGAGCCTAAAGGCAATGAAGGAAGTATCCCGGCATATAAAGCAGAAAGAGGTGAGGATATGCACTCCATCTCTCAGAAATTCGGGATCCGCCTGGATAAACTGTACGCCAAAAACCGTATGGAAGAAGGCAAACAGCCCAAGGCCGGAGATCTGATCTTCCTGCAGGGACGAAAGCCAAGATAAACACCCATCCCGAGAATCAAACTAAAAAAATTACAATCCAATGACCTATCAAAGAAGTTCTGCGCTGTTTACGGAAGCGCAGCGCTATATTCCCGGTGGTGTAAACTCACCGGTTCGTGCGTTTAAATCTGTGGGCGGAGTGCCCGTATTTATGAAATCTGCAAATGGTGCTTACCTTACAGACGAAGATGACCGTACGTATGTAGACTATATTAACTCCTGGGGACCGGCCATTTTGGGACACACTCATCCCGCAGTGCTGGAAGCGATTCAGAAGCAGGCCGAAAAAGGTTTTTCCTTTGGAACTCCTACCGAACTGGAAACTGAAATTGCAAAATTCATTGTAGAGAATGTTCCCAATATAGACCAGATCCGGATGGTGTCTTCCGGTACAGAAGCCTGCATGAGCTCCATACGACTGGCACGAGGTTATACCCGCCGCGATAAAATCATCAAATTTGAAGGATGCTACCACGGACATTCCGATTCATTTCTGATTAAAGCAGGAAGTGGTGCGGCCACTTTTGGAAATCCCAATTCACCGGGCGTCACGCAAGGAACTGCCAAGGATACCCTCCTGGCACGCTATAACGATATAGAGCAGGTGCAGGATTTATTCCGTCATAACACCGGCGAGATTGCGGCCGTCATCATTGAGCCGGTAGCCGGGAATATGGGCTGTGTGCTGCCGGAACATCATTTTCTGCAGAAACTCCGTGAATTATGTGATGAAAATGGTGCACTGCTGATATTTGATGAGGTGATGACCGGTTTCAGGCTTGCTTTTGGCGGTGCACAGGAGCTTTTCGGTGTACAGGCAGATCTGGTCACTTACGGAAAAGTAATAGGCGGAGGACTGCCGGTGGGTGCGTTTGCCGGACGAAACGAAATTATGGATCATCTGGCTCCCAAAGGCGCCGTATATCAGGCCGGTACCCTCAGTGGAAATCCGCTGGCCATGCGCGCCGGACTGGAAACGCTGAAACTCATCAAAGAAGATGCGAATTTCTTTCAGAAAATCAATAAGACCACTGAAACGCTTGATTTCGAAATCGGGAAGATTTTAAATGAAAAAGGCATTCAGCACCGCATCAACAGAAAAGGTTCTATGATGAGTGTGTTTTTCCACATCAGCGCAGTTTCCGATTTTGATCAGGCTCAGCAGGCGAACCATTCATTGTTCAACAATTTCTTTCATCAACTGCTGAAAAACGGAATCTACCTGCCGCCTAGCGGTTATGAAACCTGGTTCATCAGCGCTGCCATTACGGAGACGGAAATGGACAAAACACTGGATGCTGTCCGTAAGTTTGAGTATTCCTGATGAGGCTGTTTATGCTTAAATAAAATGAATAAAACCCCGGACTTAATGAAGTTTGGGGTTTCTTTTTGCTTGCAGCTTATTATTTCATGATGTAATGCGATTATTCCTGAAATGTGATGATGAACACAAAAAAACGCCCGGTTTTGCCGGACAGTTGAAAGTTTGTATGCGGGTATTTACCTCGCTGCAATGGCAATTTTTACGGGCATTACATAAGTGTACGGAAGTTCGCGCTCGTCATCAAAACGGTACATCAGTCCGGTAAGGATGGAGGTAAGTTCCTCACGGATGAGTTTGCATTTTCCTTCGGCATGTACATTGGTTATTTTTCCGTCTTTGCTTACGTTAAATTTAACCAGATTATCAGTGATGCCTTCTGCCATACCATCCTGAGTATAGTCAAACTGTGCAGCAATCAGTTGTCTGAGGTCTGCAAAGCCATCGTTCTGATAAATCTGAACCTCCTGAATCAGGTTTTTCTGTTGTGCATTGAGGTTGGTAAGTCCCATAAGCAGCATAACTGCGAGGGCTCCAAGGGTTTTTATGGCTGAATTTTTCATGTGATGTTTGTTAAAGGTTTAATAAATTATATTGAATATAAGAACAAATGTAATGAATTTACATTGAATTAACAAACTGTTCACATTAAGTTAACATTGGAAATTTCTATATCAACAATCGTTACAAAAAAGCACCGGATTTCTCCGGCGCTCTCGTTAATATAAATAAAAGTAAGATATGGTTTTCTGTTAGAAGATTCCGGACCATCCTGTTGCCCAAGATGGCAGGCTAACTCCTTCTCCGGCACCGGTAGCAGCTGCATTTTCTGTAAAGGTATTCGGAAGCACAGCTACAGAAGCGCCTGCAGAATTCTTCGCAGAAGCCTGGTTGGTCACATTGATGAATCTTACATTGTTGATTTTTCCACCACCGTTAAAATAGTTTACGGTTGCATCATGCTCCAGGTTGATTCCTGTAGTCCATCCTGAAAGTACGATATTGTCAAAGTTTCCGTGAGATCCTACGCGGATTTTCATCCCGTCTGCTTCACCTGTGGTAGCTCCAATGAATGTTGCATTCTTGATGGTTGGGTTGGATCTTGGATTGGCATCGTTGTCATTGGAATTATTGTCAGCTTCAATTCCTCTGTTTCCGGTATTGTCTGCTCTTCTTTTGGTATAGATTCCGCTTACGGTTCCGTTCCATCCTTCAGTCCAGTCGAATGCATCATCTTCGTTTCCTACAGATACAATATTGGTAGCGTTTACTGTTCCACCGAAGAATTCAATTCCGTCATCAGATCCGTTTACCAGGGCCACGTTGTTGATTACGGTTCCGTTTCCTACTCCGAACAGAGAAAGACCATTAAATTCTTTGTCTGCAGTGAAGATGGCACCGGCATATTCCACTCTCAGGAATTCCAGTTTTCCGGAGTTGTCATCCACAATGTTTCCACCATATGTAGCATTACCCACTTCAGAAGAAGCGGTAGTTCCTTTGTTGATCGGTGCACGTCCGCAGATTACCAAACCGCCCCATGCTCCCGGAGTTGCATTGGTAGCTGTCATTACTACAGGTGCAGATGCGGTACCGTTTACAAAGATCTGTCCGCCTTGTTCTACGGTGATGAACGCCGAAGTTCCGCCTGTAGCTTCAATTCTGGTTCCTGCAGGAATAATCAGTTTACCGCCGTTTTTTACAGAAAGAGCACCGGTAAGTTTATACACTTTGGCAGGGTCTAATGTAAGGGTAGTTCCGTTGGTAATGTCTCCCTTGAAGTTTGCAGGGTCAAAAGTTCCGTTGGGTGTTTCAATGATCGGGTCGTCTGTACTTCCGCAAGATTGTACGGTGAAAACTGTAGTAGCTACTGTTAATGCTAATGCCAATACTTTCAGTTGGTTCTTTTTCATAATTCAATTTTTAGATTGTTAATTAGATTTATTTTAGTGTTAAAATTCATAAGAAAAGCCGAGTCCGGCATTCAGTCCTTTTTTATATTGTTTTACAATGACATCGCCATTGGTGTTTTGCTGTGTTCTGGTAAAGCTGGGATTCAGCAGGTTTTTACCGCTTACGGAAATGCCCAGTCCGTTGCTCAGTTTATAGCGGAAGGTCGCATCCAGCAGGTTGATGGCTTCATCTACCAGATTTCCCTTGCTGTCATATCCCAGTGCGTAGATGTTATCTGAAATATGGGAATAAGACATCACGAAGTCTATAGAATTGCGGTCCCATTTCTGCTCCCAGCCCAGGTTGATGTTGGCCAGGAAGTCTGATGCGCCCTGCATTTTGTCTTCGGATTTAATGAAGGATACAGATACCTGGGAGTTCGGGTTCTCATTCAGGACTTTGTCTGCATCCAGCTTCTGGCTCGTATTGAGGTAGGTGGCGTTCAGGAAGGTGTAGATTCTGGAATTTCCGGCGTTATACAGGTCTTTTCTGATTTCTGCTTCCACACCATAGATCGCCCCGGAGTCGCCTGCGTTTACAAAGGATACTGTATTGGCAGATGAATTCACGGTGACTCTGGATATAGGATTCTGGATGTATTTCCCAAAAGCGGTAATGGAGATGAGTTCATTCCTTTTCGGGAACCATTCCCATTTCAGGTCTGCATTATAGTTGTCTGAAGGATTCAGATCCACGTTTCCGAAACTTGCTTCGTCTACTTCTTCATATTCAAACGGTGCCAGTTCCAGCAGCAGCGGTGTCGTATAGGTCTTGGATGCGGAAAATCTGAAGTTCTGGCGGTCATTCAGGCTGTATTTCATATTCAGCGCCGGCAGAATTTTGGCATAGGACTTTTCTACTTTTCCACTTTTAATATTGGTGTCGTAGAGAATGTTCTGCTTCAGGTGATCATATCTCACACCCAACTGAGCCGTGAAACGGTCGCCTGCTTTATAGTCCACATTGGCAAATCCCGCATGATTGTTTACTTCAGATTCATAATACATGGGATTAAGGGCCATGGCATCCGATCCTACGATACCGCGGAAGGTTCTGATGTCAAAGAATGACCCTGACTGGTAATTCTGATAATTGAAGAATGTTCCGTAGTCATCCGGCGTTACGAAATAGTTGCCCTGCGCCAGTTTTACGCGGAAGTTGTATTGTGTGGCTTTGAAATCTGAATTTTTATAGCGTCCCTGGTAGCCAAGGGTGACTTTAAACTGATCATTGATCTGGTAATCTCCGTGAAGGTCGCCCACGAAGTCATTTTCCAGGAGCTGGTCATAATATCTGTGGTTAGCCCCCGCGTTACTCGCTACAAAGTGGTGGATACCGGTCTGGTTATTGTATACAGAGATATTCTGCTGTCGGTCTGGTCTGCGGCTGTCCAGTCTGTTGTAGCCGGCGTTCCAGTACAGTGTGAAAGGATCAGAAATGCTGTGTTCGCCGCTCAGCTGGTTGATCCAGAGGTCATTGGTTTTATAACCTGCCCGGCGCAGAAATGCAGTTTCATTTTCTCGGTCTTCATTGGTATCGCGTACATAGCCTTCAAAGAAGGTGAGTTTTTGCTCGGTAGTATGAATGAAATTGGTGGTGGCCTTTACCGTATGATTTGGGTTGATGCGGTAGTTCAGGTTCAGCAATCCTGTACTATTGGTATCATACGAGTATTCCTGTACATAAAGGTCCTTTAACAAAGATCCGCCACTGTCTGCCGAACGTACCGGTCCTTCCACGAAATTATAGTCATTGTCAAAGCTTCCGAATCCGAACAAGCTCAGTTTTCCCTGCTCACCAACGTTAAAGCTGCGTCCGAAGTCTATTCCCAGCGAAGAATTGATGGGCGTATTCACATCTTCATTTCTCCATGTGGTAGGGAAGGCGTAGCCGTATTGTGCAATGGCTGCATTAGATGGCTTGTTAATCTGTTTTGATCCTAAAAAGTTGGGACCGTTTTGCAGATAGAAATTGGGTTTCTGAAACGCATTGAAATTTACAGAAGATCCCAGATTTACTTTGAAATAAGGTTTTCCGGTATATACCTTGGATACAATATTGACATTGGCTCCGGACATATCTCCCCACAGGTTAGGGTTGTACACTTTTTCCAGACCTACATAGTCTATCATATCTGTTTTAATGATACTGAGGTCTATATTTTTAAAGAGGGGATCATTAGACGGAATCGGAAGCCCGTTCATGGTAGTAGAGTTGCTGCGGTCTCCCAGTCCGCGGATGAATACCTGGCCGCTGCCTTCTTGTTTCTGGGCGCCTGTGGCCTTGGTTACGGCTACGGAAACATCGCCCACACCTTGTTTTTCCAGTTGTACAGAACCTACACGTTCTATGACTTCTACCGCTCTGCGCTGCAGGCTGATGATGTTGCTTTCTGAACCCTTATTGGTACTTCCCTGCAGAACCACACCTTCTATTACTTTCTCTTTCTTGATGGTGTCCTGGTCTGTGGTTTGCGAGTAAAACATTGATGTTGAGCCTGTTAAAAACAACACGGCAATGCTTAATTTCGTTCTTTTCATTACTTTTCTTTGCTTGATTTCTTTCAGTGCAAAGGTTGGAAGATTGGCTGTAATTGCTGTTTCGGGAGTTTTAATTTTGTTTTAACTTTAAATGAACCAATCACGCCGTATATTAAGTTTATGTAAATAATCTGTTCTATGCAGTGCAATGCATTAATTTTCCTTAATTTTGAAAGGATATTCATATAGATAATGACTGGTAAGAAAATTTTATTGATTGATGATGAACAGGATATTCTGGAAATCCTGTCCTACAATTTGGAAAAAGAAGGGTATGAAGTGCATACCGCAAATAACGGTAATGACGGCATTAAACTGGCAAAGGAAATCATTCCGGATTTGATTTTGCTGGACGTGATGATGCCCGAAAAAGACGGTATAGAAACCTGCCAGGAAATGAGGCAAAGCAAATCCCTGCAAAAAACCCTCATTGTATTCCTTTCGGCCAGAAGCGAAGAGTTTTCCCAGCTTGCAGGCTATCAGGCCGGTGGCAATGATTATATTGTAAAGGTCATCAAGCCGAAAGTGCTCATCTCTAAGGTAAATGCCTTGCTGCAATTGACATCTCAGGTCAATGACAGTTCCAAACTGATTGAAATAGGAGACCTTATTATAGACCGGGATAATTTTAAAGTATCCAAGAACGGACAGCCGTTCCTGCTCCCCAAGAAAGAATTTGATTTGCTGTATCTGCTGGCATCTAATACTGACAAAGTGTTTAAAAGAGAAGAAATTCTGGAGAAAGTCTGGGGAAATGATGTGATTGTGGGTGAAAGAACCATAGATGTCCACATCCGGAGGCTTCGGGAAAAACTGGGCATTAACGCCATACAAACCCTGAAGGGAATTGGTTACAAACTCATTGTTTAAGGACATATCTTCATTAACAGAAAATACATCCTTTGAAATTTCAGATTCTTAGTTTCCTGGCCTCACTGTTCATTACAGTGTTGATGATTCTGGTGGTTATGATTTTTAACATATCACAGGAACATCTGCGTACCAATACCCTTACCTTTTATTTTGCTGTCGGGTTTGCTGTACTCATTATGCTGGTGGTCAATTATTTCGTGCTGGAGTACCTCCTTGGCTATTACAAAAGAAAACAGATCCGCCACATCAGTACACGGCTGCCGGATGAGGTAATGCCGGTAGATGAAAGCGCCATGAGCTTCAGTCAGCTGGGTGAGATTGTTTCTGAACTGTCTCAGAAAAACGCCATAGAAATCGATACCATGAAGGACATGGAGACTTACCGGAAGGAATACATTGGCAATATCTCTCACGAACTGAAGACGCCCCTGTTTTCCATTCAGGGGTATGTGGAAACACTGCTGGACGGCGGGGTAGAGAATCTGGCCATCCGGGACAAGTATCTGGAACGCATTGATAAGTCGGTAGAGCGGTTGCTGGATATTGTGAAAGATCTGGATATGCTGAATCAGTTCGAAACTGGTGAAATCAGCCTCCATATTTCCAGGTTCGACATCAACGCGCTGGTGCGGGAAATTATGGATATGCTGGAAATGGATGCCGAGCGCAGCGGTGCAAAACTGCAGTTACAGACCACCCACCAAATGCTTTTTGTGAATGCCGACGTGCAGAAAATAGCGCAGGTACTCATTAACCTTATTTCCAATGCCATCCATTATTCCAACCGGGACCATGCGCAGATCACCGTAAAAACAAGTGTGCTTCGCCGGAAAGTGCTGGTGGAAGTCATCGATAACGGAATGGGCATCAAGGCAGAAGTTCTGCCCAGAATTTTCGAACGTTTTTACCGGGTAGAAACCTCACGCAGCAGGAGGGAAGGTGGCTCCGGTCTGGGACTGTCTATTGTGAAGCATATTCTGGAAGCTCATAATGAAACCATTATCGTAAACAGCGTCTATCTGGAAGGAACTACCTTCTCTTTTATGCTGGAAAAACATGCAAGCCAGGCGGGCAATTTAGCAAAAACTTTTTAATAAAAAAGATTTTAAAAATTTTTGAAGATACTTACAATTGCTATCTTTGTACGGAATTTTTAACCCCATTAACAGCATTCAATAATAAGTAAAATGGTTTATAAGATCCGTGTTATTTTAGACGCCAAAGACAATATCTTCCGCGATATTGAAATCAAAGGAAAACAAACCCTCTGGAACCTTCATTTGGGAATCAAAAGTGCATTCAGTTTGCAGGGAGATGAGTTGTCTGCGTTCAATATTCTGGAAAGCGACGGCACCATCGTAAAATCTGTTCCCCTGGAAGACATGTCTGATGACGGCGACGGAGAAATTATGTCTGATGTGTACATTGATGAAGCTTTCGAAGCAGAAGGAGACCGCTCCCAGTTTCAGTACGGACTCCTGGATTTATGGGAGTTTTTCTGTGAACTGGTGGAAATTCATGATGATAAACCGGCTGTAAATTATCCCATTACGGTATTCCGCTTTGGCAATGCACCGCTGAAAGCGCCCGGAAAAAGTGGTGGCAGCGGCAATGGAAGAAAAGCAACACTTCTAATGGCAGATGGGGTAGATGATTTTGCTTTTGATGGCGGTTTTGACGATGATGAGTTTCTGGATGCAGATGATGACTTTGATGACGGAACTGATGATTACGCCGATGATGCTTATGATGACGGCGACGATGATTTATAAATTTTACCCTGAAATTTCAGGGTTTTTTTATGGCCGGGATTCAAGCCAAATCATTAAGTTTGTAAAAATTTTAAAATGAAAAAAGGCATTTTTATCGCTTTGCTGGGTCTCGGAATTCTGGCAGCGTGCACCTCTCCTTCAAGAAAGAATACCATGAAATCACCCGAAGACTGGAAACATACCACCAATATTTACGAAGTTAACATCCGTCAGTACACCCCCGAAGGAACTTTCCGTGCTTTTGAGGCCCACCTGCCGCGTTTGCGGGATATGGGCGTGGAAACCCTATGGCTGATGCCGGTGACGCCCATTGCCCAGAAGAATAAAAAAGGGACACTGGGAAGTCAGTATGCCGCGCAGGATTATACCAGCATCAATCCGGAATTCGGGACCATGGAAGATTTTAAGCATCTGGTGAGCGAGGCTCACAAACTGGGCTTTAATGTCATCATAGACTGGGTGGCCAATCATACGGGCTGGGATCATACCTGGACCAGAACCAATCCGGATTTCTATCTGAAAGATCCGGAGACCAATGACTTTCAGATCGCCTCGGGCATGGATGATATTATAGAACTGGATTACAGCAATCCCAAAATGCGTGCGGCCATGATTGATGCCATGAAATTTTGGGTCCGGGAGACCAATATAGACGGTTTCCGCTGCGATCTCGCTGCATGGGTAGAAGTGGATTTCTGGGAAGAAGCGCGTCCGAAGGTTGAAGAACTGAAACCTTTGTTCTGGCTGGGTGAGTTTGATGAGCTGGACCAACCGGAATACGGCAAAGTATTCGATGCCAGCTATATCTGGAACTGGATGCACAAAACCCGGGATTTTAATGAAGGCAAAGCGTCACTGGCAGACCTTAAGTCATTGCTTCAGCGGTATTCTGACATTGGAGATGAGTCCATGCGTGCCTGGTTTACCTCTAATCATGATGAAAATACATGGAACGGTACCGAATACGAAAAGTATGGAATTTATGCCAGATCTCTGGCCGTATTTTCGGTGACCTGGAATGGGGTGCCTCTTATCTATAACGGGCAGGAGCTGCCACTGGAAAATAAAAGACTGGAATTTTTTGAAAAAGATCCCATTCCGTGGACAGAAAAAACGGATTTGCATGATTTCTATAAAACGCTGCTGAACTTAAAATCCACCAATTCCGCATTACGCGGCGGGGATCCGCAGGTGACTACATTTTTGGTAAAGACGACTGCAGATGACCAACTTCTGATTTACCTTCGCAAAAATGGCAAAGATGAGGTGCTCACCATCCTCAATATGTCTAAAGAGGCTGTGCAATTCAACATTACCGATGCACAGGTGGCCGGCACATTTAAAGATATTTTCACGAAATCGGAACGGGATTTTTCTGCAGATAAATCGTTCAGCCTGCAGCCTGGCGGCTATGCGGTATATGCTAAATAATGGTCCGTATGGATAAATCTGAATTGCTGAATCACGTCCGCAATCATTTAGATGCGAAAGCGGGCAAGTTACAGTCACTCATTCACGAAACCCGTATGTCCAACAATGATACGAAGTCGTCTATGGGCGATAAATACGAGACCGGACGTGAAATGCTGCAGCAGGAAATCAATCATCTGCAACTTCAGCTGAATGAAATACTGAGGCAGTGTGAATCCCTGAAAGGAATTACAGACAAGCCTTCAGCAGAAGCCGGCAGAGGGACATTGGTACAAACCGGACAAGGCTGGTTTTACATTGCAGTCTCTTTAGGTGAAATACGTTTTCAGGAGCATAAAATATTTGTAATTTCCGCTGAAAGTCCTTTGGCAATGGCCATGCTGGGGAAAAAACAGGGAGATCAGTTCTCCGTAAACGGAATCAGTCACCGGCTCTTATCAGTCATTTAATTTTCGTTAATTTGCATTTAGAAATTGCCCCCTCATGAAAAACTATTTGGATCTCCTTCAGCACATCAAAGACCACGGAACAGATAAAACCGACCGCACCGGTACCGGTACACGAAGTATTTTCGGGTATCAGCTCCGGTTCGATCTCAGCAAGGGATTTCCACTGGTAACGACTAAAAAAGTGCATCTGAAGTCCATTATTCACGAGCTTTTATGGTTCATTAAGGGCGATACCAATGTCAAATATCTCAATGATCACGGCGTGTCCATCTGGGATGAGTGGGCAGATGAACGGGGAGATCTGGGTCCTGTGTACGGCGCACAATGGCGCAGCTGGCGCGGGGCAGATAATCAGGTGGTAGATCAGTTCAGGGATGTAATAGAACAGATTAAAACCAATCCGGATTCCCGCCGTCTCATTGTTTCCGCCTGGAATGCTGCCGAGATTCCCAATATGGCACTGGCCCCCTGCCATGCGATGTTTCAGTTTTATGTAGCCGGTGGAAAATTGTCCCTGCAACTGTACCAGCGCAGCGCCGATGTTTTTCTGGGCGTTCCTTTTAATATTGCCAGCTACGCATTACTGCTGATGATGGTAGCCCAGGTCTGTGATCTGGAAGTGGGCGATTATGTACACAGTTTCGGCGATGTTCACATTTACAACAACCATTTCGAGCAGGTAGAAAGACAGCTGGCCCGCGATCCGCGTCCGCTTCCGGAAATGAAACTGAATCCGGATATCAGAAATATCTTTGATTTCACCTTTGAAGACTTCACGCTGGAAGGCTACGACCCGCATCCCGGAATCAAAGCGCCGGTGGCGGTGTAAAACTACTTTTGTTGCTGCTTTCTGTAACGATTATCTGCTTTTTAATACTTATTTTTGAAAGCTTAAGATTACGTTATGAAGAAAATGACCTCTGCACTCGCATTGTTTATGCTGATTTTTTCAGCGGCCCAGTCTTTTGATACCACCAAAATGAACGCCTTTATGAAGGCACTGGATGATCATCAGAAATTTATGGGAGCAGTGGCTGTAGCCAAAGACGGCAATGTCATCTACCAGAATGCCATTGGCTTTGCTGATGCAGAAACGCAGCTTAAGAACAAACCGGATACTAAATTCCGCATCGGCTCCATCAGCAAAACCTTTACTGCCGTATTGGTTCTGAAAGCCGCCGAAAATCAGAAACTCAGCCTGACCGATCCGCTTTCTAAATTTTTCCCCCAAGTGAAAAATTCAGAGAAAATAACCATCGAACAACTCCTGAATCACCGCAGCGGAATTTTTAATGTGACCAATCGCCCGGATTATCTGATGTGGAATCAGAAACCCGCCACAGAAGCGGAAATGGTAAACCGTATCGTGGAATCCGGCAGCGCTTCTGAGCCCGGAACAAAAACCGATTACAGCAATTCCAACTACATACTGCTTACCTATATCCTGGAAAAAGTTCACGGAAAGCCTTTTGCAAAAATCCTGGAGCAGCAGATTACCAAACCGCTGAAACTTAACAATACCTATTACGGGGGCAAGATTAACCCTGCAAAAAATGAGGCACATTCTTACAGCCTTTCTGGAACACTAACGAAAGAGAGCCAGACCGATATGTCTGTTCCTGCAGGAGCAGGAGCTCTGGTGTCCAGTACCCATGATCTTGTGAAATTTGCCGGCGCTTTGTTTGAGGGTAAACTGCTGAAACCTGAAACACTGGCAGCCATGATGAAGATGACTGACGGTTATGGCTACGGACTTTTTATGGTTCCCTTTAACGGCCATATCGGCTACGGACACAATGGCGGTATCGACGGGTTTCAGTCTGCTTTATACTACTTTGCGGACAGCAAAACTGCATTTGTAATGCTCTCCAACGGATCTATTTTTGATAATAACAAAATTTCCGTCGCTGCACTCAGCGGTGCTTACGGACAAGATATCACTGTTCCGGACTTTACATCGGTCAGTGTAAGCCAAGAAGATTTGCAGAAACTTACCGGTGTCTATGCGTCCGCTCAGATTCCTTTGAAAATAGAGGTTCGTGCCAAAGACGGCCAACTCTTTGCACAGGCCACCGGCCAAAACGAGTTTCCGCTGGATGCAAAAAGTGCCACGGTATTTGGTTTTGATACCGCCGGAATTGAACTCGTATTCAAACCGGAAAAAGGGGAAATGACTCTGAACCAGTCCGGCATGTCGTTTCTCTTTACCAAAGAAAAATAAGTCTGAAATTTCCATTTAGTTGCTTAATAATACAATCTCAATATGAAGAAACTCATTCTTTCCATCAGTTTACTGGGCATTCTTTTCACAGGTCAGATCGGTGCACAGACCGAGACCAGCGGAAGGGAAACCGTGTACAGGCAGTCTCATACCAAAACTACCGAACTGAAACATACCAAACTGAAGGTTAATTTTGACTATCAGAAAGAGCAGATGAACGGCGAAGCGTGGCTCACGGCTGCTCCCTATTTTTATCCTACAGATTCGCTGGTGCTGAACGCCAAAGCGATGTTGATTCATGAAGTATCCCTGGATAAAAACGGGTTGAAATCTCCCCTGAAATATGACTACACCCGTGATATTTTGAAAATTCATCTGGATAAAACCTATAACCGCAATCAGGATTACACGGTGTACATTAAATATACCGCCCGTCCCAATGAAGTAAAACAAGAGGGAAGCGCCGCCATTACCGATGCCAAAGGCCTCTATTTCATCAATGCTCAGGGAAAAGATCCCGATAAACCGACACAAATCTGGACTCAGGGAGAAACGGAATCCAGTTCGGTATGGTTTCCTACTATCGATAAACCCAATATGAAAACCACACAGGAAATTTATATGACGGTACCCGACAAATACGTCACGCTTTCCAACGGTTATCTGAAATCTTCAGTGAAGGAATCCGGCGGGCTGCGCACAGACCACTGGGTGCTGGACAAAAAACACGCCCCTTATCTCTTTTTTATGGGGGTGGGTGAGTATGCTGTTGTAAAAGACAAATGGAGAAATATTCCGGTGGATTATTATGTGGAAAAAGAATACGAGCCGTATGCGAAGGAAATTTTCGGGAACACCCCGGAAATGATTGAGTTCTTTTCCAAAATTCTGAAATACGATTATCCGTGGAATAAGTATGCCCAGATTACCGCCAGAGATTATGTAAGTGGTGCAATGGAAAATACCACAGCGGTTCTTCATATGGAACGGGCACAGCAGAAACCCGGTGATCTGATTGATGAAAACAAATGGGAAGATGTGATTGCCCACGAAGCTTTTCACCACTGGTTTGGCAATATTGTGACTGCTGAAAGCTGGAGCAATCTTACCGTAAACGAGTCTTTTGCCAATTATTCCGAATACCTGTGGAACGAACACAAGTATGGGAGAGATCATGCTGATTATACCCTGATGCGGGCCCGCGAAACCTATTTTCGTGATCCGCTGAATGTCTCCAAAGATCTGGTGCGTTTCCAGTATCATTCCCGTGAAGATATGTTTGATGGGGTTTCCTATAACAAAGGCGGATCTATTTTGCACATGTTGCGGCACTACCTGGGAGATGAAGCCTTCTACGGCGGACTTCATGATTATCTGAAGACCAATGAATACGGAACCGGCGAAGCACATCAGCTGAGACTCTCACTGGAAAAAGTCTCCGGAAAGGATCTGAACTGGTTCTTCAATCAATGGTTTTTTGGCAGCGGTCATCCGAAACTGTCTTATACAACGACTTATGAACCGGTGAAAAAAGAAGTGACGGTCACCATCAGCCAGACCCAGTCCGGAGCTAAATTTCAGTTTCCGCTGGCCATGGATCTTTATGAAAACGGGAAGCCCCTCAGAAAAAATGTCTGGGTAAATGCTCAGGATAAAAATTACTTTACATTCCCGGCGGGCAAAAATCCGGAATTCATCAATATCAATCCGGATGGACTGTTGCTGGGAGAGTTTACAGATCAGAAAACGCCCGAGCAGCTTTTCACCCAATATAGCCAGTCTAAAGAGTTTTACAGCCGCTATGGTGCTGTAGAGAAGGCTGCAGAAGATAAAACCGGCAATGCTGCCTCGCTGAAAGTGCTGACCGCAGCCTTGAAGGACAGCCATTTCAGAATCCGGATGAAAGCCCTCAGCGGACTGGATCTGACACGGCAGGATCATGCGAAGGCCACACTTAGCGAAGTAGAAAAGCTGGCATCTTCAGACCCGAAAACTTTGGTACAGTCGGCGGCAATTGCGGCACTGGCCAAAATGAAGGATAAGAAGTATATTCCGTTATTTGAGAAAGGAATGAATGCGGTATCCAATTCGGTGAAAGGGAGTTCACTACTGGGTCTGGCACAGGCCGATCCGTCAAAAGTTCCTGCAATGGCCGATAAAGTAGAGCTCGAGAATGCAGATGAGGAGCTGCTGAATCTGTTGCTCCCGGTTATTGTAAAAAATAAAATTGAAAAACAGATGCCTGCTATTGCGCAGATTGCTGCATTTTATCCGTTTGTGAAGTTTCAGGATCCTGCGCTGGGTGCGGTAGCAGAGGAAGGTTTCAACTGGATTATGAATTCGGATCATCTGAAAGCGACTCAGAATGTGACGCAGATTCTTACCCAGGTAAAAAGCCAGCTGGGTGATAATCCGCAGGCCAAAATGATGATTGTGCAAATGCTTCGCGATGGTCTGGCCAAAAAAATGGCCGTGCTGAAAGCCAACCCGTCGTCTACGACCATAAATATGCAGATAGACGCTATTAACCAGGCGATTGAAGCGTATAAATAAGACTTGAAAACAAGAATGAAAGCTGCCGCAGAAAGGCAGCTTTTTTTTTAGCGTGGCAACTTACAGTGGGGAAGCATAGTTGTACAGCGTTACAGTGATTTTTTGTGTTCATCACGCATCTGACGTCCATAAAAAAAGGAATTTCCGAAGAAACTCCTTTTAAAGATAATGAAGTGAGAGGTTTTACAACCATCCCATTTCCTCCATCCATTCATCGTTATAGATTTTTCCCACATACCGGGAACCGTGGTCATGCAGCAGTACGATAATGATGTCGTCCTTTTTAAACTGATCTTTCATTTGAACCAGGGCAGAAATGGCACTTCCGGCCGAATATCCGCAGAATATTCCTTCTTCTTTGGCAAGTTTGCGGGCATAGATGGCGCCGTCCTTATCGGTTACTTTTTCAAAGTGGTCAATGACATCCATGTCGTAGTTTTCCGGTAGAATATCTTCGCCGATGCCCTCTGTAATGTAGGTGTAGGCATTTTCCAGGTTTACCTCTCCGGTTTCATGGACTTCTTTCAGAATAGAACCATAAGTATCCACGCCGATTACCTGTATTTCCGGATTTTTTTCTTTAAAGAATTTTCCACAACCTGTGATGGTTCCTCCGGTGCCGGCACCCACCATGAAATGGGTCAGTTTTCCTTCGGTTTGTTCCCAGATTTCAGGTGCGGTTTGTTCGTAATGTGCCTGGCGGTTAGACAGATTGTCATACTGGTTTACATACCATGCATTGGGTGTTTCTTCGGTCAGGCGTTTTGCGGTCTGGTAATAGGAGCGCGGGTCGGTAGGCTTTACATCAGTTGGGCATACAATTACTTCGGCGCCCACAGCTCTCAGGATGTCGCATTTTTCTTTGGACTGCTTGGAGTTGGTTACGAAAATACATTTATAGCCTTTTACGATAGCGGCCAGTGCCAGACCCATACCGGTGTTGCCGGATGTTCCTTCTATAATGGTCCCGCCCGGTTTCAGCCGTCCGTCTTGTTCGGCATCCTCAATCATCTTCAGCGCCATACGGTCTTTTACGGAATTTCCGGGGTTGAAGGTTTCTACTTTGGCCAGTACCAGAGCAGGGAAGTCTTCTCCCAACACTTTGTTCAGTTTTACAAGCGGCGTGTTGCCGATGGTTTCCAGAATATTTTCTGCGTATTTCATTATTGTATATTTATGGTTCAGCAGTTTGCCTGTGCTTCCTGCCGTTTTGTTTTAAAAATTAAATTGTTCTTACTATTGCATGCATCTCAAACATTTTCCTGCTCATTAGTTATACTTGATCGATTTTACCGGTGAAATTTTGCTGATGAGATAACTTGGAAATATCAGTGCAAATGCAGAAATCAGAAGAATTCCTCCCGAAATCAGGAGTGGAATCATCGGATTCAGATCCACGGGTACTACACTTACGTAATAATTTTCAGGATTCAGGGTAATGATACCAAAGAAATGTTGCAGCGTAAGCAATCCCAGCCCGATGATATTTCCCAGAACAAGTCCCGGAATCATGATCAGCAGGGTATAGTTGATGAAAATCGCCCGGATTTGCCCGTTGTGTGCTCCCAGCGTTTTCAGTAATCCGATGGAATTGGTTCGCTCAATAATCAGAATCAGCAGCACCATAATGATGTTAATGACCACTACAATGAGCATAATGATGATGATGACTGCAATATTATTGTCAAAAATATTAATCCAGTCCACAATCTGGGGATAGCGGTCTGTCGCCTTTTCCACATAATTTTTAATGCCTACCAGCGCTTCTATTTCGGGGGTATCTTTGTCAATGTCATTTACATTTTTCAGGAATACATCAATGCCACCTACGGCATCCTTTTCCATATCCAGAATCCGCCGCACATGGTTGATGTCTCCTATAATAAACTGATCATCAATCATTTTGATATCTGTTTTATAGATTCCGGACACTTCAAATTTCCGGTAAATAATCCGGTCTTCGCCGCGGGAAAAAACAGCTACGATGCTGTCTTTGGTTTTCAGGTGCAGGTCCTGGGCAATTTTTTCAGACAAAACCACGCCGCTGTTGTAACCCTCTTCGGTGATTTTTGGGGTGCTCCCTTCGGTCAGAAATTTTTCAAAGCGCTCGTGGTCAAAATCTTTACCGACACCTTTGAAGATGATTCCTGCGAAATCGTGCTCATTTCTGAGGATTCCGGTTGCCGTGGCATAATTCTGGATTTTGGCTACATCCGGAAGTGCACTGATCTGTTTGGTCTTTAGACCCTGTTTGTCCAGCACAGAGGAATCATAGGAAGAATTGGATCTTTTGGATTTGATGTTAATGTGCCCGTTGAAATCGGCCATCCGAAGTTTAATGGCTTCTTTGGATCCGAAACCTACAGACACCGTAATGAGCGAAACAATGACACCCAGAGCCACAGACAGCCTTCCGATGAAGATGATAATCCGTGAGAGATTATTTTTGTTATCTTTGGAAAAAGCTATTTTTTTAGAAAAATATATTGGAAATTTCAAGCCTATGGATTTAAATGCCAAAATTAAAGATTTACTTTTTATTTGCCTAATCTTTTTAGGAATAACCCAACTCAGTGCACATGAAAATCAACACGAAGGTTTCCTTACCGGTGCAGACCAGCCAGAGTTGTATCTTCCGCTCCTGAAGGGCAAAACCATAGGGGTGGTGACCAATCAGACCGGTTTGTTAAAGGACCGGACCCATCTTGTCGATTTTCTGGTGAAGAATAAGATACAAATCAAAACCATTTTTGCTCCGGAACATGGCTTCCGTGGTGAGGCAGATGCCGGCGAGCATGTAAAAAACGGGGTAGACACCAAAACGGGAATTCCCATTGTTTCCCTGTATGGCAGTAATAAAAAACCTACGGCAGCACAGCTGAAGGGGCTGGATCTGGTACTGTTTGATATTCAGGATGTAGGCGTGCGTTTCTATACCTATATTTCCACACTCACCTATGTGATGGAAGCAGGTGCGGAGAATCATGTGGAAGTAGTGGTGCTGGACAGGCCCAATCCGCACGATGGCTATACCGACGGCCCGGTGCTGAAATCCGGCTTTACTTCTTTTGTAGGCATGCATAAAGTACCTGTGGTATACGGACTTACCATAGGTGAATACGGAAAAATGGTCAATGGTGAAAAGTGGCTGAAGAACGGGGTGCAGGCTCAGTACACGGTAATTCCGATGAAAGATTACCATAAAAACAAGCGCTACGGCATGCTGGAAAGACCTTCGCCCAACCTACCGAATGATTTGTCGGTCAATCTGTATCCGAGCCTTTGTTTCTTTGAAGGAACCCAGGTGTCGGTAGGGCGGGGAACTGCTTTGCCGTTTCAGATTTATGGTTCACCCTGGACCCGGGATTTGCCTTATCAGTTTACTCCGAAACCTACCGCAGGCGCCAAGGATCCTTTCCTGAACGGTAAATTGTGCTACGGCGAAAACTTATCCCGGCACAAAGGTGATTTGCGCCAATTGGATCTGGGATATTTGCTGAATGCTTATGCCCATTATAAAAATCCACAGCAGAATTTCTTCCTGAAAAATCTGTTTTTTGATAAACTTGCGGGAACCGACGCATTGCGGAAGCAGATTGTTGCCGGGAAATCTGAATATGAAATCCGGAATTCCTGGAAAAAGGATCTGCAGGACTTTGAGAAAATCAGGGTAAAATACGTCATCTATCCGCATTAATAGTTAAAACTGACTATCATGAGATTTTTAGCTGCCTTTATTCTGTTTCTGATTTCAACGGTTGTTTCCGGCCAGAACGGATTCAGCGTGGGGCATATTGAACCCAAACAGTTTTATGAAGAAATTCCGTTCGAGTCTGCCAGTGGATTGCCATTGGTAAAAGTCATATACGAGGGTGCCGAACGGGTGTTTCTCTTTGATACAGGTGCGCAGAATGTTCTATTTGAAGAGCCGCAAAATGCAAAAAACGAGCAGCGTGCACGTATTGAAGATTCCAATCTCAATTCCCGGGAGGCGAAACTGGTCCATCATCAAAGTTTCCGGCTGGGCAATATCCATTTTACGGAGCAGGCGTTTCTGGTCAGTACCGCAGAAGATAATTTCATGAAAGACTGTCTGCATATTTATGGAATCATTGGCAGTAATGCGGTGCGGAATGCCGCTGTAAAAATTGACTATTCACAGCAGAAGATCATCATTGCAGATGATGTGAAAAAGATTTCAACCGCCGGATTTTCGGATTATAAAATGGAAAAAACGGTAAAGCATGCTGTTTATCCTTATCTGACGCTAACCTATGATGCAGACAAGCGGGTAGAAGTGGCATACCTTATCGATACCGGTTTTACTTCAGGGATAGACCTGACCCCGAAAGCCTATGAGGTGCTGAAAGCCAATGGCGGCATCAGATCAGAAGAAAAAGGAACCGGGATTTCGGCGCTGGGTTTGTACGGGGCGAATCAGAATGCAGATTTGCTGCGGGTGACCACCGTACCGGTAAAAATAGGCAATGCAGTCATTGAAAATCATGTGATCCGGGTTTCTGAAAGTCAGGATTCCAAGCTGGGTTATGAAGTACTGAGATTGCTGGATCCAATCATTGACTTTAAGCGAAATAAAATTTATCTGAAAAACACGATAGGCCGGCCAGATTTTCCCGCCGAAGAACACATCAGCATCATTTATCGTGATGGCAAAACGGTGGTTTCTTCACTGTGGGGCTATCTGATGAATCAGGCAGCCGTAGGTGATGAAGTATTGGAAATCAACGGGCAACAACTGCAGGTGGCTTCTCTTTGTGATGTGATTTTGCAGCGACCCGTTAACGGGTGGAAGACGGTGAAACTGAAGTCTGCAGACGGAAAAGTGAAGGTGTTGCAGAGAAATTAATTAATCAAAATCATGATGCGTATCATCTTTGCGGTTGCGGTACACAAACCACATCCCGATGGTGAGTCCCATCACACCGGCTACAGCCGTCATCAGCGCACGCTGCATTTTATCTTCCGCCGGGTTGCCGATGTAATTCATCAGGAATAAAATCAGAAAAGTGATGGCAGCCACCACCAGATATTTGGTGCTTTTTATATTCATTTGAAAAGTTTATAAGAGATCATGAGGCCGCCGCGGTACGGAATCCATTCACCGCTGCGGTTCCATTTGCGCGTGGTTTCTTCATCATAGCGGATGTTCAGATATTTATGAAAACCCTGATAAAAAGATGCATTGTAGCCAATGCCCAGGTAAAAATCCAGGTTCAGACGTTCGTTTATTTGATGCTGATAACCGCCCACCGCACCGACCAGAAAGGAAAATCCGTCCTGATACAAATCGCGGGTGTTGTATACCGGAGAATTTTCAGTGAACTGATAAGGCATGTCGTTCCAGTAGTTCCATTTTTGCATAATGAACCGGGTGGCGGTTACATTGGCACCTACATACCATTTGCTAAAGGCTTCATCAAAATAATAACGGCCGTCTGCCCCCAGCATATACATTTGCGCATAATGCCCCAGAAATGATTTCCACGGCGACACAAAGAGATCCGCCTGTACCGTGTACTGCGGTGCAATCTGATATTCAATGCCTGCATTGAGCATTCCTACGGGAAGAAAGAGTGCGTTGGCTTTCAGGTAGAAATCCGGCGTTTCCTTTTCCTGCGCAGCGCAAAGGAAAAGGGATAAAAATGCAGATGTCAGCAGTAATTTCTTCAAAATTATTTCAGTTCCTCTAAAAGTTTTTCAGCGGCAATGGCATCGGCTTTGGCAGCTTTGGCCAAGTTGGCAGAAGCTTCAGCATATATCCTTGCTTCAGGCAGTTTTCCGGAACGCTGGTACAGTTTTGCCAGGATATAGGTATTTTCCGAAGTTTCCCTTTGCTGCACAGATTTTTCTGCCCACATTTCTGCGGTTTTCAGTGCCTTTTTATCGGTAGCTTTATCAGCAAATACCCATGCGGCTTTCAGCAGTTCGTTTTGGTCAAAGTTCTCACCACTTGCGTAGTATTCCAGTGCAGTTTTTTCGTAGGCCGGGTAGTTATCCGTTTGCTCGTAGTGGTTCAGTTTCAGCAGGTTCAGGGTACGCTTTGCGATTTCAGGCCCTACCAGCGCTTCGGCTTCTTTCAGGAAAAAAGCTTCTTTCACCGTCTTGGTTTGTGGGTCTATGGCATTTTGGGTCAGTTTCTGGAGTTTCAGATGATTGTCAAACTCTACAAAAGTCTGCTCCGGGAAATGCTGGCTCAGCGCCTGGCGGTTTTTCTGAAACACGGCATAGTTGGGATCATCCACAGATTTCACACAGAACAGCAGATAGTGAACTTCGTCTTTCGTGAATTCGGCAGATTTTTTATGCTGAAAATAACGTTCAGATGCTTTTTTAGCAAAATCATAGTCAGAAGTGGCATACAGTTTTATAATGTTGGTCAGGAATTCCGGATCTTTCTCGCCTTTGTCAAAACGTTCACGCATGGAGCCGATGTTGGCCAGGGCGGCATGTGCTTCCTTGCCCACTTCCAGAAAAGTACTTTCGGCCAGATAGCCGTAGTTGCGGGAGATCAGTTGGCCGTCACCATTCAGAAAAAGATAAGTAGGATAGGAGTTTACGCCGTATTTCTGAGCGATTTCACGACCTTCGCCCTTTTCCATGTCAAATTTCCCGTTTATAAAGGTGCTGTTATAATAATTCCCGACTGATTTCTGGGAAAACACATTTTTATCCATCAGTTTGCAGGGGCCGCACCACGAGGCCATGGCGTCTATGAAGACCAGTTTATTTTCTTTTTTCGCGTTGGCCAGAAGGTCCTGAAAGCCGCTCGTCTGAAATTGAATTCCATCCTGAGCTTGCATCAGAAAAGAGAAAAGCAGGCAAAAAATCAACCCTGTATTTTTCATGCTACATTCAAAATTTAAGCAACGAAGATAATCAATTTTTTTATTTTTTCAGGAGCACAGCGCATTTCCCGTTCGTTCACCCGGCCCACCTGCTCTCCGCTATTACTCCTCCAGCTGCCCCACGGTTGAAACCGTGGGGCAACTGTGCGGGGTAGCCGCTGCGATCAGGGCTATGTTGGGGTTTGGACTTTCGGGTGAGGGGAAGTGGATTTTGGGAATAGAAAAAGGCGAGTTGCCCCGCCTTGAATGTTTTCACAACGGAATAATCCTTATTGTGAATTGCTTTAAAAATTATTATTTCAAAGATAACAATTAATTCTATATAGACAAGAGTGTTGATGTTTTGTTTCGATTTTTTCCCTAATTTTAGGAATTAATAAAAAAACATGTTAACGATGAAATGAATACTTGGTCTTCAATTCTTTCTTGAACAAAGTCCAAAAGGAATCGCTCCCGCCATTTCCCATAAGGCTTTGTGATAAGTATAACCGATAGAATTTTCAGAGTCGTCTTTTTCATAGAATATTGCTGTTCTACATAAATATGCAATCTGATCTTTTGTCGGTTGTTTAGCTTCAGGCAAAAGATATTCAGCTTTTGGTTTTCCGGTGTTTTTATCAAACTCTACCATTCGGTCTGTAACGCCATCTTTCAGTGGGTAGACAATGTAATCATCCCCTATACCTTTCCAAAACAGTGCTTCTTTTACCGTGTAATCGCATTTTCCGTAATTTTCTTTCCATAGGACTTTGTTGTTTTCATCGGTTTTGGTTAAATACAAAGTTGCGTTTTCACAACTGAAAACAGTTTTAGTTTTGCCTGATGTTTCCAACACCGCCAACTGTTGTGCAGTTGCTGATAAACTCAAACAAACTGCAATAATATTTAATAGCCATTTCATGATTAAACTTTTTTACTGTTATTTATAACTTTCGGCTTTTTGCAGCCAGTTTTCTGAATGTTTACCACCGGCACGAACAATTGCATCATACACCGCTTGATATTCTATAAGCAAAGGCTCTGGTTTTGGGACTTGTCTATTGGCTTGATAAATTCTTTTTTGCACAAAATCCAAAACCGTTAATCCATCTTTTTCATCTATAAAATCAAAATCAACTTTGTAAGCAATGGCTAATTCCCGTACAAAACGAATCCCCGATGTATCCATGGCATGTTTGGCAACACTTAAATCATCGGTATCGCGAGTTCCTGTCGAGGGACAGCGCAGTTCTTTTTTATACTTATTCCAATAGCGTTGTACTTTTACTCTGCCTACTTCAGTTGGGTCAATTCTAGGTTTTGCACCGGCTAATTTCCATAAAGTGTTTTGGTAATTATAGCCTATGGACATTTCAGAAACGTCTTGTTCTGGTTTCATTAAGTCGATACAAAGTGGCGATACTGAAGTAGGGGTTGGCGCAGGCGCATTGGCAATCTCTTGTAAAATTTGTTGCAAATAAGTGATTTCCTTTCCTTTTTTAGTCAGCCATTGCTGTAAAAAATCAGCATCTTCCTGGCTGAGCTGGACTTTATCTTTCGGGTTCGAAGCGGTATATTTTTTAGGATTTGTATTTTTTACAAAATTTCGAGCTTCTGCACCGTTAGCCAAATTCATCATATCATAAAACAGTATCCATTCTTCGTAGGTGGTTTCGGTTTTAATGATAGCAGCCATTTCCAAAAAATATTCTGGCGTTATCAACGGATTAGGCTCTTTGGAATGGGCATATGCAGAATTCCAACCTAATAATAATGCAAATAGTAATAAAATATTTTTCATGTTTTTTACTTTTAATCTTTTTCAAAAGAACCCGTTTCTAAATAATTGACAATTTCGTCCACAGATGTATCAAAATAACCAGCTTTTTCTTCGTCGTATAAGTTTTTCCAATGCACAAAACCAAACTCGTAATCGGGTAATTCGCAGTGATCGTCTTTAAGTTGTGTGGTGCTGTTTCGCAAAGCGGCTTCGGCAATAGGAATATGCAATATTTCTTTTAATCCGTTAGGATGCTGAGGATTTTGAATATTCACATTGAGTATAGCAATATGAATAATATTTCCTACATGCGTATAGTGTTCTATTTTGGTAATTTTTATGGTAGATTCTTCCTCGCCAGGGCGGGTGTGGTAGTGCCATTCTTGTCCGACTTTGAACTCGGGTTGTGGTTTTTCTCTTTCGGTTTTTTTGAATAGATTGAAGAGGCTCATATTGTTTCGTTGTCGCTTTAAAATCCTTTCAGTGTTCCGAACGCTGAAAAGGTTAAAAACAAATAATTTCTTTATGTTGTTACCGAACTAAAAAGTTCATAGGGTAGTGGGGCGGGGGCTATTTTTTTATCTAACACCCGTTACAGCTATAAAAATGAACATACACTTCGTACCATTTATTTCTTTTGTATGTTTCCTCTTTAAGTTCCACACGAATCCTGCCTATTTTTTTCTTGTTTGCTTTTTCTATGGACAAAGGCGTATTGGGGGTAGTCAAATAAAAGTAAAACTCCATGTTGTTTTCCTTAATTCCCTCACGTATCAATCCATTATCAAGACTTTCTGTGAGTTCTTTAGCAATTTCATTATATTTTTGTTTTGCCAAATTATAATCTTTATCCATGAGAATTGTATATTTATAAAGTATCAGCCCCGAAGAATACACGACATTTGAGACAAAATTATTTGATTTTTCAATTTTTCGTTTTAGGGGTAACTCATAGTAATTGTTATTAATTTCATATTTAGTCTCCATAATTTCTTCATTTTTTGGTTTATCGAAAGTATTCATAACAGTAACACCGTACCGTTCACCAAATGATTCAACAAACTTCACCTGTCTATGAAAATCCTCTTCCACCAATTTCCCTTCGTAAGCTAAAACTGATTGCGGATATTTTTTGTAAAAGTCGTAGGGTTTTAAGGATTGGTACTCTTCCCAATGTCTTCTTGTTTCTGTTTCTGTTAATAATCCTTTGTGTACTTTATAAACATTTATGAGATGATACAATGCATCCAACAATTTTTTTCCGTCATTTTCGGTTTCAAAATAAAATGTAACCGGATAGCCAAATATCAATTTTTCCGCTCCGTTGCTATTTTCATCGTAAGTTATTCTTTTGTGTACAGATTCATAACCGTCAATAAAATAAATCACAACCCTATCATCTTTTAGTATCAAAGATTCAACTTTAGCCAAATCAAAATCCTCAAATATATAAAGTACATCTTGGTGATAATATCCAACTGAAGCTAAACTATTATGGCTATACACCTGAAAAGCATCTTTGTTTATATTGATAACACCTAAATCATAGTTGAATTTTACGGTTTTACCATTCATTTTTACCAATATTGCGGAAATAGTTTTTGAAAAATCATCTAATTTCTCATACGGTATCGGTTCTTTCTGCGCGAATGCAAAATGTGCTAGCGCCAGAAATAATAAGGTAAGTATTTTTGCTTTCATGATTTCTTATTTTTCAAATTCTATAAACGCTATAAATTTAACAAGTCCTGTACAGCTACGCACTCGGTTCGGAAATCCTTCTTGTTTATTGGTGATTTTGGGAGTTTTGTAGTACCATCCAAATCTTACCAATTTGGCATAACGATTTTCGTACAATTTATCTTTTATCCACTTTTGGGCAGCTTCATCGGTATTGGAAACTAATCTTTTTTTATCCCCACACGAGCTTACGCCTTTCCAAAAAGCAGATAATTCTGATTCTATTCTTAGTACTTTATTAGGATCTATATCTACGTCTTTATAGCTTAGAGATTTTTCCAGATACATTTTATCGTCTAATAATGTCTCCTGCCCAAAAGCCATCCCCGCAAAAACAAGTAATATTATGGTAAATAATGTTGTTTTCATGATTTTATGGATTTAGTTGTTAAATGTTTTGAATTTTTTATCCCGTAAATCAAAATATAAATCATATCCTGATTTATAATAAAGTATAGCCAAAATATTCTCTTGACCAACATTATCTATTTCCGTTTGATTTTTACGTTCACTGATTCTATTTTTATACGGTAAAAATCCTGTTGTCTTTGGCCTAAATATTTCTTCAGAAGAATATTCCTTTTTAGTCTTAGCATCATAGACTATATATTTATAATAACTATCTCTGTATTTAGTTCCAAAATAACCATTCTTGATTTCAGAACTAGTATTGACAGGAACTATTAAAAGGAAGTAATTATTTCCACAATAAGACAAACTAATTATATCTCTTTCCAAAAATAATTTTTCTCCTTTTGAATTAATCAAATTATCAATACTCTGATAACCACTATTACTATTCGCTTGATAGCCAATATTTAATTTATTTGATATCATATAGACATTAGGAAGCATGTCTTCTTGCTGTACAGCATCGCCAGAAAAATAATAAGGAAAATCAGACAAATATGCATTTGTTACCGTAAGAATTGTGGCATTTGTTTTATCAACTAACATATATGAGTCTTCGTCTCCTTTAATTATTTTCAACCGTTCTTTTGTTGTCTTATTACTATTAGATGTAATTGAAGTCTTTTTTACATTTTCCTTTGTCGATGATGTAACCAATGTTGCATTTACCGGTTTGTTTTTTTCGTTTTGCTGTCTTTGTTTTTCGGCTGCTTCTTTGGCTTTGCGCTCGTTATCGGCTTTGGTTTTGGCTACTAAGGCATCAGCCCGTCTTTTATCTTCGGCTCGTTTTGCCTTGTCTTCTTTGTCTTTTTTTTCGGAACATACTTTGCAAACTTCATAAGCATTTACACGACCACCCACAGGAGTATTTTTAAATGTAGAATATTTGCATCCAATGGCTTTTACGTTATGCGATTGTGCATAGGTTTGTGTAAAAAGCCCCACAAACAAGAGTAACAAAGCTACCAATCCTAAATTTGTAATTGTTTTCATGATAAATTTTTTAAATGTTAATAGCTTTAACAAAATTAAATGTATTATTTTTTACAGGAAATAGCTACATATAGCTATGTAGTTAACGTTTTTGACACCAATTTCAAAACCTAAATACCTTTAAGTGAAATGGAAAAAATTAACAAACTCCGTGACATTTGGGAAAACATACCTAAAGGTGTAACCGAACAGATAGATCTTTCACAAAAAGAAGTTATCAATCATTACATAGATGTCTTTCATTTTGGAGATTACTTGTACGGAGGAAAAAGACAGCGACATCATCCAATGTAATGCTGTTGGATATTCCTAAAATGATTATCGAAAAGTATACAGGACTATCTAAGGACGGCAAGGTTTTTCCTGTTCCGTCTAACAGCTACTGCAACGATAGATTAAGTGCAATATCCGAACAAATCGACTGCCTTAAAGAAAAGAAAGTAACCTTTCATTTGGCACGACATACGTTTGCTACGTTGTTTTTGAGCGAGGGCGTTCCGTTGGAGAGTTTGAGGAAAATGTTAGGGCATAAAAACATTGCCACAACACAGATTTATGCAAAGATACTCAACGAGAAAGTTGGTAAGGATATGCAAAAGGTATCGCATAAATTCAAAGGTTTAGAACGCTCTTTTGTTTCGCAATTATGAAACCAATAAAGCGATTAAAGAAAGTTAATGCAGTTTTTGCATTGACTTTTTTTAGTATTTTAGCTACTTGGTAATATTTATAACATTGAATTGATTATGAAAAAGACTTTTTTAGCATTCTTAGTAGCTCAATTATTGTTCGCATGTAATAACAATAAAAATGAAGAGAAGCAAACGAGCAAACAAGAAACCATTGATGTGACAACAGAGAGTAGTGGTGAGGAGAGCCTTACTTCAAAAGATACTAAATTTGATATTAATACTATACCGATTTCCACAGAAGCCATTGGAGATTTCCCATTTTTTACCGCTCCCGAAGGTGCTAAATACATCAACAAACCAAAAGTAAAGGATTTTGATTTTATCGTATTCGTTACGCCTGACAGTATCTATGAAGTTGAAGGAAAAACTTTTAGATCCCACGTTCACAAAGACAGGGATAGCGATGTTGAAATAAGCGGGAGATATTTAAATAAAAGTTTTGAGGATGCGATTTTAAATGCTGGAGGATTAAAGGTTTTTGAAGGGAACTTAACAAAGGAACAGAAAGACAAATATAAGGAACTTGCCACCTATGCAGGAAGCAATGGTAGCTTGGATGTTTGGAACGAGGTAGTTGCAATGTATGTGATCAGAAGAAATGATGGGAATGTTTATATTGCTATGGAAAAAGGTGGAGGGAGCAGTACTTCCATACAAATTGTACAGGAAAAAGCTTTTAAGCAAACCATAAAGAAAATCACGTCAGACGATATTGTAAAAGACTTAAACGAGAAAGGTAAATCGATTCTTTATATCAATTTTGACATAGATAAATCCGACATTAAGCCTGATGGAAAAGAAGTAGTAGACCAAATCGCGAAAGCATTGCAACAGGACGCTTCTTTAAAAATTGCTATCGAAGGGCATACCGATAATACCGGTGATGCGGCACATAATAAAAAACTTTCCGACAATAGAGCAAACGCTGTTATGCAATTTTTAATCACCGCAGGGATAGATAAATCCCGTTTGACCGCTAAAGGATTTGGAGCAGAAAAACCCTTGCTTGCCAATGATTCGGAGGAAAACAAAGCCAAAAACAGAAGAGTAGAACTTGTAAAACTTTGATAAATATTATGAATGTTCAAAGCAGTAAATATACTATGATACCAACAATCTTTACCAGACTTAACAAGCTATTGGTTTTGTCATTTTCGTTAGTGGTACTTACACTACTGTGTGCTTGTAGTACGAATGACGATAAAGAGCCAACAGAAACATCAGGTTCGGATGTTCGGTTGAAACATCTTGTTACTGCTAATCAAGTTGCAAACTTGCTTGGAGAACATATGCAGGGATACGAGATACAGGGAGAAGGTAATTTCACAAATGAAGGAAATTATCCGGCAATACCGCATATCTATTATTATACAGTCAATTTTAAAAAAGACATTAATGATTATGTATATGGTTGGCGTTCCATCAAGGCACAGACTGGAATGGGAAAAGATACAAAGGATGAGATATTGGCAATGTTCTCCGATATGGAGGAAGTTGCTGATGGAAGATTAGGGAAAGCGCCTTATGAGAACGTATTTGCCCTGCGTTACAGGAATAATGAAAAAGGTGATTGGCGGTACGAGCTGTACATTAGGCTTGCCCATATCAATAATCAGGACAACCAAGTGATTGCATTGTCCGGAACTTTTGGCCCCGCTTCAAATCCTGAACATGAAGCAATCGCTCCAGAACCGATGAACAGTCATGATGCGGTGTCAGCTATGTTGGCTTTGGTCGAACCTGTGTCCAATTAAAAAACTATTGTTGTCGCCATACTGTTGTCCCATTTGCCCGGACAATCGATGTTTCTCCGGTCGGTATTACGGAACTTCCGGGCCGGAATCCATATTGTATTTTTTGCCGTCTGCTGGGATAACCTTCAGGAACCAATGGCTGTTCCCGGATGCCGGTGCATGGAAATAATCCGAGCCGAGCAGTAAAAATTTATCATCAGGAGAAAATTCACCGAATGCTTCGTCTCCATTACTATCGGTAACCTGCACAAGGTTACTTCCATTAGCATCCATCAAAAAGATATGTTTATTGATATACATGCTGATTTTCTGTCCATTGTTGCTTATCCTTACATTTCCCCATTTTTCGTAATTCATCTCTTTCACCAACGTCAGGTTATTATAAGGTGGGGCAGATCTTAGAAGCTTGTTTTGAAAGCGAACCAAAATATTATTATCAGGCAACCAATACGCATCGTCGCTTGTTGAGAAGGGTTCATCTCCGATTCCGGTCATCTCATATTTGATATCACCATCCATATCCATAATGGTTATCCCATTATCAGCATCTGGAGCGACCAGAATCATCGAGTTGTCAAATGAAATTTTACCCGTATTTCTGGTGCTGTTCCCGTTGCGTGGAACGTACTCAAATGATTTGATAATTTGATCATTTGCCGTGTTGACAATGGTAAAGAGATTACGGTCATATGTCCCTGACTCTCTCGTGGAGACAATACGGAGTTATCCATCTCTGCTCAAATCCCAGCCCACCGTACTATAGGCGCTATAGGAAATTCACCCATCCTCACAAAAGTGATAAAAACCAAAAAAGCCCGAAAAATCGGGCTTTTTGTGGTTCCTCCAGGAATCGAACCAGGGACACACGGATTTTCAATCCGTTGCTCTACCAACTGAGCTAAGGAACCATTGCTTCGTTGTTTAAAGTGGTGCAAAAGTAATATGTTTTTCCTTACAATGCAAGCGTTTTCGGGAATTTTATGCGTTTTTTACTGAACCTCCTGATTTTCAACTTTATTATTTTCCTGCTCCTTGCGGATTTCCTCACTCAGTTCCTCCAGCACCGGCTTGATGGTGCTCTCCGGAAGGTCGCTGATGCGTATGTACATCAAACCGTCTATGGCATCATTGAAATTCGGATCTACATTAAATGCAACCACCTTCGCGTTTTGTTTGATGTATTTCTTAATCAGCACCGGCAGCCGCAGTTCGGGCTCCAGATCGTCTATGATTTTATCCAGTTTATTCAGGTCGGCCTGCAGATCGTCCAGAAAAATATGCTTATCCCGGTCCCGCAGCTTGATTTTAAACTCGTGCTTCGGGTGTATATACTGCGCCACAGCAGAATCGTAGTAATGGGAGCGCATGAATTCTATAATCAGCGATTTGGAAAAATCTGAAAATTTATCAGAAATACTCACGCCTCCCATCAGGAATTTGTGATCCGGATTCCGCAGGCATACATGTACAATTCCCCGCCAGAGCAAAAACAATGGCAGCGGTTTCATCTGATATTCCGGCAGGATATAAGCCCGCCCCATCTCAATGACTTTCCGGAAAAACGGATGCAGTTCCTGGTCAAATTCAAAAAGTGAACTGGTGTAGAACCCTGCTACGCCGTGCTTTTTCATAATTTCCTTGCCCAGCCCCATGCGGTAGGCACCTACCAGCTTGCCGGCTTCACTGTCCCACAGAAATAAATGGTAATAATGCTGGTCATATTCATCCAGATCATAGGGCAGATTGCTGCCTTCTCCAATCTGGCGGAAGGTGAGTTCGCGCTGCCGGCCTATTTCCCGCATGATGGAAGGGATTTCCTGATAACTGCAGAAATACACTTCGTAGTTTCCGTTGCAGAAAAACAGCTTGTCATGGGCTTTCAGGTATTCAATCTCTTTTTTCAGGTCTTCCTGCGGGGTTTCCTCTATGATGTTCTGAATGATATTAGCGTCTTTCAGCAGGGGGAATTTCAGGGAAAGATTGGGCAGTTTCAGAATGTCCGGCAGTGATTTTCTTCTTTCATAATAAGACTTCATCATGTACACCTTGCGCTTCAGAAATTCTCCCAGTTCTTCCAGATCTTCCTGGTCTGCAATTGCTTTCAGCGAGATGGGACGACCAATTCTGAGGCGTATGGGTTTCTCACGGCTGTGCATCATTTCAGACGGGAGGAGCAGGGTCTGTAAATTCGGATGAATTTTTGCCAGTCTGTAGAATTTTGCGCTGTTCTTGGCATGGAAATACATGGGCACCACGGGAACCTGTGCTTTTTTAATGAGTTTAATGGCAGTTCTTTCCCAGTTCCGGTCCATAATTTCACCGAACTTGTTATTTTTATTGGAAACCTCGCCGGCAGGAAAAATTCCCACGCAACCGCCGTTTTCCAGATGTTTCAGGGTTTCGCGCATTCCGGTGGCACTGTTGTGCAGCTCCTTGCGGCTTTCGAAAGGGTTTACCGAAATAACGTAAGGACTCATAGGTTCAATTTTAGACAACAGAAAATTGCCCATAATTTTGAAATCCGGTCTCAGCTCAGAAACGATTTTGGTCATCAGAATCCCGTCTATTGCGCCAAGCGGATGGTTGGCAACCAGGATGAACGGTCCTGTTTTCGGAATCTTCGCAAGGTCTTCTTCGAAAACCACATATTTTAGTTTGCGCTCGCGAATGAAAGACTCAAAAAAATCTGTACCTTTTTTGTCCCGGAGCTTGTTGTACAGATTATTTACCGCATTTACCCCTGCAAAATGCATGATGACCGAAGAAATCGGCTGTTTCAGAATTCCGAATTTGTGAAGTCCCGAAGCGTTGATGAAATCCTGTTTCGAAATTAAACTCATGATGATTGTTTTGGCTGATAGGATTATACCGAAACTAACTGCACTGTATTTCTGGAAACCTGTTCCAGAAGGATGTTTTTATTCTGATAATGGATGCCTGCTGTTTCCGGATTGCTGTTTCGTACCGTAAGCAATGTTACGTTTCTGATGATTTCTGTGTCAAACTCACCCGAAAGTTCGCCAAGGAATTCATCGGTATGGTCAAATTTATCTTCCAGGCAAAGCGCCAGTGAAATCGCCGAATTCTGCATCAGTGATACCTTGATTTTGTACCGGGCAAGCAAATTAAAAATCTGGCTGATATGGTCTTCTGCAATAAACGAAAAATCCCGGGTAGAGATCCGGATCAGGTGCTGGTTTTCCTTTAATATATAGGTTTCTGCTTTCTCACGGTTATTGTGATGGCCTACTTTGGTGCCCTCCTTTTCTGGCTGCAGGAACGATTTTACATAAAACGGAATGTCCTTCTGCTGTAACGGTTGCAGGGTTTTCGGGTGTATAACAGAGGCGCCGTAGTAAGCCATTTCAATGGCTTCTTCATAAGAAAGACAGCTGAGGAGCTCGGTGTGCTCAAATTTTCTGGGGTCACCCGTCATCACGCCGGGAACATCTTTCCAAATGGTCATGGCTTCGGCATTCAGGCAATTTGCAAAGATGGCCGCACTGTAATCCGAGCCTTCGCGACCCAGCGTGGTGGTGAAGTTGTTGTCGTCAGATCCTATAAATCCCTGGGTCACATAACTCACATCCGGTCTCAGGTTTTTAATAAATGCTTCGGTTTTTGCCCAGTGCACATTTCCTTCCCGGTAACTGTCGTCTGTTTTGATATAGTCGCGGGCGTCCAGCCATTGGTTGGTAAACTGTTTCTCATTCAGATATTCACTGATGATGATGGAAGAAATCATTTCGCCGCATCCCACCACCTGATCGTACACAAAGTTATAATTGGGAGACTTGTTTCGTCTTAAAAATGAATCAATATCATCAAAAAACAACGCAATTTCCCCGAATACCTTATGGTTTTCCCTGAAGAGTCCCTGTGCAATGGCTATGTGAGCAGCCTTTACTTCCTGTATTTTACCATCGTAATGTTCCTTTTTAAAGTAGAGGTCCACCACCTCTTCCAGAGCATTGGTGGTTTTTCCCATGGCTGAAACTACCATAAGGCAGGATTGAAAGCCCTGAGATTCCAGAACTTTGGCTACATTTTTTACACTGTCTGCATCTTTTACAGATGCTCCTCCAAACTTAAAAACCTTCATGTAATGCTCTTGTTGTCAATAAATTAAATATAATTATTTCTGATTGAGAATTTCTTTAGAATTTTCAAAAGTAATGTTTTAACCCGAATAATAAAAACAGCGGTAACCGAAAGACAGGTCGCCATCGTAATTTACTAAATGATTTTCCCTGCAGATTCCCTTTAATTGAAAGAATTTTCCGAAATTTGTGGAAATTTCAAAAATTCAGAGATGTCAGAAAATTCATTACAGACTTTAGGCGAATTCATCATTGATAAACAAGATCAAAACCAATACTCAACCGGGGAATTTTCCCGGCTTTTAAGTGCCATTCGTTTGGCTTCAAAAGTAGTAAACAGAGAAGTAAATAAAGCAGGAATTGCAGATATTATAGGACATGTAGGCAATACCAACGTTCAGGGAGAGGTGCAGCAAAAGTTGGATGTGCTGGCCAATGAAATCTTTATCACCGCCCTTTCTCAGAGGGAAGTGGTCTGCGGGATTGCATCAGAAGAAAGTGATGATTTTATTGACATCAAATCCGGTCCCAATGGTCACCTCAGTAAATATGTAGTGCTGATAGATCCGCTGGATGGTTCTTCTAATATTGATGTAAACGTGTCTGTAGGGACTATTTTTTCCATTTACAGAAGGGTTACAGAACCGGGTACACCCGTGCAGCTTCAGGATTTTCTGCAGAAAGGAGTGAATCAGATTGCAGCGGGTTATGTGGTTTACGGTTCCTCTACCATGATTGTGTATACCACCGGAAATGGGGTGAACGGATTTACCCTGGACCCGAGTCTGGGAACCTACTATTTATCTCATCCCAATATGCAGTTTCCGGAAAGCGGAAAAATTTATTCCATTAATGAAGGGAATTATATCAAGTTTCCGCAGGGTGTGAAGAATTATCTTAAATATTGTCAGATGATGGAAGGAGACCGGCCTTATACGTCGCGCTATATTGGCTCACTGGTTTCAGATTTCCACAGAAATATGATTAAAGGCGGCATCTATATCTATCCTTCCTACGCAAATGCACCCCATGGAAAACTGAGATTGCTGTATGAATGCAACCCGATGGCTTTCCTGGCAGAACAGGCAGGCGGTAAGGCATCTGACGGATTCAACCGGATTCTGGAAATAGAACCTACAGAACTGCACCAGCGGGTTCCTTTTTTCTGCGGAAGCAAAAATATGGTAGAGAAAGCCGAAGAATTCATGAGAATGGACGCGGTAAAAGATTAATGATTGAATACCAATAAACAGGACGCGGCTCACGCGTCTTTTTCTTTTTAAAAGATGAAAACAGCACGTTTCTATAAACACATTCTGGAATTTAAAAGACCCGGCGGCACTTCACGTGGTGTCCTGCATACCAAGGAAACCTTTATACTGGAGATTACATACAACGGAAAGAAAGGAGTAGGGGAATGCGCCCTGTTCCGGGGCTTGAGTGCTGACGATGTTCCGGATTATGAAGAAAAATTACAGTGGCTTTGTACACACATCAATGCAGAGGAAACCGAACTGAAGGAGGTTTTAAAACATTATCCCTCCATTTGGTTTGGCTATGAGCAGGCTTGCCGGAATCTGGAGTTTGGCGGTTCGTTATATTTTCCGTCACTTTTCACAGAAAGAAAAGGGTTCATCACCATCAATGGGTTGATCTGGATGGGCGATGTTGCCTTTATGGAAGAACAGATTCAGGAGAAACTGGAAGCAGGATTTTTTTGCATCAAACTGAAAATAGGGGTCAACTGGCCCGAAGAAAAGAAAGTTTTAACCACATTGCGTTCCAAATTTTCAAAAGATCAACTCGAACTGCGGGTAGATGCTAATGGCGGATTTACTTTCGAACAAGCCAAAACGGTGCTGCAGGAATTGGCCGCACTGGATATTCATTCCATCGAACAGCCCATCAAAAAGAGCGGTAATCCCGCAGAGATGGCAGCGCTGTGCCAATCTACGCCTGTTCCCATTGCGCTGGATGAAGAACTGATCGGGATTGTGGAAAAATCAGAAAAGCAAAAACTTCTGGAATTCATAAAACCGCAATACATCATTCTGAAACCTTCGCTGGTAGGTGGATTTTCCGGTACTGATGAGTGGATTGCAGCAGCAGATGCGGTGGGTGCTGGCTGGTGGATTACCTCTGCGCTTGAAAGCAATATTGGCCTCAATGCCATTGCTCAATATACATTTACCAAGAACAATCTGATGCCACAAGGTCTGGGTACAGGAGCGCTTTTTACCAATAATTTTGAAAGCGCCCTTACGCTGAAAGGAGATTTATTGTATTTCAAATAATCTACTCCGCATCGCTTTCCAGATATGCATCACATTTTATCTTTCGGATATTCCAGCCCGGCGCGCCGCGGTCCCAGAAAATGGAATAGCAGTTTCCGGTTTTAAGGGAATAGGACTGTTCTTTGGTTTTCGTTTTCAGAACAAAATTGACCCAGATGTCATTCAGTGTCCGTTGCCAGGCACTGTTGGGTTCTACCTGGTCAATATGCATCAAAGCATTGGTTCCGATGGCAAATTTGATGGTTTCCTGATAAGGATTGGCAATGCTGATGGAATATGCGCCTGCCGAAGTATGGGGCAAGGTGATCTTTCTGAAATTAAGATCCGCAGCGCCTTCACCCGAATTTTCTATACCGGCAGCCTGGGATTTGTTCAGTTTCAGGTTAATGGAGCGTATTGGGTTTTTGGTGTCAATCCGCAATTGAGCAGAACCGGAAACCGCAAAGCAGAGCAAAGCCAGGGGTATTATTTTTTTCATAAGTCAAAGGTTTATCTTCATCACCGGTTACTATTAAAAATGAAAATCACCGCCGATTATTGTGTGAAAACCCGGGAAATGGAAAATTTTTACATTTTGTATTTACTTTTCCGGGCAAACTGATGTTTGATGACCAGTGATTTCACCGATCCCGGCAGCAACCGCTGAATGTGGTAAAAGGACTTGTTCAGCAGTCCGGGAATGATGATGCGGTCACCGGCAAACATCCGGTTCAGCGCAATATCGGCCAGTTCTTCGGAGTCCAGCACAGATTTTCGGGCAATTCCTTTCAGTTCAGAAATAATCATTTTGGTATTTTCATTACTGATGATGCCACCCGGACACAGCAGGACCACATGAATGCCTTCCGGTTCCAGTTCATACCGAAGCGACTTGCTGAAGGAGTGAATAAACGCCTTAGATGCCACATAACTCACTTTTTCCGGTATATGAAAAAAGCCGCCCAGACTTCCCATGTTCAGAATATAAGATGGTCCGGAATCTTTCAGGTTTTCTACCAGCAAACGGGTGAGGAGAACCGTATTCACCACATTCACCATGAGTTGTTTCCGGTAAAAATCTGTCTCAATGTTTTCAAAAACTTCCTTGGAGCCGATCCCGGCGTTATTGATGAGGATGTTGATTGAAAATTGGTGGTCACTGATCCACTTGCTGATCTCAGTTGCAGCATGCTCTCCGGCCAGATTAATGCCGAATACTTCGCAACTTACCGGGTAATTCTCTGTGATTTCCTGCCGGGTACGGTACAAATGATCATCATCCAGCGCTACAATCAGAACGTGATGACCTCTGGCTGCAAGCGCTCTTGCAAATGAGGCTCCAATGCCGGAGCTGCCGCCCGTCACCAATGCATATTTTTTAGGATGTTCAGTTTTTCTTGATGATGTCATACGTTTCTTTTAATCCCTCTTCAAATTTACGGAATTTGTAGCCTAATTCCTCTTCAGCTTTCGCAGAACTTAGTGCATAATGTTCATTGTATTTTCTGATCCACTTGGGGGTGAGCAGCGGCGGTATTCCGGTCAGTTTCTCCCTCAATACCATCATATGTCCTGCTAAAAGCATGAAGGGCAAGGGGATTTTATAAAGTCTGTAATTTTTTCCGGTGGTTTTCCTGATGATCCGGAAGAACTCATTATACGAGAGGTTTTCGCCGGAGAGGATATACCGCTCACCCGGTTTACCGTGCTTCATGGCGAGCAGGTGTCCGCGGGCCACATCTTCCACATGTACATAACTCCCGATGCCTTCGCCGTTTCCGGGAATAATTTTCCACTTGCCTTCATCATATTGTTTCAAAAGTTTTGTGATGGAATTGCTTTCCTGTTCTACACCGGGACCATATATGCGTGGCGGATTCACCATTACAATGTTCATGTTTTTTTCTTGAACATATCTCCGACATAACGCTTCGGCCTGCGCCTTGGAATCTTCGTATTCGTTTTGTGCTTCACCTTTTCTGCTGTCTTTTTCGGTCAGTGGAGTCCCGTAGGATGGCCCCAGAACTGCAGCCGTAGAGGTAAACACAATTTTTTCCACTTGCTGTTCCTGTGCAATATTCAGGATCTGCTCCACCGCATCTACATTGACCCGATAATAAATTGCAGGATCTTTCGCCCACGATTTTGCATAGGCCGCAAGATGATACACCTGACTGCATCCTTCCATCGCTTCCTGCAGGGCAGCCTGGTGGGTGATGTCTCCTCTGAAGAGTTTTAAATTCGGATGAGTGATGCTCACACGGGTGGGTTCGCGGCACAGGGCGTGTACGGTGTGACCTTCGGCCAGTAAGAGTTCTGTAACATAACTTCCGATATAACCGGTAGCGCCGGTAACAAATATTTTCATGAAGGGTGGTAATAATTCGGCGTTAAAAGTAATCAAAATATCACGAACCCTATAGAGGTTTCCGGAATTAAAGATATCAACATTACGGTACTTTTGTACTTTATGGTCTTATTATCAGTGAGATAATCCCTGGTTCTGATCTTATGATGCCTGGTTATACTGTTGTTTCTGTAATCCTGCATGCGGGTATGGGTATTTTAATGGGCATAATCAATCTCTGTCTTTCCAGAACCCTAATATTTCATTAAATTTGCGCATACTTTATTAAAATGGAAGAAGAAAAAAAATCTCTCAATTTCATTGAGCAAATTATAGAAGAGGATCTGAGCAATGGCATGAAGCGGGAAGACCTGCGGTTCCGGTTTCCGCCCGAGCCTAATGGCTACCTGCACGTAGGGCATACCAAAGCCATCTGCATCAACTTTGGTCTGGGCGAAAAATATGGAGCGCCGGTAAATCTTCGTTTTGATGATACCAACCCCGAAAAAGAGGAACAGGAATTCGTAGATGCCATTAAGGCAGATATAGACTGGCTTGGATTTAAATATGATAAGGTTCTTTATGCTTCAGATTACTTTGACCAGTTGTATGACTGGGCCGTGCAGATGATTAAAGACGGCAAAGCGTATGTAGATGAACAAAGCTCCGAAGAAATCACTGCACAACGGAAAACCCCGTTCGAGGATGGGGAGGAATCGCCGTATCGCAACCGCCCCGCAGAAGAAAGCCTGGATCTTTTTGAACGGATGAAAAACGGTGAATTTGATGAGGGTTCCATGTCATTGCGGGCTAAAATAGACATGACTTCACCGAATATGAATATGCGGGATCCTGTGATGTACCGTATTCTGAAAAGACCCCACCACAGAACCGGTGATAAATGGAAAATCTATCCCATGTATGACTGGGCACACGGTGAATCCGATTATATAGAACAGATTTCTCATTCCCTCTGCTCACTGGAGTTCGAAAATCACCGGCCGCTCTATGACTGGTACCTGGATCAGGTTTATGATGAATCCAAAGTGCGGAACAAGCAGCGCGAATTTGCCAGAATGAACGTGTCTTATATGATTACGTCTAAAAGAAAATTGCAGAGACTGGTAGCAGAAGGTGCGGTAACCGGCTGGGATGATCCGCGTATGCCTACCATCTCCGGGATGCGGAGACTGGGCTATACCCCAGATGCAATCAAAAATTTCATAGAAAGAGTGGGGGTGGCCAAACGGGAAAACCTGATTGATGTACAACTGCTTGAGTTCTTTGTGCGGGAACATCTCAATAAAATTGCAACCCGTGTGATGACCGTGGTAGATCCGGTGAAGCTCATCATTGAAAATTATCCGGAGGGTGAGGAAGAATGGCTGGAAACAGAGAATAATCCTGAGGACGAACACGCAGGAACCCGCCAGATTCCCTTCAGCAGAGAACTCTATATTGAGCGGGAAGATTTTAAAGAAGAAGCGAATAACAAATTCTTCCGGCTGAAACTGGGTGGCGAAGTGCGGCTGAAATCTGCCTACATCATCAAAGCAGAACGAGTAGAAAAAGATGAAAATGGTCACATTACCGCCATCTACGCAACCTACGATCCAAAATCTAAATCGGGGAGTGGCACAGAAGAAAGTCTGCGCAAGGTAAAAGGTACTCTGCACTGGGTGTCTGCCGCCCATGCGCTGCCGGTAGAAGTGCGTATTTATGACCGTCTGTTTACCATTCCGCAGCCGGATGCTGAAAAGGAAACAGATTTTATGGAATACATCAATCCTGAAAGTCTGAAGGTGGTGCAGGGATTTGCAGAACCCAGCATGAAAAACGCAGAAATTGGCCAGCCATACCAGTTTCAGCGCATCGGATATTTTACAAAAGACCGGGATTCCACAGATGAAAAACTGGTATTCAATCGGACGGTGACTTTAAAAGACTCCTACAAACCGGAATAATTCCGACCAGAATAATGATTTTAATACCCTGCGGACTGCGGGGTATTTTGACTTAAAGATCGGTTGTAAATCCAGAGCAGCACAGGTTTTTCAGTTGGTTTTAACTTTTCGTCCAGATACGTCATCGTACGGTCATCGGTCACCGGGCAGCCCTGGCTGAATCCCAATGGCAAATGAACCGGATAAATTTCTGCGGATGGTACCGGAGTAAAAGAGTGCAGAACTACCACGCGCTTAAAGGCATTGTTGTTGGTCGGTTCCAGTCCGTGCATTTTATAATGAATATTAATGCCATACTGGCTGTAACTTCTGGCACCCAGCCGGTATTTTCCCAGTGAGGTAAGCCAGCTGCCGCCTTCATTGCTGAAGAGAGGCCGGGAAGCAGTACTTTTTCGGTCTCCACGCCCTATTCCATGGCTGCAGAGTGCTTTTCGGATGGTTTTTTGTTCTTTGAAATCATAAACGAACATCCTATATTTGCCGGAATGGATGCTCATATCAATCAGGATGCAGAAATCAGTATTCATTCCGTTATTTCGCGCATACGCGAGGGCTTCTTCAGCTTTCACAAGAGTGCGCTCTTCCGCATCTGCGTTTTCGTTGTGGCCAAATCCACAGATGATCAGTAAAATCCCACTGAGGATAAAGAGGAAGAACAGAATTTTTTTCATCGGAATACATGCATATTTTAAATACCATCAAAGATACTGCCGAAGAATTCTCCTAATCCATCTGCAATATTAAATGTTTCCAGCCAGGAGGCATCTGCATCCAAGTGTGATATTTCTGTAGGGTTTGCGAAATGGTCTGCAGATATTCCCTTCAGCATTTCAGTTTTCATGGCTGTATAGTCACAATCCTCTCCACGCAACTCATGATAAAGGTTGAAGGATGACTGGTCACAAAACACGGACATGGCCCAGCAGGCATAATCTGTTTCATGATACTGCTTACTGTTTTTGTGCGCTTCCTGCACCTCGGCCGGAGTATAAAAGTCTTGCTTCCCGTGAGCGGAAACCAATTTTTTACCTATATCAGTAATGAATTCTTTTTTTGAAGCAGGGGGTAGGGCACACGGGTCAGACATTCTTAGGTATTTTTATCAAATATATAAAGAAATACCAGTATTGTTGGCGATTTATATTCGAACTTATAAAAAAGCAAATGACTGATCAGATCTCACCGTTCACAAATATTCTGCGGCGCAGTTTTACGGCAAGTCTTTTATAGCGAAAGCGAAATTTCAGAATATTTCTGTTCATCATTCTTGTTTTTTGCAAATGTACGTCACAAATGTGTTTAAAGCTTTACGCAACTGTTAATTTTTTAAGAATTTTAGGGGAGATGTTCCGGGTGTCATGATTTTTGCATCCTCCAGGGTATGAAAAAAATAGTCGTTATACTTTCTGTAATCAGCATCATTTCATGTAATAAAGATAAACCACCGGTTTCCGGAACAGCAACGCCGGATACCACGGTGGTTCAGGATAAAGATTCCATGTACGCCGCTCCCCGGCCAGTGCAAGATTCAGTGGCAGTTCGCAATGCCATCCACCAGATGAATCAAGGCATTATAAAGGCATTGAAAAATGGCGATTATCAGAAACTGGCTACTTATATTCATCCGGAAAAAGGTGTACGGTTCTCCATGTATGCCCATGTAGATACAGTAAAAGATAAGCGCTTTTCCCGTGCGGAGTTTGTAAAATTTATCCCGGCTAAAACCAAATTTACTTTTGGTGCCAAAGACGGTACGGGTGAATTGTATGTGACGCCGCTGGCAGAATACATCCGAAACTGGGTGTACAAAAGAAACTTTGCAGAAGCTGAATTGTTTTATAATCGGTTTCGGGGCACCGGTAATTCACTCAATAATCTTCCTGAGGTGTATCCCAATGCGTTTTTTACCGAAAATTTCATCCCGGGCACCGATAAGTATGGCGGAATGGACTGGAATGCGCTGAGACTGGTCTTTGAAAGTTACCACGGAACATGGTATCTGGTCGCCGTGATTAATGATGAATGGACGGTTTGAAGCAGTCTTTTTTCATCCTCAGAAAACCTGACAAAATGCAGAGATGCTAAAGCAGTTCTACCAGTTGCTGCGTAAGATTTCTCCGCGAAAAACGTTCGATATTCCGGGGTGATAACATTTTTTCTCCCGATTTCCACCGGAAAAAATAATCCAGAATAAACTGCTTCACCCGGTGATGCTCATCATAAGTAAAATGTTGGCCGGCACCTGTTTCTTCAAGGATTCTGTGAACGTCACTCCCGGCAGGTCCGAAAGATATAACAGTTTTTCCCGAGGCAAGATATTCAAAAATTTTACCCGGGATAATTCCTTTGGATTGTACATGCGGAAAATTGGTAATGAGCAGCATATCTGCTTTTTTCATTTCTGCATTTGCCTCTGCATGCGGCAGATACCCCATTTCTATGACTGATTTTTTTAAAGCCGACTGCTGAATGTGTTCCATAATCTTATCATCGGTGCGGCCTACAAATTTCAGTTGAAAATGAGCAGCAAAGTCTGTGTTTTCGGCGATGATTTCATTTAAAACGTTCCATAGAACCCGGGGATTGCGCAGTTGCTCCAGTACACCGGTATACGTGAGGGTAAATTGTTCTGATTTTTGGTGAACTGTATGGGGTTCTGGTTCGGATAGCTGGTCATAACCATTGGTAATGCATACAGCACGGGCGCCTTTCCGGCTGAAATTCTCGGCATCTGTATAACTGGTGGCCAAAGTGATGTCTGCATTTTCAAAAACCTGCTGTTCCAGATCACGGTGTTTGCGGTCAGCTCTTTTGGTGAGTTTCAGATGTTGGTAATAGGAAATTTCAGTCCAGGGGTCACGGAAATCTGCAATCCATTTCAATGTGGGGAATTCCTGCTTCAGTTGCAGACCTATGAGGTGGAGCGAGTGGGGCGGACCAGTGGTGACCAGTGCATCTACTTGATGCTCCTTCAGGTATTTTCTTAAATATTGAACTGATGGTTTTACCCAGAACACTCTGGCGTCCGGAATGAAAAAATTACCGCGTACCCAGATGGATAATCTGGATTTCCAGTTTTGATGATGGCCAACATCAAACTGGCCGGCTTTGAATTTTTTATTGTCTTTTCCGAAGATTTCGGCCAGTTGGTAGGGTTCCCATATTCTGGTTCTGATGATGTCCAGCTCCGGATTCACCTCTTCATTCAGTGTATAATCTTCTATGGGATAACTGGGATTTTCCGGGATGAATACCGTAGGATTCCAGCCAAATTCCGGCAGGTATTTCACGAATTTCAGCCATCGCTGCACACCCGGACCACCAGCTGGGGGCCAGTAATACGTAATGATCAGAATGTTCTTCGGTGTTTCCAACAATTACATCTTTAGGCGTCCACTTTATCTTGATGAACTCTTGAATCCGCATCCGAGTTTCGCCTTTCATAGAGTTTCCATATTCCTCCTAAGGTCAATGCCAGGAAGAGTCCGAAAGCAATCATAGAGATGATTTTGCCTCTGGCAATCACTTCTGGTTCAAAAACCATGCGCACGGTATGTTCGCCCGCCGGAATATGAACTGCACGAAGCAGATAATTGGCTTTGATGTATGGTACCTCTTTTTCGTCTATGAGTATTTTCCAGCCGTGCGGATAGTAAATTTCTGAGAAAACAGCCAGTTGCGGGGTTTTACTCTGAGTCCGGAACTCCAGCGCATCTGCTTTATAATCGGTGAGTTTCAGTGTGGCAGTGCTGTCGGCGGCAAGTGTTTTTCCGTCAAAATATTTTTTGTCAGCAGCAGCGATTACCGCAGTTTTCTTGGTGTCTATAATGCCGATCTGGTCTATTTCCTCGTTAGGTGTATTCACAAATTTCACATCAGAAACAAACCATGCATTTCCGTTGGCATACGGATTAGGTACGGCTTCGGGCTGTTGTTCATCACCAAAAATCATATACTTCGTATTCAGCATATTCAGAATTCTGGGTACTTTTACGGTGTCCAGATTGCTGAAATAGTGTCCGATGAGATCATCATACCTGCGCAGTTTCACGGCATGATATCCGCCTACAGAAGATTTGAAATAGGAAGTATTGGTCTCGTTAAAAGGACTGATGGCCTGGTTATAAATCCGGTAATGGCCCTTGTCTTTTTCTGCAATCGTTTCCAGTGTTTTGTTCACATGGGCATGCATCAGCAGGGATTGCAATTCCCGGTTGTCGCCTACCTTATCAATTAATATATCGGTAACTTCTGTCTGAAAGGGTTCTTCTGCAAAAATCGCATCCACAAAATTACCATCGTTCAGATACCTTTGATTGACTGTCCAAAGATCAAAAATACTGACCATGCCAATAATGATGAGGACTACATTTTGTCCGAGTTTCTTTTTTAAACCAAGGAAAAGGACGGCAGCACAAATCAGTACATAAATAAGTGCTTTGATGGCGTCATCCCGGAACATGCCGTATCTTTCGTCTGCCAGATAATCCAACAAGTAGGGTGGAAGATAGGCTTTTTCTGTGGCATTGTAAAATCCGAGAATTGATTTACCAAACACAAGCAGCAGCAAAATCACTGCTGTAAAAACGGCAGTTACCGAGGTTAATATTTTTTGTTTATAAGCCTCATCTAATGTTTGATCTTTAAAGAAGCGATAAAGCCCCAGAATGGCAATCATAGGGAATAGCAGTTCTACCACAACCAAAATGGAACTTGGGGCGCGAAATTTATTATAAAAAGGAACAAAATCAATGAATAAATCCGACAAAAACATCAGATTGCTGCCCCACGCCAGCATGATGGTGAGGACGGAGGCTCCCAGAATCCAGTAGCGGTATTTCTTGTGGGCAAAGAAGAATCCAAGAACTGCGAGGAAAATTACAATGGCTCCTTGGTAAGCCGGGCCGGAGGTTCCCGGTTGCTCACCCCAATAGGTAGGGCTGCTGAGTCCGCGAACAATATTGTCTACTTCTGCTTGGGAACGCGCGTTTTCTTGCACCAGTTGCTGAATATTTTCCATCATCGGTCCGCCTTCTTTCTCACTGCTTCCGCCGCCCATAAGTCTTGGAATGAAGAGGTTTAGGGTTTCCAACTTGCCGTAGCTCCACATCAGAATACTTTGTTTTTCCATTCCCGATTTGTCAGATGTCTGGGATTCATGGGTCAGAATTTGCTTTCCGCGCACGGTTTCGGTGACATATTCAGCATTAGCCATAATCCTTTGCGAATTCATGCCTACGCCCAGTACAAATGCCAGCGCAAGCGTACCGGAAGCGATTCCGAAATGCTTCCAGTCTGTTTTGCCCAGCACCGCACGCACCAGTTCGGAAAGGAATAAAAATCCGAGTCCAATGAACAGGTAATAGGACATTTGCGGGTGATTGGCAGCGACCTGCAGTCCCATAAACAGGGTGGTCACAATAAAACCTGTGATGTATTTTTTGCGGATATACACCAGTAGAATTCCGGCCAGCAGAGGTGCGAAATAGGCAATGGTGTGTACTTTTCCGTTGTGTCCCGCGGCAATGATGATGTAAAAATAGGTAGAGAGCCCGAAAAAAGTTGCGCCCAGCAAGGCGTACTTCCAGTTGCGCACGGCTACAAGACCCAGCAGAAAAAATCCGGAAAACAGCAGGAAAAGATAGTTGACCGGTTTTGGAAGAAAATTCAGGAGATTGTCTACCTGCTTTATCAGATCTCCGCGGAACTGGGAACCCATCTGGTAGGTGGGCATTCCCCCAAACATACTGTCACTCCAGTAGGTTTCCTGTCCATATTGGGCACGGTGGTCCAGTAGTTCCCTGGCGCCACCTTTATACTGTACAATGTCATGCTGAAAAAGTTGCTTGCCGCTGAGTACAGGATTGGCATACAGAAAGCCGATGATGATGAACAACAAAAGGCATCCTGCAATGTAGATCAGATTATTTTTCTTCATCCGGCTAAAATATGAAATATTAACTGTTTTTCTTCGTCTCTTTTACTTCTTCATAATCTACTGTTTCTGCGTCCCAGTTTACTTTCTGGCTCACGCGGCCGCCCCGGTTTTCTTTTTTATCTGCGTTCTGAGGAGTATTGAAATTGTAAAATTTGGTAAAAAATAACCGCTTCAGAATATTCCAGACAAAGAAAATGATGATGGTACTGAGTATGGTTAAAAGAATAAATTTCATTGCTAAAGTTTATTTGCTGTTTACGAGGACATTGGAGTTGGTGATGCTTTTCATGGTTTCAGAATTTTTGCCGTCGCTGAAGGTCTGGCTCTGCTCCGTGGTTACTTTGATGTCCTGGCTGATGATCCATCCGGTATTGACATCAAAGCGGTAGGTGCCGTTCTGCACCAGTTCAGATCCCAGTGTCTGGGTAATCCCGCCCTGTGTTTCTTTTTGGTTTTGTTTGGGAATACCACCGGTTACCGTAATTTCGGCTACACCGTCTTTTACACTTTTCAGCGTGAAATGAGAAGATATTTTTACTTTTCCATCCGGCGATGCATTCTCAGAAACAGTCCATTTTTCACCTATTTTGACACCTTTGGTAGGCATAATGAAGATGTTCTTGGAAAACTGATCTCTCAGGATTTCTTCATTAAAAGAAGCCTTCAGCTGCTCCAGAAGCATTTTTCTTTCCTGAGGTTCTTTAGTAAGACCATTTACTGTGTTTGAAAACTTCGTATAAATGGGTTCAAAACCTGTGATGGAAAGTATTTTTCCGGACTGGTCTATTTTCATTTTCAGGGTGTTGCCCGTCATGGCTTTATCAATGGTCCACCGGTTTTTCAGGCCTTCTTCCTTTGGGGCAGCGGCTTTGGTATCCACCGTTTGGGACTGTCCTTCGGCAGACTGGGTGGTTTTCTTCGAGATGAAATTAATGGTGACATCATACGCATTGTTATCGAAACTGTTTACCGTAAATGTAATTTCATCAGTATTTTCGCGGGTTACGCTCTGTTTGCTGCCGTCTGGCAATGTGGTGGTAGACTGGTCCTTCTGGCGTGTAGTAAACGGATATGTTTTTCCCTGCTCCAGCTTCAGTGTCTGCGTGTAGATTCCTGCAGAGTCTTTAATGGCTGCTTTGGCTTCCATTTCCTGCGCTACCTTGGCAGAATCTTCTGCTTTCACTTCTATTTTTATGGTATCTCCGGTGGTAGGGTCAATCCGGGTAATGGTGGTATTTTCTTTTTTGCAAGCGGTGAGGGCTATGGTTACGAGTGCAAGTCCTGCTATTTTATTCATGTAGATATTATTATTTTGTTTGAATTATCTTTCTGATTTCTGTATTGTTATAGGCTTCGGCAAAAGCATTGCTGTCTGAGAGATTCCAGATTTTATCTGAAAAATACTGAATGATCCGGTCCCGAAGCGGGTGGTCTTCGGCCAGGCAGTCTTTTTCCTGAGAATCAAATACATACACTGAGGCATACATGTGTCTGAAACTGCGTTCACCCTGAGCAAAGACGCGGAATGTTTCCGGAGAATCCCGGAACAGTTTTACATCTCTCCATACCAGCGCAGGTGCTTTGGTTTCTGTATTGATTTCTTTGTGCCAGAGCCCGAACTGATCATACATCAGTTTTTGGGTATAGTTCTGATGATAAACACTGTGAAAGCGAAGTTCGTGATAGGCAGTGGTCTTGCCGTCGGTTTTGTTTTCGTTTTTTACCACGTCATAATTGCGGAATCCTTTCTTGTAGAGGTAATGGGTAAAAGGATTGGCTGTTTTGGTATATCCTTTACTTTTCACCTTGTCCGGATTTTCAGAACTGCTGAACTGCGCCGATAATCCCGTGGAGAAAAGGGCTGTGGTAAGGGTCAATATGATTTTTACTGATGTTTTCATTTCAAATGGTATATGGGATTTGCATAACGTACCAAAAATTAATCCATTTGAATATTTAATGCATGGCATTTCCGGATAATTTCTGTCGAACGGCTTCGTACAAAATCGCCCCGCAGGCCACAGAAACATTCAGTGACTGGGTTTTTCCGGTAATGGGAAGTTTAATTTTGTCGTCCGCATGATGCAGCACCTCTTTAGAAATTCCTGTTTCTTCATTTCCCATTACCAGTGCACAAGGCTCAGCAAAATCTACCTCATAAATCAGTTTTTGTGCTTTTTCTGTGGCGGCAAAAACTTTCACCCCGGATTGCTGCAGAAAATCTACCGTATGCGCAAGATTTTTTTCCTTGCAGATTTTCAGGTTGTAAATGGCTCCTGCAGAGGTTTTGATGGCGTCAGAATTAATGGGTGCGGCTCCTTTTTCCGGCAGAATTACCGCATGGACTCCTGCACATTCTGCCGTGCGGCAGATGGCGCCGAAATTTCGTACATCGGTAAGACGGTCCAGAATAAGCAGAAAAGGTGTTTTCCCTTCCTCAAAAAGTTGAGGCAGTATATCCTCTATTTTCTCAAAGGGTACATCAGAGATAAATGCCACCACACCCTGATGATTTTTTCGGGTGAAGCGGTTCAGTTTTTCTACCGGAACATAATTGGCGCGGATGTTGTTTTTGGCGAGCATGGTTTTCAGCTCGGCATAAATCTGACCCTGCAGGCCGTTCTGTAAAAATATTTTGTCAATGGTTTTGCCGGCTTCCAGGGCTTCCATGACCGGTCTTAAACCAAATATAAAGTCTTCTTTCATTTTTTTCAGATACTGAAATTAACAGGTGAGTTGTGCAAAATTGTACACGCCGGTCACCATTTTTTCTGTAATTGTTCGTTATTAAAATTGCTCTCCCATCAGTGCCCGCTTCTGCGCCAATACATAACCGTAATGCAGACTTTCGTGGAGGTTGTTGAATACAATGGCATCCTGAATGTTTTTCAGATCCAGACCAAAACTGGTGGTATAGGGCGTGTAATCCGAGAAAAAATCTGCATCATAATCTTTCATCAGAATGCGAGAAGTTTCTATGAGCAGAAATCCCAGATCTTCAATTTCAGATGCCTGCACATCCAGATTGGGAAGGGTTCCTTTTTTATAACTTTCTATCCAGTATTTATCGATCCGGAAAGGGTTGCCGCTCAGGTAATAGCACAGCAACTGCTGCGTGGCTACCGTATGGGCAATATTCCAGTACATATTGTTATTGAATCCGTCCGGAATTGTGATTAAATCTTGTTGCGACGTGTTTTGCAGGATATCAAGAAGGTTTTTTCGGACTTGTCTGTGAGCCTGAAAATGATAATTCATGCTGATATTATTTAATCGTCAAAAATAGTTTAATTAACTGAAAATCACAATTAGAAATCAGTGCAAAATGGCAATTTTACAGATTTTTATGAGTTTTTTTGCCCAAAGATGGTGCATTACAAACGTAAAACCGTAATTTGCTTAGACAAAGATTAACAAACTTTAACTTGTTAATGGCATTAATTATGTTGATTTGTGTGCGTATTTATCAGAAATTTACACTTTTAATAAGAGTCTCCTATGTCAGAATTACATCAAGCGGAAGATATTAAACAATTAACGGAAAAAGTAAGGGAACAGAATTACTTTTTTTCGCTTTTAAAACAGGAAATAAATAAAGCAATTATTGGTCAGCAATATATGGTAGATCGTTTGTTGGTAGGACTCCTGGGAAACGGGCACGTACTGCTGGAAGGTGTTCCCGGTCTGGCCAAAACGCTGGCAATCAAATCTCTGGCAGAAGCGGTACACGGTGAATTTTCGCGTATTCAGTTCACCCCGGATTTGTTGCCGGCAGATGTCATCGGAACCCAGATTTACAACATCAGAGACAATGATTTTTCAATCAAGAAAGGTCCCATATTTGCGAATTTTGTGCTGGCTGATGAAATCAACAGGGCGCCGTCTAAAGTACAGTCTGCACTCCTGGAAGCCATGCAGGAAAAGCAGGTTACCATAGGTGATGAAACCATGCCGTTGCCCAAACCGTTTCTGGTGCTCGCAACCCAGAATCCCATTGATCAGGAAGGTACTTATCTGCTGCCCGAGGCGCAGAGTGACCGTTTTATGCTGAAGTGTAAAATTGACTATCCGGAACTGGAAGATGAGCGTCAGATTATGAAAATGGTAGCCAGCGCTCACCAGCCGGAAATCCGGCCGGTTATTTCTCTGGAAACCGTGGTGAAGGCCAAAGAACTCATCAACCAGATTTACCTGGACGAAAAAATTGAAAAATATATTCTGGATATGGTTTTTGCTACCCGTTATCCGGAGAAATATCATCTTGCAGAACTGAAAAACTATATCAGTTTCGGTGCATCACCGCGTGCCTCCATTAATCTGGCCATCGCATCCCGTGCCATTGCCTTCCTGAAAAACAGGGCTTTTGTGATTCCGGAAGATGTAAAGGATATTGCCAAAGATGTACTGCGCCACCGCATCGGTCTCAGTTTCGAGGCAGAGGCAGAAGAGATAACGGCAGATGAAATAGTGGACAGGATTCTGAGCAAAGTGCAGGCGCCGTAAGTTTAGGAAATGGTGCCATTGAAACTCCTATTGTATTGATAAAAAGTTTTTTGCCTTGAACATTCAGGACATCATCAAAAAAGTGAAACAGATCGAAATCCGGACTCGTAAAAAGTCGGAAGCGACACTTATGGGCCAGTATCACAGTGCTTTCAAGGGACAGGGGATGACCTTTTCGGAGGTGCGGCCTTACCAGTCCGGAGATGAAATCCGGAGGATTGACTGGAATAAAACTGCCCGTTTTCGTGAGCCGTTTGTAAAAGTGATGGAAGAGGAGCGCGAGCTGACCATGATGTTGCTGGTAGATATCTCTGCCTCTATGGATTATGGAACCAAAACGCAGCTCAAGCGTGAATTTGTAGCCGAAATTGCTGCCAGCCTTGGTTTTTCGGCAGCAGGAAATAATGATAAAGTGGGCCTGATTCTTTTTGCCGATAAAGTATACAAGGTCATCCCGCCGCAGAAAGGAAGAAAGCATATTTTGGCCATTATCAGTACGATTCTGAGTGCAGATTACATTCCTGCTCCCGCCAGGATGGAGGTGGCCCTGGAGTATATGATGAGTGTCTTCAAAAAGAAATCGCTGGTGTTTATGTTTTCCGATTTTGGCGATGATTATGATGTGAAAATGCTGAGAATAGCATCAAAGAAACACCAGGTACTGGGAATGCGCATTTCCGATGAAAAGGATAATGAAATTCCGGATGTGGGGTACGCTTTGTTCCGTGATGCCGAAACCGGCCGCGAATTCTGGGCAGATACCTCTTCCAAGCGATGGCGGTATGATTTTGCAGAAGAACAGCTCCGCCGGCAGAAACAAGTACGGGAAGATTTTGAGGCGGCCTCTGCAGGTTTTATGAGTATGCAGACCGGTGATGATTATTCCCGGCACCTCTACCAGTATTTCCGCCGGAAGTGAAGGATGTAAAGAGTATATTACAAGATAATACCTGAAAAATTTGAAACGAATATATACATTAATGGGCCTGTTTCTGAGTCTGGCAGTATGTGCCCAGACCCTGGGATCGCGGCTGGATAAAACAACGCTGGCTCTGGGCGAAGTGGGAACCTATACCGTGTACATTTCCGGATTGCTGGATAAAGAAGTGAAAGCGGCACCGCCCAATGAATTGTTGCCTTATCACTTTGAAGAGATTTCAGATTCGGTCTCCGTGACTCCGGAGCGCTATGAGCGGATTGTTACTTTTGCCGTTTTCGAGGAGGGGACTTACCATATTCCGGCGCTGGAATTTGATATAGACGGCACCATTCAGAAAACCATTCCCTACGAAGTAGAAGTCATCAATACCGCTACCAAAGAGGACGAAATAAGTGACATCCGCAATAATAAAACCGTAGAACTAAAGGTGCTGGATTACTGGCAGATGTATAAGTGGTACATCATCGCTTTTATCGCATTAATCATTCTCATCATCCTGTTTGTCCTGGCAAGAAATTTATCTAAAAAACGGAAAAGCTCACCCGTGCTCATGACCAATAAGACGCTGAAAGAACTGGATCAGCTGCGGAAAAAGAAATTCATAGAAAATGGTGATTACCGTTCATTCTATGTAGAACTGATTGATATTTCACGAAATTTCATTACCAGACAGTATCATATTCCGGCAGATGTGTTGCTTACCGATGATCTGATTGCAGTCATCAGGGAGACCAACAGCATTGTTCCGGAAAACGAAAAAGTGGTGGAAGAGGTTTTCCTGCGGGGGGATATGGTGAAATTTGCCAAAACTTTTCCTTCGGAAACTACTATGGAAAAAGATTTTAATGACATCCGCGAATTTGTAAAGAAATCCGCAAAAGATATTGAAGCAGAACAGCTGAGAACCGGCGTTTAGAGGATTGCGTATGAAGATAGAAGCATTTAATTTTGAGTTTTTCAGCCCGTATTTTCTGTTGCTGTTTTTGCTGTTTATTCCGATTTTGATCCGGGATTTGCGCAAAAAGAAACAAGCCGGAATTACGGTGCCGGTTTCTGCCGGGATGAAGGAGAGTCCGGGAATTGCCGTGGTTCTTTTTCTGCTGAAAATTACCAAATACCTGCTGCTCTCTGCCCTGATCATTGCCATGGCCAGACCCCGGACTTTTACCATATCCCAGGACCGGGATGAAACCAAAGGGATTGATATTATGCTTTCTGTGGATGTGTCGCTCAGTATGCTGGCCCGTGATCTGGATCCTGACCGGTTGACGGCCTTACAGAAAATTGCCATAAGATTTGTGGAGCAGCGTACCAGTGACCGCCTGGGGCTGGTGGCTTATTCCGGTGAAGCGTTTACCAAAGTGCCGGTCACCTCGGATCATCAGGTGGTCATAGACGAATTGTCGTCGCTGGATCCGCTGGAATTACAGCCGGGAACGGCAATTGGGGAAGGACTTTCTGTGGCGGTAAACCACCTGAAAGACAGCCGGGCCAAAAGTAAAATCATCATTCTGATGACGGATGGGGTCAATACCATTCAGAACGCCATGGATCCGCAGATTGCGGCACAGCTGGCCGTGGGAACCGGAATCAAGGTCTATTGCATTGGAATTGGTACCAATGGTTATGCGCTGATGCCAACCGCAATTGATCCCTTTGGAGATCTGGTGTTCACAGAAACGCAGGTGACCATAGATGAAGAAACCCTGAGTGAAATAGCGCAACGAACCGGCGGGCAGTACTTCCGGGCGACCTCCACAGAATCGCTTCAGCAGGTGTATGATGAAATCAATCAACTGGAAAAATCAGATAATAAAGTGTCCAAAACCTATAATTATCAAGAGTATTTCCGGTATTTTCTGTGGTTTGCATTGGGCATTCTGCTGCTGGACGCCTTATTGCGCTGGGTCATGTTTAAATTTCTGAGTTAATAAAAACGGAACGATAGATTGTGAATATAACAGATTTTTCTCTTGGTAATTACTGGTACTTGCTTTTGCTGGTGCTTCTTCCGGTGCTGGGAGTGGTCATTTCCCGGTATCTGAAATGGAGACAAGGGGCCAGAGCGGCCTTTGCAGAGCATCGCTTTCAGGAGTCACTATTCCCGAAGAATTCGCGCTTTACCCGGTTTCTGCCATTACTGTATTTCACGGCATTTTTATTTCTCATCATTTCAATTATTGACGTACTGGGCAGGAACGAGCAAAAGGAAACCACCCAGAAGATGAATCAGGTCATTTTTCTGCTGGATGTATCCAATTCTATGAATGCAGAAGATATACCACCCAGCCGGATGACCATGGCCAAAAATATCATGATCCGTACGATGGAGCAGATGACCAATGACCGGGTGGGTATTGTTGTTTTTGCTGGAGAAGCGACCTCCATTATGCCGCTTACTACGGATTATGCTGCTGCAGAAACCTATATCGGTGCCATAGATCCCGATATGATGAAGATTCAGGGTACAGACTTTCTGAAGGCCATGGAAGAGACCGCACGTAAATTTAAAAATGTAGCCAAGGGTTCCCGTAAAGTGGTCCTCATCAGTGACGGAGAAGACAATGAAGGGAATGATGAACGGGCCATACGCCTGGCAAAAAATGAAGGCATTTCGGTCATTTCTGTAGGAGTCGGAACCGAGCAGGGCGCGCCGGTGCCTGAATATCTTTTCGGGCAGCTGATGGGATACAAGATAAACCGGATGGGAGAGACCGTTATTTCCCAAAGACAAACGAGAGCACTGGAAAAAATAGCCTCTTCTACGGGCGGGACTTATATAGACGGTAATGTGCTGGTGGATGCTGTTCTGCAAATTGGTGATGCGCTGAACCGCAAACCTTCATCTGCTGCAATTACCGTTCAGTCCCAGAACCGGGTCCACTATTACCAGTATTTTCTGGCAGTTTCAGTGTTCCTGTTTTTCCTGATTTACCTGCTGAATTCGCGCCGGGATCTCAATATCTGATGAATTTTCCCCTCATAATCAGTCTTTTGAAGCGTATTTAACCAAAATTTAACGCTTTGCCTTGTTTTTTATTAACAAATAAACAAATATTTTTGCATCTATGGACATCAAAGGCTTATTGATTATTATGGTAATGCTTTTCGGAGCGGGCACTGCCCATGCTCAGAAGAGCTATAATGCTTTGATGTATGAAGGCAATAAGCTCTTTGAGGAGCAAAAATTCGAGGCTGCTGCTTCCAGGTTTATGGAAGCAGCAACCCGGGATGAAGGAGGTTTCGATGCAGCTTATAATTTGGGAAATGCACTGTACAAAAGCGGTATGTATGCCGAAGCAGCCGCTGAGTATGAAAAAGCGAATAAGGCTGCCACTACATTGCAGGATAAAGCTGCGGTTTTGCACAATTTGGGCAATGCTGCCATGCAGATGGAACAACCGGATAAAGCCGCTGAATATTATAAACAATCCCTGAAACAAGAGCCGGGGAACGAAGCCACACGCAAAAATTATGAAATTGCAAAACTGAAAGAAAAACAACAGGAACAGCAGCAACAAAATGGCGGCGGCGGGGGCGAAGGTCAGCAGAAACAAGACCAGCAGGGAGCTGGTGAGGAGCAGAAAGATGGCGCCGGAGGAACAGGGAAAGGTCCTGAAAATGAGGGCGACAATCAAGACGGAAACCGCACAAATAACAATAAAGATAACACAAACGGGGCGTTGCCCGAAGGTACACAAAATGCAATCCTGAACCGCGTTTCTGACAAAGAAAGGGAAACCGCAAAAAGGATTCTGAATAAAAATTCCTACTCAATGCCCGAGAGTAATGAGAAGGATTGGTGATGAAAAAAATTTATAACATACTTCTTCTTTTTGCGTCAGTGTTTTCATTTGCGCAGGTGAATCTCCTGGTAGAAACCGAGAGAAATCAGCGCGATTACAAAGAAAATGATGAAGTAGTGGTCAATATCCTCCTGGAAATTTCTGGACGCGATATGAATCAGCAGACCCCGCTGCGCATGTTTGATACATCCAAATTTGATGTGGTAGCCAGTGGTTCAGATCAGAATACCTTTGTGGATTCCAAAACCGGATTCCGGGTAAACCGCACCCACTATCAGTATGTGCTGAGACCCAAAAAACCCGGCAAGCTGAAAATAGGCTCTGCTTCAGTTATCATCAATGAAAAACTTTACTATACCGAACCGTTTGATATTTATGTAACGGAATCTGAATCCCGCCCTGTTGGTGCCAAAGATTTGCATGATGTTTTCCTCAATGTGGAGATAGAGGAACGCGAAGTGTACATCAACCAGCCTACAGTAGCGGTTTTACGTGCGTATTCCAAAAATTTTGATAACTTCAGGAAGGTAAGGAATATCCAGCTTCCCCAGCAGGAATTGGTGAGTATAGAACAGATCAGCAGCAAAAAGTCCGAAATTGAACCCGCCGGTAACACCGCTTCTCAGATTTTGGGAGTGTTTCTGGTGTATCCGGAAGAAAGCGGACGTCTGGAACTGGCTCCTGCCTATGCCGGCCTTTCCGGCAGTAAAAAGAAAATTCATTCTAATAAAGTCAAACTCAAGGTAAACAGTTTGCCGGCAAATGCACCGGCCGAATATAAAAATGCAGTAGGCGTTTTCGATGTGTCCATGGACGTGGAAAAAGAAAAGGCAGAAGTACAAAAACCGCTGAATGTTACCTTAAAGGTAAGCGGAACCGGTAATTTTAACAATCTTACCTTGCCCGAAATTTTGCCTTCTGATGATTTCAAGGTTTTCGCCCCTAAAATTTCAAGAAATTTAAAAGCTACAGCGGAAGGCATTACCGGCGAAGTGGCCATTAAATATATCCTGATTCCAAACAAATCCGGAAACCTGGAAATATCAACCAGTCTTTTTTCCTATTTTAACCCTGCCGAAAATCACTACGTGGAACTGGGCAGCAAATCACATCTGCTGGAAATTGCAACGCACGAAGAGATTCTGGCTTCCAAAACAACGCTGGAGCGGGTGAATGACTACACCAATACGGTGCTGGAGCGCGTAGATAGTCCGGTGCTGAAAACCACTACCTTGAAGGTTGAAAACTCCGGACTCAACTGGAAGACCATCTGGATGAATGTGGGGATTATTGTGCTGGGACTGGCCGGTGTTTTGCTGTTTCGCCGCATCAAAAGAAACCGTACTGCGAGTGGAAAGCCGGAGCATAAAACCGGGAGTCTGGGTTCCGTACAGGAAACCGAAAACGAATTGCGGGCCGCTCATCAGGTAGAAATTCAGGATCATATTGCTTATCTGAAAACAATGAAGAATACCCCCGAATCAGAACTTATATTCAGTTCCGTGGCAGAACTGGATGCAGAGGTGCAAAAGCAGCATGGAGTAAGCAGCAGTGAGGAATTGCGTGCCGTAATACAGCAAAAATACGGAGATCAGCTGGCGGAAGATTACCGGTTGTTGCAGCAGAAAATCCAAATGGAAAGATATGTTCCCGTCCATACCGGCGAGAGTCTCCAGGATTTGGTGGAAACTGCGGTTAATTTTTATTCACAAATTAATAAGTAAATAAAAAATATTCATAATTTTGCGAAATTAATAATTTGCAGTTATGTTTGAACATTTCTCATGGCGTGAGATTCTGACCTGTAGTATGGTTTTGTTTGCAGTAATCGATATTGTAGGATCCATTCCTATTATTGTAAGCCTGAAGAAAAAATTTGGTGCCATAGAAGCTGAAAAGGCGGCTACAGTAGCGGGTGTTATCATGATCATATTCCTGTTCGTGGGGAATACCATCCTGAAATTTATTGGGGTAGATGTGAATTCTTTTGCCATTGCCGGTGCGTTCGTCATCTTTATTATTGCGCTGGAAATGATTCTGGGAGTTCAAATTCAGCGGAATACTGAAGCTACTTCTGCATCCATAGTGCCGATTGCATTCCCGCTGATTGCCGGAGCCGGTACCCTGACTACCACCTTGTCGCTGAAGGCAGAATATCACGATATCAATATCATTTTCGGGATTGTGCTCAATACCATTTTTGTGTACATTGTATTGCGCTCTGCCAACTGGCTGGAGAGAAAAATGGGCACTGGTACTCTGAAGGTTATCGAAAAAGTCTTCGGAATTATCCTTTTGGCGATCTCTATTAAATTATTTACAGCTAACTTTGCACAGCTATTTCAAACCTATGTTCATTTTTAAAACATCATCATGCAGCTGTATTATAAAATATTCTTAGTAGTATTCGTTATTTTTATTGGCCTTAACCTTTATGCCACGGACTGGAGTCTGGGATTCTTACATGACGAAAATTCAAAATTTGTGTTTTCTGTTGCAGCCGCAGTCATTGGTCTGATCCTGGTGTTTGTGCTTCATACCTGGAGCAAACTGAAGGTTAATCAGAAACAAGGTTCTTTAAAATAGCGTCAGCTTTCAGCTCGGTTTCCTTCCATTCCTTACCGGTATCGCTTTTTGCGGTAATTCCGCCGCCTGCATACAGGTGCGCATGAGTTTTTGTGAACCGGGCACATCTCAGGTTGACAAAATAGCTGATGTGCTTTGCAGTTTCAATGCGGATATAACCGGCGTAGAAAGACCGGTCATGCTTCTCAAAAGTAGCGATGGCCTCCCTGCAGAATTCTTTTGGAATTCCGCATACAGCCGGTGTGGGGTGCAGATCTGCAATAAGACGGTCCAGTTCACCTCTGCGGATTTCCGCACGAAAATCATTGCGCAGATGTTTGATGCTTCCGGAAATGTGGTCGTAGGTTTCTGAAACCTGTACCTGTTCAGCATACCTGTTCAGAATGCCCTGTACATAATCTGTCACCGGTTTTTGTTCCTCTGTTTCCTTGGTAGTCCAGGCCTCTTCTACAGGTAGTGTCCCGGCCAAACTCATGGTTCTGAAAGCCGCTGTATCTTTATCAAATTGTCCCAGAAGTTCTGAAAAAGCACCCATCCAGCAATGATTTCCATCATTAAACACATACACAAACGCATTGGGATAGGCACTTGCAATTTTCTGAAAGGACTGCACCAGATTTATAGATCCCGATGCTGACAAATCCGTGTACGGAACAATTTTCTCTCTGGAAATGACCAGTTTTGGAAGTTGATGTGCTTTGATGAAATCAATCACCTGACGAAGGTTCTTCATGTACGTATCCCGGGACTGCGGCTCACTGAATGCTGCCGGTTCGGGGAAATCCGCAATATGGAGGGTGAATCCGGAAAGCTCGTCCGGATGAACTTCTTTCATGATGCCTCTGAAGTCCAGCGTCTTTTCATTATCAAAAGAAACAAAAGTAACCACCGGCTCCTCAGACCCGGATTCTATGGTGTAAAAAGTTTCCTCATAAGGAAATTTGAACAGAATCATCAGTTGAGTTTGCTGTGCGGGATAATATTATTCGTCATAGTGGTGTGGTTAATGAGATTGCCCTTCTCATCACGGATCTCAATCTGCGACACGTGCACCGTATTGCCTTTCCGGATAAAAGTTGCGACACCCGTTACAATTCCCTGGCGGATGGCCCGCAAATGATTGGAGTTGATATTGGTGCCAACCGGCGCATATTTCTCCAGATCCACATGAATCACAGAAAGACAGGAGCCTAAAGTTTCTGCCAGAGAAACGCTGGCGCCGCCATGTAAAATTCCGTAAGGCTGGTGTACTTTGGGCATTACCGGCATTGTAGCCGTCAGAGAATCTTCTGTGACATCTGTAAAAACAATATCCAGAGTTTTTCCCAAATTATCGGTAGTCCACGTATTTAACCGGTCTAATATTTCTTTTCTTTTTGCTTCATCCATTTTTGATATAATATAGTTTAATGTATTGTTATTTAATATTTTAAGTATAATTAAATTAAGTTTTACTTCAGGTGAAGTCCGGGTTCCAGTTCTCCGGAACTTTAGGCACAATCTGATGTTCAATATAATAGGCTCTGATGACTTCCAGTACTTCTTCGTAAGTCATCTCTTTCAATTTTTCATAGGGAATGGTGTAGCCGAGGTAAATGATTTTTTTGCCAAAATCACCAACACCGAGTACTATGGGAAGTTTGGCTTCCAAAGCCATATAGTAGAATCCTTTTCGCCATTTCGCCACTCTGCTGCGGGTACCTTCGGGGGTAATCACGAGGCTGAAACTGTCTTTTTCAAATTCACGGGCTACAAATTTTACCAGATCATTTTTCTGAGAACGGTCTATCCCGATTCCGCCCAATCCTTTTACTAAACTACCGTACCAGGCTTTGGTATGGGCATCTTTAATAATGATTTTCAGTGGTTTCTCCATTTGCCAGTAGGCGAAATTACCCAGTATATATTCCATATTATGGGTATGGGGTGCGATGACCAGGATACAGCGGTCAAAAATATCTTTGTCCCCGTGGAGTACTACCTTCCAGCCCAGTAATTTCAGTGCAAGTCTGCCGATGAATTTTTTCATGAATCTCTACATTATTAATATAAAAAAAAGCATAACCTGCCCGGTTATACTTTACAAATATATTGAAATATTGACGTGCTCTAAAATAAACTGCTGATTAAATTAGCAATTTTCATTACGATTTCCAGAACGAGTTGTACCATGATTTTGTGATTTAATTTGGTGAAACGAATATACGATATTTTTTTGAAACTGAGTATTTTATGATTATTTTTTCAGAATCCCATATATTCTGAAAAAACAGATGTCCGGGCTAAGCTGCTGAACGGACATCCGTTACACAATTTATTCAGTTTTTATAGAGATTTCTTTTTCTCCTTTTTTAATGGAGATGTTGACATTTTTAATACTGTCTGAATCAAAACCCAGATCCTTAATCATATTTTCGGCCTCAGTTTTTGAAACTTTTTTACCATTGACAATGATGGAATCATGCTCGCCAGACTGTATGGTAACGGTATTCTGTGAACTGCCCGCAGTTTGGGCCGTGTCTTCTGAATGATCATCCAGATAGAAGCCCCGTTCGTTATTCAGCGCAATGACCTTCATGTGTTTGGGAACCACCAGTTCATAATCCACCCGGTAATCCCGGAAACGGTATTCATACGGATAAGAAATATAGTTGGGGAACATGAGCTTATTTCCTGAAATTTCCACCGGAATTTGTACTTTCAGCGGCAGGTTATAGCCGTCTGCTCTTTTTCTGATCTCCAGGTAAGGGGCTTTCACGTCTTTTCTGCTTACATCAATATCCGGATAGTCCTGTTTGTAGATGGTTTTGCCGTCAGAAAACACATTGGCCCAATACGATTTAAAATTCTGCGGGATGCTTACTTTTTTCACATCCACAAGCAGGGAATCCGAACTGGTGTTAATGGCAATGTTCTCTGTTTCTTCATTATGACCGCTGAATTGTGTGGCATAGCGCACGGCACTGAATCCGCCAAAGGCCGCCAGCCCGATCCAAAGAATAACCAGTGCTCCGAAAACGTAGCCTGCATTGTTCAGTTTGGTGCGGGGCGAGAATAATTTCAGCGCAATAAAAAGAAAAATAAGGGCCGGGATAAAGACGGTAAGGAATGCCAGGGAAATAAGCAGGATTCCGGCATTATTCTCCTGAAGATAAAAACGGACATTCTCGAAGAAATCTACGTTACTGCCGTCATAAACGCCAAACATGGCAAACGAACCAATGAGCAGAGACAGACCCATGATGGCAAAAATAGTCCCGAAAATATACCGGAATGCATTCCAGATGCCATTGCCGGCATTATTGATGGTGGTACGGTTCTCCTGATAAATTTCACCTACTTTCTGGGTAGATTCATTGGCAAACTGTACAATTTTGGAAGACTCTTCCTTCAGGGTGTCAAAATTTACCGGCTTACCCTTCATTTTCAGATAGTCGGAAGCCGTCTGCGCCTTTGGGAGCACAATCCATAACACAATGTACAGCAGCACGATAAAGGAGGTAGAGATGGCAAACGTGAGGAAGATGTCCATCAGAATCAAGCCCAGCAATATGGCCCGCAGCAGAGTGACATCTATACCGAAGTAATGAGCCATACCGGCGCACACCCCACCAATTTTTGCACGGGACGGATCACGGAACAACTGACGGCGGTTACGGTGGTCACTGTATTTTCCGGAAGCCTTCGTGGTTTTTTCGGAGAAATAGGTTTCTTCCTGCTCTTCAATCTGCTCCGGTCTCCCCAGTTGGGCAATTACTTTTTCTACATCATCATTGTTCAGCACATCACGTCTTCCCAAAGAATCTCTGAAGATTTCTACCATCCGGATTTCGATATCGTGCATCACCTCATCTGCCTCGTCGGCACCCAGGGAATTGCGCAGCGCATCCAGATAGTCGCTGAGTTTTATATAGGCGTGTTCCTCTATGGTAAAAGAGAAGCCGGCCAGTCCTATAGAAAGTGTTTTGTTCATAATTTTAAGAATTAGGACTCAACGATCGGTCAGAATCATCGGTCGGGTTATTGCTTTTGGTGATTTGGTTTACAGACTCGTTCAGTTCTCTCCAGGTGGTGGCCAGTTCTGCAAGGAAAAGATTTCCTTTCTCAGTAATCTGATAGTATTTTCTGGGCGGGCCACCGGTAGATTCTTCCCAACGGTACGAAAGAAATTCGCCGTTTTTCAAGCGGGTGAGAAGGGGATACAAGGTGCCTTCCACCACATCCAGTTTTCCTTTCTTAAGCTCGTCAATCAGGTCAGAGACATACATCTCCCGCTCATTGATCAGACTCAGAATGCAGAATTCCAGAATTCCTTTGCGCATCTGCGCTTTAGTGTTTTCGGTGTTCATTGGTTCTGATAGGGTTTTAAATTGTTAAAGTTGCTTTTTTTATACTACCCTCAACTTTACGATACAAAGATATGTAAAAATAATAGTAGTATGCAATACAAAGTAGTAAAATAATTTTAGTAATCCTATTATATCATTGATTGTCAGTTATTTAAATTTAATTAAACTTCTAGAATGTGATTACGAAGGAAAAATAAAGTTGTTAATTTTTGTTCAAAAGCACTAAATCTTAACCTAAATCAATTGAAGATAGGATCAGCTTCTGTAACTTTGATAAAATTTAAAAACAGAATATTATGGCAAAGAAAATAGCAGTATTAGTAGGAAGCCTCCGCAAGGAATCTGTAAACAGAAAGTTGGCGCTTGAGTTACAAAGACTGGCATCAGATGGTCTAGAACTTGAAATTGTGGAAATTGGTAATCTTCAGCATTATAATCAAGATTTTGATGCCAACCCGCCACAGGAATGGGTGAGTTTCCGTGAGAAAATTAAATGCTCAGATGGAGTGCTTTTCGTTTCACCTGAATATAACAGAACCATTCCCGGAGTTTTGAAGAATGCAATAGACGTGGGGTCCAGACCTTATGGTCAGGGCGTATGGGCCGGCAAACCCGGTGGGGTCATGACTTCATCTCCCAGCGGAATAGGGGGTGCCATAGCCAATCATCATATTCGCCAGGCACTGGTATTTATTGATGTGCCGGTGATGCAGCAGCCAGAAGCTTATATTGCAGATGCTTTCGGAATCTGGAACGAAGACGGGACCGCCGTAGCGGAAACAGAGAAATTTCTGAAGTCGTGGATTGATGCCTATGAATCGTGGGTAAACAAATTTTAACTCCACTTCAATATTTGATAAAACTGAACTGAAAATACCGCAGTTCAGTTTTTTTTTGGATACATTTGAGCAAGAAAATATCTTATGCAAAATCTTTTCAAAAAACTCACAGTGCAGCGGGGGCTGATCATGCTCACCATCCTGCTGGTCATTATTATCATCTTTGAACTTCAGTATTTTCTATCCGGATTTCTGGGTGCGGTGGCACTGTATGTAGTCACCCGTAATTTTTTTCTGAAACTTGTAGAAAGAAGAAGGTGGCACAACGCACTTGCGACCTGGACCGTACTGCTCATGATCGTGGTGTCCTTCGGGGTTCCCATATGGATTATTCTTGAAATTTTAATTCCGCAGATTAATGAACAGATCAAAAATCCGCAGGAAATTACAGAGAAGTTTCAGCCGGTCATCCGCTGGGTTCAAAATAATGAACTGATTCAGCGATTTGATTTTCAGATAGATAATCAGCAAATTATCAACATTGTGAACCGGGTTATCGGTTATGTTCCGTCTACCCTGAACTGGGTGGGACAGCTTTTTGCCAATATTTTCGTAGCGCTCTTTATCCTGTATTTTATGCTGATGAGCAACCGCAAAATGGAAGCCGCTATAGTGGAAATGTTGCCTTTCAACGATTCTGCCAGGAAATTTTTCATCAAACAAAATCTGGATCTGATCCGTTCCAATGCGTACGGAGTTCCCATTCTGGCATTCAGTCAGGGAATTATCGCCATCATCGGATACATGATTTTCGGGGTGGAAAATGCCGTATTCTGGGGTTTAATGACAGGGCTGGCATCCGTGATTCCGTTAGTGGGAACCATGGTGATCTGGATTCCCATCTGTATTTATCAGATTGCTACGGGAAATGTAAACGGCGGCCTCATGCTTTCCCTCTATTGTTTTATCCTGGTGGGCGGTATAGATAACGTGCTGCGCTTCACCCTGCTGAAGAAAATGGCAGACATTCACCCGCTCATTACAGTATTTGGGGTATTGCTGGGTCTGCAGATGTTCGGGGTTATGGGGCTGGTCTTCGGGCCATTGCTGCTGTCGCTGCCGGGAATTATATATGCGGTATATAAAATAGAACGCAGAGAAAGAGTTCCGGAGGCTATTCTCACAGAAAGTCAGGAAGATGCGGTTAATGAAGCCATCTCTGATGATGATGTGGTCATCTGATTTCTTAGCATAGATCAATTTACAATCTGTTTCACCGGTGTATTTTTGTTAAAAATTTTAAGTTATGGGAAAAAATAACGATTTAGGAGTGATGATTCTGCGGGTAGCTTTAGGTTTTCTGATGTTGCTGCACGGCATTGCCAAAATTCAGCATGGTACCGGATTTATAGAAGGTGTATTTGAGCAGAATGGTCTGCCCAAATTCTTTGCCTACGCAGTATATATAGGTGAAATTATTGCACCGCTGATGCTGATTGTTGGTTACAGAACACGGCTGGCTTCTGTTTTACTGGGCGGGACCATGGTGGTAGTGGTACTCACCGCAGCTATGGACAAACTGGGTCAGCTTACAGAAGTAGGTGCATGGGCCATAGAGGTTCAGGCACTGTTTTTCTTTGGAGCACTGGCATTGTTTTTCACCGGAGGAGGTAAATTTTCAGCCTCTGTAAAAAGTAAATGGGACTAATCATAGTGGGAACCGGTAGCAGGTTCCGGTTTTTTTAATAGTTTATTGTGGAACGGCAGACGGTGGTCTGTCGTTTTTTTATTGTAACAATTGAGGCGGGTTTTGCACTAATCTTATTAACTTTAACCTTTCAAAAACCTATAATATTAAAAAAATGAATAATCACGAAATCGACTATCAGATTCACGGCGAAGAAATGCAATGTGTAGAAATAGAACTGGATCCGCAGGAAAGTGTCATTGCAGAGCCCGGAAGTTTTATGATGATGACCGATGGGATACAGATGGAAACCATGTTTGGTGACGGCAATGAAAAAGGTCTCATGGGCAAGTTGTTTTCTGCCGGTAAGAGAATGCTCACGGGTGAAAATCTTTTTATGACCGTCTATTCCAATATTTCTCAGCAGAAAAGACAGGTGTCTTTTGCAGCACCGTACTCGGGAAAAATTATTCCGCTGGACCTTGCGGCCCTTGGCGGTAAGGTGATATGTCAGAAAGACAGTTTTCTGTGTGCAGCCAAAGGGGTTTCGGTAGGCATTGAATTTCAGAGGAAACTCGGAACCGGACTTTTCGGTGGCGAGGGGTTCATCATGCAAAAACTGGAAGGAGACGGCATGACGTTTGTGCACAGCGGAGGTCATGTGATTGAAAAAGAACTGCAAGCAGGTGAAATTCTGAAAATTGATACCGGATGTATCGTGGCATTTACGCAGAACGTACAATATGATATTCAGTTTGTAGGGGGAATTAAAAACACCATTTTTGGTGGCGAAGGACTGTTTTTTGCACAACTTCGCGGCCCCGGCAAGGTGTGGATTCAGACACTTCCTATTTCCAGACTTGCCGGCAGAATTCTGCAGTACGGCAGCGGGAAGAAGGGGGAAGAAGGCAGTGTCCTCGGTAAACTGGGCAATCTGCTGGATGGCGACGGTTTTTAGACCTCTTCGCAGAATTAAATACAGATGCGGCTTCAGGCCGCTTTTTTTGTGGTGAAGAATGCTGTTCCAGGCGGCTTCAGGCATTTAACAATAAAATAATTCACGCAACACTCTATTCAATCGGAAAATTCAGTAATTTTAGATGGATATTCAGAAGGATTACAGAGTTCCCCTGAAATCAATTATTGTATCAGAATTCCATATGAATAAAACTACCGAAAACGTACCGGGAGACCGGGTGCTGCTGGGGTTTATCCTCGCTGTACTGACCTTCTGGCTTTTTGCCAATTCCATGATGAATATGGCACCTACCATGAGCAGAGATTTGGGAATTGCCATCAATACCATGAATATTGCCGTATCCCTGGCCGCTTTGTTTTCAGGCGTGTTTGTAGTGGTATTCGGTGGTTTTACAGATCATTTCGGCCGGGTAAAGGTCCTGAGGATTGGTTTGTATCTCAGCATTTTGGGCTCATTAATTATCGCGGTCATTCCTCAGGGAACTGTCGCTTCACCCATGTTGCTTACAGCACGTGCTCTACAGGGACTTTCTGCAGCATGTATCATGCCCCACCAACGTAATGGCCGGTTCCTATAAAATTCAGGCGGTTATTTCGTATAGGCTGTTCGGTCTCGGTCTGGCATTTTTGCGACTCCTTCTACCGATGCAGCTTTATCCAATCTGCCCGATTCGCAGGCGGGTTCCGGTTCCGGAATTTATAAAATGGCCTCTTCTCTGGGTGCAGCCATAGGAGTGGCAGTCTCTGCTTCCATTTTTACAGCACTCACGGGAGACGGTTCCCGTGCGGTATGGGAAGGCGGAATGATTGAGTTGTGGGCCGCCAGGATAATCTGGCCGTACGGCAGGCTGCGATGGTGGCATTGGGTGTCAATCTGGTCATGGTCATTGCTGCTATTATTTCCATTGCGCTCACTATTCCCAAACAGAATAAGGTTTAAAATCGTAAAAAAAATCAACAATGAAATCAACACTCGAAATACTTAAAGAAAGACATCCGGAAATGAAAATGTGGATGGAGGCCATGCACCGCCAGCCGGAGTTGTCTATGAATGAGGAGAAAACTTCTGCATATATCGCTGAAACCCTGAAATCCTTCGGAGCCTTTGAAGTATCGGAGGGAATTGGCCAATACGGAATTGTAGCTTCTCTGAAAGTGGGCAACAGTAATAAATCCATCGGAATACGGGCAGATTTTGATGCGCTTCCCATACAGGAGGATAATGATTTGCCTTACAAAAGTGAATTAGCCGGGAAGTCCCACCTTTGCGGACATGATGGTCATACCACCATGTTGCTGGCGGCTGCAAAATACCTGGCTGAAACTCAGAATTTTGATGGGACTGTCCGCCTGATTTTTCAGCCGGGCGAAGAAACCATGCAAGGTGGTCCGGCAATGATTGCAGACGGCTTATTTGAAAAATTTCCGGTAGATGCGGTGTACGCCATGCACAATATCCCGGGATTGCCGGTGGGTAAGTTTCATTTCCGGGAGGGACCCACCATGTCTGCGGTAGACAACTGGGAAATAGAACTTACCGGTAAGGGCGGACATGGCTCTATGCCGGAATTGGCTGTAGATCCTTTGGTGTGCGGAGCAGCTGTGGTCATGGCACTGCAGACCATTGTTTCGCGCAACGTATCCCCATGGAAGCAGACGGTGGTCAATGTAGGCTCGTTTCAGTCGGGGAATGCCGGTAATGTGGTTCCGCAGAATGCCGTGCTGAAGCTGAGCATCAGAAATATGGATAATGAGGTACGAAAGATGGTGCTGGATAAAATACGGAGCATCACCAGGGCACAGGCAGAATCTTTCGGTTGTACCTGGGAAATCCGTGAAGGAATACCCGGGACAGTTCTGGTAAACACAGCCAAAGAAACCGAATGGGCTGCCACGGTAGCCGAAGAAGTATTTGGCAGTGAAAATGTTATCCGCAATACGGAGCCCATGATGAGCAGTGAAGATTTTGCCTTTATGCTGGAACAGCGGCCTGGCAGTTACTGTATGCTGGGGAACGGTGAAGGCTTTATGGTGCACCACCCGAAGTACGTTTTCAATCAGGATATTTTGCCGGTGGGCGCTGCTTATTGGGTTTCTCTGGTTGAAAATTATCTGAAACCGGATTAAACTTTAAAAATTTTCACTAAATTTGATACGATTCATTATTCTTATCCTAACCTGAAAACCGCCAGTCATGAGTTATGTAATCGTCCCTGTTTTATTGTCCCTGGTATTTGTAGGATATCTGATGTACCTGCTGCTGATTAAGAAAGACCGGAAAAATTTCAAAGCAGTGGTCTTTCCGGGTCTGTTTTTCATAGCGGTGTGGATTCTTTTTTACATGTTCCTGCTGAAGTAAAATTCCGTTAATAAAGAATAGACTTAAAAGAAAACCTCCTTTTCTGTTGTAGAAAGGAGGTTTTGTAATTTGTAAAATTGATTCTAAATCCAAAGCGCAGTCTGCCATAGATTTGCCCGTGGCTGAATTTACGTTTTGTGAAGTAAAATTTTAGTGTTCAGGTTTGGTTTTTATTTGAGTTTTATTTTCCACATGCCGCGCAGATCCCCTTGCAGATATCCTATAGCTTTATCATGCGGATATTTTCCGGCAATGGCTTCCCGGGTCTCCGGGCTGATGTCTGTTTCCGTACCATGGCATTGTAAACATGCAGGCAATTGGGTGTGAATGGCTTTGTAATAGTACACTTCTCCTTGATGGTTCTGATTGATAAAGTCCTCTTCGCCCGATTGAATTCTTTGCCAGGCATCCCGGTCGTCTTCGGACCGTATGGCATTGTCAGGGTTGCGGTTTTTATCGCTCAACCGATGTATTTGGGTGTGTCTTATTGCAGAAATACTGTCTGTGAGAGGTGTTGCGGCAATGTTGCAAAACTCCACGGCGTGTGCTGGTCCGCCTTCTTTTATGGCTTGTGCCACGCTCAGAAGCAGGATGTTTTGTGTTTCCGCAGAAATACTGCTGCCTGTTTCCATCATCGCTTTGTTTTCTTCCGCAGAAATTGGTTTCATATTTTCGTGGCAGCTCAGCAGAACTACAGCCAGCGGTAGCATGCTCAAAATTTTAATCAGTTTCCTCATCTTTATTTTATTTCGTTATAGGTGATGGATTCATTTGCAGTATCTGTTTTTCCTGCGGTGGTGTCGCAGGCTCCGGTGTCGCAACAGTTTCTGTTGAGCAGAGGCAAGAGTGTAAGTGCGGCTCCTGTAAAGATAAATAGCCATTCCCGGTCTGCTATGCCAGCAATTAAAATGAAAAGTCCGGCACAGAGTCTCACTACCCGCAGAATCTTCCATTGTTTCAGATATTCTTTCATCAGTTCTGATTTATTTTCAGGTTCATAAATAGTTCATGAGTCGCAGAGACACTCTGATAAAGCAAAAGCCAAATATCCTGAATTATCCATAGGTTATAGATTAATGCTGCAAAGTTGCGGGAATATTTATAAAGATACCGCTACTTTTGTTACAGAACAAAAAGAAATCTCCTTTTCTGTTGCGGAAAAGGAGGCAGCATTATGAATGGGATTTATCAATTTACTTTGCTGACGGGCTATGAAGATTGTAGTATATCTTCGTCACAGATTAATGTGTCAAATTGCAATTGCAACTGTGTGCTGAGGCCGTCAAAATTTATCCATTTATAATTGGTGAGGATAAAGGCATTTCCATTATCAAGCTGAACCCATTCATCTATTCCCTTTGCGGCGTTTTTCACGTCACGTTTAGCTGTCAATCCGATTGGTGCAGCATAATTTCGATCTTTTATAATCAAACGGCATTTATCAAGCTGATATAAATACTCTGCCTGACTTTTATTTAAAATTGAAGAAGTAGTCATGGTGTTCAATAGTCTACTGACTTTAGCAGGCGACATGGAACTTTGTGAAAAAAGTATTGAACATGGAAATAAAACAGAAAAAATAATCAAGAAAAATTTCATAAGTTATCATCAATTGTTACAAATTTAAGAAATTAGAAGTGTTACTCCACATCTTTCCCGTTGAAAATCCGGGTATGTGGCATTTTCTTTTTCAGTTCAGACAGTTGCTCATCCGTCAGTTTGGTGCCGCTTACCAAAAGGGTTTCCAGATTCTTCAGGCGGATGATGTTTTCGGGAAGTTTGGCAATAGAGGTGTAACTGAGGTTCAATAGTTTCAGGCTTTCAAGGTTTCCGATGCTTGCCGGAAGCGCAGTGAGCGGATTATTACTTAGTTCCAGTGCTTCCAGCTTACTGAGTTTGCCGATTTCGGGAGGTAAGGTCTTTAGTTTATTGTCCGAAAGGGAAAGCATCGTAAGTTCCGCAAGATTTCCGGTTTCCTTGGGGATATTTTCCAGTCCGTTATGGTCCAGGATCAGATTTTTCAGTCCCGATAACTGTCCAATGGATTTCGGCAGGGTTTTTATTCCCGTAAATTCATTGGCAGGACTGCCGGGTTTTACGCTCCGGTAACTGTTTGAAATCTCCAGACGGGTCAGTTGGTGCAACTGGCCTATTTCTGCCGGAACTTCCTGTATGGGAAGGTATTGTAAGTTCAAACCTTCCAGTTTTTGCAGCTTTTTGATTTGAGCAGGAATGGTGGCCACCGGATTTTTCCGGAGTACGAAATATTTGAGTTCAGCAAGCTGAAAGACAGAAGCCGGTATTTCTGTAATTCCGGTTTCGGAGATCTGCAGGGTATGTAATTGTTGAAAATCTTCCGAAAGCTGAAGGCTGGTCAGTTTGGGCGATTGCGATATGTTGATGACCGTCAGCATTTTGTTTTCCGCAGCGATTTTTTCCGTGGGAAATTCGCTGATATTCTGTAATCTGAGCCGTCCCTGTTTAATCATCCGGTTCAGGTCCGCTTCTGTGGTGGGCCGGGGCATCTGGTGCGGATCGGCATCACGGCCGGGCATTTGTGCGGGCAAGGGTATGGCGGTGCTCAGAAAAATTGCTGACAGCATCGCGAGGCGTAATTTTTTCATTTTTGAGGGTTTAGAGTCCAGATCAGTGCTTTTTCTTTGGTGGCACGGAAAATCGTATGATGTTGCTCCCGGGGTTCCGGCGAGTAGTGCCATTGCAGATTGGCTGGAGCTGATTGTTGTAATTTTTCGCTTAAAACTTTGGTTACTTTTGCAATGTCGCGTGCCTTTGAGCCGGCAAACCAGAATTTCTTCCTGCTGTCCCGGGGCATATTCTTCAGATGTTCCGGTGCTGATTTCACCAGTTCCTGATTGTTCCACCAGAGAGAAGGGTCAAATGCAATATAAAAATCAAAAAGATCCGGAGAAGTCATCAGGGTTTCCACCACAAATAATCCGGCCAGCGACTCACCGATAATGCCACGTTCGGCAGTGGTGGTGTATCTCTTGTCAATTTCCGGAATCAGTTCTTCACGAATGAAATCGCGGAATTGATCTGAGCCGCCCACCACGGGTGCAATTTCCCGGTCTTTGGCTACCGCTGTGAAGCCAGTAAGATCACGGCGCCGCTCCGTATTTTCGATGCCCACCAGCATCACCGGCTTTATTTTCTTGTCGTTCACCAGTTGGGCCAGCGTATTGGCAATATGCGGAAAATCCTCTTTTATGCCGCCATCCGGCATATACAAAACCGGCAGTGCTTCCTTTTTAGAGCCTTCCGGAATCCAGATATTGAGGGTGCGCATTTCCTTCAGCTGTACAGAATTCAGTTGAAATGTATCGTGTGCGGGAATGGGGTCTGCCGGCGTCTGAGCCTGCGAGCAGCTGCAGATGCTGAGCAGCAAGCTGAAGAAGATGAGGTGGAGGTTTTTCATATTTTGTTTGGAATTATATGTTTTAAGCATATTGTTTATTTTCTGATATCAGAAATTAACTGATCAATCCGGAATCAGGTATTTAATTCGGACGTTTCTCCGGATCAGCATTCGTCACCATTTTTTTATATAAAGTCAAACAGTTAAATATTTTATTCATACAATCAAATAAAAATGGTTTTTTCTTCAATCAAATATACTTAAATTCAAATAAGAATGGAATTTTTCTGGCAGAACCACTTGCTTAAATAAAAGTAATTGTGAGTCATCCGGTTAAGTCCATTAAAAATGCAGGAATCCCCAACTATTTTTCCACAAAACTTTCATTAAATTTTGCAAAACGTTATATTTGTAGGTTATTGATTTTATAAGAGATGAAAAGCAATTTATGAGCGAAAACAATACTGTACAATATACCGAAGACAATATAAAAACGCTGGAACCACGCGAGCACGTGAGGCTGCGTCCCGGGATGTATATCGGGAAACTGGGCGATGGTTCCTCTGTAGATGACGGTATCTATATCCTGCTGAAGGAAGTCATAGATAACTCTATAGACGAATTCCGGATGAAGCACGGAAAAAAAATTGAAGTTAAAATTAAAGACGGCAAAGTGACCATCCGCGATTATGGAAGGGGGATTCCGCTGGGCAAAATTGTAGAGGTAGTGTCCATTATGAATACCGGCGGGAAGTATGATGACGGTGCCTTTAAAAAATCTATCGGTCTGAACGGGGTGGGAACCAAGGCGGTAAATTTCCTCTCTGAATATTTCCAGGTAAAATCTGTGCGTGATGGTAAAATGCGCCGCGCAGAGTTCCGCGAAGGTAAACTTTCTGAAGTGCATGATGAGGTGGACACCTCTGAACGAAACGGTACGGAAATTACCTTTATTCCGGATGATTCCATCTTTGTGAATTATAAATTCCGGGCAGAATATGTGGAACGCATGCTGCGGAACTATACCTACCTGAACCTGGGACTGAAAGTGTACTTCAACGGGGAAGTCTTTGAGTCGCAGAATGGTCTGAAGGATCTGCTGGAAGAGGAAATAGACGGAGATATTGTGTATCCCATTATCCACATTAAAGACGAGGATATGGAAGTGGCGCTTACGCACTCTGACCGGTCACAGTCTGAAACCTATTTTTCCTTCGTAAACGGACAATATACCTCGCAGGGAGGGACGCACCTGAATGCCTTCAAGGAGGCTTATGTGAAAACCATTCGTGAGTTTTACGGCAAAACCTTTGAAGCGGCAGACATCCGCAAAGCCATTATTGGTGCGGTGTACATCAACGTGGGCAATCCGGTTTTTGAGTCGCAGACCAAAACCAAACTGGGATCTACCACCATGGGCCAGGACAAAAATGGCAATGAGCTGGAGACCATCAAGACTTTCATGATCAATTACATGAAAAGCAAACTGGACAATTACCTGCACCAGCATCCGGAGGTAGCCGAGGCCTTGCAAAAGAAAATCCTGATTTCTGAGCGGGAACGCAAGGAACTTTCGGGCATTCAGAAGCTGGCACGGGAACGTGCGAAAAAAGTGTCACTGCACAATAAAAAACTGCGGGACTGCCGGCAACATTATAATGACCAAAAAGCAGAGCGCAAAGCCGAGTCTCAGATTTTCATTACCGAGGGAGATTCTGCTTCGGGATCCATTACCAAATCCAGAGATGTGGAAACCCAGGCGGTGTTTTCCCTGCGCGGGAAGCCGCTGAACTCCTACGGTTTAACCAAACGGGTGGTGTATGAGAATGAGGAATTTAACCTGCTGCAGGCCGCTTTGAATATTGAGGATTCACTGGAGGATCTAAGGTACAACCAGGTGATTATTGCTACGGATGCCGATGTGGATGGAATGCACATTCGCCTGCTGATGATTACGTTTTTCCTGCAATTTTTCCCGGATCTCATTAAAAATGGTCACCTCTACATTCTGCAGACGCCACTGTTCCGGGTGCGCAATAAAAAAGAAACCCGCTATTGCTACAGTGATGCCGAGCGTATAAAAGCCCTGAACGAATTGGGCAAAAACCCCGAAATCACCCGTTTTAAAGGTTTGGGAGAGATTTCTCCGGATGAGTTCAAGCATTTCATTGGCAAAGACATCCGTCTGGAACCGGTAGTGCTGGGCAAGGACCAGACCATTGATCAGTTGCTGGAATTCTATATGGGAAAAAATACGCCGGACCGTCAGAGTTTCATCCTCTCCAATCTGGTGGTAGAAGATCCGGATATCAACAAAAAAGAGGCGCTGGAGGACGTCGAAGTTTAAAAGAAAAATTAAAGTCAATCTGACACCGAAATAAATGACAGAAGATCAACAACACGAAGAAGGAAGTTTGAAAAAAGTTTCCGGTCTGTACAAGGACTGGTTTCTGGATTATGCATCGTATGTAATTCTGGACCGCGCCATCCCGTCTGTGTTTGACGGTTTCAAACCTGTACAGCGCCGCATCATGCATTCCATGCGCGAGCTGGAAGACGGCCGCTACAATAAAGTGGCGAATATTGTGGGAAATACCATGAAGTATCACCCGCATGGAGATGCCTCCATTACCGATGCCATGGTGCAGATCGGCCAGAAGGAACTGCTGATAGACACCCAGGGAAACTGGGGGAATATTTTCACCGGAGATTCCGCCGCCGCCGCCCGTTATATCGAGGCGCGTCTTACTCCGTTTGCGCTGGAAGTAGTCTTTAACCCCAAAACCACAGACTGGGCAAAATCCTATGACGGCCGGAATAATGAACCCATTGATTTGCCGGTAAAGTTTCCGCTGCTGCTGGCACAGGGAGTGGAAGGAATCGGGGTGGGGCTTTCTACCAAAATTCTTCCGCATAATTTCAATGAGCTCATCCAGGCATCCATAGCTTACCTCAAAGGAAAGAAATTTCAGATATTTCCCGATTTTATAACCGGCGGAATGCTGGATGTTTCGGAATATAACGATGGCGAGCGCGGGGGCAGGGTGCGGGCACGTGCCAGAATTGCGCAGCGCGACAAAAACATGCTGGTCATTACCGAACTGCCGTTTTCCAAAACCACGGGAGACCTCATAGACAGCATTGTAAAAGCTACCGAACGGGGAAAAATCAAGATTAAAAAGATAGAAGACAACACCTCAGACAAGGTGGAAATTCTGATTCACCTGACCAATGATGTGTCGCCGGATAAAACCATAGACGCCCTGTATGCCTTTACCGATTGTCAGGTGTCCATTTCGCCGAATGCCTGTGTGATTGTGGGCGATAAACCGATGTTCCTGAATGTTTCGGAGATTCTGCGGATGAATACCGATCATACCGTTTCGCTGCTGAAAAAAGAACTGGAGATAGAACTGCACGAGCTGCAGGAAAGTTGGCATTTTGCTTCACTGGAAAGAATTTTCATAGAAAACCGGATTTATCATGACATAGAAGAGGTGAAAAGCTGGGAAGAAGTGCTGACCACCATAGATGAAGGACTGAAGCCGCATACTGCACATTTGCTGCGGGCGGTGACCGAAGAAGATATTCTGAAGCTTACCGAAATCCGGATTAAAAGAATTTCACGCTTTGACCTGGATAAATTCAAGGAAACCATAGCGGCGCTGGAGGGCAAGATAGAACAGTGCAAATACAACCTGGAAAATCTGATTCCGTACGCCATTGAATACTTTCAGAATATTCAGAAAAAATACGGCAAAGACAAGGAACGCAGAACAGAAATCCGGGTGTTTGATAATATAGATGCTACCAAAGTGGCCGTGGCCAATGAAAAATTCTACGCCAATTTTGAGGAAGGTTTCATCGGGACTTCACTGAGAAAAGATCAGTACCTGTTTGACTGTTCGGATATAGATGACATCATCACCTTCCGGAAAGACGGAACCATGAAAGTGGTAAAGGTGGAGCCCAAAACATTCATTGGGAAAGATATTTTGCATGTCGCCATCTGGAAAAAAGGCGATACCCGCACCGTTTATAATATGATTTACCGGGAGGGCCGGGAAGGGCCGTATTATATGAAGCGCTTCTCGGTGACCAGCATTACCCGGAATACCGATTACCCGCTGGCATCTGATGCAAAAGGTTCTCAGGTTTTGTATTTCTCGGCCAATCCCAACGGGGAAGCCGAGTTGGTTTCTGTACTTCTGAAGCCTAATGCCAGAGTGCGGAAAAATAAAATAGACATTGATTTCTCTGATCTCGCCATCAAGGGAAGAAATTCCCGCGGGAATCTGGTGACCAAATATGCCGTGAAAAAAGTGGATCTGAAAGAAGAAGGCCACTCTACACTGGCACCACGGAAAATCTGGTTTGATGAAACTGTGCGTCGCCTGAATGTGGATGGGCGCGGAACCCTGCTGGGCAGCTTCCGGGGAGATGACCGGATTCTGACCATTAATAATAACGGTGAAGCCAAACTTGTTTCATTTGATCTGATGAACCGTTTTGATGATGAATATCTGGTGCTGGAGAAATGGGTGGCAGACCAGCCGCTGACCTGTATTTACTTTGATGGCGAAAAGGAAATTTACTTCATCAAGCGTTTTCTGCTGGAACCTACGGCCAATGTGCAGTATTTCGTGCCGTCTGAACATCCCAAAACTTTCATTGAGCAGATCATTACGGCGCCCAATGCTTCGGCGGAGATTATTTTTGCCAAAGAAAAAGACAAACAGCGCGATCCTGAACAGGTGAACATAGACGAGTTTATTTCGGTGAAAGGCATCAAGGCCATTGGCAACCAGCTTACGAAGCACAAAGTAAAAACCATTAACATCACCGTTCCCGAGCCGGAAGAAGAGCCGGTGCCGGAAGAGGAACCGGAACATGAACACCCGGACCACGGTGCTCCGGAAGACGATGGCGAAGGAACCATAGGCAGTCTGTTTGACGAATAATAAGAATCTGAAAAATAAAAAATGAGTTATATTTTAATACTGGTAATTGCGGTGACGGCGGTCATTAGTTTTGTGGCGTTCAATAACCACACATTGTTTGAGAAGTATAAATTTAACGTAGGCGCCATCCGGCGGGACAAAGAGTACATCCGCCTCCTTTCTGCAGGTTTTCTCCATGCAGATCTGATGCATTTGCTGTTCAATATGATTACGCTCTATTTTTTCGGGCCCATTGTGCTGCAGGCGTTTGGCGTGGCCGGATTTCTGGCGGTGTACTTCGGGTCGGTCATTTTGGGAAATGTATTTTCGCTCTACCTGTATCAGAACCAGTCCTGGTATTCTGCCATAGGAGCCAGCGGTGGCGTTTCCGGGATTTTGTTTGCGGCCATTGCGGTGTATCCGCATCTGGAACTGTATCTGTTTTTCATCCCGATTCCCATTAAAGGATATATTTTCGGGGTGCTGTACTTCGGGTATTCCGTGTATATGATGCTGAATCCGCGGCAGGGCGACAATATTGGTCATGCTGCCCATCTGGGGGGAGCATTCTTCGGGTTGGTGTATGCAGTAGCCACCATGCCGGAGCTGGCCATGAGCAACAGCCTGTACCTGGGAGTGATGTCCCTTCCGTTATTGTATATGGCGTATATGGTTTTTGTGCGGAAGAAAATCGGGTAGGGTTGATAAAACAGAAAACAGATTCCGTACATCAGAATCCTGTAGAAGTCGGATTGGTTTTTAGGGCAGAAGATGAGCCACACGAAAGGATTCGTGCGGCAGCGCGGGAAAACTGTAAGTCCGAAATTACCGCAAACCGGTCAGATTAAATTACCCAAGTTAATTCCATTTTAATATGAAGTCTTCCCTATTTATAGTATTGTTGTTATGTTCACACATAGTTTTCGCCCAAGACCGTTTGGGTTTTGTAAGAGATGAAAAGGTGAAAAAAGAAATACAAAATAGTATTGAGTTTTTCACTAAAACGAAGTTGATACCGATTGAAATAAAATATAAAACTGTATTTATATCCTTCTATTTTGAAGAATTATTAGAAGTTGAAAATTTAAGTGTTTCTTATTCAACCTACACCCCTACACAATTTGCTATATTAAGTAATAGAGGACAGTTTGAAACTTCTCCTGCCAATAAGATTCTTTATTTTAACTACTCGCCTTCTATTGTTTTGGTATTTGAAAATGGATTTAAGAATTTAGATCAACAAAGAATGGCATTTCTATCGGAGCAATTTTGTATTAATGAAGAAAACGTTATGGATTTTGAATATTTTAAGTTTCAGAAAGGAAATGAAATTACTGCAGATATTGTCGAAAATTTCATCAGATTAGATAAGATAGATGGAGAATATGTACCTACTCGGCTCAGTACATTTGATTTAAAAACTTTCGTAGAGGTCTGGTACGGAATTGATGTAAGTGAAATTTCAGTAAAGCACAAGAAGAACAAAGGAGAATAAAAGTGTTAGTGATGTATCAAACGTTGGTGTAAAATTAAATATAACGGCAACATAGCAGAAATAGACTGGAAAAACGCACAAGATGGCGTTCTGAAAAGATATACCTACCAGTATGACCCTCTGAACCGCCTTCTGAAAGGCAGTTATGCAGAACCCAATGCCACTGTGCCGCAGAACAATTTTTATAATGAAGAACTGTCTTATGACCTGAACGGGAATATCCTTTCCCTGCAGCGCAACGCCAAATCTTTTTACACAAATATGGCAGAACAGATAGACAACCTTTCCTATACCTACACCGGCAACAGGCTGAACACGGTTACAGACGCATCTGCCAACTACCAGGGCTACCCGGATACCTCCGGAACCCCAATGACCTATGATGCCAATGGCAATATGACCAAACATGAGGATAAGGGAATTCTGAATATCAGTTACAATTTTTTGAACTTGCCAAAAGACATCTTGTTTAATCAGGAATATATTGTGCGCGAACCCGGGGAATTTGATCAGATCAAAAATGTAAGCAGCACCTACCTTTATCGTGCAGATGGCACCAAACTCCGGAAAAACTACGCCTATGGAGTAAAAGGTACAGAGAAAATCAAAACCACAGAATATCTGGATGGCTTTCAATACGAAGTAACAAACAGTGCGGTGCAGATTCTACAGTTTGTGCCTACTGCAGAGGGCTATTTTGATTTTGTAAAAAATGCATATATTTACCACTATGCAGACCACTTGGACAAACAAGTGAAAAGCACAGCTTTTCACGCAGTTTGCGAGCGTAGCTCAGTAAGATTAAGTTACTTTAAAAGTGGAAGCAGCGCAGCAGTTCTGGAAGAAAACAGTTATTACCCATTTGGTTTACAGCATATTAATGCACTTTCCGTTAGCTCTTATAAGTACAAGTACAACGGCAAGGAGCTGCAAGAGACCGGGATGTATGATTACGGAGCGAGATTTTATATGCCGGATGCTGTAATTTGGGGACAACACGACCCACTTGCTGAAGTTTCAAGAAGGTTTTCGCCATACGCCTACGCTTTTAATAATCCTATTCGATACATTGACCCAGATGGTAG
>NZ_JAJEWK010000011.1 GCF_020687745.1 Chryseobacterium sp. MFBS3-17
CTACCATCTGGGTCAATGTATCGAATAGGATTATTAAAAGCGTAGGCGTATGGCGAAAACCTTCTTGAAACTTCAGCAAGTGGGTCGTGTTGTCCCCAAATTACAGCATCCGGCATATAGAACCTCGCCCCATAATCATACATTCCCGTCTCTTGGAGTTCCTTGCCGTTGTACTTGTAATTCTGGTAAGATCCCACACCAAAAACGGCTTCTTCTTCCTCGTTTCTTATAAAATTCATCCCGAAAGGATAATAGTCATTACTATCTGTTACCTGCGGGTTTTGGTAGCCATCATCTTTATAGCTTAGCCGCACATTTCCCAGGTGATCTTTGTACTGGTAAATATATTCATTATTTTTGAAATCATAAAAGCCTTCTGCGGTGGGAAAGAATTTCAAGACATCCACGAAATTGGTTTCGGTGGTGAAGGCGATGAAGGCTTCCATTTCGTAGGCATTGCCACCGGCATCCTGAAACATTTGCCATAACTCCTCGTCCCCTACTGAGGAAGCGTAATGAAACCCATCCAGGTATTCTGTAGAGGAAGAATACATTTGCCCCTCAGGTCCGGTGGAAAGGAAGTTTTTCTTCAGTTTTGTTCCCATTTAGCTGCTTCACCATTTAAAGCCTCAATTGATTATTTAGGTTTATTTTTTTGCATTTTTTGCCCATTCTGGTAGCTTTTTCCATCCTTCTGGAGGTGCTGATTTTATACTATCTGGAACAGGAATATCTTGAAAAATGTCAGAATAAGAAGGGTCTTCTAAAGAGAATTGAACTAAATAACGTTTGCCAATCTTGGGTTTTTTATTACTATTGTAATCATCAGTACTTGTGTATTTATTTTTGTTTACTGTATATGAATACATTACAGTTTTTGCATTCACTACAGGCCAATATATTCTGTATACATATCCAATCGTATAATTCCCCTTTTTTATTGGATTATTTTTATAAAATATATACCAAATAACGGGGATAAATAAAATTAATAAAAAAATTAAATTCCATTTAGAGTTTCTTACAAACAAATAGTAATGCAACAATTCCAATATTCTCTTCATAGATTTACGGGAATTTATTTTGTATTACACTTGCGCTATAATCTGGTGTATTCATTAATACCGTTCCTACAGCAGAACCTGCAGTTTGCCCAAATCGTGTGGTAGTTTGCATATAACTACCTATAACCGTTCCTTTGAATGCTGAAGAACCGCTAATTCCTTTTGCTGCTGCACCTCCTAAAATTCCTGCTGCCGCTTGAGTGGAAAATTTTTGAGCACTTATTGTCCCATTAAGCAAACTGGTCTGACTATTATAAGAAATATTTGTAGACGCAGAAATTAAAGAATTTCCTACGTAGTTCATTCCCCCTGCTGCCGCACGAATCCTTTCGTGTGGCCGGAAATCTTCTGCCCTAAAAACCAAACCGACTGCCACAGGATTTGGATTTACATAATCTATTTCTGTTTTACTACACGGTTGATCCATAATTCATTATTACCACGCGATGCAATCGTACGGCAGCGAAGAGATCATTAATCTTCTGATCTGTAAAAATTTAATACTTCTCCTGTATTTCTGTTAATGTTAATATATATCTTGCAATATCTGCAATTGTAACTCTTTACCACAATATGCCAAACTTTATTATCTGCAATTAAACTGATTTGATAAGGCTTGGCTTTTTTGGGATCAAGAAAATATCTCTTGCTAATTAAAATATCAACATACTTTATTGCGGTGTCTTCATCAGGGATTACATCTGTACCATAACGGTCTGTAATGGTACAAGGCAACTGATCTATTCCTCTGTTTTTATCGCTACACTTTTGCCCTTCTTTATCTTGTCCCAAAATAAGTACTGGCATAAAGCATAACATCACCAAAACGTTCTTTATCATCATCAATATAATAGGGCTTTTACGGGCACGGAACTGCTATTTCATCTCTCACCTCTATATCTTTTCCTTTGCCTCCATCATCTTGCGGTATTTTCCTTTGCTTTTGCGGATCCGGCAGCTTACTACTTTGTACTCGGGACACATGGCTTCACTGCAGTGCTCATCAGAGGTGATGATGTTCAGCATGACCTCGGGGAAATGGAACGTAGAACTCAGAATGCCGGGCTTCATTTCATCTGAAATACGCGCCTTGATGTCCACTTTGCCACGGGGTGATTCCACACAAACGAAATCTCCATCCTGTATGCCTTCCTTGCGGGCATCCTGTGCATTAATCAGCAGCACATCCTCGGTCAGAATTTCCACATTTCCGGTTCTCCTGGTCATCACACCGGAGTTATAATGCTCCAGTTCACGGTTGGTAGTGATGATGTACGGATAGTCTTTTCCGTATTTTTCTACTTCATTGCTTTCCCTGAAATCAACGAAAGTGAATTTCCCCAGACCACGGTTGAATTCTGAGATATGAAGCATCGGCGTATCAATTCCCCCTGGTTTTACCGGCCACTGCAGGCCGTTTGTGCCCAGATTTTCCCAGGTAATACCGGCAAAGAACGGAACAATCTGCGAAATTTCTTCCAGCATGCCTTCCGGAGTATAGTCCGGCTGCGGATAGCCCATGCGGTTCATGATGTCCACAATGATTTGTCCATCTGGCTTGGTGCCTTCCAGCGGCTCTACCACTTGTTGCACCTTTTGTACCCGTCTTTCGCCATTGGTGAAGGTGCCATTTTTTTCCAGAAATGATGCACCCGGTAGAATGACGTCTGCGTGTTTTGCCGCCTCGGTCATGAAGAGTTCCTGTACAATCAGGAGTTCCAGGGAATCCATGGCCTTCATGACCTTCAGCGTATTGGGATCGGTCTGTACCACATCTTCGCCAATGAGCCACAGCGCTTTCAGTTTGCCTTCAATAGCGGCATCAAACATCTCCGGAATTTTCAGTCCCACTTCCGCAGGAACTTCACGGTTATAGAATACATTATAGCGCTGGTTAATCTCCTGCTGAGTCACATCCAGGTATCCTGCTCCCTGATGGGGCTGGCAACCCATATCTGCCGCACCTTGTACGTTGTTCTGACCCCGCAACGGATTTACGCCTGCGCCTTTTTTGCCAATGTTTCCGGTAATCATGGCCAGGTCTGCAATCAGCTGCACGGTAAAGGTGCCCTGCATCTGCTCGGTAACGCCCAATCCGTGGAATTCCATGGCCGCATTTGCCCGAGCATAGGCAATCGCTGCCTCACGGGTTAGATTTTTATCAACGCCCGTAATCTCCGAAAGTTCGTCCATATCCAGCTTCAGAATTTCAGCTTTCATGTCGTCATAACCTTCGGTACGGTTGCGGATGAATTCTTCGTCTTCCAGACCTTCGGAGATGATATAATACAACAGCATGTTCAGCATGGCGACATTGGTGCCGGGGCGGAGCTGCAGGTGATATTGAGCGTATTTGGCCAGTTCTATTTTGCGCGGGTCTATTACAATGCCCGTCACGCCTTTCATCATTCTCTGCTTTATTTTGGCACCGGTTACCGGGTGCGCTGCCGTAGGATTGGCTCCAATGACCAGAATGCAGTCGGTGTACTCCAAATCAGAGATGGAGTTGGTTGCCGCTCCCGTTCCGAAAGCCCGCTGCATGCCCAAAGCGGTAGGCGAGTGGCATACGCGTGCACAGCAGTCTATATTATTGGTCCCGATGACGGCCCGCATGAATTTCTGCATCAGGTAGTTCTCTTCGTTCGGGGTGCGGGCAGAAGAAATTCCGGCAATGGCGTCTGGTCCGTGATTGGATTTAATCCGGTTAAATTGCGTCACGATATAATCATAGGCTTCATCCCAGCTGACCTCGGTAAACGTTCCGTTTCTCTTAATCATGGGGCTGCGCAGACGGTCGGGATGGTTATAAAATTTAAAGGCATAGCGTCCCTTCAGGCAGGTATGCCCGCCGTTGGCCTCGGCATCGTATGGTGCGGTGATGGAGATAATTTCATCGCCTCTGGAAGCGACATCCAGATTACAACCCACGCCGCAGTAGGTACATACGGTGCGCGTTACGGTTTCCGGAATCAGTTCGGACATCTGGAATACATCGGTAATGGCATCTGTGGGGCAGGCCTGCGAACAGGCACCGCAACTTACGCAGTCAGATTCCATGAAACTTACATCCATCCCTTTGATGATGTGGGCGTCATATCCGCGGCCGGCCATGCTCAGCACCATTTGTCCCTGCACTTCATCGCAGGCGCGCACGCAGCGGAAACAGTTGATGCACATATTGAGGTCAGAGCGCATATACGGATGGCTGGTATCTGGCAGGAAATGATTTTTGCCAGGAGCATCATAGCGTACTTCGGTAATTCCGGTGCGCTGCACTACTTGCTGAAATTCTGTTGGTTGCTCATCCATCACAAACCGGGATTCCTCCGGAAGGTCAGAAAGCACCAGCTCCATGATGTTCCGGCGCAGTGCGGTAATGTTTTCGGAATCGGGATACAGAAACATGTTTTCGGAAACCGGCGAGTGGCAGGAGGCCATGGCTTTGGTCCTTCCGTTTTCTTCCAGTGCCACATCTACGCAGCAAACCCGACAGGAACCGAAAGGATCCAGATTGGGTGCATCACACAAAGTAGGTACAGACTGCTGGCCCTTGTGGCGGCGCAGAAAGGACAGCATGGTTTCACCGGGTACAAATTCATACGGCTGATTGTTGATGTATGCGATATTGTTCATGGTCAAAAGGGTTTAGCTGAAGTGTAGGCTGAGTTCATCATTAAAATACTGCAGTGCATTTCTTGCCGGAAGCGGAATTCCGCCGCCGTGTGCACAAAGCGATCCCTGCTGCAGGGTGCTCAGCAAATCCATAAACAGATTGCGGTCTATGGCTTTCATTTCGTGGGCTGCTCCCGAAAGCATCTGGTGGGCCCTTTTGGTGCCCAGACGACAGGGGAAACATTTGCCACAACTTTCAAACGCTGCAAATTCAAACAAGTGTTCCAGGTATTTAATCATGGGAAAATCTTCCGGAATACATACCACAGAAGCATGTCCCAATAAGAATCCCTGGCTTGCAAAGGACTCAAAATCAATCGATAAACTGTTTATTTTCTCTATGGGAACAATTCCGCCCAGCGGTCCGCCAATGTGCAGTGCTTTCACGCCCTTCCGGAATCCGCCGCCATATTCTTCAATTACCGTGCCCAGGGGTGTGCCCATTTCCACTTCTACAATGCCGGGTTTCTGAAAGAGTCCGTCCAGCGAAATGAGTTTGGTGCCGCGGGATTTTTCGGTGCCCATGGCGGCATATTCCTTTCCGCTGTGCTGTACGATCCAGGTGGCTGCGGCCAGTGTTTCTACATTGTTGACCACGGTGGGTTTCAGGAAAAGTCCTTGTTTTGCAGGGAATGGCGGGCGTGTTCTCACCTCCGGTCTTTGTCCTTCTATCGCATTGATGAGCGCGGTTTCTTCGCCACAGATATAAGCACCTTGTGCCTTAATTACTTTAAAATTAAAATTAAATTCTGAGTTCAGGATCTGGTCACCCAGCAGGTTGAGTTCATGCAGTTTGTGGATGGCTTGCTGAATTATTTCTACGGCTTCCGGATATTCTGCCCGGATGAAGATTACGCCCCAGTTGGCTCCCGTGCAGTAGCCGGCCACCATCATCCCGAAAAGGACCATCAGCGGTTGCTCTTCCAGCAGATAGCGGTCAGAAAAAGCACCGGGGTCGCCCTCATCAGCATTACAGATGATGAATTTTTCATCGGAAATCTCATTCCGGCAACTCTCCCATTTGATGTGCATGGGAAAACCGGCTCCGCCCCGGCCGCGGATTTCAGAATCGCGGATTTCTCCCAGAATTTCGGCAGAAGGTCTGGCCAGGGTTTTTTCCAGCAGTGTTCTGAACGCTTCAAAACTGCGGAAATCTCCGGTAAGTACGGGTCGTGCGGCAGATACGCTGTACCGTCCGTTTTTGGAATGCTTTTCTTTTTTAATGATTTCTGCAAGCTGGTTGATGCTGTTTCCGGAATAGTTCTGATTCTTATAACTGAAAGCAGAATTTTCGTGGCAGCGGCCCAGGCATGTCATGTGCCCTATGGCAGCGGCATCAAAATGTTCCAGAATTTTTTCCTGCACTTCATCCTGGGTGCCGGCACACAGACAGGCAGAACCATTGCAGACATAGATTTCTTTGCCCCGATTTTCGGGCTTCATAAAATCGTAGGCGGTAATGCTGCCGTAGGTATTGGCGTCGCCCATTAAAAATTCATCGGCAAGCTTTGCCAGATGTGCCTCGGCGGGAGATCCGCCATCATTTACCGAAATCTGAGCCATCTGCTCAAAAAGATTTTTCTTAAGGCCTTTTCTGCCGGATAAGGCGCTGAGATTCCTGGACATTTTTCAAAAATTTGTTTGAGTGAAGTTAAGGAAAATTTTCCATCCGGTAAGTCTGAAATTTATGAGCCGGTTACTTCGCCGGGATGACGCGAATCTGCTATATTTGCAACAGTTAAATCCCTGATTAATTATGTGGACTTTCGTAGTAAGCAGCGTAGCATTTATGCTCATTTTATATTTCGTGTACCGTAGAAACTCCATCAGACTGCTGAATGATGATGCGGCAGTGAAACATCCGGCATTGTTGCTGCTGCTCAATTTTTCCGGAATCGTGTTATTCGGGATTTTCCCGGCTATGTTTCTGCCGTTTCCTGCATTTGAAATCTCCGGCTGGAATCTCACCCAATGGCTCACTTTAGTGGCATTGATGTGCGCTACTGCCGCAGTAGCATGGAACGTGGCAGACCGTGATTTAAGAAAAAGCCGGTTCACGGTAAACCCCGCATTGCTGGGTTTCGGATTTCTGGGGGCTTATTTTGTACTCCGCATCCTGTTCATCATTTGTTATGAACTCTGGTTCCGGGGATTTTTGCTGGATTTTTCCGTGGAAAAATACGGAACCGTAACGGCTGTCGTCATCAACGTGGTGCTGTATGTATTGCTGCATGCTTTCAACGGCAAAAGGGAAATGATTTCCTGCGTTCCTTTCGGAATTTTACTGTGTGCCATGGCATTATGGTTTGATTCTCCGCTGCCGGCTATAGGCATACATCTGGCACTTACGGTTCCGTATGATGTTCAGTTTGTGAGAATTAAGTCTGAAAAGAACTCGTCCTGAAAGCCTTAGGTATTCAGGATTTCAGACAGGGACTGAAGATGTTGATGTGCGGTGAGATCAAACTGTACCGGCACTACTGAAATATATCCTTCGGCGAGCGCATTTTCATCAGCATCATCTGCCTCATCCATATTATTGAAATAGCCGGTGAGCCAATAGTATTTTTTGCCGTGCGGGCTGATTCGTTCATCAAAACTTTCTTCCCATTTGGCATGTGCCTGCCGGCATACTTTAATACCTTTTATTTCTTCTTTTTTCAGTTTCGGGATGTTCACATTCAGAACCACGCCTTTGGGAAGGGGATTCTCTAGTGTTTTGCGTACAATTTGCTGCACGTATTCCTTGCACTGATCAAAATCTGCCTCCCAGCTGAAGTCCAGCAGTGAAAATCCGATGGACTGTAATCCTTCCACACCTGCTTCTACTGCTGCAGACATGGTGCCGGAATAGATGACATTGATGGAGGAGTTGGCGCCATGGTTGATGCCGGAAACCACCAGGTCCGGCCGGCGGTTAAGTACCTGATCCAGTGCGAATTTCACACAATCTACCGGAGTCCCGCTGAGGGAGATGTCCCGCTGAGGTCCGTCCAGCTGTATTTCTTCAAAGGTAAGGGTTGAATTGATGGTAATGGCGTGTCCTTTTCCACTTTGCGGGGAATTGGGCGCTACTACGGTCACCTCGCCGATTTCATTCATAAACTCCACCAGTTTGCGAACTCCCGGTGCAGTAATTCCGTCATCATTGGTTACTAAAATATGCGGTTTTTTAGTCATATTAATCATTTGCCAACAAATTTAGATAAAAAACTGCGGTCAGTAATGAATTAGGTATTAAATTTGAAGTTCTGTAGCTTCGTGTAACAAAGATTATTAAAAACAGACCTATTATAACAGAATTATTAAATATGTTTAAAAATTTTAAACTCAATAAATTACTTTTATTCATCCCGCTCACGAGCCTGATGTTCTGCTTCAATGCACCACAGGATGATGACGAAAAGATGAAAACCATTATGGTAAGCGTCAAAAACACGCTGTCTTACCTACATTACAGCCCCAAACCCATCAATGATGCCTACTCCCAGGAAGTTTATGACAAGTATTTTGAAATGGTAGATTTTGGGCGGCGGTATTTTATCCAGTCAGATATGGACGAGTTCAGCAGACACCGTACAAAACTGGATGATTATCTGAACAACGGTGATCTCACCTTCTACAAACTTACGGTAGACCGTCTGTACCAGCGGGTAGATGAAATAGATAAGATGACCAAAGACATCTTTAGCAAGCCTATTGATCTCAATCAGGACGAAACCCTGATCATTGAACATAAAATTAAAAAAGCACCGGCCAGTAAAGAAGAACAGTATAATGAGTGGCGAAAATTCATCAAATACAACATTCTGCAAGAAATGGAAACGCTGAACAGCAAAGAGGAAAGCCAGCGTAAAAAAAAGGACAGTGTACAGAGATTCGGTCTGAAAGACACCATAAAACTGGAGATTCTGACCCCGGAGCAGAAAGTGACCAAAGCCACAGATGAGGTGAAGGACTATCTGGGTGAAACCTTTACCCGCTTCAAGAAAAGAAAAAAGATGGACTGGTTTACGGTGTACATGAATGCTTATTCTGAAGTGTTTGATCCACATACCAACTATTTTTCGCCTCAGAACAAAGAGGATTTTGATGTGAATTTTACCGGTAAGGTCATCGGAATCGGCGCCATTATTCAGGAAAAGAAAGGAAATCTCTACCTGGGTGCATTGACGATAGGCGCACCAGCATGGAAGTCCAAGCAACTTACAGAAGGAGACCGAATTCTGAAGGTGAAAAGTCTTCCCAATAAAGAGGCGGTAAATGTAGTGGGAATGCTCTCTGATGAAGCGGTAAGACTGATCCGAGGTAAAGAAGGAACCGAAGTGACCCTCACCGTAGAGAAGAAGGACAAGTCCATCAAAGAAGTGACCATGATCCGTGAAGAGGTGGCTATGGAAGATACGTATGCAAAAAGCATCATCATCAATTCTACCGATGGTAAAAAGTATGGTTTCATCAACCTGCCAAGCTTTAATGCTGAGTTTGAAAAACAGGAAAACGGCAGAAATGCATCTGACGATGTGAAGAATGAAATCATCAAACTCAAGGCACAAAACGTGCAGGCCATCATTCTGGATCTCAGAAATAATGGCGGTGGCTCACTGACCGAAGTGGGAGATATCATGGGACTCTTCATGAATACCGGTCCTTATGTGCAGGTGAAAGATGGCAACGGAAAGATCCAAACTCTGCGCAATAAAACCAATAACCCCATCTGGGCCGGCCCACTAATCATCATGCAGAACGAACTTTCTGCATCTGCATCAGAGATTTTAGCTGGAGCCATGCAGGATTATGGCAGAGCAGTTGTGGTAGGGTCTCCCCAATCTTTCGGAAAAGGAACGGTACAGACTTTCATAGACCTGAATCGTTTTCTGAATACCAATGATGATTTCGGAGCACTTAAACTGACGATTCAGAAGTTTTACCGCATCACCGGAGAATCTACCCAGAAAAAAGGAATAGAATCTGACATTCAGATGAAGGATTTCTATACATTTTCTGAAATCGGGGAGCGGTATGATGATTTTGCGCTTGCATGGGACCGTATTCCTGCGGTGGCATTTCAGAAAGTAAATGGTATAGATATTGAAAAACTGAAGCAGCGCAGTGCACAAAGAATGGCTTCAAATGCCAATTATCAGCTTTTGCTGGAATCTGCCCGGTGGAAAGAGCAACTGGATAAAGAAGAGAGCATTACGGTAAATCAGACCAAATTCTTCGAACTGATGAAACAGCGTAAGGATCAGATTAAAAAATTTGAGAAGCTGGATAAATTTAACAACGGTCTCAACTTCGTACAGTTCCCGGATGAAGCCGCCCGGATGCAGAAAGATGAAGCCTTTAAAAAGAAATCTGAAAACTGGCAGAAACGTCTGGAGAAAGATGTTTATCTGCAGGAAGCCATTAATATAGTATCGGAAATGATTTGAGAATATTTTTTCAGAACATATCAGTCAGCCGCCTTTTTTGGGCGGCTGATTTTTTGAACAGCATCATGGCTTTCGGTTTTTTGGCCAAAAAAAACAGCCACGGTTGGTGACTGTTTATCTGTTAAGGTTGAGGAATCATTAGTTGATTTCAACACAACCTACTCTGCCACCGGCATTTCCCGTAGGCTGAGTCTGGAAGTCGTCTTCTTTCTCATGAATAATCAACGTTTTACCCACCAGATTTTTGGTTTCGTCTCCACCCAGACTCCATTGGTCGGTGGTGAAAGTCAGCACACCTGTTCCGTCTGCACCTGCTTCCAGATTACCGATGTCTCCCATGTGGTGGTGCTCATCTCCCCATTTTCCGTGATCTTTGGTAGTAGGATTCCAGTGTCCGCCTGCAGATGAAGCATCTTCTGCAGAGCAATCTCCAAATTCATGAATGTGCACCGCATGAATCCCCGGCGTAAGATTGCGGGCTTCAATGGTAAGCGTTACTTCGTTTCCGTTTTGTACAAATGTTACGGTTCCCTCTGTGTTGGTTCCGCTCTTTGCATTGATATTGTACGACTTGGTAATCATATCTTCACGCTGCGTAACTACAGGTGACTGCTCCGTTTCGGCTTCAGTAGATGTTTCCTGAGTGGTTTTTTCCTGGTTACACGACAATAGTGCAAGTCCCAGCCCCAGGAATAACAGTTGTTTTTTCATAGAGTTTGATTTTGTTTAATGATGATAATTGGAAATTAAAAGGTTAAAGTTAATCCAATTTTGTGGTCTCCACAATTTATTTAGGTGGCATCTTACAATTTTACAATAATTCGGGTGAATTCTGAAAACGGATCTTCTCTGAACGGTTCAGCAGCAGAATCTGACGGTTCAGCAGAAAATAATTTCATAAATATCGGAAGTCTTTTACCTTTGAACTGTTAAAATGAGAGCAATGAACAGAAAAGCATTTCAGATCCTCAGCATTATTGCGCTGGTTACCGGCACGGCCTTCTTTGTGGTGTTCACTGGTACCAAAACACCTCAGAACTGGTTGCTGTGCGTGGCCATATCCTTCCTCTACAGCTTTCCTTTGGCCTTAGGAAACGGCTATATGAACCAATATCTGAACCGCCGTTATTCCTGGACCGGTGATACCCGGAAAAGAGTAGCGTGGGGAATTGCCGGTACGGTGGTCCTGAATGTCCTGCTGGTTCTGGGAATCAATTATGTGGTATATATCCTGCTGCTGAAAAACGATTCCGGGATGTTCTTCAGCGGAGATATGGCGGTGGTAAATTGGATTATGCTGAATGTGACCCTGCTCATTTCTGCTATTTTGCATGCGAAAAGTTTTATGGAGGAATGGAAAAGGTCTTCCCGTAAAGAAGTGGTGGAGCAGAAACTCATTGCCCGTTCGGCAAACGCCCAGTTCGAGAGTCTTAAAAACCAGCTGGATCCGCATTTTCTTTTTAATTCACTGAACGTGCTCAGCGCACTTATTGACGAGAATCCGGATAAAGCCCAGGATTTTACCGCTTCCATGTCCAAAATTTACCGCTATGTTCTGGAAGAGAAAGATAAGGAACTGGTGACGGTGGAGGCGGAGATTGATTTTGCCCGCACCTATTGCGAACTTCTGAAAACCCGTTTCGAGGAAAGCGTGAACTTTGAGTTTGATGTAGCGGCAGACGTACAGGACTCCTTTGTGGTGCCACTGTCCCTGCAACTGTTATTGGAAAACTGCATTAAGCATAACTACGCAACCGCCAGAAATCCACTGAATATCAGGATTTATTCTGAGGGTCAGTATCTGTTTATAGAGAACAATCTGCAAGTCCGCGAGCAGGTGAAAGAAAGTGCCGGCATTGGCCTCAGCAATATTGTGCAGCGCTATGCACTGCTCACCGGTCAGCATGTATTTATTGAGAAATCAGATGATTTCTTCCGTGTAAAAATTCCAATTTTAAAAGAAAAAATTACAGCTATGAATCCAACACCCATCCCAAGCAACGAAGCCTACAGAAAGGCTGAGAAAAGAGTAAAAGAACTGAAAGATTTCTACGGAAACCTGATCTCCTACTGCCTGTTTATGCCGTTCCTGATCTTCATCAACCTGAAAATGACACCCGGATACCACTGGTTCTGGTGGCCGGTGCTGGGTTGGGGAATCGGCGTCATTTCTCACGCATTCCAGGTATTGCGCATCGGCAGGAACTGGGAAGAGAAACAAATCCGGAAAATTCTGGAAAAAGAAAATCAAAACAACAAGTACCATGGATAAACTGAACAGAAAGGATTTCCGCTACCAGCAGGCTGCCGGGCGGATCCGTGAAATCAAGGGTTATTATATCCATCTGGCGGTGTATGCAGCGGTAAACCTGGTCATTCTGATAGACTTTCTGACACAGCGGCCCGCCGATGGAGAAAACCAGCCGTATAACTTCTTTACCGGTGTGCTGTGGGGTGCAGTCATCATCATCCACGCGGTGAGTATTTTTCTGCCGGGCATCCGCAAATGGGAACAGGCAAAAACCGAAACTTTTTTAAAGCAGGAACTGGCTGGCAATCCGCAGAACTGTACCATGACGCCTGAAGAGGAAAATGCAGGCAAATTGCGAAAAGCCCGGGAAAAAGTGAAGAAGATAAAAGGATTCTACATCCACTCTCTGTGCTATGTGGTTGTGAATATCTTGATCATCACCATTGGACTGAACAAAGGAAAATCCATTACTGATATGGATCATTATTGGGTGGCCATCTTCTGGGGCATTGGACTCCTGAGCCACTGGGCCAGTGTTTTCATTCCGTATTTCATGCTGGGAAGCAAATGGGAAGAGCGGAAAATCCGGGAATATATGGATAAATACCCTTAACTTTAAGCACCCTGATTTGTTCTGATGATAAAAACCGTAATCATTGAAGATGAAAAACCGGCTGCACGGAAACTGGCACGGCTGCTCAGCACCATTCCGGATGTGGAGGTGGTACAAGTCCTGAATTCGGTAGAGGAAGGCTTGTCATGGTTTGGCAGCCAACCACACCCCGATCTTATTTTTTCTGATATTGTCCTGGGAGACGGGCTTTCTTTTGATATTTTTGAAGAGGTGCCCACCAGAAGTTTCATCATTTATACCACAGCTTTTGACCAATATACCCTGAAGGCTTTTAAGCTGAACTCTATTGACTATCTGCTGAAGCCGGTGATGCCCGATGATCTGACCCGTGCGCTGGAGAAGTTCCGGAGTTTCCTCCCTTCTGAGCGTCCGCCTCATCCGGATGAAATAAAATCCCTCATCCGCAATGAAAAGCAAATATTATCCAGAATTCTGGTCAAAATAGGGTATAATCTGAAAATCATTTCCGTAGATGAAGTTTCCTGTTTTTTCAGTGAACATAAAATCGTGTATCTGCAAACGCGGGAACGGGTGTATCCCACAGATTATACGCTGGATGAACTGCAGGATTTGCTGGATGGACGCCGTTTTTTCCGGGTAAACCGGCAATTCATTATTCACGCTGAAATGATTGCCAATATTTACACTTCACCCTATTATAAAGTGGATTTGCTTTTTCAGCCGGAAACGGAAATTACCGTGAGCCGTGAGCGTGTGAAGTTTTTCAAAGACTGGCTTACACGCTGATTAGGAAAGTGTTAAACGTTTGTAAGAAGGTTAATCTTTCATGAAAACCTGCAGATCCATCCGCAACCATTTGCCTTCCCATTCTTTGGCGGTTACTTTGGCGTAGAATTGCTTGCCAACATCCATTAACCTGGCAATCGTCTGATTCTTAGATTTGGGAATGTAGCCTAATTTGGTGTCTTTGTATAGTACTCTTATGGCAAATGCGTCATACTGATTATCCGGTTCCCGCTTTAGTGACAGTTCGGTATGATCAGGAACAATTTCTTTTTCAATATCCTGAAGATTAAGGTAGGATGTGCCGGCTACAATGGATTCCAGTGCCAGAATGTCTTCTTCAAAAGCTTTGAAAGTGATGGCGCCGGAGTTGATTAATTTAAATAATCCGCCATCTGTTCTGCGGAGTCCGGTTGCTTCAGGCTGATCCATAAGTGTCTTTGATGATTTCGTAGTCGGCTTGTTTTTCTTTCAGGTATTGTTGCAGGTCTTCAATTTCTTTGCGCAAAGAATCCTGTTTCTCCTGTATCCAGTCTTCATCCCTTATTTTATTTGCGATATTAAATGGAAAGTCATTTTCTAATTCAGCTATTTGTTTTTCCAACTCTTTTATGCCTTGTGTCAACAGGGCTGTCTGCAGCAGAAGATCCTCTTCATTCAACTCTTTTTCTGCTGTTTCTCTGCTTTTCAATTGCTCGTTATACACAATCTGCAGCGCTTACAGTTGGTTCAGATCTCCGTTTTTGTAAGCGGTATAAAACACATGCCACAGATCTTGCTGTTCACCGGTCAAATCCGGGTTGATATCCGGGTGAAGATTTCTGGCAATATTTCTGTAGATTTTTCGCAGTTCCATGCTGTCTTCCGGAGAAGCCAGATTACTGAGCACCGCTCTGCCTGTCACTACTTTATTTTTGGCGGTTGAGATTTCACCTACGGCCTGCTGCATCAGTTCGCGACCGCGGATTTCGATTTCGGTAAAATCCGGATATTTCCCGAGATTAATGTCCTGATGGGCCCACTGAATTTTCTTTTTAAGCGTTCTGATTTCAATATTCAGCTCCAGAATTTCCACTTCATACTGGCCAATCTGGGTGGCATACAACGCTTCCAACTGAACTTTGCCCCAGTTTTTCATGACGTCCAGGTCATTGAGAACCGAGAGGTATCCCGATTTCAATATTTTTAGATCATTCAAAAGTTAAAATCATTTGTGTGTGTTTAAGTGGATATTTCTGTAGTTTAGATTTAAGCAATGACACCGCTGCCCAGCAGTTCTTCGCCGTCATACCATGCCGCGAACTGACCTTCGGCTATGGCAGACTGTGGTTGTTCAAACTCCATGAACAGCCCTTCGTCAAACTGATAAATCGTGGCTTCTTCCAGAGCCTGACGGTACCGGATTCTGGCCTGCACCTTCATGGATGCGCCGTTTTGCAGTCTTAAGTCTTCGCGCACCCAGTGCACTTCACTGCGGTCTATTTTCAGTGCTTTTCTGTACAATCCTGGGAAATTACGGCCTTCACCTACAAAAAGCAGGTTATGGGTCATGTCCCGGTGGATGATGAAACAACTTTCCTTATGTCCGCCAATGCCCAGCCCTTTGCTCTGGCCTATGGTGAAATAATGAGCACCCTGGTGTTTGCCAATGACTTTGCCGTCTTCTTTTTTATATTCAATTTTAGCAGATAGATACTGCAATTCTTCCAGTTTGGAACGGAATACCGGTTTTTCCTGATGAAATGCAGGGAAATCATCGAAAATTTCTACAATTTCACCTTCCTTGGGTTCCAGTTGTTGCTGAAGAAAAGTAGGCAGACTCACCTTCCCGATGAAGCAAAGTCCCTGGGAATCTTTTTTATCTGCGGTAACCAGCCCGATTTCTTTGGCAATTTCGCGGACCTCCGGCTTGGTGAGTTCTCCAATCGGGAACAATGCTTTGGAGAGCTGCTCCTGGCTCAGCTGACACAGAAAATACGACTGATCTTTGTTCAGGTCTTTCCCTGCCAGTAGATGGTGAATTTCTTTTCCGTCCGGACCTGTGGTCGATTTTACCCTTGCATAATGGCCGGTGGCTACTTTGTCTGCACCCAGAGAAAGCGCTGTTTTCAGAAAAACATCAAACTTCACCTCGCGGTTGCACAGCACATCCGGATTTGGCGTGCGTCCTTTCTCATATTCCGCAAACATATAATCCACAATTTTTTCCTTGTAAAGTTCGCTCATATCAATCACTTGGAAAGGAATTCCCAGTTTCTGAGCTACCATGAGGGCATCATTGCTGTCTTCTATCCAGGGACATTCATCTTCCAGCGTTACCGAAGCGTCATTCCAGTTGCGCATAAACAGTGCCACCACTTCATGGCCCTGCTGCTGCAGCAAATAAGCTGCTACGCTGGAATCTACACCGCCGGAAAGTCCTACCACAATTTTCATATTCTTTTGTTCAGATTTTAAAAAAGATAATCTATCTTTAGATTTGCAAAATTACGATAAACAAATTTGATTTACAGAACTATAGTACATAGATAAAAACGATTATTATGAAGAAAAACGGGTTACTCTTTTTCGTGCTGATTTCAGGTCTCGCCATGGCACAGATTTCCACAGGAGCCACCAGTGGTAAATGGACGTTTGGTGGAGGAATAGGTCTTGGTTTCGGGAGCAATGGCTATTTTAATGTGGGAATTTCTCCGCGTGCCGGCTATAAGGTTTTGGACAATCTGGAAGTGGGGGCGCAGGGCAGCCTGAATTTTCAGTCCTCGGATTATTATAAATCCACCATGATCGGAATCGGACCTTTTGCCAATTATTATTTTGCGCAAAATTTCTACGCCAGCACACTGATGCAGCATTATTTTGTAAATTATACGGACAAGCTGTATGATTACAAGGCAGATGCAGAAGAAACCGCCCTCTATCTGGGCGGCGGGTACATGCAGCGCATCGGGACCAATGCTGCCATGCAGATCGGGCTGATGTATAATGTACTCTGGCGGGAGAACAGCAGTATGTTTTCCAGTGGTTTTTCGCCCACCGTCGGATTTGTGATCGGAATATGATCACGGTTCAAATTTTGAAGTTTAATCAAAAATTAGCAGCAAAGAAGTACTTCTAAGGTCATTTTAACAAAAAATTATTAGTTTTTTCTTGTTTATTATGGCTTACACGCTTAGTTTTGGGGCAGTAAAATTAAATTTGATTGAACATGAAAAAAGTTTTTTTAGCCATTTCCTGCCTGGGAATGTTGGCCGTAGCACAGAATGCGCACGCGCAAATGATTACAACTGCCCAAACCATGCCTGCTGCAGGTACCGGTTTTTATGTGGATGTTCATGGAGGGTATAATCTGCCTATGGCGACTCAGAATGTGGGTTACTTCGGATATTATACCTATGGTCAGGGGATTATGAATTATGAATACAACCCCTCCGGAGCAGACCGGGTAGATGATGTGTTACTGTCTTTGGGCAAAGGTGCTAATTTCGGAGTGAATCTGGGGTATATGTTTACCAAAAATCTGGGTGCTGAACTTGGAGTTAATTATCTGATGGGTGCAGAATATACTGCCAGCCAAAAGGGCAGTGGAAATGATGTGATCAATCAGACTTTGTCTGCAAAGATGTTGCAAATCAGCCCTACTGTAGTATTGCGCGGAAATTACAGCCAGCTGAATCCGTATGCAAAGTTCGGGGTATTGATCGGAGCAGGTTCCAAGGTGACCTATGAAGAAGATGAGCGTTATGGTTCTTCTACCTACTACACCAAACAGGAACTGGAAGGCGGAACGCCTGTGGGCTTTACCGGTGCATTGGGACTGGACTATGCCATCAACAGTCAGTTTTCCGTGTTTGGTGAACTGAAAGCGAACAGCCTGACCTACAGCCCAGAGAAAGGTAATGTGGTAGTGGCCAATTATAATGGTGAAGATGATTTGCAGTATTGGGATGTGGCCGACAGACAGACCGTTTTCAGTGACGATTTCGAGTTGAATTCAGATCCGGACCAGCCTACACAGGCAAGCAGACTTGCACTTCCGTTTTCCAGCATTGGCCTCAATGTAGGTGTTAGAGTTAAGTTCTAACAGAAACTTTATAAAACAAAACACCACCCGGCCGCCGGGTGGTGTTTCTTTTGGTATGATGCGGATTATTTACTGTACCTTCTCTTTCTTGCCCTTGGGACTGCTGGCCTTTTCCAGGCCATCTTTGGCATCATTCAGTTTCAGGATGATGGTGTCTCCTTCTGCAATTTGTTTATTAACCAGCATTTCTGCTATCAGGTCTTCTATATACTTCTGCACGGCACGTTTCAGTGGTCTGGCACCAAAATCTTTATCCCAGCCTTTATCAGCAATGAAATTTTTGGCCTCATCAGTAAGTTCTATATGATATCCCAGTTTTTCAATGCGTGCATACAGTTTGCCCAGCTCCAGATCAATGATTTTTCTGATGTCTTCCTGCTGCAGCGAGTTGAAGATAATGATATCATCTATTCTGTTCAGGAATTCAGGCGCAAATGCTTTTTTCAGGGCGTTTTCTATAGTAGATCTCGCCCGGGCATCACTTGATGATTTTTTGGCTGAGGTTCCAAATCCTACTCCGTCTCCGAAATCTTTCAAATCTCTGGTTCCGATATTGGAAGTCAGGATGATGATGGTATTTCTGAAATCTATTTTTCTGCCGAGGCTGTCGGTTACAAAACCTTCGTCCAGAATCTGCAGTAAGATATTAAACACATCCGGGTGTGCTTTTTCTATTTCATCCAGCAACAGTACCGCATATGGTTTTCTGCGGATGGCTTCTGTAAGTTGCCCGCCCTCTTCATAGCCTACATATCCCGGAGGCGCTCCTACCAGTCTGGACACTGCAAATTTCTCCATGTACTCACTCATGTCAATCCGAATCAGCGCTTCATCACTGTCAAAGAGCTCACGGGCCATCACTTTGGCAAGTTCGGTTTTACCTACACCGGTAGTTCCCAGGAAGATAAATGTTCCGATGGGTCTGTTGGGATCCTTCAGGCCGGCACGGTTTCTCTGAATGGCTTTTACCACTTTTTTCACCGCTTCTTCCTGTCCGATTACTTTTCCGTTCAGTTTGGCATCCATTTGCGCCAGTTTATCCAGCTCGTTTTTGCCTACTTTGGTCACCGGGATTCCGCTCATCATGGACACCACTTCGGCTACGTTTTCTTCTGTCACCACTTCCTTTTTCTCGCGTACTTCATTGTCCCATTTTTCCTGAGCCGCCGCCAGTTCCATAATCAGTCTTTCTTCTTCATCTTTCAGTTTTCTGGCTTCCAGGTAGTCCTGGGCTTTTACTGCTTTCTGCTTCAGTTCCTTTATTTCCTCTATTTTTTGTTCGTTGGAAATGATTTCAGTAGGCACCTTCATATTCTTGATATACACCCGGGATCCTGCTTCATCCATTGCATCAATAGCTTTATCGGGCAGAAAACGGTCTGTAATATAGCGGGCCGTCAGATTCACACAGGCAGCTACTGCCTCATCCGTATAGGTGACATTATGGTGGTCTTCATATTTGTCTTTGATCTGATTCAGAATCTGTATGGTTTCTTCTACGGAAGTAGGTTCTACCATTACCTTCTGAAAACGTCTTTCCAGCGCACCGTCTTTTTCAATATATTGTCTGTACTCATCCAGCGTAGTGGCGCCGATGCATTGAATTTCGCCGCGTGCCAGTGCAGGTTTGAACATATTTGAGGCGTCCAGACTGCCGGTAGAACTGCCTGCTCCTACAATGGTGTGCAATTCATCTATGAAAAGAATCACGTCTTTGTTTTTTTCCAGTTCAGTCATGATGGCTTTCATGCGCTCTTCAAACTGTCCCCGGTATTTGGTGCCGGCTACCAGACTGGCCAGATCCAGCGTAATCACCCGTTTTCCGTACAGTACCCGCGATACTTTCTTCTGATGAATGCGCAATGCCAGACCTTCGGCAATTGCCGATTTCCCTACTCCCGGTTCGCCAATGAGCAGCGGGTTGTTTTTCTTTCTTCTGGAAAGAATCTGCGAAACCCTTTCAATTTCTTTTTCGCGGCCTATAACCGGATCCAGTTTTCCGTCCCGTGCCAGGGTCGTAAGATCCCGTCCGAAGTTATCCAGGGTAGGTGTTTTGCTTTTTCCGGAGCCTATGGTTCCGCCCGGTTTTCTCATCTGACCGTATTCCTCGCGTTCATCATCTTCATCATACGCGCTCATTTTCGGAGTTTCGCCGGAGTTTTTGAGCATGGTCTGGTATTCCTTGGTGACCCGTTCATAATCTACATCATATGCGCCCAGGATATTAGAAGTAGGATCCTCAAATTTATAGAGGATGCCCAGCAGTAAATGTACGGTATTAATTTCTGTACTGCGGTATTGTCTGCATTCCAGTTCTGAGCGTTTTACGGCCTGATCTGCCATTTTGGTAAAAGAAATATGGGGAGCTTCCTCTGCCAGCGGGTTGATGGCAGTGGTGCTCATGGTTTCAATCTTCCTGCGTATTTGTGTAAGATCGGCATTCAGATTCTGAAGGATTTCCTTGGCAGAGTTTTCAGTTTTGAGGATGCCCAACAAAAGATGCTCTGTATTCAGGAATTCACTTTTCAGTCTTCGTGCTTCGTTTTTGCTGTGTTTGAAAACTTTATCCAAACCATCTGAAAATTTATAATTCATGATGTTATCTCTATTTAAAAAAGTGTGTTCTGTTGTTTAATGCTAATCAAAGTTACAAATACTTTACCAAAAAAGGAATAATGACTTTCTGGCAGTTTTGGGTTTTTTATCTTCCTGAAAATGATTAGCTTTGCCCTCCTAAAACAGTAATATGAGCCCGGAAATTGCCAGTTATGTAGGTTATGCAGCCTCTTTTTTTGTGGTATTAAGCTTTATTTTGAAAGACCTTAGAAAAGTAAGAATTGTTAATTTAATAGGCTGTATTCTTTTTGTAATCTATGGGATTTACAGCGGGATGTTGTGGCCTATTATCATTCCCAATGCCATTCTTTGCTTTATTCAGCTCTATCATTTAGTGAAAAAAGATTAACTTTTGGCGATGAAAATTCTGGTTTCTGCCTTCAGTAATCTGTATACCGATCAGCGTATCGAGAAAGTGTGCCGAACCCTGCACGAGAACGGATATCCGGTAGAACTTATCGGAAACGACTGGGGTGGTGCAGGCAAAATGGAACGTCCGTATCCTTATTTCAGAATCCGGCATAAGGCCGGCTCGCTGCGTATGGCTTATGCAGAATTTCAATGGAAACTGTACCGGGAGCTGATGAAGAGAGCAGATTCCGGAACGGTGCTGCTGGCCAATGATCTGGATGCATTGTTGCCCAATGTGCTCGTAGCCCGTAAATTAAAAATTCCACTGGTTTTTGACAGTCATGAGATTTTCACTGAAATGCCTGCCATTCAAGGGCGCTGGACTCAGAAAATATGGCGGCTTCTGGAGCAGAAACTTGTGCCGGGTATGCGGTACATGATGACCGAAAGTTACAGTTATGCCGGCTGGTTCAAAGAAAAGTATCAGGTGGATTGTGTGGTCATCCGAAATATTCCGAGAATCATCACGACACCGGTTGAAATTCCGGAGAATAAGACCAAGATTGTTCTGTACCAGGGCGTTATCAACCAGTCCCGGGGAATTGCCCAGGCCATCAAAGCCATGAAACAGGTAGATGGCGCCGTGCTCAAAATTGCGGGTGATGGCCCCAAAAGACAGGAATATGAAACGCTGGCCATAGAAGAAGGCATGGCAGACCGGGTCATCTTTACCGGAAAGCTGCATCCGGAAGACCTTCGGAAACTGACCTGCACTGCAGATGTGGGCTTAAGTATAGAAGAAAACGGTGGGGTGAGTTATTTATACTCCCTTCCGAATAAAGTTTCAGATTATATCCAATCACGGGTTCCGCTTGTCATGATTAATTTTCCTGAAATGATGAAGGTTTACCAGGATTTTAAAGTAGGAGAAATAGCCGAAAGTCATGATCCCGCACATCTGGCCCAAAAAATAAACACGGTGCTGCAGCACGGACGCCACTTTTATTTGCCTGAACTGGAAAAGGCTGCCGCCGTTTTGAACTGGGAGCATGAAGAACCCAAAATTTTAGCCTTATTCGAAAAGGTGAGAAAGGAAAACTTTCGCTAATTTTGCAGCATGACAATTAAAGAAAAACAGCAGGAAATTGTTGAAGAATTTGAGTTTTTGGACGATTGGGAGCAAAAATACGAGTATATTATCGATCTGGGTAAGGAACTGAAACCCCTTCCTGAGGATAAGAAAACCGATGATAACCTGATAAAGGGCTGCCAGTCCAAAGTTTGGATTGATGCGAGTTTCCGAGACGGTAAACTTTATTTTGATGCAGATTCTGATGGTATTTTACCCAAAGGAATTGTTTCACTGCTGGTTTCCATTTACAGCGGGCACACTACAGATGAAATTCTGGCTTCTGATTTCGGATTTATTTCTGAAATTGGCCTGCAGGAATTTCTCTCGCCATCACGGGCCAATGGTTTGATGGCCATGACCAAACAAATTAAATTCTATGCAGTCGCCTTTCAGCTAAAAGCATGACACGCATTCTGACATACCGTTTTTCGGCATTCGGCGATGTAGCTATGGCCGCCGTGGTAGTGCGCGAATTCTTGGCGCAGAATACGGATGCAGAAATAGTCATGGTCTCCCGCCAGCAGTTTGAACCTTTATTTCAGAATATTCCGCGGCTCATCTTCAAAGGGGTCGATTTAGATGATTTTAAGGGATTCTTTGGTTTGAAACGTCTGGCAAAAGAACTGCTCACAGAATTTCAGCCTACCTGCATTGCTGATCTTCATGATGTCATCAGAACCAAGATTTTAAGACGGATTTTTCGTGGTAAGGGCTATAGAGTTGCGGTAATTGATAAAGGGAAAGAGGAAAAAGAACACCTCACCGATATCTGGAACCTTGAAAAAACACCATTGAAACAAACCGTTGAGCGATATGCAGATGTCTTCCGGGAGTTGGGCTTCGCATTGACTCTGTCTCATCAGCTGACGCCGCAGCAGTCTCCAAAATCAGGGATTGGTTTTGCACCTTTTGCGCAGCACCACGGAAAAATGCTGCCGCTGGAAAAATCCTATGAACTGGCTTGTCTGCTCTCAGAAAAGTATAAAATCTTCTTTTTCGGTGGTGGTTCCCGGGAAAAGGAAGTACTGGAAAAATGGGAGCAGGAAATTCCCAATACGGAAAATCTTGCCGGAAAACTTACTTTAACAGAAGAATTGGATAAAATTGCCGGCTTGCAGGCCATGATTTCCATGGATTCTGCCAATATGCATCTGGCCAGTCTTGCGGGTACCCGTTGTATTTCCATTTGGGGATCAACCCACTATTTTGCGGGATTTCTGGGCTACGGACAAAGTACGGAAGATGTAGTCCATGTGAAAGATCTTACCTGCCGGCCTTGTTCGGTTTTCGGGGATAAGGAATGCTACCGTGGAGATTATGCCTGTCTGGTGGAACTTGATGTACAGAAAATAGCAGAAAAGCTGTAATCACTTAGAAAGTGATTCTGTAAGTTCCTGATGATGAGGTAGAGGCACGTTCTGCCTTCACATATTTTTTCACCCAAGATACAGAAGTAGATACTACGCAACCATCTGAAATGCCTCCGGACCGGCTGGCAGAAGTTACATTTCCTGCCTGATCTACCGTATAACTGATGCTGATGGTTCCCGAAGCCTTACAGTTGTGAACAGGCTGCGCACCGCCCCTGCCCATGGTTCCGGGAATAAAACCGACCAGTTTACGGTCTACCCCTATTCTGCTGTCGCCGTCACCATCTCCGCCCAGCGGGTCGCCTGCATTTCCGGTAGTTCCGTTCGTTCCCTGGCTTCCTGCTTTGGTTCCGCGGCCACGCAATAAATTGCCTACTGCGGCTGTACCCTTGCCGTCACCGCTGCCTTTTGTGGCATTGGCTGTAGTGGCTTTGCTACCGGTAGTTTTAGAAGTGGCGGTCTTTTTTGCTACAGGTTTTTCGGTGGTTTTGCTTATTTTGTCTACTTTGGCGGTAGTGTTTTTACTGTTGTTTCCGGTTATGATTTTCTCTCTCACCTCTGGTGCCGGAGTTTCTATTGCTGATTGCGACACCGGATCAGGATTTTGCAAATCCGAAAGGGCGGCCATAGAGCCTTCCTGCTCGGCAGGTTCTTCTAAGCCGTCACCATTTCTGTTGTCCCCGAAATTAATGAGCATGGCAGAGACCACTTCATTTTGAGCGGGAACCACGTGGGTTATTTTATAGAGAAAAACGAAAAGGAGCAGGGCAGCCCAAATCCCAAGAGTGATCATTCCGCTCTTGAATTTATCTTTTTGCTCTTCTCTTCTATTGATGCTGTAATAATCCATTTCAGAAAATTATTCTTCTCCTTTTGTGGTTGCAATTGCAATATTATACCGGTGCTTTTCTGCGATTTCCATTACAAAAACCACATCTTTGTGCAGGCTGTTCCTGTCTGCACGGATGGTAAAGGAAGGATTCTGCTGGTTTTGCAGACGGCCGTTGATGGCCGCTTCCAGTGCTTCACGGGTTACCGGATTGTCATCTACAAAATATGTTCCGTCTTCTTTAATGCTTACGGCAAGTTCGTTCGGAATATTGGGATTTTCTACCTCGCCTTTTGGCAGTTTTACGTCTATTGCACTGATGTTGGATGCCGCAGAAGTCACCATAAAAAATATCAACAAAAGCAGAATTACGTCTACCATTGCTGCCAGACTGAATTCGGGATTTGCTTTGTTTCTTCTTTTCAGATTCATAATTTAAGGCTTATTGATGATATCTAAGAAATCAGTGGACATGTTTTGAACTTTCAGTATAAATTTATCAATCTTGGTCAGCAGCAGGTTATAGAAAAAATTGGAGGGTATGGCTACTGCCAGACCGGTTGCCGTGTGTCCCAATGCGGTATAAATGCCTTCTGAAAGCGTGCTGGGAGAAAATGAACCTTCCATATTGGCCATATTGAAAAACGCCATAATAATTCCGATAACCGTTCCCAGAAGTCCCAGCATGGGCGCAATACTGGGGATGGACGCCAGCAGGTTCAGGTTTTTTTCCAGCAAAGAAACTTCAATTTGCCCCTGACTTTCCATAGCGCTTACAATGTCTGATACCGGTCTGCCAATGCGGGTAATTCCTTTGCCCAAAATTCTGGCCTCCGGCGTATTTTGTCTTTCACAATATTGTATGGCACTGTCCAGTTTACCGTCATTCAGCAGGTCATTCAGATTATTCATCATGTTCATGTCGTTGATTTTCAGCTGTCTGTTGATGTAGAATAATCTCTCCAGGAAAATGTACAATGAGAAAACCCCCAGGCAAAGCATGGTCACCATCACCACATTGGCAAACAGATTTCCATGGAACATAATCTTCCAGAAGGAAAATTCGTGGGTAGTTACTTCCGGAGCCACCGTTTGTGCCTGCAGTAACATGAAGTTTGAGAGTTCAATAAATATCATTAATATAAGGTTTGTTTGGGTTATAACGAGAATCGTAGTTGAATAGTATTGCAAAGCATACCATCCGGTCAATTATTTTTTTGTTTTGGTATTAGTCTTCGTCCACTTCAATCTGATCCGGGCGGAAGTGACATTTGAGTTTAAACGGAATCAGATCATCAGATCCGGTATAGAAATCATCTACATTCCCGGTCCAGCACAGTTGCAGTTCGCCTGCATCATCATGATCAAAACTCAGGTTACTGTCATAAAGATAAGCGTCTTCATCATCATACAGATCTATTTCCGTATAAATTTCGTCTTCGGTGTCCTCTACTTTGAAGTTTTGGGCCGAAAGTTCTGCGTCCGGAATGGGAAAATCGGAAACTTTAAGCAATAACTGGGGGAAATTGTAGTGCAGTGAATCGTCATCCACATGATCCAGAGAATCGTCTGTAATGATTTCTACTTCAAGGAAATGCTGACTGTTGATGTAAACCGCTTTGCAGTAAGTGCTTTGAATGTGATATTTAAGGGTTTCCTCAGGATGGTAGATTTTTAAAATCCCTTTCATTTCAATAAGAAAAAAGTATGTTAATTAATTGATTGTTAATCTGGTTTAACAAAGATAAAAAATAGATTCATTGCGCAAAATTTTTTATTTGTTTTTTAATTATCATTCCGGAAATTCACCATTGACCGGAAAAAAGAATAATTTTATCTTTTCCATAAAATCAAGTAATTTAGCCCTCATAAAAATTCATTATGAAAACTTTTTTTGTTAAAATTTTAGCCATAGCCTTCATCGCTGTAACCCTTGCCTCCTGCAAAAAGAAAGATGCGCCGCTTACCAAAGAATTTCAGATAAGTCTGGATTCCATTGCGGCCAATTACTATGAGCAATACCTGAAGCTTTACCCGCTGGAAGCCACTGCACAGGGAGATATGCGGTATAATGACCAGCTGCCGGTCAATATTGATAAGGATTTCATACACAGTGAAATCGCATTCTACAATTCCGTTATGGATCAGCTAAAAAAAATAGATTATGAACAACTTTCAGATGAAGATAAAACGGTGTATGATGTGCTGGAATATACCCTGAAGGACAAAACCGAAATGTATGTGTACAATCCTCAGCTGATCCCGTTCAATCAGTTCGGCGGTCTGCCACTCACCATGCCGCTGCTGGGGAGCGGGCAGGGTTCGCAGCCCTTCAAAACCGTAGAAGATTATGAAAACTGGCTGAAAAGAGCTGCCCAGTTTCCGCTTTGGATGGATACTGCTATTCAAAATTTCAAAGAAGGCATCGCAGCAAAGCATGTATTGCCGGAAAAACTGGTGGTGAAAATGATTCCGCAGATGAACGCTCCCGAAATCACAGCCGAAGATTATGAGAAGAATATATTCTACGGTCCGGTACTGAATTTTCCGGGTAGTTTTACCCCAAAGCAAAAAGAGAAACTTACCAAAGATTTTCAAACGCTGATTTCGGAGAAATTAATTCCGAGCTACAAGAAAATGGCAGATTTCCTGGAGCATGAATACCTGCCCAATGCCAGAAAAACCGATGGTATTGATGCCCTGCCAAAAGGTAAAGAAATTTACCAGTACTACGCGAAAAGCTGGACTACCACGCACCTCACTCCGGAGGAAATTAATAAGATTGGTCTGCAGGAGGTAGCCATGCTCAGAGCCGAAATGGAAAAAGTGAAACATCAGGTAGGATTCACCGGCACATTGGAAGAGTTTATCCGCTATGTGCAAACAGATCCGGCTGCAATGCCTTATAAGAGCAGCAAAGAGGTGCTGGATGCTTTTAATGCCGTACTCACAAAAATAACTCCGAAGCTGAAAACCATGTTCAGTCAGAATCCGAAAACGCCTTTTGAAATACGCCAGACCGAAAAATTCAGAGAAGCCACTGCCAGCGCAGAATACTATCCCGGTACGGCAGACGGATCCAGACCCGGAATTTTCTATATGCCTTTGCCGGATCCGTCACGGTTTAATGTGACCAGTGGTATGGAATCCCTCTTCCTGCACGAGGCCATTCCCGGACATCATTACCAGGTGGCACTGCAGCAGGAAAATACCAGCCTGCCCAAGTTCATGCGCTTCGGATGGTTTGGTGCTTACGGCGAAGGATGGGCACATTATTGCGAAACATTGGGTCCGGAACTGGGTTTATATACCGATCCATATCAGAAAATGGGGTATCTGAGTGATCAGATGCTGCGCGCAGTGCGACTGGTTATAGACACCGGCCTGCACGGCGGAACCATGACCCGTGAGGAAGCCATTACCTATTTTCTGAATAATATTTCTTATGATGAAGCTGCGGCAACTGCGGAAATAGAGCGCTATATGGCAATGCCGGGCCAGGCTTTGGGGTACAAGATTGGTTCTATCAGAATCCGGGAGCTGCGTACGCAGTATGAGAAAGAACTGGGCAGTAAATTCAAGCTGGCTGCATTTCATGACGAAGTCCTCAGCCAGGGCTGCCTCCCGCTGGATGTGCTGAACAGAAAGATGGAAAGTTGGGCGAAGCGTCAGTAACGACAATCATTAATCCGCCTCAGGCAGCGTTTCCGTCCCGGTGGGGCTGGTTGCCTGGGGCGTTTTTTCAAAAAGCATCCGGGTAATAAAATCTTTTTCGCCGTTGCCACGTGCCGGAGCATATTCTCTTCCGTAAAAGATAATCTGCAGATGCAGTTTATTCCACGTGTGTTCCGGAAATAATTTTTTCGCATCACGCTCGGTTTCTGTGACATTTTTTCCTGAGGTAAGTTTCCATCGGGTCATCAGCCGGTGTATATGGGTGTCCACCGGAAATGCGGGCACACCAAATGCCTGACTCATAACCACGGAGGCGGTTTTATGCCCCACGCCGGGCAGGGCTTCCAGTTCTTCGAAGGTTTGGGGTACAATCCCCTGGTGCCCTTCCAGCAGAAGTTCGGACATCCGTTTCAGGTTTTTGGCTTTTGTATTGGCTAATCCGATTTCTTTAATCAGTTCTTTAATTTCAAATACTTCCAGTTTTGCCATTCTTTGCGGGGTTCCCGCCACTGCAAAAAGATCAGGAGTTACCTGATTTACTTTTTTATCTGTGGTCTGGGCAGAAAGTGCCACGGCAACGAGCAGGGTAAAAGGATCCCGGTGATCCAGGGGAATGGGCGTGGCAGGATATAGTTTTTCAAGCGCTTCCATCACGGCAAGGGCCCTTTGCTTTTTTGTCATTTTAGCGTTAAATTTGAGCAAAATTACACATTATGTTACAAGCAGGCGATCAGCTTCCGGAGTTTGAATTGTTGAATCAGGACGGTAACGTCATTAAATCTTCAGATTTCGCCGGTAAAAAACTGGTGATATTCTTCTATCCCAAAGCCAGTACCCCGGGCTGCACTGCGCAGGCCTGTGATCTGAATGGCCATCTGGGAGAGCTTCAAAAGGCTGGATATACCCTGATCGGGATTTCTGCCGATCCGGTAAAAAGACAGAAGAATTTCCACACAAAATATGGTTTTCAGTACGATTTACTTTCAGATGAAAGCCATGAAGTACTGGAAAAATTCGGCGTTTGGCAACTCAAGAAATTTATGGGCCGGGAATTCATGGGCATTGTGCGTACCACCTTTATTTTTGATGAGAACGGAATATGTACACGCGTGATAGAGAAAGTGAAAACTAAAGAAGCTGCGGCGCAGGTTCTGGCAGATGCTTAGCGGCGTTTGCTCTGTATCTTCCGGATCCGGCGTTCCATTTTGTCCGTCATTTCCTTCTGAATTTTCTTCTGTTCCTCAGCTTTCAGACGGGCCTCTTCCATTTGTTTCTGGAGGGCGCTGTAGTGCGGGTTGTTTTCACATTCTTTGCCATACAGTTCAAAATATTTTCCCATGTCTGTTTCTCCGGTCACCGCACCGGTTTTTTTATCCACATTCAAGGCATAATGGTTGATTTCAAAAGGACAGTCCAGTGACATTACCTTCCCGGCATGTACGGTGTAGCTGGCTCCATTATCGGTATAATTTGCAGCTACATCCTGATATTCAAAATCGATTACATATCCTTTGGCCACGGCTGCCAGAGCAGCTTCCTGAGGATTGTCTATATCACCTATGAACGTCCGGAGACCCTCCGCATCCGTGATGTAGCGGGTTTGTCCACCTTTGGTATAGGCAATATAATAGTATCCGTGTTCGCGCTGATCAATAACAAAACCTGTAGCGCTGTTTTCGTACGCCGGCGGATTTTCCGGACGGATGACCGTGTTTTTACCATCAATATTCCGGATGACTGTCCAGCTGTCGGGGTTGCTGTTCGGAATAATGGCTTTCAGCAAATTCTCGGTATTGCTGAATAATTTTTTGCTTCCCTGTGCCAGAACCATGTGGCCGGCACAAAGGAAAATTACTAAAATATATTTCTTCATTTTATTTGATATTCAAAACGTTGCACATAGTCAGAACAAAAACTTGACCAACTTATTGCTTCCTCGCTTGAAGGTTTCAGATGAACTTATTTCCTTTTTTAAAGTTTTTCAGATCCTGTACATATTCCTTAATCAGCTGATCATGATCCCGCGGGCAAATCAGCAATGCTTTGTCGGTATCTACGATGATGTAGTTTTTCAGTCCGTCTATGATGGCGGCTTTGTTGCGGTTTTTCAGCCGAATCACATTCCCGCGGGAATTGTACGTCATAACGTATTTGGAATTCACCGCATTTTTTTGTTCATCCTTTGCCGCATTTTCATATACTGAGGTCCATGTTCCCAGGTCACTCCAGCCCAGATCTGCCGGAATTACATATACATTCCGTGCTTTTTCCATGATACCGTTATCAATAGATATTTTGGCCACTTTCGGGTAAATAAGCTCAATGCAGCGTACTTCCTTTCCGGAATTATATTCGCAGGAATTGAACTGCTCTACCATATCGGGCAGATGGTCTGCGAAAGCTTTCTGAATGGATTTGGTATTCCAGACAAAAATCCCTGCGTTCCAGAGAAAATCGCCGCTTTCCAGAAATGTCCGGGCAATTTCCAGACTGGGTTTTTCGGTGAAGGTTTTCACTTTGGCAGCTTCAGAATCTCCTTTGTCTATAAACTGAATGTAGCCATAACCGGTATCCGGTCTGGTGGGGGTGATGCCCAGTGTGATGAGGTAGTCATGGTCCGTGGCCAGATCCAGCGCATATTGTACTTTTTCCAGGAAAGTTTTTTCTTTCAGAATCAGATGGTCTGCCGGCAGGACGATGAGGTTGGCATCCGGATTGGTTTCCGCAATTTTATTGGCCATATAAAGGTTGCAGGCCGCGGTATTTTTCATCATAGGTTCGCCTACAATATTGTTTTCCGGGACTTCCGGCAACTGACTGCGGGAAACGTCCACATACTCTTTATTGGTGATGACGAAAATATTTTCTGCGGGAATAATCTGACTGATGCGGTCGTAGGTTTGCTGTATCATGGTACGTCCTGTGCCCAGAATGTCCTGAAACTGCTTTGGAAATTTCTGCGTACTCATGGGCCAGAATCTGCTTCCTACGCCTCCTGCCATTATAACGCAGTAATTGTTTGATTGTGACATATTTAACCTGTTTTTTCTACTCTGGCCATGGCTTTGAAAATGTATTTTTTGCCGGTCTCCAGATTGAGACAAATATAATTCTTTTTAAGTTTTTGTTCTATGATATATGTTTGCTTTTGGTAAATAAAGCGTTCTGCAGGCTGGGAGCCATCCAGAAATTCTGTGCAATCATCTTCCTCTTCTGTGTGGAAGTATTTTACCAGTTCAGGACTCGCGGTGAAATTGGCTTTGGGAGATCGGGCATGGCGCACAATAACGGGTCTCAGAGGTTCCTCATAGACTTCTATGCTTTCCAGCAGCAGGTTTCGGAACTGCGATTTCCACTCTGCCCCGTGCGGGGCTATTTCGGGTCCGAAATGTTTAAAGGCAAACAGATGAGCCAGTTCGTGGGTCAGAATAAAAAAGAATAAATCTTTATTCCGAATAAAATTGACGGTAATCTGGTGTCCTTTGCCCGGACGTTTGCTGTAATCACCCAGCTTGGATCGGCGGTTACGGGTGATTTTGATATGGATGGGAATACCGGTCAGCCACTTTCTGACATAGGGCATGGCGGATTCCGGCACGTATTCCTGCAAGGGTTCTAATGACATTTCAACAAAATTCCCGGCAAAATACGGATTTTCAATCTAATGTAATCGGAATTCCAGCGTAGAAATTAAGCAGTTTCAGGCTGAAAAGGTAGTTGTATTTGGATTGTGCCACAGATCCCCGCGCATTGGCAAAATTGTTCCGGGCTACATTCAGATCATAAATAGTGGTGCGGCCTGCATTGTAACTTTTCTCGGCGTAATCCATGGCTAAGGCAGAACTTTTTTCTGCTTCCACCGCCGCAAGGTAAGACTGATAGTTGGCTTCCGCATCAAACTGGGAACGCTGCACATTCTGCAGGACTTCCTGGCGTTGCATGGCCAGCGTATTACGGGCAATCTCCTGGTTGATTTTGGTCTGTTCTACCTGCAGACGGGTAATCCCTTTGTTAAAAACAGGGATATTTGCTGAAACGCCAATTTGCTGCCCGAAGGTATCGGCATACTGCTGAAAGAAGGTACGGTCATTCACAAGGCCGTTATTTTTCACCAGAGAGTTAAAGTATGAAGAACCTATGCCGGCACTGGCACTGATGGTGGGCCAGAAGGCGGTTTCCGCAATTTCAGTTTGGGTTTCGGCAGATTTGATGCGGCTTTCCGCAGCTTTTATCTGTGGCTGATTCTGAAATGCAATGTCAATGATATTTTCTGTGCTGTGCAACGGAGCCTGTGGACGCTGCTGAATGTCCACATCTTGTACATCAAAATTTTTATAATCTTCCAGCCGGAGCAATTGGGCCAGGTCAAAAAGACTTCTGGAAGTATTGATCTGCGCATTGTTCAGATTTTGTTTTTCGCGGGCCAGTGCTGCTTCTGCCTCGGCCAGTACGGTTTGCGGTGTGGTGCCTACGTCGGTGGTAATTTTGGCCCGGTCATACTGGCGGGTCGCATTTTGCAGGGCACTTTCAGCAATTTTTTCAATTTCCTTGTTCAGGAGGATTTGCAGATACTGCTGTGCTACCTGCAGCGATATGTCGTTTTTGATTTTTTCCAGATCATAATTGGCTGCTTCCAGGTCGTAGTTTGTTTTGCGTACGTTCTTTTCCAGCCGTCCATTATTAAACAGCAGCAGGTCTGCACCCAGATTGGCACTGTTGGTAAAATTATCATTGCGCTGTGTAGTCCCGAAATAATCTCTTCCTTCTCCGAAAGAGAAATTATTGTTAATGGAAGCAGAGACCGAAGGTAAATGTTCCCTTTTGGCAATCTGCAGATAATTTTCCTGAATTTTTTGATTGTACATGGAGCCTGCCACCTGCAGATTGTTTTGCAGAGCATACTCCACAGACTCCTGAAGGGTCCACTTTTTTTGTGCATTCAGACCAAAAAATGCAAGCCCGAAGATCAGAAACGACAGCTTTTTCATCGCTTATTTTTCTAATAAGACGCATCTGTAGTAAAATTGTTACATTTTTCTGCCCTGAAACTTTTACCGGTAGAAATCTTTTTCCAAATTTGCGGCATGACACAAGCGCAATATCAGGAAGCCTTGGAATGGCTGTTCGTACAGATGCCGAACTATCAGAAAGACGGTAAAAAAGCTTATAAGCCCGGCCTGGATAATATCCGTAAACTTTGCCATTATTTTGGAAATCCGCAGGATAAAATTCGGACCATACACGTAGGCGGGACCAATGGCAAGGGATCGGTGAGCAATATGCTGGCATCTGTGCTGCAGGAAGCCGGCTACAGTGTGGGCTTGTACAATTCTCCGCATTTGGTGGATTTTACAGAACGTATCCGGATTGACGGAAGTCAGTGCGACAAAGAGTTTGTGTTTGATTTTATTGAGAAACTGAAGGCTTTACCGGGAGATATACGACCCTCTTTTTTTGAATTTACCACCGTGATGGCATTTGAATATTTTTACCGGCATCAGGTGGATTTTGCCATTATTGAAGTAGGGTTAGGTGGCCGTCTGGATGCTACCAATATCATCAGGCCACTGGTCGCTGCCATCACGAATGTGGCACTGGATCATCAGGATATTCTGGGAGATACCATTGAAGCGATTGCCAGAGAGAAGGCAGGAATCATAAAGGAAGGTGTACCGGTGGTGTGCGGCGATGAAAGGGACGTTGTGAAATCAATCATCCGTGCCGTGGCAGAAACGCAACAAGCGGAGTATATAGATGCCACAGTTCTGGACGGAACTTTAGAGTCAGATTTAAAGGGACAATATCAGCATCAGAATAAAAAAGTGGTGGTAGGGTTGATGAATGCACTGCGGGAGCAGGGAGTTGAAATTCCGCTGGGAAGCCTGGAGGATGGATTAAAGAACGTTCAGAAGAACACCGGATTCATCGGCAGGTGGTATCAGTTTTCTGAGGAGCCACTGATTATTTGTGATACCGGACACAATCAGGCGGGTCTGGAGCAGGTTTTTGAGCAACTGAACGGGATACAGCGTTTCAAGCATATTGTTTTGGGATTTGTAAATGACAAGAAAATTGATGAGGTTTTGACGCTTCTCCCCCGGAATGCCGTGTATTATTTTGTAAAACCATTCATTAACCGGGGCAGAAGTCCACAGGAATATGAGGATTTGCTCAAAAAAGCAGAAATTAATTATGAAATTTTTCAGGATGTACAGTCAGGATATCTCTCTGCCTTACAAACGGTTAAAAATGATGAGATGATATTTATAGGCGGAAGCAACTTTGTAGTGGGAGATTTTTTGGAAAAAAATTTGGAGAAATAAAAAAAGCTTGTATATTTGCAACACCAAAATTTGGAAATCCAAACAGCGGCACAAGGGTTCTTAGCTCAGTTGGTTCAGAGCATCTGGTTTACACCCAGAGGGTCGGGGGTTCGAATCCCTCAGGACCCACACTTGTACAAATCTCTTCAGAAATGAGGAGGTTTTTTTTTGAAAATTTGGGGCAGTTAGCTCAGTTGGTTTAGAGCGTTGCGTTGACATCGCAGAGGTCACTGGTTCGAATCCTGTACTGCCCACATAAAAGGAAAATTTCAGAGAAATCTGAGATTTTTTTTTGTTTTATACTTTTGTGTAGAGTTAGCGGGGGGTCTCAAAAACTCACTTCTTCCATTCTGTATTTCTTAATAATCTTTTCATGCTTTAAAGGCATAAAAAGGGAACACCAATTATTTCCTTGGAACACCAATGTAAAACCTCATTAAAACACAAAAAAATGAATACTATTAAAATCTTATTTGTAATAGATAAGGCAAAATCTAATAAACTCGGATTTGCTCCTTTAAGATGTAGAATTACCTACTTAGGAGAGAGGAAACCTTTTGCTACGGGATTATTTATAAATCCTAATAATTGGAATGCTCAAAAGCAGAAAGCAATTCCACCAAATACAGACAATACGCAAATTAACACTCAACTAAGCCTGATTAAACAAGAAATTAATCAGGCTTTTTTATTTCTACAAGTTCAAGACAAGAATTTTAATGTTGAAGATATTTACAGACAATACAAAGGAGAAACTATCAAAGAAGAAAAATCCATAATGGAGATTTTTAACCTGCACATTGCAAAGCAGGAAAAACTTATTGGAATATCTACCTCCAAAGTATCAGTTGCAAAATTCTACCAAACCAAGAATCATGTAAAAAACTTCATTAAATGGAAATACAATAAGCAGGATTTCCTTTTGGTAGAAATGAAAATGTCTTTTATCACAGAATTTGAGTTTTACTTAAAAGCAGAAATGAAATTTGAGCAAAATACAATTCACAAGACTTTGCAGAGGTTTAAGCAGATTGTAAAAATTGCTGTGGGATTAGACTTTTTGGATAAAGACCCATTTCTTTTATTCAAGAATAAAAGACCTAAAAAACAGGTGGTTTTTCTAACTACAGAAGAATTACAAGCCATTGAGGAGCATAAATTTGCTACAATAAGGTTACAACAAGTAGCTGATATGTTTATATTTTGTTGTTATACAGGACTTGCTTACAAAGAAATGGCAGGATTGGTAAGGAAAGATATTTTCACAGGATTTGATGGTAAAAAATGGATTTCAGTATTTAGGGAGAAAACCAAGAAAATTTATGAAATACCAATATTACACAAAGCAGAGGAAATTTTGAAGAAATACCAAAATGAAGAAAAAGCACTTCCTAAAATCAGTAACCAAAGGTTCAATGCCTATCTAAAGGAAATTGCTGAAATTACAGGAATTGAGAAAAACCTTACTCATCATTTGGCAAGGAAAACTTTTGCTTCCACAATACTCCTTTATAATGATGTTCCAATGGAAATTGTATCTGAACTTTTAGGACATTCTGAAATGCAGACTACACAGAACCATTATGCTAAAGTGGTTAGAAAAAAGGTTAGTGAGCAGATGGAAAAGGTGAACTCCAAGTTGAAATAAAAAGGTGGGATTTATTCCCACCTCTCAATTTTCAATGTTGGCTCTGCACCAATATATTTTTTCAATATTTCTTTTAATTTTTGCTCAACATATTCCACATTATCTTCTGTTGTAATAATGGAATCATGGAGTGTAAATAATGGAATTTCTGGTCTTTCTTCTGTAATTATTTTGCAGGTTTTATGTAAAACCAGATCTGCTTCCAAATTCTGTAAAACAACAGCCAATGTTGGATGATGACCATTTTTAATGAACTTTAAAACCTCATAAACATTTGGAAATTGTTTTTGAAACAACTGGATGGATTTGATAAATTTTATTGAAGAATTTTTACTGAATAAGGTGCTAAAAGTTATTTCTTTGGCAGCTCCTTTAATTTCCGCAAGAGAAGTTTCCTCAATTTCACCATTTTCATTTAATATCTTTCCAAATTCTTCATAAAATCTTCCACTTGAAACAATTTCTTTAAATAATTGAACATCTGATTCTTTGGAAATTTTATCAATCAAAACTCCAAGCATAATAATAAGAGAACTATCAGATTCCAGGATTGGATGGGCTTGGATTATTCTATCCTGCATATCATTTCTATCATACCCCTCTTTACTTAGTAAAGCTTGTAATAAATAGGGTTGGGAATTGGTTATATCAACAGCACAGAGTGTCTTTCCATCAAATTTGATAAATTTTCTTAAGTTGGATTTGAGTTGGGTTAAATAAGTATGCAATCTTCCTGCTGTCTTATCTACAAAGAATAATTTTTGATTGTCTCTGTATAATTTTTCAATGGGATAAAGCCTACTGTTCAACCTCAAATGTGGGTAAGCAATGTCTGGATTTTTTAAGTCCTTTCTGTATTCTTCCATCAAATAATTTGTTGCACCTTCAATATCAATGGTCAATTTTCCAAAAAACCAACTTTTCAAATATTCCAATTGATATGAAATTTCAAAATCTTGATGATCCCTCAAATAAGTGATGTTCTTGATTAAAGGCCACGAAGTAATTTCAACTGGTTTTAAAATACTTCTGTATGCTTCTCTAAATCTTAATCCTGCTGAAACCACACCATTTGTATAACTACTTTCCTCTACAATTTTATGTTCTTTCAGATAATTGATGTAATCCCTGTAATTCTTGATGATTGAACCCAAAATACTTTTATTAATGGGTGTAAATCCTGAATAATTTTCAATGGATTTCTTCTTTCTGGAAGGCAAAGAATAAATCAAATCCAAAATGTAAACAAATCTATCCCTTTTATAACTGAATTGAGGAGGATTTTGGTTCAAAATCTTGTCAATATCCAATTTTTCAGGTAAATAAAGGACAAGTTTTGGGATAAATGGATAGCCACCTTTAGTTTTTTCTACAAGTGATGCTTCTGCACTTGGGCTATTCTGCGTATTTAAGTGGGCTGTAGAAGCAGTTCCCACTGAATGACTTTGTGCCATTACCCCCTCTCGAGAAGGAGCTGTGCCTTTGGGGTGTTATACCCAAGAGGTGCTTACAAATTAAGCAAGTGGCATCAATAATTTGATACTACAAAATTACAAAAAAAATAGCACTTTTCCAAAAACTCCCAGAAGTTTTTTCAGTTATATTTCATTGATTTTCAAAATATTATTTCAGATTTTTCTGAAATATTTATCACATTTTTATTAACTTTTAAAACCTAAAAATTTTATGCAATTAAGACAATCAGAACGAAAACAAGCCAAAATCAAGATGGCTCTGCAAGGAAGTGCAGGAAGTGGAAAAACTTATTCTTCACTACTCCTAGCCAAAGGAATTACAGGAGGAAATTTATCCAAAGTAGCTGTTATTGACACAGAATATGGAAGTGCAGATTTGTATGCCCATTTGGGCAATTACAACGTACTTTCATTAGCACCACCTTTTACACCAGAAAACTACATTAAAGCTATTGATCTCTGTGAAAGTGAAGGAATGGAAGTCATTATTTTAGACAGTATTTCCCATTGTTGGGATGAATTATTGGATTTTCATTCTAAATTGGCAGGCAACTCATTTACCAATTGGGCAAAAGTTACACCTCGCCAAAAATCATTTGTAGATAAAATCCTACAAACCGATGCTCATGTAATAGCCACGATGAGAACCAAACAGGATTATGTACTGAACCAAAAAGATGGAAAGTTTATTCCTGAAAAAGTAGGGCTTAAATCTGTCCAAAGAGATGGTTTGGATTATGAATTCACTTTGGTTTTTGATGTAGATATTAAGCACTTCGCAGTATCAAGTAAGGACAGGACAGGTTTATTTATGGGAAAACCAGAATTTATAATTTCTGAAAACACTGGAAAGGAGATATTAGATTGGTGCAGTACAGGAACTAGTGGTTTAGATGAACAAAAAGAGGCTATAACCCCTCAAAACCCTGCTACAAATCAAAATCCCAACCCAACTTCAAGAAATGGAAATTTGCCACAAATTGACCCACAAGAAGCCTTTGAATGTCCTGAAAATGAAGAATCCTTTGCTCCAAGTCAAGATTTATCAGAAACTACAGAAAAAGAGGTTTTTGAAGCTATTGGAAAATGTAATACCGTACAAGAATTATATGCATTGTATAAACAATTTCCACAATTTCAGCAGAGTTTGAAGGTGGATTTTGAAGCCAAAAAATCCCTGCTCATCAATTTAACTAATCCAAAAAACTTTTCACAAAATGGAAAATCAAGAATTCAGTAAAACTCCCAACATAATAGAAGAACATACTATCCATAACACCCTGCGAATTAGAAGCGTAGCAGAAACAATGCCTCAACATCAACAGGACAAGAAATCTTTACGGGATATTTTCCTTGATGGTGAAGTTGATTTTATGGATATAGAAGATGCAGAAGTATTTTATCCCAGTAAAATGAATGAAATACAATCAGAATCCACCCTAACTCATCTAGTATTACAGGAGGTTGAACAAAAAGAAGTTCAACCTTTTTTATTGGAAAAAACTGGAAGTAGTCCTGTCATTTTATTAGACTATAAGAAGGAGTCCAAAGAAAAACCTTTTATTGTTGCTAATACTGAAGAAGTAGAATTAGAGCATTTGAAAAATGATTGCATTATTCCTGTATTTAGCAAAGACAATGAAAAAACCATTGCCCACCAGGAATTTATTGATGTAGTGTATGGTGCAGTTTCGGAGTTGTTTCCTTACCAAAGTATTGCAGATCCAGAGATTAGAGTTTCGCATCAAATTAAAGGCAGAACACCTGATGCCATCCATTTAAATGCAAAAGATTTATTAGAACATCAGAAGACCATTTATTATGAAAGAATGGCATTTCTGATTAAAATCCCCAGTATTACGCATTTTGTAAATGGAAATGAAATTTCACTTTGTGTAGGTGGCGTAAGAAGTTACAATCAGGAAAACCTATATTCCAAAAAAGCATTGGAAAAGTTTAAATTCTTCATTGGATTTCAGAATTGGGTTTGCATGAATATGTGCATTAATACAGATGGGTTTTTAGAAAATCTGCGAGTTTCAAATGCAAGTGAACTTCAAACTAAAGTTTTAGATGTAATGCAAAATTATAATGCAGAACTACATTTAATGGAAATGAAAGAGCTTTCTCAGGATTATTTATCAGAACATCAGTTTGCACAACTCATTGGTAGAAGCAGGCTATATCAACATTTACCAAAATCTGAAAAACTCAGAATTCCTGAACTGAATTTTAATGACAGCCATATCAACACTATGGCTAAAGATTATTATGAAGACCAGAATTTCTCTAGAATGGAAGATGGTAGGATTAACCTTTGGAGTGTGTTTAATCTGTTTACACAAGCTAATAAATCCTCTTATATAGACACTTTCCTGGACAGGAATCTGAATGCTTTTGAATTTTCTAAAGGTCTTCAGAAAGCTCTCAATGGTAATTCAGATTATCATTGGTTTTTGAGTTAGAGGATACCCACTTCAAATATGAAGTGGGTTCTATTTTAACTTTTGCTGTAACTTTTCTTTGTAAGCTTTAATATTAGATTCATTATAATATCTGATGAAAACATTTGCTAGGACAAAAACATTAAATACTGAATAAAGACCAGTAATGACCCATCTTAATATAATATTTTTCTTAAATATTTCTAAGTTTTCATAAAACTCTATGAGGTTCCAATTAGAAAAAAATCCTAAAATCAATAGAAATGCCACAAATAGCAGTAGAGAAAACAAAAGCATATATACTGATTTAATTTGCCACTTTTTAACTTCGCTATTTATTTTTTCCCATTCTAACTGTTTTTTTAGCTCCTGAACCTCATCTTGTAAAACTAGGTTTTCCTTACCGAGTAAATTGGAATTTAAGCTATATTCATCAACTTTCTTATCAAAGACTTTTATTTTTTTCTCTAATTTAGTATATAGTGCAGCTAGTTTATTATTTTTATTTTTTTCAATTAATTCTTGTTTGTCAGACTCTTCTTTAATTCTCTTTACAAATTCTATTTTATTATCTTCTGATGCAATTTCATTTAATTCTTGCACATTCTTAATTTGGCTATTTGTAATTCTAGTTGCTAAATTTAATATGTCTTTTTCTGTTATATCTTCACCACTGTATTTAAATATATTATCTTCTAATTCCTTTATTACTGCTGATTTTGGAATAGAAGAATTGAGTGAAATCGAAATCATAGAATTTAGTCCAATTTCGGCAAACTCATCCTCATTTAATTCTTTCTTTATCTCGGGGTTAGATAACCATAAAACACTTAGCAGTTCATCTGCCCTTATACTTTCTGAAATAAATTCCTTTTGATATATACCTTCGTTCGTGTCGATATTATTAATCGAATTATTTACAAACCAGCATTTTGCTTGTTCAAATTTGGTTACCTTTTTTCCTCTCTTTTCTTTTACATATAGTAATGCCGTAGCATCATGCAATGCTGAAACCTTATTTAATCTAACCTCCTTCAAAGATTTGTACTCCTCAGTTTGTTTTGCTTTGCTTCTCATATTATCTTGAATAAATAATATGAAGAAACCCATTTTGTTTAATGTGTCCTGAATATTATCTGCAATTCTTTCCAAGTCAACTTTGTTCAAACCTCTTCTTTCACAAGCATTTAATATATCCTCCGGATTTACATATTTTATTAGAGTTGAATTATTAATATTTTCCGCTTTTTTGTAAAGTAATTGTTGAATTTCTTTTATGGTGTCATTCATTAAAGAAATTTTATATCCTCTTCTCCTACTTAATTCAATGACCTTCTCACAAGTTTTTGTGGATTCGGTTGTATTTAAATCCATTAAACTAATCACGAAATTTGTATCTAGTAAAAGTTCAACTTCGTCTTTATATTCACTTATTTCAAATTCTAAATAAGTAGAAATTAGAGATCCTAAATATATATTTTTTATCAAGTCGAAAATATTGGGAATATTTTTGAAATAGTCAATAAATTTTGCCTCTATGACACCATTCTTTGTATTTTCAACTTTTAGATCGCTATTAAGGTGCTTCAGTAAAGATTTTTTATTTTTATCAATATATTCAACAATGGAAAACTCTGTTTTATATTCATTAATTTGACAAAATTCTTTGAATAAATTATTCAACTCAAAGATTTCTTTTGACTTCTCCTGATAAAGCTGCTCGTATTCGTAGAAATAATATTTTTTTATTTGGTAAGAATGATCACTGTACAATTTGAAATTCTCTTCACCAGAAACATTTTCTTCTGCCTGAATTTTTGCTAGGATCTTACTTAAAACTGGAATTGGTATTTCGAGAGAGAACATAGCGGTTATTTCATCAGAAATTTCAATAATAGATTTTCCAGCTTTGATACCTTTTGTATTAAGTGAGTTTAATGCTCTTTTTGCTAAAGGTAAAAAGTAGTCAATTGGTCCTTCAACAAAAGTTCCTGAATTTCTTATATGGGATAGCAAACTATAAGTAGTTGCTTTTTTTTGATTATCTGTCATTATGATGTTTATTGCAATAGCTATTTTTAGTTGTTAATTCACATAACCTTAAATAATTCCATAAAATTCTATTATTATTCACCTCTCCATCTGAAGGCTTTCCTGTAACCTTTATTTTCAGCCTCCTCAACAGTTAGAACATTCTCACCACCATTGAGAACATTTTGGGTGATGTCATATTTCTGGTCGAATGGAAGATGATAAATATAGGTTGGTAAACCATATTCATCTTTACCTATATTACACTTTATCCGTGGGTAATTTTTGTTATAAGGTATTGTCAATACCTCAATCCTCAGGGCTTCCGCAAATTCTAAGGCAGTGGATGATAATTCTGTTGTAGTTATAAAGACAGGCTTAAAATCTTCATTAAAAGGAATCCCAATATCCTCGAACAAAGAGCCTTTTGATTTATATTTATTTACTTCCCATTTATCTAAATAATATTTCATGGAAGTTCCAAAAAGCTGGTTTATAGCATTTTCATGAATGTTTTTTGTCTTACTCCAGTTTTTGCACTGAATTAGTAATGTCTCCTTTCCCTTCTTACAAATCAAATCAATACCTAAATCAGCTAAACCTTTTTTTATACCATGATATTGCACTTTGTAACCTTGTTGCTCATAAATATAACCAATATATCTTTCATAATCTTGACCAACTGCAGATTTGCTCATTTTTCTATTAACATATCTGTCTAAAGCTATTTGTAAAATTTCAGTTCGACTTAACTGTATTTGTTCAGTCTGTTTAACTAAGAGGTCAATTTTATCAGTCGTGTCTACTTCTACATCATCTAAATATTTATCTTCACTTGTAATGTCAACAATTTCTTCTACATCTGGAATTAAACTCTCGATTTGACTAAGTTGCTGTTCAAGATCAAGAACTTTTCTTCTTAGTACCTTATTTTCTTTTGCAAACTCCTTCTGAGCTTCAAAACATTTTGTAGCGTATCTTCCTTTCGGATACACAATGCTTTTTTCATCTAGTAGGAAATAAAAATCAGCATATTTATCTTTTAACCACTCAACTGAAGTGAAAACGTTTTCATAAACACCTTTCAATTCTTCCTTATCATTATTGATTCCTTCTTTAAGCCTAATTAAACTTTCTTTTTCATTGATTATATTTTTTTCCGTAGTTATAAGTTTTTGATTTATAGCAACAAATTCCTCTTTAAGCGTTAAAAGTTCTTGAAGTCTATTATTTAATCTATTACTAAAAAACTTCATGGTATTTATTTATAATTTTTGAGATTAGATTTCTGTTTATCAATTTCTTGTTCATATTGATACTCCAGATTCTTTATATGTTTGCGATTAATCAAACAATCTAAGTAATATATAAGCTCACGCATAATAAATTTGAAATTAACTATCATAAGAAAAGATCCAATAAGTAAAATAGCACCCGTCATGGTAGCTACCCAAGCATTAGAAAATTCAATTCCAAATGTTTGCAGTCTAGAGTTAAGCCAATTACCAAATATATAAGCAACGGCAATAAATATTGCACCTCCAAATATTAAAGCAAAACAGCCTTCTTCGTCCCTACTATAACTCATAATTATTGTTTTTCAATTAATTCAATTTCCTCCTCACTCAATCCATAAAGCTCATAGACCATCTGATCTATTTCTTTATCTGTACTAGCTATTTTGGATTGAATTTCTAATGCTTTGCTTTTTTCCTGATCAAAATAATCTGCCCATTCTGCTTCTTCTGAAAGGGTGAGTTTTATTTTTTGTTTTGCCAGTTCTCTTATGTACTCTGGATAGGAGAGTTTGTACCATTCTAACAATTTTTTTGATTTAATAACATCATTAAATCTTCTGGATATAGACTGCAAAAATTTATATATTATGTTGTCCAACTGTTCATTTAAGAGTAACATAAGACTTGCCTTTTCAGAAATTCTAGTGTTGCCACTTTTCTTTATCGGGACGTTTTTTATGGAGGTCAGTGATATCCTTGGAAATAAATTTTGTTTACTCTTTTCAGAGGTGTTATTGATATAGAAACCCATAAGTCTAGAGTTTAGAATTGCTAGTAGTTCAAGCTTAAAATCTTCATCAGTTTTTACCAAAATTACAGCTTTATTGCCTACACTTATGTCCTTGGACAGTGTGCAAAGTAAATTAGCCTTGCTAGGAATTTCCCTAACCATGATAGTATTTGTACTAATAAAATTTTTAGCAGGTTTATTATAATTCCATTCACCATATGAAACATACTCTTTGGTTGGTGCTAACCTATATCTCCCTATCATACTACCTCCAACTTCTGGAATATAAGTTTGGTTTTTTTTCTCGAGAGAATGGTAAATTCTGTTTTTTATCTGTTCTTGTGTATGAATAGAATTGTGATAGACTTGTAACCCTATTGTATATTCAGCAATTTGGTAAAGTGGTGTAGAGTTGTTTTTAATCTTTTTAATTATCCCAAAATATTCTGATTCTTCTAGTATTTCAAACTTTTCAAGATTATCTTGTACTTCATATGAATTTGTATTTAATGCCTTTGCGAGAGTCTCAGGAGATGGATTTTTTGATAAATCAGTTATAAATTCTACGTTTTTTCGCTGATTGAAATTTTTAGAAAGTATAAAAATTGCTGTGTTGACACCTGCAGTTTCAAATACCATCCCCTTAAATGTTAAGATTTGAATAATTGCTGTTTTAGATTTTATAAAAGCACGTAGTTTTTGCGAAGAAGGAATTGTTAAAAAAGAACTTGGTGTTATAAATGAAAGATAGCCTGCATCATTTAGTAAGTTTATGCTTTTTTCTATAAATATTCTATATAAATCAGGTTTGCCCTCTATAGTTGAGAAATTTGCTGTTAGGAATTTTTTTACACCAGGTTGAAGTTGCTGTTGAACATATGGCGGATTCCCAATCACAACATCAAAACCACCTTTGGCAAATACTTGTGGGAATTCTTTTTCCCACTTAAAAGCTTTCTCACCCGCAATCTCAGGATCATCAATTAAGGAATTCCCGCACTTGATATTATCATTTAAACTGTTAAGCTTTCTGTTAGGTTCTGCTGTCCTAAGCCACAGAGAAAGTTTGGCTATTTCTACAGATTCCTCATTAAGATCTACTCCAAATAAATTATTCTCTAAAATACTCTCAGAATGGTAGGTAAAGGTGAAAGATGAGCCTGTAAGTTTTGTTTCCAATTCATCAACATAATTATGCTCTGTGATCAAGAAATTGAGTGCTTCATTTAAAAATGCCCCGGAACCACATGCAGGATCTACAATAGTAAGTTGATGTAGCCAATCTCTATAAGTATTCAATCTACCAAGAAGGTTTTCCTTAGTTTTTAGCTGTCTTTTTTTATCTGTGAAGTATTCCTCTTCAATGATGCCAATATCTAATTTTTTCTCTTCACAAAGCTTTCCAACTGTATTTTCAACAATGTATTTGGTAATATATTTTGGGGTGTAAAAGACACCATCCTTCTTCCTCTTTGTTTTAGTTTTATCTATTTCCTGTCCCTCTAATTGAGCTTTGATTTCATCAATTTCATTCAGGGAATTTTCAAAAATATGTCCAAGAATATTTACATCTACTTCACTGGCAAAATCATATTCTGAAAGCTTAGAAGCATGCTTAAAAAGCAGATCATCATCTATTGTAATTGAATCCAGAATTTCATCAGGTTTAAAAAGACCACCATTATATGCAAAGACATCATGGTGTTTACCTTTAAAACCAGTATTAAGGTATCCAAAATATTTTTTGAATCTGTGATATAACGGGACATATTCATCCAGGTCCCGTAGTTTTTCCCATTGCTGTAAAATTAGCCTTACAGAGTTTGGTGGAAGTAAACCCCTGTCTTCTCCAAAAAACAGGAAAAGCAATCTATCTAAAAGCTTCTGAGATTTCTGGAAAAGTTCCAGTGCATCATACTGAGGATTTTGAGCAGTAAGATTTTGGAATAATTCTCTTTTAAAAACAGAATAGTCTTTGTACAGTTTTTTAGTTATTGCATCTTCTTGGCTTAAGGATTCATCCTTAATTTTTCCAGGAATATTCTGCTGAATGTTTTCATATGCTAGACACAAATAAAGCAAGTTAAACTGCTCCTGATCAAGCTCAAACAGATTAAATTCAATATGTTCAATTGCATTGTCTATGTAGAGTCTCAACTTCTCAAAATTGGAAGTGATGACATATTTACAGTTCAGCTGGTTATTCTTATATCCAAATGCCTGATCCTCAATTTTTGATAGATCTGTTGTATTGGTTCCCTTAAGTTCAATAATTCCAACTACATTATCACCAATAATAATTGCACCATCAGCTTTTTTACTGTCTTTTACATTTTTATATTCTGTGGTAAGATTAAAGTTTGGAGTTGGGTTTTTGGTATAGCCCAACACATTAACAAACAGGTCAATTAAAAACTCACCCTGATATTGTTCTTCCTTGGAATTTCTAATATTTTCCTGAATGGTGGGGTTGTGAAAGTGCTCACGAAATACCTCCCACTTTTGGGAAATTGTTTCTGGATTTTGAGTTTTTAAGTATTTGGTGATTACTGTTTTTTGGAATAGTGACATAGTTGTATTTTAGAATAGAGAATTCTGCTGAGTTAAATTAGTTGCTTCCAGTTCTGCTTCATAATTTGGAAAAGCAAAATCTTCTAATGGTATATCATCTAGCCATCTATATTGAACCTGTTTATTGAGTAAAATAGGCATTCTTTGTTTGGTATTATGAATTTCAGACATCAGTTCATTGGCTTGTGTTGTAACTACAGTTACTGTTGGTATTTCTTTGCCTGTTTCTGGGTCTTTCCAAATATTATATAGACCACCTAAAGCAAAAATAGGTTGGTCTTTTACCTTTATCAGGTATTGCTCCTTATTTTTTCCCTTTTCATCAAGCCATTGCCATTCGTGAAATCCATTGACCAAAATTAAACACCTTTGATTTACAGAGTTTTTATAGCTTTTCAGTTCATCAGCAGTTTCAATTCTTGCATTAAGAGTTTTCTTTTGAAAATCCCTGTTTTTTGACCAAAAAGGTATTAATCCCCATTCAGCAGGAATAATATGGTCTGTATGTGAGTCCTTAATGATAGGAACTCTAGGATTTGCAAAACCATTAATTCTGAACTCTCTGTGATATGGTTCTCCAACATATTCAGCTCCAAAATATTCTTCAAGTTCTTGGGCTTCTGAAAGAAGTGAAATATAGTTACACACAATAAAAATTAAAGATATAAAAATAGTAAAATTACTCCAGTTGCTTCCTTAAATTCTGAATATCCTTTTGCAGGTTATCCAAAACATCCTTAAGGTTGGTTGTGTCCAGATTATTTAGAATAAATTCTTCTGTATTAATAGCACAGGCAAACTCCCAAATTTCATAAATATCTGTTAGTTTAATTTCATAAGGTTGATAGCCTTATCCTAATTAAAAAAAAATTGGACTACCACGAAATAAGATGTGAAAAAAAAATTCCAAAAAAATAAAATTTTCATAGTATTTACTCTTTTGTCCCCTCCCCTTACAAACTACCGCCACCTATGTTGGACTGGGGAAACTCCCCTGTCACCTTTTAAGAAAATTCAAAAATTTCAGGCAGATTAAATTTTAGTTGATAGCAAGATTTGATTTGTAGAAGTGTAGTTTTTCTTTGGAGGTTTTTCTAACTCAAAAATCAACAACAATGGTACGAATTATCAGTTACAAAACAAGACAAAAAGAAGATGGAACAGAATTTTATCTTTTAGAAGTTCAGGGTGGTATTGAAATGATTAAATCCCAAACAACAGGACAATATTACGCTACAGCTAAGAAAGCCACAGTATCAACAACATTTGATGAAGATACCTGTAGAGGTTTGATAGGAACAGAATTTCCAGGTAAAGTAGTGAAAATCCAAACAGAACCTTATTCCTACACCATTAAAGACTCGGGAGAAACTATCAAATTGGAACACAGATTTGTGTATCTTCCAGATGATGTGAATTCTGATGAAGAAATGCTTGCAAAAAAATTGGAAGAAGCATTTGTTTAAAACATCTTAAAATCAGCCCTTCTTTAGGGTTGATTTTTTTTTCAAAATGCATAAATGTCCAGTTTGTGTGGAGTATATATGATGTATGCACAAAATGGATTTTAAATAAACCTTGCATTAGCACGAAGCACCAATCAACTCTATATCATTATGTTGGGAGTTTTGCAAAATTTCTTCTACATATATATTATAGCGAAATTGTGGATAATTATTCTTGTATATTCTTGAGATTCTAGGTTAAAGCTGGACTATTTTGAGGTATTTAATCAGATAATTAGGAATCCAGTGTAATTTGGGAAATATTTTCAGAAAATATGTGAAAATTCATCTGTAACTCATAAATAGCCAAATCTTAATTTTGAGTATACTCTGCATCAATTAAATATTTTGCTGAAATTTCCATTGCCTCTGCAATTCTGAAAAGGTCAAAAAAACATTTGGATTGGAACTCCCTGCTTCAATTCTTGAAATGTTGGACACATCCATTTTACCACCAAACTCTTCAATTTAATGACCAGTTGTACATGAGTAATCCCTTTGGATAATATCACTTCCTTATTTACCAATTATTTGGAGATTTGGAATTATGGCTCATTTATATCCCAATAGATTATAGGATTGATATTATATATGGAAATGCACCTTACTTAAATATGATTTATGATTAATCTATTCTATTATGATGGGAGTTTTGATTTTATTTCATTGATGTAATTTGAAACTGTTGATTTTCCAATAGTATGTCCTTTAGATTTTAGAGTACTTTCAATTTCTCTTACTGATTTTTTCTCTGAATGAAGTTTTCTAATTATTGGCAAAACTTCTTCCTTTTTAGAATAGGTTTTACCCAATGTTGCAATTGAAGAAGAAAGAATTTGCCCCTCATTAAAAAATAGTAACTTTTCCTCATCAAACTTTAATACTTTAGAGTATTTCTTAATTTGTGAAGAAATATAATTACCTTTTGTAATTGTTAGTGTTCTTTTCGAATCATCATTTGGATAGTGTTTTAGTTCAACCAAAACTCTCATTTTTGCTTCAAAAGCCTGCGAACCTAAAACATTATCTTTAGATGCTGTAAACTTATCAGTTCTTTTTCCAATATGATGTAAAAAAAGAACAAGACAGTTGTTGTTTTTACTGAAATTACTAAACCAATTTAGAAACTCCCGTACTTTTGTGCTAGAATTTAGGTCACCACTAAAAATGTCAGTGAACGCATCTATGATAACCAAATCTGCTCCTACAACAGCTAAATCATTCTCTAATATTTTGAATATATTTTTATTGCTGTCTTCACTGGTATCAATATCAAAAACAAATTTGATATGATTTAGATCTTTAATGGGTACATTATTATCTCCAAACATTCCTTTGATTTGTTTCTTAAGAGAAACACTTGTTGAAGCAGGATCATCTTCTGTGCTAATATAAATTACATTTTGAGTATTTGCATCTAATTTGTACCCTAAAAAGCTGTCCAAATTGAAAGCAATAGATAATGCAAGTTGTCTTAAAAAAGTACTTTTTCCTGTGTCTGAAGAGCCCACTAAGGACACAACTCCTACTTTTGGAAAGATGGGGTCAAGCAATTTTGGAAGCTCTTCAAATTCAAGCTGAAAAAGTTTGAAACCTGAATATTTATCATCAATGAAAGAACTAGTATCACCTGAACTTTTAACTTTAGGTGGTTTTTTAACAGGAACTTTCGATGTTTCAGATTTTGGTGATTTAGCACTCGTGGTTGGCTTAGGAATATTAACATCTCCATAATCTTCATGTGAGGAGCTTGTTAATTTCCCACTATTTAAAAATTCAAATAACTTATTTGCTGCATCCAAATTATTCTTATCTTCGGTACTCATATGCTTAATTTCTAAATAAATTTTATATAGAACATCAGACAACAATATTACATTGTCCAATGTCCAATATTATATATAGGTGGACAAATTTATGAAAAAGGCACACTTTTAGGCATACCTTAATCAAAAATATTTGTAAATTACTAATTATCAATAAAAAAGACTATTATGTTCGAATCCCTCAGGACCCACACTTGTACAAATCTCTTCAGAAATGAGGAGGTTTTTTTTTGAAAATTTGGGGCAGTTAGCTCAGTTGGTTTAGAGCGTTGCGTTGACATCGCAGAGGTCACTGGTTCGAATCCTGTACTGCCCACAAATTCCATTTATTTCTTGTGTTTTCGTATGATTGACCTACGCTGCCTGAGATTCGGGAAGTAATCACTTTAAAATTTGGCTGTTGTTTAGCTGAACGGGAAGAACGTTTTGTCTTTAACGCCGCCGGACCATCAGTTAGCTGAATGCTAAGCTCCTTGGTTTAGCCACAGTCAATGTCTCATCAATCCTTTTCGAAAGAAGTACATCACCCGAACATAGCCCGGATGGCAGCGGCTACCCCGCACAGATTGCACCATGGGGCAATCTGGAGGAGTAATAGCGGACAGCCGGTTACTCCCGGCCAATGAAGCAATACCCGTGGTGCTCCTTATGATGGAAAGGGTGCTTCCGGGTTTTCCAGATATTTCTGGATTTCTCCCAGTCTTGCCGTTACCGGGAGCGAGAATATTTTACTTTCCTGCAGCCATAATTCCATGAAGTGCTTTGCTTTTGCGGCCAAATCTGGTGAAGGCGCGTTCCGGAAACAATAGAAAAACAGATTTCCCAACAGTTCGTACAGCGCTACCCGGTGGCCTGCATCTCTGGCCTCTACCCAGGAATTCAGTTCAGTGGTGCTCATAGCGGTGAGCTCTTCCAGACTCATTTTGAACACATCCCGGAGTCGGGTCTCAAACACCAGTTCTTCTTCTGCAGGTTCGCCTTCATTTTTGCCCAGAAGCATGCTGGCAATCATTTCTGAAAACTGTTTTACAATGCGGATGATATAATCTTTGTCGTGAATCATGTTTTAAATTTTTAGCCGAAGAACAGATAGGCCAGTCCGATGGCGGTGATGATGCCTACCAGGTCTGCCAGAAGCATGGCTCCCACGGTATAACGGGTGTTTTTAATGGATACTGCGCCATAGTACACGGCGATTACGTAGAATGTAGTGTCCGAACTTCCCTGCAGAACCCCTGCCAGTCTGCTGGCAAAACTATCGGGCCCGAAAGTGGTCATGGTATCTACCATCATCCCGCGGGCACCTGATCCAGACAGTGGCTTGATGAGTGCCGTAGGTAATCCGTCTACAAACCGGGTATCTGCACCGGCATAGGCAGCCAGCCATTTCATGCCGTCTATTATCACCTCAAAAACTCCGGAAGTACGCAGAAGGGAAATGGCGATGAGCATCCCTACAAGATACGGAATGATTTTCACACAGGTCCAGAATCCTTCTTTGGCTCCTTCTATAAAGGCATCAAAGACATTTATTTTTTTATAAATCCCGCCCAGTACAATGGCAAAGAAAATGAGAAGGATGATTCCGTTGCTCAGAACCTTGGAGAAACTGGCGAGTTCTTCCTGACTCAGCCGTACCAGAAATACCACCAGAGCAGCAATGATGGCTGAAATGCCCCCCACATAAGCCAGTACAACTGGTTGAAAAAGATTGATTTTCTGTTTCAGGGACACAATAATCATGGCGGCCATGGTGGCGGCAAAGGTTGCAATGAGGCAGGGCAGAAAGACATCGGTAGGGTTTTCTGCACCCATACTGGCGCGTATGGCGATGATGGAAACCGGAATCAACGTAAGGCCGCTGGCATGCAGAGCCAGAAACATAATCTGAGCATTGCTCGCTCGCTCGGTAGAAGGATTGAGCGTTTGCAGGCTTTCCATGGCTTTAAGCCCAAAGGGCGTTGCTGCATTGTCCAGTCCCAGTAGATTGGCACTGAAGTTCAGCATCATGTGCCCGAAGGACGGATGGTTTTTGGGCACTTCGGGGAAGAGTTTGGAGAAAAATGGCTGAATCATACGGGAAAGCAGATTGATGCCCCCGGCTTTTTCGGCAATGCCCATAAAGCCCATAAATAAGGTCATGATACCGATAAGTCCCAGGCAGATTTTCACGGCAGTTTCTGAAGTCCCGATCACTCCGTCTGTAGCCTGAACGCGGTACACTTCAACATGCTGCTGCCCGAGATCTGCTTTGTAACCGATATGATTGTTTTCATAATGTCCTGTGCCGAGCAGAGCCTGCTTTGCTTCTGCCGTCATTTCAGCCATGGGTTTCTGGGTAATGGCTATGGTGTCACCGCCTTTGCCTACTACCATATCATTATAAATATCATGGTATCCCGGAACGAAGAGATATTTGATGCTGGCCACCACAATGGCGATAATGATAAATGCTGACCAGATTCTGCTTAATACCATTTTTTGAAAATTTTTGATAAAAATAAGTTTTTTAACTCAGCAATGTCAAAAATCATGATTTATATCTGAAAAATTTTTGATTCATCAGTGCAAAGTTTTGTAACTTTAGTTCTCCAAAAAAATCCAAATGCACACCATTTCGTTTTTTGAAGGCTTGATAGAGAAACAGTTAAAAAATCTATATTATGAGTGCACACACAAAAAATTTACGAAATGTGGTCACATTGGGGCATTCCGGTTCCGGTAAGACCACGCTTATAGAGGCCATGTTATTTGAAGGCGGAGCCATTAAGCGCAGGGGAAGTATAGAAGGGCACAATACGGTAAGTGACAATACCGATCTGGAGCATGAAAGGGAAGCCACCATTTTTTCTCACCAGATGTTTGTGAACTGGCGCAAAAACAAAATCAACGTGATTGATACCCCGGGATTTGATGATTTCGTAGGGGGTGTGATTGCCTCACTGAAAGTGGCAGATACGGCACTCATTGTACTGAATGCTGCGGGTGGTGTAGAAGTAGGAACCGAACTGGTGTGGGAGTATGTGGAGCAGTTTGAAACGCCTGCAATTTTTGTCATCAACCAGATGGATCATCCGAAAGCTGATTTTGAAGCGACATTACAGCAGGCAAAAGAACGTTTTGGCAGCAAACTGGTGCCGTTGCAGTATCCGCTGAACTCCGGTGATGGATTTAACAGGATTGTAGATGCTCTGCGCATGGTCATGTATGAATTTCCCACTGAAGGTGGTAAACCGGATAAAAAGCCGATCCCCGAAAGTGAAATGGCCAGAACTGTGGAGATGCATAATGCACTTGTGGAAATTGCAGCAGAGAATGAAGAGGGTCTCATGGAAAAATACTTTGAAGCGGGCACCCTGTCTGAAGAAGAGTTGGCCAAAGGAATCACCATAGCGCTGGCGCATCAGCAGTTTTTCCCGGTATTTGTGGCCTCCGGACTCAAAGATATGGGCAGCGGCAGAATCATGGGATTTCTGGAAGATATAGCGCCCTCACCGGCAGATCGCCCCAACCGGGTGATGGAAGACGGCTCCGAAGTAGCCTATGACCCCAACGGTAAAACCACCCTTTTTATTTATAAAACCAGTTCTGAACCTCAGGTCGGGCTGCTTTCTTATTTTAAAGTCATCTCCGGAACACTGAAGCCGGGAGATGAACTGGTGAATGCAGATACCGGTGAGACAGAGCGCATTGCGCAAATTTTTGTTTCTGAAGGTAAGGACCGCACACCGGTGAATATGCTGGAGGCGGGCGACCTGGGGGTTACGGTAAAGCTGAAATCCGTGCGCACCAATCATACACTCAATTCCAGAGGAACAGACCGTAAGGTAAGGCCGATGCAATTCCCTGAAAGCAGAATCCGCAAAGCCGTTTTTGCAGAAAATACTGCCGATACGGAAAAACTGTTTGCAGCGCTGAATAAAATTAAAGAGGAAGACCCTACGCTGATACTGGAAATAGATCAGGATACCCACGAAACCGTGCTGGGCGGCCAGGGACAATTACACATTGACCTCGTGAAGTACAGACTGGAGAAAGAATACGGCGTGAATATGCTGATGAGAAACCCCAGAATCTCTTACCGGGAAACCATCACCGGTAGCGCCGATGCAGAATACCGCCACAAAAAACAATCGGGCGGGGCAGGACAGTTTGGCGAAATCCATATGCGTGTAGAGAATTATGATGAAGGCATGGAAGACCCGAAAGGCATGAACATCCGGCAGAAAGATATTGAAGAACTTCCGTGGGGCGGTACTCTGGCCTTTTATTGGTGCATTGTGGGCGGAGCTATAGACAACCGTTATATCGGCGCTATTAAAAAAGGAATTATGCAGCAGATGAAAAACGGACCCCTTACCGGTTCTCCATGCCAGAATATCCGGGTTGCTGTATATGACGGCAAAATGCACAGTGTAGACAGCAACGATATTTCCTTCCAGCTGGCTGCTTCGGGAGCGTTCAGGGAGGCATTCAGCAAAGCCAATCCGCAATTGCTGGAACCGGTGTACCGGGTAGAAATCCTGTGTCCCGATGAGAGTACCGGAGATGTGATGGGTGATCTGCAGACCCGCCGTGCCATGATTTCCGGCATGGATACGGAAGGGCATTATCAGAAAATTTTGGCAGACGTGCCGCTGGCGGAGATGAATGATTATGGCTCCACGCTGCGGTCCATAACAGGTGGTAAAGCCAAGTTTCTCATGAAATTTGCGGAATACCAGCTGGTTCCTCAGAATGTACAGCAGCATCTTATGAAGAGACATGCAGAGGAAAAGGTAGAAGCCTGAGACTACGGTTTCTTCAGATTAAAATATACAGCCCGCCGGAAAGCGGGCTGTTGTGCTGTTATTTTTCCAGATACACCAGTACATGTCCCGGCTTTTGTTCCAAATCGGTCAGGAGAATGGCGTCCCGGGTCATGCTTTTCAGCTTTTCCACAAAGAAACCGGCTTCAAAGAACTGCCGGTGTATGCCTTCCAGCATTTCCATGAAAAGATCCATACCCACCTGGTTATTGTGAAGATCCATTTTGGTTTCCAGCGGTTTATTCGGGAAAAGTTCTTCGTGCATATCGGTGATTCGTTTGCAGAATTTCAGGGATTTTTTTGGCGATGAAATCTTACAGCAGTACATCATAATCAGACAGGTCCACAGCGCATGCCGGAACGCATTGCCCACTCCATTGGCCGAACTGGTTTCCGGAAAATTTTTGTGTGCGATGGCGAAAGACTGTATCGTGGCATAGAAACCCAAAAGAGACAGCAGCGGATGGGGAACCGTAATCCTGAGCAAGGTGATAATCTTTCGGAAACTCAGCGTAGAGAGCGTCTTGAATAATATGAGGGTGACTTTCCGCATCGCAAAAAATCTCACCGGCGGCGGTGAGATTCGGATCATTTTCGATTAGTGTACGTTACTTAAAAGCCTTACGGTTTTGGAAACGGTTTCTTTAATCTCGGTTCTGCGTACGATGAAATCCACAAAGCCTTTTTCCTGAATGAATTCCGAAGTCTGGAATCCTTCCGGCAGGTCGCGGCCTATGGTTTCTTTGATGACGCGTGGACCTGCAAATCCGATCAGAGCGCCCGGTTCTGCCATAATGATATCCGCCGTCATGGCAAAAGAGGCGGTAATCCCTCCAAAGGTAGGGTCACAGAGATAAGCGATGTACGGAAGTCTGGCTTCAGAAAGCTGCGCCAGTTTACTTTGAACCTTGGCCAGCTGCATCAGGGAATACGTTGCTTCCTGCATTCTGGCACCGCCGGACTGGCAGATGATCATGTACGGAAGTTTGTGTTCCATGCAGTAATCTACCGCACGGCGTATCTTTTCGCCCATTACAGATCCCAGCGAACCTCCGATGAAAGAAAAATCCATACAGGAAACCACCATTTTGGTTCCGTTTACTTCACCGGTGGCATTCCGGATGGAATCGGTAAGTTTGGTTTTGGCTTTTACCTCTTTCAGACGGTCTGTGTAGGATTTGGTATCTTTAAAATTCAGGATATCTACACTTTCCACATTTTTGTCCAGTTCCGTGTATTTACCATTGTCAAAAAGCATTTCAAAAAACTCTTCGCTTCCTATGCGGACGTGAAATCCGTCTTCCGGGGAAACATAATTGTTTTTTTTCAGCTCGTCATGTTCCACAATTTTTCCCGAAGGGGTCTGATGCCAGAGTCCTTTCGGAACATCCTTTTTATCTTCGGTAGATGTGGTGATATTTTTTTCTTTTCTTTTAAACCAGTCAAATGCCATCTGCTTGAAATGTTAAATTAAATTGTGTGCGTACTGAATCAGAAGATTCAGCGCCTGCAAATTTAGGCTATAAAGTTTAAAATTTTGTCATTATTCAAACTTTATAGCCCGCTTTTGATTTATTTGAGTGTATTCACGTTGTTCAGATCTTCGAAGGCCTGAACCAGACGTGTGCCGAAAGTTTCTTCTCCTTTTCTGAGCCATACTCTCGGATCATAGAATTTTTTATTGGGTTTGTCATCTCCTTCCGGGTTGCCAATCTGGGTTTTCAGGTATTCCAGTTTTTCTACCATATAATCGCGGACTCCCTCAGTGTAAGCAAACTGCAGGTCAGTATCAATATTCATTTTGATGACGCCGTAATCGATGGCTTCACGGATTTCTTCCAGGCTGGATCCGGAGCCGCCATGGAATACAAAGTTCACAGGTTTCTCACCGGTATTGAATTTTTCCTGAACAAATTTCTGAGAATTATCCAAAATTACAGGGGTCAGTTTCACATTACCCGGTTTGTACACGCCGTGTACGTTTCCGAAGGCTGCCGCAACCGTAAAATGCGGAGAAATTGCTTTCAGCTTTTCATAGGCATAAGCTACTTCGTCTGGCTGGGTGTATAATTTGGAAGAATCCACCCCGGTATTATCTACACCGTCTTCCTCTCCGCCGGTTACACCGAGTTCTATTTCCAGGGTCATGTCCATTTTGGCCATGCGCTCAAAATAACGGCAGGAGATTTCCATATTTTCTTCCAGAGGTTCTTCAGAGAGATCCAGCATGTGGGAAGAATACAGAGATTTTCCGGTTCTTTTATAATATTCTTCACTGGCATCCAGCAAGCCGTCAATCCAGGGTAAAAGTTTCTTGGCACAGTGGTCTGTATGAAGAATTACGGTAGCACCATAGGCTTCTGCCAGGGTGTGAATGTGGTGTGCACCGGCAATCCCACCCAGTATTGCAGATTTTTGCGCTTCTGCGCTCAATCCTTTACCGGCGTTGAAAGCCGCTCCGCCATTAGAGAACTGAATGATTACCGGAGCGTTCAGTCTGGCCGCTGTTTCCATAGTGGCGTTCACATTGCTGGAGCCAATCACATTTACCGCCGGAAGCGCAAATTTGTTTTCTTTTGCATACTGAAAAATGTCTGTAACCATTTGTCCTGTGGCAACACCTGCCGGAAACATTCTGCTCATAATTTTTTTGATTTTTTAAGATTATTGTGTTCAGATTTTTATGCAGTAAAGTTAAGGAAATTTACGGGAACAGGTCAATTCCTTTTGTCTTTTCCCCAAAGCAGCCTTTCCCGCAGTTTATCATAGAAAGTAATGTCTTTCGGCAGCAGCAGATGCAGCTCAAAAGGTGCTTTTTTCACCCGCACCTCTTCATCAATATCCAGTTCGTATAATCTGGAATCCAGGGAGAGTGAATAGCTGGGTACCCGGCTTTCTACCTTCAGGCGTATTTCTACATCATCCTTCAGGACGATGGGGCGTACATTCAGATTATGGGGAGCAATGGGCGTCAGTACAAAGTTATCATTGGTAGGCGCTATGATGGGGCCGCCACAACTGAGCGAGTAGGCGGTAGATCCTGTAGGGGTAGATACAATAAGGCCGTCTGCCCAGAAAACGGTGAGGAAATCATCATTGATGTAGGTGTCTACCGTTACCATAGCCGTGGTTTCCTTCCGTACAATGCTCAGGTCATTCAGCGCATAGGGGAATGAAATGTTGTTTTTTTCTGTAAATACTTCTATGACAGACCGTTTGCTCAGAATCAGATCTCCGGCCATGATACAGTCAATATTTTTGAATATATCTTCTTTACTGAAGCTGGCCAGAAAGCCCAGTCTGCCGGTATTGACACCGATCACCGGAATCTGAAGGTCCTGAATGTAAATCAGAGCATTCAGAATGGTACCGTCTCCTCCGAAACTGAAGAAAAAATCTACTTCATGGTTTTTCAGATCATCCCGGGAGGCAAAGGTCTGAAAGTCTCTGGAGAACTGAAGATTCTGGGCGGTAGTTTCGTGCAGTACAGATTCTATATTACGGCCCGCCAGTTCAGAAATAAATCTGCTCAGGTAAAGGAAGGTGTCCAGGTCTGTTTTTTGCGAATATATAGCAGCTTTCATGTGTACCTGTGCGTATTAAAATTCCAGATATTTCTGAAAGAAACCAAAACGGTCTTTCAGCAAGTCTTCTTTTTCGTCGTTATAATGTTTGTGAACTACATGGTAACCATATCTCTCGAACGTTTCATCAATTGAGGTAAGGTTTTCACTGCTGATTTTAAGCGTAAGCCAGAAATTATCTTCGTTAATGGCGCTCACATAGCATCCGTAGATTTTGGCGTTGTTGGACTCTACAATTCTTGCAATTTCCGTAAAAGAATAATGTTTGCTCGTAGTCTGTATGGTGAGAATGGCTCCCGGCTCAGAGAATAAGGGATATTTTGAGAATTCATTAAAAATGTCGTCACACGAGATATACCCCAGATATTTCTCAGTAAGTCCAATAACCGGTACTACATTCGCATTAAAGATATGAAAAAGTTTTACCGTATCCAGAATACTGCCATCTTCCAGAATTGCAAATCTTTCGAAATGGATTTCCAGACTTCCCAATGTTCCTTCCGGGCTCTCCTCCAGAAAACTCTGGCTCAGCGCCCCTGCAAACACGCCTTGTTTTTTAATAAAGACGTGTGAGTACCCGAATTCTTTGGCAAACTCACAGGCTTCCTCTATAGAATCCGACCAGTTGAAGGCAGGATAATCTTTCGAAATATAATCCTTAATAAACATTACGCTAAAATAATAAAAAATACAGAAAATAACAGACCGATGTGCATTTTGAAAAAAAGTAAAAATAAATTTGGAGGGTGTCATTCTAAAAATGTATCTTTGTCGCCTTTCATTTTTACTTTTTATTAGATTTATTTCAAACTGCATTGTCCATCAGGGTTTTGCAGTTTTTTTATTTTAAATTTCTGAAAAACTCCCACATCATGATTCCCCCGCATACCGAGACATTCAGGGAGTGCTTGGTTCCCATCTGGGGTATTTCTATAAAATCATCATACAGCGGGAGTGCTTCTGCAGTAAGTCCCTCCACTTCATTGCCCAGTACCAGCGCATATTTCTGACCTTTCTCTATGCTGTAATTTTCTGCACTGATGCTGTCTGTGGTTTGTTCTATTCCGGCTATAAGGTAGCCTTCCTTCCGCAATTGCTGCAATGCGTCTGCTATATTTTCTTCATATTGCCAGCTTACACTTTCTGTGGCGCCCAGTGCCGCTTTGTGAATTTCTCTGTGCGGGGGCACAGGGGTAATGCCGCACAATACGATTTTCTCTGCAATAAAAGCATCGGCTGTACGGAAGATGGCGCCTACATTATGCATGCTGCGCACATTGTCCAGTACCACCACCATCGGAATTTTTTCCAGTTGCCTGAAGCCTTCCACATCAATCCTTCCCAGTTCTTCCAGTTTCAGTTTTTTTGTCTGCTTGTTCATGATACCGGCAAAGATAAAGCATTAACCCGAAAGAAACCTGAAGAGATACCCGCACTGTGCTCTTTGTGCCACTTCAGTTTTTTGATTAAATTATTTGTATTTTTACGCTCCAATTTTTCTGAAAATCATGGCCAAGGCAAAGAAAGAAACCCCCTTAATGACGCAGTATAATACCATCAAGGCTAAATATCCTGATGCTTTGCTTTTGTTCCGGGTGGGAGATTTTTACGAGACCTTCGGGCAGGATGCTGTACGGGCTTCACAGATTCTGGGCATCGTACTGACCAAGCGTAACAATGGCGAGAGCAGCATTGAACTGGCCGGGTTTCCGCATCATTCCATAGATTCTTATCTGCCGAAACTGGTTCGTGCAGGATTGCGGGTGGCCATTTGTGACCAGCTGGAGGATCCCAAATCGGTAAAAGGCATTGTAAGGCGGGGTGTGACTGAACTGGTAACGCCGGGAGTGACTTTTAATGACCAGGTACTGATGTCCAAAAAAAACAATTTCCTGCTGTCTGTGCACCGGGAAAAGGAAAATTATGGAATGGCGCTGGTAGACATTTCTACCGGTGAGTTTTTTATTGCCGAAGGACATGCAGATCAATTGCTGCACATTATTGATACTTTTGATCCCAGCGAAATTATCTTTCAAAGAACCAAAGAATTACCGGATGCGGTGAAAAACCGCAGTACCTTCAGGCTGGAAGACTGGGCATTTCAATACCATTATGCTACAGAGAAGCTCACGGCTCATTTTAAAACGGCCTCATTGCGAGGTTTCGGTATTGAAAAAATGACGCTGGGCATTACGGCAGCCGGTGCTGTTTTTGCGTACCTGGTAGAGGATACCCATCACGATTTGCTGGCGCATATTACCAAAATACAGCGTATTCCTCAAGAAGATTATCTGATGATGGATCCTTTTACCCTTCGTAACCTGGAAGTGGTGCTCCCCGCACACAAAGAAGGAAAAAGCCTGTTGGATATCATAGATAAAACCAGCACGCCCATGGGCGGACGTTTGATGCGCAGACGCATGATCCTGCCCCTGAAGAGTGTACAGGAAATAGAACGGAGACTGGCTCTTGTAGAGTTTTTTAATAATGAAGATCATCTGAAATTCGACATTCAGAATATTCTGAAAGGCATATCTGATCTGGACCGGCTGATGGGTAAACTTGCTGCGGAAAAAATCTCACCGAAAGAATTCGGTTATCTGCGTCAAAGTCTTGCCGGCATACAGGAAATCCGCGAAAAATTAAGTGTGCATCATGATTTTGCTGCCTGGCTGGAGCCGCTACAGGATATGGCTCCGCTCATTGAATATCTCCACCATCAGCTGAATGCCGAACTTCCGGTTCTGCTTTCCAAAGGAAATGTTATCAGTGCTGGTGTTTCTGAAGAGTTGGATTACCTGCGTGGTCTTCAGAGCAAAGGAAAATCTTTTCTGGATGAGATGTGTGCCCGCGAAATCGAAAGCACCGGGATTTCTTCTCTGAAAATAGATTTTAATAATGTCTTCGGGTATTATATAGAAGTGAGAAATACCCATAAGGACAAGGTGCCGGAAAGCTGGACGCGCAAGCAGACCCTGGTCAATGCAGAACGCTATATCACAGAGGAACTGAAGGAATATGAACATCAGATTCTGGGTGCCGAGGAGAAAATTACCATACTGGAGCATCAGTTATACCGGGGGATTTGTGCCTACGTAATGGATTTTATGGATCAGATTCAGTACAATTCCCACATCATCGCCCAGCTGGATGTGGCCGTCGGGTTTTCTGAGCTGGCCGTGACCGAAAGCTATACCAAACCCGGACTTCATGATGGTTTTTCCATTGATATTAAAGAAGGAAGACATCCCATTATAGAAAATGCCCTGCCTTTGGGCGAAAAGTATATTCCCAATGACATCTATCTGGATCAGGATACCCAGCAGATTATTATGGTGACCGGACCCAATATGGCGGGTAAGTCTGCCATCCTGAGACAAACTGCGATTATTTGTCTGCTGGCACAGATCGGGAGTTTCGTGCCGGCAAAGCATGCTCAAATTGGTATACTGGACCGGATTTTCACCCGCGTGGGAGCCTCAGATAATATTTCAGCAGGTGAATCTACGTTTATGGTGGAGATGAATGAAGCGGCCAGCATTCTGAATAATGTGACGGACCGCAGCCTTATTCTGCTGGATGAACTGGGCCGCGGAACCTCCACGTATGACGGGGTTTCCATAGCCTGGGCTATTGCGGAGTATCTGCATCAGCATGTTACGAAACCCAAAACACTCTTTGCCACGCACTATCATGAACTGAACGAAATGACCCTGAATTTTGAAAGGATCAAAAATTTCCATGTGTCCATTCAGGAGAATAAGGGGAATATTATTTTTCTTCGGAAACTGGTGCCGGGAGGCAGTGAACACAGTTTCGGGATTCATGTAGCCAAGCTTGCCGGCATGCCCGCGTCTGTAGTACGCCGGGCTTCAGAAATCCTGAAAACACTGGAAAGCAGCCGTTCCCAGAAAGATAATAAAGATTCTATAAAACGGCTTACCGAAGAAAACATGCAGCTTTCCTTCTTCCAGCTGGATGATCCGGTGCTGGAGAACATCCGCGAGGAGCTCACGAAAATTGACATCAATACCCTGACGCCTATCGAAGCCCTTATGAAACTGAATGCCATCAAGAAAATGACCGGTAAGTAGTGATTCATACTTGAAAAATAATATCTTTGAATGAATTACACCAGGTATGAAAAGAGATCTCTATATTGACTTTGCGAAGGGTTTCGCCACGCTTTCCATCATCTTCATTCACACGGTTTTCTGGTCCGGGCAATTCTATGTACCCACGGAAATGCGCGTGCTTTCTTTACTGATTGATGTTCCGCTCTTCTACGCTTTGTCCGGCATTACTTCCGGTGGCAATGTAGAAAAAACACTCTACCGGCTTTTGAAACTTCAGATTACGTTCATGATTTTCGTGACGTTTTTGTTTTTCCTGGATTATCTTTTCAAGGTGGCCGGCATCCATATTTTCGGGATGGAATGGATGAAAAATTTCTATTCTTCTTTCGGATCCAAATATGTGCCCCGAAGCATCAGTGATGTGCCGCAGTGGCAGAATCTGGGCAACTGGTACTTGCACCAATATACCAATGCAGATACTTTTCCTGTGGTAATGGGCAGTTTCTGGTACCTGAAAGTGTATTTCATTCTGACCGTTCTGGGAGTATTGATTCTGAGGTTTTTTAAAAATCATATCAATTGGTTTATTGGAATATGCTTCGGACTTACGCTGTTATTCAATATTTTTCCACACTATTATCCTACGGGTCAGGTAGGCTATGTGGCACTTTATCTGGGGATTTTTCTGGTGGCTCACCAGTTGAAAGGCAAGAAGGTTCCACGGGGCTGGATTCCCGTATTGTATGGTATTTTGCTGTTGATTCTGATTTTTCTATTCCGCGAATATGGAAAGGAGTTGTTCTTAAAAATGAATAAGGCGAAGTTTCCACCGAAATTACTGTACGTATTTTGGTCATCATTCTCACTGGTCACCCTTTTTGTGCTCTATAACCGGCTGAAAATTTCAAAACCCAACTGGCTCACCTACATTGGCAAAAATGCCATTTTCTACTATTTTGCACAAGGCATCAGTTCATCCCTCGTCTATTTCGCAGTAATTGCACTGCAGGACGAAATGAAATGGTGGGTTCTTCTGCTCCTCATTTATGCTTTGAATGTGGGTTTAGCAGTTGTCATTGCCGAAGCATTAAAGAAAGTAGATGCGCTGGGCTGGAAAATACTGGAGTTTTTACGCAAAAAAACCGCATCGGCATGAGCAGATACGGTTCTATAAAATAATACTTGGGTGATTTAGTTCTTGCGGCCGCTTCGGGCAATTAAGGCAATGATTACAATCAGTACCAATGCGCCGATTACCCAGTAAAGAGGGTTGGTTACCCATTCCTCGGTAGTCGTAGAGGTGGTTACAGATTGCTGTACTGTTTCAGTAGCCTCCTGTGCGAAAGCCAGAATACTGCAAAACAGCATGATGATCAGTAAGGTCAGTTTTTCGTAACGTCTCTTTATAAAATTTGTAGTTTTCATAATTCAGAAATTTAATGTTTGATGATAATTAAATTTCAATTTGAGTACCAAAAACATCAGCCACCCGAAACATCTTTAAATAATATAAGCAATTCTTATAATTCTGAAAAGTTCCGGCTGGGCTGGTTTATGTTTTTAAATAATCTTAAATTTACCGAAAAATTAAGAATATGTTCAAACTGAAACTTCCTACAGATCCCCGCTGGGCGAATATTGCTGAAGGAAACCTGAGCGAAATCCTGACCGATCATGCCTGGTGCGAGCAAAAAGCTGCAACAAACGCCATTACCCTGATCACCATGTTGCCGGAATATCCTGAAATCGTTACGGAATTGCTGGTCATTGCTCAGGAAGAGCTGGAGCATTTTCAAATGGTACATGAAATCATCAAGAAAAGGGGCTATGAACTGGGACGTCCTCGCAAGGATGATTATGTGAATGACCTTTTTAAATTCATTATTCAGGGAAGCCGCGAAGATCTGATTGTTGATAAAATGCTTTTTGCGGCCATGATTGAAGCCCGGAGTTGCGAACGGTTCAAGGTGCTTACCGAAAACATTAAAGATGAAGAGTTAAAGTTTTTTTACCGCGACCTGATGATTTCTGAAGCCAATCATTATACCGCTTTTATCGGCTACGCCAGACAATTGGGCGATCCCGAAAAAGTAAACCGGCGCTGGGAAGAATGGCTGGAATATGAGGCCGGAGTCATCCGGAGTTATGGAAAAAAGGAAACCATACACGGATAATTGCCAGATATGAAACGAATACAGACCGAAACGGTACTCAACGTGCTCCTGAAATCTTTTTTTCAGGGACTGATGATTGTAGGTCCCTTCGGACTTACCATTTTTTTTATCTGGTACATCGTTTCTTCTGTAGATAACCTGTATCCGGCCATTTCGGCAAAATATCCCGGGGTTGTTTTTCTGTCAGTAATCAGCATCATTACCCTCCTGGGATTTCTGGGAAATAAATTTATTGTGGGCAGATTCCTGCTGGACCGCATGGATACACTTCTGGAAAGTACTCCCGGCATCAAGCACATTTATACCCCTACCAAAGATGTGATGTCTTCCTTTGTGGGAGACAAAAAGAAATTTAACCGGCCGGTCTGGGTGAAAACTAATGAAAATCCTGTGGTTTGGCGCATTGGCTTTCTGACCCAGGAAGATATGACCGATGTGGATAAACAGGACTTCGTAGCAGTGTATCTGCCGCACTCATATGCCATCTCCGGCTGGGTGATTGTCACCGATGAAAAGAATGTAAAGCCCGTGGTGGGAATGAGCGCTGCGGCAGCCATGAAATTTGCCGTAAGTGGTGGTGTGGCCGGATTTCACTCAGATAAAAATGTATTCAAAGCGCCGGAGTGAAGATCACTTTACCTATGATTCAGCATTTTCAGCGCCTGCATGGTGCAGACCCTTTCTATTATAATCAATTAAAAAATATTCAGCATAATGAAACTTCCATACGCAGAACCTTATCGCATAAAAATGATCGAAGAAATCCGCCAGTCCACGCCGGAAGACCGTGCAAAGTGGCTTAAAGACGCGGATTTTAACCTTTTTAACCTGAAATCTTCACAGGTTTTTATTGATTTGTTAACAGATTCCGGTACAGGATCCATGAGTGACAGACAATGGAGTGCACTGATGACCGGGGACGAAAGCTACGCCGGATCCCGCTCTTTTCAGGAGCTTCAGGAAACTGTACAACGCATCACCGGATTCAGATTTTTGCTGCCTACCCATCAGGGCCGTGCAGCAGAAAATGTTCTCTTTTCTGTCCTGGTAAAAGACGGAGATGTGATTCCCGGTAACTCCCATTTTGATACCACCAAGGGACATATAGAAATGCGTAAAGCACATGCAGTAGATTGTACCATAGACGAAGCTTTTGACATTGAAAATATGCATCCTTTCAAAGGTAATATTGACCTGGAAAAACTGGAAAACGTATACCAACAGTACCCGAAAGAACAAGTTCCGTTCTGTCTGATTACCGTAACGTGTAATACCTCCGGCGGGCAGCCTGTTTCTTTGGAAAACATCAAAGCTGTAAAGGAATTATCTGACCGCTACGGTATTCCGGTGTATTTTGACAGCGCGCGATATGCAGAAAACGCCTACTTCATCAAGAAAAGAGAAGCCGGGCAGGAGCACAGAACCATCAAGGAAATCTGTAAAGAAATGTTTTCTTATGGAGACGGAATGACCATGAGTTCTAAAAAGGACGGACTGGTAAACATAGGCGGATTTGTGGCGCTGAATAATGAAGAGGTATTCCGTCAGGCATCCAATATCACCATTATTTATGAAGGATTCATCACCTACGGTGGGCTGGCCGGAAGAGATATGGCTGCGCTGGCTGTAGGACTGGACGAAGCTACTGAATTTGATTACCTGGAAAGCCGGATTTCACAGGTGGAATATCTGGGAGCGAAACTGATGGAATTCGGCATTCCCGTGCAGAAGCCTATTGGGGGGCATGCGGTATTTGTTGATGCCCTGAAGTTTCTGCCGAATGTTCCTCGGGAAGAGTATCCTGCGCAAACTTTAGGGCTGGAACTGTATAAGGAAGCCGGAATTCGCGGGGTGGAAATTGGAACCCTGCTGGCAGACCGTGACCCTGAAACACGTGAAAACCGCTATCCGAAGCTGGAATTGCTGAGACTGGCCATTCCGCGCCGTACCTATACCAATAATCATATGGATTATATTGCAGCCGGACTGAAGAATGTATATGACCGAAGAAACGAAATTACCAAAGGTTATAAAATCACCTGGGAGCCGCCATTGCTGCGTCACTTTACCGTGAAACTGGAAGAAGCCTGAGAAGACAGGATTTCTGAATAATAAAATAACCGGAAACAGCACGTTTCCGGTTATTGTTATTTAAGCCTGAGCTCTTATTTATTGTGCAGATCCGCTTCTGATAAGGTCAAAAGAAGCACCCACCAAAAACGCAAACTGATTGTTCAAACGTCTGTAACCAATTCCTTCTGTATTGAATTTTGCAATCGGGAACTGAGTCTCTGCAAATACGCCGAATCCTTTGTCAAAGAAATAACGAACACCGGCATGGGCACCAAAATTCTTCAGACCAAGATTCAGACCCGGATAGATGTCAAAGTTTTCCGGCAAGCCGATCACGTCTCCCAGGTGCGCACTGGCACGAGCTTTCACGTCAAAACGGTGTTCTGCTCTAGGTTTTCCGTCTACCACGTTTTCATCTACACCCAGCAGGTAACCTGCCTGTGCACCCACAGAAAAACTTTCGCCCAGTCCGTAGTCCAGTGAAGTCACAATCCCTGCGCCGCCGCTCTGAATGTTGGCACCCAGATTCAGACGAAGGTCTCCGCTTCCGCGGAATGCATCATTGTCAGATTGTGCGCCGGCAAAACCAAATGCCACCATGGCAGCCCCTAAAAATATTTTTTTCATAATTTAAAATTTTACGTTGCAAAGATACTCTATTTATTTTTTTGATATTTTATACAGTTTTCCGCTGTCTGTGACCCCGTACAGGTTTCCGTCGGCACCACTCAGTACATCCCGGAAACGCTCATTCTGGTCTTCCAGTAACCATTCTTCACCGGTGACCTTATGACCTTCTATGACCAGCCGTATGATTTTATTACCACTGAGACATCCGACAAAGAGATTGTTTTTCCATTCTTCTATGGATCCGGTGTAGAAATCAATTCCGCTGGGCGAGACCGACGGATCCCAGAAATAAACGGGCTGCTCCAGTTCCTCTTTGTGACCGATGCCGCTGCCAATTGTCAAACCGCTGTATTCCTCGCCGTAGGTGATGGTGGGCCATCCATAATTTTTGCCGGCGAGAATCAGGTTGATCTCATCGCCGCCCTTTGGTCCCATTTCTGCTTCCCACAATTCACCTGTTTCCGGATGAAACGCAATTCCCTGTGGGTTTCTGAGGCCTGTCGCAAATATTTCGGGTTTCCAGCCCGCCGGTACAGGATTTCCGGGTGCGGCTTTTCCGTCACGGGTGATTCTGATGATTTTACCGTAGTATGTTTGCTGATCCTGGGCCAGCGGTCGGGTTTTGCGGTCAGAACGTTCGCCGGTACTCAGATACAGCATGCCTTGCTGATCAAATGCCAGTCTGCTTCCGTAATGTTTATCGCCATCATAAGTGGGGGTGGCGCGGAAAATGACCTGAGGATTCTCAACGCGCTGTTCATCATCACTGATGCGGCCTTTGCCTACTGCAGTATGGTTCCCCTCTTTGAAAGGTTCCGTAAATGACCAATAGATGGTCCGGTTGGTGGCGTAATCCGGATCCAGCGCTACGTCCAGCATCCCGCCTTGTCCTTTGTCATCTACCGCCGGAAAGCCGGTTATACGGGATATGGATTGCCCATCAGCAGAGATGATGTGCATGTGGCCGCTTTTGTCAGTGGTCAGAAACCTGCCTTCTGTGAAATTCACAATTGCCCACGGCCTTCCCAGCTCAGCATTGATGGCTTCTACCGTATAACCGGTTTTGGTTTTCACGGCCTTTATTCTGGTTTGTCCATCAAAAGCGGGCGGTATACTGGTGTTTCGTTTTGCTGTTTCGGGGTTTGCGTTATTTACAACGGAGTGGTTTGCCCCGGATTTCTGTGCTTTGGATTCTTCTTTACATGAAATAAGGAACATAACAGTAACCAGAGTATATTTAAGCAATGTAGTTTTCATCAGGAAAATTTTGCTAAAAATACCCAAAAATAAGGCCTGTTTCCTTACAGTTTTCTGCCCTTTTCTTTCAGAATTAGAGGGAGGCAGGTCACTGTTCCAGAACAAACTGGACCGGTACATGCACTCTGCCACTGACATTGCGAAAAATAATTCCGTTTTCTTCTTTGGTGACATTGACGGAATAATTATGCAGCCTCCGGATTTGCGAAATGACCCGTACGTTGTACATATCGCCGTTTTGTTCGGTTGGCGTTATGACTTTTTTGATTCCGTTAATCACCACTGCATAGGGTTTGTGAAAATCACTGCTGGCCTGAAATGAAACCAGATATCCACCTTCATCGGATACCTGATACATTCTGTAAGTGGGGTTTTTGATTTGAGGGATATCCACTTCGCTGGTATTATTTTTACAACTGATGAAGAATGCAAAAAATAACAGGAGGAATATTCGTGCAGTTTTCATATTTTTGAATATTAATGGATTAGTTTTTAATTTTAATCAAATTTGTCAGATGAAATTTACGAAAATAATAAGTATAATCATTGTTTTTTTTACAATTTTTGCGTCCTGTCGCAAAGATGATGATCAGAATTTTGGCTCTGTAAACGATTTTGTATGGCGTGGACTCAACTCCTGGTACCTCTGGCAGCCGGATGTGCCGCAATTGGCAGATCAGTTGATGATGAACCCCGGTCAGTACCAAAATGTGATAAACGGTAAATCACCCGACCAGCTGTTTTACAGTTTGCTGTACAAATATAATACGGTTCCCCGGGTAGATCGTTTTTCATGGATTGTAAGTGATGTGGATGCGCTGATGGCCAGTTTCAGTGGCGTGACCAAAAGTAACGGGATGGATTTTGCGCTTTTCGCGAAAGACAACTCCTCGGGCAGCGTGGTGGGCATTGTCAATTACGTGGTACCGGCGTCTCCTGCTGCGCTTGCCGGGATTAAACGGGGAGATGTCATTACCAGAGTCAATAACACACCGCTGACTACCAATAACTATACGGATCTGCTGAATGAGCAGTACAGCATCACCATAGCAGATACGGTAATGCAGACCGCGGGTGGGATCGTGACTACAGACGGACCGTCTTACAATCTATCCGCAGTGGTACTGGAGGAAAATCCGGTGGCCTTTTATAAAAAATTTGAGCAAAACGGAAAAAACATTGGTTACCTGGTGTACAACAGTTTCCGGTCCAATTATAATGATGAGCTGAACAACGCTTTTGCAACCATGAAGGCAGACGGCATCAATGAACTCATTCTGGATCTGCGCTACAATGGTGGTGGATCGGTAGAATCTGCTGCAGCATTGGGGCAAATGATTACCGGTCAGTTTACCGGACAGCCGTATGTACACCTGAACTTTAATCAGAAGCACGGGCAGTACAGCAGTACAGAAACGCTCTCCAACAGTGTGAAAATTTACGATTTTGCCAATGGGCAGACGACCCAGACCGGCACCCAGACTGCAAACACATTACAACTGAGTAAGGTGTATGTGCTCACCTCCGCCGGAAGTGCATCTGCCAGTGAACTGACCATACAGGGACTTCGTGCATATATCAATGTGATTACGGTAGGTTCTGAAACCTATGGAAAGTTTGTAGGCTCCAACACCCTTTTTGATTCCCCCGGCTACGATTACCTTTCATACGAGAAGCGCAATAAGGGACACCGCTGGGCCATGCAGCCCATCACCTTTGCGTATGTCAATGGAAACAGCGATCCCAATCCGGTTTCCGGAGGGATTTCTGCAGATTATGAAGTCAATCCGTATGCGTATTTCGGGACTATGGCGGAATTCGGTGAGCTCTCGGATCCCGGTCTTTCTACCGCACTGAATCTTGCTGCCGCCAAGATGGCTGCCGGCTTCGGCGATTCTCCGTTTAGAAAGATGAACAATTTTGTGGGCAATAAGAAAACACTGAGTCCTTTCGGCGCAGACGTGTACATAGAACCATCTACCCTGCAGAAAAGATAACGAGACCCATATGCAGTTCTGAATCAGGGCGCTTCGTTTTCCTGATTTCTTTTTTCATAATTTTGCAGAGTCATTGTTCAGCATATTGACTTTGATTTATATTATCAGGAAAAATGAAATTCAATCTGCATTCAGAATTCAAGCCAACCGGAGATCAGCCTCAGGCAATAGAAAAATTAACCCGGGGCATGGAAGCGGGAGAAAAATACCAGACGCTGCTGGGGGTTACCGGTTCCGGTAAAACTTTTACCGTGGCCAATGTGGTACAAAATATACAGCGGCCTACCATTGTACTGGCGCATAATAAAACGCTGGCGGCACAACTTTTTATGGAGTTCAAGGAGTTTTTTCCGGATAATGCGGTAGAATATTTTGTGTCTTACTACGATTATTATCAGCCCGAAGCCTATATTGCCACCACCGGTACTTATATCGAAAAAGATCTTTCTATTAACGAAGAAGTAGAGAAACTAAGACTTTCGGCGACAGCCAGTCTGCTCTCCGGCCGCCGGGACGTCCTGATTGTGGCCTCGGTATCTTGTATTTATGGTATCGGGAATCCTCATGAATTTAATAAATCGCTCATTGCCATAGAAACCGGAAGTAAAATCACCCGGACAGCGTTCCTGCATGCGCTGGTCAATGCGCTCTATGCCAGAACTTTGAATGAGTTTCAGCGGGGGACATTCCGGGTAAAGGGTGATGTGATTGATGTGTTTCCGGCGTATGCAGATAATGCCATCCGGGTGCAGTTTTTCGGTGACGAAATAGAACGGATTCAGAGTTTTGATCCGGTAAGTGGAAACGTGATGTCTTCCTTTGATAAAATTCAGATTTATCCGGCCAATCTTTTTGTTACCTCCAAGGAAACTTTAAATGGGGCCATCCGGGAAATTCAGGATGATCTGGTGAAGCAGGTTTCCTTCTTTGAAAGCATAGAAAAACCATTGGAAGCCAAAAGGCTTTTGGAGCGTACCGAACTGGATCTGGAGATGATTCGCGAACTGGGTTATTGTTCCGGAATTGAAAACTATTCCCGCTATCTGGACGGCAGAACGCCCGGCTCCAGACCTTTCTGCCTGCTGGACTATTTCCCGAAAGACTATCTGATGGTCATTGACGAAAGCCATGTCACTATTCCTCAGGTTCATGCCATGTACGGCGGAGACCGCAGCCGCAAGGAATCTCTGGTGGAGTATGGATTCAGGCTGCCTGCAGCGATGGATAACCGTCCGCTGAAGTTTGAGGAGTTTGAGGGGATGCAAAACCAGGTCATTTATGTCTCTGCCACGCCTGCAGATTACGAACTGGAGAAAACAGGCGGTGCTTATATAGAACAGATTATTCGCCCTACAGGATTGCTGGACCCGGTGATAGAAGTGCGGCCCACCCTGAATCAGATTGATGATCTGATGGAAGAAATACAGAAAAGAGCCGAGATTGATGAACGGGTTCTGGTTACCACCCTCACCAAGAAAATGGCCGAGGAACTTACCCGGTATTTTACCAAATTTGGAATCCGCTGCCGCTACATTCACTCAGATGTGGAAACCCTGGAACGTATTCAGATTATGCAGGATCTGCGTACCGGCTTGTTTGATGTGCTCATTGGTGTAAACCTTCTGCGGGAAGGACTGGATTTGCCGGAAGTATCCCTGGTAGCGATTCTGGACGCCGATAAAGAAGGAATGCTGAGGTCGAGACGGTCTATGATACAGACGGTGGGAAGAGCCGCAAGAAATATAAACGGCCGGGCCATTATGTACGCCGATAAAATCACCAAAAGTATGCAGACCGCCATGGACGAAACGGCTTACCGCCGGGAGAAACAGATGGCGTATAATACCGAGAACAATATTCAGCCCAAACAGATTAATAAAAAGATTTCTGAAGCGTTGGTGGGCCGGGCCAAGGATTTCCCGGATGACCGCTATACGCAGAAAGAAATACTGCAGCAGGTGGCAGAAGAACGGGCATCCTACAGCAGCGAAGATCTGGACAAGCTCATTGCCCAAAAACAGAAAGCTATGGAAAAAGCAGCAAAAAATCTGGATTTTATCACCGCTGCAAAACTCCGCGACGAAATTACAGCGCTGAAAGGATAATCGATTGCAGGAATTCCCGGAATTTGTACTCTTTCTAAATAAAGTTTCGCAGGAATTTTATAAGACTACTTTCACTTTTAATGATTATTTTTGAAGTAATCACAAAACAGACATAACATGAGCACACCCAAACCGATGCTGACCCTGAGTCAGGTCATGCAAAAATTAGCAGACAAAGGGATTACCCGGGAATTTAAAATGAATGAAGACGGCGAAATGAAATTGAATGATTCAGAGAAATCTTACCGCCCGGAAGAACTCCATATTTTGAAAACGTTCCGTTTCGAAGGGTTTAGTAATCCGGAAGACAATGAAGTATTGTATGTAGCAAAGGATACGGATGGCAACAAGGGAATGATCATTGATTCCTATGGTGCCGAAAGTAATTATTGCGGTGAAAAATTTGACGATTTTCTGCGCAATATTCCCGTAGATGACCTGGATGAGTATAACTTTGAATAAGATAGGGCGGAAGATCAGTCAGACTGCTTTTCCTTTTTCCTGAACAGCCGCTGCAGCAGATTGCCCTTTTCAGGTTGATCTTCTGCAGCGGTTTTTGATTTGATTTTTTCCCGGGTATCGTCTATTGTTCCTTTTACCGTAGAAGTTGCGCCCTGCACTTTGGATTTGACGTCCTGCACCGTAGATTTCGTATCGGTTACCGTATTCTTCATGCTTTGCTCGGTGTTTTCTATATTCTTACCAATCAGGGTTTTCTTTAAACCTTCTTCTATACCTTTCCAGAACAGATTAAAGAATGATTTGGACGGGTCGCGTTTCACATCATCTACCACCACAGAAGGTGGCAGCGCTCCTGAATTTGATTTCACAAAAAGATTAATGACCGCAGACAGCACTTTTCTTTTTTCGCCGGTTTCCTTCAGTAAATCCACTTTCAGGCCCTTGTGTTTCATCTGCATGGTTCCGTGCAGTCCGGATATGGTTCCTTTAAAATCAAAAATTAGATCCTGAATGCTTCCGGTGGCTTTGGCTTTCAGGTAAGGCTCTATAAAGGCATTGATGCGTACGGCGTTCAGATCTGAGATATTCCCGGAAATGCTGAAGGCGTCATTTTTGCTGGCAGAATCCATCAGCCATTTCACATGCATAGGTGAGGCATTCATAAAGCGGCAATTTATCGTAATGGTGATGGCGGTGGGTTTGCCGGGGGATTTTGCCGAGTTCAGATTTTTTACATTCATATTAAAGTTCCCGAAGGTCAGTTTGCCCGGGCCTTCGCTTTGTTGGGTGTCTTCTTCATATTCCAGTAAAGAATTTTTAAGGTCCAGTTGCTCTATGATCAGGGGAAACTTTATTTTCCTTAAAAGCTCGGAATACATGGGTTTTATAGAAGGATCATCCTTGGGAATCTTACTCCTGAAAATATTGGCATTGGCGCCAAGGAGTGTGACCTGTGTGGCGTATAGGTGTTGCTGATCCGTGAGCAGATCCCAGCTGCCACTGGCGTTGATCTGGTTTACCCGCAGGGTGTACAAATCTTTTTCCACCGGAATCATTTTGATGAATTGTGCCCGCGTGACCGTGGGGGTCATGGCAAAGTCCGAAATCTGCATCCGGCTTTTGTTCATTTGTATCCCTCCGGAAGATATCTGATAAAACGGTGTGCGATAGTTCAAATTCTCCGAACTGATACTGTAATCTCCTACCGAAAACGGCAGTCCCTGCTTCACGGTTTGTTCATTCATCTCAATCCGGCTCAGCCGTGCATTCAGTTTCTGAAGTGCTAATGGTTGGCTGTCTTTTTCGTAGATAAAATCGGCGTTTTTCAGTTCAATACTGTTTATTTTCAGTGGAAAAGCGATGCTGTTGTAAGAAGCTTTCTTCTTTGCCGGGGGCGTATTTGGAGAGGCAATTTTTCCCTCAAGATTTTGTACCAGTACATTTTCTATATCAAGTTTCAGCTTGTTGTCCTCAAATTTCATCTCATTCATGCGAACCTGAAGCCTGGGCGCATGAAGGTTCATACGGGTAGCAGCTGCAGACGGATTCACGGACTGTACTGAAACCAGATGCAAATCGGCAGATTTGGAATTTGTGGTCAGGGCACCGATTCTTATTTTTTCTGATTTGGAAATATATTGTAATTGCTGTCCGGATATGTTGAAGTCCTGATACAAAAATGGAATGTTTCCCCTGGCGGTTTCATCGTTCATGACCAGCTTATTGATATGGGCATTCAGGTCTGCCGCCGTAAATTTGGGCGAGCCATCCGGTTTCATCATATTGATTTTGGCATGATTCAGCCACAGATCTTCCAGATTCAGATCATAAGTAAAACTGCTCTCTTTTTCTTCCGGTTGTGCATCTGTCGTATACAATTTCAGATCGGGATGCTCCAGGCGGACCTCGGTAAGGGTAATCTGGTTGTTTTTCAGAATCATATCCCGGAAGTCCATTTCCCGGGCTTTAAAATCAAAAAGGTTTCGTTTTTTTGGATAGTATTTGCGGAACTGAGCAAAGCTCAGAAGCGGGTGCATCCGGAAATCCTGAATGCTCATCTGATTGTCGCGGGTGGTAATTTCCGTTGCGGTGAACGCATACACGTTATCCGGCCGGAAGAAGAAGTTATTTCCCCGGATGTTATACCGGTCAAATACAAGCGGTAGTTTTTTTTCTACCGATTCTTCCGTCATCTGCAGATTCTCTACGCTGAGATTGAGGTTGTTTACAGACAGGAACTTTTGCCGGTTGTGCCGGTAGATGCTGATGTCTCCATCCGTAATATAGATATTCTCCAGAACGTTGGGGTTTCTTTCTTTTACAGATTGTTCCTTCCGTGGCTTTTGCAGGGTGATGTTGAGGGACGGATTTTTCAGAAAAAGTTCGGTGCTGCTGATTCGTTTGTAAAAAAGCGCATCCAGGATGCCAAAACGGGAAACGGATACAGAATCTATGGTTCCTTGAAGTCCGATGACGTGCTGATTCTGAGGATTTTTATTATTGACGGAAACTCCGGTAGCCAGGATGTTTCCGGTGCCCAGATGTACATCCAGCATGGCATAGGTTACCAGATAATCGGAGTTGTTTTTCAGATAATCGGGCAGGCGGTTTTTCAGCCAGAAATTGAGGCCGAAATGCGCCATAATCACCAGCAGGAACAGAATTCCGAGGACAATACTGAAGGGTTTGAAATGTTTTTTTTTCAAGGGGTTGGGTTTCAAGCAAAAGTAGCGTAAACCCTTGCGGGATTTTTTACATATTGCGGTACAAAAATTACATGATTAGGATATGGAGGGATTGTTTTTCATGATTTCCAGGGTTGCCACATACCCTTCATGAGCCCGCACATTAATGAAATGTCCACCTTCAAACTGAAGGTATTGACCCTTGATGCCGGTCAGAATGCCTTCGAACTCCGGATTTTTATCCAGCGTAAAAGACGTGATTTTTTCAGGTGCCTGGTAGGGATAGTCCAGCTTCACCACATTTCCGTTGTCCATAGAAAATTTCCTGAAGTCATCGGGGAAATATTCGGCAACTTTATTGCGGAAATCCAGTAAATCCAGGTCGTCTTCAAAATCATCCTGCAGCATTTTCCGCCAGTTGGTTTTGTCGGGCAGGTGAGCTTTTAGCGCCACTTCAATCATCCCCGCTTCATAGCGGTTGTCTGTTTTGGCAATGGCAAGTGCGAAGGTAGCACCCTGGTCTATCCAGCGGGTGGGCACCTGGGATTCCCGGGTTACGCCTACTTTTACATCGCCGGTATAGGCCAGATACACAATATGAGGCTGTAGCTGGATTTCCTGTTCTACCGCAAGATCGCGTTCTGCAATGCCCAGGTGTGCGGTAGAAAGTTCCGGCCGGATGATGGTGTCACTGGCATAAGGGCTTTCAAAAAAACACTTTTTGCAGAATCCCATCCGGAATATTTTTTCATCACTGCTGCAGTTCATGCATTCATATCCGGAATGGCGTATTTTTATTTTTTTGTGTATCAGTTGATTAATGTTGATCAGGTCATGGCTCAGATTCAGATAATATTGAATGGGCTGGCCGTTTTCAGTGATCATTTTCCGGATTTGTCCCTGGAATTGCATAGCAGAATATTTTGAGTAAAATTAATGATTTGATTTTAATTAAATTTGTGCGTTAAACATATAAGATGAAATACCTGGTAACCGGCGGCAGTGGATTTATAGGATCACATTTGGTAGAACAATTATTAAAAAACGGACATTCTGTCATTAATGTTGACAATTTTGATGACTATTATGATTATCAGATTAAAATTAAGAATACACTGGAATCACTGGGCAAAAATACTGTTTTTGATTTTAAGGAAAAGGAGCAGGACATCAGTAAACTGGCAGCAGACTCCGCTTCAGAGCAGTACAGGCTTTACTTTCAGGACATAAGGGAGGTCTCCGGACTACGCGAAATTTTTGCCGGTCATCAGATCGATATGGTGATTCACCTTGCGGCATTGGCGGGGGTGCGACCTTCCATTGATCGCCCGCTGGTATATGAGGAGGTGAATATCCGTGGCAGCATGAACCTTTGGGAACTTTGCCGCGACTTCAAGGTTGGTAAATTTGTTTGTGCCTCGTCTTCAAGTGTTTATGGCAATAATGAAAAGGTTCCTTTTGCAGAAACAGATTCTGTGGACCGGCCTGTTTCCCCTTATGCAGCCACCAAAAGGTGTGGTGAAATTATGGGCCATGTGTATCATCATCTGTATGATATAGACATGATTCAGCTGCGGTTTTTCACAGTATATGGCCCGCGTCAGCGCCCGGATCTCGCTATTCACAAGTTCAGCAGCATGATTTCTCAAAATGCTGAGATTCCCTTTTACGGAGACGGATCTACTGCCAGAGATTATACCTATATAGAGGATATTATAGACGGAATTCTGAAAGCTGTACAGTATCTGGAAAAGCATGACTCGGTATATGAAATTATTAATCTAGGTGAGAATCAATCGGTTACATTAGATGAAATGCTCGCTCTGGTGGAAGAGAATCTGGGTAAAAAAGCGGTTCGGAAAGAGTTGCCGCTGCCACCGGGAGATGTGAGAAAGACTCATGCAGACATCCGGAAAGCGACAAATCTGCTGGGATATCAGCCGGTGACTGCTTTCCAAAATGGCATAAAAAAGTTTATGGAATGGTTTTTGAGAAAATGACGGAAATCTGACCGCCTGTTCACGTAAATGAGATTACGGAAAACGATGGCAGATGACAAAATCAAATTAATTGAAAATCAGACGGAAAAAGGTTTTTTTTCTCATCAATTTTTTTACTTTTGCAAAAATTTATAATACACAGAAAAAAATGTACTGGACACTAGAATTAGCTTCTTATTTAAGCGATGCACCCTGGCCAATGACCAAGGCTGAACTGATAGACTATGCCATTAGAACCGGCGCACCTATGGAAGTGGTAGAAAACCTTCAGGCAATTGAAGATGAAGGCGAAATTTACGAATCTATAGAAGAGGTTTGGAGTGACTATCCTACAGATGAGGATTTCCTTTGGAATGAGGATGAATACTAAACAGATATAGCACACGGCTACTGCAGCTTGCATTAGCCTTTTTTTAATAATACAGTTGTGTACAGCAGCGTTTGTGCACCAAAAAATGAAATAAATGAGTTTCTTAAACAAAGTTCTTAAAAGCTTTCTGGGCGACAAAAACGAGTCAGACCTTAAGGAAGTAAAAAAAGTAGTAGGCAAAATTAAAGCAGTGGAAGGACCGATCCACGAACTTACTGATGACGGATTAAGGGAGAAAACAAACGCTTTCCGCGAAAAAATTAAAGCGGCATCTGCCAGCGTTACAGATCAGATTGCACAAACTAAAGAACAGATTCAGACTACCACCAATATTGATGAAAAGGAAGCCCTCTTCAACAAAGTGGAAACCCTGAACAAGGAAGCTTACCAACTGGAAGAAAAAGTACTGAACGAAATTCTTCCCGAAGCATTTGCCCTGGTTAAAGAAACCGCCAGAAGATGGGCACAGAACGGTGAAATCCGGGTGACCGCTACAGACTGGGACCGGGAACTGGCCGAAACCAGAGATTTTGTTGAAATCCAGGGCGATCAGGCCATATGGAAAAACACCTGGAATGCACACGGAACCGAGATTGTATGGGACATGGTGCATTATGATGTTCAGTTCATCGGTGGGGTAGTCCTGCACAGTGGTAAAATTGCCGAAATGGCCACGGGTGAAGGTAAAACACTGGTAGGAACTCTGCCTATTTACCTGAATGCACTGCCGGGACGCGGCGTACACGTAGTAACCGTGAACGACTATCTGGCAAAACGTGACTCTGCGTGGATGGGGCCGCTGTACCAGTTCCACGGACTTTCCATAGATTGTATAGACAATCACCAGCCCAACTCTGACGGCAGAAGAAAAGCATATAACTGTAACATTACCTACGGAACCAATAACGAATTCGGATTTGATTATCTGAGAGATAATATGGTAACATCTCCCACCGAACTGGTACAGGGAGAACTGAACTTTGCCATTGTGGATGAGGTAGATTCCGTGCTGGTAGATGACGCCAGAACCCCACTTATCATTTCCGGACCCGTGCCTCAGGGCGACCGCCAGGAATTTGATGTGCTGAAGCCATCTGTGGACCGCATTGTCGCTGTGCAGAAACAAACCATTACCCAGATCTTTAACGAAGCCAAAAAGCTTATTGCAGCCGGAAATACCAAGGATGGAGGCTTCAAACTGCTGCAGGCGTACAGAGGTTTGCCCAAGAACAGACAACTGATTAAATTCCTGTCTGAAAGCGGAAACAAAACACTGCTTCAAAAAACAGAAGCCCAGTATATGGCAGACAACAACCGCGAGATGCCGAAGGTGGATAAAGACCTTTATTTCGTGATTGATGAAAAAAATAACCAGATCGATCTTACCGATAAGGGTGTGGAGTACATGTCTCAGGGTAATGATGATAAAGACTTTTTTGTACTGCAGGATATCGCTACAGAAATTGCCGAACTGGAGGCCAAAAACCTTTCCAAGGATGAAGAATTTGCCGCCCGTGAAGAACTTTTCCGCGATTTTGCCGTAAAATCTGAAAGGGTGCACACCATGAACCAGCTGCTGAAAGCCTACACGCTTTTCGAGAAAGATGATGAGTATGTGGTGATTGATGGTGAAGTGAAAATTGTAGATGAGCAAACCGGCCGTATTATGGACGGAAGACGCTATTCTGACGGACTGCACCAGGCTATTGAAGCCAAAGAAAACGTGAAAATTGAAGCGGCTACCCAGACTTTTGCAACCGTGACCCTTCAGAACTATTTCCGTATGTACAATAAACTTGCAGGGATGACCGGTACCGCCGAGACCGAAGCAGGAGAATTGTGGCAGATCTACAAACTGGATGTAGTGGTGATTCCTACCAACCGCCCTATACAGCGGGATGACAGACAGGATCTGGTATACAAAACCAATCGTGAAAAATACAATGCCGTTATAGAAGAAGTGGAACGCTTAACCGCTGCCGGACGCCCGGTGCTGGTGGGTACTACTTCTGTAGAAATCTCGCAGTTGTTGTCTAAAGCACTGCAACTCAGAAAAATTCCGCACCAGGTTCTGAATGCCAAACTGCACCAGAAAGAAGCAGAAATTGTTGCAGAAGCAGGCCGCCCGGGTCAGGTGACGATTGCCACCAATATGGCCGGACGTGGTACCGATATTAAACTGAGAGAAGGCGTGAAAGAAGCCGGAGGTTTAGCCATCATCGGAACAGAAAGACACGACTCCAGAAGGGTAGACAGACAGTTGCGCGGACGTGCCGGCCGCCAGGGAGATCCCGGTAGCTCGCAGTTCTATGTATCGCTGGAAGATAACCTGATGCGGCTTTTCGGATCTGAAAGAATTGCAAAAATGATGGACAGAATGGGACACAAGGAAGGTGAAGTAATTCAGCATTCCATGATTTCCAAGTCCATAGAAAGAGCGCAGAAAAAAGTAGAGGAAAACAACTTCGGTATCCGTAAAAGATTACTGGAGTATGATGATGTCATGAACAAGCAGCGTGATGTGATTTACAAAAGAAGAAAGAACGCCCTGTTTGGTGATCATTTGAAGTATGATATCTCAAATATGATTTTTGATGTGGCACAATCCATTGTAACTACTGCTAAAAACGAAGGAAGCTATAAGGAGTTTGAGTATGAAATCATTAAGTATTTCACCATGGAAGCTCCTGTTTCCGAGAATGATTTTAAAAACAAGCAAATTCCGGAACTGACCGATATCGTGTACAAAGCTGCCGAGGAAGATTATAAAAACCGTCTGGAACTGATGAAGGAAAAATCCTTCCCGATTATTGAAAACGTATATCAGAACCAGGGTTCCATGTTCAAGATGATTCAGGTTCCCTTTACAGACGGAACCAGAACACTGACCATAGTGGCAGATCTGCAGAAAGCGTTTGATACGAAATGTCAGAGCCTGATTGATGATTTTGAAAAGAATATTACACTTTCCATCATAGATGAAAACTGGAAAAACCACCTGCGTGAAATGGATGATCTGCGCAGATCGTCTCAGGGTGCGGTGTATGAGCAGAAAGATCCGCTGGTGATTTATAAGCAGGAATCCTTCTATCTCTTCAGTGAAATGGTGGATAAGGTGAATAAAGAAACCATTTCATTCCTCTTCAAAGGTGAGATACCCACATAATCATCAGATTACTGATCAAGCAGAACGGGCAATTTCAATTGCCCGTTTTTTTGTGTGAAAATGTGAATGCCATGAGTGGTTGCAAAGCCTACAACTGGTACGACACCCTTGGCAGAGCTGTGGGCAGCCACAGCATCAATCATCTGGCTGACGGGAACTTAGACGGTGATTTGTTTAGATATCAGATAAAATATACAGACCTTGTGTACTCCCCGCTCCCGTGCGATTGCATCACAAGGTAATAATGTCTTTGCATCATACAGAAGTTTTCAGTATTTTTGATTGGTGGTGATCTTTAAAATATTACCGGCCACACGAAAGGATTGACTCCGTCGAATTTCGTTTCGTGCAGCAGCGGGGTGTTTTGATTTTTGTGGATATTTAAATATTGGTGCCACACGAAAGGATTCGTGCGGCAGCGGGGGTTTTGGGTAAGAATGAATTTTGGAAAAATAATAATTATGATGAGTAAGGAACTGAACGGCTCAAAGTCTCCCGACTCGTTGAGCGGATAAACGGATAGTTTGACTTCATGGAAGATGATTTCGTGCGGCAGCCGGCAGTCCCGTAATCCGCCATGAAAAATTTATTGAATGAGATTTGAACAGCGTCAGCAGGGACCTCAGAAATTTTAAAATTTATCAATCATTAATTTTTGTACTTTTATTGCTTTAATTTTAAACCAAAATGGCAATAATTGATCTGTCACAGCAGGTGGCTCTCGGCATCGACATCGGGGGAACCAATACCAAATTTGGACTGGTGAATCACCGGGGCGAAATTCTGGCAAAAGATTCCATGAAAACGGACAGCCATGAAGAAGTGGAAGATTTCATAGACGAACTTTATGAAAATCTGCAGCCCCTGATTTCACAATACTGCACTGACCGGGAACTTGCCGGCATAGGAATCGGAGCGCCCAATGCCAATTACTATAAAGGAACCATCGAGCAGGCACCCAATCTGCGCTGGACCGGCGTCATTCCTTTCGCTGAGCTGATGACCAAAAGGTTTAATCTCCCCTGTAAAATGACCAATGATGCCAATGCCGCTGCACTGGGCGAGATGATGTACGGCGCTGCCCGGGGAATGCAGGACTTCATTATGATCACGCTGGGCACCGGCGTGGGAGCAGGCATTGTAAGCAGTGGCAAAATCGTGTACGGCCATGACGGATTTGCCGGAGAACTGGGGCATACCATTGTGAAGCCCGGCGGCAGAAAACACTGGAGTACCGGCTCCGAGGGAAGTCTGGAAGCATACGCTTCGGCTACAGGAATCACCATCACCGCAAAAAAAATGCGGGCAGAATTTCCGGATTCTCTGCTGAACAGTTTTGCGGAGAAAGATGTCAATGCCAAAACGGTGTACGAATGCGCCCTGAAGAACGATGCCACAGCCATAGAAGTGTTCCGGTACACGGGGCAGAAACTGGGCGAAGCATTTGCCAACTTTGTCATGTTTTCTTCGCCGCAAGCCATTTTGCTCTTCGGAGGCGTCATCCGTGCTGGAGATTTTATCCTGGAACCTGCAAGACGGCATATGGAGAAAAATTTGTTGCCCATCTTCCGGGACAAAGTAAAACTGGTTTTCAGCGAACTGAATGAGGCAGATGCCGCCATCCTGGGTGCCAGCGCACTAGTTTGGGAGCAATCATAATTAATTCCGAACTTTGCCGTTCAACTTATACAGCAGCTATGAAAAAGTTATTGCTCATCCTTATCTGCATCATCAGCATCTGCTGCAGTGGCAATGGTGCCCAACCTCTTAATTTATCTGATCAAAAAATGAATAACAGTCAAAATACAGCACAATTGGTTTTCGGTGGCGGATGTTTCTGGTGCGTAGAAAGTTGCTTCAATATGCTTAAAGGCGTGGAAGCAGCCATCTCCGGATATGCCGGAGGCCACGTGGCCAATCCTTCCTATGAGGAGGTCTGCACCGGGACGACCGGTCATGCAGAAGTGGTTCAGATTACCTACAATCCTGATATCATCAGCTACGAACAGCTCATGGAAGTGTTTTTCTTTCTGCATGATCCTACCCAGCTGAACAGGCAGGGAAACGACATTGGAACCCAGTATCGTTCTGTGATTTTTTATCAGGACAAAAACGAAAAGCAAAAAGCGGAAACGGCCATTCAGGTTTCAGAAAATTCGGGCAAATGGCCGGGGAAATATGTGACGGAACTGGCGCCACTGGAGAAATTCTGGCCCGCCGAGGCTTATCACCAGGGGTATTACAGTGCCAATCCCAATCAGCCGTATTGTTCTGCGGTGGTAGGACCCAAAATTCAGAAATTTAAAAAATATTTTGGTGAAAAAGGATGGTTGAAAGCGGATCAGATCAATTGATTCCGGTTTTTTTCCGGTAAATCCAGTAACCGGCTTCAGTGGGATGATCCTGAACATAATCTTCGGGACTTTCTTTACGGATGAGGTTGTAGATCATTAAATCTCCTGCCGCACTGCCGCTCAGCACAATGCCAAATAACAGTAACGGAGCATTTCCCAGAGCAATGCCTGCAACAGCCGGCAGGATTCCTACCAGAATAAGCGGAGCCAGCAGTGCTTTGATATAGTGCTTCACCTTCAGGGGTTCCTTGCAATGAGCGTATGGAGTAAGCATTTTCCACATCACCCCGAATTTTACAGAACGGAAGCCCTGTTTGGCATAGCGGGCAAAGAATATTCCGTGCACCAGTTCGTGCAGTGCAATCCCGAACAGGATTCCGATAACCGGTCCGGAAATGGTGAGCAGTCGAAAGTCTACAAGAATAAGATCAATGCTGTTAAACCCCCAGATCAGAAGATAAGGAGTGGCAAACAGTACTGTAAAAAATGCGAAATAGAGCAGCGCCTGGAAATTGGCCTTTACCAAATCTATGGTTTGCATTTCTTTATGATACTGACTGAAATCCATTCTGTGTGATTTACCGATAGGTATCCCATATCCGGGCTTTGTTACAGCCTCAGCATCTCGGTATGGGGCAGGTGGTCTTCCAGATATTGCTTTCCGGTGTTCTCAAAACCGAATTCTTCATAAAATCGGATGAGGTAATCCTGCGCTGAAATCCGGATCTGTGACGTGCCATATCGTGTTTCTATGGCTGATATAGCAATGTGCATCAGGGATTTGCCCAGTTTCAGGCGGCGGTAATCTGTTCCTGTGAGCACCCTGCCTATAGATGCTTCATCATATTTAATTCCGGGAGCGAAAATACGGCAATAGGCCGCAATGTTACCGTTTATTTCTGCCCGGATGTGCACGGCATGTTCATCAGACCCGTCTAAATCCTGATAGGGACAGTTCTGTTCCACCACAAAAACATCGGCTCGCACCTGCAATATTTTATAGAGTTCACTAGTAGAGAGCTCGTGGAAGGTCTGGATATGCCATACGGGCTTATTCATCAAAACGGACGTGATTTTGTTGGAGGAAATCGTTGGTCTTGCCGATGAATTTTAAAATCTCATCGGTTCCTTCTTTCTTCTCGGCAGATGTGACGTACAGTTCAGGCAGCGAATCCCAGGTTTTCAGCAGTTCGTTTTTGTAGCTTTCCACATTCTTAATCACTGCATTGGGCTTCAGTTTATCTGCTTTTGTGAATACAATGGAAAATGGAATGCCGTTTTCACCGCACCATTCTATAAATTCAATATCAATTTTCTGTGGCTCATGGCGTACATCTACCAGCACGAAAAGGTTCACCAGGTTTTTCCGGTTCAGAATATAATTGGTAATCAGTTTTTCAAAGTCGCGCCGCAAAACTTTGGAAACACGGGCGTATCCATAGCCGGGCAAATCCGTAAGGTACCAATTTTCATTGACCAGAAAATGGTTGATGAGCTGGGTTTTTCCGGGGGTCTGAGAGGTTTTGGCCAGATCTTTATGGTTCATCATGGCATTGATCAGCGAAGACTTTCCCACATTGGAACGGCCGATGAAGGCGTATTCCGGAAGGGTGGGTTCCGGGCATTCCTGCCACTTTCCGGAGCTTTTGACAAACGAAACTGTTTTGACAGTCATATTTTCAGTTTAAAAAAAAATGGAAATGTTTATTTCCGGTAAATATCGGGTGCTATGCTCTGCTTTTCAACCAGTCATAAAGAATCTGGTTAAAGGCGTCCGGTTTTTCCATCATGGCTGCATGACCGCATTCATCAATCCAGAACAAATCTGAATCCGGAATCAGGCGGTCCATTTCTACGGCCACATCTGGTGGTGTTACATTATCCTGTTTGCCCCAGATGATGCAGGTGGGTGGTTGAATTTTGTGGAGTTCCGGTTCCATATTGTGTTTAATGGCGCTTCTGGCCAGCATTACGGTTTTAATGCCTTTGCTTCGGTCATTCACTACAGAAAACACTTCGTCTACCAGTTCTTCGGTGGCCACTTTGGGGTCATAGAAAACTTCTTCTGCTTTTTTACGAATGTATTCGCGGTCGTTTTTCCGCGGAAAACTGTCGCCGAAAGACCGTTCATATAATCCTGAGCTGCCGGTGAGCACCAGGTATTTTACCAGTTCCGGTCTGGAGAGGGTCAGGATAAGTCCCACATGTCCGCCCATAGAATTGCCCACTACAATAGCGGGTTCTCCTACTTCCTCAGAAATGAATCTGGCCACAAACTTCGCCAGACTGGACAAATTGGTGTTCAGAATTGGCAAATCGTATACGGGCAGGGTGGGGAAATATACTTTATATCCTCTGGTAGAAAAAAACTCTATCAATTTGGTGAAATTACTCAGTCCGCCCATCAGTCCTTGCAAAAGCACTATAGGTGTCCCCTCGCCCTCCTCAATGAAAGAGAATTTTTTCTGTTTTTTGGTTTTAAAAATCATAGATCTTATTCAAGCCCTGCAAAATTACAAATTTGATTTTTGGATTTATGCTGCTCTTTAATATTTTATAAAAATAGCATTTTTTTTCGTAAACAACTTATTTCTGAGTCCTGATTTTAGGTGATGCATACTTTTTTGCTCAACGCGTTTTGCGTCAATTACTTACATTTTGCGGGTTTCTCTTTTCAAAAGTTATTCACATTAAGTTAAAAAGTGGGAAAAAGTGGGAGGTTTTGGAAATAAATATATAAATTTGTCCCAAATGATAAATTTCATTGGCACATATGAATGCAAGATAGACGACAAGGGTCGGCTGAAACTTCCTTCTTCGCTGGCGAAGCAGATGGAAAGCTATGCCGGTGAATCCTTTGTGGTGAAGCGTTCTGTGTTTCAGCACTGTCTGGAGGTATATCCCATGCAGGGCTGGGAAAAGCTGATGACGAAGATTAATAAGCTGAACCGTTTCAACAAGCAAAACGCAGATTTCATCCGCACATTTACCGCGGGTCTTAAGACTGTGGAGCCGGACAGCGCCGGGCGGTTGCAAATCTCGAAAGATTTAACTGCTTTTGCAAATCTCACCAAAGAGGTGGTCATCACCAGTGCCGGCGAGTTGTTTGAAATTTGGGACAAAGCAGCTTATGAAGAAGTTATTGCGGCATCACAGCAAGATTTTGCCATGCTGGCGCAACAGGTTATGGGCGACATCAGTTTCGATGATGAGAATTAAAAAACAAAAACAAAAACACATCCTTTTATATGTATCACAATCCCGTCCTTCTGAAACAGAGCGTAGATCAGCTGGCAATTAATCCGGCCGGAATCTACGTGGACTGTACCTTTGGCGGCGGCGGGCATTCCCGGGAAATCCTGTCCCGGCTTTCGGACCACGGAAGACTCTATGCTTTTGATCAGGATCTGGATGCTTTGGCTAATGAGATACAGGATTCCCGCTTCACGCTGATTAACCAGAACTTCCGCTATCTGGAAAACTCCCTGCTGCTGTATGGGGTGAGCGGTGCAGACGGCATTCTGGCAGACCTGGGGGTGTCTTCTCATCAGTTTGATGAGGCTGAACGCGGATTTTCTACCCGGAGCGATGCGCCGCTGGATATGCGCATGAATGTGATGCAAACCCTGGATGCCAGAGTCGTGGTGAATGATTATGAGGAAGAACAGCTGGCAGACATCTTTTACTATTATGGAGAACTTCGTGAAGCCAGAAAGCTGGCCCGCGAAATTGTTCATCAAAGAAAAACAAAAAGAATAGCAACCACGGAGGATCTGAAGAATTTATTCTCGTATATCCCTCAGCATAAGCGAAATAAGTTCTTTGCGCAGTTGTTTCAGGCTATCAGAATAGAGGTGAATCAGGAACTGGAGGCGCTGAAGGAAATGCTGCAGCAGGCATACAGGGTGCTGAAGCCCGGCGGCCGGCTTGTGGTTATTTCATATCACTCTTTGGAAGACCGGCTGGTAAAGCGGTTTCTGAAGAACGGCATGTTTGAGGGCGAGCCGGAAAGAGACGTGTATGGCAATTATGAAAAGGCGTTTGAACTCCTGAAAAGTAAAGCTACCGTACCGGACGAAAGTGAAATAGAAGAAAATTCCCGCGCGCGTAGTGCTAAAATGAGAACCGGAATAAAAATATAAACAAAAAGTGGCAAAGAAATCATCATATAAACCTCAGAAGAAACTGACCTTCATAGATATTGTGAAGGGCAATTTTCTGAACCGTGATGAGATCAAAGTGCACTACAAATATTTTTTGTTGCTGTTTGTCCTCATGATGATCATGATCTACAGCAACCACCTTGTGAATAAAAAAATTGAAATCGTAAACGAACTGAAAGAGCAGAACGAAGAATATAAATCAAGAAACGCATTTGCCCAGAGCAGACTGATTAAGGTAAAAATGGAATCAGAACTGGGAAAGGAGATGGTCACGGATTCACTGCTTCCGCTGGAGAATCATCCGCATAAATTATTGATAAAACTGGACAGTACACATGCTAAAGCCAAGTAATTTCGACAGTAAAAGACGTAAATCTTTAAAATGGGGCTACCTTTTCACGATGGTGGCCGGCTGTCTTTTTATCTTGTTTCTGGCCAGAATCCTGGTGCTTCAGAACTCCAATGTAGATGAGATTGAAGTATACATCAAGAATAATTACCGGGAAGCGACCCTGAAGGCGGCACGTGGAAACCTCTATGCATCAGATGGCTCCATACTGGCCACCACGGTAATGCGGTACGATATCTATGTGGATTTTAAAGTCATTAAAGATTCTGTGTACAATTCCAATATTGCTGCACTCAGTGATTCTATGAACGTTATGTTCGGGAAACCCAGAAATGTTTATCGTCAGCGGTTTGATGAGCAGCGTAAAAAAGAAAATCAGTACTACGCACTGGTCAAGAATCTGGATTTCGACCAGTATGACCGCATCCGTAAATTCCCGATATTCAACAAAGGAAAACATAAAGGCGGTTTTATAGTGGACCGCAAGTACAAAAGAGAACTGGCCACATCTGAAATCGGTGCCGGAACCATAGGAATGGATAACGGACCGTACAAATCAGGACTGGAAGCCGCATTCTCTAAATACCTCTCCGGCACAGACGGATCCAGACCCGAACAGAGAGTCAACTCGACACAATGGAAACCCATAGACTACTGGAAGATTAAAGAACCGGTAGATGGTCAGGACGTCTTTACTACACTGGATCTGCGCATTCAGGATATTGCCCATTCGGCACTGGAAAAGCAGCTGATTAAGTTTGATGCGCACCACGGAAGTGTACTGGTAATGGAAGTGGAAACCGGTAAGGTACGGGCGATGGTGAATCTGACCAGAACCGACCCCGGGATTTATGTGGACTCTTACAACTATATTCTGAAAGACGGCATTGAGCCCGGATCTACCTTTAAAACTGTATCCCTGCTTGCCGCTATGGATGACGGATTCATTACCGAAGAGACCACCGTGAACATCGGCAATGGTGTCTGGCATTATGCCGGGCAGAGAATTTCAGACGGTCATGGCGGGGGCACCTATGACATCAGTGATGTTTTGGCAAAATCCAGTAATGTGGGAACCGCCAAGCTCATCACCCAATATTATGGTGAAAAACCACAGATTTTCCTCGATCATCTCAAAAGATGGAAGATGTTCGATAAAATGGATATTGAGCTCCCGGGAGTGACCGAACCATTTATTTATACGCCGGATCACAAGCGGTGGAATGCGGCTACACTGGCCTCTATTTCATACGGATATTCCAGCAGCTTCAACCTGTTGCAACTGACCACCTTCTATAATGGGATTGCCAATGATGGGAGGATGCTGAAACCGCTTTTTATCGATAAAATCATGAAGGACGGCAAAGTCACTTACGAAGCAAAGCCTCAGGTGATGGTAAACCGTATGGCATCCAAAGAAGCCATTGATATGATGACCAGTGCACTGACCAAGGCGGTGGAAAAAGGTACCGGAAGAAGCATCTTCACCCCCAACCTGAAAATGGCCGGGAAAACCGGTACAGCACGGTTTGAGTATTGGCTGCCGGGACCCATGAAGTATAGGGCTTCTTTTGCAGGTTTTTATCCGGCAGATAATCCCAAATACACCTGCTACGTAATGGTGGATCAGCCCGATGTGAAGAAAAGTTATTACGGCGGAACCGTTGCGGCTCCTGTATTTAAGGAAATAGCAGGAAAGACCTTCCTGAAAACGCCGCAAAACATTGAGCAGGAAATGCTGGTAGAAAAAAAAGTGGACTTGTCTAAAATGACCGGCTCACAACAGAAAATCAACCTGAAAGATGGTCGTATGCCAAGTCTGGTTGGGTTAACAGGTAAGCATATCATTCCGCAGCTGGAGAACGCCGGCTACCGGGTAGATTATAAAGGTGTAGGAAAAATTACAGAGCAGTTCCCGGCCAGCGGTACCATGCTGAATGAGAATCATAAGCTGTATCTGAAATTACAAAATTAAAACATAAGAAAGTAGTATTTATATAAAGTCGCCTGGCGACACCCATTTGTTTACATGAATTTATTACAATTGTTAAACAGAATTCCCACATTGGAAACTCACGGTGAAATGAACCGTGAAGTTTCTGCTGTGGTTTTTGACAGCCGGCAGGCTCTGCCGGGTGCGCTGTATGTTGCACTGAGGGGCACATTGTCTGACGGGCATTCCTTCATCAGCGCAGCAATTGCAAATGGGGCAGATGTGGTAATCTGTGAGGACCTGCCGGAACACCGGAATCCGGATGTTGCGTATATCAGGGTTAATGATGCATCCCGGTCACTGGCAATTCTGGCTTCTGATTTTTATGGAAATCCCTCTGCCAAACTGAAACTGGTGGGCATTACCGGTACCAATGGTAAAACCTCTGTGTGTACACTGCTTTTTGATATCTTTAAAAATCTCGGCTATAAGCCGGCGCTTATTTCCACAGTGGAATACCGCATTGGCGATACTGTACTGCCTTCTAAGCATACCACCCCGGATGTGGTAAGTCTGAACCGGATGCTTGCAGAAGCAGTAGATCAGGGGTGTCAGTGGGCATTCATGGAAGTAAGTTCTCATGGTATCCATCAGAACAGAACCACAGGGCTGCAATTTGCTGTGGCCGGTTTTACCAACCTGACTCATGATCATCTGGATTACCATAAAAGTTTCGAAGAATACCTGAGAACAAAAAAAAGATTCTTTGATGAACTGACTCCAGATACAATTGCCATTACCAACCTGGACGATAAAAACGGAATGGTGATGCTACAAAATACTGCTGCCAAAGAGAAAAATTATGCGCTGAAAACCATGGCAGATTACCATGGCCGTTTTCTGGAAGGTGATTTCAATGGCATGTTGCTCAACTTTCAGGGGAAAGAATTCTGGACCACCCTTACCGGTAAGTTTAATGTATATAACCTGTTGCTGGCTTTCGCGGTTGCGGTAGAACTCGGCTTGGAAGAGCAGGAAGTGCTGCGGGCTATTTCACAACTCAAGCGGGTAAATGGCCGGTTTGAAACCCTGAAATCTCAGGGCGGGATTTTCTTTGTGGTTGATTATGCCCATACACCGGATGCGCTGGATAATCTGCTGGACAGCATTAACGATATCAGGACCAAAAATGAAAGACTGATCACCGTTTTTGGCTGTGGTGGAAACCGCGACCGGGCCAAGAGACCCGAAATGGGAAAAATTGCCACCCGCAAATCTACCCTGGCCATCATCACTTCAGATAATCCCAGAACAGAAGATCCGGTGGAGATTATAAAGGAAATAGAAGCAGGGGTAGAGGCACACCATTTCAGCAAATACATCACCGTGCCGGATCGCAGAGAAGCCATTAAAATGGCTATAAAATTTGCGGAGCCTAATGACATTGTCCTCGTGGCAGGAAAAGGTCATGAAACCTATCAGGATATCAATGGGGTGCAGCATCATTTTGATGATAAGGAAACCCTGATGGAACTGTCTGAACTTATGAGTAAATAAACCAGAAAAAGAGTAAACATGTTGTACTATTTATATGAATATCTTACCACGCAGGGAATCCAGATTCCGGGGCTCAATCTGTTCCGGTACATCTCATTCCGGGCGGCACTGGCGGTGTTATTCTCACTCCTTATTGCACTGGTCTATGGTAAAAGAATCATCAATTACCTGCGGAACAGACAGATGGGAGAACTGGTGAGAGATCTGGGGCTGGAAGGTCAGAAACAGAAAGAAGGTACCCCTACCATGGGTGGCCTCATCATTATCCTGGCTACCCTGATTCCGGTGATTCTCTTTACCAAAGTGCTCAATGTGTACATCATCATGCTCATTGTATCCGTGGTGTGGATGGGCATCATTGGTTTCATTGATGACTATCTCAAGAAAATTAAAAAGAATAAAGACGGCCTTTCCGGGAAGTTCAAGGTAATCGGGCAGGTAGGTTTGGGACTTATCGTAGCCGTGACCATGTATTTTCATCCGGATATTACGGTGAAAAGGAAATATGCAGATGCCAGTGTGGTGAACAGAAATAATGTGGAACAAAACTTTATGCCGACAGAGAAATCTACGGTTTCCACAGTTCCGTTCTTTAAAAATAATGAGTTTGATTACAGCAAAATGCTCTTCTGGATGGACGAAGAAAGCCAACAGGAATGGGCGTGGGTGGTTTTTGTACCCATTGTCATCTTTATTGTGATTGCCGTTTCGAACGGAGCCAATATTACCGATGGCATTGATGGCCTGGCGGCAGGAACCAGTGTGGTGATTTTGCTCACTCTCGCATTTCTGGCCTACGTTTCGGGAAATATCATTTTTGCAGATTACCTGAATATTATGTTCCTCCCGGATATGGGCGAAACAACCATTTTTGCCGTGGCACTGGTAGGAGCCGTCATTGGATTTTTCTGGTACAATACGTATCCGGCACAAGTGTTTATGGGAGATACCGGTAGTTTAATGCTGGGTGGGGTAATTGCGGTTCTGGCCATCATTCTCCGCAAAGAATTGCTGATTCCCGTGCTCTGCGGAATCTTCCTGGTAGAGAATCTCTCGGTGATGCTCCAGGTGGCCGTTTTCAAATACAGAAAGAGAAAATTCGGGCTGGAATATGCTCAGAATAACCGGCTGTTCAAAATGTCGCCGCTGCACCATCACTACCAGAAAAGCGGATATCATGAGAGTAAAATTGTAAACCGGATGATCATCATCGGTGTGATGCTGGCTATTATTTGCCTGACTACACTGAAAGTAAGATAGATTTTTGCCAAAATTAGAAATATGAAAATAGTTGTTTTAGGAGGAGGAGAGAGCGGTTTCGGTGCAGCGTATCTGGCCAGGAAGAAAGGGCTGGAGGTATTTCTGTCGGATAAAGGCAAAATCAAAGATGTATATAAAGCACAGCTTGTGCAAAACCAGATTGAGTTTGAAGAAGGACAACATTCTGAAGACTGCATTCTGAATGCAGACTGGGTCATCAAATCACCCGGGATCCCAAAAAAAGCAGAGATCATCACAAAAATTCATCAGAAAGGCATTCGCCTGTCATCTGAAATAGAATTTGCAGCCGAGTTTACCAATGCCCGGATTATTGCGGTGACAGGGAGTAATGGCAAGACCACCACAGCATCGCTCATTTATCATATTCTGAGAAATGATCATCTTAATGTTGGACTGGGTGGCAATATAGGAACGAGCTTTGCCAAGCAGGTGGCCGATGAGAATTATGACTATTACGTATTGGAAGTCAGCTCATTTCAGCTGGATGATATCCAGAACTTCAGACCCAGCATCTCACTGTTGCTGAACCTGAGTCAGGATCATCTGGATCAGTACAATTACAATTACGAAGAGTATGCGCTGGCCAAGTTCAGAATTACAGAAAACCAGGAGAATGATAATTTCTTCATCTACAACCGGGACGATGAAATGAGCATGAAACTGCTGGAAAAGTTGGAAATTAAAGCCAAAAAGCTGCCTTTTTCATTAAAACAAAAGGAAACAGAAGGCGCATATGCAGATGAGGACCGCATTTTTGTAAAACTGCAGGAACAGTTTTCCATGAAAATTGAAGATCTGGCGTTGGCGGGCAATCATAATGTGGCCAATAGTCTGGCTGCATCGCTGGCCGGTAAAATTCTGAATATTACCAATGAGAGCATACGGAATTCACTGATGACGTTTCAGGCCGTAGAACACCGCCTGGAGCAGGTAGCAGAAATAGACGGGGTAAAGTACATTAACGACAGTAAAGCGACCAATGTAAATGCAACCTACTATGCCTTAGACAGTATGAAAAATCCTACGGTATGGATTGTAGGCGGCGTGGATAAGGGAAATGATTACACCGAGATTGAACATCTGGTGAAGCGAAAAGTAAAGGCAATTGTTTGTCTGGGTATTGATAATCAGAAAATTATCAATTTTTTCCAGGACAAAAAAGAACTTATTTATGATACTTCCAGTATGGAAGAAGCAGTGAAAGTATGTACTGAACTGGCCACAGCAGGAGATACGGTGTTGCTGTCGCCGTGTTGCGCCAGCTTTGATCTTTTCCGGAATTATGAAGACCGCGGGGATCAGTTTAAAGCAGAAGTGTTAAAAAAAATGAATGTGGGCGCAAGCCGGTAAGAATTAGAATGTAAGATGAAAACGAACCAGACAGAAACGAAAATAGAATATCTGAAGGGCGATAAAGTGCTTTGGGCGGTCATCATTCTGATTTCCGTATTCTCTGTATTTCCGGTATATTCTGCAAGTTCTAACCTGGAGTATATCGTAAATAACGGAACCACCACCAGTCACTTGCTGAAGCATGTATTCTTCGTGGTGTTCGGACTTGGGCTCATGCGCGCTGTAGGGTTTGTGAAATATGAACACATCGGAAAACTAAGCACCATCATGCTGGGGATTTCCGTGGTACTGCTGCTGGTTACCATGTTTTCCGGTACCACCATAGACGGTGCCAGTGCATCCAGATGGCTCACCATTCCCGGTACGCCGTTCAGTTTTCAACCATCGTCTGTAGCTTATTTGTCACTTATTATTTACCTCTGCAGATACCTTACCAAACGCATTAACCGCGAAAGGCTGGCACTGGAAAATATCTTTTATATTTTCGTGCCTATTCTGCTGGTTTTCGGACTGGTAGCCAAGGATAACGGCTCTACAGCATTGATGATTCTCATTGTTTCTATTGCGGTGCTGATTGTAGGGCAACTGAACTGGAGGTATGTGGCCGGCTTTATCGGGATTTCCGGAGTAGCCATTGTTGCGCTGATCCTGATTGCGCTCAATACCACACTGATTCAGAATAACCGGGTGCATACCTGGATGAGCCGGGTAGAAGTGTTTTTTGATAACAAGAAGGATAACCAGATAGAAACCGAGGCAGATAAAGCCAAAAATTACCAGGTAATGCAGGCCAAAGCGGCGATTGTGCATGGTGGTATTTCGGGTATGGGACCGGGGAAAAGCGCACTGAAACAAATGCTTCCCCAGTCTGCATCAGATTTTATTTTTGCCATCATTGTAGAAGAATACGGCTTTGGCGGTGCTTTGGTGCTCATAGCACTGTATATGATTATGATTATCCGCATCGTCATGATTGCCAGTAAAATGCCCGCATTTTTCGGAACCTTGCTGGTTCTCGCCATGGGCATTATGATTTTTGTGCAGCTGACTGTTAATATTGCGGTGGCCGTCAATCTGATTCCGGTCACGGGTCAGCCACTGCCGCTCATCAGCTACGGGGGGACGTCCATGCTGGTCACCTACGCCCAGCTGGGTCTGGTACTGAATGTAAGTTCACGTATTCAGGTGTATGATGAAGAAGGATTGGGCAAAAAACAGAGCATAGAGGAAATTAATGATATTGCGTAAAACAGCATATGATCAGTACAAGTAATCTGGATAAACGGAGTAAATCAGAACAGAAATAAATGAACAGTCAGAATCTACATACAGGAAATCACCGTAAGCTTCGCGTGCTGATGAGCGGCGGCGGGACCGGTGGTCACATCTATCCGGCGGTGGCTATTGCAGACGAGATACGCCGCAGATTTCCGGATGCAGAGTTTCTGTTCATAGGCGCCGAGGGAAAAATGGAAATGGAGAAAGTTCCGCAGGCCGGTTATAAAATTGTGGGACTGAATATTGCCGGATTTGACCGGGGAAATCTTTTGAAGAATATAGGACTTCCCTTCAAACTGATTTCAAGTCTTCTGAAAGCTAAAAAGATTATTAAAGAATTCCGTCCGGACTTTGCCGTAGGAACCGGTGGATTTGCCAGCGGCCCTGCATTGTATATCGCCGCAAAAAATGGGATTCCCACTTTTATACAGGAGCAGAATTCACTTCCCGGAAAAACCAATATGATCAACTCGGCCAGGGCTGTGGCAGTTTTTACGGCCTATCCGGGTATGGAGCATTTTTTCCGGAATACGAAAACCGTATTTCTGGGTAACCCTATCCGCCAGAGCATCACAGAGGAGATGACCACCCGTAAGTCTGCCAGGGAACAAATGGGACTGGATCCGGATAAACTAACCATTCTTTCGGTAGGGGGATCACTGGGATCCCGTACACTGAATCAGGGCTGGATTGCCCATTTGGATCAGGTCATTGCTGCAGATTATCAGCTGATCTGGCAAACCGGCAAAACAGATTACCGGAGCATCCTGCGGGAAACCGAAAACCGCCAGCACCGCAATCTGCAGATTATGGAGTTTATTAAAAATATGGAACTGGCTTATTCTGCAGCAGATGTAATTGTGTCCCGCGCCGGTGCCATCGCAATTTCTGAACTGGCAGTGGCACAGAAACCGGTATTGCTGGTACCTTTTCCCTTTGCGGCAGAGGATCATCAAACGCAGAATGCACAGACGCTGGTAGATCAGCACGCAGCAAAAATGGTGAAGGATTCAGAAATGCAGGAAAAATTCTGGGACGTACTCTCCGGAATCTGTGAAAGTGAATCGCTGAGGGAAGAAATGTCTGCCAGTCTTCGGCAGTTTGCGCGGCCAAAGGCTACTGAAATGATTGTGGATGAAATTTTAAAACAAATAAAGAAAGATTAACCGGTTGCAGAAAAAGCAGCATAATGGTTGTGGAAATACAATGGAAAATTCAGGAAAATATCAAAACTTCTACTTCGTGGGAATTGGCGGCATCGGGATGAGTGCGCTGGCCAGATACTTCCATGCAAGCGGAAAAAATGTGCTGGGCTACGATAAAACCGTGACCAAACTGACCGAAGCGCTGGTTTCGGAAGGGATAGATATTGTTTTTGAAGATACCATTAATCCTAAAATAGCCGCTCTGAAGCCAGAAGAAACCCTGGTTATTTATACCCCGGCCATCAAGCAGCTTCATATTCTGGACTATTTCACAGAGCAGGGGTTCGAGGTGATGAAACGGGCAAAAGTTCTGGGTCTGATTACCCGGAATACAGAATGCATTGCCATAGCAGGAACGCACGGAAAAACCACCACGTCATCCCTTGTAGCACATCTGTGCCACGTGGCACAATTGCCGTTTTCGTGTTTTCTGGGCGGTATAGCAGAAAATTTTAAATCTAATTTCCTGTTTAACGGGAGCGATATTTCTGTGGTAGAAGCAGATGAGTATGACCGCAGTTTCCTGAACTTATCCCCGGACTGGGCGGTGATTACCTCTACAGATGCAGATCACCTGGATATTTATGGGGATCCGGCAACCATTCAGAAAGGATTTCAGGATTTTGCAGACCTGGTACCGGAGGACCGGCAATTGTTTGTAAGAAAAGGAATAGAGGTAGGTCGCAAATGCGTCACCTATGCGGTAAATGAGAAAGCAGATTATTATTCAGACCACTTGCGAGTGGAAGATGGGATGATGCATTTTGATTTCCATAACGGAGATGAGGTGATCCCTTTTTCCTGGCATACGCCCGGCATTCACAACGTAGAAAATGCCACGGCATCCATCGCTTTGCTGCATCGCCACGGAGTGGATTTTGAAACGCTACAGAAGGGAATTGCCGGTTTTCAGGGAATAAAAAGAAGGTACACCATTCACAGTTTTGAGAGTGGTAAAGTATATATTGATGACTATGCCCATCATCCTACGGAACTGGATGCGGTCATTGGATCCATCAGAACGTTTTACCCCGGCAAAAAACTGGTGGTGGCGTTTCAGCCGCATCTGTTCAGCCGGACCCGTGATTTTGCGGCTGGTTTTGCACGCAGCCTCAGTGCGGCAGATGAACTGATTCTGCTGGATATTTATCCGGCGCGCGAACTTCAGGAGAACTATCCGGGAATCACCTCGGACTGGCTGCTGAATCAGATAGAGACCGGGAAAAAGGAGGTTTCCTCTTTGGGCGATGCTTTTTCCAGAATCAGAGAAAAAGATTTTGATGTTTTACTTACCGTAGGAGCCGGCAATATAGATACCCTGTATGATGGGATTGTGGACTGGCTTTCCGGCGAAATGATATCTATGAATGAGCAGGCATGAAGAATAAATTCAGAATATTAAAAATATTGGTCACCGTCATTATTTTCGGGTGTCTGCTGAGTTTTTCCTTGAAGAGATTCAACAATGCCCCGGTAGATGTCATTACGGTGAACCTTATAGAGCAGAAGGGCAAGGATAAAGTGTATTTTATAGATGAAAAAAATGTGAAAGATTTTATCCGCAGTAAAAATACTTCAGGAAAAGTAGGAGATGTGGATATTCCGTATCTGGAAAAGGAAGTGAAAAATTTTCCGTCTGTAGACAGTGCAAACGTGTATCTGAATCTGAATGGAGACCTGAATATTGACATCCTGCAACGGGTTCCTGCTTTCCGGCTCAGTAAAAACGGAGAAGATTTTTATGTGGACCATAAAGGCGTGGAGTTCCCCGTATCCAGAATTTACTCGCATCCGGTAATGCTGGTCCAGGGAGATGTAAAGCGGGGCGAATACAGAAAACTGGCTGAACTGGTAGATAAAATAAAGAAAGACGATTTCAGCAATAAATATTTTATAGGAATCGTGAAGGAAAAAGGGGATTATAATCTCCTTACCAATGATGGATTTTATAAAGTGGAGATTGGCTCATTAGAGAATATCGACTTCAAGGTGAAAGGCTTTAAAACTTTTGTCAAAAAATATCTGATATATCAGAATCCGGAGAAGTACAATAAGATATCCGTGAAGTATGACAATCAGGTGGTCACAACGCTGAATCCCCGATTTCCGGAGAATGACAGTATTCTGGCAGTAGGCAGAAAGGAACTGGCCAAAATACCGGAACTGCTGGAACGCCGGGAAGCAGCAGGAAGACAGGCCGCAATGCCTGCACGGGCGTCACAGTGAATGAAAAAAAAGAGATAAAACAAAATCAAATCAATATACAAATGGAAAATCAAGAGTATTCAGTAGGACTGGACATCGGTACAACCAAAATTGTAGCGATTGTAGGCCGCCGGAACACTCACGGAAAAATTGAAGTTCTGGGAGTGGGCAAAGCCAAGAGCCTCGGCGTGCACAAGGGCATCGTGAATAATATTTCACAAACCATCAATTCTATAAAGGCAGCGGTGGCAGAGGCACAGGCCAGCGCCGGTGTAGAAATCAGAAAAGTAACAGTGGGCATAGCGGGTAAGCACATCCGGTCTCTGCAGCATTCGGATTACATTATGCGGGAAAACCCGGATCTGGTCATCGGCGAGGAAGACATTGAAGCTTTGAAAGAACAGGTGAAAAAGCTGGTCATGATGCCGGGCGAAGAAATTATTCATGTCCTGCCACAGGAATTTAAAGTAGACAGCCAGGGAGACATCCATGAACCCATCGGGATGCACGGCAAAAGACTGGAGGCTAATTTTCACGTAGTGGTCGGTCAGATGGGGAGTATTAAGAATATTGTAAGATGCGTGAAAGAGGCCGGTCTGGAAATGGAATCCCTTACTCTGGAACCGCTGGCCTCGGCAGAAGCTGTATTGGCCAAAGACGAGAAGGAAGCCGGCGTAGCCATTATAGACATCGGTGGTGGCACCACAGATATTGCCATCTTTAAGGACAATATTATCCGCCACACCTGCGTCATTCCGTACGGCGGTGGCATTATTACAGATGACATCAAGGAAGGGTGTTCCATCATAGAAAAATATGCAGAGCAACTGAAGGTAAAATTTGGTTCTGCACTGCCCGATATGGAAAAAGAAAGTACCTATGTCACCATTCCCGGGCTTCATGGCAGGGCAGATAAGGAAATTTCGCTGCGTACGCTGGCAGAAATCATTGGGGCCAGAGTAGAAGAAATTCTGGAAATGGTTAATGTAGAACTGAAGGCCTATGGCGCCTTCGAAGAAAAAAAGAAACTGATTGGGGGTATTGTGCTTACCGGTGGCGGGTCTAACCTGAAGAACCTGAGACAGCTGGCCAATTACAGTACAGGATTTGACAGCCGCATCGGCTTTGCCAATGAATATGTGGTGAATGATAAAAGCCAGCACCTTAAAGGACCGGAATATGCCACTTCCATAGGATTGCTGATGGAAAGTCTGAAAATCCGGGACCGCAAGGAAATGCCGGAGCACGAACCGGTGCAGCGGGAACAGAAAAGTGAAGTTAAAGAAACGTCTGCCTCCGATGGCGATGGATTCCGTGGCGAAGAAATTCCGGAAGAGGTCGCGACCGAGGAACCAAAAAAGGTAAAACTGACCCTGGGCGAAAAACTGATGAACCAGGTAAAAAGATTCTTCGAGGAAGTAGAGTAACGCTTCCGCAGTATATAACTAAATAAATATTCAAGAGATATGGAAAACAACAGCACACACGGGTTTTCATTTGATTTGCCAAAGGGAAATTCATCAATCATAAAAGTTATAGGCGTAGGTGGCGGCGGTAATAATGCACTGATGCACATGTACGAAAAAGGAATTCATGGGGTAGACTTCATCATTTGTAACACAGATGCCCAGACACTGGATAATAATCCGGTTTCCAATAAAGTACAGCTCGGGTTAACCATTACCGAAGGACTGGGCGCAGGTGCAGATCCCGAAGTAGGAGAAAAAGCAGCCATAGAAAGTATAGATGACATCAAAGCAGCCCTGGGACAAAACACCAAGATGGTTTTCATTACTGCCGGAATGGGTGGGGGTACCGGAACTGGTGCAGCACCTGTGATTGCCAAAATTGCCAAGGAAATGGGAATCCTTACCGTAGGTATTGTAACCGTTCCGTTCAGCTTCGAGGGCAGAAGACGTCTGGATCAGGCAGATACCGGACTGGATAAACTGCGGGATAATGTAGATTCCCTTATTGTCATCAATAACGATAAACTGCGTCAGCAGTTCGGTAACCTGGGCTTCAAGCAAGGGTTCTCTAAGGCAGATGAGGTACTGACCAATGCAGCCAAAGGTATGGCCGAAGTCATTACAGCACCTTTTACCATTAACATAGACTTCAGGGATGCGAAATCTGTACTGCAGAATTCCGGTACGGCACTCATGTCTACCGGCGTGGCTACCGGCGAAAAGAGAGCCGAAGAAGCCGTGAAAAAAGCGCTGGATTCCCCGCTGCTGAATGACAATAAAATTACCGGTGCCAAAGATGTCTTGCTGCTTATTCAGAGTGGAAGCAATGAGGCTGCCGAGGCTACTATGGATGAGATAGGTCTCATTAATGACTATATCCAGAGTGAAGCCGGAAATACCGCCAATATTATCTTTGGGGTAGGTACCGATGATGAACTGGGAGATGCTATAAAAGTGCTGGTGATTGCCACCGGTTTCGCCAAAGATAACCGTAAAAATACCGGACAGGTAGAGAAAATCAAAATCAACCTGGAAGATTATACAGAAAAGACAGCGAAGCCATCCCCTTTTGATACCAAAACCGAAGTCAGAACAGAACCACAGGCGTCTCTGGGTGCCACCGGTCTGTTTACGCTGGATGCAGAAGATGACGAAACCGATGAGCCGGATCATTCCCCCAGAGCAACTGCTGCTGAAGAACCGGTGACGTTCCGCGTAGTAGATAAGGAGCAACCTTCCGTTCAGGAAGATGTTCAGGAACTGGATCTGTTTTCTTTTGATGAGGAAAGCAGTGATGCCAGTGATCTGCAGGCACAGTCGTTTACCTTTGAAACCGAAGACCGGCCGCAGCAGACGCAGAAACAACCTGAAGAAACACAGGCGAAGGAAGTCTCGTCTTTTTCTGATGAGAGCCCCATGGAATTCAGTTTTTTCGTAAACGAACCGATTCATGAACCCGTAGCTGAAGTCAGCAAGCCTGCGGAAATAGTGAAACCCGAAACGGTTCAGAAAACAGAAGTGCTGAAAACAGAATCACCCGTAACCAACATTGTGGAAGCTCCCGGAGAGGTAGTAGAAACTACAGAAGATGAGTTGGTATTCATCAGTAAAAAAGTGGATGAGGATAAAGTTTTTGAAAGAAGAAATAAACTGAAAGAATTCAACTCCAGATACCAGGTGGTGGATCAGGAAAGTGATTTTGAAACCGTGCCTGCTTTCAAAAGAAAAAACATTGCCGTAGAAGGGCATAATGCGTCTCAGCAGCAGGTACGGACCTATCTTTCCGAAAATAATGACGGGCAGATGCAGGTGCGGGAAAACCGCTTCCTGAATAAGGACGTAGATTAATCAGTACATCATGAAATCCCCGGGATCGTGGCTTGCCATGAGGGTCAGAAGATTCCGGCGATTTCCAAAAATCAGCTAAAAAATGAGTTTAGAAAATACCATTACCGAAGCAATTAAAACCGCAATGCGGGAAAAAGATAAAGTGGCGCTGGATTCACTGCGTGCCGTGAAAGCCCAGATTATGCTGCTGAAAACCGAAGCCAGAGGTGCAGAAGTGACCCCGGAGCAGGAGATTGCCATCTTGCAGCGCATGATCAAACAGCGTAAAGATTCTTATGATCAGTTTACGGCTCAGGGTCGTGCAGATCTGGCCGAAGTAGAAACCGCTCAGATGCAGGTCATAGAAAAATTTCTGCCCAAACAACTGACTGCAGAAGAACTGGAAACGGAAATTTCCGGAATTATTTCCGAAACAGGTGCCGAATCCCTGAAGGATCTGGGCAAAGTGATGGGTGTGGCATCCAAAGCTCTTGCCGGCAAATCCGACGGTAAAAGCATCTCCGAAATGGTGAAAAAATTACTTTCATAATTTCATTGCGCAGGTTCTTACCTGCACATTAGTAAGGATATACAACCTTTGCATATCGATTTGATTGGAACCCGGAGCCCCGTGCTTCGGGTTTTTTATGGCTTGTGCTTCAGCAAATGAAAAATTAACCTTTGGTTAACAGCAAGCTCAGCATTCTCTTTTAACTTTGAAAAATGATTTTGGAGAAGCGCAATACTGAAATTGTAGTCCTTTCAGATATTCACCTGGGTACCTATGGATGCCATGCCCGGGAACTGGTCGCCTTTCTGAAAAGTATCAATCCCCGGCTTCTTATTCTGAACGGTGATATTATAGACGGCTGGGCTTTCTCTAAAAAATATTTTCCTAATGCCCATATGGCAGTGCTTAGTGAGTTTTTCCGGATGATGAAGCAGGGCACCAAAATCATCTACATCACCGGCAATCATGACGAGTTTCTACGGAAATATTCTGATCTTACCATGGGCAATCTCTTCCTTACCGATAAATATTTGCTGGAAATTGATGGCAAAAAGCACTGGATTTTCCATGGCGACATCTTTGATCATACCACCAAAGGCGGTGCCAGAGTTATTGCCAGAATCGGAGGGATTGGTTATGACTGGCTCATCCTGCTGAACCGGGGAATCAACCGGATTCTGGAGTCCTTCGGGAAGCAGAAGGTTTCACTATCCAAAAGGATAAAGAATTCCGTAAAGAAGGCGGTAAAATTCATTGCCGATTTTGAAGAAAAAGCCATCGAACTGGCCATTGATCATGGCTATGACTTCGTCATTTGTGGCCATATTCATATGCCTGTAGACCGGGAAGTGGTCACGCAGCAAGGAAAAACCCGCTATCTGAACTCGGGCGACTGGATCGAAAATCTCTCGTGGCTGGAGTATCAGAATGGTGAATGGCAGCTTTGCTTCTTTGACAAAGAAAACTATCAGCAACCGGAAATAGAAGCGTACAATACAGCTGTGAATCTGGAAGAGCTCATCAGCCCCACCAGTTTTTCCGCTTTTTCTGCCGGAAATTTCTCCGGAACCCAGTCCTGATTCCCCTGTAAATCCCCCGGAATCAGCCGGGTGCTCAGTCGTCAGGATTCAGTAAGGCATCCCAACCCTGTGCGGTAATCCGGGACAATTCGTTGCTTCCCCTCAGTACCATGTAATTCCCGTCCTCCTGTTCTGTGGCGTGACCGATAATGGTGAAATCCGGATGATTTTTAATTTTATCATAATCGCCGGACGCTATGGTGAACAGCAATTCATAATCCTCACCACCATTCAGGGCGCAAACCGCAGGATTCAGGTTAAATTCATCGGCTGTGGTAATGGTAAGGGTATCCAGCGGGATCTTCTCCTCATACAGGCGGAAACCTACACCAGACTGATCAGAAAGATGCAGAATCTCTGATGCAAGCCCGTCAGAAATGTCAATCATGGAAGTGGGCTGTATGTCCAGTTCTGCCAGAATACTGCGGACATCCGTGCGTGCTTCGGGTTTCAGTTGTCTTTCCAGCAAATAATCATAACCGTCCATTTCCGGTTGCATATCAGGATTGGCCAGAAAAACCGCATGTTCTCTCTCCAGAATCTGAAGTCCCAGATAGGCGCCGCCCAGATCTCCGGAAACCACCAGTAAATCATTGGGCTGTGCGGTGCTTCTTTTGACTATTTTATCCTCCGTTTCCATACCAATAGCGGTGATACTCAGAATAAGACCTGCATTGGAGCTGGTCGTGTCACCCCCTACGAGATCCACATTATACCGCTGACAAGCCAGCGCTACACCTTCGTAGATCTCCTCCAGTGCTTCTACCGGAAAGCGGTTAGATACCGCTACAGAAACCAGAATTTGCGTGGGAGTGGCATTCATGGCGGCAATATCGCTCAGATTGACCACCACCGCTTTATAACCCAGATGCTTCAGCGGGACATAACCCAGATTGAAATGTATGCCTTCTGCCAGAATATCTGTGCTGATGACCACCTTGCGGCCTTGCGGGTGGATTACGGCAGCATCATCACCAATGGCAATCATCGTGTTTTCTTTATTAAAACTAAATTTTTCGGTAAGGTGTTTGATGAGTCCGAATTCGCCCAGGGTAGCAATCGGGGTTCTTTGTGGGTTTTTTTCTTCAAGCATGGCAGTGAATTTGGTAAAGGGTTCGGGTTACTTCAGAAAAGAGGGATCAATATTCTCTGGCCGGAATGGCAGTGCCTTGATGTCTTCTCTGGTGAAGGTACGGTGATTTTCAGATTTAAATTTGATCAGTACTTCCAGAATATCATCCGGCGGGGTGGTAGATTTGCGAAGCATCATGTCTATCCACACGCCGAAAGCTTCTGCGGTAGCACAGTGCGTCCCGTCTGGCAGGTAAAATTTATGAAGGAAACGATAGATGCTTCCGTCTTCAGAAAAACCGTCTATTTCCAGGCTTACATATACTTCCTGATCCATATAGATCTCCTTGAAGAAGGAAAATCGTTCGTGCAGGATTACGGGCCCGATGCCCCAGCGGTTCAGTTCTTTCAGCCCCATTTTATTTTTAGCCATAAAAGACATGCGGGTCTGCGCACAGTACTCTACATACGTAGAATTGGCCAGGTGGCGGTTCGCATCAATATCGCTCCAGCGAACTTCAAATTTATGATGGTAAACAGACATATTTTTGATATTTTTTGAAGGGTCAAATTTACGCATTAATCATGGGGTAGAAAAATTGTATTTTTGCTGGCAGTAATGGATAAGAAATCAGTCATCATCATCGGCGGGGGAGCCGCAGGCTTTTTCTGCGCAGCCAATCTGGACGAAAGACTGTTCCGGGTGAAAATCCTGGAACAGAATTCGGACGTACTTCAGAAAGTGAAAATTTCCGGTGGCGGGCGGTGCAATGTAACGCACGCCTGCTTTGATCCGGCAGAGCTCACCGGTTTTTATCCGCGGGGACAGAAAGAATTGCGCAGTGTTTTCCATAAATTTCAGCCTGGAGATACCATGGAATGGTTCAGCACTCGGGGTGTGGAACTGAAGGTGGAGGCTGACAACCGGGTTTTTCCGGTTTCGGATTCGTCCCAAAGCATCATCAATGCGCTGGTGAATGCTGTGACAGAAAAAGGTTTTGAAATATGTACCCGCTCGGTGGTCACGGCCATTATACCACAGGGAACGCAGTATCTTGTAAAGACCGCTGATGAAACTTTTGAAGCAGATGATCTGATTTATTGTACCGGCAGCTCGCCCAAATCCCTGAAGATGATTGCAGGGCTGGGGCATCAGATTGTAGAACCGGTGCCTTCCCTGTTTACGTTTAACATTAAGCATGATTTGCTGAAAGATCTGCCCGGAACCAGTTTTCCAAACGCTGAACTGTCTATACCCGCACTGAAAACAGAAGAAAGCGGCCCACTGCTCATTACCCACTGGGGACTCTCCGGACCGGCAGTGCTGAAGATTTCTGCATGGAAAGCACGTGAACTTGCCGCCCTGCAGTACCGCACAGAACTGGTGGTAAATTTTGCAGGCATTCCCCGGAGTGATGCAGAAGAAATGCTGATGGATTATAAGCAAGATCATCCGAAAAAAACGGTGGGAGCGGCAAAGATTTTTGAGGTAACCTCCCGGTTCTGGCAGCAGCTGCTGAAAGTTCAGCAAATCAATCCCGAAAAACAGATGGCCAATCTTTCTGCCACAGAGATTCAGATGATTGTTAATTTCTTGTGCCAGAACAAAATGCAGATTACCGGCAAATCTACTTTTAAGGATGAGTTTGTAACGGCAGGCGGCGTGGAACTGAAGGAAATCAACTTTAAGAATATGAGTTCTAAACTGCTCCCGAATGTATATGTAGCCGGCGAAGTTCTGAATATAGACGCCGTGACGGGCGGGTTTAATTTTCAGGCCTGCTGGAGTGAAGCCTGGCTGATTGCTCAGGATTTAAATGAAAAAACGGATGTCTGGTAAATAAAATTTTGCTAAATCACACGTTTACAGTCAAAATTTTTTGTGCGGTACATTATTATTCAGAAAAAATGATTACTTTTGCACACTCAAATAAATAGTTAACAACCTAAAATTTATAAACAATGTTTGCAATTGTAGAAATAGCAGGGCTTCAATACAAAGTTGAGCAAGACCAGAAATTGTTTGTAAACCGTCTGAGCGGGGAGAAAGGAGACAAAGTTACTTTTGACAAAGTTCTTCTTACCGTAAACGGTTCTACAACAGTGGGCGCCCCGGCTGTAAGCGGCATCACCGTAGATGCTGAAATCGTGGATCATCTGAAAGCGGATAAAGTAATCGTCTTCAAAAAGAAAAGAAGAAAAGGATACGCCGTAAAAAATGGACACAGACAATCCCTTACTCAGATTGTGATTACCGGTATTACTGGTTTTGACGGTGCGAAGAAAACAGCAAAGAAAGAAACTGCTGAGCCTAAAGCGGCGAAGACAGAGAAAACGGCTGCTGTAAAAGGTGACGCTGCTACCGTAAACTTCGGTGAAGATCATGAACTGAACTACAAACTGAAAAAATTCAACCTTTCTCAGTCCAAAGACAACAGAGCACTTCTGGTTTCTTTAGGTAAAGAATTGAAGGAAGAGTCTGGAGACGCAGTGCTTACGCATGAGCAGGTAGATGCACTGATTGAAAAAAATCTGGAAAAATTTGCAGCAAAAAATTAATCAATAAAAATCCAAAAATAAAATGGCACACAAAAAAGGAGTTGGTAGCTCCAAAAACGGTAGAGAATCACATTCCAAGAGACTTGGAGTGAAGATTTTCGGTGGACAAGAGGCTATTGCAGGAAACATTATTGTAAGACAAAGAGGTACGCAACACCACCCTGGTGATAACGTAGGTATGGGGAAAGACCATACACTTTTTGCTCTTGTAGATGGTAAAGTAGTTTTCAGAAAGAAAGCCAATAACAGATCTTTCGTATCTGTAGAATCAAACGCATAAGAATTTACGCATACAATTCATAATCCCGGCACCGTGCCGGGATTATTTTTTTTTGGTCATTTCAATTAAGGTTTAAGCGTTAAAAATAGCTATTTTATTGCACCGGTAAGCAGTGTTTGGAATTCCGCGTGCTGACGGTTATTCTGAAAAATACTGAATCAATAAAAGAACTGGAAACCGGCTTTGACGCCAAACCGTGAAGCATCCGGATTCTGAAGGTAGTTGCCGCGCCAGTTGAAATCTACACGGAATATCCTGAGGTTTCCGAACCCAATATTCTCAATCCCGAATCCGTACTCGTAATAGATGTTTCTGTCCGGGGCAGCGTATTTGAAACCTTCTGTATTGATCATTTTGGATTCCTCGCTTAGTGTGCCGTAAGCCGCACGGATAAAGGCCACTTCACGAAGTTTCAGTTTTTTGATTAATGGAATAAAGGAAAAAATTTTCCCGTTGAAATGGTGTTCCAGATGTCCCGTAGCATACGAATCTGCCACAAATTCATAGTAATTGAGCTGTGAAAATGTATTCGGAGCCAAGCTGTATGACTGGTTGCCGGGTATCACGTTCTGCAACGCCAGCGGCACAGGATCAAAGTTTTTACCGGCTTCCACATTGAGGAAAGATTTGCCCCAGCTGCCAATCAGCATGGGTTTGTAAAACATGAACTGTAATTTGTTATAACCATAGTCCGCATTAAAAAGATTTTTCAGTCCGCGGGTATATTTCAGAACCAGGGTGGGGGCCAGCGTGCTGTGCTCATAACGGTCTACACCGGTCTGAGAATATTTGGCGCCCGGTCTGGCAATCAGACTCAGTGTCAGATGGCTGTCGTTTACCGTTTTGCGCAGGTTCCCTTCCGTATCATGATAATACAGGTTAAAGCCTTCTTCGTTGGCAGATTTGATGCTTTGCAGGGTTCCGTCCGCCCGGATGGTGAAGTTTTTGAAAGGGTCAACAGCAGCAAAAACATTGGTCTGGTTTACCGAACTCAGCGAGGCATTTTCGCCCCTGCCGAAAACGGATGACGAGGCAAAACTCCTGGACATAATGCCGTCATCAGTGGTGAGTTGCACGCCCAGCTGCATAATGTCCCTGCGGGTGCCTGCGCCCAGCGTGAAACGGTTTACCTTATTGAACATATACTTGCCTTCTACTCCGTATTTAAACTGCCGGTCGCGAAATCCATAGGCTCCGTATCCCTGCAGCCGCCAGTCGTCATTCTGAGAAAAATACGTGCGCCCTCCCAGCCGGATGCGGTGCCCTTCTACTTCATTAAAGCCATAAACCGAATAAATATTTCCAATGTCTATGGCATTTCCTACATTGTAATATCCGGAAGCGAAGGTTTCATATGCCTTTACAATGCGCTGAAATCTCGGGGTTTCTTCCAGTTTTTCCAGCATTTCATAAATGCCCTGCTCAGTTTGGTTCAGCGAGTCTGTACGGGCGGCTTGCCAGTAGGAATCATCTTTCTTCAGGACCGCTGTGGTGAGCTCGCTTTCCTTTACTTTAAAATCATCTTCGCTCAGGGGGATTTCAAAGGTATAATCTGTGTAGTCCACGCTTCGGGTGGCAGTGAGGCTTTTGGCGTTTTTACCTTTGGAGAATGGCGAGAGGTCCAGCGTAGTGCGGTATTTCTTCGGCAGGAACGTCTCTTCATCCGGATTATCGTATTCCAGTTCGGTGAAAATTCCATTCACAAAATTCACGCTCATTTTTCTGGTAGAGCGCAGGGTAGCCTGTACCACGGCATAATGGTCTGTGGAAATATACAACTGACCCTGAAATGCAAGGACATCCGCACGTTTTGGCTGATACCGGATCTGGTACACCTCCTGGCCGTTTACCTGCAAGGTATCAGTAAGTTCGTAATGGTAGGTACTAAAGCCGTCCCGCGAGACGGGGCTCTGAAATCCGATATCGAAATAATTGATGGTGTTATCGTAAATATCAATTTCCTTGTACAGATTTTTGGCAGTAAGGGTGACAATCTGATTGTCCTCGAATCCGGAAGTTTTCTGCGCGGTAAGGGTGCGCTTTTTGCGGACCGAAGGTTCATTGCGGCCTATATTTTCGTAAACCGCTTCGTTCAGAAATATGGGCAGCGCCAGCGCACCATTGGCAGCAGAATCTGCATAATCAAATATGAAATCCAGCTTTTTAAAAACCTTACGGTTCATAAAAGCACTGTCTAAATTGGCCGCATCAAACTGAATTTTTTCGTATTCCCGGAAGGAGTAAGTTTTGTATTTATGTAAACCATTATTGCGTTTGCGCTTCCAGACTTCCTGCATAATGGCGTACGCCGGATTTTCTTTTTTATTTTTGTAGCGCCTGGTTACTTTGGTGACCACCACTTCTTCCAGTTCTTTTTCCCGTTCTGTCTGTGCGGCAATCCAGCTGCCGGTAAGCAGCAGCAAAATCAGAAAAAATTTTGGTAGAAATATATTGTTCACGTAAGCCTGGGTTCTATAAAATCTGATTTCACTTTGCAATAACTGTGCTAAAGTAAGTGATTCGGCAGCAGGGTGGCCTGTTTCCGGATGTGGGGAGCGCAGGAAAGGAGTTTTTTCTTAGCTAATCACGCTTTGTCCTGTTTTTTTATAAATTTAGCATTGATGAATTCCCAGACCATTGGCAGTATGGAAATCCCGATAATCCCGAAAATAACGGTTTCAAAATTCTCCTGCACAATCGGGATGTTCCCGAAAAAGTAACCCAGCAGGGTAAGGCTGAAAACCCAGATGATGCCGCCGATGATGTTAAAGCGAAAGAACGTGCTGTAATTCATGGATCCGATGCCGGCCACGAAAGGGGCAAAGGTGCGCACGATGGGAACAAAACGTGCAATGATGATGGTTTTCGGTCCGTTTTTTTTATAAAAGTCCTGAGTCTGCTCTATGTATTTCGGATTCACCAGGCGGTTGCCCCGGAATTTCCAGTTCAGCATCTTCAGACCAAGATTTTTGCCGAGGTAATAATTGAGTGAATCGCCGGTGATGGCTGCTACAGTAAGCAATCCCAGAATGAGCCACAGATTGAGACTGGCCGTTTCCCCGGTACTGCCTATCACACCTGCACAGAACGTGCCGGCTGCAAAAAGCAGGGAGTCTCCGGGCAAAAATGGCATGACCACCAGACCGGTTTCCACAAAAATAATGAGAAATAAAATAAGGTAGATCCACACCCCATAATCTACAATCATGGTAAAGAGGTGCTGATCCAGATTTAAAAAGAAATCCAGTACGGATTGCAAAAATTCCATAAGTTGATTAAAAACAACTGCAAAAATACTGATAACCATTTTCATAACAGAACTTCTGCCTAAATTTTATGTAAAATTAACTTTTGACATTAATGTGCAACCGGATGCGGAGGAAGATAAGCGCTGAGAACCGCCAAATACGATGTTATGATCGCTTTTGTAGTGCGGTACGGGCTGGGGCAGTCAGCAGCGCATTTGGTAGTTTGAGGAAAATGTCAGTATCTTGAAGAACAAATAGTGACTTTCATTCAGCAAGTGAATGAGGGTCCGGGACCGTTAATTTCATAATTTTAAAAAAAACTACACAATGAAAAAAATTGCTTTACTGTGTGCTTTGGTAATGTATGTGGCATTATCTGCACAAAATTTAACAATGAATGAACTGTATAATCTCCGGCAGCAGAGTTTGAGTCAGGTTGATTCTTATCTGAAGAAAAAGGGCTGGTCTTTTGTGAAAGGCGCAGAACCGGGATATAATAAAATGGGATCGGCTTTCTATGAATATCATACGTATGATGATGTACCCACTATTTCTTATTTATACAGTCGTGCAGGTGTGCGCAGGGTAATGCTGAGAATGAAGAGTGAGGAACTATATGACGAATACCTTACGGAGCTCACCACGCAATCAGGAAGACCGGAAGCGAAGAAAGATGCGCTGGGCGGTCTGGTTAAAATTTTCAAAGGAAAAACCACCACATTCTGCCTTACGGAAGCAAACGTGTCTTCTTCTTCAGGCGCAAAATCTATGCTGTACTTTGTGACATTATATGCCAACAGGGATTTTGAGACACAGGTCAGACATAAGTTTACAGATTTGTAAGGCTCACGTACCGTAATTGTCAAGGATTTATCCCACAAAAAAACCACCACATTTCTGTGGTGGTTTGCTCCTCTTCTTGGGCTCGAACCAAGGACCCTCTGATTAACAGTCAGATGCTCTAACCAACTGAGCTAAAGAGGAATGTTGCTATTTGTGTTAAGCGTGTGCAAATATAAAAACTTTTTTATTTACGCCAAAATATTTTGAGGGAAAAATTGTTAAATTTTTCCCGTGAATATCTTAAAGATGTCATTACCAAAGATTAACAACATTAATCCTAATAAGAAAATTACCCCAATCATTTGGGCATTCTCCAGAATTTTCTGAGGAACCGGCTTTCCGGTAATGATTTCCCACAAGGTAAACATCACGTGTCCCCCGTCCAGACCCGGAATCGGAATCAGATTCAGGAAAGCCAGCCATACCGAAAACATGGCGGTGAAACTCCAGAATGCAGGCCAGTTGATGCTCATGCTGCCGGACTCACTTTTCTCTACCGGCATCATTTTTACAATGGCAATGGGGCCACCCACACTCTTGTACCCCTGAGTCTTGGAATTGAAGATAATTCTGAACTGTTTTACTTGTGATGTCAGCGCCTCAATGGTTCTCTGAAATCCACGCGGTATGGCTTGCAGGAAACTGTATTCTTTGGTCACTCTCACGTTATGATCTGCTTTTTGCAACGCCGCAGGATCAAAAGCAAAGCCCAGTTTGCCATCGTCTGTTACCGTTGCTTCCAGTTGCAGCGTCATGTGGCTGCGTTCTACATTCAGCGTGACTGTTTTGCCTTTTTGCATATCGAGCTCTTCGCTCAGTTCATCAAAATACGGGGTAGATTTACCGTTGATGCCCGTAATCAGGTCACCTTTCTGAAGACCTGCTTTTTCGGCAGCACTGTTTGGTAGTACAGATTCTACCACCGTTTCAAAACGCGGAGCCAGGTATAATTTGGCTTCACGCTGGCGGATGACTTCTGCAATGCCCTCTTCATTTACCGGGAAAGTGATTTCTTTGCCATCTCTTTCTACGGTAACATCATTGCTGAACAGGATATTCAGGGCGGCAGTTTCGTAGCGGTCTACTACTTTGCCGTCTACTTTCAGAATTTTATCTCCGTTCTGGAATCCCATTTTCTTGCCGGAACCCATCACCCCGATGCCGTCTTCAAATTTATTCAGGTCACGATAGGTTTCGCCGTTAAAGAAGCTCAGGCAGGAATAGATGATCCATGCCAGGAAAAAATTGACGGTTACTCCGCCCAGCATAATGATGAGTCTCTGCCAGGCCGGTTTGCTACGGAATTCCCACGGTTGTGCCGGCTTTTTCAGCTGTTCGGTATCCATACTTTCATCCACCATACCGGCAATTTTCACATAACCTCCCAGCGGAAGCCATCCGATGCCGTATTTGGTGCTCTCCTGGTGTTTTCTCCAGTCGCTGTCCGGCAGATTGTCAATGTTTACCGGTACTTCTTTGGTTTCCCCGTTCACGGTAATGGTTTCGGTATCGGGCAGGTTTTTACTCAAAAATTTATATTGCCATTTCCCGTTGATTTTCTTCATGGAAAAAAGTGAAAACCAGGGGTCAAAGAATAAGAAGAATTTCTCTGCTCGGGTCCGGAACCAGCGGGCGGGAAGAAAATGCCCTAACTCGTGGAGGAGTACTAAAATAGAAATGCTGAGTATGAATTGAAAGATCTGTAATGCTAATTCCATTAAAATTTTTATTAATTTGCAAATGTACTAATTATCAAAAGCATGCCAAAAGGAATCTGTAGATATTCGTGAACGTTTTGTCAGATTTCAGTGCAGGCATCAGCGGTTCTCATTAAACGGAAACAGATGCTCTGGCATGAATGGTATAAAAAATAGAGCATATGAAAATATCAGGTATCAGTCTGGACATCGCCTGGAAAGATAAGGCCCGGAATTTTAGCAAAATAGAAGACACTTTTCTACATGAAACGGCAGACTTGTACTTGCTGCCCGAAATGTTCTCTACGGGATTCTGTATGGAACCGGAAGCAATTGCCGACCGAAATGAGGAAACTCTGATGTGGATGAAGGGATTTGCTGCCCGTAAAAATGCGGCAGTATGCGGTAGTGCATCGGTGCAGGACGGCGGTCGTTTTGTAAACCGGATGTACTTTGTGTTTCCCGATGGCCGTTTTGAGTTTTATGACAAGCGCCATCTTTTTTCTTTTTCCGGCGAAGATCAGGTGTACAGCAAAGGACAGGAAAGGGTTGTGGTAGAATATATGGGCTTCCGGATTTTACTGCAGGTATGTTACGATCTGCGTTTCCCCGTATTCTCCCGTAACCGTGGCGATTACGATGTAATGCTGAATGTGGCCAACTGGCCGGAGAAGCGTGCGGACGCCTGGGAACATCTTCTGAAAGCGCGCGCCATTGAAAATCTGTCCTATGTGTTCGGGCTGAACCGCATCGGAACAGATGGCAATAATCTTTACTACCGGGAAAGTTCCAGGGTGTGCTTTGCAGACGGGTCAGATATACACCGGAAAGAAGGAAATATCATCTCTGCTGAATTTGATTTGGAGAAACTCAGCGATTTCCGGAGTCATTTCAGATTCCTGGATGACCGGGACGAGTTTACCATTCATTAATCCTCAGTTTCATTGGCAAAATCTGTCAGCAGCCTGGTCAGGGTGTTTACATCATGGACGCCGCTTTGCTTGTACAGCAGACTGCCGTTTTTGAAAACCGCCAGCGTAGGAACACCTCGTACGCCGTATTGGGCAGCAATGGCCGGGTACTGGTCTACGTCTATTTTCACAATGCGGGCCATATCGCCTATGTGATCTTTCACCGTGGTCAGTACAGAGGACTGCACTTTGCAGGGTCCGCACCACGTGGCGAAGAAGTCTATGAGAACGGGTCTGTCAGACTGTATAAGTTCCTGAAATTTCTGTGACATGGATATGTTTAAATGGTTAAATCAATTTTTTGTTCGGCTTCATCGTCATCAGGTAGTTTAAGGGGTGGAGTGTCATCCATGGAAAATTCATCCCGGTAAACCTGCAGCAGCAGCACGGTCATGGAAACCAGAATGGGTCCGAAAATAAGGCCCATAAAGCCAAACAGCTTCATTCCCATAATAATTCCGAAGACGGTATTCAGCGGATGGATATTCTCCAGTTTTTTCAATAAGGTAAACCGCAGCACATTATCGGTAAGTCCTACGACAACAAGGCAATAGATCAGCAATCCGATGCCGGAACTGGTATCGCCTTCCGCCACCATATAGATGCCTACCGGCACGAAAATAATGGCGCCGCCTATGATGGGAATCATGGACGTAACCGCGGTCAGCGCAAAGAGTAAAACGGGACTCGGAGCACCAAAGATATAATAACCCACCAAAGCCACCAGACCTTGTCCCACGGCCACAACCGGAATACCTACGGCATTGGCAATCACAAGCTTTCTGAATTTCTGTCCGATGAGGTTGATGTTGGCTTTCTTAAGAGGGGCTGCCGAAGCCACAAGTCGCTCAAAGGTTCTGGGCTTTTCCAGCATGAAATACAGCATGAAAAACATGGATAATATCACTGAAAGTGTATTGAATGTCCCGCTCAGGGCAGACGTGGAAATGCTGGCAACCTGATCTTTTACTTTGTCCAGCGTTTCCTTACTCAGAATATCAAAATTTGTTTTTGCGTAAATGAAATCATGGATTTTATCCAGAAAAATATTGAATTTCTCCATATATTCCTTGGAATCTCCCAGACGCTGAACAATCATATCGCCTATCAGATAAACAGGAATTACCAGAACCACCAGGCAAATCAGAATGATGAGCAGGGAAGCCCAGACCGGTTTCCACTCGCGGATTTCCTGCAGATAAAAATTAAATTGCCTGCACACGATATACAGGGTGAGCGCTCCCAGTACAGAGGGTATAAACATGGCCAGATTCCCAAGAATCAGTGTGATGAGTGCGGTGATGATGAGGATCAGAAAAACCTGTTTGATTTTTACCGGGCTTATTTGTGAGTTGGAATTCGGCATAAACAGATGAGTTTAAAAAGAGCAACAGTGTTATGCTGTCGCTCTTTTATTATTTTTTAGGTAAAGGCTTATGACTGCGCAATCTGCCTCGGTACGCCATTGTAGGCCACATAGGCACTGTACATGGCGGCGTAGAAGAACGGAGCGGTAGCCAGAATACCGATTCCACACAGAATAATTCCCGCAATACAAATCAGAAAGGCCACAAAACTTACACCAAGAAGCGTTCCGTAATTGGCTTTGGCAATGTTAAAACTTTTTGAGAGTGCTGCAGTAGCACTTGCGTTTTCAAACAGAATGATCGGGATTCCCAGGAAAAACAGCGGCAATACGAAGAATACCGGAATAACACAAAGCATTGCAGCAATCATCAGGCAAATACCCATAATCAGTCCGTATACAATATACTGAACCGTATTCTGTCTGAACCCGATGAAGAAATCGCCGAAACCTACAGATTGCCCGGTGTTTACCTTATGCATTGCATACACGAAACCGGCATATACCGGATACAGAAGCAAGCCGAAAACATAAGAAAGAATGATGCTTTCCTTATACCCCGGCACACTCATCATCTGGGTAATGGCATCTGTGGGATTCATAGAGCCGCCACTCATCATGTCTTCCATCTGAGCCTGCGCCTCCAGTTGATTATAACCTACCAGTGAGCCCAGCAGCGTAGAAACCAGTGAAGAAACAATCGCAATAAGGATGATGATTAAAATGCTCCAGCCAATAATTTTTACGTAATGGTTGAAACCATGACTGATGATGTCGCTTAGATTTCGCTGTGGGGCAGTGCCCTGCGTGTCAAATTCATTGAATGTGTCCATTGTTTATTTTTTAATGATTTAAATGTATAAATTTTTTTCAACCCGGACAACAAAGCCTTCCGACTATTTGTTTTCTTTGAAAATGTTACGGTAAAGGGCGTATATCACCGCATGGGGAAAGGCAAATGTAAACGGAATCAGAAACATTGTGAAGAAACCGGCATATTTCACCATCAATGCCAGTACAAGTCCTGCAAAAACCGATGGAAAGAAATGTCGCCACGCTTTGATGTTGTACCCGAAGGTTTCAAATATTCTTTTATCCATAAAAAACATCAGCGGCCCTGTAAAAAGGGTAAGCGCTACCCAGATCATGCCCAGAATAAGCGTGGGTGCCGTGTACAGGAAGATGATGAGCCAGAATAAATAATAGCTGGTGTAGATGAAGAAATTGATGCCCAGATACCCTGCAAAAAGGTCCTGAACTGATATTTTTTCGCCCAGATCAATCTTGCGGAACATTTTGTAGAAACCCATATTCAGGGGGAACAGCAAAACCAGGGTACCAATGAGCGCCCATGTAAAATTCATGTAATTGGGATTCTCGGCCATGGCTTTCTGAGCATCTACCATGCTTCCGCCGTTTTGCATGGACTCCACACCGGCCAGATAGTCTGCCAGAATTCCATAATGATCCGCAAAAAAGAATAATACCGTAATTAGAACGGAGAAATACAGCAGTGAAAAAATAATCTGATACAGCAGCGTTCTGTTCCAGTAAAAAAGAGCTTCCTTTAAAACATTCTGAATGCCGGCCTTTCCCGGATCTTTCTCAATCATCAAACCTAAATTTCTGCAAAGTACGCTTAAAAAAATTATTTTTGCGGAATGAAACAGCAATTTCACCCGGCATTTGATACCATGGACGCACTTTCCATGCAGGGCGAACCCTTCTTTTTTATGGTTGATTTCCTAATGGAGCAGGTGGAAGTCTTTCCGCTGCATGAGTTGGAAATTGCGCCACTGTGGATCAGTTTTCCGGGACTTAACTCCGGATATAGACCAGAGGAAATTCAAAAACCATTGCTGCTAAGCGCCAGGCCAGTGTCTGAAGAAGTGTACAAAAAAGGGTTTGATGAGGTTCAGAAGCATTTGAAACTCGGCAATTCCTATCTGGCCAATTATACCACCCAAACGGAAATTGAAGTTAATTATTCACTGGAGGAAATTTTTCTGGCTTCATCAGCAAAATATAAAGTCCTGTACCGTGACCGCTTCGTGTTTTTCTCACCGGAAACTTTTGTGGAGGTTAAAGATCAGCGCATTTATACCCACCCCATGAAGGGAACTATAGATGCAGCAGTGCCCGATGCAGAGCAGGTACTGAAGAATGACATCAAGGAAAAAGCCGAGCATTATACCGTAGTAGATCTCCTTCGGAATGACCTCAGTATGGTGGCTGATGAGGTAAGGCTTACTGAATTTCAGCGGATTGACTTTATCAGAACTCGACAAAAAAACCTGTTGGCCATGAGTTCGGAAATCAGCGGTGCGCTGAAACCTGAATTTCAGGATAAAGTGGGTTCGCTGATGAAAACATTACTGCCGGCAGGCTCCATTCTGGGTGCTCCCAAGCCGAAAACCTTGGAAATCATTCTGGAAGCCGAAGAGTATCACCGGGGTTTTTATACCGGTGTCTGCGGTTATTTTGACGGCCAAAATCTGGACTCCTGCGTCATGATCCGGTTTGTCGAAAAGCTGAATGATCAGTTGTTTTTCAAAAGTGGCGGTGGCATCACTCATTTAAGTAAATTAGCAGACGAGTATCAGGAAATGAAAAACAAAATTTATGTCCCAGTTCATTGAAAGTATTAAAATTGAGGATCAGAAACCTTTTCTGCTGAATCTGCATCAAAAACGTGTGAATGAAACCTTTGCGTATTTTGGCAAAGAAGGAACTGTGAATCTGGAGGCCGTTGTAAAAGCACTGGATCCGGATGAAAATGGTCTGTTTAAACTGCGCGTGGTGTACAGCCTGGATCATACCTTCAGTACCCGCCTGATTCCTTATGCCATTTCCTCCATTGAGTCCTTTGAACTGGTGGAGCATAATTTCCTGGACTATGCCTTTAAATCTGAGGACCGCAAAATTTTCGATCAGATGAAAGCCCGTGCCAAATCTCCGGAAATTATCATTGTAAAAAACAATCACATCACCGATACTTCTTTTTCTAATCTGCTGTTCAAAAAAGGCAAAACCTGGTACACGCCATGTACCTGCCTGCTGAACGGGGTGCAGAGACAGCATCTGCTGAAAACCAAAAAAATAAAAGAGGCCGATATTACCCTGCAGAATATCCGTGAATATTCTCATTTTCAGTTAATTAATGCGCTCAATGATTTTGATGATATGTTCATCTATCCTTTGTCCAGAATCCGCAATCTGCCCGGAAATGACGATGATTTTCTGCTCTGAAAAATCTAATCCAGATGTCTGAAATAATCCTTCAGGATTTCTGCATTTTCTACAGCTGAGGTATCCACTTCCAGAATTTTGGGTTTGCTATCGGGTTTAAAGAAGTTATCGAGGACGCGGATCAGCGTTTCTTCGTCATCCACACGGGTGTATCCGAAACCGAAATTTTTGGCCATCAGTTCGGCATTGCGTTGGTGTTTGGTCAGGATGAACTCGTCTAGCGCATTGGTAGAGGCGGGTCCGGGGATGATTCTGAAAATGTCGCCACCGCCATTATTGAAGACGATGATGCGGGTATAGGGCGGAATATACTGATTCCACAATCCGTTAATATCATAGAAGAAACTCAGTTCACCGGTAATGAGCAGGGTGGGCTCGGGATTCTTCATGGCGTATCCCATGGCTGTGGAGGTGGAGCCGTCTATGCCACTGGTACCGCGGTTGCAATGCACGTGGTATTTCTGAAAATCAAACAACTGTGCATACCGGATGGCTGAACTGTTGCTGAAGTGCACATGCCAGTTTTCCGGAATTTTATAGGACAGTATTTCAAAAAGCTTGAAATCTGAAAAGGAGGATCTTCTGCAGTATTCCAGGTGTTTTTCGTCCTTTTTATCGCGCAGCACATCCCAGAGATTGAAATAGGTGCGGGGTTCCAGTGCAATGAAATTCAGGAGCCTTCCAAAGAACGCCTCGGCAGAAACTTCTATTTTTTCAGTCAGCGCAAAGTAGGTATCCGGTTGCCAGTGCGGGTCTATGTGCCAGTGCTGTTTGGGTGCCGCCTTCCGCAGAAACTGTTTTACTCTTTTGGATACGACGTTCTGCCCCACTGTAATCAGAAGATCAGGGGCATAGGTTCGGAAATCTTCTTCTGTAAAGGAAGTGATGTAGCGGTCTGTATGGCTGAAAAACTTGGGATGATTCAGGTTAGAGTTCACTTCTGTAAGGACTACAGCACTGTGATTCTTTACCAGTTGCTGCAGTTGCATGTCCAGATCCTTGCTGTGATCGCGCGTGCCGGTCAGAATCATAATTCTTTTTGCCAGATTCCACTCTGCTACCAGCGTACTAGGAATTTCATATTTCTTTTTCTGTATCGTTTTTTCTACGGCAGGATACATGGGCAGTTCAGAAAGTAATTCGTACAGGGGTTCTGCCAGCGGTATATTGATGTGTACCGGGCCGCATTTTTCCAGACAAAGTTCAATGGCTTTTTTTGCAAGATTAAAGTTGGTATCGTCTGCGCCTTCTGCATCGTCTTCCAGCAACTGGAAATCCCCGTAAGAGTGCTGCTGAAACAGGTGCTGCTGCCTGATGGTCTGGCCATCAAACAGATCCACATAATCTGCGGGGCGGTCTGCAGTAAGAATCAGCAGGGGGATGTTCTGATAAAAAGCCTCGGTTACGGCAGGATAATAATTGGCCGCCGCCGAACCGCTGGTGCATGTGATGGCTACCGGTTTCTTTTCACTTTTTGCCATGCCCAGTCCTGCAAATGCTGCGCTGCGTTCATCTACAATGCTATAGCAGTTAAAATCGTCTGTTTCAGAAAAATGAATGGCCAGAGGTGCGTTTCGGCTTCCGGGTGAAATGACCACATTGTGAATGCCATATTCTTTTAACATATGGGCCAGAATTTGTATGCTGCGTTTAGACGTAAATTGTTTCATTGAAAGTATCTGCTTTATTTTTTATTCCTGCGGAGCAATGCCGGCAAAAGGTAAGTAAAATTTTTTATCTGAATTTCTTAATGTTGAAATATGGGGCTTGTTTTTATCATTAAGGGTTTCAGATTGACGTTATTATATTTATTAAGCATATCAATATATTGATTTGTTTTTAGAAGTTTAAGTTCAAAGCCCGTTTCCTAAAAATCTTCATCAGAATTAATTTCTTCATTGAGTACGGTTGTTAAACTCAATTTGCAAATTTAAAGAATATTCAACGAGAATATTTATTTTATGGTGTATTCTGCCACACCTGGATTTCCCAAACATGGTCATTAAAAAAGGGACAGTCATTTGTCCCTTTAAATTGTATTGATGGTGTTTACTTTTTAATGAAGATGTGTGAACTGGTGTTTTTGTTGGTTTCTATTTTCAACAGATAAGTGCCTGCGGTCATTTGGGAAACATTGATGGTATTCCGGACTGGTTTGGGAGTGCTTATCAATCGGCCGGAGGTATCGTAAATGTTAAGGCTGAGTATTTTGACTGTTCCCGAAATGTGCAACTCTGTAGTGGCAGGATTCGGGTAAATCTTAAAGGGCGAACGGTCATCGGTTTCCCGGACGGATAGTTTATCCTCACAATTGAAGGTGATATAAACCGGATAGTTTTTTGAGATATTGGTGCCATCTCCCAGCTGCCCATAATCATTATTGCCCCAACTCCAAAGCGTTTTGTCACTCTTCATGGCATATTGGGTGGTATTCGCATAGTATCCGAGGGCACTCCAGGCAGTTTCGGTTCCTACTTGCGCCGGAACGGTGTTTCCGATATTGGTGCCGTTGCCCAAACCGCCAAAATTGTTAGATCCCCAAGTCCAAAGCGTGCCGTTATTTTGAAGGGCGGCACTATGGAAGTATCCGGAATTGATTTCCTTCCAGTCTGTTGAGGTTCCTATTTGAACCGGAGTGAACTTGGTACTGGTTGTGCCGTCACCCACTTGTCCCCAGCCGTTGTAACCCCACCCCCACAGCGATCCATTGTTTTTGATTGCCAAAGTATGAGAGCCACCCGCAGCGGCTGTCTTCCAGTCATTGGCAGTGCCTTGTTGGTGTGGCGTATTCTGCATGGCCGAGCCGGCGGAGGTTTGCCCTGAGGTATTATTGCCCCAGCCCCAGAGTGTGCCGTCGTTTTTAATGGCCATGCTATACTCTTCACCGCTGGTGATGAATCTCCAGTCTGTTGCGGTTCCGATCTGCAGGGGTAGGGAGCGGTTGCTGAAGGTACCATCTCCAAGTTGTCCATATTCGTTGCCGCCCCAAGTCCAGAGAGTTCCGTTGGTTTTTAGGGCAACACTGTGATTAAAGCCTGCGGCCACTTCCTTCCAGTCTGTGGCGGTGCCTATTTGTACCGGATTCCATTTATTGTTGGTGGTGCCGTCGCCTACCATTCCCTTGTTGTTCCAGCCCCAGGCCCAAAGCGTACCGTCTGTTTTGATGGCTAAGGCGTGGTGATATCCCCAACTTATTTTGGACCAGTTGTTTGCTGTTCCCACTTGAGTAGGTATATTTTTGTCAATATTGTCGCCAACACCTAATTGACCAATACCATTCCAGCCCCAGGCCCACAAAGTACCGTCTTCCAGAATGGCAAGTGCAGATCCACCGCCCCCGTCTATTGTTTTCCAGCATTGTGCAAAAGATATTTGCCAGGCCAGCAGGCAGAGTAAAAGAGTAGATTTTCTTACCAGAATTATTTCTTTAGATTAGCTAAGTTAATGATTATGTTGAATATAAAGAATAAAAAAAGAATTTTTTCAGTGATTAAATTTTGGCAGTGGGTATATGTGGCATTCAGAGCACAAAAAAAAATCCTGCTATTAAAAACTGCAGGATTCTTTTCGCTGGCAGTAATGCCTACATCATTGATAAATATTCTACGCCGTGCGCAGTTTCTTCGCGGTATCTTTTGTCAAAATGACGGTGGAAATCAGAATAGTAATCATCGTAATCCTGATTTCTTTTTTTGAAAAACCTTTTAAATCCATATATCCCTAACCCAATCAGAACGCCCAGGCTCGCCGCCAATACTATTTCACTCCCATTTTTCATAAATCGATATTTGACAAATCTGTTGCAAATTTTATTCCCTTTTTCCTTACATACTTTAAGCATCTGTTAAATTTTACTTAATTTTGACAAAAATCTGTATATGAAACTGAATACCGTATTCGTAACTGCAGGAGCATTTTTTCTGACATCCTGCGCCACTCATATGGCCCAAAATCTGAAATACCCCGAAACCAAAAAAATCCAGCATACTGACACTTATTTTGGCACCCATGTGGAAGACCCGTACCGGTGGCTGGAAGATGACCGTGCCGCAGATACCAAAGACTGGGTGCAGCGTCAGGTGAACTTTAGCAGTGACTACCTTTCGAAAATAACTTTCCGGGAAGAGATCCGCAAGCAGATGAAAGACCTGTGGAATTATGAGAAAATAGGAGCGCCGTTCAAGGAAGGAGATTATACCTATTTCTACAAGAATGATGGTCTGCAGGCGCAATATGTTCTTTACCGCACAGACAAAAACGGCAAAACAGAAGTTTTCCTGGATCCCAATACTTTTTCCGCTGCGGGAACCACATCGCTTGCATCGGTTTCATTTAATAAGAAGGGAAATCTGGTCGCTTATTCTATATCAGAAGGTGGCAGTGACTGGAATAAAATCATTGTGATGGACGCTATCACCAAGAAAAAAATCGGTGAACCCATTCAGGATGTGAAATTCTCCGGGATCAGCTGGCTGGGAGACGAAGGCTTCTTCTATTCCAGCTATGATAAGCCGGATGGCAGTGAACTCTCGGCCAAAACCGATACCCATAAAGTGTATTTCCATAAAATCGGAACACCGCAGAGCAGCGATCAGCTCATCAAAGGGGGTGCAGATTTCAAACGGCGCTACATGAATGTAGGCCTCACAGAAGATCAGCGCTTTCAGATTCTGAGTGCTTCTGAAGCGACCAATGGCAATGAATTGTATATCAGGGATATGAAGACGGGGAAAGATTTTGCTGCCATTCAGAAGGGATATAAGTTTAATACTGATGTAGTAGATTCCAAAGGTGATTTCATCTACATGCTGACGGATAAAGGTGCGCCCAACCGGCGCCTTGTGAAGATGAATGTCAACAATCCGGGCGTGTGGACAGACGTGATCCCGGAAACAGACAATGTGCTCAGTGTTTCCACAGCTGGCGGATATCTTTTTGCAAGATATATGCAGGATGCGGTCTCAGCCATTAAACAATATGATTATGACGGAAAACTGATCCGGGAGGTGAAACTTCCGGGAGTGGGTACAGCAGGCGGATTTGGCGGTAAAAAGGAAGACAAGGAAATTTATTATTCTTTTACCAATTACATTACGCCGGGAACGATTTACAAATACAACCTGGCGAGTGGCGCCTCTGAAGTATATCAAAAACCAAAAGTGAACTTTAATCCGGATGATTATGTGTCAGAGCAGGTGTTTTATACATCAAAGGATGGTACCCGCATCCCCATGATGATTAACTATAAAAAAGGAACGAAACTGGATGGAAAAAATCCTACCATTCTGTATTCTTATGGTGGTTTCAACATCAGCCTGCAGCCCGGTTTCTCGGTAGTAAATGCCATCTGGATGGACAATGGCGGAATCTATGCAGTACCGAATATCCGCGGGGGCGGTGAGTATGGCAAAAAATGGCATGATGCAGGAACCAAGTTGCAGAAGAAGAATGTTTTTGAAGACTTTATCGCAGCTGGAGAGTATCTGCAGAGCAAGGGCTATACATCACCGGAATATATGGCGCTCTCAGGCCGTTCAAACGGAGGTCTGCTGGTAGGTGCTACCATGACCATGCGTCCGGATCTTGCCAAAGTGGCTTTCCCGGGTGTAGGCGTTCTGGATATGCTGCGTTACAACAAGTTTACAGCCGGTGCCGGCTGGAGTTACGACTATGGAACCGCCGAGGATTCCAGAGAAATGTTTGATTACCTGAAGTCGTACTCACCGGTGCACAACGTGCGCAAGGGCGTGTGCTATCCGTCTACCATGATTATTACCAGTGACCATGATGACCGCGTGGTGCCTGCCCACTCCTTTAAATTCGGGGCTGAACTGCAGGAAAAACAATCATGCAGCAATCCTGTGCTGGTCAGAATTGAAATGAATGCGGGTCATGGCGCGGGACGCAGCACCGATCAGGTGATTGGCGAAAATACAGACATGCTGAGTTTTGCCCTATATGAAATGGGCGTCCGCAGTCTGAAGTAGATATAATCGGAGGCCGCACTACCGGCGTCTGAAAAACCATCCGGAGGTCATGCGATCTCCGGATTTTTATTTAAATGTCTGATATTCAGCGATGTATTTTTGTGAAATTCCTGCAGTCGGATTTCTCAGGAGCAGATTCGTGTTGGTGTTCGGAAATCAAAGACCGGTTTGAGTCATTGCAAATATTCCTGACCCGAAAATTACTTCTGCCGTATGGTCATTACATCTTCCTCAGCTGCTGCTTTACCGGAATCAGCAGGTCTGTAAGACCATTCAGTTTGATTTCGTAAATGGTATGCAGTTGCATCCCGAGTTTACCTTTGGGCATCCCCTGGCGCATAAACCATTCCAGATAAGATACGGGTAAGTCCGCGATGAGGGTGCCTTTGTATTTGCCAAACGGCATCTTTTCGGTACATATTTCTACCAATATTTGAGGGTTCGCACCTTCATTCATAATAAAGTTTTGAGTGTTCAGGAAATCCGGAATCGGCAAGCATCGTTTGAACTCATCAGATAAAAAAAGCACAAATCCCGGAACGTTCCGTAATCTTGGGGCAAAGGAACGACTCGTTCTGGAATCCGTGCAGATCTTAAATGACTTTTTTGGTAATCAGAAAAAGGTTTTCTGCATCCAGCCCTTCCACGTGATGCACTTCTTCCAGTGGAATTTCAAAAAAATCCAGACTGTTCAGTGTCAGTTCGCGGTCCGGTAATACAAATCGGATGCTGCCTTTCAGGACAATAAGCGTAGCCGGAATACTGGTTTTATGCTTCTCCAGCACGGCACCTTTGCCCAGAGCTATCGCTATTTGTTGAATCCGGTCGGTTATCTTAATCTGAAAAACAGAGGACCTGTCCGGCAGGAAATCGGTGTATTTTAAGATGTTCATATCAGTTTCAGGCTTTTTTGGAAGAACAGATAAACTGGGAAGTCGGAATTTTTTCGGTTTTCTTAATCCCGTTGAATCCGCCTCCTATTTCGGTGAAATTACGTACTCCTCTGGAATTCAGGATGCTGGCGGCTATCATACTGCGGTATCCGCCTGCACAGTGCAGGAAAAAATGTTCGGTATCATCTATTGTTCCGGCCCACTCAGCAATCTGATCAAGCGGCAGGCTATGGGCATTTTCTATATGTTCCGATTCAAATTCAGTGTCTTTACGTACATCGATAATTTTGGTTCCCGGCTCAAATTTCCCGACAAACTCTTCGGGTGTAATGCGTTGAATTTCATCGGTTTCACCGCCAAAGTCGTTCCAGCTTTCATATCCGCCTTCCAGATAACCCAGCACCTGATCAAAACCTACACGGGATAACCGGGTGATGGCTTCTTCTTCCGTTCCAGGATCAGAAACAAGCAAAATGGGTTGTTGTACGTCCACAATCATGGCCCCTACCCATGGGGCAAAATCACCCTTCAATCCTATATTTACCGAGTTGGGCACAAATCCTTTATGAAAATCTGCTGCGCTCCGGGTGTCCAGAATCAGGGCGTTGGTATCTTCTGCAGTCTGTTCGAAATCAGATGCTGGAACCGGATTGAGGCCTTTCTGAAGTACCTGGTCAAAACTGTCATAACCGCCTTTGTTCATGGCCACATTCATTCCGAAGTATTTCGGCGGTGCAGAAAGTCCGTCCAGTACAGCTTCTATAAATGCTTCACGGTTAGGCTGATTGAGGGCATAATTGGTGCGCTTCTGATTTCCGAGGGTGTCCACAGTTTCCTTCTGCATATTCTTTCCGCAGGCAGATCCGGCACCATGAGCGGGATATACGGTAATGTCATCTGCCAGCGGCATAATCTTCGCCTGGAGGCTGTCATACAGCATTCCTGCCAGGTCTTCCTGAGTCATGCTGGCAGCTTTCTGAGCAAGATCCGGACGGCCTACATCTCCCAGAAACAGAGTGTCTCCTGAGAAAATGGCGGTTTCTTTTCCGTTTTCGTCAATCAGCAGGTAGGTAGAACTTTCCAGCGTGTGACCCGGTGTATGCAGTACTTTAATTTTTATTTTTCCAATTTCGAAAATCTGATTATCAGTAGCCGTGATGGCCTCAAAAGCAGGCTCGGCAGTGGGTCCGTACACAATGGGTGCACCGGTTTTCTTGCTGAGGTCCAGATGTCCCGAAACAAAATCTGCATGGAAATGCGTTTCGAAGATATATTTCAGGGTTACACCATCCTGTTCCAAACGGTTCAGGTAGGGCTGGACTTCGCGCAGCGGATCTATAATGGCAGCTTCACCATCAGAGACTATATAGTATGCACCCTGTGCCAGACATCCGGTATATATTTGTTCTACTTTCATATCATGTTCGTTTTTTTGGTTCAATGCAAATTTCGGTTTATTTATTGGATTGCGATGTGATGAATGTCAGTTTTAACGATTGATAACATCAATGATTATGATGATTGATTTTTGCTTTTGTCTGATTGTCAAATGTTTGTTTGTTACATCACCTGCTTCACCAGCAGCTCATTCAGGATGATGAAGATGGCCATGCTGAGTACAAACCATCCGAATACAGGCCTCAGTTTCCGGCCGGCAATCTTGCGGGAAATGCGTACGCCAATGAGAATTCCGATGACGGAAAGTGCCGTAAAAGACAGCAGAAAAACCCAGTTGACATCTACCTTGTCCAGTGAGGAAATAAATCCGATGAGTGAATTGACTGAAATAATCACCAGTGACGTGGCCACCGCCTGTTTCATAGACACCCGGAGCAGCATCACGAGAGCCGGCACAATCAGGAATCCGCCGCCGGCACCTATGAACCCGGTTACAATGCCTACCAGCAATCCCTGGGATACCAAAAGAGTGTAGTTCACTTCCTCTGATTTCGGAATCCGCTGCCGGTCTATTTTTTTAATCATTTTGAAAGATGAAACCAGCATCAGAATGGCAAACAGTACCAGGATGAACATATCCTTGGTAAGGGTGATGCCCCAGCGGTTAATGATGTATTCCGGCAAATGCGGCAGTACCACACGCCTGGAAAACAAAATCCCGGCCACCGAAGGGAGTCCGAAGAGGAAAGCGTTTTTAAAGTGAACAATCCCCTGGCGAATGTACCCCACGGAACCCACCGAGCTGGTGACTCCCACTACAAAAAGTGACAGCGTGGTCGCCGTCATGGCATCAATCCCGAAGATATAAGCGAATACCGGAACGCTCAGGATGCTTCCGCCCCCACCAATGAGTCCCATGACGAACCCGATGATGATGGCAAAAAAATATCCGAGAAATTCCATACCGGTGCTCTACTTGGTTTAGTGATTAATGAATAGCGGTGATGTTGATGGTTTTGTTGCCCATTTCTAAAGCATCGCCCTCTTTTTTGCCTTTTATTTTACCGTAAATAGGTGCCTCCGGTGAAATACAGAACACATCTTTTCCCTGAAATTTAAAAGCTGGCAATGCTACCCCCAGAAAGAAATAATTCTGGTCGGTTTCTATCAGTGCGCCCTGTTCTGCTTCGGTGTGGCTTTTATCTTTTTCTGCCAGCACAAAAAGAAGGTCGTTTTTTTCCTTACTCAGCATTTTTTCAAACCGCAACTGCATGTCTTTGGCCTCAGTTTGCCGGGCATAATCATCCGGGTCAGAGGTGTCGTCCTCATCCATATCAGACTCTTTTTTATACAATTCCACAGAGTGTTGCAGGTTGTCAATGACTTTATATTGTTCTTCTAAAATTTTACTTAAAATTTCGGTTCTTATCATGATTGTAAGTTTATCGGGTATCAAATTTAATAAAAATAAACCATTGAACAGTCAGACTTTCACTGATAAGAATCAATTTTTACGGTGATTTATGTGGAGTACCTCCGACAACTTATGGTGATTATTTCATTCTGATTCTTTGGTGGGTTTTTACTTGAAATGCTGATAACCGAACTCAGGTTAATAGTCAAACTGAAGGTGAATAAAGAAATTTCGCCCGGGTCTTGGGATATGGTTCCAGTCTGCATAAGTGGTATAGTGCCGGTCCAAAAGGTTTTCCACGCCGGTTTTTAACTGCCATTTTCCATTTCCGCTGCCGAACGTATATCCTGCGGCAGCATTCAGCAGAAAATACCCGGAATTCGGAAGTTCTCCCTGTTCGGCACTGTAGTTTCGGTGTTTACTGTTTCCTGATGCAGAAACCTCAGCAGTCATTTTTTTTAAGGTGTATCTGAGTTTCGAAGTATATGCAAACGGACTGATGTACGGCAGGTTCTTTTGGGCAACATCCTTACCCCGGGCATAAACAAGCCCGACATGCCACTGCAGAGCCGGCCACAGTTTCCATTCTGATTCATAACTGACATTCAGAATCCTGGCATGAGGAAGCGCACTGTAAATCTTCACGCCATGTGCTCCTATGGTCATGGGTGATAAATCCGGATTGATTTTGCCGGTGATAAAATTTGAAATATGAAAGAACGTACCGTTTATTCTGGCTGAAAACTCATCAGTTTTGTATTGCAGGAATGCATTGAGTTCGGCAGAAGTTTCGTTTTTGAGGTCCGGATTTCCAATATAATCATAATTCTCCGCACTGTTAAACAAATAAAATCCATAACCTTCGGATACAGAGGGGGCGCGGTCTCCGTATCCGGCTCCAATGCCATAGGAAAACCGGCGGATACGGTTGCTGTACTGCGCTGATGCGCTTTTTACAAACCTGTTCTGGCCGTCGGTCATCTCGGGATAAAAAATCTGGAGACTGTTCAGGCCTTCCTCCCGGGCTATGCTGTTGCGGTGAAATCCGATGGCTACCGAAAGTTTTAGTTGATTGTCCGGTCTCAGCGAGATGCGGTCTTCCAGATACAGGCCCTGGTACAGGGTGCGGACATCCGGCCAGGTGTACATGAACATCAGATGCTCTTCCGGATTCTCCGGATACATGGTCATTTCTGCCAGCGACTGGTTATAGTATCCGTTCAGGTTAACTGAGATTTGATGTGAATGCCGGATTGCAGATGCTTTGGAGTAATAACCGTACGTTTTACTCCAGCCGGGCATATCCATGTGTATGGGAACATTCGGCCTTTTGGTATCGTCCATGCGGTGGGTAATCGTGTTGTAATACAATTTGGTTTCCCACTCCTTTAGGGAAGCTTGCTCTGGTTGATAAAGATATTTCAGAGAAGCAATGGTGGCTTCTGCCAGAGAAACATCCATGGGAAGGGCAGGGTAGCCCACGTCATGAGCCTTGTCATAGATGACAGAGGTTTCCAGGGTGTAGTGTTCTTTCACGAGGAGGCCGGCAGTACCGGAGACATTCAATTTGCTGAACTGAGAAAAGTCCACTTCTTGACCGCCACCGGATTTGTAATTTTCTGCGTCGCGGTTCATAAAATCAATCGAAGTGTACAGTTTCGGATTTCTATAATGTACTGATGCGCCGAATATTTTCTGCTGGTTCACACTTTCATATCCGGAGTGAATGCCATATTTCCAACGCTTCTCACCGAAGTTTCCGGTTTTGCGCTTCAGGTCTATCGCTCCACCGATGGTCGAGCCGTGGCAGGAACCTGATTGCCCGGAAGAAATTTCAGCAGCAGCGAGGTTAGAAACTTCCACGTAGGAGGTTATGGGATCCATTTTATCTGTGCACGCCCCGAAAATTCGCATGCCATCAATGGTGAGGACGGTTCTTTCGGTACTCATATTGTTGATGAGCGGTTCCCATGCATAAGCACCGCGTTTCAGCATTTGTACCTGTGCAGATTGCTGCAGGTATTCGTCTATGGAACTCAGAGGCTTTGCCTGGCGGGATCCGGGATCTCCGTGACCTATAATGATCACTTCCTGAATCATTGCATGTCCCGTACTGTCCCCAGGGTGATGTTGTGCAGGCGATGTGCCCGTGGCCAGCAGCATTACGGGAATTATTATTTTTTTCATGTAAAGGGAGGTTTAAATGAACCGGGCGTGATCTGTAGATGCCACCCGGTCGGTAATTAAAATTCCAGTTCAAAAAATAAACTGCTTTCCGGGTGGATGTCAGTCACGGCTTCTCCTTTCAGAATGCTGCCGTCTGCTGCCAGTAATTGCAGGTTCAGTTTCCAGTAACCGGTCATGGTAAGTGACACTTTACCCTGATAAAAACCATTGGTCTGGCTTTGTATGGCATCTTCATTATTTGGCGAACTGTGATTGCCCATTCCCGGCATGCGCGGATCCAGTTTTAGTTTCAATCCGTTGGCCACAGGAAATGTCATCATATCCTGCATTTTCCAGATGCCTACAGTCCAGTTGTTGATGGCTACTTTTGGCGATGATGGCTCTATGTGGGCAATGACATAGCGCTGTCCATCTGCACCAAGTACCGCATTTACATTTTTGCGCTGTACAGGCTGTACGGTAATGGGTGCTGTGGCCGTATAAGCTACACCATTAAGGACATAATCAAGCGTCAGATCCCAGTATTCTGTATTGTTTTGGGGCATCTGAAACACGATATATCCGTGGTATAGCGAGGTGGCAGAAGGAGTAATGGCAGACCGCGGGCAGGAATGTGTCATGGAGGTCATGTGCATGCGGGGGGTCCACGTGATGTTTGCATTGGCCTCATATTGATTATTGCTGAGGTTCCTGATGCGCAGCGTAATGTCATTATATCCGGTCTGGAAAGTGCCGCGTACGGTATACAGTTCTATGGCATGTGTACTGTTGGTGATTTCCTGGACTTTTAGCAGATTCTGTAAGCCGTTGGTCTCGGGAATTTTGGGGTCTTCGGTGCTGCGACAGGACAGCATGATGGCGGACATGACGATGAGCGCCATGAATATTTTAAAAGAAAATTTCATTTTGAATAAAATTTAAGGGGTAAAATTGGGTTCTGAACAGATGAATGTCCGGAACCTTTGAAATAAATCCGAAAAGAGTTTACTTTTCAATCTTTGGCGGGTGCGGCAATATACGGTGATAGCCTTTGAGGGTATCAGCGGTTTTGTGGAGGACAAGATCTTCACTTTTTCGGTAAACAACCGCATTCTTTAGTGGAAATTCAACTGCAGCGAGTGGAAAAATGTGAAACTCAAAATGCTTTTTGATGACCTGTACCGGTGCTGAACTGTTTTCATTGACTTTTTTTACCTCACACTTGCCGTGGCATTCCAGTTCGGGATTTGCAGTATTGATGCAGTGTTTTTCGTAAAAATTCCGGTTCAGATAATAGTCTGCCAGTATCAGCGTGTTCTGGAAACTTACCAGAAAAACAAGCGTGGACAGTATACTGAGCAGAATGGTTTTCATTTTATGAATCAAATTTAAGACTTTTTAGTTTTAAATAAAAATGATTATAATCAGTAGATTCATCTGTTTTCCTGTTCCACACAGATTCTCGTGATTTTTTTTATCTTTAGCTCGTAAAACAGAAAACACTCATGGCAGACCAAGCAAAATTTATAGAGCAACTCTCCGCAAGATATACACCGAAAGGTGAGTTTATTACCCTGGGAAAAGGAATGCTGGATGGTGAAGTGGTCACAGAAGTAGATGTAACCATTCCGCTGAAGACCATAAACCGCCACGGACTCATTGCAGGAGCTACCGGAACAGGGAAAACCAAAACGCTGCAGGTCTTTGCCGAGCAACTTTCGCATCAGGGAATTCCGTCACTGGTCCTGGATATCAAAGGAGATTTCTCCGGAATTGCAGCGGCAGGAGATCAGAATGCAGTGATTACCGAACGCTATGCAAAAACGCAACTGCCCTACAATCCGCAGTCATTTCCGGTGGAGCTGATGACCATTTCCGGTGAACAGGGAGTGAAGTTACGGGCCACGGTAACCGAGTTCGGACCGTTACTCTTATCTAAAATTTTAGATTTGAATGAAACCCAGACCAGTATTATTTCCATTGTATTTAAATATTGTGATGACAAGGGTCTGCCGCTTATTGACCTGGAGGATCTGAAGAAAGTACTGCAGTATGTGACAGATAATCCTAACGGGAAAGCCGAACTCATCAGCCATTATGGTTCTATTTCTCCTGCTTCACTCGGTGCCATTCTCCGGTCTATCGTAGCACTGGAGCAGCAGGGTGCAGCACTTTTTTTTGGAGAACCGAGTTTTGATGTGGAAGATTTGCTGCAACACCGAAACGGAAAGGGGGTGGTCAATATTCTACGGGTAGGCAACATCCAGAGCAAGCCCCAGCTGTTTTCTACTTTTATGCTGTCACTTTTTGCCGAAATTTATATGACGTTTCCGGAGGAAGGTGACTCGGGAAAGCCAAAGCTGGTTCTTTTTATAGATGAAGCGCATCTGATTTTTAAAGAAGCCTCCAAAGCATTGCTGAGCCAGATTGAAACCATGGTGAAACTGATCCGCTCCAAAGGGGTGGGTATCTATTTCATTACACAGATTCCGGGAGATGTGCCCGAAAATGTGCTGAGCCAGCTGGGGTTGAAAATTCAGCATGCGCTGAGAGGATTTACTGCCAAAGACCGAAAAGAAATTCAAAAAGCCGTAGAAAATTATCCGATTACTGAATTTTATAAAGCAGAAGACCTGATTCAGAATCTGGGAATTGGTGAGGCCTTTATCACTGCACTGGATGAAAAAGGAATTCCCACGCCGCTGGTACACACCTACCTTATTTCTCCGGAATCGCGGATGGATATTCTGAGCGATGCCGAAGTCTACGAACTGACCAACCGGTCTGCGCTTGTGGCAAAATATGAAGAAGCGGTCAATAAAGACTCGGCCTATGAGATGTTGGTGACACGCATGGAGCAGGCCGCTGAGCAGGCACCGCCCCAAAGAAGCAAGAAGGTGAAAGAGGAACCCGGCATGTTCGAATCGGTCATGAAATCCCGCGCTGGCAGAACCTTTACCAATACTCTGGCTCGGGAAGGCGCAAAATTTGTGCTGGGAATGCTTGGATTGGGCGGCAGAAGAAAGTAAATTGCGCTCTGCTTTAAAATAACAAGCCCGAACCACAAAAATGTATGCTGTAATAGACATAGAAAGCAATGGAGCCGGTTTCCGGCAGGAGTCCATTATCGAGATCGCCATTTACCGGTATGACGGGCATGAGATTGTGGATCAGTTCATCTCTCTGGTCAATCCGGAGAGTGATATCACTCCTTTTGTGCAAAAACTCACCAAAATTACCCCAAAAATGGTGAAAACTGCACCAAAATTTCACGAAATAGCCAGAAGAGTGATTGAGATTACAGAAAAATGTACACTGGTGGGACACAATATTGAATTTGATTACCGTATGCTGCGCCAGTCCTTCAAGCGATTGGGTTATGAATTCAAAATCAATACTTTAGACACCATACCTTTGGCCAAGAAACTGATTCCGGAAGCCGAGAGTTATTCCCTGGGCAAACTGGTGAAAAGTCTGGGAATTCCGCTGGTAGATCATCACCGGGCATCCGGAGATGCACGGGCTACGCTGGAACTGTTTAAACTGCTCATGACAAAAGATCAAAACTCTGAAATCATTCAGCAGCACCATGAAGAAGTAAATGCGAAAACGTACGTGAATAAAGTGCGGGATCTTACCCGGGATTTACCTGCAGAACGGGGTATTATTTACTTTCAGAACGGCGAAGGCAAAATTATTTTCTTTGATTTTGTGGAAGACCTGAGCCGCTTTTCCAAAATGATATTCAACTCAAAATCCAAACGCTGGCAGGCGGTGCAGCAAGATACAGAGCAGATTCACTATGAGCTGACCGGCAGTGATATACTGGCCAGATTGATGATGAAAACCAAAGGGCTGCGCAAGCGCGAAAAGCTTCCTTTCGGAATGTATTACCAGAAAGGCCGATACTATGCCGAGAAAATCAGCAATGAAAAGGAAAAAAAACCTTTGCTGAAATTTAAATCCTTCACCCAGGGGCTGAAAGCAGTAACGTATCTCCAGTCTCAGGAAAAATTCGCCGATGTCAATGCTCTGGCAGCTGCCATCAGCATGAAAGGCCGCAGCGAGATGTGGCTCATCCCCGGCCGTACGCTGGGAGAAAAAGCTTTTCTGATTTTTGCCAATGGAAAACTGACCGGTTATGGTTTTTACGATTTGCATACCCGCATCAGTTCCCGCAAAAAACTGGATGCAATCACTATTGAAGTTGCTGGCAATGCGGCAGATATGACCAATGATTTGCAACTGGCACTCCTGCGGGGAGAACCGGAAATTGTGAAGCTTCCGCGGTAATTATATTCTGATTTTTTTTACTTTTGCAAGCGCTTTTGCTTTTCACCGATTTGCGGTGGCGGCAATGCTGCAAATAACGCTCTGAGTCTGCACAGCCTTGCAGACAGCTAAATAATTCATTAACAATGACCAATAAAGATCTTTTACACATTGCCGGCGAATTCGGAACCCCGACCTATGTTTATGATGCAGAATCCATTAAAATTCAGTACGAAAAGCTGACTTCGTCTTTTCATAAAAGCACCCGGTTTTTCTATGCGTGTAAAGCTTTGTCCAATATCAATATTTTAAAATACATCAACAGCCTCGGCGGTAACCTGGACTGTGTATCCATCAATGAGGTAAAACTGGGACTGAGAGCAGGCTTCAAGCCGGAAAACATCCTTTTTACACCCAATTGCGTGGATCTGGCAGAGATAGAAGAAGCCATGGCATTGCAGGTGCACATCAACATAGACAATATCTCCATCCTGGAACAGTTCGGAAATAAATACGGCGGTTCTTATCCTATCTTTGTAAGAATCAATCCGCATATTTTTGCCGGAGGTAACTATAAAATTTCAACGGGACATATTGATTCTAAATTTGGAATTTCCATCCATCAGTTGCGCCATATAGAACGGGTGATGAAAACTACAGGGATTAATGTGGAAGGTCTGCACATGCATACCGGCAGTGAAATTAAAGATCCCAATGTGTTTCTGGAAGGCTTGGAAATCATGTTTGAACTGGCAGAGCATTTCCCGAATCTGAAATATCTGGATATGGGAAGCGGTTTCAAAGTGCCGTATCAGGAGGGAGACCTGGAAACCGATGTGAAAACTCTGGGGAAGAAAGTGGAAAAAGCCGTAGCCGATTTCTCGAAAATCTCAGGTAAGAAATTCCAGCTCTGGTTTGAACCGGGAAAATTTCTGGTGAGTGGCAGCGGACATTTACTCGTGAAGACCAATGTCATTAAGCAGACTACCGCTACGGTATTTGCAGGCATCAATTCCGGGTTTAATCATCTGATCCGGCCTATGTTCTACGATTCTTATCACATTATCGAAAATCTGTCTAATCCGAAAGGAAAAGAACGAATCTATACCGTGGTAGGAAATATCTGTGAAACCGATACTTTTGCGTGGGACCGCAAACTCCATGAAGTGCGGGAAGGCGATATCCTGGTGTTCCGCAATGCCGGTGCCTACGGTTTTGAAATGAGCTCTAACTTTAACTCCCGGCTGAAGCCTGCAGAGGTGCTGTTTCTGGATGGTAAGGCGCACCTGATCCGTAAGCGCGATGAATTTGAAGATTTGCTGAAAAATCAGATCGAAGTATTGTAATCGTAACCTTCAGTTTTCGTACTTTTACGTTAAATTTAGAGAATGAAAAAGCTATTGTTACTGCTTTTGTGCTCCTGCTCGTTCCTGCAGGCACAGTATCTCATTGAGGATAATGATATTACAGAAAACATCAAGGAAACCGGGCGGCAGATTATTTCATATGACATGAATAATCCTATGGAGTTCTACCGCCTGAAGTGCGATAATGCCACCTATGCGCAGTTTCCGGGTGGCGAAAATGCTTTTAAGAAAGTGCTGTCTGAGCACATGAAAAGCTATCTGGATTCTGGTGTGTATTCGGTAAATGGCACCTTTGAAATCATTTTATTCGTGACTAAAGATGGCCGCCTGCAGCGGATTCAGTTGAAGCCGGAAGTTCCGAACAGTAATTTTCTGTACCGCGATCTGGAGCTGTCCGTACGCAGTGTAAAATCCAACTGGACTCCCGCTGAATGCAACGGTATTCCCGTAGATTCCAAAATCAGGCAGAAGATAAATTTCCGCACAGACGGATTTGATTTTTAGAGATAACGCTTAGGCCTTGCACTATTTGCAAGGTTTTTTTATTGATTAAATTTGCCGCAAACCCAAAAAATCCAATGATGAGAAATCAGTTCATTTTTTTTATGGCACTTCTGGGATGGTGTACCGCCACTCAGGCACAGATTCTGGAAACCTACCCGGAGGGTCAGGAGAGCTATAAGGGAGGTAACATTCAGTTCTACAAAGATTTTAACCGGATTTTAAAGGAACAGAACGCCCAACCCTGTAGCGATACAAAAGAATATCATGTTTTTAAGGTAGTGGTCTACCCGGACAGCACCATAAAGTATCTGAAAGTTGATGAGGATATTGCAAATAAGCAAAAATGCGCCATAGAACTCAGCAGGCAGACTGCAAAATATATGAAGGGCTGGAAACCGGCCGAAGTAAATGGAGAGAAAGTGGCTGCTGTTGCACGTTTTTGGATTATTCCACACGAACTTTTTGGTGATTTGCCGAAAAATTACGATCCCGAAGCCCATCTGAAAATAGCCTCCTTTGATGGCGGAATGAATAATTTCAGAGCGCTGGTAGTCCGCAATATAGACCTTACCCGTTTTAAATTTGATTCCACAGTCAGATTAGAAGTGGTCTTTGTGATAGACCGCGAAGGCAATATAACTGAGTTGGAACTCGCTCAGTCGTCGGGGCTGAAGGAGTTTGATGATATGGTATTGGCCGGTATTTCCCGCATCCGCAAAAAATGGAAGCCTGCCCATATAAGCAATATACCGGTACCTTTCAAATTCAGGCTGCCGCTTGTATTTGCAACCCGATAATTCCTCTGCCATTCTGGCAGAAAAATGCTTATCTTTGCACACTAACTTTTAGTTTGAGGTTTAATGTTTTAGGTCGTCGTGCCTTCATGTGGATTAGCCTGAAACCGCATCAAATTTAGAATTGTGCAAGAAAAATACATAGACGAAACCAAACAGGGCGAAGCTTTCGCCATTGCAGAAAAACCACAGAATACCAAGAAGTTATTCCTGGAAAGCTACGGCTGCCAGATGAATTTCTCGGATTCTGAAATCGTGGCTTCCATCCTGAATGAACAGGGGTACAATACCACCCTGAAGCAGGAAGAAGCAGACCTGATTCTGCTCAATACCTGCTCTATACGGGAAAAGGCTGAACAAACCGTACGCATGCGCTTGTCCCAGTTCAAAAATCTTAAAAAAGAAAAACCCAACCTTACCGTGGGTGTACTGGGCTGCATGGCCGAACGGCTGAAAACCAAATTCCTGGAAGAAGAACATCTGGTAGACCTGGTGGTGGGCCCCGACGCTTATCGTGATCTTCCAAACCTACTGAAGGAAACCGACGGCGGCCGGGATGCCATCAATGTGATCCTGTCCAAAGAAGAAACCTATGCAGACATCAATCCCGTACGTTTGGGAGGCAACGGGGTAACCGCTTTTGTCACCATCACCCGCGGTTGCGATAATATGTGTACCTTCTGCGTAGTGCCGTTTACCCGTGGCCGGGAGCGCAGCAGGGATCCTCATTCCATCATAGAAGAATGCAAAGATCTCTGGAATCAAGGCTATAAAGAGGTGACTCTGCTGGGTCAGAATGTGGATTCCTACCTGTGGTATGGCGGTGGTCCCAAAAAAGACTTTGCAAAAGCCTCAGAAATGCAGAAACTGACCGCTGTCAGATTCTCGCAGTTGCTGGATATGGTGGCGGTGGCAGTGCCCCACATGAGAATCCGTTTTTCTACGTCCAATCCGCATGATATGACCACAGACGTGTTCGAAATTATGGCAAAGCACAGTAATATCTGTAAATATGTGCACCTTCCGGTACAGAGCGGCAGCGACAGGATGTTGGAAAAAATGAACCGCCAGCATACACGGGCAGAGTATCTGAACCTTATTCACAGCGCCAGAAAAATCGTTCCGGATATCGCATTTTCACAAGATATGATCATAGGATTCTGTGGCGAAACCGAAGAAGATCACCGGCTTACCCTCTCCCTGATGAAGGAAGTGGAGTATGATTATGGCTATATGTTTGCCTACTCCGAGAGACCGGGCACGCCGGCGCACAAGAAAATGGAAGACGATGTGCCGGAAGACGTGAAAAAACGCAGACTTGCAGAGGTCATTGCGTTGCAGGGCGAGTTGTCACGCCACCGGATGGCATCTTACGTGGGCAAAACCCATGAAATCCTGATTGAAGGCATCTCCAAAAAGAACGAAAATCAGTGGAAAGGAAGAAATTCCCAGAACGCTGTGTGTGTGTTTGATAAAAAAGAAGGCCAGAAACCGGGTGATTTTGTGAACGTATACGTGCACGGAAACACTCAGGGAACATTGCTGGGAGAAGTTATTTAAGAGGCGTAGTGTTATGCTGCTTCTTTTTTTAGGGCAGCAATTCCGTCCTCCGCTCCCGCTTTTTTGCTCGTCGTGCCTCCTCACAAAAAGAGCTCCGCTCAGGCCGGGCTGCAGTGTGGCCGCTGACGCAACAGTCCGGGAAAAATAAATACAGTGTGGGAATCCGCACACAAGAAAAAGAACTTGCAGCACAAATCATTGATTTTCAGATGATGGCCTGCATAAATATGTAACAGAACGGTAATATTCGAATCATTTAAAAATGACAGACTTACAATCCATAAAAACCCGCTTCGGCATCATCGGTAACTTCCCGGCGCTGAACCGCGCGCTGGAAAAAGCCATACAGGTGGCTCCTACAGATATTTCAGTGCTGGTCATTGGCGAAAGTGGGGTGGGAAAGGAATTTATCCCCAAAATCATTCACGGAGAATCCCGCCGCAAACATCAGCCCTATATTGTGGTAAACTGTGGCGCCATACCGGAGGGAACCATAGATTCTGAACTATTCGGGCACGAGAAAGGAGCCTTCACGGGCGCTACGGCTACCAGAAAGGGTTATTTTGAAGTGGCAGATGGCGGAACCATCTTCCTGGATGAAGTAGGAGAACTGCCTCTGCAAACCCAGGTACGCTTGCTGCGCGTGCTGGAAAGCGGCGAATTTATGAAAGTGGGTTCTTCGCAGATTCAGAAAACGAATGTCCGGATCGTGGCTGCTACCAATGTGAATATGATGAAAGCCATTGCAGACGGCCGTTTCCGGGAGGATCTGTATTACCGCCTGAATACCGTGCAGATTGATATGCCGCCGCTGCGCGAGCGCAAAGGAGACATCCACCTGCTGTTTCGTAAATTTGCCATAGACTTTGCCGAAAAATACCGCATGCCGGAACTGCAGCTCACAGAGGATGCCATCAATTATCTGGAAAATTATGCGTTTCCCGGAAATGTTCGGCAGCTGCGAAATTTGGTGGAGCAGATGACCGTGGTAGAACAAAACCGTAGCGTAAATTCTGTGAAACTGGCAGAATATATCCCGATGAATGCGCATCTGCCCGCCGTTGTGAAAAAGGAATCACAGGGCGGTGTGTCCAGCAGTGAGTTTCACTCTGAGCGCGAAATCATGTACAAAATTCTCTTTGACATGCGCAATGACCTGAACGATTTAAAATCCTTAACTTCGGAACTGATTAAAAACCGGGACAGAAGTGACCTGAGTTCTCAAGAGCAGAATCTCATCAACAGGGTGTTTACTCCGGATGCTTCTGCACAGAACCAGAACTCCTTACTGTATTTTGAAAACAATCCGCAGACTTCTTCCCAGTCAGTAATGTACTCCGGAACGGGAGATAATTATGATGATGTGGAAGATGTAGAGATTGAAGAAACAAAAGAAGATTCCCTGTCCCTGCAAAATAACGAAAGGGAACTGATTGTGAAAGCCCTGGAAAAACACAAGGGCAGAAGAAACAAGGCTGCAGAAGAACTGGGAATTTCACAGAGAACCCTGTACCGAAAAATCAAACAGTATAATTTAGAAGATTAATGGTTTTATTTTCATCTACAAAAACATCCGCCTGCCGCAAAAGCCGCACAATCGCTGCAGCGTTTTTTATGGCATTGCTGGTCCTGCAAAGTTGCTATTCATTCACAGGATCATCACTCAGTCCGGAGATTAAGACGGTGCAGATCAATGAATTTGTCAATAATGCGCCGCTGGTGAACCCTACGCTGGCACAGCAGTTTTCCACAGATATCCAGAACCGTTTTCTGCAAAGAACTACGCTGAAGGGAACCAAAGAAAATCCGGATATGCTCATCGAAGGTGAAATTATTGATTACAGCATTTCGCCTACTACCATCTCATCCGGGGTCAATGCAGCCGGCGGAAGCATTCAGGCTGCTCAGAACAAACTGACCATCACCGTGCGGGTGCACTATGAGAATAAAATAGAGCCGGACAAAAGTTTTGACCGGACATTTTCTGACGAAGCGGTTTTCAACAGTGATCTGGACATTAACGCCATAGAAACTTCGCAGGTCAAGATTGTGAATGAAAGAATCATCAATAAAATTTTTAATGATATTGTAGCCAACTGGTAATATGAACGCAAGAGCTTTAGAACTTATTAAAAATCCGCAATTGCTGCAGGCAGAAGATCTGGGCCTTCTTTCTAAGGAGATTCAGAAAACCCCCTATGCACAGAGTCTCCGGGCCTTGTATCTTTTGGGAGTTTCCAGATTTGATTCAGAAAATTATCAGCAAACACTGGCTACAACCGCAGCATATACCACAGATAAAAAAATACTCTATCACCTCATCAATGGTGAATCTTATGCGGTGCAGACTGCAAAAGACACGGAGAACCGGGAATCAGAAGAAACGAGTCATTCTTCCGGCACACAACCGGAAAACGTTGGCCACCAACACATTCCTGAGCAGACTGACAGCGGTTTCGTACAGCACATTATTACCGAAACACCGCTTCCCAAACCCGTTTATGTAAACGGTGAACTGAACCGGATTCTTTTTGAGGGTGAAGAAGAATTTATGAATCAGGATGCCGGTACAATAGATCTGGAAGCCTCCCAGGAATCCGGAACTCTGGTGGTGGAATCTGCCGGCAAACGCGGAGAACAGACGAAAGAATCATTGCCTGTTGCAACAGAAACACAGAAATCTGAAACAGTGGAACCTGTAGAAATTGCACCGATGCACGTACAGCCTGAGGAACTCACGGCTGATGATCTTAGTACAGAAATAGTGATTGCTGCCGGTGAAGACACTCCCGTTTCGGAAACGATTACCTCAGATTTGCAAGAAACTCCTGCAGAGCCGGAAGTTCAAAAAGAAATAGCAGGGGAAGACCAGCCCGCAGATCGCTCCAATTCCCCGGAAACACCAACGGAACATCCAGACCAGCCAATTGGTGAATCTGAGGCATTAAATTTACATGATACGGCATCCTTCCTCCCCGAAGTGAAATTGCAGCCTGCCGCTACTGCACCACTGAAAGCAGCGCCTCAGAGTGCCAAGGCCAATAAACATGAAGAGGAAATGAAGCGACTGCTGGAAGAAGTGGAACGAAAAATTCAGGAGAACAAGAAAAACAGGCAACCCAAAGCGCCCGAGACAGATGCAGAACCGCACACAGATGCCGGAATCAGTTTTGCAGAAACTCAGAAATTTTTAGCTGCAGAGCCGGTTACAAAAGTAGCTGAAGAAAAACGTGAGGAGCAGATTCAGGAGGAGAAAACAGCCGCCTCAGAAGAAATAAAGGAGCATTCAGCGGTTCAGACGCCGGTTGTAATTCAGCAGACCGCAGAAACCGGAACAGAAATGCCATCTGCGTCATCTTCCTGGAAGCCCATGAATTTTAACGCCGGTACGCCGGATGCACTCATCGGCAAAGTGCCCGATGCACCTGTGACAAAAACTCCGGAAAGTGAACCGGCAGAAATCACCACGCACCTGGAAGCAGTTGAGTTGCCGGAAGCAGCAGTGAGCCTGTCTGCGGATCCGGAAATTCCGGCCAAAGAAGATGTGGATCCGGAAATTTCCACCGCAAATAAAGCAAACATCGAACAGGACAGCAACGTTCCGCAGTTCATCAATACCTGGCAAAACTGGCTGAAAATAGACCGTTCAGCAAAACAAAAAACGGAGGAGCAGCCAAAGGAGAAAGCAAAAGCCGAAATCATAGAAAAATTCATTGAAACGGCCCCTAAAATTTCTCAGCTGAAGGAAGAAACATCTTATGTGGTGAAGGAGAAAAAAGATGATATTTCCCATTTAATGACCGAAACACTGGCCAATATTTATCTGGAACAGAAGCTCTACGCCAAGGCGGTGGAAGCATTTCAGATTCTGGCCAAAAAGCACCCGGAAAAGAAAGCCTATTTCAGAGACCGCATCAAAGAGGTCAATCAGCTCCGGAGTAAAATTTAATGATAAACCGAATGAAAATGGATGGCATCACATTAATTATAGGATTGGTTATTCTCGGGCTGATAGCCGGCTACCTCAGCGGGTTAGTAGGCATTGGCGGCGGCATTGTGATGGTGCCGGTGCTGGTATTGCTATTCGGTTTTACACAGTATAAAGCGCAGGGAACAACCCTGGCGCTCCTGATGGTGCCGGTAGGATTTTTCGGAGTGATGAATTATTACAAAACGGGTAATGTGGATGTGAAAACGGCGTTGCTCCTTTGCTGTGGTTTCATGCTCGGGTCGTATCTGGGCAGTAAAACAGCGATTTCACTGTCTCAGGAAACCCTCCGAAAGGTGTTTGCCGTGCTGATGTTTGTGGTGGCCGTCAAAATGTTTTTTCAGAAGTAACGCTCCGGCTATTCAATGTTTTTTCGGTCTACAGCTTCCACATCAATGGTGTGCGAAGGTTTATCTGACTGATAGTTCCGGAATTTTTTCCAAATTTTTTTGCCCAGAACCCAAACGGTAATCACCAGAATCAGCGCTACTATGGCTGCAATTACGGGGGCTGCAAGCGCCAGAACAGACATCAGACCTGCGCCTGCGGTTTCGGTGGTGGCAACTACAGAATTTCCCAGGCCACCGGTGGTGGCAGTAGAGGCAGCCCTGGTTCCCGCAAATCCGGAACTGATGGTTGCTGCTGTTCCTCCACCGGCAATCAGAGCAAGTGCCCAGAGCGGCAGCGTCCCGATATCTGTAAACTGAGTGGCAAAAATTACGGAACCGGCAATGGTAGCCAGCGGTACCGAGAGTGTGTCCAGCAGGTGATCTACAAAGGGAATATAATACGCCAGAATTTCTACCGCAGTGGCAATTCCTGTGGTAATGAGTGCCGGAAGTCCAGAGAGCCATTCAAAATTTTCATTCATGGGAATCCAGCCCAGATAAGAAGCCAGACTTACGGCAAACATGGGCAGAAAAACTCTGAAACCGGTAGCCGCAGCCAGACCAATTCCAATGAAGGCACTCAGAATATAAGGGAGATATGGGATGTGATCCAGCATTTTGTAATTTTTTTGAATGATTTTAACTCAAATTTACAAAAAGTATGCAAATGAAGCCCAGATTTATTTTTGATTCCGGCACAGCTTAAGGAATTGTGCTTCTACTTCCTGATAGTGTTCTGGTTTTTTTGATGAAGCCCAGAACAGCATGGATATGCCTGAACTTCCGAATGCCTGGACGAATTCAGATTTGTTCAGTCGGTAAGCCTCGCGCAGCAGTCTTTTCACACGGTTACGATCCGTGGCTTTCTTGAAATTTCTTTTGGATACAGAAACGGCCAGTTTTGGAACCTGCAGGTCGGCTTGTGGCAGTGTGATGATTCGCAGATGGCCGCAGGTGAACCACTTACCCTTTTCAAACAATAAGGTAATTTCTTTTTTGGATTTCAGTTTTTCCTGTCCGGGATAGCGGAAGTTAGGGCTGGTATCACTCATTTTTCAGCAGATAATTGATGACTTCTGCAGCGGCATATAATCCAAATTGAGCCGGTATGAAGCTGATGGTTCCATAAAAGGACTTTTTGAAATTGCTGCCGTCTGTCATTTTCAGGCTCTCCTCTTTCTGGATTTCTGTGGAAAAAACACAGCGGAATCCTTTATTGATGTGCTCTTTCTTCAGTCGTTTTCTCACCTGCTTGGCCAGGAAACAGTTGTGGGTTTTACTGATGTCCCGCACCATCACCTTGGCCGGATCGGTCTTTCCGCCGGCTCCCATACAACTTACGATTTTAATCTTACGTTTCCGCGCTGCTTTGATCAGGGTGATTTTCGGCGTCACGCTGTCTATACAATCCAGCACATAATCAAAACGATTCTGGTCCAGGATTTCTTCCATGCGTTCGGGTTCCAGAAATTCATTAATGGTGGTGAGTTCCAACATCGGGTTAATGTCCAGTAGACGGGTAGTCATCAGTGCGGCTTTGGATTGTCCTGCGGTGGAGTGCAGTGCGGGCAATTGCCGGTTGATGTTAGTGAGATCTACCACATCACCGTCTGCTATGGTCATTTTTCCTACCCCCGCTCTGGCCAGAAATTCTGCAGCAAAAGAACCTACACCGCCCAGTCCTATGACCAGCAGATTGGCGTTTTTGAGTTTTTGAATGCCCTCCGGGGTAATTAACAGTTCTGTGCGTTCCAGCCAGTCTTTATCCATTTAATCTGTCAGCTTTAATAAGGTTTGTACATTATTTGTGATGATTCCGGACAGGGTTTCAATGCTGATGCCCTTTAGCGAACTGACTGTTTCGTATAATTCTGCCAGATTAAAATCTGCCGAATCGGTTTCCAGAAACAGACGGTCTGCAGGGAATACTTTCACAAACTGCTGCAAATTTACATGATGAAGGACAGATTTTCCAAAACTGAGATAAAAATTATGTTTCATCATTTCCTCGCCTATGGTGCTGCGGTTGTTAAAGCCATGAATCACCATCGGCACTTTCGCTGTCTTTTTATAATGCAGCAATGCGGAATGCCGTTTTACACAGTGAATAATCAGCGGCTTACGCACCTCATTAGCAATTTCAATCTGTTTCATGAATATTTCTGCCTGAATTTTTTCATCGGTCGCAATCAGTCCGTCCAGTCCGCATTCGCCTATTGCCACACATCTTGGGTGCAGTACGGCTTCCTTTAACCATTGAAAATGCGGCGCAGTATCCGCGGGAATATCATGCGGATGAATGCCAGCCGAAAAGTAAGACGGTGGCCATGGCTCGCCGTATCTCAAATTGTAAATCCCACCGGTTTTTCCGTCAGTATGATGGTGGAAGTCAAAGAAATCTGTGGTGGGAATCTTCATTTTTCGGACTAAACGTTTGTTTGTATCTAGATTTTTGATAAATTTACTCAAAATCACTGTATGGCGAAAAAATTTACGGAAAAACAAATTCATATTCTGAATACCGCAGAGGAGCTGATTGCAAAAAAAGGATTTGACGGAACCTCGGTTCGTGATATTTCTGCGGGAGCGGGGGTCAATGTGGCCATGATTTCCTATTACTTTGGCTCTAAGGAGAAAATGATGTACTATCTGTATCATTTTCGGGTGCAGCGTACAAGGGAGCATTTTTCTGAATTTGCGGAAACCATCAAGGATGGTAAACCGGAAATGCAGTTGCGTGAGATTGTGAAATATATTGTGAGTCATTTGTATAAATACGCCTATTTCCACGGATTTGTATCTCAGGAATTGCGGCAAAATGATCATCTGAAACAGGAATTGATGACCTTTTACCAGTATTGTGTATTAAAATTTGATGAGATTCTGAAGAAGGGTATCGCTTCGGGGGTATTCACTTTTGCGCCGAAGCCGGAGGATATCCTGTCTATTTTGCTGGGCACAACGTTATTTAACATCCGCAACCGGAGTTTTCTGGATCTATATGTGCGCTATGATTCTGAAGAAGAGTACCTGCGTGAGGCAGAAAAAAAGACCAAATCCAGCGTGATGCTCACTGTATTTGCGCTTTTGGGTTATGTGCATGAATAAAACAGCGTTAAATACTCTTAAAATCAAAACTATTGGCAAAAAAATTATATTTTTGCAATCGCATGGGCCGGAAAAATATTTCGGGCCTCTCTACAATATCTTATGAAAAAAATATTTTTAATTCTTATTGCCGCTGTTCTTGTTACGGCTTGTAAAACAGCTCATGATGAAGCACTGAAAAGTGCAGATAAGGATTTTATTCTGAAAGTGGCCAATGAACATTTTGCCAATAGAAAATGGCATAAAGCCGTAGCCCTGTACGAGAGACTCTCGAATCTGGTAGCCGGGACAGATGATGCACCCAATGTGGTCTTTAATTCTGCCTATGCCAATTACTATGACAAAAATTACAAGCTGGCCGGGCATCAGTTCAAGAATTTTGCAGTAACCTTCCCGCAGGATCCGCGCAAGGAGGAAGCGGCCTATATGTCTGCACTGTGCTACTATGAAGGGTCTATGGACTATAACCTGGATCAGACCTCTACGGAACTGGCGATCACCGAACTCCAGAATTTCCTCAATGATTATCCGGAGTCCGAAAGATCCAAAAACATCAGTGAACTGGTAGATGAACTGTCATATAAACTGGAGTTTAAAGCATACGAAAACGCAAAACAGTATTACAGAATGGCAGAATATAAAGCTGCCGATGTTGCCTTTGAAAATGTGCTGGATGATTACCCTTCCACGAAATTACGCCCAAGCATATATGACTATATCATGAAATCCCGCTACGAACTGGCCGTGAACTCCGTGTACAGTCTGAAAGAAGAAAGAATAGAAAATGCACTGGCATTTTCCAGACAGGTAGAAAAGGATCTCCCGGATTCAGACGTGGCCAAAACTGCTGTTTCATTAAGAGAAAAACTGGTGAAAGAGCAACAGGATTTCAGCAAATTGAAAAAACAGATAGAAGAACAGAAAGAGGCTTATGAAGCAAAACAACTGCGTGAAGCAGAGAAGCAAACCGCCCAGGCACTGCGTGACAGCGTGATAGCAACCACGCCGCCACCTTCTGTAACTATTCCAATTCAAAAATAATCACTACATTTGCAGTCTAAATTTTTAACAACCCTCTCAAAATGAGCGCAAAAGATATTAAAGCAGAATTAAACACCATTACCTACGACAGAGATAAAATTGAAGAAAAAGTGGATTCAATTTACGAGGCGATCGTGATTATGGGTAAAAGAGCAGAGCAGATTAACGCAGAAATCCGCACCGAACTGCATTCTAAACTGGATGAATTTGCAGTGCATAATGCTACGCTGGAAGAGGTTTTTGAAAACCGTGAGCAGATTGAGATTTCCAAGTATTACGAAAAACTGCCGAAGCCTACTTCCATAGCAGTGGCAGAATGGCTGCAGGACGAAATTTATTTCAGAAAAACAGAAGACAGAAACGCTTAATATTTGTTTCTTATGCTTATAAAGTCACCACAGTTTTGCTGTTGTGACTTTTTTTATTTCGGTATTTATGGTAAAAATGGGTAAATTAGTCCCCAAAATGACAAGATGAGTCTTCAGGATAAAAAAATACTGATCGGAATCACCGGCGGTATTGCTGCATATAAAATTAGTTTTCTGATCCGCGATTTTGTGAAGCAGGGTGCAGAAGTACAGGTCATCATGACGCCGTCTGCCAGAACGTTTGTATCAGAACTTACCCTCGCTACCCTCAGTAAAAATCCCGTGTATTCTGATTTCTATGGTGAAAACGGCACCTGGAACAATCATGTGGAACTGGGCATGTGGGCAGATGCCATGATTATAGCACCCTGTACGGCCAATACGCTGTCCAAAATGGTGCATGGACAATGTGACCATTTGTTACTCGCTACCTATCTCTCTGCGAGGTGCCCGGTGTTTATTGCGCCGGCTATGGATCTGGATATGTACGCTCATCCGTCCACCAGACAAAATCTGGAAATGGCCGAAGATTTTGGTCATATCGTCATTCCGGCCGAGGAAGGGGAGCTGGCCAGTGGTCTTGTGGGACCGGGACGTATGGCCGAGCCGGAAACCATTTTGTATGCTGTAAAGAATTATTTTCTGCCGCAGCATAAAAGCCTGCAGGGCAAAACCGTGCTGATTACAGCCGGACCTACGTATGAAGCCATAGACCCGGTGCGTTTCATCGGCAATCATTCTTCGGGAAAAATGGGATTTGAATTAGCCAAAGAAGCCGCTGCCAGAGGTGCAAAAGTAATCCTGGTAAGCGGGCCCACAGCACTTGTGCCGGAAAACCGGGAGATAGACCTGCACCGGGTAACTTCGGCGGCAGAGATGCTGGATGAGGTTTTCAAGCATTATCACCATGCTGATATTGCCATCGCCAGTGCGGCTGTAGCAGACTATGCACCAAAGGAAATCGCACCAGAAAAAATTAAGAAAAATGACGACCATCTTACCATAGAACTGGTGAAAAACCCGGATATTCTGAAAACCATGGGCGCACAGAAAAAGCAACAGTTTCTGGTAGGGTTTGCGCTGGAGACTCAGAATGAAGAAGCCAACGCCCTGGCGAAACTCGAAAAGAAAAATCTGGATATGATTGTCCTGAATTCCCTTCGGGACGAAGGCGCCGGATTTAAAAATGACACCAACCGCATTACAATTTTCACAAAACAAGAGCAGATCGGATTTGACCTGAAATCCAAGAAGGAAGTTGCAGCAGATATTCTGGATGCGGTAGAAATGAGATTATTAAAATAAATTAAGTAAATTTCCGTTTTGAAATTCAGATGTTTACCATGAAAAAATTCTTTACCTTATTTATATTCTTATGTTTGGCAAGCCTGATTCCTGCACAGGAAATTATGGCAAACGTCACCGTAAACTCCCAGCAGCTGGGTGGCAGTAACCAGCAGGTGTATCGCACACTGGAGAAAAACATCCGGGATTTCATCAATAAAACCAGCTGGACGGGAAAACGTCTGGAAAATTTTGAGAAAGTAAAATGTAACTTCGCCTTCATTATTTCTGGAAAAGACGGGAATAAGTATAACGGATCGCTGGTAGTGCAGGCGGTAAGACCGGTTTTTAACTCTACTTATGAATCCCCGTTGGTGAATGTAAACGATACCAAAATTATTTTTGAGTACGTGGAAAATGAAAATCTGATCTTTAACGAAAGACAGTTTTCCGGGAAAAATTTAACAGATATCATCAGCTTTTACGTATATCTGGTTCTGGGATACGATGCAGACAGCTTTCAGGCCATGGGCGGGCAATCTCACTTTCAGAAAGCACAGCAAATTTCCCGCAATTCTATGAATAAAGGATTTGAAGGATGGTCTGTGGTAGAAGGACCCCGTACACGAGGAGGTCTGATAGACGGCATCATCAATCCTTCTTACAACGGAATCCGTGCCTTGTCCTATAAATACCACCGCTCCGGACTGGACAATTTGTATAATCAGGATCAGTCTTCTGCCAAAAAAGTGATTGCTGACGCAGTGATGGGCCTTAAACAGTATGAAAATACCTTTCAGCAGAATTATGCCATCAATCTGTTTCTGGATACCAAGGTGAATGAGATTTATAATATTTTTGATTCCCGGAATAACGGACCGGTAAACATCAACGAACTGAAGCAACTCATGATTGTGATGTCGCCCAAAAACACTGAATCCAAGTGGAATAACTGGAAATAATTTGCAGCGTTAACAATTTACCAATATTTTTGCAGAGCTTTAGGTTTTTCTTAAAGCTCATCTTATTATCTATGCTGAACCGAATTTTCATCACGAATTTTGCTTTGATCGACTCCCTGGAGATTTCTCTGAATAAGGGTTTACAGGTGATTACCGGTGAAACCGGAGCGGGTAAGTCAATTATTCTGGGGGCTCTGCGTCTGATTCTGGGAGAGCGGGCAGATGTGAAAAGCATACAGAATGCCTCTGCCAAAAGTATTGTGGAAGCAGAATTTACCGTCAACGAAAGTCTGAAGCCTTTTTTTGACGATCATAATCTGGATTTTGAGTTACAAACCATCGTGCGCAGGGAGATCATGCCCTCAGGAAAATCGCGGGCTTTTGTCAATGATGTACCGGTCACGCTGGATGTTCTGAAATCCCTTACTGCCAGATTGATAGACATTCATTCCCAGTTTGAAACTTCCAATCTTTTTAATGAAGATTATCAGTTCCGGATTATCGACGGACTTTCCGGGAATGCAAGTTTGATTACGGCATACCGGTCAGATTTTCAGGAATATAAACGGTTAAAACAAGTGCTGAGCCGTAGCATTACAGAACTGGAAGAACAAAACCGGGAGACCGATTATAAGCAGTTCTTACTTCAGGAACTGGCAGATATGAATCTGGATGAATTTGATCTGGAGGAGGTGCAGAATCAACTCAGAAAACATGAAAATGCAGAGTTGATTACCGATACGCTGCACGATATTTTTGCCCGACTGGATGCCGAGGAGATTGGAATTCTGGATACCCTGAATGACCTTAAAAGTAAAGTGGGGAAGGTGTCTGAGCTCTCTCATGAGTTTTCTGAACTGAATACGCGGCTGAACGAAACTCTGGTAGAATTCAAGGACATTATCTTTGAACTTCATAACGAGTCCGAGAAAATTGAAATAGATCCCGAATCCCTGCAACAACTGCAGGAAAAAGTAAATGCCGTACAGTCCCTGTTCCTGAAACATCATGTGAATAGTGTAGAAGAGCTGATTGTAATCCGTGATACGCTGCAGGCAGAGCAAGCCGGTTTTGACGGACTGAAGGAGCTTATTGCTCATACAGAAAAAGAAATTGAAGCCAAAGCGCAATCCCTTACTGAACAGGCCGCTTTACTTTCTGAGAATCGCCGGAAAGCAGTTCCCGTATTCAAAGATAAGATGGAATCACTTCTCCGGAAACTGGGGCTGCCGAAAGCAAAAATCGAGGTAGAGCTGAAGGATACAGAAGATTTTAATCACCTCGGCAAAGAAGGTATACAATTTTTATTTCAGGCCAATGCCGGTTTCCCGCTGAAGCCGGTTCAGGAAGCGATCTCCGGCGGTGAACGCTCCCGGGTGATGCTTTCTGTGAAGAAAATTATGGCAGAAAATGCCGAACTTCCCACCCTGATTCTGGACGAAATAGACACCGGTGTATCCGGCAAAGTGGCAGAGGAAATCGGAAATCTGATGCGGGAAATGTCTGCAGATACACAATTGATCGTCATTACCCATCTGGCACAGGTCGCCGCCAAAGGAGATGACCATTTCAAAGTGCAGAAAGACGAAACAGCCGGAAAAACCCAAACCCGGATTGTACACCTGAATGAGGAGCAGAAATTACTGGAAGTAGCACAATTGCTTTCCGGATCACAGATTACTGATGCTGCCATTTTGCAAGCCAGAGAATTGATGAAATAATACCACTTTTCTGCTCATTTTGACCGAAATTCTATTTTTTGTTGCTGTTTTTTGCCGTTTTATGTAACATTCTGTGAAATTTCTCTACTTATTTCTATAAAATAAATCATGGTATATCTGAAACTCTTAAGGCTGGAGCTTAAAAACTTTTTGCGCAATCCACAGTTTGGAACCCAACTGGCCATGAGAATATTGATGGCTTTTTCCTTTGCCAGCATTGCAATGATGTTTTTGGTCATGGCGGTGGCATTGTATTTCATCTCTGTAGAGGAACTGAACGAGGATCCACTGCTGATTTTTTCCAGATATTTTCTTTATTATGCTGCTTTTGACCTGGTCGTGCGGTATCTGTTGCAACAAATGCCTACTCAGAATATCAAGCCATTTCTCACGCAGAATATTGCCAAAAGTAAACTGGTAAACTATACCATTCTGAAAATTATTTTTAATTTCTTCAACTGGGGTTATCTGATTTTCATGCTGCCGTTTTGCATCCTGCTCATCTTCCATGGTGGTTATTCATTTGTGGGCGTGCTGATGTTTCTTATCGGGGTTATTGCCGTGTTTTATTTCATTAACTTCCTGAATATTATTCTCAATAAGAAAAATGCCGTGGTATGGGCCGTGGGCATTCTTATGGCTGCTTTTGGTTTTCTGGAATACGCAGGCCATCTGAAGCTGTCGGTTTTTTCAGAGCAGATTATTTCTGCCTTATACCATGTTCCGGGTGCATTTCTGGTGCCGCTGCTCATGGCTGCAGGAATGGGCTATTGGGCGTACCGCAATATCCGGGCAAATTTTTACCTGGACCGCGGACTGCAACTAGAACAGGCAGTGGGAAAGACTGAAAATATAGAATTCCTGAACAGATTCGGCTACCTGGGAACCTTTATTAATAATGATATCCGGCTTCTGAAGCGGAGTAAGGCGGCAAAAACAGCAGTGGTTTCGGGCGTGATGTTCTTGTTTTACGGATTGCTTTATTTTGCGGGCGACGCGTACAGTACAGATTTTATGAGGGTGTTTCTGGGTATTTTTGTAACCGGTGGCTTTATGATGATGTTCGGACAGCGGGTACCGGCATGGGACAGTTCATATTATCCTTTGATGATGACCCAGAAAGTGCCCTATAAAGAATACCTGAAAGCCAAATGGTATGTAGTGGTTCTGGCTACGGGAATTTCAATTATTGCGGCGTCTGCGTACCTGCTCATCAGCTGGGAGTTTTATCTCACGGTGCTGGCAGCCGGATTATACAATCTGGGGGTCAATTCTTACCTCACGCTATTGGCCGGAGCCTTTAACAAACAACCTATTGATCTGAACGCTACTTCCAAATCATATGGAGGTGGCGGGAATAATTTTAACATGAAAGTGCTGCTGATGATGATTCCACAAATGGTGGTGCCCATGTCTGTTTTTGCAATCGTGAAATATTTTTTCGGCATAGAACTGGCGGTGGCAAGCCTGGGGATCTTGGGACTCATCGGTTTTCTGTTGCGCAATAAAATATTCAATCATATTGTAAAACTGTACAAATCTCATAAGTACAATACTCTGGAAGCCTTCAAAAAAGGATAAACAGCAATTTTTAATTATTAATAACATCATCATGATAAAAATTCAGAATATTTCTAAAATTTACGGTTCCACAAAAGTGCTGGGCATAGACCACCTCGAGATTCCCAAAGGTGAAAGTTTCGGACTGGTAGGAAATAACGGTGCCGGAAAAACAACCTTGTTCTCGCTATTGCTGGATCTGATAGAAGCCAGCAGCGGAGAGATTCTGATTGATGATGAAAACGTGGCTGCCTCAGAACAATGGAAACAGAAAGTATCGGCATTCATAGATGATACCTTTCTGATAGGCTATCTCACGCCGGAAGAGTACTTTTATTTTCTGGGTGAATTGCGCGGGCAGGACAAAAAAGCGGTGGATGCTTTCCTGGTGCAGTTCAGTGATTTCTTTAACGGGGAAATTCTCAATGCCAAAAAATATATCCGGGATTTGTCTAAAGGGAATCAGAAAAAAGTAGGAATTGTAGGAGCGCTTATTGGTACCCCGGAGATCATTGTTCTGGATGAACCCTTCGCCAATCTGGATCCTACTACGCAATTTAAGTTGAAAAAACTCATCAAAGACTGGTCTCAAAAAGAGCAGGTGACCTTCCTGATTTCCAGTCACGATTTGGCACACACCACAGAAGTGAGCAACAGGATTGTGGTACTGAACAAAGGAGCAGTGGTTCGGGATATCATCACCAATCCGGAAACGCTGAAAGAGCTGGAGTCTTTCTTTGCTGGCTCTGCAGAATAATCAGGAACAATATTCCTTCAGGAACTTTTTCTGAGAGTCAAAGGCCAGATCATCTGGCTGAATGCGGCTTTTCGGAATCCAGACGGTTTCGGAAATTTCTGAAATCTCGGGATCCGGCTCAAACCTGGCATCCACAGTATATTCGTAAAAAAGATCCAGTGTCTGGTAATCTATTCCTTTATAATGATAAATATTGGGCAGGCTGCCCATATATTTTAACCGGGACAGATCTACCTCCAGTTTGAGTTCCTCGTAGAGTTCGCGCCGGCAGGTTTCTTCTCCCGTTTCACCGGGGTCGGTGAATCCTCCTGCCAGATCCAGTTTCCCTTTTTGCGGATTTTGGTTTCTGCGGGTGAGGAAAATCTCATCCCCATGCCTGATGATGACAGCCACCGCCGCAGCCACGTTGTTAAACAGTACAAAACCACAATTGCAGCTCCATTTTTTCTCCAAGTCCCAGCTCAGGGTGTCACCACCACATGCAGGGCAGTATTTCAGTTCATTGTTCATGCTTTGTTGCGTGGATGGTAGTTCAGGATTACTTCCCGTAATTCCTCAGTTTTCAGATGGGTGTACACGGAGGTAGTGGTGATGCTGGAGTGTCCCAGCATTTCCTGTATATAGCGAAGGTCAGCCCCATTTTGCAGCAAATGGGTGGCAAATGAATGCCGGAAAGTATGCGGCGAAATTCTCTTGCTGATGCCGGCTTTTTGAGTAAGCTCTTTAATGATGATGAAAACAATCACCCGGGACATGGCAGATCCGCGGCTGTTCAGAAAAAGCACGTCTTCGTGTTTTTTGTTGATTTTGTACTGCGACCGCACCTCCTGTATATAATCCCGGATCAGGCGCGCGGTGTAGTCTGCAATGGGTACAAATCTGGTCTTGTCTCCTTTTCCATCAATTTTAAGGTAGTTTTCCCTGAAGTTAATGTTGGAAATTTTAATGTCAATAAGTTCCGAAACCCGCAGTCCGCAACCGTACAAAACCTCAATCATGCAGTGGTTTCTTCTGCCCAGATCTGTCGTTTTGTCTATAGCGGTGATAATGCGCTCTATGTCTTCAAAAGAAAGCGTGTCCGGCAGATAGAGACCCAGCTTGGGGCCTTCCAGCAAGGTGGCGGGATTATCTTCGCGGATTTCCTCTTCCAGAAGAAAATTAAAGAACGCCTTTATAGAAGATACCCAGCGGGCCTGTGAGCGCTCACTGAATTTTTGTTTGCTGAGCTGGTACAGGTATTCCTGCAGCTGATCAAACGAAATAACAGCCGGGCTTATGCCTCCCAGGTCTGTTTCTGCATACGCTTGTAGTTTTCTGATATCTCTGGAATAGGCGTCTAGAGTGTTGTCGGAAAAGTTTCTTTCGAATTTTAAAAAATTTTCGAAGTCTTTTAATTTTTCTTGCCAGCTCATCATTTGTGTGTTTTTATTGGGGATTATCAGGGATGGTGTAACTCATTTTCCGGAATTTGAAGTACTTCTATGCCGTGGTTTTTAAGGAAGGTGATGCCTTCTTCATCTTTATATCCGTGCAGGTACACCACACGGCTTATGCCGGCCTGCAGGACCAGTTTGCTGCAATCACGGCAGGGAGAAAGCGTGAGGTACAGGGTGGATCCCTTGGCAGATTGTGTGCTTGCAGCCAGTTTCAGTATGGCGTTGGCTTCTGCGTGCAGTACATACCAGTGGGTGTCTCCTTCATCGTCTTCACATTGGTTTTCAGATCCGGACGGGGTACCGTTATACCCGTCAGAGATAATCATACGGTCTTTTACAATCAGGGCGCCTACCTGTTTTCGCTTGCAGTAGGATAAAGTAGCCCATTCCCTTGCCATGCGCAGGTATGCCAGATCAAATTTATTATAAGTCAACGTTTCCAGTTGTTGTTTTTTAAAGGTTAAAGATCAGAAATTAGGTTTTCTTTTTTCCAGAAATGCATTCACACCTTCTTGCTTGTCGGCCATTTCAAAAAGCTTTGCAAAGGACATGATCTCCGCTTCGTAGCCCGCGTCTGTGTCCGAAAGGTTTACAGCACGGATGGCTTCAGAGATTCCCATCGGGGAATTGGCTGCAATTACGGAGGCCAGTTCTTTAGCTTTCGGCAGTAATTCTTCCTGGCTGAAAACTTCATTTACCAGACCCGTTTCTCTGGCCCGGTCTGCAGAAATCATTTTAGCAGAAAATATCATTTCATTGGCAATGCCTTTCCCAACCAGTTTCGCCAGCCTTTGTGTACCGCCATATCCAGGGATAAGTCCCAGAGTGACTTCCGGTAATCCCAGTTTTGCGTTAGACGATGCATACCGGATGTGACAGGCCATGGCCAGTTCCAGACCGCCACCCAGTGCAAATCCGTTGACGGCAGCAATGACCGGTTTATTCATATCTTCAATTTTATTGAACAGCGTATTTTGGCCGTTCCGTGCCAGTTGTTCTGCTTCTTTTGCATTGAAATTACTGAATTCCTTGATGTCTGCACCGGCAACAAAAGATTTTTCACCGCTGCCCGTAAGCAAAATCACGCGTATGCCATCATCTTCGTTCATGGCATCCAGCGCAGTGCTGAGTTCAGCGATGGTTTGTCCGTTCAGAGCATTCAGTGCCTGTGGCCGGTTAATGGTGATGGTGGCCATTTTTTCTTCGCGCAGGACGGTAATATTCTCGTAGTTCATGTAGTGGATTAATTATAGATAAAGGTTTGCAAATTACTAATTTTTTTAATGGGAAAGAAAAGTGTTTCTTTCTCTTATATTTTGCTGTGATTCAGCATGCTGGAGTCAATGGTGACCTGGAGTCCCTTGGCGATTTTCATTCCCATTTCCAGGTTCGCACGGAAAAAATGACACAACTGTCGGTTCACAATTTCGTCCCGCTTTTCACCACTGATTTTACTCATGCTGGTGATGATGTTTTGCACAAGGTTTTCCCGGTCTGTAGGGTTCATCGCTCTGGAATAGAGCAGTCCCGGCTGCGTATAGTGGTCATCATCATTAAGGTTCCGGTTAAAATGACTGATGTAATTGCTTTCTGTTTCATATTCAAAACTCCGGTATGCGGCATCCGGTTTTATGGTGTCAAAACTGTTCGGGTGATAATTGGGTAGGTCAGCATATGCGGCAGAATCTGCCATGGCACCGTCCCGCTGGTAGTTCCGGAATCCGAATGGACATCTGTTTACCTCCAGCAGGTGATAATTGGCTCCCAGTCTGTATCTTTGCGCATCTGCGTATGACAATAATCTTCCCTGCAACATTTTATCCGGCGAAAAACTGATTCCGTTAATCAAATTGGCAGGCGAAAAAGCAGCTTGTTCCACGTGCGCAAAATAATTGACCGGAATTTCATTGAGTTCCAGTTCTCCCACTTCTATCAAAGGGAAATCATCATGAAACCACACTTTTGTGACATCAAAGGGGTTCCAGCGGTAATGTTTGGCCTGTTCTTCGGTCATCACCTGGATGTACAGGGTCCACTTCGGGAAATTTCCTCCGGCAATAGCTTCGCATAAATCCTGCTGAGCAAAATCCGGATTCTCACCGCACATCATGACGGCTTCCTGATGGGTGAAGTTCCGGATGCCCTGCCGGGTTCTGAAATGAAATTTGACCCATAACCGCTCGTTTTCTGCATTGATCATGGAAAAAGTATGAGATCCGAATCCGTGCATGTGGCGGTATCCCACAGGCGTGCCGCGGTCTGACATCAATATGAGAACCTGGTGCAGGCTTTCGGGGTTCAGGCTCCAGAAATCCCACATCATGGTGGCGCTTTTCAGGTGGTCTTTTGGTGTTCTTTTCTGACTGTGTATAAAGTCCGGAAACTTCTTGGCATCTTTAATGAAAAAGACCGGTGTATTATTGCCTACCAGATCCCAGTTGCCGTCTTCGGTATAGAATTTCAGGGCAAAACCGCGTGGATCTCTGGCTGAATCGGCACTTCCTTTTTCGCCGCCTACCGTAGAGAACCTGGCAAAAACCCTGCAGGTATTGCCTGTTTTCGCAAACAACTTTGCTTTGGTATATTTTGTAATGTCATGGGTCACGGTGAACTTGCCGTAGGCACCGGTGCCATGTGCATTTACTACCCGCTCCGGTATGCGTTCCCGAACAAAATGTGCAAGGTTCTCCTGCAGTATGAAATCCTGCAATAAAACCGGTCCGCGCGGCCCAGCCGTCTGCGAGTCCTGATGTTCGTAATAAGGTGCACCTGATGAGGATGTTAATGGTTCGGTTTTCATCTGAAAATGATTTGCGTACAGCAAATTTAATGAATTAAATGAGGGAAACAAATGAGATGTTTTGATACATATTATCAAAAACAATGTATATTTGTAATAGATAAAATTGATTTTATGAACATTCAGCAATTGGAGTATCTTATCGCTGTAGATAAGTATAAGCATTTCGGAAAGGCCGCACAGGCCTGTTTTATAACCCAGCCTACGCTCAGTGCAATGATTCAGAAACTGGAAGATGAATTGGATGTTAAGATCTTTGACCGTACCACGCACCCTATACGTACCACAGATGTGGGCGTACAGATCATAGAGCATGCCACGCGTGTGATAGATGCAGTGAATGAGTTGCGCAATAAAGCAGATTTACTGAATAATGTACTGGGCGGCAAGATCAATCTGGGCATTATCCCTACGGTTTCTTCCTATATCATTCCCACAGAGATTTTCGGGTTTTTAAAAGAACACCCGAAAGTAGAAATGACCGTGAAGGAAATGACCACGGATAATATCATAAAAGCCCTGAAATCCGGTGAGCTAGATGCGGGGATTATCTCTACGCCCTATGAGGGTGCCAATGAGTTTTCTCAGGATTTCCTCTTTAACGAGGAGCTGATGCTCTATACCACAGACCAGACCATGAACGAAGACAGCTTTGTCATGCCAAAGGACATCAATGTAGAGCGGGTATGGTTGCTGGAAGAGGGCAATTGCCTGCGCACCCAGTTTGAGAATATCTGTCATTTGAAGGAGAACGAAATGAAACCCAAAAACCTGGAGTTTCTGGCCTCCAGTGTGAGCACTATGGTGCAGATGGTAGATAAAATGGGAGGTATTTCCATACTGCCGGAACTGGCTGCAGAGGAATTTACAGAAGCACAAAGAAAGAATGTCCTGCGTTTCCGCAAGCCATTTCCTTACCGCGAAATCAGCATTATTTATTATAAACCTACCTACAAGCAAAAAATCATTGATGAACTGGTGCAGGCCATACAGCAGTCTATGGAAACCAAGCTGAATTTTAATAAAAATCCGGAAGATTACAAGAGTGTTTCTCCGCAATAAATTTTTTGGAAGAAAAGGTTTTTTGCCGTGTGAAAAATAGTCTGTAAATTTGCACCGATTTATCAGAGGAAAAATTTGACTGATTGCAACCTCAGAAAAAAAATGCTAAAACAGAATTTCTATTTCTTTCTGGCTGTTTTCTTTTCAGATTTTCCTGGTTTTTTAACTTTTTTAAAACATAATTATGTCATATTTATTTACGTCTGAATCCGTTTCAGAAGGACATCCGGATAAAATATCCGACCAGATTTCAGATGCGCTTATTGATAATTTTTTGGCTTACGACCGTAACTCAAAGGTGGCCTGCGAAACTCTGGTAACCACCGGACAGGTAGTTTTGGCGGGAGAAGTAAAGTCTGAAGCGTATCTGGATGTTCAGGAAATTGCCCGCAAGGTCATCAACCGGATCGGTTATACCAAAAGTGAATATATGTTTAATGGGGATTCCTGCGGCATCATCTCTGCCATACATGAGCAGTCTCCGGATATCAATCAGGGTGTAGACCGCGTGGCAGATGATGCTGATCCCGAAGCGAAAGCCAATAGCCAGGGTGCAGGTGACCAGGGAATGATGTTCGGGTATGCCACCAGCGAAACCGACAATTATATGCCTCTTGCACTGGATCTGGCACACACCATTCTGAAAGAACTTGCTGTACTGAGAAGAGAAAATGATGCCGTAAAATACCTTCGTCCGGATGCAAAATCCCAGGTGACCATCGAATATTCAGATGACCACAAACCGGTGAGAATTGATACTATTGTGATTTCTACCCAACATGATGATTTCGATAATGAAGAGGTGATGCTGGCGAAGATTAAAAAAGACATGATAGAAATCCTGATGCCGAAAGTCATTGCAGCACAGAAGCCGGAGATTCAGAAATTGTTTAATGACCAGATTCAATACCACATCAATCCTACCGGTAAATTCGTAATCGGCGGCCCTCATGGGGATACCGGACTTACCGGAAGAAAAATCATTGTAGATACGTACGGCGGTAAAGGCGCACATGGAGGTGGAGCCTTCTCCGGGAAAGATCCGTCTAAAGTAGACAGAAGTGCCGCTTATGCCACCCGTCATATTGCCAAAAATCTGGTGGCAGCAGGTGTTGCAGATGAAGTGCTGGTGCAGGTTTCATACGCCATTGGTGTGGCACAACCTTGCGGTCTCTACATCAATACCTATGGTACATCAAAAATCAATATGACAGATGGCGAAATTTCAGATGCTGTTCTGAAATTATTTGACCTTCGTCCGTATGCCATAGAACAGAATTTGAAACTGAGAAACCCTATTTACGAAGAAACCGCTTCTTACGGACATATGGGCAGAGATTATTACGTAGGTAAAAAAATCTTTAACGAAGGAAAAAAGAACGAAAAAATCATCGAAAACCTGGAGTTTTTCACCTGGGAAAAACTGGACCGGGTAGATGATATTAAAGCCGCATTCGGATTGGCTTAATGCAAACGCTGACTGCTTTATCTTCCGGATAAAGCAGTTTTTTTTAACTTTACACCCGATCACTAATCCAATTTCATGAAAAAGTTTCCGGTCGTTTTACTTTTTTTGCTTGCATGGGGCACACAATTCAGCCAGGCACAACTGACCATGCACCCATTAATCCATGCAGGGTATGTGTATCAGAATCAGAGTTTTGGTGAAATTGGCGGCCGACTGCTTTTTTTGGAAAATGATGATGTCATCTACCGCATTGGTGCTTCGGCATTGCTGGGTTCTGTAAACCATGAATTTGCAGCCATGCCCAAAGTCCAGGCAGATGTTCTGCTTAATTTTGAGCGGAATGTAGATTTTTATCACTCGTATTATTTTCTGGCGGGAGCAGAAGCAACCAGCAAGTATGTAGCACCCAAAGTTGGTGTCACGCTTTTTGGTTTACTGGACCTCACCGGGGGTTATGCGTTCCCGGTAAGTAAAACCGGACTGAATGGCAAGGAATTGAAAGGTCTTAATATTAACTTTACCCTCAATATCCCCGTAGTCATGATCCGGGAAGTGTTATTTTGATTATAAATTCAAAGAAATATTGAATTTTATGTTAAAGTGGCACCATATTAAAATTATGTTTATATTTACACCATAATATCTGAGCGTATAGAATAAAATTTACTTCTTTTTTAACCCCTTGCAATCTTTTGTCTCCGGCCCGCCCGGGGTGGATGACAGAGTAATTATATGAAGTAAATGTTATGAAAAATAAGTCTGACAGCTCACTTATTTCCCAATACCAGTCCGGTGACGAAAAAGCCCTTGCCATTCTTATAGAAAGATACCAGAAGGAACTCTATTCCTTTATTTTTTATAAGGTGATGGATGAAGATCTGGCCAATGATATTTTTCAGGATGCCTTCATGAAAATTATCGTAACCCTGAAGGATGGAAAATACAACGAAGAAGGAAAATTCATTCTCTGGGCCAAACGGATTTCCCACAACCTGATTATTGACCATTACCGGCTGAAAGCAAAACATATCAAAGTTTCTGAAACCTCTTATGAAAATGAAGAATTTTCAATTTTTGACCTCATCCGTGAGCAGGACGAGAACGTGGAAGACCGCCTGGTGACAGAGCAGATCAACAGTGATTTGTTCCGGATGCTGACCTATCTGCCGGAAAACCAGCAGGAAGTCATCAAACTTCGCTTTTTTGATGGACTGAGTTTCAGAGAAATAGCAGAGCAAACGGACTCCAGCATCAATACCACGCTGGGCCGGGTGCGCTACGCGTTGATTAACCTGAGAAAAATCATGCAGGAAAACCACATAATTTTAACGCGGTAACAATATTTTGAAATATGTGTCGTTTCAAAGTAAAACAAGCATTCGCCTATGAAAAAAAATGACACTTTAAGCAAGAAATTGTTGAAACCCAGAAAACAAACCATCGATTTTTTATTGCAATACTCCAAAAGTATTGAAACAGTGAAAACCAAAACTAAGATGGTGATTGTTAGTAAAAACTGATCTTTAATCCTTAATTTTGTGCTGTATGAATATTCAGCACATTTTTTTTGACCTGGACAATACCCTCTGGGATCACCGCCGCAATGCCTACCTTACCCTGAAAGAAATTTTTGCAAGAGAACGGGTACACGAAAAATACAATATCGGTTTCGAAGATTTTCATAAAGAATACTTTACCATCAACGAACGCCTCTGGGAGCAGATCCGCGATGGCGAAATAGACAAGGAATACCTCAGAAAGCACCGGTTTTACGATTCATTTCTTTTTTTTGGTATCGATGATGCCGAACTGGCTGATGTCTTTGAGAATAATTTTCTGGATCAGATTCTGAACTATAATGATTTGGTGGAGGGAGCTTTTGAGTTGCTGGAGCACCTTTCCGGTCAGGGCTATCAGTTGCATGTCCTCTCTAATGGTTTCCAGGAAGTAACAGCCCGGAAATGTGAATTGTCAGGAATTAAAAACTACTTCAAAACCATTACCAGTGCTGATGAAATAAATATCCGCAAACCGCATCCTGAAATCTATGAGTACGCCCTGAATAAAGCCGGTGCAGAAAAAGGGAACAGCGTGATGATTGGTGATGACTGGATTGCCGATGTGGAGGGCGGGAAGGCCTTCGGTATGCAGGTGATTTTCTTTGATGTATTTGATGATCATTATAAAGCAGACGGCGTACGGGTCATCCGGAAACTGAGTGAATTGATGGATGTTTTTTAACCGGATAACATCTATAGGGGGTTTTCACTGCAGATGTCATTTGCAAAACATCTGAAGTAAAAGCAATATGCCGTTCACTTCACAAAAAACCTTGCCGGCGGCAAGGTTTATCATTACATTCCTAAGCTTTCGCGAACCCTCTGCAGTGTTCCGGCCGCTATTTTTCTTGTTTTCTCAGCGCCTTCCTGCAGTTTGGCTTCCAGTTCGTCCCGGTGCTCCATATAGTAGGCAAACAGTTCGCGCTCCCGGCCAAAGCGTTCCAGAACCAGATTCAGGAGCTCGGTTTTGGCGTGGCCGTACCCGAAGTTGCCGGCCAGATATTTTTGTCTTAAAATTTCGGTTTGCTCTGCGGTACCGATGAGTTCGTAAATGGCGAAAACCTTGTCGGTTTCCGGATCTTTCGGTTCCTCCAGAGATCTGGAATCGGTTTCAATGCTCATTACCTGCTTCTTGAGTTGCTTTTCCGGTAAGAAAATATTGATAATGTTGCCTCTGGATTTAGACATCTTCTGGCCGTCTGTGCCGGGCACATACATGGTGTTTTCCTGAAGCTCGGCTTGTGGCAGCACGAAAACATCACCCATTTGATTGTTAAAGCGGGCGCCCATGTCACGGGCCATCTCCAGATGCTGAAGCTGGTCTTTGCCCACGGGGACAATTTCGGCATCATACAGCAAAATGTCTGCAGCCATGAGTACGGGATAGGTGAAAAGGCCGGTGTTTACATCCTGAAGCCGGTCTGCCTTGTCCTTGAAAGAGTGTGCCAGCGTAAGGCGCTGGTAGGGAAAAAAGCAGGAAAGATACCAGGACAGTTCGCACACCTCGGGGATGTCACTTTGCCGGTAAAAGTAGGTTTTATCTGTATCCAGTCCGCATGCCAGCCAGGCTGCCGCTATTTCGGCAGTGTTCTGCTTCAGTTCTTCCGCATTTTTGATCTGCGTAAGCGAGTGCATGTTGGCAATAAACAGAAAAGATTCGTTTTCTGCTTTTTGGGAAAGTTCAATGGCCGGGATGATGGCACCCAGCAGATTGCCGAGATGCGGAGTTCCGGTAGCCTGGATTCCGGTGAGAATGCGTGACATAATCGTAAATTTGTAGTTGCAATATTGTTCTGCGAAAATAAGCAAAAGAAAAACTTCAGGCAACGCACTGAAGTTTTGATATCCATATAAGATGATATATTTTTAAAAATCCAACCCGTTTGGAAATGCTTTTTTCCTGAAAATAAAAAGTAACGCGGCTCCTACCGTAATGGCAGAATCGGCAATATTAAAGATGTATTTGAAGAATTCAATGTGTTTTCCGCCAATCACCGGCCAGCTTTCCGGTACGTACCAGTCTACCAGAGGGAAGTGCAGCATATCTACCACACACCCTTTCATGAAGGAGGAATAGCCGTTCCCGAAGGCAGTTACCTGGGAAATTCCACCATAATCAATCCATCTGCCGATGCTTTCATCATATACGGTTCCGCTGTCGAAGATCATTCCGTAGAACATGCCGTCTATGAGATTTCCAATGGCTCCGGCAAAAATCATGGACATGGGCAGCAGCAGGTAGTTGCTGTTACGGCCTTCTTTTATCCATTTACTGAAGAGGTACACCATCCCGCCAATCAGAAAAATGCGGATGATGACCAGAAGATATTTGCCCAGCAGTCCTCCAAAATGAAACCCGTATGCCATGCCAGGATTTTCCACAAAGGTGAGTTTGAAACCGGGAAAAACATCTACACTTTCCCCCAGGTGAAAAGTGGTTTTAATGTAAAATTTGGAAATCTGATCGATTAATAAGATGATGATCGTGACAAGGGCGATTTTCTTCATTGGGAAATTCTGAAATGGTGAACACAGAGAGGAGAGACCGTTTTTGGCGGTCTCTCAGGTGTGCTCAGGTCGTATATTATCGTTGCATATTTTTGGCTTCAATGCTCAGCGTGGCGTGTGGTACCGCTCTCAGCCTTTCTTTGCCGATGAGTTTTCCGGTGACCCTGCAGATGCCGTAGGTTTTGTTTTCAATACGGATCAGAGCGTTCTTCAGGTCCCGCACAAACTTTTCCTGTCTGCCGGCCAGAATGGCGTTCTGTTCCTTACTCAGGGTTTCCGCTCCCTCTTCAAATGCCTTGAAGGTGGGCGAGGTATCATCGGTGCCGTTATTCTGGTCATTGATGAAACTTTCGCGGATGAGTGCCAGATCTTTTTCTGCTTTTTCTATTTTTTGTTGAATGAGTTCTTTAAATTCCTGCAAATCTGCATCGCTATAGCGTTGTCTTTCTTCTGCCATGTCTGTTAAATTTATTGGTTCCGAAGAGCATCAAAGCAAATTATGCTGCTTTAATGATTTCAGATTTTGTTAATACTTACATTAAATTCACGTTCATCAATTTCTATTGTGTCAGAAATTGTGAGTGAAGATACTATTTCTATTTTATCTGACAATACTTCTGCGGAGATATATTGTTCGTTGTGTATAAGTTCTTTTTCAAAAGGTGAATTTTCCTCCAGGCGGATGCTGATCCGGTCTGTGAGTTCAAAATCCTTGTCTTTGCGCAGATTTTGAATCCGGTTGATGAACTCGCGGGCGATTCCTTCTGATTTCAGTTCGTCTGTAAGCGTCAAATCCAGTGCCACAGTCAGTTTTCCTTCGCTGGCAACCACCCATCCCGGGATATCTTTGGTAAAGATTTCTACATCTGCAGTGGTGATTTCGTGTCCGGAAATCTGCATTTTTCCTTCCTTTTCCAGTGCGGCAATTTCTTCTGTACTCATGTTGCTGATGGCAGAACCTACCGTTTTCATATCCTTGCCCAGACGGGATCCGAGTGCTTTGAAATTCGGTTTGATTTGTTTTACAATCAGATGCGCGGCCTCATCTGCGTTGATGAGTTGTAATTCCTTTACATTCACTTCCTGTTTGATGAGGTCTGAAACGGCGGTAATCTGAGCGGCTGTTTTGTCGTCCAGTACCGGAATCATGACCTTCTGAAGGGGTTGTCTTACCTTGATGTTTTCCTTTTTTCTCAATGAAAATACCATGGAGGTAATTTGCTGCGCCAGGTGGGTTTTTTGAACCAGTTCAGTATCAATCAGATTTTCGGCCGCCACAGGGAAATCGGTAAGGTGTACAGACTGTGCGGCGTCTTTTCCGGTCATCTCATTCAGATCCCGGTAGAGTTGATCCATGAAAAACGGTGCAATGGGCGCCGAGATTTTGGCTACCGTCTCCAGACAGGTGTAGAGGGTCTGATATGCCGAAATTTTGTCTTCGGTATAATCACCTTTCCAGAAGCGTCTGCGGCAAAGTCTCACGTACCAGTTCGACAAGTTGTCATTGACAAAAGTATTAATGGCACGGGCTACCTTGGTAGGTTCATAGTCTTCGTAGAATGCTTTTACATCTTTGACCAGTATATTGAGCTCAGACAGAATCCAGCGGTCTATTTCCGGGCGGTTCTGAACTTCTGTTTCTGCATATCTGAAGCCGTCTACATTGGCATACAGTGCAAAGAACGAATACGTGTTGTACAGGGTTCCGAAGAATTTTCTGCGGACTTCATCAATTCCGTCTGCATCAAATTTCAGGTTCTCCCATGGGTTGGCATTGGCAATCATATACCAGCGCGTGGCATCGGGGCCGTATTTTTTCAGCGTTTCAAAAGGATCTACGGCATTCCCGAGGCGCTTGCTCATTTTTTGCCCGTTTTTGTCCAGTACCAGCCCGTTGCTCACTACATTTTTGTAGGCAACGGAATCAAAAACAGCAGTGGCAATGGCATGAAGCGTGTAAAACCAACCGCGGGTCTGGTCTACGCCTTCTGCAATGAAATCTGCAGGAAATGCTTTGCCTTCATCTATCAATTCTTTATTTTCAAAAGGATAGTGGAGCTGCGCATACGGCATGGAACCCGAGTCAAACCAAACATCAATAAGGTCGCTTTCGCGTTTCATGGGTTTTCCCTGGTCTGAAACCAGCGTGATGGCATCTACAATATTTTTGTGAAGGTCAATTTTTGCGTAATTTTCTTCTGACATATTGCCGGCCTCAAATCCGCTGAAGGGATTTTCAGTCATGAGTCCTGCGGCTATAGATTTTTCAATCTCCTGATACAGTTCTTCTACCGAGCCCATGATTTTTTCTTCTTTCAGATCTTCGGTACGCCAGATGGGAAGCGGGATGCCCCAATATCTGGACCGGGACAGATTCCAGTCGTTCACATTTTCCAGCCAGTTGGCAAAACGTCCCTCACCGGTAGATTTTGGCTTCCAGTTGATGGTTTCGTTCAGTTCTACCAAACGGTTTTTCACGGCAGTCATCTGTACAAACCATGAATCCAGCGGGTAGTAGAGTACCGGCTTGTCGGTACGCCAGCAATGCGGATAACTGTGAACGTATTTTTCTACTTTAAACGCTTTATTTTCGGTTTTCAGAAGGATGGCGAGTTCCACGTCCCAGGATCTTTCCGGTGCAGTTCCTTCGTCATAATATTCGTTTTTAATGTATTGGCCGGCAAAAACCTCCGGTGTATTGCCCCCGGTAATGAATCTTCCCTGCAAATCTACCAGCGGAACCAGATTGTCATTCTCATCTTTTACCAACATCGGCGGTACGCCGGCTTCTTTGGCCACGCGGGCATCGTCTGCACCAAAAGTAGGTGCGGTATGCACAATTCCGGTACCGTCTTCTGTGGTTACAAAATCTCCCGGAATCACCCGGAATGCCTGTTCAGGATTTTCTGCCGGTAAAAACCACGGAATCAGCTGTTCATAAGTGGTTCCTGTAAGGTCTCTGCCTTTAAATTCAGCCAGTATCTGGTAAGGAATTACTTTACTTTCTGAAGTATATTGTGCAAGGTCTTCAGCGCTTCCTTCGCTGTATTTTTTGCCGAACTGTTTGTTAATCAGTGCTTTTGCCAGAATAACATTAATGGGTTCAAATGTATATTGGTTGTAGGTTTTGATTAAGACGTAGTCTATGTCATTGCCTACCGTAAGAGCAGTGTTGGAGGGCAGCGTCCACGGTGTGGTGGTCCATGCCAGGATGTGTGCCGGCAAATACTCAATCAGATGAGATAAGCTGGCAGATAATTCTTTTATCTTAAACTGCGCCACAACGGTGGTATCGGTCACGTCACGATAGGTTCCGGGTTGGTTCAGTTCGTGAGATGAGAGTCCGGTTCCTGCTTTCGGGGAATACGGCTGAATGGTATAGCCTTTATAAATCAGTTTTTTATCATACAATTGCTTCAGCAGCCACCATACGGTTTCCATGTATTTCGGCTCGTAAGTGATGTAAGGGTTTTCCAGATCTACCCAGTAGCCGATTTTTTCGGTAAGGTCGTTCCAGACATCGGTATAGCGCATTACAGCTTCGCGGCAGGCTTTGTTGTAATCTTCTACCGAGATTTTTTTTCCGATATCTTCCTTGGTGATGCCCAGTTCTTTCTCAACACCCAATTCTATGGGCAGTCCGTGGGTGTCCCAGCCGGCTTTTCTGAAAACTTTTTTTCCGTTCTGAGTCTGGAAGCGGCAGAAAATATCCTTGATCGCACGTGCCATTACGTGGTGAATTCCCGGCATACCGTTGGCCGAAGGCGGTCCTTCATAAAAAACATATTCAGGCTGTCCTTCACGGATTTCTACTGATTTTTTAAACGTGTGTTGCTCTTTCCAGAAATTTGAAACCTGTTCCGCCACTTCGGTCAGATTCAAATTTTTATATTCCTTAAACTTCTTCATTTTCAGGTGTTTCTCTACGAAAAATTTAGTGTGCGAATATAGTGATTTCTGATGGATTAATCATGGAATTGCCACCGGTTTTTTGCTCCGTTTCAGCATGAAATGGCACTTTGATGGGTGGAAATTATATTTTTTAGCTTTTTTATCATGCAGTTTGCCATCTTTTCTGAGAATGATTACTTTTGAACAAAATCCATTAAGCATCAATTTTGAACCTCTATCCACCTATAGAATTTGCTTCCGCCGAAGAAATAACAGCGTTGCAGGAGCAGAAACTCCGCACATTGCTGCAGTATCTGCAGGAACATTCACCGTATTACCGCCGGCTGTTTTCCGAACATCAGATTCGCATTGATGAAATCCGGACGGTCGCTGATCTGGTGAAAATTCCGGTTACTTCCAAAACCGATCTCCAACAGTATAATATGGATTTTTTCTGTGTTCCCCAAAACAGGATTGTAGATTACAGTACCACATCCGGCACTCTGGGCGATCCGGTAACCTTCGGACTTTCAGATGCGGATTTGGAACGGCTTTCCTATAACGAAGCGGTTTCCTTTGCGTGCGCAGGCATTAAACCAGGTGATCTGGTGCAAGCGATGACCACCATCGATAAACGCTTTATGGCCGGACTGGCATATTTTCTGGGACTGAGGAAAATGGGAGCCGGTATCATCCGGATGGGACCCGGTATTCCCGAACTGCAATGGGATTCTATTCTCCGGTACCAGCCGAAATATCTGATAACGGTGCCGTCTTTTTTACTGAAGATGATTGAATATGCGGAAAGGCAGGGCATTGATTATCGCAATTCATCTGTAAGAGCAGCCGTGTGTATTGGTGAAAGTTTGCGAAACCAGGATTTTACTCCGAGTCCGCTGGCCAGAAAAATAGGTGAAAAATGGAATCTGAAACTGTATTCCACCTATGCTTCCACAGAGATGAGTACAGCATTTACGGAATGTGAACATCAGCAGGGAGGGCACTTGCATCCCGAACTCATCATTACCGAAATTCTGGATGATAATCTGAATCCCGTGGCGCCCGGCGAAAGCGGGGAACTGGTCATCACCACGCTGGGGGTAGAAGCGCTGCCGCTGTTGCGGTTCCGGACCGGCGATATAGTACGTGCCCACCATGCACCCTGTGCCTGCGGAAGAAATACCTTGCGTCTGGGACCGGTGCTGGGGAGAAAACAACAGATGATTAAGTACAAAGGAACCACTTTGTATCCGCCGGCTTTTAATGATTTACTGAGTATTTACCCCGGTATTTCGGTGCATCAGATTGTGATTCAGAGTAATGAAATCGGGATGGATGAAATTATTGTGAAAATCAGCTGTGATGATGAGTCAGAACTGTTTACCAAAGAAGTACGGGATCATTTCAGGGCCAAATTAAGGGTGACCCCGGAAATCCGGATCTGCCCGAAAGAACAGCTGATGAAAGATGTTTTTCGCGAGACCGGGCGCAAACCGGTGTACTTTGTAGATTTGCGCAAACAAAACTATTAACCCTAAAAATTATATTTATGAAAAAATTATGTGTACTGATGGTGTTGTTGACTGGTTTTGTAGTCAATGCCCAGAAATTAAAGCTTATTTCCGGTGACTTGTCTTTCCTGAAAGGTCAGACCTCTGTTGTGGTAGATTTTAATTATGACCACGTACTGTTTTACAAAGAAAACATGAATGAGAAAGAGTATGTGAGCAAACGGAGAACGGAGATTGCAGCAGATAAAGGTGCAGCAGAAGCTGACAAGTGGGAAAAAGACTGGAACCATTCAAAAAACAACACATTCCCAGAGAAATATAAGGCCTCCTGGAATAAAAACAGTAAATTGAAAATCGCTGATACCGCTCCATATAGAATGGTGGTGGAAACGGTTTGGATTTATCCGGGCTGGTTTGCAGGAGTGATGACTCAACCGGCAAAGGTGTCCACCAAAATTCATTTTGTGGAAAGTTCTAAACCCAAAACTATTCTGGCTACAATTGACAGTAAAGACGCGCCAGGTAATGGTAATTTTGTGGGGGTGGCCAATAATAATGACCGTATAGCAGAAGGATACGCCAAAACAGCAAAATCTGTTGCAGGTTTGGTGAATAAAAAACTGTAAAACCAATAATGAAAAAGAGCTGCTTCCCGAAAAGCAGCTCTTGTTTTACAGCAGGTCAAGTCAAACTAAACTTTCAGCTCAGTATTATTGTCGATAAGCATCGCCAGGTTGCGAATCACGTGTTCATGTTTTTTTACGAAAGGATTTTCCTTGTCCCACACGTAACCGGCCAGAACCGCACATATTTTTCTCTTGATGTCCGGATTTTCCGGCTGATGAAAGAATAACTTCTGCAGATTTCCCGTGTACCATTCCTTCACATAAGTATGGAATACCCGAACCCCCGAAAGGATGTATTCCGAGTATTCTTTTTCCCAGTCTATTTTTTCGCCTTCCAGTTGCCGTTTGGCCAGTTTGGCAGCCAGCATACCGGATTCTGTGGCAAAAGCCATCCCCGATGAGAAGACCGGATCCAGAAATTCGGCCGCATTTCCCGTAAGCGCATAACCTTCCCCGTACAATTGTTTTACCGCACAGGAATAATTGGTCATCCGTCTTGGCTCAAAAAGAAATTCCAGGTCACCATAGCGGTCACGGTAATAATCTGAACGTTTAATGGCAGTGCGCAGTGCTTCTGCCGTGTCACCACTCTCAGAAAGTGCATCTATATATTCTGTAGGACCTACAATGCCTACGCTGGTATTTCCGTTAGAAAAAGGAATGACCCAAAGCCATACCGTAGTTTCCAGAATGTCAAAGGAAATCAGTGTTCCTTCTTCACCCGGGACCCGTGTGGTGTCTTTTACATGGGTAAAAATGGCAGAATGAGGATCCAGAGATGATGGTTTCTCCAGATTCAGCAGTCGGGGCAGTACACGTCCGTAACCGCTGCTGTCTATCACAAATTTTGCATGGATTTCCCGGGATTCACCCTCTTTATTTTTTACCGTCACTACAGAATTGCTTCCGTCAAAACGGATGGCGGTTACTTCGGTTTCATATTCCAGATCTACACCTTTTCGCACCACTTCATCGGCCATTACTTTGTCAAAATCTGCCCGGGGTACTTGCCAGGTCCAGTCCCAGCCTTCGCCATACTTATTACTAAAATCAAAGATGCAGACCTCTTCTCCCCGGATAAAACGGGCTCCTGGTTTTTTCTCAAATCCCTGACTGTTCAGCGCGTCGAAAAGTCCGGCTTCGTCAAAGTGATCCATCACTCTGGGAATCAGGCTTTCGCCGATGACAAATCTGGGAAACCTGGCTTTTTCCACCACTTTCACCCGGATACCATTCTGGTGAAGGTACGATGAAGAAACACATCCGGAAGGGCCGGCTCCAATCACCAGTACGTCTGTAACTTCTTTAATCATTTTCTGTAGAGTTTTAATATCTTTGCCACAAATTTAGTCATTTTGAGCTATCTTTTTTATATAATGTTAAGTTGAATGAAATTAGTCAATAATTTGAAAATTGAAGACTTTCAGCGGGTTATTTTCCAGAATGAAAGCGTGGAACTGGATGAAAGCCTCCTGGCCAAAGTAGAAAACAGTTTTCAGTTTTTAAGGAAATTTTCTGAAAAGAAAGTGATATACGGGGTGAATACCGGTTTCGGGCCTATGGCACAATACCGCATCCCGGAGGAAGATAAACATCAGTTGCAATACAACCTCATCCGCAGTCATTCTTCCGGTGTAGGGGTTCCTCTGAAGCCGCAAGCAGCCAAAGCAGCCATGCTGGCACGTCTGAACACACTGGCTCAGGCCAGGTCGGGTGTGCATCCTTCGGTCATTATTTTGCTGAAGGAACTGATTAACCGCGAAGTTACACCGCTGATATTTGAACATGGTGGCGTGGGCGCCAGCGGCGATTTGGTTCAGCTGGCACACCTGGCACTGGTGCTGATTGGTGAGGGCGAAGTTTTTTATAAAGGAGAAAGAAGACCTGCCGCAGAAGTTTTTGAAGAGCTGAACCTGAAGCCCATTCAGATTGAATTGCGCGAAGGTCTGGGACTGATGAACGGAACCTCTGTCATGTCCGGCATCGGCATTCTGAATTCATACAATACCAGAAAGCTGGTTGATATTTCCGTAAGGCTCAGTTGTGCTATAAACGAAATTGTACAAGCGTATGACGATCATTTTTCGGAATCGCTCAATGCCACAAAAAGACATGGCGGGCAGCAGAAAATCGCAGAGAAAATGCGTGAACTGCTGAAGGACAGTAAACTGATCAGAAAACGCGAAGATCATTTGTATAATAAAGAAACCAGTGAAGATATTTTCAAGGACAAGGTTCAGGAATATTATTCACTGCGCTGTGTGCCTCAGATTCTGGGCCCTGTACTGGATACGCTGGATTTTGCAGAGAAAGTGCTGGAAGATGAGATTAATTCTGCTAATGATAATCCCATCATCATCCCGGAAGAAGCACATGTGTACCACGGCGGAAATTTCCATGGAGATTATGTCTCATTGGAGATGGACAAGCTGAAACTGGTGGTTACCAGACTGACCATGCTTGCAGAGCGGCAGTTGAACTACCTGCTGAACGCCAAAATCAACGAAATCCTGCCGCCTTTTGTAAATTTGGGCAGACTGGGCTTCAACTTTGGAATGCAGGGCGTGCAGTTTACAGCGGTTTCCACTACCGCAGAAAATCAGACCTTGTCTGCATCCATGTATGTACACAGTATCCCGAATAATAATGATAATCAGGATATTGTAAGTATGGGAACCAATGCAGCGGTGATCTGTAGTAAAGTCATTGAGAATGCCTTCGAAGTGCTTGCGATCGAGCTGATTACCATAGTGCAGGCCATAGAATATCTTGGATATCAGAACGAAGTGTCTGAATCTACGGCGAAATTATACCGGGAAATCCGCGAACGGGTACCACCTTTCCGCGATGATTTGATTATGTATCCCTATGTGGAGAAAGTAAAAAACTATCTTATCAATTTTTAAGATTTGACTATGAAATGTGCTTTAGTAACCGGCGGATCTAGAGGGATTGGCAGAGCAGTCTGCCTGAAACTTGCCGAAGACAAAAAATACCATCTGCTCATTAACTATACCTCTAATGAAGCTGCTGCAGTTGAGACTCTGGAAAAGGTTCAGGCGCTGGGAGCTACCGGTGAGATTCTGAAATTTGATGTATCAGACGGGGCAGAAACGCAGGGAGTGCTGGAAAAATGGCAGGAAACTCATGAGGAGGCCGTAGTGGAGGTTATTGTTAATAATGCCGGAATTACCCGTGACGGACTCTTCATGTGGATGAAGCCCGAAGACTGGTCTGCCGTCATCAATACCAGCCTGAACGGTTTTTATAATGTAACCAGTTTCTTCATTCAAAAAATGCTGCGGAACAAATATGGCCGCATTATCAATATGGTATCGGTTTCCGGAGTGAAGGGTACTGCCGGGCAAACCAACTATTCTGCCGCAAAAGCTGCTCTGGTGGGTGCTACCAAAGCCTTGGCCCAGGAAGTGGCGAAGAGAAAAATTACCGTAAATGCCGTGGCTCCGGGGTTCATCAGAACAGATATGACGCATGAGTTTGATGAAAACGAACTGAAACAAATGATTCCGGCCAACCGTTTCGGTGAGGCAGAAGAAGTGGCTGATCTGGTGGCATTTTTGGCCTCAGACAAGGCCTCGTACATTACCGGCGAAGTGATTAACATCAATGGTGGTATATATTCCTAAAAATCCGTAACTTAGAATTCAGATTATTCAGCAAAACTATTTTTTCAGATGGAGAACAGAGTTGTAATCACCGGAATGGGGATCTATTCCTGTCTCGGAATTACGTTAGATGAGGTAAAGGAATCTCTTTACCATGGAAAATCCGGCATCATTTTCAATCCGGAACGCAAGGATTTTGGCTACCGCTCCGGGCTTACCGGCTACGTGCCAAAACCAGACCTTAAAGCATATCTGAACCGCCGCCAGCGCATCAGCATGGGCGAGGAGAGTGAATATGCCTATATGGCTACTATTCAGGCATTTGAAAATGCCGGTATTACTCAGGAATTTCTGGATGAGCATGAAGTCGGGATTCTCTATGGAAACGACAGTGTATCTCAGGCAGTAATTGAAGCTACCGATATTGTACGCGAGAAAAAAGACACCACGCTCATGGGTTCCGGCGCTATTTTCAAGTCTATGAACTCTACCGTCACCATGAATCTTTCCACCATTTTTAAACTCCGCGGCATCAATATGACCGTGAGTGCAGCGTGCGCCAGCGGCTCCCACTCGCTGGGTTTGGCATACATGATGATTAAAAATAAAATGCAGGATATTGTGGTCTGCGGCGGTGCACAGGAAACCAATCAATACGGGATGGCAAGTTTTGACGGGCTGGGTGTTTTCTCGGTTCGTGAAGAAGATCCTGCCGGAGCCTCCCGTCCTTTTGACAGCGGCAGAGACGGCCTTATTCCCAGCGGCGGTGCGGCTACACTCATTGTAGAAAGTCTGGAAAGTGCACGGAAAAGAGGTGCCCCCGTGATTGCAGAAATTCTGGGTTATGGATTCTCATCAAATGGCGGACATATCTCTACGCCCAATGTGACAGGACCTTCCACCGCGATGAGACGCTCGCTGGAAAATGCAGGTCTCCGGGCTTCAGATATAGACTATATCAACGCACACGCCACTTCTACGCCCATTGGCGATGCCAATGAAGCAAAAGCGATTTATGAAATCTTCGGTGGCGATGTGCCAGTAAGTTCTACCAAATCCATGACCGGCCATGAATGCTGGATGGCCGGTGCCAGTGAAATTGTGTACTCACTGCTGATGATGCAGCATAGTTTTATTGCACCGAACATCAATCTGGAAAATCCGGACGAGGATGCAAAAAATATTAATTTAATTGTGGAGACAAAAAATCAAAATATTGACGTATTTTTGTCGAATTCTTTTGGCTTCGGCGGAACCAATTCTGCACTGATAGTCAGCAAGTTTAAAAACTAAAATGTATAGAGAGATGGAAAAAGAAAGAATTATTACCATAGTCAATGAATTTCTGATCAATGAGTTTGAAATTGATGCAGGAGATATTCAGAATAATGCACCGCTGAAGGAAACATTAGGACTGGACAGTCTGGATTATATAGATCTGGTGGTGATCATTGAAAGTAATTTCGGGGTAAAACTGGGCGAAGCAGATTTTAAAAAGATGATTACGTTTGATGATTTTTATACCGCAATTCAGGATAGAATAGAAGCCAAACCTATGGTTTCTTAATGAAGTAGTTTCACACAAAATCAGTTTCAGAGCAGCACAGACATGGCAAAATGGACCGGGAAATCGCGCGGTACCCTGCTGGGATATAAAATTTTTGTTTTTTGTATCCGCTATCTGGGAGTCCGGGCGGCCTATACCGTGCTGTATTTCGTGGCCGCATACTATGTTCTGTTTCTGAAGAAAAGCAATCAGTATATTTTCTATTATTTCCGGAAGAGACTGGGATGGACTGCCGCCAAAGCACGCAGAGCTGTCTATCGGAATTATTTTATTTTCGGGCAGACCATCATAGACCGTACCGCTATCAGTGCCGGTTTGCGTAACCGGTTTACCTATGAATTTGACGGGATAGAAAACCTGAAGAAAATGATGTCGGACCGCAAAGGTGGCGTACTGATCAGTGCGCATATCGGCAACTTTGAAATTGCAGAGCGTTTTTTTGCCGAAATCGATTTTGATTATCAGATTAATCTGGTCACCACAGATCTGGAGCACAGTGTCATCAAGGAATATCTGGAAAGTGTATCAGTGCAAAAGAGTTCGGTAAAATTTATTTTTATCAGAGAAGATATGTCGCATATTTTCGAGATCAATCGTGCACTGGCAAATAATGAACTCATTTGTTTCACCGGAGACCGCTATTTCGAAGGGTCTAAATATTTTGAGGGTGATTTGCTGGGCAAAACAGCTAAGTTTCCCCCCGGGCCTTTCCTCATTGCTTCCCGCCTGCAGGTTCCCGTAGCTTATGTGTATGTGATGAAGGAGCCGGATCTGCATTACCATCTGTATGCACGCGTGGCACAGGTAAAACACCGGGACGCCCAGGGACTGCTGAATTCCTATGTGGAAAACCTGGAAACCATGCTGAACAAATACCCTACCCAATGGTTCAATTATTTCGACTTCTGGGAGGAGGTGGATTAATTGCTGGTCAGATTTTAGCAATTCGCGTAAAAAAAGTTCCGGATTTGCTCGATAGAAGGAATAAACCACCGCAGGATGTGATGACAAGCCTGTCCGAATCATTGAAAAACGGAAAGCAGATAAAATACATACTGATAAAAGATTAAATGATACCTTTGTAACGCTGAAATTTTCAGCGTTTTTTATTTAATCAGCAGATTTTAAAACGTTTCAGATTGTTTTGACAAAAGAATTCGACATCGTCATCATCGGCAGCGGGCTCGGCGGTCTGGTATCTGCTCTGGTATTGGCCAAAGAAGGCCTCAGCGTCTGTGTGCTGGAGAAAAACAACCAGTTCGGTGGCAATCTTCAGACCTTCTCGCGCCGCAAATTGATTTTTGATACCGGGGTTCATTACCTCGGCGGACTTTCTGAAGGTCAGAATTTGTATCAGTACTTTTCGTACCTCGGCATTATGGATCAGCTGAAACTGAAAAAATTGTCAGAAGACGGGTTCGACAGGATTACATTTGATAATGATGAAACCGAATATCCGCACGCCCAGGGATATGATAATTTTGTAGAGCAACTGGCGCGTATTTTCCCTGATGAACGGCAGAATCTGCAGCGGTATGCTGGAGAAATACAGCATGTCTGCAACCAGTTTCCGCGCTACAATCTGGTGGGCGAAAATAAATACGATGACGACCTGCTCTACGTCAATGCGGTGGATTTTATAAAATCCATTACCCAAAATGAAAAATTGCAGGCAGTGCTTTCGGGATCAAGCTTTTTGTATGCCGGGGTGGCACAGCGCACACCGCTCTACGTGCACGCGCTTACCATAAATTCCTATATTCAGAGTGCCTATAAGTGTCTGAACGGCGGAAGTCAGATTTCGAAGCTCATCATCCGGGAGTTGCGGAAATACGGTGCCGAAATTCATAAACATGCAGAGGTTACTGCATTTTGCTATGATGAAAATGGTATTCTGAATGCCGTGAGAACTAAAAATAAGCACAAATATTACGGTAAAAATTTCATTTCTAATATTGAAATCCGGGAAACTTTGAAACTTGCCGGCGAGGGAAAATTCAAAAAATCCTTTATTCACCGGGTAGAAGATCTGGAGCCTACCTCTTCGTGCTTCAGCATTTATCTGGCGTTGAAACGGGGTGAAGTGCCTTATTTTAACCACAATTATTACCATTACCGCGATACAGAAGCCCTCTGGAAAACCACCACTTATGATGCTGAATCCTGGCCGGAATCTTATATGCTTTCCTGCTCTCCAGACCGCAAAAATCCGGGCTTTGCCGAAAGTTTTACCGCCATTGCCTATATGAATTTTGACGAAGTACGGGAGTGGGCAGATACACAGAATACGGTGGCAGACCCCGAAGACAGAGGTGCTGGCTATGCTGAATTTAAAAGAAAAAAAGCCGAGAAATTCCTGGATTTTCTGGAGCAAAAGTATCCAGGACTCAGAAATTCAGTGGCAGAAATCCATACCTCCTCGCCCTTGTCGTACCGGGATTATATTGGCAGTTACCGGGGCAATATGTACGGCTATGTAAAAGATGCCGGCAACCCGCTGAAAAGTATTATTTCGCCTAAAACAAAAATCAGCAATCTGTTTCTCACCGGGCAAAGCGTGAATATGCACGGCATTTTGGGCGTCACCATCGGGGCTTTTGTCACCTGCTCCGAAATTCTGGGTAAAGAAGTGATTGATGAACGGCTGAAAACAGTTTTGTAATGAAGGATACTCAGAAAGTAATGAGGTTTTGTACGGCCATCTTCATGGTGCTGTTCTTGTGCATATCCTGCGGTACTGCAAAACTGGACTCGTACTTGCCGGATCTCACCTCATATACCGTGGAAGTTCCGCAGGTAAAGAAGAAAAACGACAGTACCTTCGTGTACGGAGATAATTTTCTCACCAAAAACAAACAGTCACTCTGGGAAATGTACCTCAGCGGAAATGCACTGCAACTTGGGTATAATAACGGCGCACTGAGTCAGAAACTGCTGCAGAATCAGGAGCGTATTTTCTTTTCCAAAGTAGAGGAACTGGTGCCCTCACCCCGTAAACAGCGCCTGCTGCGCACGGTACTGAAATTTTATAACAGAAAGATGCCGGATTTTATCCGAAATGATTTTCAGGCAGAAATCTATGGATTGTCCCGCTATTCCTCAGACCGGTATGATGATATTGCTCCCAAATTTCTTCGCAATCTTTATTTGCATGGTGCCCATGATATAGGTCATGCCATGCAGGATTTGATGCTGGTGGGGTGCTCCTCTCTGGCCGTGTGGAACAAGCAATCTGAAAACGGAAAATTGCTCATCGGCAGAAATTTTGACTTTTATGCAGGCGATGATTTTGCAGCCGAAAAAATGGTGGTTTTTGTAAAACCTGAGCGTGGAATTCCTTATTTGTCCGTCGGCTGGCCCGGAATGACCGGCGTGGTCTCCGGAATGAACAAAAACGGCCTTACCGTGACCATCAATGCCGGAAAATCCCGGATCCCCTGGTCTGCCAAAACACCGGTGTCACTGGTGACCAAAGAGATTTTACAGTTTGCCTCTACCATAGACGAAGCCATCGCCATCGCCCGCCATCGTCAGGTTTTCGTCTCCGAAAGTATCATGGTAGGGAGTGCACAGGATGGTAAAGCTGTATTAATTGAAGTTTCACCTAAAAATTTCGGTGTACATGAAGTGGCCAACACCGGCAGGCTGATCTGCTCCAACCATTTTCAGTCAGAGTCGTACCAGACCGACCGCAGAAATGCCCGGCATCAGGCAGAGAGTCATTCGCAGTACCGCTGGGACCGCATGCAGGAACTGCTGGCGGCAGAACCAAAACTCAACCCCGAATCTATGGCGGCTGTTTTGCGGAACCGCCAGGGACTTCAGGATGAGTCGCTGGGTTATGGTAATGAAAAAGCATTGAACCAGTTACTGGCACATCATGCGGTTATTTTTTCACCTGATGAGCGCCTGGTTTGGGTTTCTTCCAGTCCTTACCAACTGGGCGAAATGGTGGCGTATGACCTCAACGAGATTTTTTCGGAAGACCCTGTAAACGGCCTGCTTGCCGCAGAGGATCTGAATATTGCACGGGATTCTTTCGCTTCTTCTCAGGCATTTCTCAATTATGAAGAATACCGCGCTGAAGACCGGCGCATTGCAGGCATGATTCAGGAAGGTAAGCCGGTGAGTGATGAAAGATGGCAGGCATGGCAGCAGCTCAACCCGGATTTGTGGTCGGTATATTATAAGGCCGGCATCTACTATTATCACCGTGGTGCATATGCCAAAGCAATCTCGCAGCTGGAAACTGCGCTGACTAAGGTCATTACCACAGTGCCCGAGGAACAGCGGGTTCAGAAATACCTCCGGAAAGCACGCCGTAAAGCCTCAGGGAATTAAGCCTTAGTTCAGCATCTGCCCGATATCCTGCAGTACCTTGTTCAGTTGGTCAGCCGTTTTATGACTGGTCATTTTAATGACCATTTTATCAATGGCGGGCTTGTTGTTTTTCAGCCTGGTGCAGACCACATTCAGGTAGGCAATATCATCATCCCGTTTGGATACTTTGTGGAATTTAATAATCTTTTCCAAATCCCAGTATTCTGCTATTCCGGCAGGGTTTCCTCTCTTTGAAACCGGGGAGAGTTCCAGAATATGTCCGTTAAACACCGCAGATATGCGAACCGTTTTGCTGCTTTTGGAAATGGCATAAGTGTTAATCAGTCGCTGTGCCTCTTCTTTAGCTTCCTCCACATTGCTGTATTTGCCGTAGATTTCCTCGGTTCCGTTCTGATAGCGGATTTTATACACATCACCTTTGGCGATTTTAACCCGGGGACCTTCGGGTGTGTTTTCAGACACGTATTCAATCTCATGATGGAAGATGGTCATTACTTTTGCATTAATTTCGGTTCCGTTTTTAAGGATGATGTGGTCTTGTGCAGTAAGATTGGTAGAGGCCATAATCATTGCAGCCAGCATTAAAATTTTAATTCTCATGAGTGTATTTTTCGGAGCCAAAATTACAAAATTTCCTGCAGAATTGCAGTATCCGACGGAGTAGTGCACATGAAATCAGGGGGTATGAGGACTTCGGCTGATTGGTTTCTAATTGCCGCAATAGCAGGTTGTACCTGAGTCAGTTCTGTTTTTTTCGTTCGGGATTCACCTGTTCGAGAAACAGATAAAAACCCGTTCCCAACACAATAGAAGTGGTGGTGGCCAGAACGAAACTGCCGATGGCATACTGCAGAAAATGCTGTTTCACCAGATCCCAGTTCAGCTCGGTATCCGTAAGTGAAACAGAATGACCGGTGATAAAGCCGCCAATGCTGAGTGAAATAAAGATGATAAACGGAATAAACGGCGGAATACTGAGGTTGGAAAACGCAAACGCCAGTAACTTATTAAGTTTCAGTAATACGGCAAGTGAAATGGTAAGCAGGGTGTGTAGTCCAAACAAAGGCGTGAGGCCTATGAAGGTGCCCAGGGCAATGGATAGTGCCTTGCTGCGGTTGCTTCCGCTGCTCTCCAGTACATCTTCCTTTACAAACTGACGAAAGCTTTTTTTGCGGAAATTGCGGATGAAATTTCGCGGGGCTATGTAAAATATGGTGATGAAAACCAACACAATATTCAGTACGCTGATCCTCGCAAAATCTTTTACAGGCCGGAAGTGCGAAACCCTTTCGGCCGGATCGTACAGCACCCGTACAGGAATGTTTTTCAGGGGAACGCCTTTCCATGCGGTGCGCACCATGATTTCGATTTCAAATTCAAATTTGGGCGTATAAAATTTCTGCGGAATTTTGTGCAAAGGGTAAAGACGATAGCCCGACTGGGTGTCCTGAAGGCGGATGCCGGTTTCAAACCAGAGCCAGAAACTGGAAATACGGTTACCAAAACTGCTTTTTTTGGGAATGCCGCCAGCAGCCATATTCCGGTCGCCAACCAGCAGCACATCTCCCTTTTCTTCTTGCAGTGCCTCTACAAACACCGGTATATCGTCCGGATAATGCTGTCCGTCAGAATCCAGGGTAATGGCATGATGAAATCCGAGTTTCCGCGCCTCCCGGAAGCCGACACGGAGTGCATTGCCCTTACCTTTATTCTGCAGAAGATGGATCGTGTGCAAGGCCGGATAACGGCTCAGAATTTCATGTGTATCATCGGTAGAGCCATCATTAATGACCAGAATATCATCGGTATAAGCCAGTACGCCGTTCAGCACCCGTTCCAGGGTTTTACAGTTGTTGTACGTGGGAATCAGAATACAGATCCGGTGATGTTTCAGTGTAATTCTGGTCTCGTCTGGGGTCATGGTGTCACTATTTCAGGCGCTCGCGGTCGGCTGCAGTAAAGCTTTTGGAGTTGGCGGCAAACTTGCGGATATAAGATTTCAGGGCGCTGTTTTGTGCAGCGTAGCTGCGCAAAAGATATGCTTTGTCCTTTTCTATGGAAGAACGGTAATTGATGATTTTCGGCAGGCTTTCCTGTATGCTGAGGCGGATGAGTCGTAACTCGGCATTGTCCGGATCTTTTTTGATGATTTGCTCCAGCGCGGCGGCACCTTCTTTAATGAGCTTCGTACGCCCCTCACCCTTTGCATATTTAGCTTGAATGATGCGTGCGGCAGCCTTGTATCCTTCCATGGTGTTGCCTTTGCCACCGGCTACCAGCTTCGCAAAACGGTCTGCGTTCAGGCTGGAGGAGTGTGCGGCAGGATATTGTTCGCGCACGGTTTCCAGATCGGTTGCGGCAATCATCCATAAAAAACTGCTGAGGAGCAACAAGATTGTTTTCATATCAGTTATTTTTAAATTGAACTGACATCTTTAAAGCAATAGTCTCGCCAAAACGGGTTACATTTTTTACCCGTACACCATCCTCTTCTTCCTTCAGATCCAGTTCCAAAGACAGGTCCGGGGTTTCTTCCGGATTAATGATGGCCATAAATTTCACATTGGAGGCTGAGCTCAGAAACAACGGGCGTTTCAGGATGTTTTCTGTAAGTTCTTTAATCATCTGAATCATGCACACGCCCGGCGCAACCGGATTTCCGGGAAAATGCCCTCGGAATATTTCATGCTCCGGATTCAGGGTGATTTCGGCGGTGTACAGCCCGTTGCCTGTACAGGATTTTACGGTATAAAAGTCTTTTAATAGGCTCATTGGCTTGGTTTTACTGTGAGTCTCCGGTAATATGAGTCAGCTCTATTTGCAGGGAAATATCTTTGTGAATCAGCTGTACCGCATCGGCGAAGATAGGAGATTTTCCTTCAAAACTGAAAACTAATTGCTCTTTTCCACGGCGCAATTGCTGCAGGTTTGTCAGTAAACCCTCACTATTGTAGTACAAATTTACGGTTCGCCCGTTCTGAGCAGCGGTATAGATGCTTTGTTCCGTATCATCCACCGAGGTCTGTATGTAAAATTTCGGGGTGAGCAGCAGCCGGAAGTCTTGTTCCAGGATTTTGCGAACCACTTTGCGGTCCATTGCCGGAGCAGCATAGTGCATTTGAAATTCCGATTGGGAGATTTCAAAATCCAGCATTTTATTGCCAAAATCCGTGGTGAGAACAACACGGTGTTTTTCCGGACTTATTTTTTTGATGATGAGTAGCCCGCTGAGATTGTGGCCGTAAATCTCCATCCGCATTTTGTACAGATAATCGGTTTTGAGGTCGGAAAAATACAGGTTTTCGGCCGTCGTCAGATGGTCAGGGATTACGTTTGTGCCTGCCGGTCGGTTTGTCGTGCAGGCGCTCAGCGTGAGGAGGTTAATGAGCAAAAACAGATGCAGGAACAGGCGCATTGACTTTGGTGTTTTTAAAATCTATGGTAGTGGTATCGCCGGAGGCTTCCAGCATGGTCACACGGGATGCCGTGGTTTTGCCTATAGGGAACTGTATTTCAACCTGTCTGATGTATTTCAGCAGTTGGGCAGATTTTGGTGTGAACCGGGCAATGTTATGGCTGCCGGTTTTCAGATAGGCAATGCTGAACTCCCGGTCGGTAAAGAGTGTGCCGCTGGCACTGCCCATCATCAGCTTGTTAATCTTTTCAAACATTTTACTGCGGGCATCGGCAGTTGATTTTTTGCCCTGATCGTTGATGTATATTTTGTTGTTTTTAAATTTAATGCTGTATTGATAAGGATGGGTGTAACTCCAGCTGAGCAGATCCGGTGCCTGAAAGGCCATTTTCCCGGAAGTCACAATATCCTTATTTAGAAAATCCATTTTTTTGGTTTGTACGAAATCGTTCTGAAGGGTTTTGAACTGTTTGCCGTCGTAGGTAACTTTATAGACAAAATCTCGAATCTCTGCCTTGGTCATGGCGGTTTGTGAGTGAAGAAAACTGCTGAATAAAACAGTGAATATCAATAAATAAACTCTCATTTTTTATTTAAAATCAAATAGTTGGGACAGCGTCACGCTGCGGTAATTTTCCTGCTCCAAAAATACTAATAATTCTTTCAGTACCCGGTATGTTTTCTCTGAGGTATCATGCAACAGAATCACACTGCCCGGTTTTACAGCCGGGATAATGCGGTTCAGAATCCGGGTTTCGCTGTCCCCGGTGGTATCCAGGGAGCGGATGGTCCACCCCATGCTTTTTTTACCGGTACGTTGTATGGCACGGGCAATATGAGGATTGGTAATGCCAAATGGCGGCCGGTAGAGATCGGTTTTAATCCCGGCATGCTTTTCCATGATTACATCTGCCTTTTCAATTTCGGAAACCATGGCCCGGGTAGAGAGAAATCCTGTTTTTGTTTGGTGCGAAAAGGTATGGTTGCCGATTTCATGTCCGGCATTAATCGTCCTTTTAAAAACTTCCGGGTATTGCTCAATCTGCTTTCCGATGCAAAAAAAAGTGGCTTTCTGGCCATATTGATTGAGTAATTCCAGAAACTTCGGGGTAAGTGGCGTGGGACCGTCATCAAAAGTAAGGGCTACAAGGCGTTCTTCCTGTCCCGGCGGTTTCGTATAATTTTTCAGGAACCAGTTCAGGTCCATGCGGGCCACACCCAGAGTGGTGAGTGCTAAAAAGATAATAACTACCGCTCCGGAAAACCACAAGTTTCTGGTCAGAAAGTAAATAAGTGCCACTGCAATGAGGCAAATCAGTATGGCAAAGCGGTGTTTCAACGAATTTGGTTATAAACGTGCAAATTTAAATAAAAATTACTGCATGTTTCACCTTTTCAGCAAAATCAAATTGTGGTCTTCTCCCAAAAGGTGATTGTAAATCAATATATTGCGGATTTCGGAGGGGGTGTTGCTGTTCATGCGCATCACCTCCGGAATCTGCTGTTTTATTTCAGGATTGCACAAGCCATAAACCTATAATTAAAAGCTTGCCTAAAGGTTTGAGAAGTGAAGTTTACCGGGGTAGGTGCTTGAAATGTAATGCATTAAGTGTTTCTACATGACCTCTGAAAATGATTTGATTATGGAGAAGATGATTGGGAACACTATACGTGATTGATTTTTTTAGCATCTCTTCAGCAAAATCAAACTGTGGTCTTCTCCCAAAAGGTGATTGTAAATCAATACATTGCGGATTTCGGCGGGGGTGTTGCTGTTCATGCGCATCACCTCCGGAATCTGCTGTTCTTTCAGGATTGCACAAGCCATGAACAGTGCAAATCCTGAAGCAGTATTGTATTCCCCGCACAGATGTTTGAAGTATAACTGTGCCGAGCCGCCAAATGCAGGAAGTGCTTCTTTGTAATAGGTATCGCTTGCTGCATCACCGCTGAACCCCGTCAATATTACGTCTATGTCTGAAGGTTGTAATTGGTTTTTAGCTAAAAAACTACGGATGAATTCCGGAACTTCTTCCGGAGTCTGCCGGTTTGTAAAACAGGTGTCTGCCAGTTCTGCCCGGGTATTTTCGGCGCGCCGGGTGTCCAGCACAAAAAATGCAGAACCTTCTCCCCAGATCACACCAGGTGTTTCGGCATTCAGATAATCTGCCGGCAGGTACGCTTCTTTTTTAATGGTACCGTTCAGCTGATACAATTCCATGGTGCGCGCTGCTTTTTCATCGGTACCGCCCACCAGCACAGCGTTCGACTCGCCGTTCTGCAACTGCAGGCTGGCATCCAGCAGACTCATTTCCAGGGAAGAGCCGGTATTGACATAGGTGAAATTGTACGCATGGCAGGACTGCACCAGCGCAATTTGTCCGGCCACGGTATTGTGGGTAGATTGTATAAAATGCGTGGGGGTCAGGAATTCCTCATTGTTTTCAATGACATTTTTCAGAAATTTTTCCGAATCTTCCTCACAACCCATTCCGGTGCCTACAATAATGGCATCGGGCTTTTCCACGCCTGCTTCCGTTAAGGCTTTCTGAGCGGCTACAGAGCTCATTTTTACGGTTTTAGACATCCTTCTGATTAGTGCCGGCGGAATGTATTCTTTGTAATTGGGCGCTATGGCATTCAGGAAAAGGGTGGTGGTATGAGGCTGAAGTTGTTTAAAGTCAAAATCCTCTAAGGTGTCCTGTGCAGAGATGCATTTTGCACTGTTGATGTAAACCGGCTTCATGATTTTGAAAAGATTAAAGTGGAACAGTTGCCCCCGAATCCAAAGGAGTTAGAAAGTATATGGCGAATTTCCTTATGCTGAAGCTCCGTAACCGGTATCAGGTTGAATTCCTTCATTTTGGTCCTGAAGTTAAGGTTCGGGAAGATCACGCCGTGCTCTAAAGCCAGCAGTGAATATACGGCTTCTATGGCTGCCGCCGCCGCCAGGGTATGGCCGGTGAATGCTTTTGTAGAACTGAAATCCGGCACATTTTCTTCGCCGAAAATTCTGATCATGGCGCGCCCTTCAGACAAATCATTATTCGGGGTGGCCGTGCCGTGGACATTGATGTAGTCAATATCTTCCTTTGCCAATCCGGAGATTTTCAGTGCCTGTTCCATGGCCAGAAATGCACCCGTACCTTCTTCTGAGGAAGCGGTCTGGTGGTGTGCATCATTGGCATTGGCATAACCGGTAAGGTATCCCAATACTTTTTTTCTACTTTTTTGAACTGCGGCATCGCTTTCCAGCACCAGGAAGGCCGCTGCTTCGCCCAGGTTCAGACCTTTCCGGTCATCATCAAAAGGGGTATTGTAACGGTCTGTGACAATCATCAGAGTGCTGAAGCCGTTCAGGGTAAATTTGGAAAGTGCATCAGTACCACCCACAATCACACGATCCAGAATTCCGGCCTTAATGAGTTTTGCACCCATCATGATGGCATTGGCAGCAGAAGAGCAGGCTGTGGAAATGGTAGAAACCATACCCCTAAGCCCCAGTTCATTGGCAATGGCATGGGAAGAATGTCCTGCATCATGTGCGGCAATATATTTTTGCTTGTCCGGATGGTCTTCGTAGGAGTAGAAATATTTTTCAGTCACATCCATACCGCCTACACTCGTAGAGGAAATGAGTCCGGTGCGAAGATCGTTGATGCCGGTAATGCCCGCGCTTTGCACGGCTTGTTTTGCAGCAATAATGCCCAATAATGTTGTTCTGGGATAGTTATGACCGGTTGCTACACCCGCTTTTTCTGTCAGTTGGTCATTGGTGAGTTTTATTTCGCCCAGTTTTACGGCTCCGCGGTGCCGGGTTTCCAGGATTTCGATATCAGAAATGCCGTGCCGGGAGTGGATTAAAGACTGATAGTTTTCTTCGGCATTGTTCCCGATACACGATATAATGCCCATACCGGTAATGGCAATTTTCTGACTCATGAAGGTGATTTATCTGTTGGCTTCTATGAACTGAGCCATGGTTTCTATGGATTCAAAGATTTCTTTTCCTTTTTTTGGATCAGAAAGTTTAATGCCGTACTGTTTGTCCAGCAATACGATGAGTTCCAGCGCATCTATGCTGTCCAGACCCAGACCGCCGCCGAAGAGGGGTGCGTCATTGGCAATATCTTCCGGAGATACATCTTCCAGATTCAGTACTTCTATAATTTTGTGTTTGAGTTCTTCTCTTAAATTTTCCATTGTTTTTCTATAAGGTCAACAAATATACAAAACCTTTATAATTTTCCTGAAACATTTCTGCCCATCCGCAGAGTACCTGCGTGGCTTTTCCGCTTTTCAGAAGGTTTTCACTGTATTTTTTTAAAAATGTCTCATCATATTCATCCAGCACAAAAAAAGCATTTTCGGTCTGTAAACCGTGTCGGATGCTGATTTCACCAATGCAGATATTGGGCAATGTGTACACAAATACGGCGGGACTGGGGAAATAATCATCCGGTGAGTTGATGCTCTGCTGATATTTCAAATCGGTATCCAGACTTGCTGAACGGTTGGCCAGCACCAGTGCCGTGTTTTTGTGCTTCTCGTCACGCAGCAGAACTTCGGCGGCCAGAAAGGCAAGTTTGCTCAGCGCATCCATTTTATGGAATTTCGGATAATCGGTTTTCAGATGTTTATAGGCGGCTTTGGCAAAATCATGAAATGAAGTTCCGGCGGCCGTAAACAGGGTGTTACCATTCAGTTCGATTTTTGAATTTTCGATAAGACAGGTTTTCTGTACAGTCATGGCTTGTGTTTTTTGAGGATTACTGCGGCATTGCACCCCCCGAATCCCGAGGCGGTTTTCAGGATATAATTTGTTTCCTTCTCCAGATGTTCCGTGAGGATATTCAAAGGATGAGAAACTCCGGATTCCCGGTAATTTTTGGAGGCGATCAAGGTATTTCGTTTTGCGCTTTCCATGGCCAGTACGAGTTCCAGCAGACCTGCCGCTCCCAGCGTATGACCGTAGAAGCCTTTCAAGCTGTTTACCGGTACTTGCTGCAATCCGGCTCTGGTAAAGGCAATGCTTTCCATTTCATCATTGTACACAGTAGCCGTGCCGTGTGCCGATAGATAGTCTATGGCCGCTGCAGGTATGCCGGCTTCCCGAAGCGCATTGGTGATGCTGAGGTACAGTCCTTCGCCCGTGCGCGATGGTCCGGAAATATGATTGGCGTCATTCACTGCGCTTTCACCGCATATTTCGAAAAAGATTTCATTTTCGGGAACCGTGGTGGTTACATACACTGCCGCTGTGGCCTCACCGATGGAAATGCCGTTCCGCGACGCATCATATGGTTTGCAGGGTTCAGGACTCAGAGCCTGGAAGGAGTTGAAGCCGGAAAGTACAAATTCAGAAACTTCATCTCCGGCAATGACAAAGGCATCACGGTACATGCCGCTTTCCAACAGGTTTTTGGCAAGAGATACCGCCATCACTCCGGAGACGCATGCATTGGAGATGATCACCGGTCTGGTGCTGAAGGCAAAAAAATCTGCGATGCGCTGTGCCAGTACCGGGAGGTAAGATGCTTCCGGCGGAAATGCGCAATTTTTCAGGTGGCTTATATTTCCTTTGGTGGTAGAGAGAATCAGCACCGAATCCGGTGAAACGGTATGTTTCTCGATCAATGGTTTCAGGCTCAGCATCAGCATTTTTTCCAGTCGGGTAAAGGAAGGATGGTCAAAATTGTCCCGGAATTTCTCATTCAGCGCATCATCATCCATGCGTGAGGCCAAAAATGACGGCTGGCCCTCAATGAGGGTGTGGTTTTTTATTTCGGAATGGCCTGCCAGAAGCTGCTGCCAGTTGGTATCGGTGTCAAATCCCAGTGGCGTCACACACCGGCCTTCGGTGATATAGGTTTTTATGGCAGACATCAGTTTAGTTTCATTTTAGATTTCCAATCCGCAAAAAACGGCGGATTATACAATTGCAGATCTCCGTTCTGATCGATGAAAACCTGAGTCGTCTCGCCGGCGCACACCCGTTGATTGGTTTCATTAAACAATTCGTAACAGAAGATCATTTTGGCGCTGTTGCTGTTCATGAAAGTGGTTTCTATGCGTACAATTTCGCCATATTTCAGGGGGAGAAAATGCTCGGTGGTGGTTTTCACAATGGGGGTGGCAAATCCGTTGCGCTGCACATCCAGATAGGTAAGTCCGTGCTCTCGCCCGAATGCCTCGCGTCCGTCTTCAAAGTAAACGATATAATGTCCGTGCCATACAATGCCCAGCGGGTCGCATTCATTGAACCGGACCCGGGTGGTATGGCTGTTTTTCAGCAAAATGTCAGATGGAGTTTTTCTTTCTTTCATAGAGTAAGGCAATAAAAACAGTGATGCAGTAAAAGGCAAAAAGCAGCGCCGTTTTCGGCAGGATGTCGCGGAAGCCGGAGTTGCGCAGAATGATGTCATAATAGGCATTGAGTCCCCAGTTCATAGGAGAAAATTGGGAAATGGTCTGCATGAAGGCAGGCATCATGAACACCGGAACCCAGATCCCGCCGATAGCGGCGAGTATTACCACAGAGGTGGCACCCATGGGGGCAGATTGTTCCTGAGTATCGGTAAGGGTGCCCAGCAAAATTCCGAATCCTATGGCTGCCAGTCCGGCAAAGAAGGTGACGAAAAGCAGCTGCGGCATATTCCCGCCGATTTCAAATGTGGGCAGTCCGATGAGCGGAAACAGAAAGACACCCACGGCCAGCATCAGCAGAAATTGAATCATGCAGATGATGAGGTAGGTAAAGGTTTTGCCCAGTACATGAACTACATACGGCGTATGGCTGGTAAGGATCCGCACCATGGTTCCCTGATTTTTTTCTTTCACCAGATTGATGGAAAGCGGGACCACGATGAAGAAAATAGCAAACAGCGCCCAGGCAGGAACATTGTGCTGTACCGAGTTGGGCAGGGCATCCTCATGACTGGCAGGCGTGATTTCTTTAAAACTGATGAATTTCTGATTCAGGGACAAATCCTCTTCTGTGCCCAGTTCTTCCTGAAAAGCTGCATAAATCTTCTGATTTTCTATGGTAGCCAGCATTTCATTCACCGAACTCCGCACGCCACTTTTGAAACCGGCACTGGTTACCGGGTCAAAATACAGATGGATTTCACGGTTTTCGGGCAATGGTTTGGTAGCTGCTGCCGAATCGGTTTCGCCTACGCCCATAGAACTGATGATGCTCTGAACTTTGGAATCAATACTGAGGTTCATGTTCCGGGTCAGGTTTTCGGGGATGACGATGGCCATCTGATACTCGCCACCAAAAACGGCATCTCTTGCAGTCTCTTCTGTGAATTTTCCGCTTATCAGCTCAAAGGTATCATTGTGCATCAGCCCTTTGCGGATGATTTCCGAAACATCAGAACGGTCGTGATCTACCAGAATGAGCGGAATTTTGGATCCTTCTAAGTTTTTGAAGGTGCCATCCTGAATGAGGGTGATGGTGACAATGAGAACCAGCGGCATGAAGAAAATAATGACAATGCCGCCCAGATCCCGTTTCAGTAGCAGGATTTCTTTCCAGAGTGCGCGTCTTAGTTTATATAGCATCTCGTAGGTCTTTTCCGGTGAGTGTAATGAAAACGTCTTCCAGATTGCGGGCTTCCGGTGTGGAGGCAATCAGTGCCGCCGGACTGCCTTCCGCGTATATTTTTCCGTGGTCTATGATGGCGATTTTCGTGCAAAATTCCTCGGCCTCCTGCAGATGATGAGAGGTGTACACAATGCTCATGCCCTGCTGGTTCAGTTCCTGCAGATATTCTATAATCATGCTGCGGGACTGCACATCTACCCCTACGGTAGGTTCGTCCAGAAAAAGAATCCTGGGCTGGTGCATAATGCCGGCCACCAGATTGCACCGACGCTTCATGCCTCCGGAGAAATGCTCTATTTGTTTGTCTGCAAAAGCGCTGAGGCCTACACGGTCCAGCATTTCGTTTATGGTGTGTTTTAGGGTCTCATGTTTCAGACCGTAGAGTGACCCGAAGAACATCAGGTTTTCCCTGGCGGTCAGCGTGGGGTAGAGTGCGTATTCCTGTGGCACAATGCCGGTGATTTTCTTCATGTCATTCAGCCGGTCTTTGGGCGATAAGCCGCAGAGGGTGTAGTGGCCGGCGGTAGGCTTTATAAGCCCGCAAAGCATGGAGATGAGGGTGGTTTTCCCGGCACCGTTGGGTCCCAGGATGCCGTAAATTTCACCCTGGGCGATCTGCAAGGAAACATTCTGGACAGAGAAATCTGCCGCATTCTTATATTTCTTGTAGAGCTGGTGAATTTCAATAATGGGTGTAGCCAAAGTCTGATTTTTTCAGCCTGCAAAATACTGAATAATTGTGAAGCGGAGAAAAGTAATAGTTGCAGAAAGTAATTTTTGCTAATCGATTATAAACTATGAGTGAATGCACGCAATACTGTATTAATTCTTGAAAGATTGTTATATCCACTTGTATTTTCGAAAATTTTTATTAAAAATCTATTCATTTATAAGAAAATTTATATTATCTTTATTAAATCGAAACATTAAAAAAATTAGATTATAAAAAAAGTATTTTACTGTATCAGTATTTTGAGTTTGCATGCGGATCAGCTGACCCAGATAATGGTTCGTGGTTTTCGCTCCTTTTTTATCGGCCCATTTCGGGATGCTGCGCGCTACCCACCGGATGGCTTTCACACCAATTAGCGGTACAGGCGCCAGCATTTTGTTGCAGGTGTCTTTAATGCCTTTCACTATGGCACCTTTCAGATCCGGATTTTCGCTGATGTATTGCAAAAATCCCCTTCAGATGAAGAGGATTTTGGAGTTATTGGATAAGGTTATTGCTTTGTAAACACTAAGTCCTGACTGACGGGTAAATAAACTTTTAAATCCTGCCCGGAAGGACAATTGGAATCATTGAGTAAACTTGAATTGGGTGAATACTTCCATAAGAATTGATTATTGTTCAATTTTGTGATTTCAATACCACCCCATCCAACACCGCAATTTGTTCCTGAATAGGTAAAGAGAACAGAATTACCATTATCTTCTGTTTTGTAACTGTAAATCGCATGTTTGTCGTACGTTGTATTAAAATTTAAATTTTGGGTATCTTGTAAAATTAAAACTTCGTTTTCCGTTTTTATCGTATAACGAATGGAAAGCATATCCTGATAAATATCAAGAGTATTATTTAATTTATTGATACTTTTTGATATGTAAAAAGTGTATGATTTTCCGTCAAATGCAGCCTTCCAGGTACCTACTAAGGTGTCCAGATCTTGGTTAAGATCCTTCATGTACGAATGAGTGGGCAATGTGTAGGGATTCGAGTTCAGGGGATGTATTTGTTGAGCTTTAATAGAGATATTTATTAATAGCACTACTAAAAGTATTTGATATTTTTTTATTGTTTTCATATTTAATTACATATTATGGGTAAATTAATGCTGCCATCAGCATCTTGTGTAATATTTATGATTGTGCTATTGTTTTCAATTCTTTGCAAAGTTATTAAACTTTCAAGACCCATATCCTGCAAAGTTTTGAAAAATACTTTTTCTCTACCTTCTTGATTAATGAAACCATTGTCCGGTACATTTTTATAAGCGTCTCTTAAAGTTCGTTCAAACATAGTTTGATTAGTGCTCCATTTTCTTAATTTATTTTCGGAAAACGGAAGTTGCAAATTTTGCATTTGTGCTGGGGTTCCGGTAAATCGGATTACATAATGAATATACTTTATACCACCGGGACAATTGGCACAAGGTTCTTTTGCTATTAGTCCTACATAGCCATTGCTTATATGGCTGGAAGGTGTCTGGACAAGTGCATAGTCAATTAAACTAGCTATGTCTTTTGGTGAAAAAATGTTTATGCTTCCAAGTCCATTAGGATGAACATGGTAGACACCATAATGTCCCATTGCTGGTCCTGACGTAGTAGAATATTCACCAACGGTTGTCATAGAAATATTACCATTGAAATCTTCTGTAAAACCTGTTTCATTTTTTTCCGCCTCCGGCGTATCTAAGAACTCTATTAAATCCTCAATGCCTTCCTCAACATTTGAATTTTCTAAAGTGTTCTTAGTTTGAGTACATATGTCTTTAGGTTTTCCGGGTATAATAATCACACCAGAACCATCATTACAATGTGCCGATACTTTTTGTGCAGTTTCATCCTCGTGCTCAACAAGATAAATATAATCGTTTGTGCAATTATTGTAATATCCAACTGTTTTTTCCGGATCTTCAGCGAATTGATCAATACTGCCGGCTGTGATAATTTCCCAACATCCGGTATCTCCGCCACCTGTGTTAGAGCCAGTATTATTCCCAGGCCAGCCGGGTGCGGAAATAGGGCTCCCCGGATTTCCAGGATATACTGGCTTAGGAGAAGGATAATTTTCGCTTCCGCCAGCACTACCTCATCGCCGTGATAGAGCTGCGGTTCAGCATCTTTGTTAAATAGATCTTGCCTGCAACTACCTGGCAGCACAGCAAGCACTATCATTGCCAGAGCAATGACCCAATTTTTTTCTTCACTTTGTTGTTGTTTAAATGTTCTACAATATTTTTCCGATAGCAGTTTTGATTTTCCGGACAATCAAAACTGGTAACCGAATTGCAAAAATTATAGAATGTTTTTGATTATAAAAGGGGAAAAACACCCTTTTTTACAGTGCATTTTTTTACCATTATGACTAATGTTTTAGAAATTTTATCAGACAAGGATAAATAAAAACTCAAAACGAGCAAATATGCCTGCTGTAAACTTTTCAAATTTTGTACAATGAAAATAGGTCGGCCACTAAAACTAGAGGTAAAAGAATTCGTGAATTACGTTTGCAAAGAAATCACACAAAAAGATTTGGCATTTGAAATTAACGTAGAAATATCACAAATAACAAGAATTGAGAGGGGAGTTATAAATACTTCTATCCTCAATTTGGTAAAGATTTCAAAAGCTTTAAATGTTCATATAGCAGAATTGTTCGTTACGGTTTAACGAAACTGTTTTTTCCTTATTTCACCGCTTGTTTTAGTTTTTTGAAGAAGGCTTCCTCACGGTCGGCAATTTGTAACAAACTACGGGAGAGGTGATTGTACACATCAGACTGGCTGTTGCGGTTTTTATAGACCCGGGCAATAGCTACTGCAAAATCCCGCCATTCATCCCCAATAGATGTAATCTCTGCCGAAAGTTCCTTCAGTTCCGGCCGGTTCAGAATCTCTGAAGCTTCGTGCAGAAATGCCCCGTAAATATACCGGAAACCACCGCCACCGGTTCCTATCTCCTCTTGCATGCGGATCAGCTGACCCAGATAATGGTTGGTGGTTTTCGCTCCTTTTTTATCGGCCCATTTCGGGATGCTGCGCGCTACCCACCGGATGGCTTTCACACCAATTAGCGGTACAGGCGCCAGCATTTTGTTGCAGGTGTCTTTAATGCCTTTGATGATGGCACCTTTCAGATCCGGATTTCCCGGAATCTGCGTAGGGTAGTACATGTGACCTTTGGGTGCCATCACCCCTTTGGCATACCGTACGCGTTCCAGTTCAGCTTCGGTAAGGCGGGTGGTCTCATTCATTACCGGATCACTGATCAGAAACTCACCGTCCTGCTTACCGTACACCACCAGATTGTGAGCGTTGAAATGGAATTTGTACTCCTCCGGAAAATAGGTGAGGTGAAAAACGCCCACCTGTAAACCGGTGGGAATGTTGTTTTTAAGATTCTGCTCCAGTGCTTTTTGCGCCTCCGCAGGATTACGGAATTTTTGTCTTTTTATTTTGATGCCCAGTCGCCGTGCTGCTTTGCTGAAGATGTGTCCGGGCATAGGCCGGTAGCTGAATCCCGGGGCAAAATTCACTTTAAGGAAAGGCAGATAGACGAAGTATAAGCCGGACCCGATCCCGAAAATCATGGGTTCGCTCAGGTTCAGTCCTTTATCTTTCAGGAGGTTAGAGGCTACACCGTTTTCGCAGTGTGCCGCCTGGTGGTGGGTGAAGTCCAGTTTGAGTTCTTCGTTCATTTATTTACCGTCAAAATTGATGAGTTCTTCTTTAGAAATCCCGAAGGCATCGGCGTATTTCTGAAGGGTTTTGTTTTTTAATTTTTTAAATTTAGCTGCCCTGGCATGCTGTTTTACGAAGAAAGTCCAGATTCCCGTATAGCTGGCCAGTATTCCGAAGTCCATTTTATTGAGTTCCATAAAGTACACAATGGGACTTGCCGTACCTTCTGCCACTGCTTTGCGGGCGGCTTCCATGCGCTCGCGGATCAGTTCCATACTTTCGTCCAGTGCTTTGGCTTTGGCATCCCAGCCGGTGCTTTGTGCCGTGGTGAAATTTCCCTCGTCATCGGTCACATAGTACAGATCCGTCATATTGGCGGATTCCAGTACGCTTTTTTCCTGCGGAACTTCTTCTTTTTTCATGGTTCTGAATTCAATTTTTTAAACTGCTTTGATGAACAGACTGATTTCTGCTGTGGCCAGCAGGGTATTCCCCGCAAACGTCTCGCAGAAGATGCTGCAGATTTCGCCAAACTGCGATAACAGCGTCGCTCTGGAGGTGATTTCCGTACCCGCCGCTGGCTTGTGCTTAATGGTCAATTTCTTAATCTGGGTAATGAAACCGATGACCCTGGCTCCCGGATCGTCACTCTGCCGGATGTCCTCGCCGAAATCCTGCCCAATAATCGCCGAACACGTCTGCGCAATATGTTCAATCATCCCCGCTTCTGAAAACAGGCCATTTTCCACAAAAATATTGTCATCCTTAATGAAAAATGAGGTTACGGCATGCTCCCGGCCAATCTCTACAATTGCATCTGCCATGAGCATGGGCTCGCGGTGCGGCAGGTAGTTTTGTATGTTGATGGTTGGCATGCTCCAGGTTTATTTAATTACTGTTTTCATTTCAGACGATGCGATTGCACTGCCGTTCAGCAGGGTGGTGGTTTTCACCAGAGTCACGCCCATCATTTCGCTCAGAATATGAACATGGGTTTCCAGTGTATCGCCGGCGGCCGGCAATGCGGTTACTTCGAATCGCTTTACAGCACCGATATATCCTACGGGAGGTGCTTCATTCTTCAGGAAATAATCATATCCGGTATGCAGTGCTACGCTCTGTGCCTGGTGCTCCAGAATTCCTGCGGCCTGAAAGATGCCGTTTTCCACAAAAATATGATCTCCCGGAACGGTAAATGCCGATTGCAGTTCAGTATCCTGCCATTGCAGCAGCGCATCTACCATCACGAAAGGTTTTTTCTGCGGAATGATGCTTTCCACGAAAGCTTTATCTCTTACAGGTAATACCTTGCTCATTACATTACGGTAAGCAGTGCACAGGAATAGGCAAATCTGCCACTCTCCGGAATGCACAGCAGTACTTTTTCTCCGGTTTTCAGTTTTCCGGAAGCCATTAATTCCTCCAGCGCGATATAGATGGATGCAGCGCCAATGTTTCCTACTTCAGACAGGTTATAAAACCATTTCTCCTGCGGGAAATCCATGCCCAATGCGGCAAACTCTTCACGCAGGCCGTCCTTGAAGAAATTGGAGGAAATATGCGCCAGTACATAATCCATATCTGCCGGGTTCAGGTTGTGCTTGTCAAAAGATGCCCGCAATGCCTGAGCTCCTTTTTTCAGGATGTTTTCACCCAAAAGTTTGGTGTCCTGTTTCAGGGAGAAGATGGATTGCTTCAGCCATTCGTCGGCAGAATATTCTGCCCAGGATTTCAGGCTTCCGTCTTCCTGTTTTTCGCAACCGGCATACATACATGCTTCCAGCTCATGGGCGTAGGAATAGAAGTCAATGAATTCTACCCGCAGATTTACGCTGCCTTCGCGGGGTTTATTTTCCAGCAGGAAGGTTCCGGCACCGTCTGAAAGCATCCATCTCAGAAACTCTCTTTTGAAGGCGATGATGGGTTTTTCTTCCAGCAGCTTCAGATTTTCGGCTTCGTGGTTGAATTTATCAGCCGTCATCCAGGCAGAGAAACGCTCGGAACCTACACAAACGGCGTTGTTGGAATTTCCAGATTTCACAGACATATACCCATATTGCATGGCATTCATTCCTGCATTACACAATCCCATAGAAGTATTGATCTCTATAGAGTGGCTGGGTTTCAGCACGCCGTGAACCATAGACGCATGAGACGGCTGAATCTGATCTGCAGAGGTAGTACCGCAGGACAGGAGCTCCATATCCTCTCTGGTAAAATCTTCGTCAAACAGTTTTTCAATCGCTTTGGCCGTAATTTCGGCATTGGTTTCGGTAGGCTTCTGGTTTTTGTCTAAGGCGTAGTATCTGGTTTTGATTCCGTTATTTCTCAGAATCAATGCTTTAGCTTTAGATGGGGTGTCATTTACGTATCCCAGGTAGTCTTCCATTTCGTCGTTGGACACCGGGGCGCCCGGAAGATATTTTGCAGCCCTGGTGATGTACACTTGGTTCATATAATATAGGTGTTAAATTCCTTGATAGTTTTCAATTTGTTTCTTTCTTTTTTTCAGGAAAAAAGGAGTGAGCAATGTATAAAAAAATAAAACAATGGGCGAAACGACCCAGATGGCAAACATCAGATAAAATTTATAGACGCCCACCCAGAATTTTCTTTTGGCTGGATTGCGCTTAATAATCCGGGAAAATACGGTAAACAGTTTATTGCCCACTGTCTCCACTTTCAGCAGAAAAGGTCTTACTTCTACGGCCCCGTGGCTTACCAGTTCTTTCTGCATGCCTTCATAATTTCCGTGTGCCGCATATTTTTCAATAATGACACCAAATTTTCCGCACTGGTCTATTTCCTGCTGTGACACGCCGGCCGGCGGCAAAGGTCTGGGTTGTTCTTTTTTACCGGTTTGCAACCAGTTCAGGATAGTGATGACGCTGGTATAATTGTCATGCCGGTCTACCAGCGCAATGTTTCCCACCAGTTCTGCCTGAAGGCGGTTCAGGTGAATTTTCAGTTTATCCTGAGAGAGCATCCACATATTGCGCGTTCCGGAAACGGTGACTACCGCTGTCTGGCCCAGTATTTTTGCAGCATACGGGCTTTTCAGAAAAGAGATGACCGGAATAGAAGGGGTAAGAAACCATACCTGATAACCGAACAGCACCAGATCGTACCGGGTATTCAGAATCTCTTCTGAAGGTGGCAGAATTTCCCGCGGTTCCTGCAGATAGCTTTCGGGGAAGGTATCATAAAAGACCTCGGGTTTCCAGGGGAACTCAAAATCTTCTTTCAGCCTGATTTCATAGTATGTAACCTCGTATTCATCGTGGTTTCTGAATACTTCAGACACGTTCTTCATAATTTCCTCCAGCTGTCCCGTCTGTGAGTAATACGTTACCAATATTTTCTTCGGCATTGTTCTCTGTTGATGTTTGTACAAAAATATTAAAATTAATCTATTATGGTAAAAATATAAAGCCCGGTTTTGTCTGTGATTTTCTGATACCCTTCTATATGATCCGGCGCAAAACTTTCTTCCATGAAAATAATCTGCGGAACTTCTACAGACAGAATTTCCGGTCTGTAACCGGGGTCAGAAATCAGCAGCACATCCGGGGTTTCCGCAATGATTTCCCAGGAATCCGGATACTTGATTTTACGCTTTTTTACCAGGTAATTCTGACCGGCAACTGCTCTTTTTTCAAGATCCCGGATATAGGAATAAACCGTTCTGGCCGCTTCCTGCAAGGTGAGCAACACATCGGTCTGACCAAAATTGTCGGCCATATGAAATATGGTGTCTTTTTTGCCAATATACCGGTTCAGACGGTGGTATTTCTTTTTGTTCTGCTCAAAATCCCGTTTTACGGCATCTGCCACTTCATTTTCTTTATAATGAAAACTCAGAAACAGCATTTTGCGGAAGTAATTTTCATCTTCAAGCAGGGTGCGCAGTTCTGCAAATTCCTGGCGGAACAGGGAATTGATTTTTTTGGTCTTTTCAGAATAATTTTTTCCGAAAGAGGCATCATCCTTAGAAATCCGCTGCCCCACTTTTACGGTGATGCTGCCATCAAAAATAAACAGTTCGCCCTTTGGCATGACCTCAGAATTGCCATGAATATAAATGGGCAGGATGTCCAGGTTCAACTCTTCGGCCAGATAGAAAGCTCCTTTATGAAATCTGCGGATGTTATTATCCGGGGATCGCTCTGCTTCCGGAAATGCCATCAGGGAATAGCCTTGCTCCACTTTCTTCCGCAGGAGTTCCGTACTGCCTTCCACACCCTGAGATACCGGATAGAAGCCCAATGCCTGTACCAGTTTGCCAAAAACCGGCGACTGGTACACCCAGTCATTAACCAGATACACGATTTTATGATGGGCCAAAGCCAGTGCCAGCGTATCCAGCGAGGAATTGTGATTGGCAATAATCACCGCAGGCCGTTCAAATTTTTCGCCCACATCATTGATTAATTTTTTCCGGACAAAAGGATTGGAATACAATACGGTTTTCAGATAAAAAGCAATGAAACGTTTGATGTTTCCCAGGGTTTTGCCTTTGGCTTCAGGAATAATGAACCTGCCGGTGCTGCCAAAGAAAATCCCTCCGAAGGTATAGATGAACAGGGAGAAAACAGAATTGATGATGATGCGGAATGTGACCGGAGTAAGGCCTTTGGCTGAGCGGTTTTTAATGAAATTAAACATCAGCGGGTACATGGCAAATGAAATGATGACCACCGCCACCAACCCGATGAGTGCTACGGCAGATACGGAATGCAGTGCGGGATGTTTGGCAAAAACCAGCGCCCCAATGGCCAGAATGGTGGTGAGCAGCGCCAGAATAATGGATACCCGATACACAGGCAACTGATCCTTGCCCGTAGTGAGTTCTTTCTGCAAGGCCTGAGTGAGGAAAATATTGAAATCCACGCCTGCTCCGAAAATAAGAGTGCAGACAATGGTAGAGAAAATATTCAGTTCCAGTCCCAGAAAATAGAGTATCCCGGCAGTGACTACACCGGAAAGCACAATGGGAATGACCGCCATCAGGGTGAGATCCACATTTCGGAAGAATAACAAGAAAATAATGATGACGGCAATGAGCGAGTAATTAATGAGGTTTCCGAAGTCGTCCTTCAGCAGTCCCAGGAAATTTTCATTCAGCTGCTGGCGGTCTATGGCAAGCACTCCGCCGGATTCTTCCACATTTTTGATGAAGGTATCGCGGTGATTTTCATCCAGTTTTACCAGGGTGGAAACGGTATGAAGGCCTTGGCTCTCATTCATGACTCCTGAGAGTTTCAGTGCTTTCAGTTCGCTGTAGTCCTTCGGAGTCAGGATGCTGTAGGTTTTATTCAGCATTCCACTGAAATCCTCAAATGCAGCGTCATTAAAACCCAAGGGTGTTCCGGCGCGGTGTAAATCGCGTAGAATGCGGTTCTTTTTTTCTTCTGTCCAGAAAGCATTCCACCGGTTTATTTTCTTTTGCTGATCTTCCCTGGACTGAATTATTTGTCCTGCAGAACTGTAACTGGAAATGCGCTGCGCCTGTTTTTCCTGCTCCAGAATCCGGGTAATTTCTGTGTTTTTCTGCAGGGCTTCATCGGCTGTATTCCCGTAAGAAACCACATAGATAGATTTATCCGTATAATCAGAAAGTTCGCTCAGTTTTTTCTCACTGGCTTTCATATCATCCGGTACATAATTGAGATCGGCAATATTCTGGTTGAATTGTATATGTCTGAATCCGAAAAAGGTGGCCACAATCAGCACCGAGCAGATGATGACCAGCCATTTGTTTTTTTCATAAGGATAAGCACCTACTTTATCAATAATGGTAGGGGCAGTGCCGGCTGCTTCTGCTTTCGGATGATAGAGATGCGGGATGATGATTAATGTAAATACTGCTGAAACCATCACCGTTACGGAAGCGAAAATTCCCAGATCCTTCAGTGCTTCAGAACGTACAAAAACCAGACATAAAAATGAAATGGCGGTAGTGGCAGCGCTCATGATGACCGGATGCGTAATCTCTTTGAAAACCTCTTCAATATTGCTTTTATGCTTGTAATGAGTGAGTACATGTATGGCATAATCTACCGTGATGCCAATGAGAATCGCACTCACACTGAGGGAGATTGCAGAGATTTTATCTTTTACAAAATACAAGAGCATCAGTCCGGCCGCGGCACCGAAAATGGTGGGAATAAAGATGATGAGCGGTGCAAAAAAATTCCGGAAATAAAAGATGAGCAGAAATAACAAAACGGTAGCTGAAATGGCTACTGTGCTCTGAATGTCTTTTTTGATCTGTTTGGCATTGGCCACCGCAATAAATGGAGAACCGAAATAGCTGATTTCTGTATCCCGGAACTTTGCATTGAGGTCATCCCTGATGCGGTTCAGTGCTTCTGTGAAGGCTTCGTTGTTTTTGGTTTCACTGCCACCGTACCGGGGTTCAATGAAGAGCAGCAGATTTTTGCCGTCACGGGTCATCACGTAATTGTTTTCCAGAATGAAATCGCTGCTTACGTTCAACTGGTTCAGTTTTTCGAGGCCGGTAAATGAAATCCCGAGCGGATCTTTTTTAATGAAATCTTTGGTCACCAGCGCAGTGGGCGAAACCAGTGCGCGGTAGTTGTTTTCTACGCGGGTGGAAATACTGTCCGGGTGCAGCCGTTTTTCAAGATGAGCATAATCTTCTTCATCCAGAAAAAGGGGAATATTGTCATACACAAAACTGAAGGCTTCAGAGATGTTTTCGTCTTCGATTTTTCCCTCCACAGATGAAATATAGGGTTTCAGTGGTTCTATTTCCTCCAGAAAAGCATCTGCAGCACCGGCAAGATTGCTTTCGGATTCCGTGCTTTCAAAAATCACAACAATTTTGTCTGAGAAATTCAGTTGGGACAATACTTTAGCGGTAATGTCGGATTTTTCATTTTTTGGGATGATCTGATTGATGTCTTCGTCAAAATCGATTCTGGAGGCAAAATACGCAGCCGTTGCCAGAAAGCACAGCGCAGCCACCACGGCCGGTAGCCGGTTTCTGCGGATGAGGTAATATATGTATATGAAAATCCTGTGCATTGATGAATCTGCAAAAGTAATTCTTTCTGATTAATAGAAAAGAATTTGTGATCCTTTAGCCATTCATGTACACGCCTTTAAATCCGGTTCTGCATATATGAAATACAAAACCGGAGTCCTCCGGAAATGCAGCAAAAATTGGCACTTAAAAAAAATCTTCTACTTTTGCAAAAAATTCCTGCATGTCGAAAAATTTAGTGATTGTTGAGTCCCCTGCGAAAGCAAAGACCATTCAGAAGTATCTTGGGAAGGATTATGAGGTAAAGTCCAGTTTCGGGCATATCCGTGATCTTCCGAAGAAAGGAATGGGCATTGATCTGGAAAATTTTACTCCGGATTATGAAGTTCCTGCAGATAAAAAGAAGATTGTAGCAGATCTGAAAGCTGCAGTGAAAAAAGCCGATATGGTGTGGCTGGCGTCTGATGAGGACCGTGAAGGAGAAGCCATAGCCTGGCACCTGGCGCAGGAACTGAAATTGAATCCGGACAATGCAAAACGAATTGTTTTTCACGAGATTACTAAAAATGCGATTCTGAAAGCCATTGAAAATCCGCGCAGCATAGATCAGAATCTGGTGAATGCACAGCAGGCCCGCCGTGTGCTGGACCGTATTGTAGGTTTTGAGATGTCCCCCGTACTCTGGAAAAAAATTAAAACCGGACTCTCTGCCGGTCGCGTACAATCTGTAGCGGTACGGTTAATTGTGGAAAGAGAACTGGAAATAAGAGCGTTTCAGCCCAAATCCAGTTTCCGCGTAGATGGCGTTTTTCTGAATGACGGCAAACAGGAAATTGCTGCAAAGCTGAAAAAAGATTTTGCCGCCGAAGAGGAAGCCGAAGATTTCCTGAAAAAATCTCAGCACACAGAATTCAAGGTACTCAATGTAGAGAAAAAGCCCGGAACCCGGTCTGCATCTGCTCCTTTTACCACCTCTACGCTGCAGCAGGAAGCCAGCAACAGGCTGGGTTATGGCGTGACTGCTACCATGCGGGTGGCGCAGCGGCTGTATGAGGAAGGGTACATTACCTATATGAGAACAGACTCGGTAAACCTTTCTCAGGAAGCCATAAACGGTGCCAAAGCGCAGATTATTTCAGAATATGGCGAGGAATATTCCAACCCCAGAAATTATACAACCAAATCAGCATCTGCTCAGGAAGCTCACGAAGCCATCCGTCCCACGGATTTCTCAGTGAAAACTATTGGCGATGCGCAGCTGAACAAACTCTATCAGCTGATTTATAAAAGAACCCTGGCCAGCCAGATGGCCAATGCCCGGATAGAGAAAACCGTAATTGAAATCGGTAATCCGGCGCTGACTCAGCATTTTGAGGCGCAGGGAGAAGTCATTGTTTTTGATGGATTCCTGAAGGTGTACGGCATTACCAAAAATGAAGATGACGAAGAGGAAAGCAATGATAAACTCCTGCCGAAAGTAGCGGCCGGTGAAGTATTGCAGTACAAAAAAATAGAAGCTACACAGAAATTCACCAAACCGGCAGCCAGATATACCGAAGCCGGACTGGTGAAAAAACTGGAAGAACTGGGCATTGGACGGCCTTCCACGTATGCGCCTACCATTCAGACCATTCAGAATCGTGAGTACGTAGATAAAAGAGAGATTTTGCCGCAGGAGAGAGAGATTGTGAAGATGACTTTAGGCAAAACAGATCTGAAAAAGCAGGTGCTCACTGAAAAGTTCGGGGGCGATAAGAATAAATTTGTTCCCACCGATATCGGTGAGGTGGTTAATGAATTTTTAACCGAAAATTTCGCAGAAGTTCTGGATTACGGATTTACCGCAAAAGTAGAGCAGGAGTTTGATGAAATTGCAGACGGCGGGAAGGAATGGAAAAATGTGATGACGGATTTTTACGAATTTTTTCATCCCAGAATTGAGGAAGTGGAAGCCCATGCAGACCGTGCTACCGGAGAAAGACTGCTGGGCAAGGATCCTAAATCCGGAAAGAATGTGTATGCCAGAATGGGTCGCTACGGTGCCATGGTACAGATTGGTGAAACCGATGATGAAGAGAAACCGGCCTTCGCAAGCCTGATGGTATCACAAAACATAGCCACCATTACTCTGGAAGAAGCTCTGGAACTTTTCAGACTTCCGTTTGATCTGAAAGAAGTAGACGGATTGCCAGTACTGGTAGGGGTGGGGCGTTTCGGTCCGTATGTGAAGTGGGGTGATTCCTTCATCAGTATTCCGAAAGGCGAAGATCCGCTCACCGTCACCCAGGAGCGTGCCGAAGAAATCATTAACGAAAAGAAAATTGCAGATGCGCCGGTAGCTACCTTTAAGGGAGAGCCGGTAACCAAAGGAACAGGACGTTTCGGTCCGTATATCAAATATCAGTCTATGTTTGTGAATGTGCCGAAGCGTTATGATTTTGATCATCTTTCGCAAAGCGACATCAACGAACTTATAGAAGCCAAACTGGAGAAGGAAGCCAACCGCTATATTCAGCAGTGGGAAAAAGAGAAAATCTCTCTGGAAAATGGAAGATGGGGTCCCTTCATCAAATTCGGGAAAACCATGTATAAAATTCCGAAGAATAAAAAGGATGAAAAATACACTGCAGAAGAACTGAAAGAAATTTCTCTGGAAGAGGTGAAAAAATGGATTACGGCGCAGGATAAAGATGCCTTCAAAGAGAAACCTGCAAAAAAAGCTGCTGCCAAGAAAACCACTGCCCGGAAAACCACCGGTGGTAAGTCTTCTTCAAAAAAGTAAAAAACAACGCGAACCTGCCGGATCACCGGCAGGTTTTTTTGTGCTCAGCAGGTTTTACCGCAGATATCTCAGCAAAATTGTGTTATTTTGTGCTGCAAAAACCAAACTGATGAACAATTTTAAACTGACCCCGGATATGAGGTCCTTTTTTCCGTTGAAATCCTTCTATTGGATTATAGGCGTATGGCTTGTGCTGGCAGCGCTGAACTTCTGGTCATTGGAGCACTGGAAGTTTACGGGTGCCGACCTGTTTTTTCCATTTTCAGTACTCTATCCTTCAAACTTCCTGCTTTCCGGATTTTTATTTGCCGGTGTTTTTTTGCTGATGGGCTATTATTTCTGGCAGCGGCAAGAGGGTTTCAGTATTACTCAGGTGCTTTTTATTTCGGTTTTACTGGTCATCTTTGGGAATATGGCACAGGGAAACCTGGACATCGCCATGGAGCAGCCTTTTTATCTGAAAGGACGTCAGTATTATCATGATGCGGTACACGTGTTACATCCTGCGCAGTTCTTGGAAACTTTTAATGCAAATCAGGATCAGTTTCAGATGCATACCAGAACGCACCCGCCATTTGTGGTACTTCTGCACTGGGTTTTTCTCAAAATTTCGGGAGGCAGTATCTTATTTTTATCAGTCGCATTCTTTTTAATTTCTGCCTTGTTTTTTCCGGTGCTTCATCAGATTCTGAAGAATTTTGGTTTCAGTGCGCGCCGCCGCAGGAAAGTGCTGCTTCTGGCTGCGGTGATTCCTTCTGTCAATATCTATCTGCTGGTTTCGCTAGACGGAATTATACTGATGACGGTTTCCCTCCTGCTATGGGCCATCAGCCGGATTTATCGTGACGGAAGAACCGACGCAAAATCTGTTTTGCTGATGGTGTCCTCTGTTATTTTAACCAATATGCTTTCCTTTTCAGGATTGTTTCTCCTCGCTTTTCTGGGTCTCTATTCATTATTCTTTATGGCGAAGAGGCAGTTTGGTTTTGTGTGGATTACAGCAGCGCTGACCGGCATCATGATTCTGTTTTTCACTATCATTTATTGGGTTTCCGGATACCATCAGCTGGATGCGTTCCTGCATGCCTCTGCCTCAGAAAATCCAAAGGGATTCATGTTGCTTCATCAGCCTTATATTTACTTCTGGACCAGGCTTCAGGCAGCGGGTGAAATTATGATGTTTCTTTCTCTGGGGTTCTGTGCCGTGCTGCTGGGCGGCCACAAATATTCTGTGCAGCTTTTTGCAGATGCTGCCATCAACCGCGTCTTTATAGCAGGGGTGTCTGCATTACTCCTGATGTTCCTTACCGGAGCCTACGGAACGGGTGAGACTGCCCGCGCATGTTTGTTCATTGTACCGTTTTTCTTATTATTGCTGAAGAATCTCAGAAACGAGACAATTTTTATCGTATATTTCTTAAGTTTGTTTCAGACATTTGGTATGCAGACTATAGGCAATTTTTTCTGGTAATTTATGGTATTTTTACATCCGGTATTTACAGTGGTTTTCATCGTCATGATTCTTTTCAGTTTCATGGAGATCAACGGAAACCGAAAATATTCCAAACTGGTCATGATCCTGCTTTGCATTGCGCTGATTATTTTTTCGGGGCTGCGGGGGTTTGTAGGCGCAGATTACGGGGTGTACCGTCAGATGTATAATGTGTACTTTCCTACCATGGTAGAGTACAGTGAGCTGTACGATAAGGCACTGTTTCGGCAGACCGCGGTAGAAATAGAATGGCTCTACGCGTGGATTAATAAATTTTTCCTGCAACTTACCGGTTTGCCGTTTCATTTTTTCACCCTGCTTGTGTCTGTTTTTGTGATTTCACTGAAATTTATCACCTTTTTTAAAAATTCGGCAGCACCGGTCTTCGCACTGCTCTTCTATTTTATACCGGTATATTTCATTGCAGACAGTGGCCACATGCGGCAGGCATTGGGAATGACGGTTTTGCTGTTTTCATTCAAATATATTAAAGAAAGAAAAGTCTGGATGTATCTGCTCTGCATCTATATTGCGTTTGGATTTCACAAATCCAGTATTGTTTTTTTGCCGGCGTATTGGTTTGCTACGGTAAATCTTAATGCGCGGAAAATAGTGGCGCTGGTTCTGGTGAGCATTGCATTGTCGCCCCTGCAGATTTACGAATACTTTGGTTTTTTTCTGGACGCCGTCTCAGTACAGGAAATAAATGAAGGTTTTGAAGGCTATATTATTTATGAAATAGATGAAACCGGAGTACTGAAGTTCCCGGATGTGCTCTCCTTGTTCTATGCCGTCATGATGATCATGTATGATAAGGAAACCTGCCGGAAGATTCCCTACTACGAGTATATGAGGAATATAGGCGTGCTGGGAGTCTGCATTTATTTTGTGATGCGGGAGAATCCGGTGTTTTCTACCCGTCTGGTAGGCCCGTATATGCTTTACATGACCCTGATAATGTCTAATGTCTTCGCCAGCATAAGTGATGGCCGGCGCCGGTCTCTGATGCATGCGTCGTATATTGTTTTTATTATATTTTATTACTTTGTATTTGCACGGTATCAGGCGGTACAGGGGCGTTTTACATGGGATTTATATGAGAATTTCCTTTGGTAAACGCCCGCAGTTATTAACTTTAGCTAAAAAAAATTATGAATATTGAAGATCTGACGATCGCCCCGAAACCCGACCAGTATGAGCCCTGGCAGCTGGGCAGCCTGCTGAAGGAGGATCTGCCCGAAGTGGGTATTGCTTTCATCTTTGTCTCAGATTGCAGAGGTGCCGGCAGAGGTGCCGAAATTCAGGATTTCACGCTGCTCCGGCAGCAGTTGTATACTTTATCTGCACTGGATTTTGAAACACCTCTTTATGATTACGGAGATTTGATTTCCGGGAAAACCCTCCAGGACACCCATTTCGTACTGCAGGAAATACTTTCTCAGTGCCATTACAAAAATACGATTCCGGTAGTGATAGGTGGCGGAAATGACCTGGCATTTTCATTATTTCTGGCGCTGAATTTCCATCATCAGCATCTCAATTACACTCAGATTTCCAATGTGGTGAATCTGGGCGATACGCCGGGAGAAATCACAGAGAAAAATTTCCTGAACCGGATTTTTTCGGCTAAAAACTTCTCTTTAAAGAATTACCATCATCTTGGATATCAGAAACATCTGAATGCCACAGACAGCATTAAACTCATAGAACAGGTAGAGTTTGATGTCATGCGTCTGGCAGAAATGATGGGTACTACCGCAGCAGCAGAACCGTTTTTCAGAAATGCCGATCTGGTCACCATCAATTGTGATGCAGTAGAGAGTTTTGCAAGTCCTTTTTCCCTGAATCCTCAGGTTAATGGTCTGAACCGGCGCGAAATCTGTGCCTATATGAAGGAGGCAGGTCTGAGTTCCCAACTGAAATGTGCGGGGATATTTAATTTTGAACTTCAGACACGGAGTTTTCTGAACGTACAATTGCTGGCACAGATGGTCTGGCATCTGGCAGAAGGCATCAATATTCAGAAATCACATCCGAAAGAGAAAAATCTGGAAACCTTCTGGGTGCTGATTGATGATGAACAATATGCTTTTAAGCGGGATGTTTTTACCGGTTTGTGGTATTTTGGGAATGATGATGCAATAGAAAATTGTCTGCCATGCTCTGAGCAGGAGTTTAACAAGGCGAAGCAAGGCGTGCTGAGCAGAAGACTGGAGAAATTTTTGAAATAAAATGGCAAAGGTTTCCGTAATTGTCCCGGTGTATAATGTAGAGTGTTTTCTGGCTAAATGTCTGGATTCATTGGTAAATCAGACCCTGGATGATATGGAAATTATTGTGGTAAATGACGGCAGTACGGACCGTTCAGCTGCCATTATGAGGGATTTTGCAGAGCGTTTTCCGGAAAAAGTAAAAACATTCAGTAAACCAAACGGTGGTCTCAGTGATGCCCGCAATTTTGGTCTGGATCGCTGCACCGGTCAGTTCATTGGTTTTGTGGACAGTGATGATTATGTAACCGGCACCATGTTCGAAGATATGCTGAATCTGGCCGAAAAGCACGATGCCGAAATGGTCATCTGTAATCTGCAGAAGGTAAATGAGGATGGAAGTATAAGCCGGAAACTCACGCAGATTCCGCATTTGCCTGAAGTGTTTCTGCTGAAGGACTATTTTTCGGTGTTTTCAGACCTGGGGTACTTTGCCTGCAATAAACTCTTCAGCAAGGAACTGTTCCGGGAGGCCCGGTTTAAAAAGGAGGTACATTTTGAAGATATACAGCTTATTCCGCAGTTATTGCTGAAGTGTAAAACGATAGCGCAGACCCAGGCGTATCATTATCACTATCTGGAGCGCACCGATTCCATTTCCAAAACCCATACAGAAAAGGGGCTGGACATGCTGCATGCGGTTCGTGATGTAGAAAAATCCTTTCAGGGGTCCGCCTTCTCAGACCGGGCCGGTGCGCTGAAGAACTTCCAGATTCTGCAGGGGGTATATTCGTTTCTGGCTTATATGGCTTTTGTAAAGGATGAGGATATTTTCAGAAAACTGTCTGCAGAACTCAGTAAATTTATGAAGGAACGGGGGATTTCCCGTACAGATATCTTACAATATGAAAGGTTTGATAGAAATTATCTGTTATCTTTGCCCCTGAAGAAAAAAATTTATTACCTGCTTTACATTTGGGGCTTTGAGTCACTTTTGCGAAGCTTGATCAAAAATACCTGAGAAAATACAAATAAACAGATGAAAAAGAATTATGGACAAAATAGAACATCTGCTGAATAGTAGTGGAATACATATCTTCTACGTAAAAGTAATATTCGGTTTTGTGTGTTCGTTTCTGGTGACGTTTTTTTCCATACCGGTGATCGTTAAAATTTCACGCAGAAAGAATCTCATGGATGAGCCGGGATCCAGAAGTTCCCATATCAGAAAAATTCCGAATCTGGGTGGCATAGCACTGTTCTATGCCATTTGCATCTGTGCGTCGGTTTTCGCATATGAATTGTTTGATATTTACCGCTTTCTTTTTGCCTCTCTGGTCATTCTGCTCTATATCGGGGTTATGGACGATATTGTGGTGATGCGGGCTTACAAAAAACTCATTGCTCAGATTATTGTATCCATTCTGATTGTAGTGGGATCAGATGTGCGGATCCGGAGTTTCTTCGGCATCATGGGGGTGTATGAACTGAATTATTATGTAAGTGTCATTTTCAGTGTCCTCACTTTTATATTCCTCATTAATGCTTTTAATCTGATAGACGGCATAGACGGTCTGGCAGGGGGTTATTCGGTAATCTGCAGTGCGCTCTTTGGCATTAGTTATTACCGGCTCGGCCCTTACAATTATCCGGTAGTGGTGCTCACAGTGGTCATTATAGGTGCAGTCCTGGGTTTTCTGTATTATAATCTGAAACGTACCCCGCGCGGGAATAAAATTTTTATGGGAGATACCGGTTCCATGATTCTGGGATTTCTCCTGGCCTTCACTTCCATTCTTTTTATTGACATTTTTATAGACAAACATTTGCCGAATGTACCGCGATATCACCTGATGTCTGCGCCGGCAATAGCAGTAGCCGTTCTCATTATTCCTATTGTGGATACTTTATATGTCATGATTCAGCGTATCATCCACCGGAAATCATTGTTCATAGCAGACCGCAATCATATTCATCACAAACTGATTGATCTGGGACTTACTCACCGCAGGGCTACTTTATGCATTATTTGCTATTACTTACTGGTCGTTTTACTGGCTTATTTCCTGAGACACACAGAAGTGAATAAATTATTGATTATCATATTGCTGGCAGGGTTTTCGGGAGCTTTGATTCCGGATATTCTGTTGAAGTTTAAACGAAACAGGGCGCTATAATGCTCTGAAATGTATATTTTTGCCTAACATTAGAAAAAAACAGATGAAACAAACCAGATATATACTACTTTTAATATTGCCGTTCTTTCTGGCATCATGCATCACGACCAAAGACGTAAGATACCACCAGCCCAGCGAAAGTCTGGTGATTAATGAGGAAGGTCTGGTGCCCTATAATGTGCCGGTATACCGCATTACCAAAAATGACATGTTGAATCTGAATATCGTAACCACTCCCAAAGGTGATGCTGCACAGTTCTATTCTACCCTGAATGCGTCACTGCCGGGCGAAAACGAAACTAAATTACCCACAGGAGGGTTTCAGACCGGTACCGGACAGGGAAGTTCGTCAGTAGGTGGGAATGCCAATTTTTATTTTAATGGTCTGAAGGTAGATGCAAACGGAGATCTGAATATCTTCGGAATTGGTTATGTGAAGGCAGAAGGAAGAACCATAGATGAGGTTTCTGCAGAAATACAGGCCCGTGTCAATGAAAATTTTCTGGACGGCAAATCGCAGGTGAGACTCAACACAGACGGAATCACTTTTTATATTCTGGGCGATGTGGAAAGTACGGGTCTTACCGGCGAAAAGAAAGTGCATAAGAATACCCTCACCATTACCGAGGCACTCGCCATCAACGGAGGTTTGAACCGTACCGTAGACCGTACCAATATCACCATTCACAGAAAATTACCGGAGGGCATCAAGATTGCCAAAATAGACCTTACCCGCGAAGATGCCATGAATTCTCCCTACTATTGGGTGCAGAACGGAGATGAAATCTATCTGAATACCCATGCCAAAAACCTGAATGGCTTCGGCAAGGATCCGGTACAGAGTCTTACTACCGGAGTCACGGCGCTTACCACTTTACTGTCCATCTATTTAATTTTAACAAGACTGTAATATGATACCGGAAAAAGAGAATAAAGCAGCCTTGGAAAAAGAAAAGGCAGGCTCATTTACATTTTTTGATATAGAACATTTTCTCCGCAGGGTGCTCCGAAACTGGTATTGGTTTGTGCTGATGGGATTCCTGGGGTACGGAATCTTCTGGTTCTATAACAAGTATTATGCTCAGCGGATTTATTCGTCTAATCTGACCCTGAGTATCTCTAATAATACATCCAGCTATTTTACGCCCAATCAGTCTATCAATTTTATCTGGGGGCAGACCGGCAATCAGGATGGTGTTTATCTGAAAAAAATGCTGCTTTCACGTTCTCATAATGAATATCTGGTGAAGGAACTGAAACTGTATGTGAATTATGCTACAAAAGGACGAGTAAGAAGCACGTATCTGGACAAATATGACTCGCCTTTCTTCCTGGAAGTAGATGAGAGTCACCTGCAACAGACCGACTACCCGGTAACCATCAATATTAAAGGAGAGGGACGTTTTGAAGTCGTATTGCCGGAAGATCAGCAGTCCACGAATTTATACAGCTACGCCACAGAAGGGTTTCACAATATTCCCGCATATGCCAGAGTTGCACCCAGAACCATTACCTATGATGAATGGTACACCGCGCCCAATCTGCGCTTCAGATTGGTGAGAAATCCCAATAAGACTCCTATAGAACTGGATAATGTAGTGGTAAGACTTTCTACCGTGAATGCTACCGTGAGGAATCTTATTGCCACGATAGGCGTGGAGTTTGACAAGGAAATTAATTCCATCATGATTATTTCCAAACAAGGGTATAATCTGAACGGTACGGTAAACTTCCTCAATAAATCTGTGGACGAACTCACTAAAAAACGACTGGTAGACAAAAGTATCGTAGATAAGAATACAGAAGAGTACCTGCGGGAAAGCATGACCGGAATCCGGGAAAAGCTCGATTCTGCCGCTCAGATTATGAATCATCTGCGGGTCACAGAAGGGCTGTACGACATCAAAGACCGGGACGAAAAGTCTCTGGCACTCATTAAAGATCTGGAAACCCGAAAAGCAGATCTGGTAACCAAGATCAACTCGCTGAACACGATTCAGAATACCCTGGCTTCGCAAAATCTGGACAGGCTCATCAGTGCCAGTGCAGCCGGCATAGAAGACGGAGCATTTACAGCCACCGTGTCAGAATTAAAAGCCCTGTATGCCAAAAGAAGGGAAATGGCCGCTATTTACACCCCGGATTCTGAACCCATGAGGGAAATTAACCGGATGATTAATGAACAACGGGGAAATTCCAGAAGTACACTCCAGAATTACTATACCGGTTTCTATGACGAACTTTCCCGCATCAATCAGCAAATTGCAGAGGCCAGCACCGGTCTGGACACCTACCCGGAGAAAGAAAGAAAGTATCTGGATGCAGAGCGTGGCTATAATATGATAGAAGCTACCTATAACAGCCTGCTTTCCAAGCAGAACGAAACGCAGATGCGTGTGGCCGCGGCAAAATCTGATATTACGGTCATTGACCCCGCCAAAAATTTGGGTCAGGGACCCATCGCTCCAAATGTGAAGCGCATCAAGTACACCATCATGGGGACACTTTTACTGCTCCCATTGCTGGTTTTGCTGGGTGTGGAGCTTCTGGATAATAAAATCCGGAACATCAAAGAATTACTGAATGCTACCAAAATTCCGATGTTGGGCATTATCGGTAAAAATAATACAGAGAACAATCTTACGGTGCTGGAACAGCCCAAATCGTCGGTTTCCGAAGCGTTCCGCGGATTGCGGGCCAATATGCAGTTCTTACTCACCGGTGACCAGAAAAGTAAGGTAGTACTCATTACTTCCTCCATCAGTGGCGAAGGCAAAACCTATGTTTCCATCAATATGGCCTCTGTACTGGCACTGAGTGGCAAGAAAACGATTTTATTGGGAATGGACTTGCGAAAACCTAAAATTTTCGGAGATTTTAAAATCAATAACGAGTTTGGGATTTCCAACTTCCTTACCGGCGAAGTCACCATGGAGCAGATCATCAACAAAACCAGAATTCCGCATCTGGATGTAGCCACCTCGGGACCTATACCACCTAATCCGTCAGAATTGCTGATGAGTGAACGCAATACTCAGTTCGTGGAAGATCTGAAGAAAATCTACGATTACGTCATCATAGACTCGCCGCCGGTAGGATTGGTAGCGGATTCCTTCGAGCTGCTTAAACTTTCTGATGCCAATATTTATGTGGTTCGTCATGAATACTCGGAAAAATACATGTTGAAACTCATTACAGAGAAATATCACCGCAAGGAAGTGAAAAATCTTGGTCTCGTGTACAATGATTATTATGCACCAAAGGGCTATGGCTACGGCTATGGCTACGGCTATGGTTATGGAAACGGCTACGGCTATGGATATTTTGCAGAAGATGTGAATTATGAAGAACCTTTTTTGGTGAAAGTGAAAAATAAAATTTCGAGAATTTTTAATAAAAATTAGAAAAAATCCCTCTTTTTAGAGGGATTTTGCTTATTATTGAACCAATGTTTAGGATAAAATAACAATTTTTAGCTTCTTTGCAGAAAATTTATATATTTTTTGTTTATATTTAACTAATCATTAAGAATTTCAGAAATATAAAATTGTTTTATATTTGCACAAATTAAAAATTAATACATAACGAAAAACCCGCGTTCTTCTATGAATAAAAAATTATTACTTGGCTTACTTGTTTTTGTTGTGTCTATGGCAAACTTGAAAGCACAAAGACATGAGCTTGGCGTCCGTTTTGGAACCAGCAGTATGGTTGGAGATATTGGAAGAACCAGTTACCTGTTACAGGCACCCCTGGATTTTGACCGGGTGGCAGATTATGGTCTGCCTCTGTACGGCGGACTTATTTACCGGATGAACTTCAATCCGCATCAGACTTTAAGATTTGATTTGGGGTACAGCCATATCCAGTTTGATGACAAAGTGGCCAAGGAAGAATACAGAAGAAACAGACAGATGTGGGGAACCAATAATCTTCTGGAAGCCGATGCGATTTTTGAATATAACTTTTTCCCGGTAAATAACGAGCAACAGTACGGTATGGTGAGCCCTTATATCTTTGCAGGTATAGGTGCCATGATGCATGATGTAACGCAGGCTACCCTGAACCATGATTTCAGAAGAGATGCAGATGGTGTGGCACAGGCACCGGTAAATGAACTGGACTATAATACCACGGTGGCATACGAGACCGGCCGTAAGGTAACCGCTTTTATACCCTTCGGGATCGGATTGAAATATAAGTTCAATTACAACTGGGCAATCTCCGGTGAGATGATGTTCCGTACCACATTTACAGATCAGCTGGATTATAGCACCATCAGTGCAAAAGATGTGAAATCTACCTTTAATGCAGATATTCTGGCACCCAATACCAATACCTCATTGCTGCAGACAGATGTGTACTACGCCGTATCAAAAGAGCGGGAAAGGGAGTTTATAAATAGCCGTACCGTAGGAGATCCGAATGGGAATGACTGGGTAAACAGTGTGACCATAGGGGTAACCTATTCATTCGGCAGACCTCCATGTTATTGCGATTGAGATGTCATCAGTAAAAGATAAAATAGATTTAAATCATATTCCGAAGCACGTTGCCATCATCATGGATGGAAACGGAAGATGGGCAAAATCCCGCGGCGAAGAAAGAACATTTGGTCATAAAAATGCGATTTCTGCCGTAAGAAATGCCATCAATGCCTGTAACGAAATCCATATTCCATACCTTACCCTCTACACCTTTTCTTCAGAAAACTGGAGCCGGCCGGATGAGGAAGTGAGCACTCTTATGAACTTGCTATCCGAAACCCTGATACTTGAAGCAGAAGAAATATTTACTAAAGGATTGCGTTTGCATATTATTGGTGATATAGAAAAGCTGCCTGCGCTTGTGCGTGACCAACTGATGCATGTAGCAGACCTTACTAAAGATAATACCGGCGGCAACCTGATTCTGGCATTGAGCTACGGATCCAGACAGGAGATCCTGCAAGCAGTGAAAAGGATCAGTACGAAAGTGAAGAACGGAGAAATCACAGAAGAAGATATAGACGAAAAACTCTTTGAAGATCATCTGTATACCAGAGATTTTCCACCTGTAGATCTCATGATCAGAACCAGCGGTGAAGTCAGAATCAGCAATTTCCTGCTCTGGCAAATGGCCTATGCAGAAATGCAGTTTCTGGATATTCTGTGGCCGGATTTCACCAAAGACTCCTTTTTTCAGTGTATTGTAGATTATCAGTGCAAGGAAAGAAGGTACGGCAAAACCAGTGAACAACTGGGCAGCGGATTATAAAATATAAAAAGTTAGTAAAATATATAATGAAGTTCAGATTCATCCCTATTATTATGTTTGTAGCCTCGGCACATTTATATGGCCAGGTAACACCACAGGGAAACCCGCAGGATACCAACCCTGTATATACGGAAAACCAGACCGGCACCTACACGCTGAAGGATATTGTGGTAGATGGTGTGAAAAGATACACCCCTGCACAAATCCTGCGCTTTACAGGATTATACAAAGGAGAATTGGTTGATATTCCCGGATCCAAAATCAGTTCTGCAATCCGGAAACTCTGGGAAACCAATTCGTTTTCAGAAGTAGAAGTCTATGTAGAAAGCATAGAAGGAGAAACCGTAGTGCTGCGCTTCTATCTGCAGGATCTGAAGGAGCTGGGAGAGGTTACCTTTACCGGAAAAGGTATGGGTAAATCCAAAAACGAAAAACTGGCCAAAGATCACAATCTGAAGCCCGGAACCAAAATTACCCAAAATTTAGTGTCCGGCATCAAAACCAATATTCCTCAGGAATATGTGAATAAAGGTTTTGCCGATGCCAAAATTACCATTCAGGATAAAGTGAATGCCAGCGACCCGAATCTGGTAGACTGGACCATAGAGGTGGACAAAGGGAAAAGAATCAAGATAGACCATATTGAATTCGAAGGAAACCAGGACGTGACCGATGCCAAACTGCGTAAGAAAGGATTTAAAGACACCAAGCAGAAGCGGTTCGGAATTGGCGGAATTCTGAAATCTTCCAAGTTCATTCAGGAAAAATACGAGAACGATAAGCATAATCTGGTGAATTATTACAACTCACTGGGATATCGTGACGCCCGCGTAATTTCTGACTCTGTATGGAGAAATCAAAAAAATAACTTCGAAATCAATGTCAAGGTAAACGAAGGAAAAAAATACTACATCGGCGACATCAGTTTTGTGGGCAATACCGCTTTCTCTACAGATTACCTGGAAAGAGTACTGGGGTACAAAACCGGTGATATTTATGATGCCGTAGGGTTTAATAAAAAAGTAGGCGAAGACGGTGGCAAGGAAGATGATTCTGACATCAAGTCTATTTATATGAATAACGGATACCTCTTTTCTAACGTGACACCCGTAGAAAAATCCGTGAAAGGGGATTCCATAGATCTGGAAATCCGGATTTCTGAAGGCGAAAAAGCCACCTGGAACCGCGTAACCTGGAGTGGAAATACCACCACGCACGACCACGTGGTCCTGCGCTCACTCAGAACCAGACCGGGAAGCCTTTTTGCAAAAAGCGATATCAAAAGAACCTATTTTGATCTGGCTTCTATGTCGTTCTTTGATCCTCAGCAGATCGGGCAGGACATTAAACCCAATCCGCAGGATAATACAGTAGATGTGCACTGGTCGCTGGTAGAAAAAGGATCTTCACAGGTACAGCTGCAGGCCGGCTATGGCGGGAACAGCTTTATCGGAACCCTGGGACTGACGTTCAATAACTTTTCACTCAGAAATTTTCTGAAATTTAAAGATTTCCGCCCGGTGCCGCAGGGAGACGGACAAACCCTGTCCATCCAGGCTCAGGCCGGATATTATTTCCAGAATTATGGTATTTCATTTATAGAACCATGGCTTTTTGGTACCAAACCTACAGCTTTGTCGGTAGGAGTGAATCAGTCACTGGTCAATTATGATGATATGTACGGCAACAGCCAGAAGCTGAATATCTTCTCGGCCAGTGCGGGTCTGAACCGGTTGCTGAAATGGCCGGACGATTATTTCTCTCTCTATACCGGAATTCAGTTCCAGAGTTATAACTTTAATAACTATCCGTTCCAGTTTGGAGAAACAACCGAGTACTATGGTAATGCCAATAACTTCAGCATCAATCTGGGACTCAGCAGAAATTCTGCCGGTATAGACCCTATTTTTCCTACTACAGGGTCTAATGTGGAAACTTCTGTGAAGTTTACGCCACCATACTCACTGTTCAACAATAAAGACTACTCCACTATGGCTCCTATGGAAAAGTACAAGTGGATGGAGTTCTATAAAGTGAAACTGAAGGGAGATTTCTATAATGAAATCATCGGCAAACTGGTGCTCAGAAGTACCGCTGAGATGGGATTCATGGACGGGTACAGCAAGGAACTGGGCGCACCTCCGTTTGAGAGATTTTATGTGGGAGGCACCGGACTCTTCGGTGGCCGCTATGACGGGCGTGAGCTCATTCCGCTCCGGGGTTATGAAAACGCATCTACCAACGGAGGAACCATGGAAGATATTACGCAACTGGGCGGAGGTACTATTTACAACCGTTTCTCGTTAGAATTAAGATACCCGATCTCTATGAACCAAACAGCAAAGATTTATGCACTCTCTTTCCTGGAAGGAGGTAACGTCTGGAATAAGTGGGGCAACTTTAACCCGTTCCAGCTCAAAAGATCTGCCGGCGTGGGGGTAAGGGTATATATGGGAGCGTTCGGGCTTATTGGTTTTGATTTTGCTTATGGTTTTGATAAGCCATTGTACAACTCAGATCCTTCCGGCTGGAAAACACACTTCCTGATGAATCAGACACTGTAACCCTATATCTATTATCATGAAAAGTATTGTAGCTTTCGTCTTCGTTATTTTTTCGTTTTTAGCACCTGCACAAAAGATGGGCGTGGTAGATACCGAATATATCCTGCAGAGGCTTCCGCAATATAAGGAGGCAGAAGGACGTCTGAATACACAGATTGCCACCTGGCAGACAGAAATTCAGAATCTACAGTCAGAATACGAACGTAAAAAAGCAGCCTTCGAAAGTGAAAAAGTGCTGCTGATAGGCGAGCAGCTTCGCCAGAGAGAAAAAGAAGTGGCCGATCTGGACAAAAATATCAAAACAACTTTAAGTCTGAGGTTCGGCACCAATGGCGAAATAGCCAAACTTCGCGCAAATCTGGTGCAGCCTTTTCAGGACCAGATCTGGGATGCCATCAGAACAGTATCAGAAAAAAACGGATTGGGTATAGTCTTTGATAAAAGCAATGATATCAATGTAATCTTTCTGCAGAAAAGATATGATTACACGGACCGCGTACTGGATCTTCTTACAAAAGGTACAGGAGCAAAGTCTTCCGATAGGAAATAAATTTTTTAACTTTGACCCGGATTTATTATCAAAAAAAAGAACCATTAATTATTTAACCTAAATTATGAAAAAATTAAGTGTATTATTTGCTGCAGTATTGATGCTGATGACTGTAGGCGTAGCAAAAAGCCAAAAAATAGCTGCCTTGGATTATGAGCAAGTTTTGTCTCTGATGCCAGAAGCAAAGAAAGTTTCTACGGACCTGGATACATTCAGTAAAACCAAAGAAAACGAACTGAAGAAACTGGGAGATACTTTTCAGGCAGACGTACAAAAGTACCAGACAGAAGGTGCGAAAATGACAGAAGCACAGAGAACTGCCAAGGAAGCAGAACTGCAGAAAACCCAGCAAAACCTTCAGCAAATGGCCGTTACTGCACAGCAGGATCTGCTTAAAAAAAGAGAAACACTGCTGAAGCCGGTGATTGACAAACTGAACGGAGCTATAGAAAAAGCTGCCAAAGCAAACGGCTGGGATTTCATCATAGATGCCAGTGCACTGATTTACAGAGGAGGCACAGATGCTACCGCTGCTGTAAAAAAAGAATTAGGTATTTCTTAATTTAACAAAGAATTAGTAAATACAACCGCCTTGTTAGAGGCGGTTTTTTTATTTTTGCCCTATGGATAAAGAAATTTCAAGCGTCATGAAGATCCGGTTCAGCGATTGCGACCCCATCGGACATCTCAATAATGTAAAATATCTGGAATACATGCTCAATGCACGGGAGGATCATGTGGAAGCATTTTATGGATTTACCTATGAAGAGTATACCCGCCGCACCGGCTGTACCTGGATTACTGTGCAAAATGAAATTGCCTATCTGAAGGAAGTGCGGTATAATGCAAAAGTGCAGATTTCGAGCAAAACTCTGGAGGTAAGAGACCGCATTTCAAAAATTGAAATCCTGATGAAAAGCGAAGACGGAAAAACCATTCATGCGGTATTGTGGATGACGATCATCTACTTTAATTTGAAAACCAGAAAATCTGCTGTTCACCCACCCGAAACCAAAGAAAAATTTGAAAAATTTCTGGTCAATATCGAAGAGACCAGTTTTGCGGAACGGGTGTCATCATTCAGAAAACTAAATAAACAGAACTAAATATGAAAAAAATACTGGTAACAGGAGCCGGCGGGCAACTGGGGAACTGTATACAGAAACTGGCAGCATCCCGTAATCTGGATTACCATTTCCATTTTGTGACCTCTGCACAGCTGGACATCACAGACGCTGCTGCGGTACAAGAACTTTTTGCGGAGATCAAGCCTGATTTTTGCATCAATGCAGCGGCATTCACTGCCGTGGATCTGGCAGAAAAAGAATCTGAAAAAGCATTTGCGGTAAATGCCACAGGTGCAGAAAACCTGGCCAAAGCCTGCGCAGAAGTGAAATGTATGCTGCTGCACGTCTCTACAGATTATGTATTTGATGGCGAAACAGAAATAAGTTACAGTGAAGATAATTTTACAAACCCGGCCAGTGTGTATGGCCAATCAAAACTGCAGGGCGAAGAACTGGCGCTGGAGCATCATCCGGAAACCGTGATTATCCGTACCTCATGGTTGTATTCAGAATTCAATAAGAATTTTGTGAAAACCATGCTCGCCTTATTCGCATCGCGGGAGGAAATAGGGGTAGTGGGAGATCAGTACGGACAGCCTACCAATGCCAATGATCTTGCCGAAGCACTGATGCAGATTATTGAAAGCGGTGTCAAAGGTTATGGAGTGTTTCATTTCTCCAATTATCCGGAAACGACCTGGTATGATTTTGCAGCAAAAATAGCAGAGTATACCCGCGCAGATACCAAGATCAATAAGATAACGACTCCGGAATATCCTACTCCGGCCAGCAGGCCGCGGCGCAGTACGCTGAGTCTGGACAAAATAGAAGAGGTATATGGCATAGAAAGCCGGCACTGGGAAAACAGTCTGGAGGAATGCCTGGACATTTTAGCTGCTGAGAAATGAAGAATATCCTCATCACGGCCTCATTATTAATCAGTGGACTCTGGTCTGCACAGCAGGTCACCTGGAACGAGGTGGCCGGAACGCATAATAATTCGGATAAGTTCCTGTACAGAATCACAGAGACTACCGGCGCTACCTATCTTGGCGAGGTAGAAGTACAAGGATTTACAACAGATGATGCAGCGGTTTTCGGTAAAGTGTACGAAAAGGCCAGGGAAGTAGGCGCAAATGTGTTCTTCTACCAGCCATTTCAGAGCATAGACGAATCAGAGTCTGCGTTTGATCCTGCACATTATAAACTGCGGTTGTATTATCTGTCGCCGGAGCGGTTACCGAAAGACGAAAATACTTTGTATATATATGCATCGCCTGCCAGGGGTCAGAAAATATCCTTCAATAAGGAGGAGGTCTATTTTGAGCCCCGTACCTTTACCAAAAGAAAATTAATGCATGGTGAAGAGTATATTTTATCCACCAGAAAACTATTGGGATCATCGGTCAGATTTTCTGTATTGCCGGATTCATCCCCTCAGTTTTTCCAGTTGCATGGCTTTCACCTGAAGAGCAGTCCGTATGGAGCGGCAGGAATCAACTTGAAATCCGGCGATATTATTCGCCTGGAACGTTCGTTTGCAGATTTTCTGTCGGTAATCTACCGGGAATTTTAAACAAGCGTTCAATTGTGTGAAAATTTTTCCTCTTAATATTCAATTGGTTAAGTGTTTTTTTGAAAATTATTTCATATAATATTTGGAGGATATTAATTTCCCCTTATCTTTGCAGTCCCAAATCGAGGTAACGAGATGATGGGGAGCGCAGGAGATAGATTGGAAGCCAGGTGGGTCTTTAGGGAATAAGATGAAGAAGAGAAGGTCTTGAAA
>NZ_JAJEWK010000005.1 GCF_020687745.1 Chryseobacterium sp. MFBS3-17
TGCTTTAGAATTGTAATCTTGCCGCCCACGGTACATTGCAGTTCGGAGATTTCGGTTACGCAACTTTTGCCCATGACTTTTACCTGGTCATAAGTTTTCTGCCACTTGCCGGCCGGCGCGTAGGTGCAGGGCAGATAGCCGCCGGATGTGGGCTTGAGTTTGCAGTTCCCAAAGGGCATAGCGGGCGGATCCAGCATCAGGTCATCCTCAGTCACGGCCAGAAAATCTGCCTGTCCATCGGCGTCATTCCAGTAATGCTTCTGATGGCTGGTCACCTTAAAAGCAGGAAACTGAAACCCCTGATTGCACTGGCAGGTTCCTTTCTGTACCACAAAATGTTTTCCGTCATGAGGTGAAGCCATAGCCAAAGATTTTCAGGGTTCTACAAATAACAGATTAAAGCTAATCAAAATCTCTTTTACAAAAAGTAGTAGAATTACGACAATTTTTGAAAAATGAAACTAGATAGGTATGCAGTGGCTTCTGCAGTTGAATGTGAAAAGAAAAAACCGTCTGAATATTCAGACGGTTACCTTAAAGTATTGCATGCACAAAAGTAGTGTAATGTGCTTAAAATCAATATTAAATCGGTTTGAAACTCAGGTTTTGTTCTTCCAGTAGCTTCTCAGATTGCTCTCTGTAGAATCCATTCACCAGTTTATCATGAATGGCATCAAAAGCATCCAGTGTTTCGTTGATTTCCGCATCGGTATGAGAGGCAGTAGGAATCAGTCTCAGCAGAATCATGCCTTTCGGGATTACCGGGTATACCACTACAGAAGTGAATATTCCGAAATTCTCGCGAAGATCTTTTACCAGAAGGGTAGCTTCTACCGGTGAACCCTGCATCATAACGGGCGTTACGCAGGTATTGGTATTCCCCAGGTTGAATCCTCTTTCCTTCAGACCGTTTTGCAGTTTGTTTACATTTTCCCAAAGCTTGGCTTTGATTTCCGGTCTGGAGCGCAATAGTTCCAGACGCTTCAGTCCGCCAATCACCATCGGCATGGTCAGAGATTTTGCGAAAACCTGAGAACGAAGGTTATATTTTAAAATTCTGATGATGTCATGATCTCCTGCAATGAATGCTCCGAAACCGGCCATAGACTTTGCAAAAGTTGAAAAATAAACATCGATTTGATCCTGGCAGCCTTGTTCTTCGCCTGCCCCAGCTCCTGTTTTTCCTAAGGTTCCGAAACCATGGGCGTCATCTACCAAAAGTCTGAAGTTAAATTTGGATTTCAGATCACAGATTTCTTTCAGTTTTCCCTGCATTCCGCGCATTCCGAATACTCCTTCGGTAATCACCAGAATTCCGCCGCCGTTTTCTTCGGCTACTTTTTCTGCACGTGCCAGATTTTTCTCCAGGCTCACCATATCGTTGTGTTTGAAGGTGAAACTTTTGCCCATGTGCAGGCGTACACCATCTACAATACAAGCGTGGGAATCTGCGTCATAGACAATGACATCATGACGGGAAACAAGTGCATCAATAGTAGAAACCATTCCCTGGTATCCGAAGTTCAGCAGGTATGCAGATTCTTTGCCTACAAACTCTGCCAGTTCACGCTCCAGCTGGTTGTGCTGAGCGGTTTCTCCGGACATGGCACGTGCGCCCATGGGGTAAAACATGCCGAACTCTGCAGCCGCTTTGGCATCTGCTTCCAGCACTTCGGGGTGGTTACACAGTCCCAGATAGTCATTGGCGCTCCAGAAAATTACTTCTTTTCCCTGAAACATCATACGAGGCCCAATAGGACCGTCCAGTTTCGGGAATACAAAATACCCTTCGCCATAATCGGCAAATTGTCCCAGCGGACCAGGATTTTGTCTCAATCTATCGAAAATATCTACCATGTATAGTTGAATTTTTTAGGTGAAAATTATTGTTGCAAATGTAACGAAAATCGTACAGATAAAAAAGCCCTTTGTACTGAACAAAAGGCCTTACCGCAGCGGTTTTTTCTTATTTGATGTATTCTGTTTTGAAAACTTCTTCGTAGTTATGTACACAGTTGTTCACAAAGCCTTGCTGTTGCATCCACTCGTCACTGTACACTTTGGTCAGGTATCTGGAGCCATGATCGGGATAAATGAGTACCACCAGGTCATGTTGATTAAAAGGATTGCTCTGTGCATATTGAATCAGTCCCTGGGTTACAGCGCCACAGGTATAGCCGCCCATGATGGCCTCTTTCAGTGCGATTTCGCGGGTGCGGTACGCAGACATTTCGTCGTTCACCTTTACAAACTGATCTATTTTGTCAAAAAGAAGAGCTGTGGGAATCAGGTTTTTACCCATTCCTTCAATCTGGTACGGTTTAATGTCGTCTTTGTTTATTTTTCCGGTTTCGTGATAGCCTTTCAGAATGGAACCATCTGCATCTACACCAATGATTTTGATGTCCGGATTTTGTTCTTTCAGAAATTTGGCAGATCCGCTGAGCGTGCCGCCGGTTCCTGTACAGGCAAAAAGATGCGTAATCTTTCCATGAGTCTGTTCCCAGATTTCAGGACCGGTAGTCTGGTAGTGCGCATCAATATTCAGTTCGTTAAAATACTGATTAATGTACACGGAATTCGGCGTTTCTGAAGCAATTCTCTTCGCTACCTCGTAGTAGGAACGGGGATCATCTGCAGGAACGTTTGCCGGACACACGTATACCTGTGCTCCCAATGCCTTCAGGTATGCTATTTTTTCTGCTTTAGTCTTGTCACTGACGGCAAGGATGCATTTATAACCTTTTACAATTGAAACCATGGCAACAGAAAAACCTGTGTTGCCAGAGGTGGTTTCCACAATAACCGAATCAGACTTCAGGATTCCCTTTTCTTCCGCACGGTTGATGATGTGCAGCGCAATTCTGTCTTTGGTAGAATGTCCGGGATTGAAGGATTCTAATTTGGCATAAATGGTTGCCGGAATATCTTTGGTTACCGTATTGAGTTTCACCAGTGGGGTGTGCCCAATAAGTCCCAGAATATCATTGTAAACGTTGTTCATTTATTTCTTTTTCTGTAAAAAAACCGACGACAAAATTACAAAAAATTATTTTATAGGCTTATTTCAGGGATTTGTTTTATGCTGCAGCGCATTGAAATCATCAGAAGCCCCCGTGATCATCTGGTGAAAACCTGCAGATATATGGATTCTTTTTGCAAAAGAAGTCTTAAATGAAGGAAAAATCTTATTTTCGCAACATTGTAGATTATTATGAAAAACTGGACTTTTAAAAGATGGAACACCGTCCTGGGCTGGGTGGTCTTTGCCATTTCATTCTTTACCTATCTTTCCACCATAGAACCCAATCTCAGTTTCTGGGACACGGGTGAGTATATTGCCTCTGCAGTAAAACTGGAGGTTACCCATGCGCCGGGTGCGGCTCTCTTTCAGTTGGTAGGTGCCGTGGCGGCCATGTTCGCATTTGGCAACGGGGAGAACTATTCGGTAGTCATCAATTCCATGTCGGCACTCTTCAGCGCATTCACCATATTATTCCTCTTCTGGACCATCACCCATCTGGTGAGAAGATTGCTGAATAAAGATTTTGAAGAAATAACCAGACATCAGGAAATTTCTATACTTTTTGCAGGAATCATTGGTGCGCTCAGCTTTACTTTTTCAGATACCTTCTGGTTTTCGGCGGTAGAAGGAGAGGTGTACTCTATGGCTTCTATGTTTATTGCGCTCATTGTATGGCTCATTACCAAATGGGAAAATGAATACAGTGAACCGGATAATGAACGCTGGATCATCCTCATATTCTTTATAGTAGGGCTCTCAGTAGGGGTTCACATGATGGCCATGCTGGCTTTGCCTGCGGTTTGTCTAATCTATTATGCCAGAAATTATGACTTCAGCTGGAAGAGTTTTATCTGGGCCAATGTGATTACCCTGGGAATTCTTGCATTTGTGTTCAAGATTATTTTCCCGGTCATCATGACTTTGTTCGGCCGTCTGGAAATTTTCTTTGTCAATGGCATCGGACTGCCGTTCCACTCGGGAACCATTGCGGCATTTATTTTAATGGTAGCCGCTTGTTATTTCCTGCTGAAATATTCCCGGAAGTCCGGAAACAGAATCTTCAGAACAGCAGCCCTCTCTGTAGTATATATGATTATAGGTTTTTCCTGCTGGATGGTGATTCCCGTGCGGGCAAATGCCAACCCGCCTATGAACCTGAACAATCCGGATACCGCCATTGGTATGCTGGATTACTACAACCGGGAGCAGTATGGTGACTGGCCTACATTCTATGGTCAGAACTACACGGCTTATCTGGATGCCAACGGTATAGAAAAAAATGACGACGGAAGCTTCAAAAGCAAAAAAACCGGTGACATCTATGAAAAGGATGAAACCACCGGAACCTACAGAAAAACCGGAGAGCGGTTCAACTATGTCTATGCAAAAGAGCATGTCAGTTTAATGCCCAGAATGTTTAACGAAGACAAAAACGTAATGGCCAATTATGTGTCCATGTACGGTGCACCCGATTTTTCCTTTAATTATAATAATCCCGATATAGCAGACAGCCCGGAAGCCAGAAGAATTTTTGATGAATTAAGGGCGAAATATGAGGACGGGACCATACGGGCAGCAGATTATCTGGAGGTGAGACCTTATAATCTCATCAATGTGCAGCGGCCTTCGCTGGCCCAGAATATGGATTATTTCTTCAGCTTTCAGAATAACTATTACTTCATTCGCTACCTCATGTGGAATTTCGTGGGCCGCCAGAATGATCTGGAAGGCAACATGGAAAACACGCACGGCAACTGGATTTCCGGCATTTCATTCATAGACAATGCACGGCTGGGAGATCAGGCAGAATTGCCGGCGAAATTCAAAAATCAAAGCACTGTAGCCTTTTATTTCCTGCCATTAATCCTCGCCATTATCGGATTCTTCTTCCAGCTCAACCGTGATTTCGGAAGATTTTATGCCATTCTTTCCCTGTTTATCCTGACCAGTGTGGGCATTATCTTCTATACCGGTGTGAAACCTTTTGAACCGCGGGAACGGGATTATGCCATGGTAGGATCCTTCTATGCTGTTGCCATCTGGATCGGAATGGGAGCCGCTGCCATTCTGTGGTTTTTACAATCCAGAATAAAGTCCAATGCGGTCAATATTGTGGCCGGAGTGGTACTCATGGGCATTCCGCTGATGATGGGTTTCAAAAATTACGCCCCTCATGACCGCAGTGACCGCTATACCGCTTATGATTATGCCTATTCCGTTTTAAAATCATTGCAGAAAAACAATATACTTTTTGTGTATGGGGACAATGATACCTATCCCGTATGGGGAATGCAGGAAACCGAACGTTTCCGGGATGATGTGAAAGTGGTGAATTTCACACTACTTTCCACCCCATGGAATATAGACCAGGTGAGGAGAAAAACCTACAATGCCGATGCGGTGCCGCATTCTATGACCCACGAAGATTACCGGGACGGAACCAATGACCAGATTGTTATTTTTGATGCTGAAAGTCTGGACGGATTCATCAAAAGTCAGGTACAGCAGGGTGCGCCGGCAGCCATTTTTGAACCCTTTATGAAATATGTGGCACAGGATTCAATGACGGTGAAGGAAGCCATGGATTTCATTAAAGTGAAAAGCCCGGAGAAAGATGCCGTACTGAAAATGCTCTTTGGCGAAAGTAAATATGAACGCTTTAATTTCCTGCCGGTTTCCAATTTTGTGATTCCGGTGAATAAGCAAAATGCGGTGAAAGCAGGAATCATCAAAGCATCTGACCTGCCTGAGACGGTAGATCAGATTACGGTGAATTACACCCGCGGAACGATGTTTAAAAATAACCTGATGTTACTGGATATTCTGGCTAATTTTGACTGGAAAAGAGCCATTAACTTCTCTAACGGCGGGGTTTATGACAGTGAAAATATTTTCTATCTGGATGATTATCTGCAGTATGACGGCTTCAGCTACCGCCTGGTGCCCATCAAAACACCGGTCAGAGAAGATGGTGAAATAGGCAGGGTAGATCCGCAATCGCTCTATAATGTGCTAAAAAACTTCAGATGGGGCAATTTTAAAGATACCAGTGTCCATTTTGATCCCACAGCCACTTCCAATATCATGGGTTACAGAAACTCGGCCAGCAGAGCCGCAGAAGCCCTGGCACTGGCAGGACAAAAGCAGAAAGCGCTGGAGATTCTGGACATAGCCTCGCGTGAAATTCCGGTTTCCAAATATAATGAGGCCCGCTCCCTCAGTTCCATTGCCTATGCCTACATCATAGCCGGCGAAGAGAAAAAAGGTCTGGAGCTGGCAGAGCAACTTAAAAAAGGAGTTTTTGAAGAATATGATTATTACCGGAATCTGCCGGCAGATAAACAGAGGTTTGTGAACAGGCAAATGCGGACCAAAACCATGGAATATTCTATGGTGGTGGCTGCCGTAAGTGATGCGTATAACCGCACCGGCAAGCCGGAAAAAGGCTATCAGTATCTTCTGAAATCGCTGGAACCGGTAGATCAGCGCTTCAATACCTTCATTAAGGATCTGGAGCAGATGGGCAAAGAAAAAGCCTTCCGGGAGTCGCAGAAAGTGCAGCAGATTACGCCTTTCTACAGTTTCCTGTTTGATGTGATGCAGCCGTATGACACGACTTATGCTACAGAAAAAGAGGAACAGATTACCAGAGCGATTATGAATGTGACGCAATAAAAAATACTACAGTGGTAAGTTCTCCGGACTTACCATTGGTTTTTGAACGGAATAAATTCTTTGACTGATGAGATATTGTGCTTTCCTGCGTGGGGTTAATGTGAACGGAACTTCCATGAAAATGGCAGACGTTTGCCGTGTTTTTGAAAAGGCCGGAATGAAAGATGTTTCGTCGGTGCTGGCCAGCGGCAATATTATTTTCAGTTCAGAAAAAGCACCTTGTGATTTAAAAATCATTTTAGAGAAAGCCATGTCTGAACGGTTCAGTTACGATGCTTTTTTATTTTTAAAAACAGAGGAAGAGGTAGCAGAAATAGGGAATGCAAATCCTTTTACCGCCAGTGAGAGCAGTCATATTTACGCATTTATCGGAAACGAAGGTTTGCACCGGCTGCTCGCAGCGGAATTTGAACAATCGGCCACCATGGCAGGAGAACAGGGCGCTGTAGCAGGAACTACCTTCTACTGGAAGATTCCCAAGGGCAATACACTGGGATCGGAGTTCGGTAAGATTTTAGGCCGGCAAGCACTGAAGTCTCAGCTGACCAGCAGAAACATCAATACTTTCGAAAAGATTATGAAGAAGTTTTTGTAATTTTAATGTTTAAAAAGCTACGGACATGAAAACTCTTCTAACTCTTGCTGTTCTGATGATCAGTTATTTAGCGTTCGCACAAAAACCGGATCAGCTTACCTTTGACCGCGTAGTGCCGACTCAGGAAAATCAATACGTGGCGGTACCTGCAGATGACAAAAAGGAGCTGATGCATTTCGGTTTCATTTACTTTGACCAGAAAAACGGTTTTGCCTTCCGCAAAATGGGCAACCTGAAAGCCGTAAACGGTAAACTGGAACTGACCAGAGTAGAAGAAAAGGTGCAGCTGATTGATAATCTGGGATTAAAATCTGCCAAAGTACCGGTAGAAGTCCTGAAAACCTTCGGAATCACCAGCAACCCGGACTGGCTGGCGCAGTACAAAAGCAACGCGCCCATGCAGGAGCAGTATCTGGCCCGTGCCTCGCAGATGAATGCCGTGGGCTATCACAAAATGGCGTTGCCGGTTCTTAAAAGATTATATGATGAGCAGTACCGGACTCCTCATCTGTACTACGAACTCACATTTGCGCACAATGCGGTCAATGATTTTAAAAATGCTGAATCAGTTGCAAAATCAGCGATACAGGATAAAAAAATTAATGATTTTCTGAGAAAGGAACTGATCTATGCTGTGGTGAATCAGGGCAGAATAAAAGAAGCAGACGATTTGTTGCAGACCTATATTCCTCAGTTTGAAAATCAGTTGAGCAAGGCAGAGGCCGTGTTTAATATGATACGCTTCAGCATACAGCATAAAGACAAATCCACAGCTGCCAGATGGCTGGATTTTTATAAAAAATCCGTCAACAATGAGCAGTTTAACAAGTATATTCCGCAATTAGAAAAAGCTTTAAACGAATTATGATACAATATTTAGACAATATTTCACACAAAAACTCATCCAATTTCTTCCTCATTGCCGGCCCGTGCATCATAGAAGGAGAGGATATGGCACTGAAGATCGCAGAGAAAGTATTAAAGATTACAGATCAACTTGGCATTCCGTACATCTTTAAAGGTAGTTTCAAAAAGGCCAATCGCAGCCGGGTAGATTCCTTTACCACCATTGGCGAGGAAAAATCACTGGAAATTCTGAAAAAAGTAGGGGAGACTTTCAATATTCCTACCACCACAGACATCCACGAAAATGAACATGCCGCATTGGCTGCCCAGTATGTGGATGTGCTCCAAATCCCTGCATTCCTGGTGCGCCAAACCGATCTGCTGGTGGCTGCTGCCAAAACCAATAAATGTGTATCCCTGAAAAAAGGCCAGTTTCTCTCGCCGGAAGCCATGAAATTTGCGGTGGAAAAAATTACAGATTCCGGAAATGCCAAAACAGCCATCATCGAACGGGGAACAACCTTTGGATATACTGATCTGGTGGTGGATTTCCGGGGAATCCCCGAGATGCAAAACTATGCGCCCGTCATTCTGGATGTAACCCACTCGCTGCAACAGCCCAATCAGAGCACCGGCGTTACAGGAGGACGGCCGGAACTGATAGAAACCATAGCCAAAGCCGGAATTGCGGTAGGAGCAGACGGTCTTTTTATAGAAACCCATCCGGATCCGGCATCTGCACTTTCAGACGGTGCCAATATGCTGAACCTGGCCCATCTGGAGGATTTACTGAAAAAACTGACCCGGGTGCGCGAAGCCATTCTGTAATCCGGTTAATTTTTTATATTTTTATTTCCTAAAAATTTTCTGATTTGAAAAGAACGATATTTCTCGCCGCAGGCATCCTGCCTACCTTATTTTTGTCTCAGCAAAAAGACACGCTGAAAACGCAGTCCATACAGGAGGTTGTTTTTCAGAAAAGAGGAACCCCACAGGACCTTACGGCAGTCACCATCAATGCCCGGGAGGCGTCCCAGATTCCGTCTATGGCGGGTGGGATAGAAGGACTCATTAAAACGCTGCCCTCCGTCAATTCCAATACCGAGCTCAGTTCTCAGTACATGGTGCGGGGTGGGAATTATGATGAAAACCTTATATACATTAATGACATAGAAATATACCGGCCTTTCCTCATCCGCAATTCCATGCAGGAGGGCATGAGCATCATTAATCCGGATATGGTTTCTGCGGTTAACTTTTCGGCAGGGGGTTTTGAAGCGAAATACGGCGATAAAATGTCGTCTGCACTCAATATTTACTACCGCGAGCCGAAGAAATTTGAGCTCGGGGGCGAGGCCAGTCTGATAGGAGGGAGGCTTTCTACCGGATTTGCCACCAAAAATCAAAAACTGACGGCACTGGTATCCGGCCGCTACCGGAATACCAATCTCATTCTGAACACTCTGAATGAAGATACGGATTTTAACCCCGTTTACATGGATCTGCAATCCTATCTGAACTATCATGTGAATGATAAATGGTCCTTGTCTTTCCTGGGATATTACTCCAAAAACGACTATGAAATGATTCCCAAAGCCAAGCAGGTGGAGTTCGGAACGGTGAATCAGCCCATTAAGGTCAATGTGTTTTATGGCGGCCGGGAAGATGACCGCTATAAAAATATGATGGGAACCTTTTCTGTGAATTATAAACCGGCAGAAAAATGGCAGGTCACGCTAGATGCATTCGGATACCAGAACCGCGAAAGAGAGTATTATACCATTGCTTCGGCGTATGTGCTGGAGGCTTTTGACCCCGTTACCGGAGATCCCGTGACGTCCTATGATGTGGGCGGACAGATAGACCATGCCCGGAATGACCTTTCGGTAAAAACCTATGGTGCACAGCTGCGCACCAAATTTATGCCCAATGTCAATTCCAATATCGAACTGGGACTGAAACTGGAAAAAGAAAAACTTCGGGATCTGACCAATGAATGGCGACTGGTAGATTCCCTGGGGTATAGTGTTCCCCGGGATGAAACCTTGCCCGGTGTACTGGATCCGAGTTCCATGGAACTCTATTACCACATGGCCGGCAACAACGATATAGAACCGGTAAGAAGCTCTGCCTATGCACAGTATTCCAATAAATTTTACTGGGGCCGCAGCCGGGCGTTTGTCAATGCGGGAGTAAGGGTAGCGCACTGGAGTTTCAATAAGGAAACCATCTTTTCGCCGAGGGCACAATTTGCCATCAAGCCGGACTGGAATGCAGATATGCTTTTCAGACTTGCTGCCGGCATCTATTATCAGCAGCCTTTTTACAAAGAAATCAAAGACCTGGACGGCAGTTTTAACCCCGATATTCAGTCTCAGCGCTCCATGCAGCTGATTCTAGCCAATGATTACGAATTTTTCATGTATGACCGGCCGTTTAAACTCACCACCGAGTTGTATTATAAGAAAATGGATCATCTGATTCCGTATTTTATGGACAATGTGCGGGTGCGCTATGCCGGAAACAATGATGCAAAAGGCTATGCGTATGGTATAGACGCCAGGTTGTTCGGTGAATTCGTGCCCGGTATCGATTCCTGGTTATCGGCCAGTTATGCCAGAACCTATGAGAACATTAACGAAAAAGGCTACATCCCGAGAGCGACAGATCAGCGGTTCCGGTTTGCGGTGTTCTATCAGGATTATATGCCCAAATTCCCGAAAATGCGGGTGAATCTCACCGGAGTTTTCGCCATGGGACTGCCTACCGGTGCGCCAGTTATGTTTGATGCCGCCGGACAGCCAAGTCTGGAAACCCGGTACGAATATCAGAAAACATTGCCATCTTATAAGCGGGTAGACATTGGTTTATCCTATGTTTTTATAGATCCGAAGGAAAAAAACAAAAACTGGGGCTTCTGGGGACAGTTCAGTGAGCTTACACTGGGACTACAGGTGTTTAATGCGTTCAATATTTACAATACGGTGGCCAACCAATGGGTTACGGATGTGAGCAATAATTACATTTATCCCGTTCCGGTAAATCTTACCGGCCGTTTCTTCAACGCCAAACTGGAATTTAAGTTCAAATAAATCCTGAACAAATTATAAACAGCCACATCTGGAGATGTGGTTTTTTTATTGATGGAATATGCGATTGGTGATTTTGAGGGATAAGGTGGATATAGGTAATAATCGTATTATTGCAATTATTACCCAATTTAACATAATATAAATTATAGGACATTTATAAAGCGGGAGATATTTCCATATCAACATGGGAATCTGAGGTGAAGTTCGGTCCATATCTGCAAATTTTATTAATTTAGACGGATAATTAAATCCTATGAAGAAATCTGTTTTTGTTGCGCTTATAGCCATCCTGGTGGTTCAGTGTAAAGAGAAAAAAGAAAAATTGAAAAATGATCATGCTGCAGATTCCATGGCGGTGAATACCAGTGAATTTGACATAGAAGCCATTCCGGAAAGTTGCTATATGGCAGCGTCCGGGAAAGATTCCCTGTTTGTGAAGTATAGTGACAACCTGGGGACCATCACCGGGAAAATGCATTATAAAAATTTTGAAAAAGACAGTTCATCCGGCGATATTGTCGGCATGTTTGACGGTGATACCCTTAAAGTGGATTATACGTTTCAGGCAGAAGGTACGCAGAGTACCAGAGAAATATGGTTCCTGAAAAAAGATGACCAGCTGATTGAAGGTATTGGCGAGTATGATGAATCCGGAGAAACCTACAAAGACGGTGCCCCCGTGAAGTTTGAGGGTCAGAAACTGCAAACGGCAGACTGCAAAACGTTTGGCAAGCATCTGAAGTAATTTAACATAATCTATATCCGTCAACTCCCGCTTTGCGGGTGTAAAGCGGATTTTTGATGTTACTATGAAATACAATGATATTAAAAATCACCAGAGCTTTGAAGAACTGCTGCAAACCAGACATTTTGTGCCGCATATTTCGGTAGACTGTCTGATTTTTGGTTTTCATAATCATAAACTGAAAGTGCTGCTGGTGAAATATCCGGAACTGAAACTTTGGTCGGTGCCGGGCGGATTTGTTTTCGAGGATGAAAATCTGGATGATGCCGCACACAGAACGCTTTATGAACGTACCGCGCTGGTAGATCTGTTCCTGGAGCAGTTTCACACTTTCGGGCGCATTAACCGCACGGATCTCAATAATCCGCACCGCATTTTGCTTCAAAACCGCAATATTTCAGTGGATGAAGACCACTGGATTCATCAGCGCTTCATTACCGTGGGATATTATGCGCTCATTGATTACTCCCTGGCACACACCTTTCCGGATTCCCTCAATGAATCCTGCGAATGGTTCGACGTGGATGCCCTCCCCGATATGGCTTTTGACCATGCAGAAATCGTGGAAAGTGCACTCTCCTATCTTCGCAAAAATTTGGATTACAAAATTGTAGGCAGCAACCTTCTGCCGGAAAAATTTACCATGAAGGAATTGCAAACCCTGTACGAAGCCATTTTAAATGAAAAGTTTCTCCGCAATAATTTTCAGCGTAAAATCCTGAGTTTGAATATGCTCCAGAGACTTGAAAAATATTACGACGGATCTGCCAATAAAGCCCCTTACTTATACCGGTTTTTAGAAAAGTAATGCCCTGAGCAGCCGGGATTTACAGGTTTTCTATTTCGCGTATCATGGCCGATACCGCTTCCGCATCGGTAGCCCACGACGTTACGATCCGCACGGCGGCCCGGTTTCCTTCCATTTCTTTCCAGATATAAAAATCGTAGCCGGACTGCAATTTTTGAATCTGCTGATGCGTGAGTACCGGAAAAATCTGATTGGTAAAGGTGTCTGCCAGAAATTTTATTCCCTTATCCTGAAACGCTTTTTTCAACCGCATGGCCTGTGCATTGGCGTACCGCGCAAGATCCAGATATAGGTCGTCCCGCAAAAGCTCCGTAAACTGCACACCAAGTACCCGGCCCTTGGCCAGCAAACCACCCTTTTGCTTCATGTGAAACTGAAAATCATTCTGAAGCCGGGGATTACAGATGACCACAGCCTCCCCTATCAGCGCACCGTTTTTGGTGCCGCCCAGGTAGAAAATATCCGTAAGGCGACTGATATCTGCCAGGGTGAGGTCACTGGTTTCGGCGGTCAGTGCATTGGCCAGTCGGGCACCATCCATGAAAAGCAGCAATTGATTTTTTTTGCAGTACCGGAATAAAGCGTTCAGTTCTTTACGGTTGTAATGGGTGCCGGTCTCGGTAGCATTAGAGATATAGACCATTCTGGGTTTCACCTGATGCGGAAAATTTTGGTGAGCAGCCAGAATGCTGCTGATGTCTGAAACGCGGAGTTTGCCGTCTGTAACCGGCACGGCATGCACTTTATGACCGGTAGCTTCTATGGCGCCGGTTTCGTGATGACAGATGTGCCCGGTCTCTGCAGCTATCACGCTTTCATGCGGACGCAGCATGGCAGAGATGATGGTGAGATTGGCCAGTGTTCCGCCGGCAATCAGGTAGATTCTGGCTTTGGGATGATTTATTTTTTCGGTAAGTAAAGCGATGGCTTCCTGTGAAAAATCATCGGCTCCGTATCCGGCCTGGCAGCTGGCATTGGTCCGCAGCAACGCTTCCAGAATCTTCGGATGCGCTCCTTCTGAGTAATCGTTTTTAAAGGAATATTTCATGGCTTAAATTTAACTATTAATCCGTATCAAAAGCATGGTGACGTTCCATAAAAAAATGTTAGTTTTGTATTTAATTTAATCTAACATTTTGAGAAATACCCTCACCGAAGAAAATTACCTGAAGGCCATTTTTCACCTGAAAAATGAAGATCACACCGTCACTGTGAGCGAACTGAGCAAGTTTCTGAATGTGAAAATGCCCTCTGTGAATAACATGATGAAGAAGTTTGCCGATAAGAAGTGGGTGATGTATGAAACCTATCAGCCGCTGATTATTACAGACAAAGGAATGAAAGAAGCCTCGTTGGTGGTCCGTAAACACAGACTTACAGAGATGTTTCTGGTAGAACGCATGAATTTTGGGTGGGAAGATGTACACGAGATTGCCGAGCAGCTGGAACATGTGCACTCTACCCTCTTTTTTGATAAAATGGATGAGATTCTGAATTTCCCGAAGTTTGATCCGCATGGTGAGCCGATTCCGGACAAGGACGGCAATATTATTGCGCAGGATCTGAAAAAGCTGAGCAGTTGCCGGGTGGGCGACCGTGTGATTTTCAAAGCAGTGACTTACTCCAATCATGAATTTCTGAATTATCTGAACGACCGAAATATTACCCTGGAAACCGAAATGGAAATCCTGAAAATAGAAGATTTTGATCAGACGCTCCATGTCAGGACAGGTTCAGGATCTGTGATGCTGAGTCCCAGTGCGGCAGATAAAATACTGGTGAAATAAAAACAGTGCGGGATTTCCGCACTGTTTTATAAAGAATTGTTCTGTTTAATCCTTGGTCATTTTCAGAACTTTACAAAAAATTATTGATTAATTGGCTTTTGCCTTCAGCGCATCTTCCTTGGCCTTCATTTCTTTTGCTTTTACATCGTTCTGAAGGGATTGGTACATGCCTTTCAGCAGGGTAACTGCATCAAGGTTAGCCGGATTTGCAGCATGCCATTTTTCCAATACCGGAATTGCAGTTTTGAAACGTTCTCTTCTGCCTTCCAGTAATTTATTGGCCTGATCCATTTTGCCTGCTTTTCTCAGGGTTTGGTATTCGGCCATAGTAGCTTCATCATCTCCCATCAGTAAATAAGACAAATTCTGGTAGGCATTGTCCATCTTCGGATCCAGTTCCAGAGCTTTTCTGAACGCATTTTCAGCTTCAGATTTTAGCGCCGGGTCTTTGCTTTGCAGTACGCCCAGATTATACCAACTGAGTGCATCATTTGGATTTTTCTTCACATAATCCCTCAGTGATTCCACAAACTCAGAAGTTCTGCCGGCTTTGTAGTACGCATGACTCTGTAGTTCTGCCAGTCTCAGACTGTTTGGGAATTTCTTGAGACCTTTGTCTGCAATAAACGTGATGGCCTGGTCATATTTTTCATCTTCAATAAGCAGTGCCGCATACATATCATATAAATCCTGCTCGATGTTTTTAGAGGTCTCTGTTTTAAAATCACTGTAGTCTGCACTTTTCTTCAGAGCATCCCATGTTGCTTTATCCAGTGTTACTTCATTGCCCGTGGCTTTTTCTCTGGCGGTATAGGTGGTTTCCACACCGGTGTATCCCATGTCTATTAACTCGCCATAGGTTTCTATTGCTTTTGCATTATTCTTAGCGTAGGTGTAGCTTAAACCTGCATTATAAAGAATTTGCATATTATTCTGTCCGCCGGCTTTCAGCAGATTATAAGCTTCTCTGAATTTATCTCCGGCCACGCTGTAATTTTTGGCATTGTACGCGTCTATGGCAGCATTATTGGCTGACTGTAATAAAGGATTTACCACAGCCGCAAGCTTATCACCGGTTGTAGGGTTAAATCTTTCTTCCTTCAGTCCGGAAATGCCGGATGCATCTGCAGCCGCTTTCCCTACGTAATAAACTTTTTCTTTTCCGTTTTTCCCGGTATAGATGGCAGATTTGCCCAGGTCGCCTATTTTGGCCAGATAAGTGGCTCCCTCAATCGTTTTTCCTGATTTCAGCAGGGAAACACCTTTGGCAAAATAATACTGCTCCAGAACGGAGGGTTCCAGAAGATAGGTTTTTCCACCGATTGCATTTTCGGCAGCTGACAACTGGGTATTGGCAGTAGCAATATCTCCGGATTCTGCTGCTTTAAAAGCGGCACTCACTTCTTTTTTCTGAGCCAGCAAAAATGCAGGTACAAGCGCTAAGCTTAAAAATATTCTTTTCATTGCTGATAATATTTGAAATCGTTTTTATCTGTTATTCGTCTGTTTCTTCTTCATCCTGAGCGTCTTCTATGGCTTTTTGCTCCTTCTGCTCATCTTCTTCAATTTTTTTCAGGTATTTTTCATCACCCATATTGCTGATGGCATTATCGCCGGTCTGCGGGGCATTGCTGAATTCTACCTGATCACTGAGCACTGCTCCGGGTAGTTCTTCATCAGTATGCTCATCTTCATCTTCAACTTCTTTGTCCATCTCTACCTTGGCAATGGCTGCAATTTCATCATTACCTTTCAGGTTAATGAGTTTAACTCCCTGGGTATTTCTGCCCATCACCCGTAATTCATCCACACCCATTCTGATGGCTACACCGGATTTGTTGATGATCATTAATCCGTCACCGTCCTGTACGTTCTGAATGGCAATCAGATTTCCGGTTTTTTCTGTAATGTTCAGGGTAATGACGCCTTTTCCGCCCCGGTTTGTAATTCTGTAATCTTCTACGGCAGATCGTTTGCCATATCCTTTTTCAGAGACCACGAGTACGCTTTCACTGGCCACATCATTTACAATGATCATACCAATAACCTCATCATTGTCTTCTAAAGAGATTCCCCGTACTCCAATAGAGCCTCTGCCTACGGCTCTGGCTTTTTCTTCCGGGAACCGGATACACTTACCATTGCGGGTAGCAATCATAATTTCAGAACTGCCATCGGTTAGTCTGGCACCCAGCAACTGGTCATTATCGCGTATTTCAATGGCATTGATTCCGTTGGTTCTCGGTCTGGAATAGGCCTCCAGTGAGGTTTTCTTTACCGTTCCGTTCTTGGTAATCATCACCACATTCATCTGGTTCACATATTCTTCATCCTTCAAGTCGTTGGTCCGGATATAGGCTTTTACTTTATCATCAGCCTCAATATTAATCAGGTTCTGAATGGCTCTGCCCTTCGCAGTTCTGGATCCCTCCGGAATCTCGAATACCCGCAGCCAGTAACACTTGCCTTTTTCTGTAAAGAACAGCATGTACTGGTGATTGGTGGCCGAAACAATATATTCCAGGAAATCTTCGTCACGGGTGGTGGCAGCTTTGTTGCCTACTCCGCCGCGGCTCTGGATTCTGTATTCGGACAGAGAGGTTCTCTTAATGTACCCGGCATGGGAAATGGTCACTACTACGGTTTCATTAGGGATAAAATCTTCAATGGACATATCTCCGCCGGCATAATCAATATCAGTGCGGCGCTCATCACCATACTTTTCTTTTACTTCCAGCATTTCCTGTTTAATGATTTCAAATCTTCTGCTTTCATTAGCCAGAATATCCTCTAAATCCTTAATTAAGCTCATGATTTCGTCATACTCTGCACGGATTTTGTCCAGTTCCATACCGGTAAGACGGGCAAGTCTGAGATCCAGAATGGCCTGTGCCTGTATGTCTGATAAATCAAATTCCTGAATGAGACCTTCCTTGGCGTCTGCCGGACTGGCACTGTTCCGGATGATGGCAATGGCTTTGTCCAGAGAGTCCTGGGTTGCAATCACCCTCATGAATCCTTCCAGAATATGGGCTCTTTCCTGGGCTTTTTTCAGTTCATGCTGTGTTCTCCGTACAATGACTTCATGACGGTGATCCACAAAATGATGAATGATGTCTTTTAAATTCAACTGCTCAGGTCTTCCCTGTACCAGTGCAATATTATTGACACTGAAAGAGGTTTGCAAAGCCGTATATTTGTAGAGTAAGTTCAGGACTACATTCGGGATGGCGTCGTTTTTCAGTTCGTACACAATGCGCATACCGCGTCTGTCTGACTCATCACGAATTTCATAGATTCCTGGTATTTTTTCTTCTTTCACCAGTTCAGAGGTACGGATAATCATCTCGGCTTTGTTTACCTGATAAGGAATCTCTGTTACGATGATTGCATTTCTGTTATGTACCTCTTCGAAGTTTACTTTGGCACGAAGTACTATTCTGCCGCGGCCGGTATGGAATGCATCGCGTACGCCATCATATCCGTAAATGATTCCACCGGTAGGAAAATCCGGAGCGATGACGTGCTTCATGAGTTCATCTATGGTGATCTCACGGTTATCAATGTACGCACAGATGCCGTCTACCACCTCCGAGAGGTTGTGCGGTGCCATGTTCGTAGCCATACCTACGGCAATACCGGAGGCACCGTTTACCAGCAGGTTGGGGATTCTGGTAGGGAGCACAGAAGGCTCCGTGAGGCTGTCGTCAAAGTTGTTCTGAAAATCTACGGTGTCCTTGTCCAGATCAGCCAGGATTTCATCAGAGATTTTTTTAAGTCGTGCTTCGGTATAACGCATAGCTGCCGGCGGATCCCCGTCCATAGAACCAAAGTTACCCTGTCCGTCTACCTGCGGGTAGCGCAAACTCCAGGGCTGGGCCATTCTCACCATCGCATCATACACGGAGCTGTCACCGTGTGGGTGGTATTTACCCAGAACGTCCCCTACAATTCTGGCAGATTTCAAATGTTTTCTGTTTGAAAATACGTTTAATCCGTACATTCCGTAGAGTACTCTTCTGTGAACCGGTTTTAAACCGTCTCTCACGTCCGGAAGTGCTCTGGAAACAATTACCGACATGGAATAATCAATGTATGAAGATTTCATTTCATCCACGATGTTAATCGGTAAGACTCTTTCTCCTTCTGTATTCATAAATAGCTTTATTAAAATGATTTTCAAGCAGTTAAAGCTGCCTGTAAATTTTTATTGTATTTCTGTTTGTAATAACGTGCTAATTTACGGAAAATATACCGATTTTTGTGTCTGAATTTATCCACAAACATCATAAAAAGAGTTAAAAAAATGAGCATTGTAAGCCTGACTTTCCACTGTCCTGCCGCCACCCTGAACGCATGGGAGGTTTATTCTAAAAACGAACTGTTGCAAATGGTACAAAACCTGATGGACGTGGAGAAATTTATCCTGTCTGATGTGCAGACTGAGATGATTGAAGAAGGCAAAAATTCTAACCTCTTACTGGTTTTTGAAAATGACGAAATGCGGGATACCTTTCTTGAAAATGAACTGGCCAATATTGCTGAGCGGATTGAGCAGAAATTCGGAGATGAAATCATGATTTTTAAAACATTCCTGAATCCCTATTCGTCGCGCTTCTGAGATTGATGATAACGAAAAATGCGGGACATTTCCCGCATTTATTATGTGATCAGGTTATTTTTTCTTGTGGTTCTTGTGTTTGCTGTGCTGGTGCCCTTTTTTCTTGTCGTGCTCCCATTTGTTGTACTTCTGATGGTTGCTTTTCTTTTGATTCTTTCCATAAAAAGTGGTATTGCCTACCCGCACTTTTTTATTCTGCCCCGGTGCGTAGTCTCTGGCACTTCCGCCGTAAACCTTCTTGGCCTGTCCCGGTGGCATCTTCTTATAATTTTTGCTGTAAACCGGTGCTCTTTTAATTAATCGTCCGTTCTGATACACGTTTCCGTAGCGGTCGCGGTACACTTCGCCGTGTCTGTAAATTTTACCGTCCGGACTTCTGTATACGGTTCCGGGGTAGTTATTGCCATACGTGCCGCCGGTTGATGTACAGGATGCCATAGTAAAAGCAAGCCCGGCGGTCAGAAATATTTTCAGAATATTTTTCATTGTAAAGGATTTTAGTTGCAAATCTGATTCAATGAATATGCCAAACTGCTAAAATATGCTGTAATGAGGCTTTTCCATAAGGTGCAACTTTCCTTCCTGCTAGTCAGAAGCATGGTATTCAGAACAGTTGACTTCTCCTCTCCAGGATGATGACATCCCGCCATACGCCCTGATGTTCTGCCAGACGCTGCCGTGTACCTACAGTACGAAAACCTAATTTATGGTGCATGCTGAGGGATGCTGTGTTCTCCGGGAAAATACCGGACTGCAAAGTCCAGATTCCGTGGTCTTCGCTATCCAGAATAAGTTTTTTCAATAAGATGGTGCCTGTTCCCTTCCGCTGAACTTCATTTGCTACATAAATGCTGATTTCGGCCACACCGCTTAAGCATGCTCTTTTGCTTACCGGCATCAGCGCTGCCCAACCCAGCACATTTTCGTGCTCATCTTCCAGAACCCAGCGGCAAAAATGGTGATAGGTCATGTCCCAGCTCTCCCAGGTGGGAACGTTGGTTTCAAAAGTAGCGTTTCCGCCTTCTATTCCCTGCCGGTAAATGTCCAGAACGCGTGTTCCGTCTTCAGCAGACATATGTCTCAGTTCGTAATTCATAGGTGTGGTTTGCTCAGAAAATTTATGGTAAATGTGCTGTGTTTTGATCTTGCCAAAGTCACCGCTTCAGTTCGTTCTTCAAGAATTTTCCCGTCAGCGACTTTTTATTTTTCACAATCTCCTCCGGTGTACCTTCGGTTACAATTTTACCCCCGTGCTTACCACCTTCCGGACCAATGTCTATAATGTGATCGGCGAGTTTAATGACATCCATATTATGTTCAATAATGATGAATGAATTCCCCAAATCTACCAGTTTGTTAATGGAGTCCATCAGGACTTTTACATCTTCAAAATGAAGCCCGGTAGTGGGCTCGTCCAGAATATAAAGGGTGTTTCCGGTTTGCCTTTTAGACAATTCCGTAGCCAGTTTGATGCGTTGTGCCTCCCCGCCAGAAACCGTGGTGGATTGTTGTCCCAGGGTGATATATCCCAGTCCAACATCCTGCAGGGTTTTCACTTTATTGAAAATCTTCGGAATCGGTGCAAAAAATTCTACCGCTTCGTCTATAGTCATTTCCAGAACATCGGAAATGGATTTTCCTTTATAGCGGACCTCCAGTGTTTCCCGGTTGAATCTTTTACCATTGCAGGTTTCACAATGCACGTACACATCTGGCAGGAAATTCATTTCAATCACCTTTAAACCTCCTCCCTGGCAGGTTTCGCAGCGGCCGCCTTTCACATTAAAAGAAAATCTTCCCGGTTTGTAACCACGGATTTTACTTTCCGGCAGTTCTGCAAAAAGGGTACGGATGTCTGTGAACATACCGGTATAGGTGGCTGGATTGGAACGTGGAGTTCGCCCTATGGGTGCCTGATCCACATCCACAATTTTGTCTATATGCTCTATGCCTTCAATTTTCTTGTAAGGCAGGGGCTCCTGTACACTCCGGTAAAAATGCTGATTCAGAATGGGATACAATGTTCCGTTAATGAGCGATGATTTTCCGCTTCCTGAAATTCCCGTAACCACTACCAGTTTTCCCAGCGGTATTTCCAGATTTACATTTTTCAGATTATTGCCGCTGGCGCTTTTCAGCACGATGCTTTTACCGTTGCCTTTTCTTCTTTCAGCAGGAATTTCAATATTGCGGCGTCCGGTCATATAATCTGCAGTCACGGTGTCTGCTTTCAGCATGTCATCCGGTTTTCCCTGCCACAGTATTTCGCCACCGTGTTTTCCGGCTTTGGGACCAATGTCCAGTACATGGTCGGCACCCAGAATCATGTCTTTGTCATGCTCTACCACCAGCACGGAATTACCGATGTCCCGAAGGTTTTTCAGAGAGGTGATCAACCGTTCATTGTCCCGCTGATGCAGTCCGATGGAGGGTTCATCCAGGATATACAGCACATTCACCAACTGAGATCCGATCTGGGTAGCCAGACGGATGCGCTGACTTTCTCCCCCAGAAAGGGTTCTGGAACTGCGGCTCAGACTCAGGTAATCCAACCCTACATCCAGCAAAAACTGCAGGCGGGTCTCAATTTCTTTTAAAATTTCATGAGCAATGATGCTGTTTTTCCGGGAGAATTTTGTTTTCACCGAGCCCAGCCATTCCTGAAGATCTGCCAGAGACAAAGCACTGACTTCGGCGATGTTTTTATCATCAATTTTAAAGCTCAGGCTTTCCGGCTGCAACCGGGTACCTTTGCAGTGGGGGCAAGTTTCTTCTGTGGTAAAATGCCGCTCCAGCAGTACCGCATCATAACTTTCTTTATCTTCAATAATGCCATCCATGAACGCTATAAGACCCTCAAAATTTACTTTGATTTTCTTGGAAATTCCGGCATATTTCAGGTCTTTATTGATCTCGCTGGACATCCCATGGTAGATGTGATGCAACACATCCTCCGGAATTTTGTGGAAAGGGGTGGATAAATCCAGACCGAAAACTTCCATGATGTTCTTGATCTGGGTGAGCACCCATTTGTTATTTTTGATGTCTTCCAGTGGCAGTAATGCTCCCTGATTGATGGATAATTTATCGTTGGTTACAAAATGGTCAGTGTTGATTTTTTTGATGGTGCCCAGTCCTTTGCAGTTCGGGCAGCTGCCCTTGGGAGAGTTGAAGGAGAAGGTGTTGGGTTCCGGCAGTGCCATGGACATGCCGGTATCATCGTCCATCAGATTTTTGGAGAAATACTGGATGTCGGTTTCGTTGAGTTTCTGAATGCCAATGACACCTTCGCCCATATCCAAAGCGGTTTTCAGCGATTTTGCCATACGGTTTTCTGTCGCCTTTTCCCCGATGATCCACCGGTCTATCACAATGTCGATATCATGTGTTTTGTACCGGTCCAGCTTCAGGTCGTATTCTATATCCTGCAAAACCCCGTCTATGCGGGCCTGGCCATATCCTTTTTTGGCCATTTGGATAAACAGTTCATGATAATGTCCTTTTCTGGAGCGGACAACCGGTGCCAGCAGAAGAATTTTTTCTCCGGCGAAATTTTCGTTAATGGTTTCCAGAATTTGTTCTTCGGTATAGCTTACCAGTTTTTTTCCGGAGGTCAGTGAGTAAGCGTCTGAAACTCTGGCGAAGAGCAGTCTTAGAAAATCGTACAGCTCTGTCACAGTACCTACGGTAGAACGCGGATTTTTGTTCGTAGTTTTCTGCTCTATGGCAATAACCGGAGACAGACCCTCTATTTTGTCCACATCCGGACGTTCCAGTCCACCGAGAAACTGCCTGGCGTATGCGGAAAAGGTTTCAATATAACGCCGCTGTCCTTCGGCGAAAATGGTATCAAAGGCTAAGGAAGATTTCCCGCTGCCGGAAAGACCGGTGATGACAACCAGTTCATTGCGGGGAATTTTAACGTTGATGTTTTTTAAATTGTGTTCACGGGCGCCGTAAACTTCTATATATTCTTTGCTTTCAGTCATGAATTAAGCCCTGTTTTTCTCTAAAAAACAGAACGGTGCAAAATTACATAATTTAAAGCACAATTTAACTCACCCATAATGCTGAATTCACATCCGGGCAAATGCGATTTCCTTAGATAAATCTGCTACGGAATACTTATTTTTTACGCTTGGCTTTGCTCTTTGCTTTAGCCTGAGCACGGTTTCCGGGTTTTGTTTTCGGTGGGTTTCTTTTGGTTGGACCGCCCCAGTTTTCTTTACGGTTTTTCGCTTTCTTCTCATGAAATGCGCCGCCGCCTTCTACAATTTTTACGGTGTGGGCATTCTTCATGACCACTACCTCCTGTTCGGAGGCAATTTTTTGCGGGTTTTCCGGTACGGATTCCGGGAATGGAATCTGCTTGAGTTCTTTATCCATAAGAACTTCTATATCAAGCAGTAAGGGCTCTTCTTTTGGAGTAACAAATGAAAGAGCGATGCCGTCTTTGTCTGCCCGGCCGGTACGGCCGATGCGGTGAATGTACTGCTCCGGTACTTCAGGGGTTTCAAAATTGATGACATGGGTAATGTCTGAAATATCCAGACCTCTTGCCATGATGTCTGTGGTAATGAGTCCGCGAACTTCCTGATTCTGAAAGCTTTTCATGGCTCGCAAACGGTAATTTTGGGATTTATTGGAGTGAATCACATCAAACTGTTCTGGGAACAACTCATCTATTTTGGTAAAAAGTAAATCGGCGTGCTTTTTATTATTGGTAAAAATCAGTACCTTAGACATTTCCGGGTCAGTTTCTAGAAGATGCTTCAGCAGATTAATTTTTGTATTGAAGTTTCTTACCGGATAGAAAGATTGTTCAATTTTCTCCAGTGGGGTTCCGGATTTTGCAAGAGAAATTTCCACCGGATTGGCAAAATACTCATCCAGCATCTCATCTACGGCTTCGGTCATGGTCGCAGAAAACAGAATGTTTTGCCTTTTGGCTTTCATCATCTCAAAAATATGCGTGAGTTGCGGTCTGAAACCCAGGTTCAGCATTTCATCAAACTCGTCTATCACCAGTTTCTGCACTTCTTTCAGAGAAATGGCATTGTCTATGGCCAGATCCATGACCCTGCCGGGGGTTCCCACCAGAATATCACAGCCGTCATTAAATAAAAGCTTTTGGGTATTGATGTTTTTACCACCATAAATTCCAATGATTCTGGCGGTAGTGTTCTGTGCCAGTTGCTCCAGCACTTCTGTAACCTGAACCACCAGTTCACGGGTAGGAACCAGGACCAATACAGTGGGGTGCCCGCTTTTATTGTATTTCCACATTTGCAGAACCGGCAGCAAATAGGCCAGTGTTTTTCCGGTTCCGGTCTGCGCAATACCCATGATATCGCGGCCGGACAAGATGGGTTTAAAGCTCTTCTCCTGTATGGGCGTAGGCTCAAACAGGTTCAGGTCTGCCAGTGCGTCCAGAATTCTTCCGGATAATTCAAAGTCTGCAAAAGTGATTTTCATGCGACAAAGATAGTTTTTTTTGAATTTGGAATTTTTTGTGTCTTCGCAACTTCCATTTGCAGAAATGATTAAACCTTTAGTCTGTCTGTACCTGCTGCACTTCCTGTTGCATTGTTGGGCCGGAATTTGTATTTATAGAACATAAATTATAGCATTGTTTTCCATTTTTAATTCTGAAAAAAGAAAGAAAAAATACCGTGAAGTATCGCTGGTACTGTCTGGTGGTGGTGCCCGCGGTTTCGGCCATATAGGTGTTTTAGAGGTATTGCGGGAGCATGGATTTCATATTCACCATATCAGCGGCACTTCCATGGGAGCGCTCATTGGCGGGCTGTATGCCATGGGCAGGCTCGATGATTTTAAAGAGTGGGTGACCCATATGGGCAAATTGCAGGCGCTGGATCTGATTGATCTTTCTATTCGCCGGCGGGGTTTTCTGAAAGGCAACAGGGTGTTCCGCAAAATGAAAACCTTGTTTCCCACCACCAATATAGAAGATCTGGATATTGGTTTTGCAGCGATTGCGACACAATTATATGCCAAAAAAACAGTTTGCTTCACCGAAGGTGATATTTACGATGCCATACGGGCTTCTGTAGCCATTCCCACCATATTTTCACCGGTAGAGATTGATAATGATGTGTACGTGGACGGAGGAATCTTAAACAATATTCCGGTGGAATATGCCAAAAGAAAGAAACGTGATCTGCTGATGGTGGTAGATGTCAATGCCTTTATTCCCTATGAAGGCCAGACCAGTCCGGTGAAAGACCTTTGCGGCAACCTGAATGTGTTTACCCATTCCCTGTCCCTGCTGATTGAGACCAATGCTCAGAATTCCCTGAAAGCCTGTCCGCCGGATTTGCTCATTCAGCTGTCCCGGGAATCCTGTGCCATGCACGATTTTTTTAAAGTTAAAAAGCAGATTGAGTATGGAAGGCAGTGTGCAGAGAAAGCCATTGCTGATTTTTTAAAAGCGGAATAAAATGAAAAAAATCATCTGGATATCTGTATTGGCAATTATGGCCTGCGACAAGAAATTGCCGGCAGAGTCTTCACATGAAAAGAAGGTGACAGATTCGGTTTCCGGTCTGCAGCGCCAGCCACTTCCGGAAAATCTGGTGCGGTGGATGGATTTTTACCGGGCAGAAAATCCGGACTTCAATTTTTCCGGTTTTACGCTGAAAGATTCTCTGCAGATGATGGTCCGTGCGGGAAATGTTCCGGCGGTGTATGAAGAAGATTTCGAAGAGGTATATAAAAAATTCCTGATTTACAGCGCAGACAGCCTGAAGTATGTGGATTTTCACAGCTATCACTGGTCATTAGACGAAAACCAAAATCCTTCTTTTGAAGCAGACCAGCAGGTAAACCTGGTGGATATGGAGAAAAAGGAGATTAGCCAGATTGCATTTTTCGGCCCTTCATTTACTATAGAAGAGGGATACTGGGAAGATGACAGTACCATTGTCCTGCTGGGTAACACCTATGAGAAGGTTCCTTTTTATATGAAATTTGATTTGGAGGAAAAGATTCAGAAAATTTATCAGTATCCGGACACGCTTACGGTTTCCGGGAATTATACCGAAATGCGTCTGAAGCAACACGGTATCGGGGGAAACTAAGCTATTCAGAAAAAAAATCACCCGAACGATAGCTCGTCCGGGTCATTTTTATTTTATTCCCACTCAATTGTTGCCGGTGGTTTGCTGGAGATGTCATACGCCACACGGTTGATGCCGCGCACTTCATTGATGATTCTGTTTGAGACGTTTTCCAGAAATTCCCACGGGAAATGGCTGAAGGTCGCCGTCATGAAATCTGTAGTATTGGCAGAGCGGACTACAGCCGTATATTCATAGGTACGCTCATCGCCCATTACACCTACAGATTTTACCGGTAGCAGAACTACAAAAGCCTGAGAAACCTTTTCGTACAGATCATTCTTATACAGTTCTTCAATGAAAATATCATCTGCCTCCTGCAGGATTTTGACTTTTTCCTCGTTCACCTCACCCAGAATCCGGATACCCAGTCCTGGTCCGGGGAACGGATGTCTGTACACCAGGTGGTGCGGAATCCCGAGCTCCTCTCCTACTTTCCTTACCTCATCCTTAAACAGTTCGCGCAGAGGTTCCAGCAGTTCCAGATTCATTTCTTCCGGCAGTCCGCCTACATTGTGGTGTGATTTGATTACTGCTGAGGGACCTTTAACCGACTGACTTTCGATAACGTCCGGGTAAATGGTTCCCTGTGCCAGAAATTTGGCCCCTTCAAATTTGTGAGATTCCTCGTCAAAAACAGCGACAAATTCATTTCCGATGATTTTTCTTTTCTCCTCGGGGTCAGAAATACCGCTCAGTTTATCCATAAAACGTTTACGGGCATCTACCATTTCAATTTTCATGTGGAAATGTTCGCCATAGTTGGCCATTACCTTTTGACCCTCATCTTTACGCAGCAATCCGGTATCCACAAATATACATTGCAACTGGTCGCCGATGGCCCTGTGAATCAGTACAGCCGCCACAGAGGAATCCACGCCTCCGGAAAGTCCCAGAATAACTTTATCCGTGCCAACTTTCGCCTTGATTTCTTTGATGGTTTTGTCTATATAATTGGTGAGATGCCATTTTTTCGGTGCATTACAGATTTTAAAGACAAAATTTTCAAGCATGCGCTGTCCCTCCTCGGTATGGGAAACTTCCGGGTGAAACTGTACACCGTATATTTTTCTGGATTCGTTAGAAATGGCAGAAACTACATCAGTAGTAGCATTGACCACAAAACCCTCCGGCACTTCTTCTACTTCATCAAAATGACTCATCCAGACGGTAGAAAACCGGCTTACGCCGCCCAGCAGCGAGTTGGTGCGGTCTATTTTCAGTTGAGCTTTACCATATTCACCTTTTTGACCTTTTTTTACTTTGCCGCCCAGCAGGTGGGTGGTGAGTTGCATGCCATAGCAGATTCCGAGCACCGGAATATCCTGGTCAAATAATGAGGCCTCAATCAGGTGTGCATTTTCTGCATTTACAGAGCTTGGACCTCCGGAAAGAATGATCCCCGCAGGATTTTTTTGCAGAATTTCATCCAATGGCGTATTGAAAGGCAGCACTTCGGAATACACTTCCATTTCGCGTATTCTGCGGGCAATCAGTTGGTTGTATTGTGAGCCGAAGTCCAGGATGATGATTCCGTTCTTCATAATCAATAAAATTTTTAATGTTTAATACTAAAAAAACGTGAAAAACTCACGTTTCTTATCTGTTAGAATTTTGCAATGTCGTCACGGTAGTAGGCGTAATCGAACTGAATGGTTTTCGCATCTTCGTACACTTTCTTTCGCGCTTCGTCAAAACTGGCGCCTGTTGCTACCAAATTGACTACCCGTCCGCCGGCGCTGTAGATGCCGCCTGCTTTAGACGAGGCACCGGCCAGCAGTACCGAACTTTGATTGACTCTGTTCAGGTTGGTAATTTCATAACCGGTCTGATATTTTCCGGGATATCCTCCGGAAACCATCACCAGGCATACGGCTTTTTCGTCTTTAAATTTCAGCTCAATATCTTTACCGTCAATACAATCATTAATGGTATCCAGCAGATTGTTTTCCAGAAGCGGCATGATGACCTGAGTTTCAGGGTCTCCTGATCTCATATTGTACTCCAGCAGATGGCAGCCTTTGTCTGTAACCATCAGTCCGAAGAAAATAAATCCGGAAAACATCAGATAATTATCCTTCATGCCCCGCAGTGTGGGTTCCAGAATGTTTTTTCTGAAATCTTCTTCGTGTGCTGCCGTAAATTCCGGGCTGGGTGCCACGCTTCCCATTCCTCCGGTATTGGGTCCGGTATGGTTATTCCCTGCTCTTTTGTAATCTTTGGCGGCAATACATGGAATCAGGTCTTTTCCGTTGGAAAAACAGATGATAGAGGCTTCAAACCCTTTCAGGTATTCTTCTATCACTACTTTAATGCCTGCGTCGCCGTAGATTTTGGCAATCATGAAATCGTGAATGATTTTCAGAGCTTCATCCTTGTCATCTGCCAGCACCACGCCTTTCCCCTGTGCAAGACCGGAAGCCTTGATGATTAAAGGATATTGTGCGGTTTTCAGGTACGCTTCTGCTTCTACATAGGAACTGAAAATTTGTGCAGATGCTGTTTTTACACCATATTCCTGCATGAATTTTTTGGAGTAAGCCTTGCTGCCTTCCAGATTAGCCACTTTTTTGGATGGTCCGAAAATGCGCAGTCCGGCTTTTGTGAAATCATCTACGATTCCGCTTACCAGGAAAGCCTCCGGACCTACGATGGTCAGATCCACTGCTTCGCGGATGGCAAAATTCACCAGCTCACGGTTGTCGGTTAAAGAAATATTCTTGCCGATCTGCTCTGTAGTCGCATTTCCTTTGGCAAAGAAAATCTGAGTGACTCTGCGGTCTTCGGCTAATTTTTTACCAATAGCGGCTTCACGTCCACCATTTCCTATGATTAATATTCTCATTTTAATTTATTTTACTATTTACAAAACTAACAATTTGGGTGGGTTTTTCAAATCTGCAACCCGTAAAATTTCAAGAAAAATCTGCTTTCTAGTGGAAGAAATGCCGCATTCCGCTGAACATCATCGGGATACCATGCTCATTGGCCGCATCTACAGAATCCTGATCCTTTACAGACCCGCCGGGTTGTATGATGGCTTTAATGCCTTCTGCAGCACAAAAATCCACCACATCACGGAACGGAAAAAACGCATCTGACGCTAATACCAGGTCGCCGGAGAATTTTTCTTTGGCTCTTTCCACGGCATGCTGGGTGGCCCAGATCCGGTTTACCTGTCCGCCACCGATTCCCAGAGCCTGCGCCCCGTTTGATACCACAATGGCATTGGATTTTACATATTTCACTACTCTCTGGGCAAACAGTAAAGCTTTTTCCTGCTCCGGAGTCGGCTGCCCAGTGGTAACTGCCTTGATGTCCTGTGAAAACTGATGATCACTGTCCTGTACCAGAATACCACCGTCTGTTTTCACCCAGGTTTGGGCATCAGATACCGGATTGTTAATCTTAATAATTCTGAGATTTTTCTTCTTTCTGAGGATTTCCAGGGCATCTGCATCAAAATCTACCGCCATGACGATTTCCAGGAATGTTTTGTTCAGTTCCTCTGCGGTGGCGGCATCTACTTTATAATTCATACCGATGATTCCACCGAAAATAGAAACCGGATCACACTCGTAGGTTTTGGTATAGGTTTCCACAGCAGATGTTCCAATCGCCACTCCACAAGGTGTGGAATGTTTTACCGCACAGCAGGCCATTTCTTCTTTAAATTCGTTGACTACCTTCCAGCACAGATCCATATCGCGGAGATTATTAAAGGAAAGTTCTTTGCCCCCCAGGATGTCAAAGTCCTTCATGGCCCCGTTCTGTGTTGTGGATACGTAGTAAGCCGCAGTCTGATGCGGATTCTCACCATATCTGAGGTCTGACACTTTTTTATAGGAAGCATTCAGGTATTGCGGATAGGTTTCTTCCAAAAGCATTGAAGAGATGGCTGCATCATACGCTGAAGTGAGATTAAACACCTTTCCGGCAAGTTTTTTTCTGGTTTCAGGGGTAGTATCTCCGGAATCCGTCATTTCCTGCTGTACTTTAGCATAATCTTCCACATCGGTAATCACGGTAACCGCTTTGAAGTTTTTGGCTGCCGAGCGCAGCATGGAAGGTCCGCCGATGTCTATAAATTCTACTTTTTCATCCAGAGAAATGTCTGCATTGGCATTTTCGAAGAACGGATACAGATTCACAATTACCATGTGAATGAGTCCGATTTGGTGTTCCTCTACGGTTTTCATGTGTTCCTCATTGGTTCGCACAGCCAGCAGTCCGCCATGAACTTTAGGGTGCAGGGTTTTCACACGGCCATCCAGCATTTCAGGGAATCCTGTCACTTCGTCAATCTGAATGGGATTGAGACCGGCATCTTTCAGATGTTTAAAAGTTCCGCCGGTGGAAATGAGTTCGTAATTGTTTGCTTCCAGGAATTTTGCAAAATCTGTGAGTCCGGATTTATCGGACACGGAGATCAGCGCACGTTTTTTCATTTTTACTTTCTATTTATTCTTTATTCTTTCATGCGAGCCGTCAGAAACCGGCCCTCGCCTTTATTTATGATGTATTACATTTCCGCGAAATGGTGAAATGTTCTGATTGATAGCCGCTGGTCAATGACTGCGGTTCCTCATTTCAGGACTGATTCCGCAAAACTTTTGCAATGGCTTTCGGGAAAATGTCATATTCTGCCTGATGCACTTTTGCGGCAAGTGTTTCGGGAGTATCGTTTTCTTCCACTGCAACCTTGCCCTGCAGAATGATTTCGCCTTCGTCTATTTCAGCGGTCACGAAATGCACTGTGGCGCCGCTTTCTTTTTCGCCTGCATCAATCACAGCCTGGTGCACATTCATTCCCCACATTCCTTTGCCTCCAAATTTCGGGAGCAGTGCGGGGTGAATATTGATGATTCTGCCATGGTATTTTTCGCAAAAACCGGTACTCAGTATGGAGAGAAAGCCTGCCAGTACAATAAGGCTGGTATCTTCCGGCATCAGCGTTTCCAGTGCTGCCGAAAAACCTTTTCCTCTTCTGATCAGTTGATTTTTAATGCCGTGATCTTCTGCACGCTGCAGTCCGTAACATTCACGGTCTGCCACAACCAGACTGATTTCCGCATCCGGAATCTCGCCGGAGGCAGTGCTGTCTATGATTCTTTGCAGATTGGTTCCTGACCCGGAAACTAAGATGACTAATTTTTTCATGCGGTCGCCGTTTTCGGCTGATCTTAGTTTAAAATAATTTTTGTGTCAGCGTTTTCAGTAATTTCTCCAATTTCATAAGCATCATCTACAAGATTCAGTACTTTTCCTGCATGAGCCTCATCGGTCACAATCACCATGCCTACCCCCATATTGAAGGTTCCGAACATTTCATGTCTTTCAATTTTCCCGCGTTTCTCCAGCTCCAGCATGACCGCCGGAATTTTAATTCTGGAAGTATCGATGCTGGCACAGAGTCCGTCGGTCAGTATTCTTGGTACGTTTTCTATGAGTCCGCCACCCGTAATGTGAGCTATGCCGCCTACTTTTACTTCTTCCAGCACCCGGAATACATCGTTGTAGTATAATCTGGTAGGCACCAGCAGCGTTTCGTACAGTGGTTTGCCTTCAAATTCTTCATTAAAATCCGGGAATATTTTTCTGACCAGGGAGAATCCGTTGCTGTGAAAACCGGAACTTGGCAATGCGATGATTTTATCGCCTTTCTTAATTTTTGAACCGTCTATGATCTCATCTTTTTCCACAATACCCACACAGAATCCGGCCACATCATAATCTCCGGGCTGGTACATGCCCGGCATTTCTGCGGTTTCACCACCAATAAGTGCACAGTTATTGTCTTTGCAGGCGCTCACCATGCCCATTACAATTTCTGCAGCAATTTCCGAGTCCAGTTTGCCACACGCCAGATAATCCAGAAAGAACAGCGGTTTTGCACCATGGCACAGGATATCATTGGCACACATGGCAAAACAATCTACGCCTATGGAGTCGTATTTTTTAGAATCCAGCGCTACTTTCAGTTTGGTTCCTACCCCATCGGTACCCGAGACCAGCACCGGATTTTTGTAGCCTGCAATCTGGTAAAAAGCACCAAAGCTGCCCAGGTTATTCAGTACATTTTCGTTGTGCGTTTCTGCTACGGCAGATTTTATTTTATCTACTGTTTTGTAGCCTTCTTCCTTGTCTACACCGGCGGATTTATAGGTATTGCTCATAATATTGGTTTGTGGTTCTTCCTGATGAAATGATTTCAATTTGTTCAATAAAAAAGCCGACAAATATATGCTTGCCGGCTTTCGTTCAGTATTTTTCAGCGTCAGTTACATCTCCAGACATGTGGATCTCAGGTTTTGGAAGATGTAATTGGTGCAGTTTCAATTCTCAAATTTTAGTCTGGCAAAAATACTGATTTTAAACCAATTTTAAAAATTCAAAAAATATTTTTTTAAGCCAGTCATTATCGGTCTGTTTTGGTTATTTTTGTAGCCTAAATTTCACTTTATGGCATCAGGCTTTTTTGCAATTCTGGATGATATTGCAGCCTTAATGGACGATGTGGCCGTGACTTCCAAACTGGCTACTAAACAAACGGCCGGGATTCTGGGAGACGACCTTGCGGTGAATGCCGAAAAGGCTACGGGTTTCCTTTCGAACAGAGAAATTCCCGTTCTGCTGAAGATCATGAAAGGCTCGCTCATTAACAAACTCATTATACTTCCGGTGGCATTTTTGCTGCAGGCACTTTACCCGCCTGCCATTACCATCATCCTCATCATCGGCGGACTGTATCTGGCCTATGAGGGAATGGAAAAAATCATAGAATTCCTGTTCCACCGGGAGAAGAAAGGCAAAGAGGTGGTTCGGGAAATAGAAAATCCTCTGGAAAACGGTGCCGACTTAGAAAAAGCCAAAATCAAATCTGCGGTCACTACGGATTTTATCCTGTCTATAGAAATTGTCATTATTGCACTGGGTACGGTGCTGGACCGCAGTCTGGCCATTCAGATCATTACGGTATCTATTGTTTCCCTTATCGCTACGGTAGGTGTATATGGTATTGTAGCGCTGATTGTCCGGATGGATGATGCCGGTTATAACCTCATTAAAAGATCAGACAGCAAAGGTTTTCTGAATGCGGTGGGTGAGACACTGGTAAAAGCGTTACCGATTGTCATCAAAGCGCTCGGCGTCATCGGTACCATTGCTTTATTGCTGGTTTCCGGTGGGATTTTCGAGCATAATATTGAATTTCTGCATCACCTGCTTCCGGATCTTTATCCGATGCTGAAGCAGTTGCTTTTCGGTATTGCTGCCGGACTGGTTATGGTTCCGCTGGTGCTTTTGGGCAAGAAAATATTCACGGCGGTGAAGCAAGCATAAGTGAAATCAATTGGTTCGCAGCATAAAAAAATCGGGTTTTAGGCCCGATTTTTTTATTATCAATGATTTTGTTTGATGTTCTCAATTTTGGATTTCAGTTCTTCCCGTTTTTCCGGGTCCAGAATTCCATTTTCCTGATCAAAATTATCTTTGAACCTGGGCAACGAAAAAGTTTCCAATACCTCTGCCCCATCGTAAGGAAAACGTTTTTCAGCTATCTCCAGCACACTGGCTCCACCGCGGCCGCCATCTGAAGTGGCCATGAGCAGCATGGGTTTGCCGTTGAAAATTTTGCGGTTTTTAATTCTGGAAATCCAGTCCATCAGGTTTTTGAATACCGCCGGGAAATTCCCGTTATTCTCTGGTGTGGAAAGCAGGAGCAACTGAGCAGCATCTATTTTGGCAGCAAAATCCAGGGCTTTTTGCGGAATTCCGTGCTCTATTTCAGTTTCCCGTTTATAGATGGGCATATCATAATCATTGAGATCCAGAATTTCAACCTCGTCTTCTGCAAAGAAAGAAGCAGCGAAGGTGACCAGTTGTTTGTTGATGGAAACCGTGGAATTACTCCCGGCAAAAGCAAGTATTTTCATTGTGAAGTTTATTAAAGAAGTAAAATTACGGATTTTGCCGCAATACATGACGTTAGCCGTAATTTTATAACAATACTACGTAAATGAAGATTTTAATCCTGATATTTTTTCCAATTTTTGTTTTTAGTCAACAAGAAAATGATTGGGCAAGTACAATGAAAATAGCAATGGATAATATTAATAGTAAAGATTTTGATACTGCACTCATAAATTTAGATAAATCTCTTAAATTTTCACCTAATAATCCAAGTTCATTATATTTTAAAGGTTATTTAAAAATTATAATTGGCGAACAAGAAGAGGGTTGTGAGGCATTAGTAGACGCAATATATTTTAATAGTAATTCAGCAAAGAATTTATATGCTGAAAAATGTATAGATTTAAAACAGGTAAATTCACATTGCAAATTTTAGGAGATTCTCAGATTTATAATTTTGAAAGAAGAGAAAATGTTCAATATGAAACTTATGAAGGACAAACTTATAGTGGTAAAATCTCTTGGTTAAAGAATGGTGATTATACAATAATTCCAACTGACGAAAGTGAAATAGTACTTTCTCAAAATCCTAAATTTATTGCACGAATATTAAAAATTAATGAAAACGAGTATTTGTATAGAAAAATTGAAGAAAATCAAGTGCAATTCGGAAGAGTAAATAAAATCGATTAAAAAAAAACTACGGTTAACTTCGGTTGCCGTTGCACAACCCCTCTTTTCTACAAATAAAGGCCAAAATGCGTAAAAAATGACCTCCTCAGAAGCGTTTCTCAGGAGATTTTTGTTTCGCGAGGGGAAAGATAATATTAATGCCTAAGTTTTCAGATTGAAATGAACTGCCGCAAAGTACAATGCTGGCGGGATATCGGTGGCAATTTTACCAAACCGAGCCGAAGCCACATACCTCGACAATTTCAAAATAAAAATGTGCAATACTTACCAAATTTTGGTAACTTTGAATAAAGTTTATAAAAATGAAAAATACATCAATATCACTTGGAAACTATTTTGATCAGTTTGTAAGCAGTCAGGTTTCAGCAGGTCGTTATAAAAATGTCAGTGAAGTTATTCGTGCAGGGCTTCGACTTTTAGAAGATGAAGAAAATAAAGTAATTGCATTGAAGGCTGCGATTCAGAAAGGATTAGATAGCCCACTTGTAGAAAATTTCGACTTCAAAGAAAATTTGAAAAACCTAAAAGATCAGAAAAGAAAAAATGGCTAATGTTATTTTAAGACAAGAGGCTATTGACGACCTGAATGATATTTGGATTTACACTTTTGAAGAATGGTCAGAAAAGCAGGCTGACAAATACTATTTAGCGTTAGAATTTGCCTGTACGCAAATCGGAAGAACTCCAGAACTCGGAAAAGAATATGATGGGATAAGCGATAACTTGCTTGGATTGAGAACGGGAAATCACATTATTTTCTATCAAGTTATTTCCAGTGATAGAATTGAAGTTGTTAGAATATTACACGAACGAATGGACTTGAAATACAAACTGAACGAATAAAAAAACTACCACCAATAAAGGTCGCAATTGCACAACCCCAATTTTCTGGAAATCATCACTAAAATGCGTAAAACCCACCCTCTTCAGAAGTGATATCTGAGGAGGTTTTTATTTCTGGCAGGGAAAGATAATGTTAATGCCTAAGTTTTCATATCTTTGAGATGAACTGCGGCACAGGCGCCCGCTTCGTCTGTCTGCTCCCCCCAAAACAAACCCCATGAAAATCTTATTTAAAAGAATTTATGACGAACCGGCAAAAGAAGATGGCTTCCGGATACTGGCAGACCGCCTCTGGCCAAGGGGAATGGCTAAAGAAAAAGCACAGATTGATTTATGGGCAAAGGACATCGCTCCCACCCATGAATTGCGGAAATCTTATCATGCCGGTGACCTCAGCTTCTCAGCATTTGAAAGCAGATATACCGAAGAACTCAATGCCAATCCGCAGGCAGATGACTTTCTTAAAATGCTGAAAGCCTACCCCACCATCACCCTGCTCACTGCCGCAAAAGACATCAGCAAAGCTGCACTTCCGGCTCTTTCGGATTTCATCAGCAACCGGACGAAAGCTACCGAATAAAAAAACGGACCGAAGGCCGTTCTTGTTGATAATCTTTTAACTTTTCACTAAATAATTTCCCGGTTTTGCATGTCCTGCACCGGCATCTCATGGTCACGACCCACATCTTTCAGCGTGAGCGAAATTAAAGCAGCAATGAGCATGGTAATTCCTCCGGCTACCACATAACCCATAGCGTAATTCCCGAAGATATTCTTGACAATAATCCCTCCGAAAATCCCGTTCACAATCTGCGGCAGTACGATGAAGAAATTGAAAATCCCCATATACACGCCCATTTTTTTCAGCGGCAGTACGTTGATGAGCATGGCGTAAGGCATCGCCAGAATACTGGCCCACGCAAACCCTATGCCCAGCATGGAAATCCACAGCAAACCCGGATCTTTTATAAAATACATCGAGATCAGCCCTGCGCCACCGGCAAACAAAGCCAGCGCATGGGTTTGTTTCTTGCCAATTTTTCTGGCCAGTGGAATGAGCATAAAGGCGAAGATAATTGCAAAGAAATTATAATATCCGAACAACTCGCCCACCAGGTTTCCCGCCAGATTGAAGGTTTCAGATTCCCCATCATCCGGCGATAGACCAAAGTGATGGGTGGCAATGGAAGATGTGGTAAATACCCACATCGTAAACAAGGCAAACCATGAAAAAAACTGTACCCAACCCAACTTTTTCATCAGCGGCGGTATATTGACAAAGTCTTTTAGAATATCAGAGAATCTGGATTTTTCCGGCACCGGTTCTTCGGCTTCATTACTGAAATCCTGGAAATCCTGTGGCGAGTACTCTTTAGTGGTAAAAATGGTATATAAAATCGTCATCAGCAGCACACCGGCACCGGCATAAAAGGAATAAATCACAGAATCCGGAACGAAACCGGGTGCTGCTACATTAGATACGCCCAGTTTGGTGAGCCAGGAAGGCATCCCCGAACCAATGACCGCACCAATTCCGATTAAAATGGTCTGTACGGAAAAACCCACCGTGCCCTGATGTTTTGGGAGCATATCCCCTACCAGTGCCCGGAACGGCTCCATAGCGACATTAATAGAGGCGTCCATCATGGCCAGGAAAAGTACCGCAAATACGAGCGCACCACCTGCCAGGAACACACTCACTGAGGCCGAATTTGGCAAAAATACCAGTCCGATAGCGGTGAGCAATGCGCCGATGAAAAAATAAGGTTTTCTCCGGCCCCATTTTTCTGACCAGGTATGATCTCCCATATGCCCGATAATGGGCTGAACAATGAGTCCGGTGATGGGGGCCACCAGCCAGAACCACGACAGATGATGCACATCTGCCCCGAAGTTTTGTAAAATTCGGCTGGCATTTCCGTTTTGTAATCCAAAAGCCATCTGGATTCCCAGAAATCCCATGCTCATGTTGATGATCTGAAACAGGGAGAGATTCGGTTTTATTCTTTTTGACATGTTGTTTGTTTTTTTTTACTTCTTCAATTCTGAAATGAGCAGGTCTTCCAGCGGAGTTTTTGCCCGGACTACCTCGCCCGAAACATCATTGGGTACCGTCATGGACAGCACATACTGGCGGATTTTCCAGCCTTTGGAGGTACGCTCCAGCACACCACTGCCGCGGCAGAGTTTCATCTGGGTATCCAGTATTTCATCAAACCAGGCATAACTGCCATCCTTGCTGAAGGTGATATTCCGCTTCAGGGAATTGAAGTTCCAGGCCTTTCCTTTTTCAAAATGCGGCCTGGCATAGGCCATAAATTCTTTTTTGTTCCACACCTCGGTCGCGTCTGTGCCCGCAAAGGTGGATTCCTCTGCAAACAGATCAAAATATTTGGTAAAGTTTGCCTGTGCTGCGTAAGTGTTCAGATCATCCAGAACCTGATTGACGTGTTTTTTCTGGACATTTTCGTAGAAACCTTTGGTTTGCGCCTGCGCCGGACTGATGAAGACGGCGAGCATAAAAAGCAGCATACGGGTGAAATGGATGTTCATTTTTTCAATATTTTAAGATGGAGTATTTGCGGTCTGTCATTACTTCAATTCCAAAATTAAGGAACTTTTCGGAGCAATTGTGATACTTTTTTCTTTGCCTATGGAGAAATTCTTAGCACTGATGATATCCGTACCGGTCTGCACGCCAGCAAGGGATTCACCAAAGCGTTCCAGAGAAAGCCGCTGCTCCTGTTTATTGTTGTTGATGACTACCATCACCTTTTCGTTTTCATGATGTCTGAAATAGACATAAACGCTTTCCTTTGGCATATAGTGCGTGGTTTTTCCTTTGTGAATGACCGTTTTATGCTTGCGCCAGTTCAATAATTTGCGGGTAAACTCATGAAACTCTTTTTGCTGCGCTGTTTGGCTGGCAGGATTGAAGGCGTTCTGAGCATCGCCGGGCCAGCCACCGGGAAAATCTCTGCGGATGTCTGCATCTCCTTTGGATTTCTCCCCGCGCATCCCGATTTCTGAACCGTAATAAATCTGAGGAATCCCCCTGATGGTGGCAATGAGTGTCAGCGCCATTTTGTAGTACCGGGGATCCGCGTTGAAGATTTCGTTCCATCTTTCGGTATCGTGATTCTCAAAAAAAACCATGATGTTATGAATGTCCGGATACAGGAAATCACTTCCCATAGCATTGTAAATTTTAATCAGACCTTTGTCCCAGCTTTCCTGTTCCTGCAGTGCTGCCGGTAAATCACTGAAAAGGGTGAAATCCATCACAGACGGCAGTTGCGAATTGTAACCGTCTATAGCGCCTATTTTGGAATCTTTCTGCCAGTAGGCAATGTGTGCCGGACTGTACATCCATGCCTCCCCTACAATATTCAGGTTCGGATATTCATCGGTAATGGATTTTGCCCAATGGGCCATAGCGTCTTTATCGTTATACGGATAGGTATCCACACGCAGACCGCCCAGTTCCGCATATTCTATCCACCAGATGGCGTTCTGAGTCAGATATTTCAGCACCAGCGGATTGCTTTGGTTCAGATCCGGCATGGTGGTATCGAACCAGCCATTAAGTGCTTCTTCCCGGTCCACCGTTGCCACGTTTTTGTCAAACTGTGAGGTCGTGCGGTAATTGGAACGTTTGAAGCCGTGTGTTCCTTCGCCGTCCGGAAACTGATGAATCCAGTCTTGTGCAGGCAAATCCTGAATCAGCCAGTGTGAAATTCCCCAGTGATTGGTCACATAATCCTGAATGAGCATCATATTTCTCTTCTGCAATTCCTGCGAAAGTTCCAGATATTCCTCATTGCTTCCGTAACGGCCGTCTATTTTGTATAGATCGGTCTGGGCATAGCCGTGGTAGGAGCTTTTGTTTTCATTATCTTCATTTACCGGAGTCAGCCACAATGCCGTAACGCCCAGATTCTTCAAATAATCCAGATGGTTAATGATTCCCCGCAGATCGCCCCCGTGGCGGCCGTCCGGGAGTTGGCGGTTGGCCTTTTCGGTGAGTTCTTTCACAGAATCGTTGGCCGGATTACCATTGGCAAAACGGTCTGGCATGATGAGATAAATGACGTCCTCGGAGGAAAAAGATTTCCGGCGGGCAGAACCACTTTTCCGCTCTTTCAGTTGGTAGGTGTATCTGCTTAATGTTTTGCGGCCGTCTTTCAGAATGATGTCAAAGGAATCCTGCGCAATGGCCGCCGTATTGACCGTCACGAAAATATAATTCGGGTTTTCGGTTTTTATGATTTCCTGCACGGTCACTCCCGGTGTGAGTTCCAGCGTTTTGGTGGCAATACCGGGACCATAGAGCAGAATTTGGAGTTTAGGATCCTTCATGCCTTTCCACCAGAATGCGGGTTCCACTTTCTGGATCTGGCCGGAGATGAGTGCCGAAATAAGGAGAAAAAACAGGGTGATATTCTTCATAGGATGTGGGTTTTAATGCCTTGCAGGGTTCATTAACTGCTAGACTGATGATGAATGTGGGGCGCGAGCGAAGCGAGCGCCCAAAGAGTCCTTTTGTCATTAGCCCCGATGGAAGCGGCATCCTTTTCCGGTACATGAGCGGAGCCGAATGCACCGGAAAAGATACAGCGGACAGCGGGAAAAAGCTCCTGATCAATCACGGCTTTACAGGTCTCAGTGTGATGGCATAACCGCCGCTCCGGGCAAGTTTTACCGGAAGTTTGCTCTTGCTGGTTACCGTTTTTCTGGTGATTTTGTAGGATTGTGGATTGCGGATATAGTCTGCGTCTCCCCCATCTGCATAGAGGGTGGCTTCATATTTTCTTCCCTTCGGGAGGAAAGAAAAATCTACGGTATAACTGCGGGCATTTTCATCGGTAATGCCGCCTACAAACCACTCATCCTTGCCTTTTGTTTTTCTGGCTGTATGAATGTAGTCTCCCGGTTCGGCAGCCAGAATTTTGGTGTCGTCCCAGTCCAGCGCTACATCTTTAATGAACTGAAATGCTTCCGGATGGCGGGCATAGTTCTCCGGAAGGTCTGCGGCCATCTGCAGCGGAGAGTACATCACCACATACAGTGCCAGCTGCTTGGCAAGGGTGGTTTTCACATATCTGTTGTCACCCGGGAAATAATAATCCAGTTGAGTCTGGAAAATGCCCGGCGTATAGTCCATAGGTCCGCCCATATAGCGGGTAAATGGCAAAATGGTCTGGTGGTCCGGATTGTTGCCGCCAAATGCCTCGAACTCTGTGCCGCGTGCTGCCTCTGCTGCTATCCAGTTCGGGTAGGTTCTGCTGAGCCCTGATGGCCGCACCGACTCATGCGAGTTGACCATGATTTTATATTCGTGTGCTTTTTCCGCAATTCTGAGATAATGGTTGATGGTCCACTGCGAATAGTGATGCTCGCCGCGTGGGATGATATTGCCCACATACCCTGTTTTCACGGCATTATAACCGTATTTGTTCATCAGCTGAAAGGCTTTATCGGCCCAGCGTTCATAATTGGTGGCCGCACCGGAAGTTTCGTGATGCATCATGAGGCGGATGTTTTTGGAATGCGCATAGTCATTGAGCATCTTGATGTCAAAATCCGGATAAGGGGTTATGAAATCAAAAACAAACTCCTTGCTGTGTCCGAACCAGTCTTCCCAGCCCACATTCCAGCCTTCTACCAGCAAAGCATCAAAACCATGGGCCGCAGCAAAATCTATATATTCCTTCACTTTGATGTTATTGGCCGCATGATTACCGTTGGGGGTAAGTTTGGTGAAATCTGTTTTACCGATGTGCACATTTTTGGCAGTAGAATATGCCCACTGGGATTTCCCGATGATCATTTCCCACCACACTCCCATGTATTTGGTAGGCTTTATATAAGAAGTATCGTCGTAATCGGTAGGCTCGTTCAGATTAAAAATCATTTTGGAATCCAGAATCTCCTCGGCTTTCGGGGACACAATGATGGTGCGCCATGGCGATACTGCCGGTGTCTGGATATACCCTTTGGCACCCTGTGCATCCGGCGTGAGATGGGTCTTGAACTTAAATGCTGTGGCATCCAGTTCCAGATGGGAAGCCGGATAATTAATGACGCCCGCCTCGGCAATATTGATGTACAAAGGTTCCTTTCCTTCTTTTTTGAGCATCAGTGGCGTCTGCAAGGCATTTTTTACAGGAGTCTGTGAAGCATTTCCGTCAAAGGAATGCGGCCATCTTGCCGGCACCTCAGACAATAGCGTGGTCTGAGTCTGATATTCCTGAGAGTCGTAATCCCCGGCCAGCCACCAGGCTTTCATGTCGGAAGGCAGATCGATTTCTGAATCTTCTTCCCGGATGATGAAATAATTCAGATTTTCCTGCTCCGGAAATTCGTAGCGGAAACCGAGTCCGTCATTAAACAGCCGGAATTTTACAATCATATGCCGGTTGTTATCAGTCTGATCCAGAGTAACTGCCAGCTCATTATAATGGTTGATGTACGATTTCTTTTCGCCCAGTACCGGATTCCAGGTTTCATTTCTGGAGTCAAATTTCTCGGCGGTTTTGGTAAATCCTGAATTCAGGTCTTTGCCCTGTTGATTTTTATGTTCAATTTCTGAAGCAAACTGAATTTCGCCGTCGCGCAACAACCTCAGTCCGAGCCTGGAATCTTCTACTACGGTTTTGCCCTGATGTTTTAAATTATAATACGGCACACCGTCTTTCAGTTGAAAGTTCATTTCGAACTTCCCGTCGGGAGATTTCAGGGTTTGTGCCTGGAGTGCACAAGTTGTTGCCAGAAGAAAAACGGTTGCGATTTTAATCACTTTCATGTAGATTTTTTTGATGATATTATTAAATTTTCAGTTACGGCGTATGGCCGGTGCAACTGATAAAAAAACTGCTGCTGAAGAGCAACAGTTTTTTATTCTGATCTGTTTTTTACAGCTTGATCAGGGTCAGATTGTAGTACGCAGAATTGTGCAGATCCAGCACCACCCTGTAATTACCGCTCACATCTACCTGATAGTTCGGGTCTCCGTTTACGGTTCCTTCGGCGCTCATATAGGTTTGTACTTCTGCACCGGAGGTCAGCACTTCATCTGCCGCCGCTGGCTGGAATTTTATAGCCCAGTCGTCATTGGCCCGGAATTTAAAATAGCCGCCCGCCGTAAGTGCTATAGAAGCAATTTCCCAGTTTTTGGTTGCCGGATTGTACACAAAATCTGTATCAGAACCCCAACCGGTAGGCGTAGCATCCCCGATGATTCCGAAATCTGCCAGTGAAGTGGTATACGTATTATTGTCCCAGTCCACATTCAGGTAATACGTTCCGGCTGTTGCAGCAGGAATATTCACTTCACCATCTGCAACGAGTATTCCGGTAAAGGTTCCGTCGTCACCTTTGTCACCTGCCCAGTCCTGATTGATGGTGAATTTATACTCGGAGGCAGCTGCACTCACATAAATAAACCCTCTGTATTTTCCGTCTGCTGCGGGCGAATAAAGGTTCATGGTGTTCCCGGGGTCCCAGTCTGCATATCCGGCTGCTGTTCCGTAGCTGCCCGGTACATTGATCTTAGGATAAATCAGGTCCGGATTCGGAACAAACGGGGTAATGGTGAGGGTAATGGATTCTGAATAAAAACTGGTATTTCCGGTAATGGTCTGCAGTCTTACCTCCACCTGTCCGGCGGTTCCGGGAACAAGTCCGATGTTGTTTTTTACCACGATCGAATTCAGTTGCTCATGGGTAAGTGCTGCGGTATTGGTTCCTTCCGGCAGTGCATAATTCTCCGGTTTATTGAAATCAAACCCGGCGGTGGCAAACTGTAACTGTTGGGTGGTTGCCACCGGAATATTGAATGCAGGTTCTGTCCACGTGAAATGAACGGCGGGGGAATTCAGCAAAGCCTGATCCAGCAAAATGCTATTCACATCTGAAGTGAGTGAGCCTTCAGTGGTATTCACCAGCACCGCCATATCTTCGTCCTTTTCGCAGGATATGACCATGAGTCCCAGCAGCGCCACAAATAATAGTTTACATATGTTTTTCATCTCTCAGAATTTTATGGTTAATAACCCGGATTTTGAATCAGGTTAGAATTTGAAATAATATCATTGGCAGGAATGGGGAACAGATTGCGGTAATCTGCCACCGCTTGTCCGTCTTTTACGCCTCCTTTCCATGGCCACACATAAGATCCGGATGTGAATAGTCCGAAACGAATCAGGTCTGTTCTGCGGGTAAATTCCCAGGAAAGCTCTCTGGCTCTTTCGTCCAGAATAAAGTCCAGATTAATAGATGAAACCGGTGCCGCATTTGCTCTGTTTCTCAGCTGGTTTATGTAACCTAAAGCTGTCGCCATATTTCCGGTGCCACCGCGCAGGGTAGCTTCTGCATACATCAGGTAAACATCTGCCAGCCTGTACATGGGTACGTCTGTAGAGACCCAGTTATCATGCACTCCTGCAACGCCGGTACTGGTGATGTTCTTATATTTGATGAAAGCATAGCCATCTGTAAAATCTCCCGGGTAGCTGTTGATTTCCAGATTCTGGCCATTGGTATGGAACCGGCCGCGCAGATCTGAAGGCTCAAAGAGATTGACAAAATTCTTGGTAGTCCGGATTCCGCCCCAGCCACCATTGATACCAAAATCTGCAGCATTCATATTGCCTCCTACTGCAGCATGTACCAAAAATGTAGTACCACCATTGGTTTGGGTATAGGTGCCATCATAGACCACGGGCAGAATCACCTCGTCATTATTAACGTGGTTGTCTGCCAGGAACAGATCTTCATATTCCGGTTTCAATGAATAACCGGCATTGATGATTTTTTCGGCGTAGGTAATGACCTCGTTATTTCTGGCACTGCCGGTATATACTTCGGCATTCAGATAGAGTCTTGCCAGAAGTGCCCAGGCTGCCCCGCGGTTGGCTCTGCCGTACAATCCGGTTCTGGCTTCACGCATTTCGTTTTCGCAGATTTTAAGTTCAGATTCTACGTAGGCAAATGCTTCGGCGCGGGTCATGCGGGTAGGCAATGCGGTCCCGGGCAGTACAGCATCATCCACAAAAGGAATATTGCCAAACATATCCAGGGCATGGTAGTATGCCTGAGCGCGCAAAAATCTGGCCTCGGCTCTCATGTACCGGGCTTCAGTGGCATTGTCCCCGGAAATTCCGTTGGAAGAAAGTTTTTCGTCTGTGGTATTTCTGATGAATTCATTACAGAAAGCCACCTGTGTGTACAGTCTGTAGTACAATGCATTGATGAACTCGTTGGATGAATTCCAGTTCATACGGTGCATATCCGGAAGGTTTCCGTCATTCCACCCGATGATGGCTTCATCTGTGGTGATGACCTGCAAAGTGTACAGTTGTCTCAGGTAATTGGAAAACCCACCATCGATACCGCTGATGTCTGAACTCCCATCACCTGATTCCTGGCCCCCTACGGCAACGTTACCGTATAATTTGGCAAGCAGACTGTTGTAATTGCTGAAATCTTTGAAAACGCTGGCTGATGTAACGTCTGTAATGGGTTCGCGCTCCAGATCGCCGAGACAGGATACATTAAAAAACAGGGATCCCACTGCAATGGCCGCAATTACCGATCTTGATTTTATATTGAGAAATTTCATTATTTAAATTATTTAAAATTGAAAGTTAAGGCCTAATGAATATACTTTGGGTCTCTGGTAAAAACCATTGTCCACATTTCCAAAAATTTCAGGATCCACACCGCTGTATTTACTGATCACAAAAACATTCTGAGCCATTCCGTACACCCGCAGATTGCTATTTTTAGCCATAAAATCTCCGAAATTATACCCGATGGTGGCATTGTCCATTCTCAGGAATGATGCGTTTTCCACATACATGTCTGACCAGAGTCTGATGGCAGCAAAATTATTGGTTGCTGCACTGGAATAGACATTAGAAAGGAATTCATTGGTGGCAATGTTCTGCACAGAACTGTTGGATGCGGCATTATTATACACATAATTGCCCAATACTGCCCGCAGTGAGAACCCAAAATCCCAGTTTTTGTGTGCCAGTTTGGTAGAGAACCCAAAGATGGCATCCGGCGTGGTAGATTTGTAGAAATATTTATCTTCAGTAGTAATCTGTCCGTCACCATTGCGGTCTACAAACACATTATCCAGCGGTTTACCATTGGCATCATACACCTGCTGATATACATAGAATGAAGATGGCGTGTAACCCACAGAATGAGCCTGAATCTGGTTTCCTACCCCACCAGCAAGTACCGGACCGAACTGAATGATGTAGTCATCTGCTACCTGGTCTGACAGGCTGGTTACTTTAGATGTATAATGAGTGGCATTGAAGTTCAGATCCCAGGTGGTATTCTCCGAACGTACCGGAACCAGGTTCAGGGTTACTTCGAAACCCTTGTTCTCCATCTCACCGATGTTCTTGTTGTTAAAGTTACTCAGATCTCCGGCAGGAACGGGCACATAACCCAGAAGATCATCTGTGTTTTTCTTATACACATCTATACTTCCGTTTATCCGGTTATTGGCAAAGCCGAAATCCAGACCTATATTCTGGGTCAGCGTCGTTTCCCAGGTAAGACCAGGATTATATACCTGCGGTCTGTACATATAATAAAACTGATCTCCGAATCCGTATTGGGCACCATCACCACTCAGATTATAGGCAGCGAAAGAAGGATAAGGTCCGGCAATTTCCTGCTGTCCGGTAACGCCATAACCTACTCTGAGTTTTAATGTGTTCACGAATGCTGCATTCTGCATGAAGTTTTCTTCGTTAATCTTCCATGCAGCTGCTACAGCCGGGAAGTTGCCCCAGGCATTGTCTGTGGTTCCGTTATAGAATCTGGAAGAACCGTCACGTCTGAAAGATCCGGTAATGATGTACTTGTCGGCAATGGTGAAAATAGCCCTTCCATAAAAAGACAGCAGTGTGAGGTCTGATTCATAATTTCTGCCACTCAGAGACGGTTTTGCAGGGTCACCAAATGTGGTGAGACCAGCAGGCACTTCATTGTTGAAATTCTGATAGGCATAACCTGCCATCACATCCACATTGGTATTGATCGCGCTGATGTTTTTTACATAATTCAGATAAGTTTCCAGCAATTTATTGGTTTTCATCTGCTTATAGGTGTTCACTGAGCCCTGATCCAGATATCCTGCACCACTGTTGGCGTACACCCGGTTCACGCCTTCGCCTTTGGAATAGTCATATCCGAGGTTAATATTCCATCTCAGATCCGGTAAAAAGTGAAATTTATAATCCAGTTGCAGGCCTCCCACACCTCTGTACACGGAAGAAACTCTTCTTGATCCGTACAGAAGTCCCAGCGGATTTTTGGTGCCGTTCACATTCAGATTGCCATTCAGCAGCCATTCATAGTAGCCGCCGAACCGGTCATCATCCATATACACCTCCTGGGTAGGATCAAAATAAATGGCACTGTTGATGGCGCCGCCGTCCGGAAACTGATTGTCTGTGAAGGTTCCTTTGGCCGTCACATTTACAGTAAGGTGATTGTCCAGAAATTTAGGATTCAGATTCAGGCCTACAGAACTTCTGCGGAAGGAGTTTGTTCTCACAATACCGTTCTGTTCATTATACCCTAAGGATAAACGGTAAGGCAATCCTTTAATACCGCCGGAAAGAGCCAGGTTATTATCGGTACCGAAAGCTTCCTGATAAATCAGATCCTGCCAGTTGGTACTGGCGGTGCCCAGTTTGCTTGCATAGTTTGACGAAGTGTTATTCAAAACATATTCACGGAAACGATCTGCATCCAGCACATCTACATTGCCCATTTTTGTGGACACCGATGCAGTGGTAGAGAAATTCACCTTCAATCTGCCGGAAGATCCTCTTTTCGTCGTGATTAAAATAACTCCATTAGAAGCTCTGTTACCGTAAATGGCAGCAGCTGAAGCATCTTTCAGAATGTCAAAAGTTTCAATGTCATTCGGATTAATGAGTGCCAATGGGTCAGATGCCCCGGAGAGCCCGTTATAATCCTGCGGAATCCCGTCAATAACGATTAATGGACTGCTGTTTGCGTTCAGGGATGCGCCACCACGGATTCTGATGGTGGATCCGGATCCGGGTGCCCCGCCGTTTCCTGTAATGGCCACTCCGGGTGTTTTTCCCTGGATGAGCTGTTCGGGAGAGGTGGCGCCGCCATTAAAGTCTTTTTCACTTACGGAAACGATAGATCCCGTGAGATCGGTTTTCTTTTGTCTTCCGTAACCGATGAGCACCACCTCTTCTATACTCGCTTCGCGGGAACCGGATGTGGTGTCGGTCGTTTGTCCCTGCATCACCGTTCCTGCGAGGAGGAAAGCGGGAGCAATTTTCAAAACTGAACTGAAGTTTCTCACAAAATTAAATTTTTAGGTTAATATTTTCTCTTTTAATGCTTTTATCTCTTGCAATCGTGGACTAAAATACATTTTTTTTGATTCAAATTAAATTTTTATTAAGATTCTATTTGTTCTAATGCCGAAATCTGTATATTAAGCAAAACCTATTTTTAATTATTTGATATATAATGATTTAGTTAAAATGATGGTCTATTTACTCATAACGATACAATAGAAATTGTTTAAACAAATGTTTAACTTTTTTAATCTTAAAACGGCGAATAATGTTACATTCCGTTAATATTTTGTTAATGATTCCTAAAATTTAACTTTCGTGGTCACCCGCAGAAGTCTTATCTTTGTGGTCTTAAAAAAAGTATTGAGAAATATGTCAGAAAGAAAGATGATTACTGCTGCATTGCCATATGCCAACGGACCTGTGCACATAGGACACCTGGCCGGCGTGTATGTTCCTGCAGACGTCTATGCCAGATTTTGCAGAAGAACCGGCCAGGATGTAGCTTTTATTTGTGGTTCAGATGAACACGGCATCCCGATTACCATCCGGGCGAAAAAAGAAGGGGTGACCCCGCAGGATATTGTGGATAAATACCATGAAATCATCAAAAAATCTTTCGCAGATCTGGGGATTTCTTTTGACGAATACTCCAGAACCACCGCTCCCAAACATTATGAAGTCAGTCAGGATTTCTTTAAAACCCTCTATGAAAAAGGTAAATTCACCGAGGAAGTTTCTGAACAGTATTTTGACGAACAAGCCGGTGAGTTTCTGGCAGACCGCTATATTGTGGGAACCTGTCCTTCCTGCAGCAATGAAAATGCCTATGGCGATCAGTGTGAAAAATGTGGCTCTACCCTGTCTCCGTCAGAATTAATAAACCCGAAATCCATGCTCAGCGGAAATGTACCTGTACTGAAGGAAACCAAAAACTGGTATTTGCCGCTGAATGAGTATGAAGATTTCCTGAACACCTGGATTATAGACGGACACAAAGAGGACTGGAAACCGAATGTATATGGACAGGTAAAATCCTGGCTGAATGACGGACTGAAACCCCGCGCCATGACCCGCGACCTGAACTGGGGTGTGCCGGTTCCCCTGCCCGATGCCGAAGGCAAGGTGCTTTACGTGTGGTTTGATGCGCCCATCGGTTATGTATCCTTTACCCAGGAATGGGCCGCCAAAAATGGAAAAAACTGGAAAGATTACTGGCAGAGCGACGATTCTGAACTCATCCATTTCATCGGAAAAGATAATATTGTATTCCACTGCATTATTTTCCCGGCCATGATGAAGGCTCACGGTGACTATAAAATGCCCAAAAATGTTCCTGCCTTCGAATTCCTGAATCTCGAAAATGATAAAATTTCCACCTCCCGGAACTGGGCCGTGTGGGCACATGAATATGTGGAAGATTTCCCTGGCCAGCAGGACGTACTGCGCTACGCATTGCTCTCTTCTGCTCCGGAAACCAAAGACAATAACTTTACATGGAAGGATTTTCAGACCAAAAATAATTCTGAGCTGGTAGGCATCTTTGGCAACTTCATCAACCGCGTAGCAGTACTCATTCATAAATATTATAACGGTGTGGTGCCGGCAGGCCCGGAAAATGCACCGGAGCTGGGTGAAATCTCAAAAGCAGCGGGAGAAATACGCCAATATCTGGAGCACTTTGAATTCCGCAACGCCTTGTCATCCATGATGAATCTGGCGCGTTTTGGTAACCAGTATCTGCAGACAGAAGAACCGTGGAAAACCATTAAAGATCAGCCGGAAAAAGCCGCTCATGCGCTGTTTGTATCTGCCCAGATTGCCGTAGGGCTGGCCCAGATCTGTGAACCGTTCCTGCCTTTCAGTGCCCAAAAACTGCAGCAAATGTTCAATGTGAAGCAGATGGACTGGCAAACGGTGGAACTCGGGGAGATGCTGATTCCTGCCGGACATCAGATTCATGAAGCCACACTTCTGTTTTCAAAAATAGAAGATGAAACCATAGAAAAACAAATTCAGAAACTGGAAAACACTAAGCAATCCAATAAAAAAACCAATCCCAACGCCAATCCTATGAAAGAAGAAATCACCTTTGACGATTTTACCAAAATAGACCTCAGAACCGCCACCATCCTTACCGCAGAAAAAGTGGAAAAAGCAGATAAACTCCTGAAGTTTACTGTAGATACCGGAGTAGATGTACGAACAGTCGTATCCGGTGTGGCAGAAAGTTTTACTCCTGAAGAATGTGTAGGCAAACAAGTGATGATTTTGCTGAACCTGGCACCCAGAAAAATCCGTGGAATAGAATCCCAGGGTATGCTCCTGCTTACCACGAAATCTGATGGCAAACTCAGCTTTGTAACACCGGATGACCAGGTGGAAAACGGAGTGGAAATTGGTTAATCACCTGCTCGGCTTTCAAGAAATATACTGTAAAATAACAGACGGGTTCCGGCACATTTCCGGAACCTTTTTTGTGTCATCTCAGCCGGCACACATGATAATATTCACGATTCCCGCTCTGTAGAAACGTCTTTTTTAATGGTATCTTTGATGAAAATATCTGCTATGAAAAAATTATTGTTCCTCATCCCTGTTTTCCTGCTGTTATTATGTGCCTGTGACAACCGTGAAGACGAGTTCTCCAACGAAGCCTATACCGGCACCTGGAAATGGGTGTCCACAGCAGGACCCAATGTGAACGAAACTCCCCTTAGCACAGGCAAAACGGTGAGTTTAGATTTTACTTCGGAATGGCAGTACACCATCAGCGAAAATGATGTGGAAATCAGTAGTGGCACCTACTCCCTGTATGAGGATGTCTCTTCTACCGACCATCAGCAGCGCATGTTTATTCAGTTTTCTGCAGACGGAATCAAAATTGTGAAGGAAATCAATGCGACTACCCTGTCATTGCAGGATGATGATGTGACGGGACTCACCTATCATCACGAAAAATAAAAGTTTTATTTGCCCAGAACAAAAACCGCCGGAATTTTATGGAGTTCCGGCTTTTCTTTTTGCCAGTCTTTCATGGACCGGGTACGGATGAATTCACGGTCCGGGTCATTAATGTTCGCCGCAATACAAAGACTGGTACTGGGATTCAGGAATTTCATTAAATCTTCTACCAGTTGATTGTTTCGGTACGGTGTTTCCATGAAAATCTGGGAATAACCGCTTTGCTGCACAGCATTTTCCAACTGCTGAATTTTCTTTTTCTTTTCAGATTTATCTATGGGCAGATATCCGTGGAAGGTAAACTGCTGTCCGTTAAAACCGCTGGAAATTAATGCGAGAATGATGGATGACGGCCCGTTTACCGGCACCACCTGTATCTGGTTTTCATGACACCATTTCACCATAATATTACCGGGATCGGCTATACAAGGCAGTCCGGCTTCCGAAAGCAATCCGAAATCATGACCATCTTTCATCAGTCGCCGCGCTTCTGCCAAATCAGCAGATTCCGAATATTTATCCAGCAGGTAGAGTTTCAGATCCGGTTGTTTTTTTTCGGGGCAAAAGAATTTAATGACTTTCCGGGCAGTTTTTTCATTTTCTACAAAAAAATAATCTGTTTTCAGAATATATTCCCGGATGGCGGGTGCAAAATAAGCAACCGGTGAATTTTCAGATAAATAAGCAGGAATCAGGAAAAGCATGGGAATTATTTTTGGGATTCTGTACGGAATTTCTCCGCAATTTTATCACTGGCATCCACCAGCAGATGGTACACCTCGTCGAAATCTGCCAGTGTACCCCAGTATGGATCCGGCACTTCATTGTGTCCTTTGGTGTAGCCGGCTTCTTCCAGAAAAAGTTTTACTTTACGCCGTTCTGCGTCATTGCCTGCCAGTGACTGTACTTTCTGGTACACACTGATGTCCATGCAATAAATGTGGTCGTACTCCTGAAAATCTGCAGCCACAATCGGCCGTGACTGCTGCAGTGAAATATCCACACCATAGCGCTGGCCAATTTTGATGGCTCGCTGATCCGGGTGGCAACCTTCGTGCATGGAAATGGTTCCTGCAGAATCTACTGTAAAATGGTTGGGCAGCCGGGATTGTAAGATTCCTTCGGCCAGCGGACTGCGGCAAATGTTGCCCAGGCATACCACTAAGATTTTTGTCATGTCAATTTCTTTTTCTAAAAGTTTCTGCAAGATAGTTTAGTTTTTCTTTCCAACAAAAAATGAAGAATATCACTACTCTTCATTTTGGTTCTTATCGGATGAAATCACGCCCTACTGTTTTATTTTTTCGGTGAGATCTTTCACGTATTTTTTGATTTCCTTGTCAATTTTGGATACATCCTTGATGGTTTCGCAGGCATACATGACCGTAGAGTGGTCTTTCCCTCCCATTTCCTCACCAATTTTGGTAAAGGTGGCATTGGTATATTCTTTGGCAAAATACATGGCCAGCTGGCGCGGCAGGGCTATTTCTCTTTTTCTGGTTTTACTCAGAAGCTGTTCGCGTTCTATTCCGAAATACTCACACACCACTTCCTGAATAAACGGAATATTTATGACTTTCTTCTTGTTTGATGAAATTTTGCTGATGGTTTCCTTTAGTAATTCCAGGGTGAGTTCAGACTTGTAAATCGTGGAATAGGCAATAACGGAGTTGATGACGCCTATAAGATCCCGAACGCTGCTTTTCACTTCATTGGCCAGGAAATCCAGCATGTCATCAGACAGTTCAATGCCATCACGGTTCAGTTTGTCAATGATGATTTTACGGCGGGTATCGAAATCCGGTGCTTTAATTTCAGCGGTAAGTCCCCATTTGAACCTTGAAACAATACGCTCCTGAATATCCATAATGTCCACCGGCGCACGGTCAGAAGTCAGTACAATCTGTTTACCGTTCTGGTGCAGATAATCAAAGATGTGGAAGAAGCTGTCCTGGGTGGCAGATTTGCCGGAGAGGAACTGAATATCATCAATGATCAGCACGTCCACCATCTGATAGAAATTGGCAAATTCTGTTTGTTTATGTGCTTTTGCCGCAGAAATAAACTGCTGAATAAATTTTTCAGAAGAAAGATAAAGTACTACTTTGTCTGGTAAGGACTGCTTTACTTCCAGGCCGATGGCATGGCCCAGGTGGGTTTTTCCTACCCCGTAACCACCGTGAAGAAACAGTGGATTAAAGGCAGTGGCGCCGGGTCTTTTGGCAATGGATTTCGCTACTGTAGAAGCAAATTTGTTGCTTTCTCCCTCCACATAGCTGTCAAAAGAGAAATCTGCTTTCAGATTGGAGTCTATATTGACTTTCTGAATTCCCGGTACTACAAATGGATTTACAATCTTGCCGGCGGCAAAATTCTGAGGCATGGTTTCCTGCATTTTGGGCGCAGGCGTAGATTTGCCCATCATATTCATGGTAATGGGTTTTTCTTTGCCGGCCGGTTTGTTTTCCATCACCTGATACCAAAGTTTCACCCCTTTACCGATATATTTTTTCAGGGCAGCAGACAGCAGGGACAAGTAATTATCCTCTATATATTCTTTGTAAAAATCACTCGGAACCCTCAGAGTAAGGTTATTGTCAACCAGCGAAACTGGTTGTACCTTGTCAAATAATAAATCGAAAGAATTTTCGAGCTTCTTTAAGTTGGAAGTGTCTTCTGCAGCATTGAGATTATCTCTCATAAACTGGAGGCACTTCTCCCAAATCTTTACTAAATTATCATTCATGTTTCTGCTTCAATTTGGCCTCTTTTTGTACTAATATTTATCGGGAAAGCAAAGATGGAACATTTAATCATTAAAAAAAAATACTTGTGCTCTTGATTATTTAGAAATATATTTGTATGTATAAATAGATACTTAAAATGATACATTCAACTCACACATTACGAGTTCGTTACGGCGAAACTGATCCCATGAAATACGTTTATTACGGCAACTATGCACTGTATTTGGAGCTGGGTCGAGTTGAACTTTTTCGCAGCATCGGGATGTCTTATGACGAGATTGAAAAGCGTGGCATCTGGTTGCCGGTTTCGGAGTACAAAATGAAATATCTGAAACCTGCATTTTATGATCAGATGTTGGAAGTTCATACCTACGTGAGAAAAATGCCGGGCGTGAAGATTGAATTTGAATATGAGATTTATAACGAAGCCGGAGACAAAATTTCTGAAGCATCCACCACTCTTTTTTTCTGGGATCCGGAAAAGCAAAAAATTGTAAAATGTCCGGATTTTCTCATGAATCTGATTTTGAAAAGCTGGAAAGACGCCTGATTTGTCCCATATTTTTTTACAGGTGCTCTGTATTTTAGAAGGATTTCCATAATAATAGCAAATTATTTTACAGAAACAGGGCTAAATTCTCAATCTTTTTGCTATTTTTGTCATAACAAATAAAATAAAGTTTAAATATGAAAAAGTTATACTTTGTACTGGCTATGGTTACGGCCACTTTTGCATTTGCACAGCAAGGTTCCAAAAAACCTTTGGTTCTGATTGACGGCATGCTTGCCTCTGCCCAGCTGGTAGAGAGCGATAAAAAGAATGTAGCTTCTACAAATACCTACAATACGGCTGCGAAACTGCCCCAGAATCTGAAAACTTTTGAAAGTCTGGCAGCTCAGGGAATTACGAATGTAAAAGTAAAAGAAAATTACTATGACAGAATTACACTGGCAGAATTGAATACACAGTTCAAACTTAGTCCTGCCAATCCCGTGAATTTTGACGGTCACATCATCTCCAATACCGATCTTGTGATCCTGGGTAATGTTTTGGAACACATGGAATTAGGCAAGTACGATGGCCAGGAAATGCTCACCATTTCTACAACACCCCAAGCCACTTCTGCTTCAGCATTGAAATAAGATTGATGTCTTAAAAGATAAAGCGTCCTTCTGTGGGACGCTTTTTTTATGGGTAAGTACAGACAAAAAGGATTACTGATATTTATCTTTCCATTTTCTTTTGAGTTCTTCCCGGATTTTATTTTCGGTGGAATTATGGCCCGGTTCATAAATTTTGACTCCAGCCAGTTCTTCCGGCAGAAATTCCTGATCCACGAAATTGCCCTCATGGGCGTGCGCATACCGGTAATCTTTTCCGTAGTCCAGATCTTTCATCAGTTTGGTAGGCGCATTTCGTAAATGCAAAGGTACCGGCAGGTTTCCGGTTTTTTTCACCAGAGCCAGCGCTTCATCTATGGCCGTGTAGGTGGAATTGGATTTAGGCGAAACGGCAAGATACACGGCCGTTTCACTGAGAATAATTCTGGCTTCCGGGTTTCCGATGACATTAACCGCCTGAAAACAATTATTGGCCATTACCAGCGCATTGGGATTTGCCAGCCCTATGTCTTCGGCAGCCAGAATCAGCATTCTGCGGGCTATGAATTTAATGTCTTCGCCGCCGGCCAGCATCCGCGCCAGCCAGTACAGCGTTCCGTTCGGGTCTGAACCGCGCATGGATTTTATAAAAGCTGAAATAATGTCATAATGCTGTTCTCCATTCTTATCATACAGTGCCATGTTTTCCTGAAGAACACTGAGAACATCTTTATTGGTAATGGTTTTCTTCCGGGAATTCTTAAAATTATTCAGGACATTTTCTACCGAGTTGATCAGTTTTCGTGCATCGCCACCGGAATACTGGATGAAGGCTTCCTTTTCGGCAATGATGAATGCTGTATTTTCGGTTTCATTGTATTTGCGGAGGGCAACATCAGTAAGTTCTTCCAGTTTTTCATAACTCAGTGATTTCAGAATGTACACCTGACTTCTGGACAGCAATGCCGATACGACTTCAAAACTCGGATTTTCTGTGGTAGCGCCGATAAGGACAATCCATCCTTTTTCCACAGCATGAAGCAGTGAGTCCTGTTGGGATTTATTAAACCGGTGAATTTCATCAATAAACAGAATGGGAGATTTGCCGGAGAAGAGGTTTTGTTTTTTGGCTTCGTCTATGACCTCGCGCACATCTTTCACTCCCGAAGAAACAGCCGAAAGTTTAAAGAATTTCCGTCCGGACTGCTCAGATATGATTTCTGCCAGTGTGGTTTTTCCGGTGCCCGGCGGCCCCCAGAAAATCAGCGAATTCAATGTGTCATTTTCCAGCATTTTCCGGATGGTTCCGTTCTTTCCGGTCAGGTGTTCCTGTCCCAGTACTTCATCAAGCGTTCTGGGACGTAATTTTTCTGCAAGGGGTGTATTGTGGTTCAAAACAGATGATTAATTGTGGTTATGGTTGCGGCATACCGTGTGTCTCACGTATTGCTGCAGTACTTGAGCTGAGGCGGTGGCTTTTGCAAAGTTCCTACAAAATTAAACTAATTTTTCAAAATTTTTAAAGTACTTTTGCAATGCTTTGAAACTTACAGTCAATAAAATCATCACGTTTCCATTGGTCGTTTTAATTAAAATTTACCAATGGTTCATTTCGCCTTTACTTCCCAAAAATTGCCGGTATGAGCCTACTTGTTCGCATTATATGGTAGAAGCGTTGCACGTGCACGGAATTTTCAGGGGATTCTGGCTGGGCGTTAAAAGAATTGGCCGTTGCCATCCCTGGGGCGGCGAAGGTTATGACCCGGTGCCACCCAAAAATTAGACCATCCATCTTACCATTAACCAAAACAGAGATATATTTATTTATGTTAACATTATTATACACCACATGGGATCCGTCTACAGGAATTAATCTGGGCCCCGTCACCCTTCATTACTACAGTCTGATGTTTGTCATCGCCTTCGGTTTAGGCTATTATATGATGTCTAAAATGTACAAAATAGACGGCGTACACCAGAAATATGTGGAACCCATTTTTACCTGGACGCTGGTAGGAACCATCCTGGGAGCGAGATTGGGTCATGTGATTTTCTACCAGCCTGAACTTTTCAGAGAGGATTTTTGGTCTGTGTTCTTACCCATTCAGACGAAACCCGAGTTCAGATTCACCGGATTTTCCGGTCTGGCCAGTCATGGTGCCACCATTGCTGTAATCCTGACCACGCTTTATTATGCATACAAAGTCATTAAGAAGAATCCTTTTTGGGTTTATGACCGGGTGGGAATTGTAGTGGCTTTGGGTGGCGGCTTTGTTCGTATCGGGAATTTTTTCAATTCAGAAATCATTGGAAAACCCGCACCGGAAGGTTCTCCGTTTGCCATATTATTTCCCCAGCAAAGTTCAGATTATGGAGCCATTGTGCCGCGCTACCCTACCCAGCTTTTTGAGGCCGGCGGCTACTTTTTACTCTTTATTTTGCTCTGGGTTTTGTACCGCTACACCAGAAAGAAATACCAGCAGGGATGGCTGTTTGGTTTATTTTTCATCCTGCTGTGGTCCATCCGTTTCTTTGTGGAATATTTAAAAGAGCCACAGGGCGATGAGTTTATTCAGCTGGGTGCATTGAATACCGGTCAGGTGCTGTCACTACCTTTCATCCTGGCGGGAATCATCATTATGCTCACAGCAAAAAACCGCACCATTACCGAAGCCGAAAATGCAAAGGCCGAATAGGAAAAGAATTTTTTAACCTCATGAAACAAAAAAATCGCCACACGGCGATTTTTTTTATCTTTTTATTCCCAGAATTCGGATCAGTCCCTCATGAGGGTGATACATCATGCACACTGCAATCCCGTTAAACTCCGGACAATCTTCAGGGATTTCATAGGTCACGCTGAGCCGGGTGCCTTCCTTATAGTTTTTTAGCAGTTCAAAGTTGCAGACATGCCAGTCTTTTTCATTCACACGAATATAGGTTCCGGTGCAGTTCCGGACAATAGTTCCGGTAAAGGACTTGTTGTTTTCTGATTTTTTTTCGGTCTTCCCGGTGTCAGCATTCTGATCTTTGGGAACCGAATTACAGGATAACGAAACAGTAAGTACTGCCGCAGCCATAAGGTTGAATAAAATCTTCATATTTAATTTTTTTAGGGTTGACCAAAAATTATTCCGTTTATCCGAAGTCTAGTAAATGCTGTAAAAAACAAATGTACAATAAACGCCTTTCCGCGGGAGATTTCAGTTCGTCTTGCACCGTTTTACCATAATCTGCAGGGACTAAATGCTGCGGTATGCATTGCCTAGTTCCAGAATCACATCGGTAGCCAGCATGGCCTCTTTTCCATGTTTTTCAGCGGCCAGATCTCCGGCTGTTCCATGAAGCCAAACGCCCAGCACGGCAGCCTCCTCCGGCGGATATGACTGGGCGATCAGTGAGGTAATGATGCCCGTCAGCACATCGCCGCTTCCTCCTTTGGCCATCCCGGAATTTCCTGTAATATTATAATAAACAAGACCTTCCGGGGTAATAATCTGCGTATGATGGTCTTTCAGCACAATGAAAATCTGCAATTCGGCAGCTTTGCGTTTAGCCAGACCTGTTCGCAGAAAAGAATCAGCCGCCTTCCCGAAGAGCCTTTCAAATTCCCGCGGATGAGGAGTCAGTACGGAGTTCCGGGGAAATTTTTTCAACCCATTTTCGGCCAGGATATTCAAAGCATCCGCATCCAACACTACCGGCCGGGTATATTGGGTTAAAAACGCGGTGAGTCCTGCTGCAGTTTCCCTTTCGGTTCCCAGACCGGGTCCGATGCCGTACACATAGTCATCATCAGAATTAAAGCGGGTCAAATGATCTTCGCCACCGTTGATGAACATCGCTTCCGGACATGCCGACTGCAGGATTTCGTAACTGGAAGCCGGCGCCAATGTGAAAGTAATTCCGGAGCCGGTGCGCAGCGCAGCTTTCGTGGCCAGCACTGCGGCACCTGTTTTTCCGTAAGAACCCGCTACAATGCAAGTCTTTCCAAAATTTCCTTTATGGCTGAAATCCGGCCGGCGCCGGTACACATTCCGGATGAGATAGTCACAGATGATGTAGTCACGGGTAACCGTGCGGTGTATGAATTCACGGGACAGGCCAATGTCCAGCACATGTACTTTGCCACAAAAAATGCCGGTTTCCGGATGCAGAAATGCCTTTTTCCAGAACTGAAAGCTCAGCGTATGATCTGCACGGAAAACGACCGCATCATCGGGATGCATTACATCCGCAAAAAGTCCCGAAGGAATATCAACAGCAATTTTCCGGATCGTCTGACGGTTTAGATGCTCAATCAGGCGGGCGGTTCTGTCCTCAGCTTTCCGGTTCAGTCCAGTGCCAAAAATAGCATCTACTATGGTGGATTTCGGGTTAAAATCCCAATCCTCCGCTTCCTGAAAATCATGAATTCCAATTCCGGACATCGCCCGGACTTTCTGAAGATTGTTGCGGGCATCTTCAGAATAATTTTCGTTACTCAAATCCAGGAAAACTTCTGTATCAAAACCTTTCTGATACAGCATTCTTGCTATTGCCAAACCGTCTCCGCCGTTATTTCCGTTTCCACAGAAAATATAAAAGGTTTCGTTGTTTCTGGAGTGACCGCGCAGCCATTTGGTGCAGGCCTCTGCCGCACGCTCCATTAACCCTGCAGAACTGACCGGTTCAGCAGAAATGGTGTACCGGTCACAATCCCGGATTTGTTCAGTATTGAAAATTTTCATCACGATAAAAATACGAATTTTGAGGATTGCATAACAAATCAGCAGATAAATTTGCTGTAAATGACGTCTTTTTAAAGTAAATTTATATATTTACATTTTAGAAACATTAAAATTTGAACTATGAGCTTTATTAGTGAATTTAAAGAATTTGCCTTTAAGGGCAATGTGATGGATCTGGCAGTGGGTGTGATCATTGGTGCTGCATTCGGACAGATCGTATCCTCTCTGGTAGAAGATGTAATTACGCCTTTATTGCTGAATCCGGCGCTGGAAGCAGCCGGTGCTGAAGATATTGCCAAACTGTCCTGGAACGGGGTGACTTATGGTAATTTCCTTTCAGCCGTCATCAGCTTTTTATGTATTGCCCTGGTTTTGTTTTTACTGATTAAAGCGGCCAATAAAGTAACGCGGCCTAAAGAGGAGGAAGCAGCGCCTGCCGGTCCCAGCAATGAAGAAGTGCTGCTGGCAGAAATCCGTGATTTGCTGAAAGAAAAACAAGCTTAATATTAAGTCTTTGAAAAACAAAACCCGGAAAAAATCCGGGTTTTGTCATGTATTTTCTTGAGCATTGCTGCCTTTAGTGAATTTGCAAAATGCTGCAAATCTGTTCGGCCAGTGATAACCCTATCCGGTCCTGAGCTTCGAGTGTAGAGGCTCCCGTGTGTGGCGTAAGTGAAATTTTGGGATGGGTAAGAATTTCTTTTGCGGGTGTTGGTTCGTTCAGGAATACATCCAATCCGGCAAAAACTACTTTGCCACTGTTCAGTGCCGCAATAAGATCTGATTCGTTAATGACCCCGCCCCGTGAACAGTTGATGACGGCCACCCCGTCTTTCATCTGTGAAAATTCGGCAGCACCAATCATATGGCCGTTTTTCTGAGCCGGCACGTGCAGGGTAATGAAATCTGCGTGCTTCAGTACACCTTCCAGCGGTTCTGTTTCTATATCCACATTAATGAACTGGTTGTTGTAGAATTTAACCTTAATGGTGGCTTTGCCGATGTTGCTGTCTGCTGCGATGACCCGCATTCCCAGTCCGAGAGCGATTCTGGCTACCTCCTGGCCTATCCTGCCCATACCGATGATTCCGATGGTTTTGCCCCGCAGTTCAATGCCTTCCTGATAGGATTTCTTCAGTTTAGCAAATACCGTATCTCCCAGAACAGGCATTTTACGGTTTGAATCATGCAAAAAGCGTGCTCCCGAAAAAAGGTGTGCAAAAACCAGTTCTGCTACAGATTCAGACGAAGCCGAAGGCGTATTGATGACATGAATGTTTTTGGAGCGGGCGTACTCTACATCTATATTGTCCATTCCTACCCCGCCGCGGCCTATAATTTCCAGTGTAGGACAGGCGTCTATCACGTCCCGTTTTACCTGTGTGGCACTCCTTACCAGAAGTGTCCGGATGCCGTGTTCATTGATAAACTGAGTGAGTAAATTTTGTGGAACCTTTGTCGTGATGACCTCAAAACCCTTTTGGGTCAGGGCCTCAATACCGGATGGGTCCAGTCCGTCATTAGCTAATATCTTCATTAAAATCAGTCTTTAAAAACTTCTATCGTATCCTGCTTTTCTACCAGATCTGTGAATTTACCGTGGTAGCGTGTGGCTTTTACAATGTGATTGTCTATCCAGTGATAGTTGCCGCCTCTGGGCTTGCCACAAAGTACAGAATGGTATTTGAAGCCGTGCTTGTCCAGCCAGTCTATCGTGATTTGTTTTAAATCTTCTGTTCTGGAGGTGAAAAAACAAATGATATGCCCCTGGTCATACCAGCGGTTGATGGTTTCCAAAGCATCCGGATAGGGCTCACAGGTAAGCATTCTTTCGGGCTCTTCATTCGGCACATCATCCGTGATGGTACCGTCTATATCAATCAGATAATTCTTTATCCCGGCTTTTAATTTCGGACTCAGATGGTCCTGATATTCTGATTCCATTCACTTGTACTTACAGCTGCAAAATTACAACTTTTAACTTGATTGACAAGGAATTGAAACCGAGGGTTTTGCAAACTGCAAGCAGACAGCCAAAAAGAATGGTTGAAAATTTTACCAAATGGTTTATAAAGCCTAATTTTGTGTGCAACTATGGAAGAACAGGTAGTTTTAATCTCGGAAAATGACGAAGTTTTGGGTCTGATGGAAAAAATGCAAGCCCACGTAAACGGAGTCCTGCACCGCGCATTTTCGGTGTTTTTGTTTAACAGCAAAGGAGAAATGTTGCTTCAGAAAAGAGCAGATCACAAATACCATTCCCCCGGTCAGTGGACCAATGCCGTGTGCAGCCATCCGCGCATTAATGAAACCTACGAAGAAGGAGCCAGACGCCGGATGATGGAGGAACTGGGAATAGAGGCCGATATTCATCCAAAATTTCATTTCATCTACAAAGCTGAAGTAGGAAATGATCTTTGGGAACATGAATTGGATCATGTTTTTACCGGATTTTATGAAGGGGATTTCCGCCTGAATGAAGAGGAGGTATCTGAGGTTCGCTATATTTCCATGGAAGAACTGGACGCTGAACTGAGCGCTAAGCCCGATCATTTTACAGAATGGTTCAAGATTATTCTGGATGAATATAAGCATCACCTGTAATTCATTTATTCAATTTCAATTATAATATCAATCATATGAAGAAGACAGCTTTATTTGACAAACATGTCGCTCTGGGTGCCAAAATGGTGCCTTTCGCCGGTTTTGAAATGCCCGTACAATACTCCGGAGTTACGGAAGAACATTTTGCAGTCCGCGAGAAAGCAGGTGTGTTTGATGTGTCCCACATGGGACAATTTTTTGTGGAAGGTCCTGAAGCGAAAAACCTGCTGCAGTATGTCACCACCAATAACCTGGACACGGTGGAAACCGGAAAAGCCCAGTACACCTGTCTGCCAAATGGTAACGGTGGTATTGTAGATGACCTGATCATCTATAAAATGAATGATGAAAAGTATTTTGTGGTAGTAAACGCATCCAATATTGACAAAGACTGGAATCACCTGCAGAAATACAATGAAAAATTCGGAGCGAAACTGACCAATGCTTCAGATGAAATGTCTCTGCTGGCCATACAGGGACCAAAAGCAACCGAAATTCTTCAAAAACTAACCGACGTAAACCTGGCAGATTTGCCTTATTACAACTTTACCGAAGGTACTGTGGCCGGTGTGGATCATGTGATTATTTCCAATACCGGATATACCGGAAGCGGTGGTTTTGAAATCTACTTCAGCAATGATGCGGCCGAAAAACTGTGGGATGCTATCCTGGAAGCCGGTGCTGAATCCGGAATGATTCCTTGCGGTCTGGCGTCCCGGGATACCCTGAGACTGGAAAAAGGGTTCTGCCTGTACGGTAATGATATAGATGATAGCACTTCCCCACTGGAAGCCGGGCTGGGCTGGATTACCAAATTTGACAAGGAGTTTGTGGACAAAGAATTCTTTGCCAAACAGAAAGAAGAAGGCATCACCAAAAAACTGATTGGTTTTGAAATGCAGGAAAGAGCCATCCCAAGACACGATTATAAAGTGGTGGATGCAGAAGGCAATGAAATCGGGAAAGTGACTTCCGGAACCATGAGTCCCATGAAAAGCATCGGTATCGGACTGGCCTATGTGGACAAGCCGCATTTTAAAGTGGGAACTGATATTTATATTCAGATCAGAAATAAAAATGTACCTGCCAAAGTGGTAAAATTGCCTTTTGTGTAGATTTTTAACTTCATTAAAACATTGCAGGCACAACTTTACGGTTCTGCCTGTTGTTTTTTGTAGTCCGTAAAAAATACCTGTCCAAATAGGTCAACTAAACTGTCTGGTTTCCAAAATAGTCATGAAGTGCCTCCAGATTTTTTTTATCATTGCCAATAAAAATCTCATCATCTGTGATAAATACGGGACGTTTCAGAAAACTGTAATGATCCAGCAGAAGTGCTTTGTAATCTTTTTCCTGAAGTGCTTGCACATCGATTCCCCGGGCTTTGATCTGGGTTGATTTTTTGCTGAAAAGTGCCTCGTAGGATTGTGTTCTTTCATACATTTCCTGCAGTTCTGCTTCTGTAACCGGACTGCTTTTGATTTCACGGAGCTGCCAGTCTTCCAGATTCAGCGGCGTCATTATTTTCTTGTTGGTTCCGCAGGTTTTCAGATAAAATACTTTTTTCATCCTTCAAAATTACGGGTATATACTATCGTCTCCAAATCTATGGTACTTTTCTTGTTGCAATAATGCAAAATATTTATTTATGAAAAAATCAAAATTATCCGCGATTGCTGCTGTAGTTACCATGTTCGCATTGGCATCATGTGAAAAAAATGTAACCGTAGAAAATCCGGTACCAAACGATCAGGCGGTGACCGGAACTGCCACTGATGCGGCACCAGCGCCAGAAACTGCTGCTCAAACCAATGATCTGCCAGCGAATGTAAAATCTTTTCTGGCCGACATCTATCCGGCAGCATCTGTGATTCATTACGAAAAGAAGACCGGAATAGGAAGTACTTATGATGTAAAACTGAATAACGGGGCAGAACTGGAATTTGACAAGGATGGAAACTGGACCGATATCAAAAGTAATGAAGGGGTTCCGGCTCAAGTCATTCCCGGAAAAATTCAGTCCTATGTGGAAGCCAATTATCCTGCTACTAAAATTGAAAGCATAGAGAAGGAACGCAACAAAATCCATATTAACCTTTTGAACGATATCGATTTGGTTTTTGATACCGACGGTAACTTTGAAAGACTGGATCCGTAACGGTTCACTATGCATCAAAAAAAATCCTTTCAGCGTTTTGCCGAAAGGATTTTTTATTTGGGATGAGATGATTATCTCGCAATATTCACGGATCTTGTTTCGCGGATTACGGTAACCCGAACCTGCCCCGGATAAGTCAGTTCGTTTTGGATTTTCTCAGAAATATCATAAGAAAGTTGCGAAGACTGCTCGTCATTTACCTTACCGCTCTCCACCATCACCCGCAGTTCCCGGCCCGCCTGAATGGCATAAGCGCTGGACACCCCGTCAAAGCTTAAAGCAGCTGCTTCCAGATCTTTGAGACGTTGAATGTAAGATTCCAGTACCTGACGTCTGGCACCTGGTCTGGCACCGGAGATGGCATCGGCCACCTGAATGATTGGTGACAGCAGTGAGGTCATTTCAATTTCGTCGTGGTGGGCACCAATTGCATTGATGACCTCGGCATTCTCTCCGTATTTTTCGGCCCACTGCATGCCCAGCAATGCGTGCGGCAGTTCAGATTCCTGTTCCGGTACTTTACCGATGTCGTGCAATAATCCGGCTCTCTTCGCCAGTTTCACGTTCAGACCCAGTTCTGCGGCCATGGTAGCAGCAATATTGGCTACTTCTCTGGAGTGCTGAAGCAGGTTTTGTCCATAAGAAGAACGGAATTTCATACGTCCTACAATCTTCACCAATTCCGGGTGCAGACCATGGATTCCGAGATCAATAATGGTTCTTTTTCCAACTTCAATGATTTCCTCCTCTATGTGTTTTCTGGTTTTCTCTACCACTTCTTCTATCCTGGCCGGGTGTATGCGGCCGTCTGTAACCAGTCTGTGGAGAGAAAGTCTGGCAATCTCCCTTCTCACAGGATCAAAACAGGAAAGCAAAATGGCTTCCGGGGTGTCATCTACAATAATTTCTACACCGGTAGCTGCTTCCAGCGCGCGGATGTTTCTTCCTTCACGTCCGATGATTCTTCCCTTAATCTCGTCTGATTCTATGTTGAATACCGAAACAGAATTTTCTATCGCCTGTTCGGTTCCGATTCTCTGAATGGTCTGAATAACGATTTTTCTGGCTTCCTGCTTGGCATTGAGCTGGGCTTCTTCCATAATGCCCTGCACATGTGCCTGGGCTTTGGTTTTGGCTTCTGCTTTCATGGCTTCTACCAGTTCAGCTTTGGCATCCTCTGCGCTGTAATTGGCAATTTTTTCCAGGATTTCAACCTTTTGTGCCGTCACGGCATCCAGTTCCTGCTGCTTTCTTTCCAGGATTTCAGCTTTTTTTGCATAATCTGCGATCTGGCGGTCCAGGTCTTTTTCTAATTTTCCTGTTTTGCTGAGTTCATCATTCAGTTTGTGTTCTTTGTCTTTGGCTCGTTTCTCTGCATCCTGCATTTTCTTCTCACGGTTCTGGATTTCTGCATCGTGCTGAGATTTCAGTTCGAAGAACTTTACTTTGGCCTGAGCTTCTTTTTCTTTTCTTACAGATTCTGCTTTTACATTGGCTGTTTCTATAATATTTTGGGCATTCTTCTTCGCATCTTCTATAATGAATTTGGCTTTGGAATTCAATGAACTTTTGGAGAACATGAATCCAAGCACAGCTCCTGCAATCAATGCGATAATGCTTGCAATAATAATGGTTGTCATATATATATAGTTTAAATTTTAATGTTAATTCACCATATGCTTCATTTTCAAGCATAAAAAAGCCTACAACGGTTCAGTGATTTAGAGTAAACTCCTAATCAACACGATTTGGACTGATTTTCACTTTCTGTAATCCGGGCTGGCCGGCACGCCATTAAGTGAACATTTATCCGGTAATTGTTTAGCGTTGAGTTTACCTTAATGTGTTAGAACTATTGTAGGCAGCTTCTTCCGGAAAAGAAAAATCTACTTTTCCAGTGCTTCCAGGAACTGATTAATTTTGATTAACCGCTCGTTGGAGGCATTTATATTTTTCTCGTTATTCAGGGCAAAAACTTCGGCGCTGGTGCCCAGTCTCAGGGCGCACATGGCCAGTGCATCCTGTTTGTCCCGGATATCGAAATTCTGTTCAAAATCTTTAATCATATTTTCAATCTGCTTTCCTACTTTCCGAAGGGTTTCTTCTTCATTGGCAGGAACATTCAGCGGATATACCCTTCCGGCTATATTGATGGTAATCTTTCTTACATCCATTATAATCCACTGTTTTGAAGTTCTGCAATACAGAAATCCACCTCTTTGATTAACCGGTTGATGTGATTTTTCATCAATCTGTTATGTTCTGGATTTCCGGAAATTGCTGAATAAAGTTTTATTTCTTTTTGTTCTTCTGCAAGGACCTGACTTTTTCTCCGCTCTTCATCGTATTTCTGCTTCAGTGTTTCATGCTCTTTTTGCAACTCTTTATACTGTTCAGAGAGCAACTGATAATTTTTGGCCAGAAGAGAAATTTTTCTTTCTAATTCCGAAAAATTATTTTCCAATTCCTTGAGCATTTCAGGTCTTTTAAATTCTAACAATTAAGCAAAAATATAAAATTTTATTTTGAAACGGGCGAAAATAGCGCTAATTTTTTCTCTTTGGTTTAAAGAAAAAGAGAAGGCTGTTGCTAACCTTCTCTTTTCGTATCTTTTAAGTGGTCTTTATTATTCAAATTTCAGGACAAACATAAATGCTCTGGACGAGGCTGTAGAAATTGCTTTTGCCCAGTAAGGAGGTGTTCCGGGATTGTCTGATACCATTTCGTTGTTCAGGAAAAAGGTACCGCGTACGCCGGGTGTCAGCTTGAAACGGTTGAAGTAAATCTGTACTCCCATTTCTGCACTCCACGCAAAATTATTCTGGGTAGAGCGGAATACGCCCTGCAGGTTGTCATCACTGTTATTGGCATTAGACTGCAGATTCACGATATAATTAACTCCCGCCGCAGCATAAGGTCGGGTATTGTACCAACGGTCACCATGAATTTCAATCATCACCGGAATGTCCAGTAACGTAGATTTCACATTTCTTACTTTATCTGCTTCGGTAAGTTGTCTTGGGGTGAAGGGCGGATTGGTCAATGTGCCGGCTGCATACTGGTCATTGGTTTGTGTTTCAAAACGCAGTTCTCTTTGTACAAACTGCAGCCCGGGCTCCATTCTGAGGTCAAAATAATCGTTAAGGCGCATTTTACCGATTAATCCGGCACCGAAACCATAACTGGGTTTGGAAGTAACGGAATTGTAGTTCACATCCATACCGTATCTGGGATCCAGCACCAGTTTATAATCGTACATAGCACCATTGAGGTAAAAACCCCAACTGAATTTTTGCTGGTCGAAACTTTCCAGTTTATCCATTCTGTTTCGGCTGTTAAACTGGGCATCTGCGAAGGTGGCAAATGCAAGGGATGTTAAAACCAAAGATTTTAATAAAATTCTATTCATATTCTACAATTAATATTTTAACCATCAGGACTACCGCATTGTTGTTCTACTTGGTAGCCTTGTATATGGTAGCGATTCCCAAACTTAGTTTTTTATATTCTACTTTCTTAAAACCGGTATCCAAAAGGATTTGCTTCATTTTTTCCCCATAAGGAAAAGCATTTACAGAATCCGGAAGATAGGTATATGCTCGGTTATCCTTAGAGATCAGTTTTCCGATTGCGGGCAGAATATTTTTAAAATAAAACATATATAATGGACCCAATAATCCTTCAACTTTTGAAAACTCCAGAATATACACACTGTTTCCGCTTTTCACTACCCTTCTTAACTCCTGTAATCCTTTGTTTAAATTTTCGAAATTTCGTACCCCAAAAGCTACTGAAACCGCATCAAACCGGTCATTTTCAAACGGCAGGTTTTCGGCATCACCTTTTTGCATCGAAATTCTGCCGTCTAAATTAAGTTTTTTTATTTTAATAATCCCAACATTTAACATTTGCTGAGATAAATCTAACCCTACTACCTGTGCTCCGGTTCCTTTTTGAATGGCAACTGCCAGGTCACCAGTGCCCGTAGCAACATCCAACACCTCCTTCACGCCATCTTTTTTCATCCATTTTACCAGAGTATTGCGCCAGGCTACATCAATCTTCATAGAAAGTACGTGGTTCAGCAAATCGTATTTGGGTGCTATGTTGTCAAACATATCCTCTACTTCGCTCTTCTTGCTTGCGCCGGAATTGTATGGTTTTACCTGTTCCAAATTATTGTTTTAAAATTGATAATATTCTTTATAGTAGTTCAGAAAGTCCTGTTTTCTGAATATTTTTGTGCGGGATTCTACTTTCTGTATATTTTTAATCACCGCATCGTAGTCCTCATCTATCTGATAATAGAAATCTTCAGTATATAAATTCCGGAACAACCGGGGCTCGTTTACATAACTTTTGCCGTCTATGATGGTCTCACCGCGATGCGTAATCAGAGAGTCCCGGTTCAGTCCGTATCCGTAAAACTGCTCGTTGATATAATAATCCGAATGGGTAATGTTCAGTAAACCGCGTTCTTTGCTCACACTGAATGCCGAATCGTACAGAAGTTTCTTCTCACCGTCATAAACTTGAATCCTGTTTTTACCCACAGGAACTTCCACCTTTATATATTGTCCGGAAGTAATGATTTGCTCCGTTCCCTTGTTAATGGTAAAATAATAGGTATCTGGTGTGGGATTGTCTACCAGGTGGTAATTCTTTTTAGCCAGAAAAAGAAAATATACCCCAAAAGCCATTATGACAATAAATAATGAAATTAATAAACCGGTAAGGGCAGGGTTCTTTTTCATGTTTTCTGACAATATTTTTTGCAAATTTAGTAATAATTTTGGTTCCTCCTTATAGATATTAATTCATACATTTGCAATTATATTTTATTTGAAAGAATGCCAAGTACTGTTATTATAGGCTCCGGAAGCTACCTTCCTCCCAGAGTAATCGGAAGAGATTATTTTTTAAGCAGTGAATTTTTTACCGAAGAGGGTGTAAAAATTGATAAACCAACCGCTGAAATTATTGATAAATTTGTAGAAATTACCGAGATAGAGGACAGAAGGTATGTAGAGGATCACCAGATGAATTCTGATATCGGTTATGAGGCTGCAAAAAAAGCACTGGAGGATGCCGCCATAAATCCTGAAGAACTGGACTATATTATATATGCCAGCAATTTCGGCGATGTAAAAGATGCATCGGGCACCAATTTTATGCCCAATATGGCTGCACGTGTAAAAAATAAACTGCAAATTAAAAACCGGAAATGCATCACTTATGACATGATTTTCGGATGTCCGGGCTGGGTAGAAGCCATGATTCTGGCAAATCATCTCATTAATGCCGGGTCAGCCAAAATGATTTTGGTTGTAGGCTCTGAAACCCTGAGTCGCGTAACCGATCCGTATGACAGAAATAGAATGATTTTTGCCGATGGTGCAGGCGCCGTAGTGGTGAAAGCCAGTGATGAACCAAACGTTGGCATTATCTCACACAATACCATTTGTGATAATGCGGCTGAGCTGAACTATCTGGAAAACGCTGTTTCCCTGAATGAAGAGGCAGATCAGTCCTGCCTGTACATACGCATGCAAGGCAGAAAAATTTACGAATACGCATTGAAGAACGTCCCAAACGCCATCAAAGAAACCATAGATGCAGCCGGCCTCGGTATAGATGATATTGATAAAATCCTCCTCCATCAGGCCAATGCTAAAATGGATCATGCCATTATAGACCGTTTGCTGCGGTTGTATGACAGAAAGGAGTACGATGAATCTATAGCACCCATGACCATTCAGTATCTGGGAAATTCCTCTGTAGCCACCGTTCCTACTATGTATGACCTGATTATCCGTAATAAAATGGAAGGACATACTTTCCAGGAAAAAGGCAATATCGTGTTTGCCTCTGTAGGAGCAGGCATGAACATTAATTGTATCGTGTACCGGTTTCCCTGAATCTAAAAAATTGTTAAAAAGTTAAGAAAGGCACAGAATTTTATGTTTTGTGCTTTTTAATTTACAGCTGATATGAGAAAAAGCTTAGTAGTGCTCACAGGCATTATATTCTTACTGGAATTTTATGTGTTTCAGGCTTTTAAAACTTTGTTTGATAAGCCGGTGGCAAAAACTCTTTACTGGGTGATTACTGGACTTACCTACGCTACCCTGCTGTATCTGACACTCACGCTGAACCGTGCCAGCCAGGATCACCGGCAAATACAGATAGTAGTGTGCATATTCCTGATTTTTGTATTGCCTAAGATTCTGGTTATCGTCTTCCTGCTTATTGATGATTTGCTGAGACTGCTTCAGTTCGGAATCGGTTATTTTTCCAACCGCGAGGAAAATCATTTTCCCGAACGCCGGAAATTCCTCAGCGCTGCAGGACTGGGACTTTTTGGATTAATGGCGTTGCTGTTCACAGACGGAATTATATTCGGAAAATATCGCCATAAAGTCCGCCGAGTGAAACTGAAAATCAAGGGACTTCCGGCAAGTTTCCGCGGCTATAAAATGGTACAGATTTCAGATTTGCACAGCGGTAGTTTTCAGCATCCCGAAAAATTAAAACCGGCCATAGACTTGATCAATGCTCAAAGAGCAGATCTGGTATTGTTTACCGGTGATGTAGTAAATGATTATGCGGCAGAATACAAACGTTTTATCCCCCTGTTTTCTCAAATTCAGGCAAAGGACGGCAAGTTTGCCGTACTGGGAAATCACGATTACGGATTCTATGCAGAATGGCAGTCTGAGGAAGAACAGAAGCAGAACGTGCCGGATCTGATTAAAAATCTGGCTCAGTCGGGTTTTGAAACTCTGAGGAATGAACACCGGGTTATCGAGAAAAATGGAGATAAATTCTATGTTATCGGTGTGGAAAACTGGGGCGTAAAGCCATTTCCGCAGTTTGGTGACCTGGATAAGGCCTCAAGGGGAATTCCACCGGAAGCCGCAAAAATACTGATGAGTCATGATCCATCGCATTTTGATGAAGTGGTTAAAAAGCATCCTTCAGAAGTTCAGCTTACCTTATCGGGACATACCCATGGCATGCAGTTTGGTCTGGATCTTAAAAATATAAAATGGAGCCCTGTTCAGTACCGCTACAGCAAGTGGGCAGACCTCTATGAAAGCATGGGCAAATACCTGTACGTGAACCGCGGGTTTGGGGTCATAGCCTATCCCGGACGTGTGGGAGTTCACCCGGAAATTACCGTTTTTGAGCTTCATTAGATTAGGTCATTTCAGCAAAAAGGATTAACTTAATAGTTAATCCTTTACTTTATTTCGCTTTGTTGAAATCGCTGTATTACAAATTATTATAATCTATAACCCTAAATTATGCTTTAGCTAATTTTACCCTGAGGTTTTTCAGCATATCCTTAGACATAGCACTGATGTCAAAATCGTAGGTCAGTCCCCAGTCTTTCTTTGCCACAGCGTCGTCTATGGATGCCGGCCATGAGTCTGCAATCGCCTGTCTGAAATCCGGTTCGTAGGAAATTTCAAACTCCGGGATTTCTTTTTTGATTTCTGCGGCGAGTTCTTTCGGGGTGAAAGAAAGTCCGCCCAGATTATAAGAAGTGTGCACAGAAAGATTTTCTTTCGGAGCTTCCATCAGTTTCAGGGTGGCATTGATGGCATCATCCATGTAGAGCATGGGCATGGCCGTATCTTCTGAGATAAAACTGGTATATTTGCCTTGTTCTACTGCTTCATAAAAAATTTCAACGGCGTAGTCCGTAGTGCCACCACCTGCAGGAGTTTTCCAGGAAATGAGACCGGGATAGCGTATGCTTCGTACATCTACCCCATGCTTGTCATGGTAATATTCGCACCATTTTTCACCGGCCATTTTAGAAATTCCATAAACAGTTGTAGGATTCAGAACCACGTCCTGACCTACGTTTTCTTTAGGCAGACCTTTACCAAAAACAGCTATTGAGCTGGGCCAGAAAATTTTCTTCAGCAAACCTTCCTTAGCCATTTCACAAAGATTCAGTAAGGGTTCAATATTTAGTTTCCAGGCAAAAAGAGGCTGCTTCTCAGACGTACCGGAGAGCAGTGAAGCCAGGTGATATACCGTAGTGATTTCATAATCCTGAACCACCTGGCGCACCAGTTGGGTATTGTTAACATCCATTCGTTCATAATATCCTGCAGAAGTAAGATTTTTATCATAACGATCCAGGCCGGAGGCTACCACATTTTCTGCGCCATGTATTTCTACCAGACGGTTGGTAAGTTCTGTTCCGATTTGACCTAAAGCTCCGGTAATAAGAATTTTTTCCTTGTAGGATTCCATGTGATGTATTTAGAATTATTGAATCGCAAATTTAGAAAAATAGCGTCATTAATAAAAGAAAATCACAATGAAAACCACACCGCAGTGAGTAAACTTACAAGTCGACCCCGCGCCGTGTACCCGCTGCTCGTTCTTTTTCTTTATTTTTGATGAAACAATTTTGATATGAAAAAGTTTGCTTTTCTCCTGTTGATATACAGTCTGTGGATCCCTGCTCAGTACACAGAGATTAACATCGTTAAAGAAATCCGTACACAGAATAAAGGCCTGGTGGTCTCTGCGCATCCGCTGGCAAGCGAGGCCGGTGCCAGAATTTTACGTCAGGGCGGAAATGCGTTTGATGCAGCCATTGCCACTCAATATGCGCTTGCAGTCGTGTATCCCCAGGCTGGAAATCTGGGTGGTGGCGGATTTTTGGTGGGTTTCAGGAATGATGGTCAGCATGTTGCTATTGATTTTCGGGAAACGGCTCCCGCAAAAGCGCATGCGGATATGTATCTGGATGCGCAAGGCAATGCCAATACCCTTTTTTCGCAAAACGGGTCCCTGGCAGCGGGGATTCCGGGTTCGGTAGCCGGTTTTTTTGAAACCCTGAAACATGCACGGTTGCCCATGACCCAACTGATTCAGCCGGCCATAGACCTTGCCGAAGAAGGATTTGCCATTACCCGCCGGGAAGCTGATTTACTGAATAGTCAGATGGTGTTTTTTCACAAGTATAACCAACAGCGTACCGTATTTCAAAAAGAAACTCCATGGAAGCAAGGTGACTTGCTCATTCAGAAAGAACTGGCTGAAACCTTGAGGCGCATCCAGAAAAACGGCGCAAAAGGTTTTTACGAAGGAGATACAGCTCAGTTAATAGTGGATGAGATGAAACGCGGAAACGGAATCATTACGCTGCAAGATTTAAAAAATTATACAGCAATCGTAAGAAAGCCGCTGGTTTTTGACTATAAAAACCATCAGATTGTTTCAATGCCTCTTCCCTCCAGCGGCGGGATTTTGCTCGCGCAAATGCTCAAAATGACTTCGTTTGAAGGTCTTGAGCAATACGGACATCATTCTCCGGAAGCGGTTCAGATTATGATCGAGGCAGAGCGGCGTGCCTATGCAGACCGTGCTGAATTTATGGGAGACCCGGCATTTATTTCAGATCAGACACAGATGCTGATGTCTGAAAACTATTTGCGCAAGCGGTGGAAAAGCTATCAGAAAGCCAGCGCCACGCCGAGTTCGGAGGTGGGCAATATCATTGCCCCAACACAAGAGTCATCAGAAACCACGCACATCTCTGTTCTGGACCGGGAAGGAAATGCCGTAGCCGTAACCACGACCCTGAACGGACTCTATGGGAGCAAGGTGGTGGTAAGCGGTGCCGGTTTTTTTCTGAATAACGAGATGGATGATTTCTCCATAAAACCGGGGGTGCCCAACATGTTTGGGGCAGTTGGAGGTGAAGCCAATAAAATTGAGCCCGGAAAACGGATGCTCAGTTCCATGACCCCCACCATAGTCCTGAAAAACAACAAACCCTTTATGGTGGTGGGAACTCCCGGCGGCACTACCATTCCCACTTCTGTTTTTCAGACCATTGTCAATGTAATTGATTTTAAACTCAGCCCGAATGCAGCAGTAAATCTGCCGAAGTTTCACCATCAGTGGCTTCCGGAAACGGTGATGGCCGAAAGTGGTTTCCCGGAGGCCAGCGTAAAAGCACTGGAAAAATGGAATTATACTTTTGAAAAGGTGAATCAGATCGGCCGGACAGAACTCATTGTGGCAGATGGCTCAGGAAATGCAGTGGCGGTGGCAGATGGGCGTGGTGATGATTCTGCAGCCGTGGAGTAAATGCAAATATAGTAACCAACCATTCAAAACTCAACAACAACCTTTCCGGAAATTGTTTATATTTAGCCATTGATTGACGATAAAACCAAATGATTTTTAAACTTACCACAGCAGAAGACGATAAACGCACAGTCTATGTCACCGGAAATTTCAACCAGTGGAATCCGCGGGATGCCGATTTTCAAATGAAAAAAACGGCAAATGGCTATGTTCTGGAGATTCCGGATGAAAGATTTCCAGAAGAAATTGAATATAAATTCACCAAGGGCGGATGGGAAAACGTGGAAATTGACCGTTTCGGCAATATCACATCCAACAGAAAAGCATGCCGTTCTCAGGGTGAATTGCTGGCACATGTGGAACGTTGGCGAATCAACTGGGGACCCTTCAAGAAAGAATTTTTCCCGGCAATTGAGTTGATATCAGAGAAGTTCTATATCCCACAACTGGACAAAACCCGTAAGGTTTGGGCACTTTTACCATTCAACTATCATAAAACCAATAAAACATATCCGGTGCTGTATCTTCATGATGCGCAGAATCTGTTCAACGAAGGTTCCATATTCGGGAACTGGGAAATCGATAAAAAGATGGCCATTCTTGCAGAATACGGCCGTGGAGACCTGATCATTATCGGCATCGAAAACGGAAACGAACACCGTACAGACGAGTATGTACTGGAATACGATTCCATTGCCAAAAATGCGGAAGGAAAAAAGTACATCAGATTTCTGGCAGACACCCTAAAACCATATGTAGACAGTGTTTACCGGACAAAAACCGGCAGGGAACATACCGGTATCGGGGGCAGTTCACTGGGCGGCCTCATCAGCATATACAGCGGATTTCTGTACCCGGAAGTCTATTCCAAACTGATGATTTTCTCGCCTTCACTGTGGGTAAATCCGGATTATGATTTCCCCATGATGAACTTCCGTACCCCATATGAAACCAAAATCTATATGTACGGCGGCGAGCACGAAGGTTCCGGCATGACGGAACGGATGCTGGAATTTGAACGCCTGATGGAAGATTCGGAAGCTCATTATTCGGTACAGTTTGATTTCAGAATCAGCATGAATCCGGACGGGAAGCATCAGGAATTTTTCTGGTCGCAGGAATTTCCCCGTGCTGTGGAATGGTTGTTTTTCGACAGTCAGAAAGACCCCAAAGAACTCGCCGAACTGGCTCAGAAAGAAGAATCGGAAAGCCCGGAATAATACCTGTCATTAACCCTTTTAGACCCCACGAATTCATGAGAATTGTACCACAACAAAAACAGGATGCTGCCCAGTATTTTAACTTTTACACGCCTGCACAATGGCAGGAAAAACAAGAGCAAATCAACCCGAAAATTGGCAAACTCTTTTCGGGACAGAAAAATGAAACTTTTATTCTGGTCGAAGAACATGCCGTGACCTTTCTCATTGGCTTGGGTGATCGCCCTGATTTTGCTGATATTCAGAATACGGCCGCTCAGTTCGCCCATCAGTTCAGAAAAAAAATCAGCGCCGTTCCCACCGGAATCCATGCAGGCAGTTTAGACGAAAAAGAAGTGGAGCAACTGGCTACAGGGCTGTCACTGGGAACTTATGAATATCCTTATCAGGGTAAACATCCGTTCTGCCAGACGGAGTTTGAACTGAGACTCAATCTTTCAGAAGGTGCGGTGGTGCATATTGAAAAAAAGACATCGGCCATTACCGAGGGGCAGTTTGCCTGCATGGAGTGGCTGAACAAACCGCAGAATCACAAGCGGGTTTCCCATATTTCAGTGTATCTGAAGGAAATTTCGGAGCGGTATGGGTTTAAATTAACTGTTTTTGACCGGCAAGAATCAGCAGCACTCGGGCTGGGCGCATTTCTGGCGGTGAACGACGGCAGTTCTCAGGATGCAGCGTTTACGATTTTGGAATACCGAAGTGCGGAGCCGAATGCAAAAACCATCGGACTGGTAGGAAAATGCGTCCTGTTTGACACCGGCGGAATTTCTATTAAATCTGCAGACAATCTCCATTATATGAAGTCAGATATGGGCGGCGCTACAGCGGTCATCGGCACCCTCATTGCCGCTGCTGAAATGAAACTTCCGGTGAATATAGTAGCCGTACTGCCCGTTACAGACAATGTGGTGTCCAATACTTCTTATCTTCCCAGCGATGTGGTGACCGCTTACAATGGTAAAACCATTGAAATCATCAATACCGATGCAGAAGGAAGACTGACACTGGCAGACGGCCTCTCCTATCTGGCTGCAAATTACAAAACAGACGTTATGATTGATCTGGCCACGCTTACCGGCAGTTCTGTACGTATGTTTGGCAATACCTGCGGTGCGCTTTTCTCAAACGATGCTGCCCTTGCCGGGGATCTGGCAGCCGCAGGTGACCATACCGGTCAGCGACTGTGGCCACTGCCGCTCTGGGATGTCTGGAAAGAAGATTTCACCTCAGACGTGGCAGATTTTAAAAACATCTCGCTAAAACCTGTGGGAGATTGCATCATTGCGGCTAAGTTTCTGGAGCAGTTTATTGAAAATCACCCGGCCTGGGCACATCTGGACATTGCGGGTGTTTCGTTTGGCAATGTGCCGTATGCCAAGGAAAAAGCAGCCACCGGATACGGCGTTCAATTATTACTGAAATTTATTGAAAAAATACTGTAAAAAATTCGTCCAATTCAAAAAAACAATGTAATATTGAGAGAGATTTTGAATTTGACACCTCTTTTTTAAATCTGATGTTCAATCCTCAGAAAAACAAAGGTTTCATCATTGAAGTTTCACCGTTTTCAATAAAACACTGTTTATGGAGAAAAAAACAATAGTCTGCATTTCCTGCTATCTGAAGGGTTATGATTTCATGGACGAAATGCATCAGCTGGGAAATAAAATCATCCTGATTACCTCAGAAAATCTGCGCGAAAAAAACTGGCCGTGGCATGCCATAGACGAGGTTTTTTATATGACCGAAACCTCACCGTCGGTATGGAATCTGGAGCATCTGGTTCATGGCTTTTCTCATCTGATGCAAACCCGTAAAGTGGATGCCGTAGTGGCACTCGATGATTACGATGTGGAAAAAGCGGCACTAATCCGTGAAAATTTCAGGATTCCCGGCATGGGACAAACCACACACAGATATTTCCGGGATAAGCTGGCCATGCGGCACAAAGCGCTGGAAAGTGGCATATCTGTTCCTGAATTCACTGCTGTTTTTAATAATGACGAAGTCAATAGTTTTGCGGACCGTGTACCTGCACCGTGGGTTTTGAAACCCCGTTCTGAAGCCTCGGCTACCGGAATCAAAAAGCTGCATTCCCGGGACCAGCTATGGGAAACCATAGGGCGCCTCGGAGATGAACGGCATCTTTTTTTACTGGAAAGTTTTAAACCCGGCCATGTGTATCATGTGGATGCACTGGTATATGATGGTCACATTAAATTCACCTCATGCGCACGCTATCTGGCGCCACCTATGCAGGTTTCGCATGAAGGCGGCGTATTCCGGTCTCAGACTTTGAGTCGGCAATCTGAAGAATTTGCAACACTGGAAACTCTGAACAAACAACTTTTATCGGCGTTCGGACTGAAAAACGGAGCTACCCATACAGAATTTATCCGTGGACAAGAAAACGGTGAGTGGTATTTCCTGGAAACCTCCTCACGGGTAGGCGGTGCCCATATTCCGGATCTGGTGGAAGCCGCTACCGGCATCAATATCTGGCGGGAATGGGCCCGAATAGAAGACAGCCTGCTGAAGAAAAAAAAGTATGCTCCGGCAGAGCCTCACACTTTCTCTGCTGGTCTGCTGGTAGCATTGGCCAACAGTAAAAATCCGGATTATGCAGGTTTTACAGACGACTCTGTAGAGAAATTTCTCCCGATAGAAAATCACATTGGTATTGTATATAAGGCAGACAGTGATGAAAAAATCCTGAAGCTGCTGGACGAAGCTGCCGAAAAAGTCACCGACAATTTTTTAACCATTCTTCCGCCTCAGGATAAACCTACCGCATGATATACTGCATATTTCCGGTCACAGCAGTACTGAAAACGAATACCGGATTTGCCGATTTGTTTAATAAAAAATAGAAAGCTAATGCCCAAAACAGAACACACAGATTTTTATTCGCACATCCTGGGAACCAGCATGAAGGTTGAAGTGACCGGACATTACGGTTACCCAATTATTATGTTTCCCACGTCCCGGGGATCATATACCCAGAATCATGATTTCAAGCTGAACGACTGTATTTCCTGGTTTATTGATCAGGGAAAAGTAAAACTGTATAATGTACAGACCATAGACAGCTGGAGCCTCTATGATAAAGGAATTCACCCTGAAGACCGGATACGCAACTACGAATTATGGGTTCAGTTTATGCGCAGGGAATTTGTGCCGTACATTCAGCAGCTTCATCAGACACACCGGGTGGCGCTGGCGGGAGCAAGTTTTGGCGGATATCACGCAGCTAATTTTGCGTTCCGGTTTCCCGATCTCGTTTCACATCTGTTTTGCCTGAGCGGTGCTTTTACCATACGCGATTTTATGGATGGTTACTGTGGCGAACTGGTATATTTCAACAGTCCTCGGGAGTTTGTAGCCAATGATGAATCCTGGAAATACAAACACATGCACATAGTCCTAAGCACTTCTGACCAGGACATCTGCCTGGAGCAAACCCGTGAAATGGCAGGAATATTAACCCAAAAGGGCATTGACCACTGGTACGATGAGCAGAAATGGATCAATCACGACTGGCCGCTGTGGCGCATGGTCTTCCCCATGTTCATCGGAAGGTTCTTTTCTTAAAAACAATTAAGCATTAACATCAAAAAATATAATAATATGGCAAAAAAAGTCGGAATTTTGTTTGGAATGGAAGATACTTTTCCATGGGAATTCATCAACAAAGTAAATGAACTGGGCAAAGGCGAAGTCACCGCCGAACCGGTACTGATTGATAAACTGGAACAAGGCGCAGATTACGGCTATGCAGTGATTATAGACCGTATCTCGCAGGATGTACCCTTTTATCGTGCCTATCTGAAAAATGCTGCAGCTACGGGGACATATGTTATCAATAACCCGTTCTGGTGGAGCGCTGATGAAAAATTCTTCAATAATGTGCTCATGAGCAAACTGGGCGTACCACTTCCCAAAACCGTTTTATTGCCCTCCAGCAACAGACCGGCCAATACACAGGAAACCTCTTTCAGAAATATGAAATTTCCGCTGGACTGGGAATATATTTTCAATTACGTAGGTTTTCCTTGTTATATGAAACCCCATGACGGAGGTGGCTGGCGCAATGTGTACCGCTGTACGAGTAAAGAAGATCTCTGGGATAAACTGAGTGAAACCGAGGAACTGGTAATGATGGTGCAGGAAGAAATCGTGTTCGAAGACTATTACCGGGTGTATTGTCTTGGCAAAAAATATGTGCACATCATGCCTTATGAACCCCGCAATCCGCATCACCTCAGATATGCCACAGAACATCAGACCCAGGGCGCAGAACGTGATAAACTTCTCAAGAAAATCAAAGAACTCACCATCAAAATGAATGAGGCATTGGGCTATGATTTCAATACCGTAGAGTTTGCGGTGAGAGACGGCATTCCGTATGCAATTGATTTCTGTAATCCGGCTCCGGATGCAGACCGTAATTCTGTGGGCGAAGAAAATTTCCAATGGATTATAGAACATGCCGCAAAACTGGCCATTGAAAAAGCCAACGAATATGTGCCCGGAAAAACCAATATCTCATGGGGTAATTTTGTTACCAAAGGCATAGGTAATTAAATAAGAATCACCAGGTGCACATCACAATTTCAGATTTTTAATTTCAAAAGCACAAATTATGCACACATTTACCATAGGCGTAGAAGAAGAATATCAGATCATTGATGCAGACACCCGCGATCTGGTATCCCACGTTTCCAAAATCATAGAGGGCGGAAAAGCTACTCTGGAAGAGCATCTTACTCATGAAATGCACGAAAGTGTCATTGAAATGGAAACGGGCATCTGTAACAATATTCAGGAGGCCAAAGACGAACTGTATTCTTTGCGCGGAAGACTCATTGAGGTGGCGCACCAGAACAACCTGCGCGTATCCGGGGGTGGCACTCACCCGTTCTCCCGCTGGCAGGATAACCAGATTACCAAAGCAGACCGCTATGACAAAATTGTGAGCGACCTGGGAGATGTAGCCCGTTCTAATCTGATTTTCGGGCTTCACGTACACATTGGAATCCCCAACCGTGAAGAGGGCGTGCGCATCCAGAACATTATGCGTTATTTTTTACCTCATGTCTATGCGCTTTCTACCAATTCTCCGTTTTGGCTGGGCCGAAATACCGGATTCAAGTCATACCGGCAGGAGGTTTTTGTGAAATTTCCGCGTACAGGGATTCCCAGCTACTTTTCCAGCGCGGCAGAATTTGATGCCTACATCAATCTGATGATCAAAACCGGAACCATAGATAATGCCAAGAAAATCTGGTGGGATCTGCGGGTACACCCCTTCTATCCTACTATTGAATTCAGAATTTGTGACATGCCGCTGCGGGTGGACGAAACCGTCTGTCTGGCCGCCATCATGCAGGCGCTCACCGCTAAAATCTACAAACTGCATCAGCAAAATCTGAGTTTCAGAAGTTACCGGAGACTCATGCTGAATGAAAATAAATGGCGCGCTTCCAAAGACGGTATCCATGCCCATCTGATTGATTTCGGGAAAGAAGAAAGTGTCCCTTATGAATGCCTGCTTCGTGAGTTGCTTACATTTATTGATGACGTGGTAGATGAGTTGGGAAGCCGCAAGGAAGTGGAATATGCATGGGAAATTATGAAACGTGGTACTGGCGCAGACAGACAGCTGAAAGTCTTAGAAGAAACCGGTGATCTAAATGCGGTGGTAGATTATATGATTGCCGAAACAGAATACGGAATCACCCACCACAATGAAGCTCCAATTATTATTTCGTAAATTTGCATCTTCTTAGAAGAGAGAGAGATATGAACATGATCAGAATCGCCCTGCTGGATATGAATAATAACCAGGCCAACCAGGGAATGCGGAATATTAAAGAAATCACAGAGGTTTTTAAACAAACTTCGGAAGAACAGGTGGAAATTGTCATCTTTGATGTAAGGCACAAAAATGAAATCCCCGACATCAGCAGTTTTGATATATTTATTTCATCCGGTGGTCCCGGCACGCCCCATCGTGAGGGATTGCCCTGGGAAAATCAATATGCAGATTTTCTGGACCGCATTTGGGAGCATAACCAGACTTCTGAAAAGAAAAAATTCATGTTCCTGATTTGTCATTCTTTTCAACTGGCCAGCATTCATTGGCAACTGGGAAATATCTGCAGACGTAAATCATATTCATTCGGGGTAATGCCGGTTCATAAAACAGAAGAAGGAATGGAAGATGTTCTGTTTCAGAATCTGGGAGATCCTTTCTATGCGGTAGACAGCCGTGCTTTTCAGTTTATAGAACCTGATCTTGATAAAATGGAAGCATTGGGTGCGAAGATTACAGCACTGGAGAAAGTACGGCCACACATTCACCTGGAACGTGCGGTAATGGCCATCCGTTTTTCTGATGAGATTTTCGGGACGCAATTCCACCCCGAGGCAGATCCCGAAGGTTTCCTGAAGAATCTGGAAACAGAAAGCAACCGCCAGGCCATGATTGAAAACTATGGAATGGAAAAATTCCTGGAAACCGTAGACCGCATGAACGATCCGGACAAAATTCTGCTTACGCAGGCTCAAATTCTGCCCCGTTTCCTAAAGAGGGCCGCCAAATCAATAAGCAGGAATTTAGCAACAGTTTAAATGTGTTCAATTGAAAAAAATATACCGGGTCATTCCCGGTTTTTTTTGTGCACTTTCATCAAAAATTCTTGTATATTTAATTTTTAAAACCAAATGTTATGATACCGGAATACAGAGAAAGATTCAACCAGGAATTTACCGAAGAGAAATACAAGCAGGTCATTCAATTACTGACCGAGGCAGCAGGAGCAGCTCCAAAATTCCGGGTTTCGGAAAGTCCTGTTTTTTTAACAGTAAATTTCCGGGATAAACTTCTGGACGCTTGCGACAGCATCATTACCCAGATTAAAAACATGAGCAATGAGGAACTCGCAAAAGCCATTCCGCCTCAATATCATGTGCCCAATGATACCCTGCAACCTCATTTCTTTACCATTGACTTTGGGATTTGTCAGAATGAAAAGGGCGAACCGGAGCCGCAGCTGATTGAGCTGCAGTCCTTTCCCAGTCTGTATGGTTTTCAGAGAACGCTAAAAAACACATTAAGCAAGGTCTATCCTTTTCTGGAAGAACTGAAACCCTATACCAGTACAGAATCCTACTTTCAGCAATTCCGGGAGTTGATTGTGGGCGATGAACATCCGGAGCATACCATTCTGCTCGAAATTCATCCGCATCAGCAAAAAACAAACGTAGATTTTTATCTGACCGAGAAAATTACCGGCATCAAAACCGTGTGCTTGTCTGAGGTCAGGAAAAAAGGCAGGCAATTGTTTTACGAACATGACGGACGACTTATTCAGATTAAAAGAATTTACAACCGGGTTATTTTTGATGAACTGGACCACATAGAAGGCTTCAGCAGTGAATTTGACTTCCGGGAGGAAGCAGATGTAACATGGGTTACACACCCGAACTGGTTTTTTAAGGTATCCAAATTTCTTTTGCCCAAATTGCATCATGCCTATGTACCGAAAAGTTATTTTCTCCATGAATTTCCGGCCGCAGAAAATCCGGAAAACTTCGTGCTGAAACCATTGTTTTCTTTTGCCGGAGCGGGCGTAAACCTGAATCCCACCGAACAGATTATTGAAGCCATACCGGATAAAGAGAACTTCATTATGCAGCGGAAAGTAAGCTATGCACCATTGTTTAAGGATATTAATGGCGATTTTTCGAAAGCAGAAATCCGACTGCTGTATATATGGCCGGAGCATCAGGACCGACCCACACTGATAGAAAACCTGGTGAGAATGACGAAATCAGCCATGGTAAATATTGATTTCAATAAGGATCAGGCCATCTGGATTGGCGGCAGTACAGCGTTTTTCGAAAGATGACATCCGGCAGAACTTCTCGATTTCTGACCGGTTCCTGAGCAGGAAAATGGCCGACTGGCAGTATTTTTTCCGTATCTTTCGCCATTATTTTTAGTTATTCTACCATGCTTACAGCAGAAAAGGTATACAAATCTTACAACGCCGGAAAGAAAATTGCACTGCAGGATTTCAGTATACAGGTGCCCCAGGGCAGCATTTATGGTTTACTGGGACCCAATGGCGCCGGGAAAACCACTTTTATCCGCATCATCAATCAGATAACCCAGGCAGACCGTGGTGAAATCCGCATTAACGGAGAAAAGCTGAATCCGCTGCATATTCGTGATATCGGCTATATGCCGGAGGAACGGGGACTCTACAAAAATATGACCGTGGGAGATCAGCTCCTCTATTTCGGCAAGTTAAAGGGAATGTCCGGGCAGGATGCACTCAGAGAAGCGAAATATTGGTTTGATCAGTTGCATATAGACCAGTGGTGGAAAAAGAAACTGAGCGAACTCTCCAAAGGAATGGCTCAGAAAATTCAGTTTGTAGTAACCGTATTACATAAACCGGGACTGCTGATTCTGGACGAACCGTTTTCCGGTTTTGATCCCGTGAATGCCAACCTGATTAAGGATCAGATTCTGGCTCTTAAAGAAAAAGGAACCACCATTATACTGAGTACCCACCGCATGGAAAGTGTGGAAGAAATGTGTGATTATGTGGCACTGATCAACAATTCCAAAAAGATCCTGGATGGTAAAGTGTTTGATGTCCGCGAAAAATTCAAAAGAAATATCTTTGGCGTGACCCTGGCTGATGTGCAACCTGAAAAATTTTCAGTATTCTGCACCACACATGAAGTCCGCGAGTATAAAACCGATAACAACCTGATCTCTTTTGAGATAGATGGCAGTAAAGACCAGAACCATTTGTTGTCTGAACTGATTCAGCTGGGAAAAATACGCTCCTTTGATGAGAAAATACCCGGCATGAATGAAGTCTTTATTACAGCCGTTCAGCAGAAGTTTCCGGAACAACCGGTAGTAAACTACAGAGAGAATTAATAATTTCATCAAGTGATTCCATTAGCACATCCATGAACAATATATTTTTAATCACCTCACGCGAATACCTGACTCAGGTTCGCAAAAAATCCTTTATCATTCTTACCATTCTGGCACCGATTCTGATGATTGCTTTCGGGGCATTCATCGCCTTTCTTCTGAAGGCCAATGAAAGCCAGTACACCGTAAATGTGGTAGATAAAAGCGGGCTTTACACCGGGAAACTTGAATCTGATGAAAAACTGAAATATGTATTCGTAAATCCGGATTCTGAGCAGCAATTAAGAAAAGGACTGAAAGACATGAACGAGACCGATGCATTATTGGTTTTGGCACCGCTTTCGGGAACTGATTTTGATGAGATGGAGCGCAACTCTGCCCTGCTGGTCAATGATAAAATTGGTTTTGAAACCAAGAACAGGATTGTCCATGATTTATCCCGGGTTTTACGGGATCAAAAAATGAAAATGCTGAATATTGACGAGAATAAAATCGTTCAGCTGGACCGTAAATTCAGTCTGAAAAGCAGCAATGTGAACGATGCCAACCAAGTGGATACCGACATGGATTTCGGGGTGAAATATGTGCTGGGCATGGTTCTGATGTATGCAGTATTCATGTTCATCATCATCTACGGTGTGCGCGTGATGCGCAGTGTGCTGGAAGAAAAGAATAACCGTGTGGTAGAAATCATTATTTCCTCTGTAAAACCTTTTGAACTGATGATGGGTAAAATTTTGGGCGTTACACTGGTTGCCCTCACGCAGTTTGTGGTCTGGATCACGATGGCAGTCATAGGCGCTGTATTCCTGAATACCGGATTCTCTGCAGTGAAGCAAACCCTGCCATCCGGCGGAGAAGAGATGGTGAATAAACTGAATTTTGCACAAATCGCCACAGAAGTGTCCGGGATTCTGCTGGATCTGAATGTGCCCTTGGTGATTGCGGTGTTCCTGTTTTTCTTTCTTTTCGGTTATATTTTCTACAGTTCCATGTACGCCGCCATAGGCTCTGCCGTAGATAATGAAACTGAAACGCAGCAATTCACCCTGTTTGCCATTATTCCCTTAATGATTGGCATGTACGGCAGCATTACCATCATCAATAACCCGAACGGGCCGCTGGGATTCTGGCTGTCCGTCATTCCTTTTACCTCGCCGGTGGCTATGGTGGCGCGTATTCCGTTTGGTGTGCCGGCGTGGGAGATTATATTGTCTATAGTGCTGCTCATCCTCAGTACCTTTCTCATGGTATTCATTGCTGCCAAAGTATATCGTGTGGGCATCCTGATGTACGGCAATAAAGCTTCTCTGAAGGAGTTATGGAAGTGGATCCGAAGCTGATTTTCAATCAAAAAAAGTGGTCACTGCACGGGCAATGACCACTTTTCTTTTAGCTGCAGATGCTTTATCCGCAAGAATATCTCAGACTTTCAGGATGTCGGCTTCTTTCAGTTTCAGTTGTTCATCACACAGTTTCACATATTTATCCGTCATTTCCTGAATCTGATTTTCCATGTCTTTGATCAGGTCTTCGGAGATACCATCCAGTTTTTTAAGTTCTTTCATTCCGTCCTGTCTGGCGTTGCGTACGGTAACTTTGGTTTGCTCTGATTCTGCTTTGGCTTGCTTGGCAAGATCGCGGCGTCTTTCTTCGGTGAGTGGCGGTACGTTCAGAATAATGTAATCTCCGTTATTAGAAGGAGCAAATCCCAGGTTAGAATTTACGATGGCTTTTTCTATAGCATTGATGGCAGAACGGTCCCATGGCTGAATAGAGATCGTCATGGCATCCGGCACTGAGACATTGGCCACTTGGTTCAGTGGCGTCATAGCGTCATAGTATTCTACCATTACATCCTGTACCATGGTAGTAGAGGCGCGGCCGGCACGAATCTTCTGGAACGCGTGGTCCAGGTGTTTCAGGGCAGCTTCCATTTCCTGCTTTACCATCTCCTTAATCATACTTAACTCTTCCATAACAATAAATCTTTACTTTATTTACAATTTTAAGTTTACAAATTTACCAGTGTACCTATATTTTCTCCCTGTACAATTCTCTGCAAGTTACCTTCTTTATTCATATCAAACACAATAATCGGTAAATTATTTTCATGACTCAGGGTAAATGCAGTCATGTCCATTACCTTGAGATTCTTGTCATAGACTTCATCAAAAGTAAGGGAATTGTACTTCACAGCATCGGCATTTTTTTCCGGATCACTGTCGTAGATTCCATCTACCCGTGTGCCTTTCAAAATGACATCGGCACTTACTTCGATGGCTCTCAGCGTAGCGGCGGTATCGGTTGTGAAATAAGGATTACCGGTTCCGGCACCGAATATGACCACCCGGCCTTTTTCCAGATGTCTTTCTGCTCTTCTCTTGATGAAAGGCTCAGCTACCTTGTCCATTTCTATGGCACTTTGCAGCCTGGTTTTGATTCCGGCATCCTCCAGCGCACCCTGCAGAGCCATTCCGTTTATTACGGTGGCCAGCATGCCCATATAATCTCCCTGTACACGATCCATCCCTTTGGCAGCACCTGCCACACCCCGGAAAATATTGCCACCACCGATGACAATGGCAACTTCACAGCCCATTTCCACTACATTTTTAATTTCCTGAGCATATTCCTTCAGGCGTTCATTGTCTATTCCGTATGGTAAATCTCCCATAAGTGCTTCACCGCTCAGTTTCAAAAGGATTCTTTTATATTTCATATTTAATCTGATTCTCTGTTTTAATTTCATTTTTTCGCACTGCAAATATAGGGAAATGACCATAAATTCGTTGCCGTAATTATATTTTCCGGGAAATAATTTCAGAAATACTTTGATAAGTTGAGAAAAGGATTATTTTTGCAATACATTATTTGCGTTTTGAAGAAATTGATTATTTCCGCTTTCGTGTTATGCGGCTTTGCAACAGATGCTCAGATTGGCGAGAACGTTTATCCGTTCCTCAATATTCCGGCGTCTGCCCGGCAGGCTGCTCTGGGAGGTGATGCCGTATCGGTACGGGATTATGATGTGAATTTTTCCGCAGTGAATCCCGCACTTCTTAATGAAGACATGCACAAAAGAATAGCGCTGAACGCCGCCACCTATCTGGCGGGTTCTACTTATGGCACCCTGAACTATGGTCACGTGTTCGAGAGAGGTCATATGATTTCGGCACATGCACGCTATATGGATTACGGCCGCATGCCCAGAACCGACGAAGCCGGATTCGAAAATGGTGAATTCGGGGCATTTGATCTGGCCATAGGAGCCGGATACGCCTATAACTTCGAGAAATCCTGGACCATTGGCGCCAGCGTCAATCTCATTAATGCCAAAATAGATAATTACACCTCTATGGCCGTTGCCGGTAATTTCGGGGTTGCCTACCACTTCGAGGAAAGCAAGGAAACCATAGGTCTGGTTGCACGTAATTTTGGTTATCAGTTCAAGACCTTTAATGGATCGCGCGAGGATCTTCCGTTCCGTGTAGATTTGGGGTATACCAAAATCCTCAAAAAATTTCCTGCAGCAGTTACCGTTACCATTCATGACCTGCAACAGTTCGATATTTCTTCAGAATATGACAGTAATGGCCAGGAAGTACGGGCCACGAGAAAGGTACTGGATCATTTCTCATTTGGTGCAGAATTCTTCCCGGAGAGTCCTTTTAACCTCAGACTGGGTTACAATGTAAAAAGAGGCAACGAACTTTCTGTAACAGATCAGAGAAGTTTTGCCGGATTATCTGCCGGTTTTGGGGTCAAGTTCAATACGCTGCGCATTGATTACTCGCATGTGCGGTATCATAATGCGGGCAATATGAACATGCTGGGCATCGCGCTGGACATGTCCGGACACCGGTTCCAGTAATTCTGATTCATTATGGTGAATAATTCCCGCCAGCACTTTATTTTTCCAAATATTTTGCAGAAATTTGTGATATGAGAAAACCTGTGATTGCGATTGATGGTTTTTCCTCTACAGGAAAAAGTTCGATATCTAAAGTCATCGCTCAGAAACTGGGATTAATTCATCTGGATACAGGCGCACTATACCGGGGCATTACCCTGTTTGCCATTCAGAATTGTATGGATCAGGGAACTTTGAATATGCCACTTCTTTTCCGCAGTCTGGCCGGTATAGATTTGGGATTCCGGCTTGAGAATGAGGAACTTGTATTGTATCTGAATGGCGTGAATGTCTCGGAGGACATCCGCCAGCCTGAAATCTCGGATCAGGTGAGTTTGATTGCGAAGCAACCCGAGGTACGGGAATTTCTGCTGGACACGCAACGTAATATGGCTGCCGCCGGCGGGGTGATTATGGACGGGCGCGATATCGGTACTGTAGTTTTGCCGGATGCAGATTATAAGTTTTTTCTCACTGCAAGTGTGGACGAAAGGACCGAAAGACGCTACCTGGAGCTGAAACACCTTGGCATTGCCACAGACAAACTGTCAGTAAAAGAAAATTTAATCAACCGGGATAAAACAGACAGCGAGCGCAAAGTGGCTCCCCTTAAAAAAGCGGATGACGCCGTGGTAATAGACAATACCGAGCTTAATAAGAATGAAACGATAGATCTGATTTTGTCTTTTATTAAAGAGTTTTAACTAATATTTAATGAAGTTTGCTCTTTTTTTGGTATATTAGTTGTACCCATATTAACGAAGTTTATATTAACAATTTAAAATCAAACAAAATGTCGAAAAAAGGAAATAACGCAGCTTCAGTGCTGGCAGGTTTGCTGGCTGGTGCCGCTGCAGGAGTAATCTTAGGAATGTTGTACGCACCGGAAGAAGGAACCGAAACCCGTAAAAAAATCAAGAAAAAAGCAAACGACATCAAAGACCAGGCGGTAGATCAGTACGGAAAGGCTTCAGAAAAAGCCAAAGAAACGTATTCTGATGTTTCAGGCAGGGTGAAGGAACAATATGAAAACATTTCTTCTACCTTTAAAGAAACCGCCAATAATCTTGCTCATACGGTAAAAGACGGCTATGATAAGTACAAAGATCAGGCAGTAGCCAAGGCTACCAATGTAGTCAAAGATGTGGAATCTGAACTGGACGGAATGAAATAATCTTTCATTGAGTCTATAAAACAGGAACAGCAATGTTCCTTTTTTTGTAAAAGCTAAAAACAACTCTATGCTGAATCTACTGAAAGATTATACCCTGAAACGCGCAGACTTACTGAAGCTGGAGGCTACGGAAAAAGGACTGGCAATAGGAAGTACCCTGAGCATGATAACGCTTTGTGCTATTTTTCTGATTTTTTTTCTGGCTTTATTCAATATTGCCGTAGCCATCCTCATTGGTGCAGCCATTAACAGCTATACCGGTGGATTCTTTATAGTAGCCGGTGTGTATTTCATAGCACTTGTGATTCTGATTCTGGCCGCCAGGCCCATTAAAAGAATTATTGCCAATAAACTGTTGAATATTTTTCGCGAAGAACTTTAAAGATACGCACCATGAGCATGAAATATAAAAACCTGGAAGAATTGAAACGCAAAAAGGCTTTGTTAAAAAAAGAAGTGGCAGAGATGGAAGACCTGATTACCTTTGACAATACCAAAGAAAGTCTGAGTGCCCTTACCAATGGTTTTACAGACCAGTATCTGCGTGAGGAGGTTGATGAAAGCGGTGAGACCAAAGTGGTGCTGAAAAAAGAAGAAATTGTAAGACAGCTTTCTTCTGAAGTAAAAGATCAGATCTTCAGCCGCAATGCAGTGATGGGATTTGCCAATACTGCGATGAAAGGTGGCGCCGTGGAAGAAGCACTGAAACTGGGAACTGTAGCCCTGGTTACCAATTATGCGCGCAAAAATATGCGCAGCACCAGCTGGAAAAAGAAAGCAATAGGCCTGACCCTGATTTATGTGGCGCCTTTTGCACTCAGATTTATCCGAAAAAAGCTGGAAGCCTACCAGAAAAATAAAAGCGTTTCCAGTATGGAACAACTGATATAAAAAAAACCGACCAGCGCGTCGGTTTTTTTTCAGATTATGCCCCCGGTTTCCAGCGGTTGAAAAAGTCCAGAACTTTATCCTTACTGTACCCTTTTCCCTCCTCCAGTACTGCGCTATCCTGCGTATGAATCTGCTTGCCATTCTGATCCAGAACAATGAATACCGGATAGCCGTATTGCTCCCCGGGATTGCCATAGCGTGCAAAAACTTCTTCATTTTTATTATCCGGAGAATAGTTCAGGTGGTAATATAGATAATTATCATCTACTACCTGTTTCAACTCGGGAGTCGTTTGTACATAATTATTGAACCGAAGGCACCAGATACACCAGTTACCGCCCGCCTGCAGAATGATGTTTTTATTCTCTGCTTTGGCCAGCTGTACCAGTTCGTCAATCTTTTTAGCAGCATCTTCATGCTCATTATATGGCTTGGGCAGCTTACTTTTCTCCAGTTCTGCAGCCTTCTTCTTTTCGGCAGCAATTGCCGCGCTGTCTGCTGTCTCTACCGCTCCACTGTCCCGAGCAGTGTCAGCATTTGTTCCTGCATCTGTTTTCTGGGAACAACTCAGCATCACCATGCCGGATAGTCCCAAAGTCAGAAGTGAAAACTTCAAATTTTTCATTCTTTTAAATTTTTTATAAAAGTATAACTTTATGCAATAGCAAAAAACCTTCCATTATAATAATTATCGCTAAATTTGCAGGTCATCTATGAATATAATTTTCTACCTTGTATTGTTGATTTCCAAACTTCCGATGAGGGTACTTTATGTATTTTCAGATGTAATCTTTCTCGTGGTGTACTACATCATTGGTTACAGAAAAGTGGTGGTCACCAGAAACATCAGAAATTCCTTTCCGGAAAAAAGTGAAAAGGAGTTGGAGTCCATCCGCAGAAAATTCTATCAGAATTTCGCAGACTATCTGGTAGAAACCCTGAAGGCCTTTTCTATTTCCACCACAGAACTGAAAGTACGGGTACAGCACATTAACCGGGATTTATTTCAGGAAGCTCATGATCAGGGAAAAAATGTCATCTTACTGGCAGGTCACGTCTTTAACTGGGAATGGTTCACGGCACTGGCCACCATGGTTCCGCAGAAAAGTTGCTATCCCGTTTACAGAAGGATGCAGAGTAAATTCTGGGATGAAAAGATTAAGCTCATCCGAAATGCACACGGAAATCAGGCACTGGAGGCCGGCGATGTGATTCGCGAAGTTCTGCGTACGCCCAATGACGGAGATTCCATTTATATGTTTGTGGCAGATCAGTCTCCACTTCAGGTGAATATGGGAATCACCTTCCTGAATCAGCTCACTCCCGTTTTCATCGGTTATGATAAACTGGCTACCCGGCTTGATATGGAACTGATTTACTGTGAGATGAAAAAGGTAAAACGCGGCTATTATCAGGTCAATTATCATAGAATCGAGCCTGAAGGCGAGAAGTTTCAGCCCAATGAAGTGGTGGTAAAATTTCATAAGATGCTGGAAGAGACCATTCGAAAGAATCCGGATAATTATCTGTGGTCTCACCGCCGCTGGAAATATGCCGCCCGCATCAAAAATACGATTAACCTTTAATCCCGGCCTGTGAAATCTTTAGCAATCGTCATCCTGAACTGGAACGGAAAAAAATGGCTGGAACAGTTTCTTCCGTCGGTAATTGCCCACTCCGCAAACGCCGAAGTTTTTGTTATTGATAATGCCTCAGAAGATGATTCGGTGTCCTTTCTGGCATCTGATTTCCCCGAGGTAAAAGTGATTCAGAATGCAAAAAACCACGGATTTGCCGGTGGCTATAATGAAGGCCTGAAACAGATCAATGCTGATATTTACTGCCTGTTGAACTCGGACGTAGAAGTCACCCCAGGCTGGCTGGAACCGGTGCTTGATGTTTTTGAGCATCATCCGGAAGTGGCCGCTGTACAACCCAAAATACTGGATTATAACCGCCGTACTCATTTTGAATTTGCCGGTGCCGGCGGCGGCATGATCGACAATCTGGGTTATCCCTGGTGCAGAGGCCGTATTTTCGACCGGCTGGAGCAGGATTTAGGGCAGTATGATGATGTGGCAGAAGTATTCTGGGCATCAGGATGCAGTCTCTTTATACAGTCCGCAGATTTTTGGAAGGAAAATGGATTTGATGAACGTTTTTTTGCGCATCAGGAAGAAATAGACCTGTGCTGGCGACTGAAGAATTCCGGGCGAAAGATTTTCTATACCGGTCAGTCTGTGGTGTACCATGCCGGAGGCGGCACCCTGAATAAGCAAAACCCGCAGAAAACTTATCTCAACTTCCGGAACAATCTCACGATGCTGCTGAAGAACCTCCCCTTTCCCAAGTTGTTATGGCTGATTTTCTTCAGATTGTGTCTGGATGGTGTAGCCGGCATCTATTTCGGAATAACGCAGGGCTTCGGTCATCTATGGGCAGTAGTCCGCTCGCATTTCGGATTTTATGGCATGATCCCCGGGACGCTGAAACGGAGGATTCATCAGCCCATAAAAAAGTACCATCAGCAAAAATGGCTGATCTTCAAACACTATCTTTCCCGATAGCCGGCAGGGGTCACCTTTGCAACGTGCAACAATCTTATTGCTGCTTAAACAAGAACCGTATGGCAGCCAGTTCCGGAGCCATAATCATTGGTGTACTGTACATCAATTCGCTTGTTTCACAGAATTATCATCACCGGAACCCGAGTTTCAGGTCTCAGCGTTGAACAAAAAATTAACGAAAGGTTAATTTTCTCAAGTCAAAAATTATTTGTACTTTTAAAGTTCCAAAATTTGGAAATGATATGAGAAATCCAGTTTCCGTTTTCGAAAGTGAAGAACTACATCTGGCAGAATTAATGCAGCAAAAACTTACAGCTGCAGGCATAGAAAACCAGATCATAATCCGAGAAACAGAAGAAGAAAAAATACACGCAGTACAAACCGTTCTGCTGGATGAGCAGAAAGCGTTTGAGATTATAGATGAATGGCTGCGTGAGACAAATAACCAAAAAAACCCAAATTCATATCAAATTTAAATTTTACTACTTTTTGAACCGGAAGCGTTGGGTGTTCCGGTTCTTTTTTTTTACAGACTCTCCCCGGAAATGAAGAATTTGACATTCAGAAAAGCTCTGCCTCAGGATCAGACCATTATCTGGCCGCTCTTTCAGGATGCCATCCTGCGCCGTGCCAGAGAGGGTTCCGAGCAGTGGCAGGACGGCTATCCGAACCCGGATTCCATTGCAGCAGATATTGCGAATGGAAATGGCTATGTGGTCACTGAAAATGAGGACATCCTGGCGTATGCAGCCATCATCAGAAATGATGAACCTGCCTATCAAAATATTGAAGGAGCCTGGCTGTCTGAGCAGGATTTTGTAGTCCTGCACCGCATTGTAGTGGCAAAAGGTCAGACCGGCAGAGGCCTCACCTATTCCATCTTTAAATTTGCCGAAGAAATCGCACGCAAAAACAGCATATTCAGCATGAAAGTGGATACTAATTTTGACAACCACGCCATGCTGAAAATCCTTAAAAACCTGGGTTACACCTATTGTGGTGAAGTATATTACCGGGGCAGCTCCCGGATGGCTTTTGAAAAACTGCTCAGCTGATTACTTTTCCCGGACGATTGTTCTGATTTCCTTCAGCTTGTCTGTGATTCTGCTTAATTTGTCCATAGATTCTACTTTTACAGGAATGGCAGGGCTGTGCTTCCACCCCATCATGAGCTCCTGTTCATGGCCATTTACCGGATATAAAAACTGCCGCAGACAAATTGCCCTCAACCCTTTTTTATTGCCTTTATTATAATCCTGTCATTATCTGTGCTGATCCAGCATGATTACATTCCCATCCGGATCTTTGATGATGAAATGTTCCGGGCCAGTGGTTTCAGTATCAGCTTCTCGAACGAATTCTATACCCTGCGATTTCAGATGACGCTGAATGTCACGTACATCAGTAAAGTTTTCTGTATTCTGTGCATTCTGATCCCAGCCGGGATTAAAGGTAAGCACGTTTTCCTGAAGCCTGCCCTGAAAAAGACCTATGACTGTAGCACCATTTTTCAGAATAACCCAGTTTTGTTCTATATTTCCGCCCAACAAACTGAAGCCCAGCTTCTGATAGAACTGAAGTGACTGCTGAATGTCTTTCACATGCAGACTTATGGAGAATGCGCCTAATTTCATGTAAATTGATTTAATGATTTTTCCAATTGGTTTTAAGGTTTAAAGTGCCGTCGTAACTGGTCCAGTCACCGGTAAACTGCATGAAATTACTTTCAATCTTTTCGGTTTTTTTGTTCCATTTAAACGTATGAATGAATTTACCTTTAAAAATTCCGGAGTGTTTCCCTTTTGGTTCTTCTGCAAAATCATATTCTCCGAATACCACACTTTTCTTCTTCCCGCCTTTGTATTTGGTAATTTTTATTTTCCCTTCAAAATTCGCCAGATTTCTTTCTACGATGGTCACTCCCGACACAAAATATTCCTGATCATTTTTTCGGTCTTGCTGTGAAAGTGATATGCGCAAATTCAGCTTTGTATCCTGGTTTCCTATACCGCCTGTATACCATTGGTTTTCATTGAGCCAAACCCTGGAGATATCCGGCATCTGTGCGGATACAAAACTGGAAGCCAGTAAAAATATACATAATAAATTCTTCATGTGTTTTTTTTGTTGATTAATATAAAATATTGTTTAATAATACTATACACCAAATTGTTTCAAGTGATGATTAAGGTGCTTGGCAAACATATTATTCCACTCCTTTGCGGTCATCTTGCCGAAACTGAAGTTTTCTTTTCCCTCAAATGCAGACGCACCCAGTTGCTGTACTCTCTGTATATTTCCGATGAGTTTCTTTTTTTCTTCCTCGAAATCCCGATGGTCAGCAATGATGAAAGCGGGCGAAGTCGGAATGCCTTCTTTGTACGGCAGCTCACTGACTACTTTGGATTTCACAAAATTCTTCAGGATGAATCTTGCTATTCCGCCCGGCTTTTTATGCTTCTCTGGCTCGAAGATGAATGAGTAGGGCACATTGAGGTGAGCCAGAACCTGATCAGCGGTCATTTTCCCCCACTTCCGCTGCGTATCCGGTGTTAACCGGTTGATGCGGTCTATATAATATTGTGCATCCTTGCTCTCAAATACATTTTCCATAGTTTTAATGATTCGGTTTTAATGCATCAAATTTAGCTGAATAATTTTTAAACTTCTTCATTTTTCAATCAAAAATACCGCTTCGCGAAACGAAACGGTATATGCTTATTGAAGTATCGTTCTTTAGAAACTTACCTTGAGGCCGCCTAAAATCTGAGCGCCCAGCACTTTATATCCTTTAAAGGATTCATACTGTTTGTTCAGCAGATTATTTCCCATCAGAAATACGCTTACATTATTGTGAACCCGGTATTCTGCATGCAGATTAAAATCTGCGTACCCCTTCACGGTTCCATTGGCATATTCGGTACTGGTAAGCAGTGAAGAATCTGTGGCATCCGGTTGAATATCAAAGTAGTTGGTAGATTTATCTGACACAAAGAACCCTTTGAAACCTAATAACAATTTTTTATCCAGCATGGTATATTTGGCTCCCAGTCCTGCACGGAACAAGGGTTTATTGAAAACTTCCTCTTCATTGGTCAGGTGGAAATAATTGTAGGTCAAATCGCCGTCCAGTGCCAGATTTTCCAGCGGGAAGAACTGCAATGAAGCCTTTACCTCATTCACAGAACCGTCACCATAAGCGGCCGAGAACGTATTGGCATAATTGTATGCTGCCCGGTTCAGGGTATTGTCATTATCGAAAATCCCATTGGCTTTATAGAATAAGATATCATTGACTTTGGAGAACCCGGCGGAGAGATCATACTTTAACTGTTCATTCACATCTCCTTTAATTCCAAAATAAAGGCGGTATTTGGTTTCGGTAGGCCGTATTTCCTGATCAGACAGCAGATAAGGATTTTCCATCAACATAGAACCATAGGAATTGTGCTGTAAACCGCCGTCTACGCCCAGATACAGATTGGCCTTTTCTGAACTGGCAAAGTAAATTTCAGCTCTCGGAAACCAGTAGGTTTTATTGCTTTTTACCTGTTCTGGCATCGTATTGTCTGACTTATTTGCATTGAGAAAGCTGAATCCCGAACCAATCATCAGATAAGATTTTCCCCGATAGAAAGACAGCTTCGGTTCCAGAAACCCTTCAAAGAACCGGGACTGCTTCTGGTCCAGAATATCGAATTGTGTGTTCAGCGTTTCTGCGCCCACTGCCAGGTCAGCATTCAGCGTGACACCCTCCAGCGGGAAACTGATGGCATGTTTAGAGAGATTCAGGTCCAGACCACCGTAATTTTCTTTTGCATCAAATTTATCCGTAAGAAATGACGTTTTCAGGCGTGCATCATTTAGGATTTCATTAGAATAAAAATCGTAGTAACCGTTCAGGCTGATTTTCTGAACTTTCTGATTCAGGTTAATGTCCGCCGCCGGCTGCAGGGCATATATTCCGTAATAGCTGTAGTCATGAGAGCCGAAACCTGCGGTCGCATTGAATTTCCCTTTTTCGCTGTAACTGTTCAGATACGCAGCAACATCCACACGAGATGAGCGGCTTTCCCAGTCATACTCATCTTTCAGACCATGTGTGGAAAGTACGTGTGCATCTGCACCCACTTCAGTTTTATTTTCCAGCACATAGGAAACATTCCCGTCAAAAAGGACTTTGCCATAATTGCCCATCCCGAATTGCAGGTAATTTCTGTGATAATCTACCCCCAGTTGCGGTGAAATATCCTCGCCCTGAATGGTAGAAGTGGTAAAATCTGAAACCGCGGGAACATTGGTCAGGTCATAGGTTACCGGGTTCTGCGCTTTCTCTTCGGGCGGGTAGTTTTTAATGGTTTCAACAGATGTTTTTTTCTTTTCTATCTTCTTTACTTCGGGTTCACGTTTTCTGTCCAGAATAAGTTTTTCGTCTTTAATCTGCGCAACGGTAAACTGCGAAATTCCCAGAAAAAGGAGTGATATCAATTGAATGCTTTTTTTCATAATGATCTTTTTAAGAATAGTCTGCCGGACATACATGGCTGTATTTTTCTCAGGAATTTTTACTTAATTAATTTTTTTACTTCTTTTGCTTCGGCTACCACATCCGGGAAGTCTTGATAATTGGCAATCAGTTGATCCACAGTGTAGCTGGCCTGATAATTATCTTTCAGACCAATATAGTTTCTGGCCATCACTACCAGTGCTCTGGCTCCCCAGTACTCTTCGGCGGCGTAATTGTTGGCCAGTTTAAAAATGGTTTCATTAGATGCTTTATAAGATTTTGCCTTGTTCTGGAAATACGCCTTTGCAAACAGTGCTTCTGCCGCAACAGCAGCGTTAGACGATTTTTCCAGCGAGGTATAGGCGGACTGAGCGTCTTTATCTTTTCCGCTGTTCATCAGGCTTCTGGCCTTGATGACTTTTGCACTTTCCAGAACAGCCGGCGCATTTTTGGTATTGGTCAATACCTGATCTGCCAGTTTTTCTGCCTCTTTAAAGTTTTTTTCACCAGCATAAATATTCATAAGTTCCACCAGTGCGTAGTTCCGGATGTTCACATTTCCGGCATCCGCAAGGGCAATGAGATATGGTTTTGCTGCTGCGGTATCCCCCTGCGCCAGGAAAATTTGTGTAATTCTGGTTTGGGCTTCCTGCTGATAATCATTCTGAACGCCTGCTACATCCTGCAATACCAGCACGGCTTTTGTCGTATTTTTAGTTTGATAATAACTTTCGCCCAGTTCAAACTGCGCCTGGTACAACCCTTCTCCGGTAGGATTCTGGCTCAGGTATTTTTCATACAGCGGAATGGCATTTTTGTAATCTTTCTTCGTATAAAATTGTTTGGCAGAAGAAAGGTTGATTTCATCCAGCTCTGAAGCATCCAGCCGGACCCCGAAAGACGATGCGAATTCCTGATATCCGGAAACGTCGCCGGTTTTCAGAAATAATGGTCTTGCCGCCTGCACAACTTTGGAGGCATAAGCGGTATTTCTGTACTGATTGCCCAGTGATTGCAGCTCGGACAGTGCCTTACTGTCGTCATTCTGATCGATATAATTTTGGGCACGGTAAATCTGCGCATTTGCCACAAGATCCTTGTCTGCACTTTTATTGATCACCCGCCCGAAATAGTCATTGGCACTGGCATAATCTGCCAGGGAAGCGTACGTCACTCCAATTTCATACTGAGCATCATCAGCATAATCAGAGTTCGGATATTGTGAAATCAGGCCTTTTAAAGCAGCGATTTTCTCATTGCCCTTTCCCTGAAAACCAAGAGCCATTCCTTTTTGGAACACAGTATAATCATCCATAGTTTCGGACTGGTCATAGATGGCTACTGCTTCGTCCAGTTCATTATTGGCATAATGGGTATCTGCCAGCCGGAGTTCGGCATCATTTTTAAAATCGGCCTTGGGATTTTTCAGATATTCCGCAAAATATTGCTGTGCCTGAGCAAAATCTTTATTTTTAAAATAAGCATATCCCAAATCATAAGGCAACTGCTGCTTTTCCGGGAAAGTCCCTGCATTCAGCAATCCCTCATAAGCAGAAACAGCCCCCGTGTAATTTCCCTTCTGGTAATGGGTCTGTCCCAGCCAGTATTGTGCTCTGAGGTTAAATTCGATATTTAAATTATATTCCAGACTGCGCTGAAAATACTGTTCGGCCGCATCAAAGTTACCTTTATTGAACTCTTCTGTTCCCAGCATATAAGAAACTTCCTGATCTATTTTGTCGGTTTCCGGTGTAGAATCAGGCAATTTATCAATAGCCGCCAGGGTTTCTTTAAAATCACCGGAATAGAGATAAGACTTTACGAGCAGAGATTTCATTGCAGGCGTTTTCGCATCGGCGGGATAGTTGTCTATATACTCCTGAATTACTTTTGGCGCGGCATCAAAAGGGTTTCCGATGTCGTAACTCAGTTTCGCATACTGTTCATGAGCCAGTTTCTGCACCTGCGAATCATAGGACATCTGGTAGGCAGAGCGGTACGCAGAAAGCGCTTCCTGTTTTTGCCCGGTCTGAATATATGCATTTCCCAGCTGATAATATGCGTTCTGAGAAAGTGCAGAATTACTGTTGATGAGCTGGTTGTAGTACGAAACCGCTTCATCGTATTTCTGAAGTTGGGCCGCTACAAATCCCATCTGATACAGATCACTTTCGCTGGGATTCTCTTTGCTTTCCACAAAAGACTTCAAATGGGGATATGCTTCCGTATAATTTTGTTTCATGAAGAAACTTTCACCCATAATTTTATGAACCTCGGCTTTATAGGCCTCAGAAATATCAGGCTCAGTGAGCAACTGACGACCTTCTGAAACCGCCATATCATAATCCTTCTCATTATAATACATCTGAACATAGTACGGTCTTACCAGTCTGGCAAACTTGCCATCATCTTTGATGCTGTCGAAATACTGGAATGCCTGCTCATGCCGGCGCTCTGCATAATGCAAATGTCCCAGCATATAGGCCACTTCACTTTTATTTTCGGCATTACCGCTCTGGTACACCTCTTCCAGCGCCTGTACGGCACCTTTACTGTCGCCGGTCATAAATTTGGCATAACCCAGTTTCAGGATATAATCCTGATTTTCCCGGCGCGACAACTGGTACTGATTTACTTTCTCCAGAGTTTCCAGTGCTTTCGGGAAATCTTTCTGAGCCAGATAGTAATCCGCCAAAGGCAGATTGGCCTGGGCAAAGAATGATGAACGCGGATATTCTTTAATAAAAGCAGCCAGTCCCTGCTCTGCATGATTTTTCTGCAGCATGACACCGATTACCTGATCAAAAAACTGAGCGGCCTCTTTTTGGGAAGCCTCCAGTGTCTGATTGTAAAAATACTGCTGGGCATACTCATACTGGGCAGCATTATAGATCCGGGTCTGGTACAGATTCCCGGCAAGATTATACGTATACTGCTGGCGGTCACTAAAATATTGCGAGTCCTGAGCGGCAGAAAAACTGTAATAAAATACAGCAGCCGCCACGATGATTTTTCTTCGGTTCATTTTATAGATTTAGAAATCATAAATTATCAACGAAAATATTGAAAACTTATTTCCTGCACAAGTAATTTCGTTAATGTGGAAATGTGGATAACGTTAAAGTTTTATTAAAATTGAGGCGATTTCCAGCCTATAAATCAGGGTAAAATAAAATTACTATAAAAGAACCATCACCCAACCGAATAAATTCAGGATGACGCACGCTATAACACCGCATAAATTACCGATTATGTCCTATACCCTCTGTGTATTGTTTAAACTGATCCAGAATGGCCTGCCAGCCTTGTTGTTGCAGTTCAACAGGATGGGAATGTTCTGCATCAAAAATGGTGGTGACGGCTACAGAATCACCTTCATGTCGGAAGGTGGTTTCTGCCTCCCGTCCGTCGGTCATGGTATATCTGATTTTTTGTTGGTCAATGATCTCATCATACACCGCCTGAAAATCAAAACCTGCGCTTCCATCCCGGGCTTCCATCCTGGCCGTGTACAAACCGCCCGGCACCAACTGATTAGTAACTGATGGACAGTGCCAGTCTGCTGAGGCAAAATTCCAGCCGGTAATGTGCTGCGGATCCGTATAGCATTTCCAGACGGTATCCAGATCTGCATGGACAAGGGTTTCTACAGTAATCTTAGATTCTTCCATGATGATTTACGATTAAATTAAACACTGAAACGAATATACAGTTTTTCAGTTAAAAGGGTTTATTTCAAATCTTTACGTTATGTTGAAAAACTCATTCCTGTTTCAGGAATCGCTTCATCACGCCATTTCTTTTCAGGTCCAAAATCTTTTTTTGATGGTTTTGCTTACATTTGTTTTAAGTAAATTGATTTATGAACCAACTTTTCAGAAGAAAACACTACGACCCTTCCGACTATAAAACGGGGCTAAACAGGGTTTTAGGGGTATGGGATATTGTATTTTTTGGTCTGGCGGCCATTATTGGAGCCGGAAGTTTCAGCAGTCTGGGTGAAGCGATTTTTCGTGGTGGCCCGGGGGTTATCAGCCTGTATGTGATTTGCGGAATCGCCTGTGGCTTTACTGCACTCTCCTATGCAGAATTTGCCAGCAGAATTCCGGTAGCCGGCTCTGCCTACACGTATGCTTATGCCAGTTTTGGCGAACTGATTGCGTGGATTATAGGCTGGGCACTTATTATGGAGTATTCTTTCGGAAATATTTATGTAGCCTTCAGCTGGAGTGATTATTTTACCAGTTTTGTGGAAAGGCTTGGTTTCCATGTGCCGGATTACCTCTCTACCAGTTATCCGGAAGCTAAAAAAGCGTTTGAAAATGGTTCGGAGAATAAAGAATTGCTTAATGCGTGGACTACAGCACCGCATATTGGTGGTCTCCGTTTCATCCTGGATTTGCCGGCTCTGCTGATTAATATCTGCATCACAGCCCTGGTTTTTGTGGGCATTAAAGAAAGCAAAAACTTCAATAACATTTTGGTTGTTCTGAAAATTGCCGTTATCATGCTCATTCTGGGTGTTGGTTTTGCCTATGTAAATGCTGAAAACTGGACACCACTGAACGAAGAAGGCATTCCGAGCCTGATGCCTAACGGTTTCTCGGGAGTAATGGCGGCTGTTTCCGGAGTGTTTTTTGCGTACATTGGTTTTGATGCGCTGAGTGTACTTTCTGAGGAAACCAAAAATCCGCAGAAAAACCTTCCGAAAGGGATGATCATATCCCTGGTAGTCAGCACCTTGATTTATATGGCGCTGACCCTGGTGCTGACCGGCATGGTAGATTACCGGAAATTCGACGGCATCGGAGACCCGCTGTCCTTTATTTTTGCCCCTGAAAACGCCAATATTCCGTGGATGGAATTTGTGGTTTCGGTGACCGCCATTGTGGCCATCACCTCTGTTTTACTGGTGTTTCAGATGGGACAACCCAGAATTTGGTACGCCATGAGCCGTGACGGATTATTACCAAAACGATTTTCATCCATTCACCCGAAATACAAAACACCCGGTTTTGCCACCATCATTACGGGAATTGCTGTAGGATTACCGATACTGTTCACCGATAAATCTTTTATTCTGGATTTTACCAGCATCGGGACTATTTTCGCCTTCGTTCTGGTAAATGGCGGGATCCTGCTGATGCCGAGGAAAGAAAAAATTCCGGGCCGTTTCCACATGCCGTATATCAATTCCAAATGGATTTTCCCGGTTTTGTTTCTGGGAAGCGTCATGGGATTTTACTTGTGGATTCCTGAGTTTTTCCACACCCTTACAGACTGGAGTGACCCTGCAGAGGGTGAATTCAGGCTGTCTGTCTGCCTATTTCTGCTCATCAATCTGGTGTTGGTTTATTTATCCTTTACCAAAAACCTGAGTCTGATTCCGCTGTTGGGACTGACCTGCTGTCTGTATCTGCTCACCGGGATGACACATAATAACTGGTTCTGGTTTGGTCTGTGGTTTGCCTTAGGTTTGCTGATTTACTTCCTGTATGGAATGAAAAAAAGTAAACTGGAAAAAGCTATGAACGGCGATCTGAATTAGGGTATGAAAAGACACGAGAATTTCACTGCATTTTACGGCTGGTATCTCAGCCGTCACAGCAAAATGGTTACCCGAATTTTCCATTTTGCCAGCGTACTCTTTACGCTGTGGGTACTGATTTATATTGTATACTCCGGCCAGGAGCGGTTTTTCTGGTATTTACCGCTCACCATGCTCGGACTACCAGCTTTGTCTCATGCCATTTCCGAGAAGAACAGACCTACAGGTCTGAGGTATCCCCTGTGGACCATCGTGGCAGATTTCAGAATGTTTTTTGAATTGCTGACGGGAAAAGAGAAGTTCAAAATCACTCCGTAAAACACACAAAAAAGGTCTGAAAATTCAGACCTTTTTACTATTCCAGCGATTTCTTTTCTGCTTGTCTTTCGCTCACCGACCGGTCTTCTGCTACCCCGGATTTCCAGTAGGAATACGCATATAATTCTTCCCGGTTCCAGCCCAATTCTTTCCGGAAATAATTACGCAAGTCCTTTACGGTAGAAAATTCTGCTGCCACATAGGCAAATTTCGAAACCTCCTCCGGAATTGAAATCAACTTTACTGCATTGCTGAGTTCACTGCCTTCTTCCGGATGGCTGTTATGAATCCACACCAGTTCAAAATCATCCGGTTTTTGTAATTTCTGTTCATCTTCCTTTCCGAAAGTCTCCAGAATGGCAATACCCCTGGCATGTGCGGGCAGGGACTCCAAAATGGAACTGATGACAGGAATAGCTGTAGCATCACCAATCAGAAAATACCAATCGGCCTGCGGGTACAGATCACTTTTCACAAGTTTCATGGCAATGCCTACTTCATCGCCCGGTTGGGCATTCTGCGCCCAGTCTGACGCAGGACCATTGTCACCGTGGTACACGAAATCGACAATCAGTTGATTTTTTTCATGGTCAATTCCACGATGGGTGTAGGTACGCATGATGGGTTTCAGATGCGTTTCCGGCTCTGTCCATTCTTTTGTTTCATCATCATAGACCGGCAGGTGTACTTTTTTGACGCCGGCCGGAGGCAATAAAATTTTATTATTGACTCCGATTGTGCATATTTCATAGGGAGTCACGTCTTCACCCTGCAGGGTAATCCGGATGAAATGAGGAGTGAGGTATTCTCTCCCAGCCAGCGTAAACACCTGTCTGCTGATGGGTATATTCTTTTGCATATTTTTACTTTAAAGCTTCTTTAATTTCATTAATCATGGCATGGGTAGAAGTAATGCCACCGCCGGAAAGATACCAGATCTGCGGATTCAGATAGATGATTTTACCATTTTTAAAGGCATTTGTTTTCTGTATAAGCGCATTTTCTATGTTATCTCTGGCGGCAGGCTGCCCGTTTACTACCGCTGCACGATCTACGACAAAAAGGTAATCCGGATTTTCATCTGCAATAAATTCACTGGAAACGGGTTGGCCATGCGTGGCTACTTCCAGTTTTTCGTGTACCGCCTTTACGCCCAGTACGTCATGAATAAACCCGAAACGCGATCCTTTGCCATAAGCAGAAAATTTACCGTTGTTGAACAGGACAATCAACCCTTTTTTATCGTTACCGGCATATTTCTCCTGTTCTGTCCTGATCTCGTTTTTCAGGGCTTGCAGCTTATTTTTCACCTCTGCTTCCTTGTCAAAAATCTTGCCGATTTCCATACTGTTTTTCTCAAAAGAGGCCATGTAGTCCTGGGTGTCGGTCCCCAGATAAATGGTAGGCGCAATTTTCGAAAGCTCATCATAAAAGGTTTCCAGACGCGCAGAAATAATGATGAGATCGGGATTTACGGCACTAACCTTCTCAAAATTGGGTTCTTTTACAGAGCCGGCATTTTCTATCGTGTCATCTGTTTTAAACTGTATCAGATGATCCGGGACGATGTCTTTGGGTATGGCAACGGGTTTTATGCCCAGTTCGGTAAGGGTCTCCAGCGCCCCCATATCAAAAACAACTACGCGACGGGGATTCTGTGGCACATCTGTAGTCCCCAGTTTGTGGACAATTGTCACCTGTTCGCCTGTGGCTACAGTGTTTTTATTTGGCTCACCGGAACATGATGCCAATGTCGCAATGGCAGTAAATGTCAGGATTTTTAATGCATTTTTGATCATATTGAAAATTTTAAATATTAAAATAGTTACAGATCTTACAACCTCCGCGGTCGATGACTTCAAAATCCAGCCCGAATATGCATTTCAGATTATCTGCAGTAATTACATCACCGGTAGCACCCTGCCGGATAATTTTTCCGTCTTTCAGCGCAATAATGTGGTCCGAATAGCAGGAAGCAAAATTGATTTCATGAATGACAATGATGATGGTTTTGTTTTTTTCTTCTGCCAGTCTTTTCAGGGTTTTCATAACCTGTACGGCAAGTTTCATATCCAGATTATTCAACGGTTCATCCAGCAGAATATAATCGGTATCCTGTGCAATAACCATGGCCAGAAAAGCCCGCTGTCTTAGTCCGCCGCTCAGTTCATCCAGATAGTTGTTGCGATACTCTGCCAGCATGCAGAACTCCAGTGCTTCTTCTATTTTCTCTTTGTCGGTGGCGTTCAGTTTACCCTGAGAATGCGGAAATCTGCCAAAGGCTACCAGTTCTTCCACTGTGAGTTTTAGTTCCAGGTGATTGGTCTGCTTCAGGATGGAAATTCGTTTGGCAAATTCCTTGTTTTTAATGCTCAGCACATCCTGCCCATCCAGCAATACCTTTCCCTGGTCTTGCTCTATCAGCCGGCTTACAATAGAAAGCAATGTGCTTTTTCCGGCACCGTTCGGTCCGATAAGTGAGGTGATTTTTCCGGAAGGAAATGCAAGTCCTACATCATTCAGAACGTTTTTCTTACCGAAACTTTTATGTATTTGTTCAATGGAAATCATTTTTTCTGCGTAGATTTTAGGATAATATAAATAAAATAGACACCGCCCACGAAGTTAATGATGATACTGGTCGTTGTAGAGAAATTAAAGTAATACTCTGTAAGTGACTGTCCCACAATCAGGAATACACAGGCAATCATGCTGCAGATCCAGACCATATGCCGGTGTTTTGAGGTGGTAAAAAGTTCATAACATAGATTGGTCACCATAATTCCCAGAAAGGCAATAGGCCCTACCAATGCAGTAGAAACCGAGACCAGGAGGGAAATAATAACCATGAAAATCCGGATGAGTTTATGGTAATTGAGCCCCAGATTAATGGCCTGCTCCCGCCCGAGGGCAATGACATCCAGGTACTTCAGATAAAACTGTGCGAAAATAATGGTTACTGCCAATATAACGGCTGCCATTGTAAACAAATCGGTATTCATCTTGTTAAAGGAAACAAACAGAAAACTTTCAATGACCGAAAACTCGTTGGGGTCTATAATGATCTGGATAAACTGGCTGAGGGTAGAAAAAAGAGTTCCCAGCACCAGTCCTACAAGCAACAGGTGATAGATGTTGTGCTTGCTTTTTTTAAAAAGAAGAAAGTACAGAAAAAACGAAAACACCATCATCAGAAATACCGCCACAATAAAATTATCATTCTGGCCAAGCACTTTGAAGGTTTTGTCGCCGTAGTAAAAAACAATAAGCGTCTGAAAGAGTATGAAAACCGATTCATATCCCATAATGGACGGAGTCAGAATTTTGTTGTTGGTAATGGTCTGGAAAATCAGTGCAGAATATCCTACCGCAATGCCCACCAGAATAATAGTTCCCAGTTTCAGAAAACGGCGGGGCAACGCATAGTCAATATTGACATTACCCAGATTCCAGGTCAGGAAAAATGCAGCAGCGGCCAGCATACACACTCCCAGATAAATGATTTTATTTCTCAGTACCTTATTCATCTGGACCGCTTTAAAATAAGGATTAAGAAAAATATACCACCGATGACTCCAATGGTAAGGCCAATGGGGATTTCATACGGATAAATAATAATTCTGCCGATGATGTCACAAATCAGTAAAAATATAGCACCGTACAATGCTGTATATGGCAGTGTCTTTTTTAGTTGATCACCATGAATCATGCTCACGAGGTTCGGAATAATGAGTCCGAGAAACGGAACCGCACCCACGGTGACTACCGAAACGCTCACGGTGAGCGCTACACAGAACAGCCCGATCATGACAATCTGATGATAACTGAGGCCCAGATTTTTGGAGAAATTTTCGCCCATGCCCACCACTACAAACTCATTGGCATATACATAGCTTAGAATAACCGCCGGCAATATAAAATATACGGATTCATAATTGCCCTGCAGCACGGCAGAGAAATCTCCCATGAGCCAACCCTGCATATTCTGTACAATATTATTTTTGTAGGCGTAAAAGGTGGCCACAGCATTGAGGATATTACCAAACATCATTCCGATAAGCGGAATAAATATAACATTGCGGAACCGGATACGGCGCACCATCACAATAAAAAAAACGGTCGTCACAAGGGTAATCACAAGGGCGATGAATGATTTCTGAAGGGTGGTCGCCAGCGGAAAATTAATCAGGGCTACCAGGATTCCCAATTTAGCAGCATCCAGGGTTCCGGCCGTAGAGGGCGACACAAATTTGTTCTGAGAAATCTGCTGCATAATGAAGCCTGCAATACTCATCCCCATTCCCACCATAATCAGTGAAACAGTTCTCGGAATCCTGCTGATGCCCAATGTCATGCGCTGGTCATCTGTAAGGTTCAGAAAATCTGAAAATGAAATATCCTGCACCCCTACAAAGAGGGATACTACAGCACAAAACAGCATCAGAACAGTCAGCAGTATATATTTCACTATTTAGACTAAATAAAAACAAAGGTACGGCAAATAATCTGACTGCTCAATTAAGATGAAATTTATCATAGTTATACTCTATCATGAAAAATTCGCTGAGCAGTGTGTTCATCAGGGTTTAGCCGAAAAGTTAATTTTCCGTTAATATTAAATCTGAACTGAACCAAAATAAAAATCCCGGCAAAAACCGGGATCTCACATTATATATACGTGGAAACTACATTTGCATGCCTTCTTCCAGAATTTCTTTATGCTGATATTCCTGTACCAATTCGATTGCATTGGAAATAACATCACTCAGGGCAGTGATGAAGGTTCCTTCCTCGGCAAGGCTCATGGCGTGTTTCAAGGCTTCTGTTTCTTTCGGAATGATTTCAAAACTCGGATTTTTATCGGAATCGTGAATCCCCGATATCACCAGACCATTAATTTCCTCCTCGGTTCTGCCACGCAGGTGTTTTTCATTGCGGATGATGATGTGGTCAAACATCCGGCCGGCAATTTTGCCGCATTCCCTAATGTCTTCATCCCGCCGGTCTCCTACGCCGGAGATAATTCCAATTTTTTTCGGACTGTCCACATTGGCCAGGAAATCTTCTATGGCCTCATAACCTGCAGCATTATGCGCAAAGTCAATCATCACCTTGAAGTTTTTGAAATTGAAAATATTCAGTCGGCCAGGCGTCAGTTGTGCACTCGGAATAAACGTCCGAAGAGAGTTGGCAATATCTTCTATGGCAAAACCATACAGATAGGTGGCCAGACTGGCGGCCAGCACATTGGATATCATGAATCTGGCCTTACCTTCCATGGTAATCGGGATATTGTTCACCTTAGCGATACGGATTTTCCAGTCCCCTTTTTTGATGGTGATGAAACCTTCCTCGTACACACAGGTGGTTTTCCCTTCCTTTGCAAATTTCCGGATGTGCGGATTTTGCTCGTCCATACTGAAGATGGCCACTTTAGGATCCAGCGTATTCAGAATTTTCATTGAATATTCATCATCGGCATTCAGCACACACCAGCCGTCCTGCTTTACACTGTCCAACACCACCCTTTTTACACGGGTCAGGTCTTTCAGGTTATGAATATCATTCAGACCCAGATGGTCTTCTTTAATGTTGGTCAGCACACCGATATCACATTGTCCATATCCCAGTCCGGCTCTCAAAATTCCGCCTCGGGCGGTCTCCAGCACAGCAAATTCTACGGTAGGATCTTTTAAAATAAACTCAGCAGAGAGTGGACCGGTGGTATCTCCTTTGGTAAGCATGGTATTTTGAATATAGATCCCGTCTGATGTGGTAAAGCCCACACGATAACCGTTGTTTTTCACAATGTGGGAAATGAGTCTGGTGGTGGTGGTTTTTCCATTGGTGCCGGTCACAGCAATAATGGGGATGGTGAAGGGTTTTCCGTGAGGATAGAGCATATCTACCACCGGTGCGGCCACATTTCTGGGCAGTCCTTCACTCGGCGCCAGGTGCATTCTGAATCCGGGAGCCGCATTGACTTCCAGAATGGCGCCACCGCTTTCCTTCAGGGGCTGGGTCAAGTTTTCAGCCATAATATCGATGCCGCACACATCCAGTCCTATAATTTTAGAAATCCTTTCACACATGGTCACGTTCTCCGGATGTACCATATCGGTTACATCAATAGAAGTGCCGCCCGTAGAAAGATTGGCGGTAGATTTCAGATACACCACTTCTCCCTTTTGTGGAATGGTATCCAGGGTGTAGCCCAGTTTCTTCAGCAGTTCGGAGGTATCTTTATCCACCAGAATTTCCGTCAGTACATTTTCATGACCATAGCCTCTTCGCGGATCTTCATTTTCTCTGGCAATGAGTTGTTCAATGTTCATTTCCCCATCTCCTACAACATGGGCAGGCACACGGCGGGCTGCCGCTACCATCTTATGGTTAATGACTAAAATCCGGAAATCAAAACCTGTAATGTATTTTTCCACAATGACTTTATGGGATACTTTCTGCGCATGTTCCAGGCCTTCCACTGCTGTGTCCCAGTCCCGTACATTAATGGACTGACCCCGGCCGTGATTTCCGCTCAGTGGTTTCAGAACAACAGGGAAGCCAATGCGGTCTATAATGCGTCGCAGATCTGTCTGATCTACCGCAATATCACCGGAGGGCACGGGAATGGCAGAATCTTCCAGCATTTTTTTGGTTATTTCCTTGTTACAGGCGATATCTACTGCAATAGAACTTGTTTTTCCGGTTATGGTAGCCTGAAATCTGTGCTGATTTACGCCATAGCCTAACTGCACCAGTGAATTTTTGCCAAGGCGTATCCATGGAATTTTTCTCGAGACCGCCTCTTCCACAATGCTGCCGGTAGAAGGTCCTAGTCTTACTTTCTCTCGTATTTCCTTCAGAGACTGAATACAGGCTTCCAGATCATAGGGTTTTTCTTCTATAAGAGCTTCCGCAATCTTTACCGCTTCTTCTGCCGCAAATACCCCTGCACTTTCTTCAATATAGCTGAACACCACATTATACACACCAGGCGTTTTGGTCTCCCGGGTACGTCCGAAACCGGTGTCCATACCGGCAAGTGTTTGTATTTCCAGTGCAATGTGTTCGATGACGTGCCCCATCCATGTGCCATGCTCCAACCTCTCAAAAAAGCCTCCTTCGTGACCTTCAGAGCAACGGTGTGAGTACAGTGAAGGCATCAGCCTTTCAATACGTTCCCGAAATCCCGGAATTTTATTGGTAGGATATTCCTCCAATTCTTCCAGATTCAAGCGCATCTGAATTAACTTTTTACGGCGAATGCTCCAGATATTGGGTCCGCGTAAAGCCTGTAATTTTTCTATTTTCATATTCCGAAATGTATCTTTTTGATTATCTGTTTTTGTACTTCTTTATCCAAAGATAAATGAAATCCTTTAAAATAAAACAGTTCACTTGTGTTTTTTTCATCAATCAGGGATTTAGAAGGAGCTTTTCGTCAATCCGCTTTATTTAAACTGTCAGAAAACCGGAATATTCATACAAAATATTCATAAAAACGAGCCCAAAAGGCACTTCGGTAAAATATTTTTTTAAATTTGCATGGTATGAGACCAGTAGGAAAATTAATGATTATTGGTGGTGCTGTGAATAAAGGGAGCTTCTCTGAGACAGATTACGACCAAAATATAGAGAAAAATCTGAACTTTTTTGAGCGCGGAATTTTACGCAAAATCATCACGGAGAGTAAACATAAAGAAGACTCGGTAATAGAAGTCATCACCACGGCATCCCAGATTCCTCAGATTGTTGGCCCGGAGTATAAACGGGCTTTTGAATTTCTGGGCGCAAAAAATGTCAATATATTAGATATCCAGAACCGGGAGCAGGCCAATTCTGACGCCATGGTGGCCCGGGCTCATAGCGCAGATGTGGTCATGTTCACCGGCGGAGACCAGTTGCGCCTCACCTCTATTCTGGGTGGCACACGTTTTCACGATACCATACTTCTGAAATATCAGGAAACAGACTTTGTTTATTCCGGGACTTCTGCCGGGGCAGCGGCGGCTTCAGAAAACATGATTTATCAGGGATCCAGCAGTGAAGCTTTGCTGAAAGGCGAAATCAAAACCACACAAGGTCTTGGATTTATAGATAATGTGATTGTAGACACTCATTTCGTGCAGCGGGGCCGCATTGGACGTCTGTTTCAGGCCGTGGTAAACAATCCGCGGACCCTGGGCATCGGGCTGGGTGAAGACACCGGACTTTATATTCACGGAGACGAGATGACCGCCGTGGGTTCCGGACTGGTGATTCTGGTAGACGGACGCTTTATCAAAGATACCAACCTGACCAATATTCATCTGGGAGAACCCATTTCAATTGACAACCTTACGGTACATGTAATGTCTGTTAATGATTGTTTTAATTTGAAAACAAAGGAACTTACCATAGAAAATTCTCAGTACAGTCCTGTACCATCGGTACCTGATGTAAAAAATTAACCGGTACCTCTGTTCAAAATATTTTTGTATGAAAATCATCATTCACGGCGGTTTTTTTTCCGAAAGCAGCCAGTCTCACGAGACCAAAACCGCAAAGCAAAATGCTTTGCAGGTCATTGCCCTCAAATCCTTTGAATATCTGAAAAATCATACCGCTGCAGAAACCGTTGTCTTTGCAGTTTCACTGTTGGAAGACGACCCGCTGTTTAATGCCGGCACCGGATCGCAGATTCAGAGCGACGGAAAAATCCGGATGAGTGCTGCGCTGATGGATGGTACCACTCAGAAATTCAGTGGTGTGATCAATATTCAGGATGTGCAGAACCCTATACAGATTGCTCAGGTACTGATGAAAGAAGAAGACCGTGTATTGGGAGATGAAGGGGCAAAAATTTATGCGCAGGAACATGGTTTTGAGAACTACTCACCGGAAATTGAACAGCGGCGTACAGAATATCTGGAGAAACTGAACAACGGTGGCAAAGGAACCGTGGGTTGTGTGGCTCTGGACGCTGCAGGGAATCTGGCCGCAGCAACTTCTACCGGAGGAAAAGGTTTTGAAATAGTAGGCAGAATTTCTGATTCTGCCACAGTAGCCGGAAATTATGCCAATGCAGATTGTGCCGTTAGCTGTACAGGTGTGGGCGAAGATATTGTAAGCAATGCTACGGCCACAAAAATTGTGACAAGGGTGACAGACGGTATGTCACTGGCGCATGCTTTCGACAGGACTTTTGCCGAATTGGCAGAATTTGACGGATTTGCCGGCGCCATAGCAATTGACAAAGAAGGAAATATATTTTACCGCGACAGCCATCCGAAGATGGTTTTTGCTGCCTATGATGGTTCTAAAATGGAGGTATTCCGGTAAGCACCGTTCCGCATCACCCTTATATTCTGAAAGTTTTTAACATAATTTTACAAGGTGACAGCAGTTTTTTGGCATAGATTTTACAGTGAATTGGGTAATCAATTAATCACTAAATATTTAAAACTATGAGCACTAAAAGAAATGGATTACTGGCACTGTTGGGGCTTGGCGCACTGGCTTTCTGGAAATACAAAAAATCTACTCCCGAAGAAAAACAAGCCATTAAGGATAAACTTAATACAGCAAAAGATAATCTGGAAAAACTGGGTACTGACCTGAAAAACAAAGCCAACGATGTGGCTTCCCAGGTGCAGAACAAAGCTTCAGAATTCGCCAATAAAGCAGAAAATACTGCCGAAGACGTGAAAAACAATCCGTAGTCTTTCCAGGCAAAAGATAACAACCGTTTCTGAAAGGAAGCGGTTTTTTTGTGGCCAATATGTACATCTATAAAAAATAATGAGTGGATATCAAGATTTCTACCGAACAACAGGGCAAATATTTCCTATTGCAAGTGGCCTTGGTAAACATTACCCCTATAGATTCAGAGATTAATGCTTAGAAAAGTTTGAAGATCTATGGTTTGTTGCTCACCATCTTTCAGGTTTTTCAATGTTATTTTCTCTTGGGTAATTTCTTGTTCACCATAAAAAATCAAATTCGGAATCCCTTTTTTTTCTGCATAACTAAACTGTTTTTTCAATTTAGCATTTTCCGGATATAACTCTGCCGGGATGCCTTTGTCCCGCAACCGGGCAATGACTTTCAGGGCTTCCAGCGCTTCACGTTCACCATAATTGGCAAAGAGAAACTGTACCGCATGCTGCGGCTGGTCTGCAAAAAGTCCCAGTTCTTCCATCACCAGATAAATCCGGTCCAGCCCGAATGAAATCCCGATGCCGGGAACATCTTTTACGCCGAAAACCTCGGTCAGATTATCGTATCTGCCGCCGCCACCTATGGATCCCATTTCCACGCCATTGGCCTTCACCTCAAAAATCGCTCCGGTGTAATAATCCAGCCCCCGTGCGAGGGTGATGTCAAATTTCAGTTGCTCTGAAGTGACGCCCATTTCCAGAGCGTTTTTCAGGACAAACTCCAGTTCTTCCACCCCCTTCTTACCGGTCTCGTTGCCCACAAATTTTTCTTTCAGGAGCTGTAAATTTTCCAGCGGATCATTGCTCTGGCTGAATAAAAAATCCAGTTTCAAAATGGATTCACTGCTGATTCCTTTTTGCTGCATTTCCTTTACCACGCCGTCTTTACCTATTTTATCCAGTTTATCCAGGGCTACTGTAAAATCAATCAGCTGATCTGCAATTCCGGCATACTCTGCCAGTCCCGAGAGGATTTTGCGGTTATTGAGGTGTATGGTTACCGGAACTTTCAGCTCAGAAAAAGAACGCAAATAAAGCTGCACCAGTTCTACTTCCTGCCAAAGGCTGCGGGAGCCCACCACATCTGCATCACACTGATAAAATTCCCGGAAACGTCCTTTCTGAGGGCGATCTGCACGCCATACCGGCTGAATCTGATAGCGTTTGTAGGGAAAAACCATCTGTCCGTGATTCATGGATACGAATCTTGCGAAAGGGACGGTAAGATCATATCTCAATGCTTTCTCGGTAATCTGGGCAATGAGTTTCTGAGAATTTTTTGCTCTCCAGTCTTCATCATTCGCCTTGGCAGCATAATCTCCGGAATTAAGGATTTTAAAGATCAGACGGTCTCCCTCTTCACCGTATTTTCCGGTAAGGGTAGAAAGGTTTTCAAAACTCGGTGTTTCGAGCGGTTGAAATCCGAAGAGTTCAAAATTTTTCTGTAAAATACTGATAATATATCTTCTGTTCACCACTTCACCGGCGCTAAAATCGCGGGTACCTTTTGCTAAGCTTGGCTTCATTGTATTTATTTTATGGCCTGATAGAAGGCTTCTGAAATTAGTATTGACCCTGCAAAAATACGGAAATAGACGGGAATTATGCTTAAAGTTTAAAACAGCTTCAGAAAAGCTTCCTTATAACTGGCTGAAACTTCAATTTCGGTACCGTCTGTGAGTACGATTTCTCCATTTTTGTGATAAGACTGCACAAATCGGCTGTTGATGATGTGCGAGCGGTGCACCCGGATGAGCGGATAATCCAGCAACTCATCAAAATATTTCAGAAACCGACAGACCATTTTTTTTGAGCCATCCTGAAGAAAAAGGTGGGTAAAATTTCCATCTGCCTGCAGGCGCATGATATCGTCAATCTTTACCACGTCAAATCCCTGAACGGTAGGCAGAATGATTTGTTGTTTCTCGGGTTTCTGCTTCAGATTGTCCAGCAAAATGCGGTTGCGGTTCAGCTCTTCTTTGCTCTGCAGCGTTTCGGATACTTTATTCACAGCAGTAATAAGCTCCTGAATATCAATAGGTTTTAAAATGTAGTAGGATGCGCTGAGGTTCAGTGCTTTCAGCGAATATTCTGAAAATGCAGTGATGAATATTGTTTCGTACTGAAAATCCCTGGTAGCTTCCAGCACATCAAACGCATTGCCGTAGGGCATTTCCACATCCAAAAATACCAGATCCGGCCGGACGTCTGCAATGAGCGGAACCGCTTCTTTTATGTTTTCTGCTTCACCCAGAATCTCCACTTGCGGACAGTACTTCCCCACATAATTGCGCAACACTTTTCTGGCCGTGAGTTCATCATCTACTATAATGGCTTTAATTTTCATGATTTTCCGTATTTCATTTTTAAGGTGACCAAAACCCCGTCTCCGTCTTGTTTATCAGTTACATCACACGAAATATTCCGGTGATACAGGTCATTCAGCAACTGAATGCGCTCCAGGGTATTTTTCATACCGCGGCCGTTGTGCTGCTTCTGATGGTCAGTTTTCTGCTCCGTACTTTTACCGATGCCGATGCCGTTGTCCTCTATGGTAATGGTTAAAATATGGTCTCCGTTAGAAATATGTACATTCAAATATCCGGAGTCGCTACGGTAGCGCAGGCCGTGCCACACCGCATTTTCCAGAAAAGGCTGAATCAGCATTCCCGGAATCATTATTTCTCCGGTAACCAGTTCCGGATCTACCGAAATCTGATAATCAAACTTATCCTGAAATCTGCTTTTTTCCAGATCCAGATAGTTGGTAAGCAAAGTCAATTCCCGGCTAAGCGGAATGAAATCGTTCTTGGAATTTTCCATCACGCCGCGCATGAGTTTGGAAAATTTGGTCAGGTAAGCATTGGCCTCCAGTTCGTTATTTTCTGCAATAAACTGATTGACAGAATTTAAACTATTGAAGATAAAGTGAGGATTCATTTCGCGCCGCAGGGATTGCAACTCGATTTTTTTATTTTGCCGGCGAAGTTTGTTCTGGGTGAGTAATGCATACACAATGAAACCGAAGGCCAGCAAAAGTCCGGCAATCAGAAGGTAATTGATGAGATTGCGTCTTTGCAGAAGTTCCTGCTGCAACAATTTTTCATTTTCCAGCCGGGCAATCCTTTCCTCTATATTCTTCATGGTCTGTGCGTTTACCAGCGTGCTGTCTTTTTCCAGAATCTGCGGTAATGCCGAGAGAAAATCCCGGTACAGCGACAATGACAAACCGGTATCGCCATTTGCTGTGTACAGGGAATCCAGTTTCATGAGGCTGCGGTGGGCCTGGCGGGTATGGTTTTCGGCGAGTGCCAGTTCATAGGATTTTCTGAACATCTCTGCTGCCTGCGCCTGGTCATTGCTTTTCAGATAGACATCTGCCAGTTCCTGTAACTGCGTCACCTTCCGGAGGCTGTTCTGCTGAATAAAATCCTCCTCCAGGACTTCTTTTTTCTTTTCAATAGCTTGTGAAAAATCATTCTGATCTACCAGCAGATCTACGGTTTTTTTATTGATTTCAAGCGCTTTTTCCGGGGCTTCTTTTTTGCTCAGGTCGTAGGCAGTTTCCAGATTTTTTGTAGCCTCAGGGATATTATTCTGCTGCACATTAATTTCGGCCATATTCTGGTAATCCTGCGCCAGTTCATTGTTGTTTTTCCGTTCTGCATTGATCTGCATATTCTGGGCGACGACACTTTTCTTTTTGCTCACAGATTTACTGCTTACCCTTTTGGCATCATTCAGATTCAATTCTGTGCTGGCATCCTTGCGACTTGCCTCCGCTGCCTTTGAATAATAGCTTGCGGCTGCCTCATTATCCCGCTGCTTTTCTTTCAGTACGCCAAGTTTCCTGGAAATAACGGCACTTTGTTCAGGATTTTTCAGGCGTTCATACAGAACTCTGGCTTTCAGGTAATAGTTTTCACTGCGTGCATAGTCATTGCGGTTTATATACAAATCGCCCAGCTCCACGTATGCGGCAGCCTCTGCCTGTTCATTTTTACTTTTGAGGGCTTTTTCCAGATTTACCGCCACTTCCTCTATGGTGCGCACCTCGCCCTTACTTTGGGCAAAGACCTGAGCAGAGAAAAAAATCAGCAGGGTGCTGTAGAACAACTTTAAACTTTTCACAAAGCAAATATATAACTATATCCGGTCCGCACACGCTTCATTCACCCAGTGAAGCCCGTGATTCACCAAGTTGTGCCGGGTACAGGCGTCTTTAAATCATAGGTTTGTACCATTAATCCAATAAATTTCATGAAAAACTCATTAATCATCCTCACGTTCTTAGGTTTTACGGGAAGCTTTGCTGCCCAGATATCGGGCAACATCAATTACAAAGGCAATGCAAACTACAGTTCACCACCCGTTCCTGCCGGTAATGTACTGAATACGCCCCATCCCAATCAGAATGAAATCCTGATATCGGTAAAAGGAATGGCCAATGTAAAAGCAGATGCTTACGTGGCGGTATTCAGTGTGACCCAGGCCGCAAAAACCCAGGAAGAAGCCAACCGGCTCATTAACGAGCGGATAGGAAAAGCGCTGGAAACCCTTAAGAATAAACCCGGAGTGCAGACCTATGTGGACATGATTTCATTTGTTCCCACCTACGAATTTGAAGTGCAGAAGAAAATCTTCAGCAGAAAAACCTATAATGAGATCCCCGCAGGATTTGAGCTGAAGAAAAACATCCATATTAAATTTACCAATCCGCTTCTGATGGATGAATTCGTAGAAAAAATGGCCGATAATGAAATATATGATCTGGTTAAAGTTGATTATTATGCAGCAGAACTGGAGCAGATTAAAAAGAACCTGGCCAGCCGGGCTGCCGCTCTGGTGCTGGAAAAACTGAAAAATGCAGAACTTCTTACCGGAAAAAGTTTCAGTAGTGAAGACCGGTCTTTCAGCGAGCAGTATCAGGTTTTTCTTCCCACCGAGATGTATAAATCCTATCAGGCTTATCAAAGCAACTCACTGCAGCTCACCCGGCCTTCAAATGTAAATACTGAAACCAAAACCACTACCCTTTTTTACCAGCCGGTTCTGGCCAAGGAGTTTGATTTTGTAGTCAATCCTGTGGTTCTGGAACCCGTTATTCAGGTTTTATATGAAGTAAAAATATCTGTGATTCGGAAAAAGGAGTCCAAATCAGACAAACAATACTTCATTCTGACTCCCGCGGGCGAACTGAAAAATATATCCATCCAACCATAAAGACCATTCAGCCGGTGAAAATGCCTGTTCACCAAGTTTACCAAAATCGCACCGGTGATGACCTTAACTTTACACTCATCTAAAATCAACTGATATGAAAACGAAAATCCTCATCCACAGCAGCCTGATTGCAGCAGGCATTGCCTCATTTGCATTTACCGGCATTCTTCCGGAGAAAAATTCAGATTCCGCAGCTGTGCGGGAAACTGTTTCACTTGCGACCACACCACTTCAGAGCGAGAAATTACCGGCAGAATTGTCCGAAAACACCGTACAGGTAGCATTGTTACTGGATACTTCCAACTCCATGGACGGCCTTATAGAACAGGCAAAATCCCGCTTATGGAATATTGTCAATACGCTTTCCACACTGAAATTTGAAGGAAAAACACCCCGAATTGAAATTGCCCTCTATGAATATGGCAATGACGGGCTGGATCAGAAACACTGGGTACGCAAAGTGACACCGCTCACGCAGGATCTGGATCTGATTTCAGAAAAACTGTTCTCCCTGCGCACCAACGGTGGAACCGAATATTGCGGTGCTGTAATCAAAGATGCCGTATCTGCGCTGGACTGGAACGGCAACAGCAAAGCAATGAAACTCATCTACATTGCCGGCAACGAGGCCTTTAACCAGGAAGGCGTGAATTACAAAACCGCCATTTCTGCGGCCCGGGAACAGCAGATTTTCGTCAACACCATTTTCTGCGGCAACCGCCGGGAAGGGATTGAAACCCACTGGCAAGACGGTGCCCAACGGGGTGGCGGCCAATATTTCAATATTGATTCTGACCGCAAAGTGATTTTTATAGAAACGCCGTATGACATCCGCATTTCTGAGCTGAACAGTAAACTGAATGACACCTATGTGAGCTACGGCAGAATGGGCGAAATGAAGAAAATGTCCCAGCACCGTGAAGATGCAAACGCCGCTTCCTACTCCCGCGCCAATGCGGTGGAGCGGTCCATCTCAAAATCGAAAAAGGAGGCCTACCGGGCAGATTCCTGGGATCTGGTGGACAAAGTGGAGCGTGATAAAAATTATATTCAGCAGATGAAAGCGGAAGATATTCCTGCAGAAATGAAGGGTAAATCCAAAGAAGAAATCGCCAAAATTATAGAAACCAAATCCCGTGAACGAAGCAAAATCCAGAAAGACATTGCAGATCTGGCATTGCAGCGTCAGGCGTACATGGACTCAGAGCTGAAAAAACGCGGCGAAAACACCGGCGATGATTTGGGAAAAGCCATTGAAAAATCCATCCATGAACTGGCAAAGGTAAAGGGATTCAGCTTTTGAAACCCGGACAGATGCTGATGGAACCACGGCGTGATACATATTTGGGAATACCCCTTATCAATTCTTAACCATCCTTTAATTATTGTTTAAAAACCACAGCCGGCGGCAGTTTTGCACGCCGGCTGCGGGATTTATTTACTTGCTGCCCAGGAGCACCAGTTCATCTACCCGGATTTCTGTAAGGTAAAGTTTCTGACCGTCCTTTTCATAGCTGCGGTAGGTCAGCTTGCCTTCTACGGCGATTTCCTTACCTTTTTGCACGTACTTCTGCATGATCTCTGCGGTTTTACCAAACGCCACCAAGGTGTGCCATTGGGTCTCCTCTACTTTCTCGCCTTTGGCGTTGGTGTAGAAATCATTGGTGGCCAGCGTAACGCTTGCTTTCATTCCTCCGTTTTCGAAATTGAAAACTTCTACTTCTTTTCCTGTGTGCCCTATCAGGGTCACTCTGTTTCTTAATGACATGACTTTAAAATTTAAATGTTAGACTCAGATCCGAGACGCACTGTTTTTCTCAAATCTCTGCTGCAAAGGTTCAACAACCGGAGAAAAATAGTCGGTAGAAAAACATTTAATACCGTTTGTAGTCGTTTGAAAACGGATAAAGAAGTATAAAACAACTATTTGCTATGTGAAATAAATCCAACTTCACAAAGTTATTTGGTCAATGGTTCACCGGGAAGAAATTTGTATTCTTGTATGGGTGTTGGGTCATACCAATTTTGTACTGACAGATTGCTTGCATTTTGCGGAATGGCTACTGATAAAGCGTTTCTGGCATGATAACACAGAAGTATATCGCCCTTTCAGGGCTTGGTTTCGTGGCGTTGCCACTTCATAGGGCTACACCCTATGTTAGTGAATACTGCCCTTTCAGGGCTGTACGATGGCAGCCCTGAAAGGATGAGGCGGTAACGCCCCCCGCTAAAATGAAATCATCATCTGAAAAAAGCCCCGCTGGGGCGAGATATGCTAACGATGGGTGATACCCATCGAAAGAACAAGCCCCGAAGGGGCGGAATACAAAAACATATGGGACAGTCGCTCGTAAAAAATTACATACACCTCGTATTCAGCACCAAACATCGTGCGCCGCTGATACATTCACCTATAGAGGCAGAACTGCACGCCTATCTCGGTGGTATTTGCAATAAACTCGAATACACGGTTATCAAGGTAGGCGGCTACACCGACCATATCCACATTCTCTGTATGCTTTCCAAAAAGATAGCCCTGATGAAACTGTTGGAAGAACTAAAATCACATTCCTACAAATGGATAAAGACTAAAGGAACAGGCTACGAAAACTTTTATTGGCAAGATGGTTACGGTAGACAATAATCCCATCTCCACACAGGAAGTACGGTTGGGAGATACCATAGAAATACGGTTTCAGGATATCACCGATTGGATGTTTTTTGATAAGGACATCGTGAGAGGTGCCTACACCTCAAAAGTGCTGAGGAAAAGAATGAGCCCCGAAGAGAGATTGAAAATGAACCAGGAAAGTGGAATGATATTCGAAAACGAACATGAATAATCATGAACGCTTTATCCCCCTACACCTTGAAATCAAATCTCTAATCCGGATACTTGCGGGCAGTTTCTGCCAGGGAATGGCTGATGAGCTCCTCCAGAACACTGAGATCCAAATCCGAGAGTTTTTTGAAATAGATGCAGGCCCCCTGCCCCATTTTGATTTTGCCCAGACGTGAGATCAGAGCTTCTTCCACCTCACTGTCGCAATGTAACACGTAGAGCGAAAAAGCAGATTTACCGGGCGAAAAACCAATTTTGCACATGGTGCCCTCGCGGCCGCTGGCATATTTGTAGTGATAGCTGCCAAAGCCAATAATGGACGGGCCCCACATGGTAGCCGGCTCACCACTGAGCCGCTCCATGATGCGGATAAGCTGAAAGGAATCATCGGTCTTCCGGGGATCTGACTCCCGCACGAAATCCTCAACAGAAACAGCAGTGGGCTGTGTTTTATTTTGTGACATAGTACTCTTTTGGACAAAGATACACATTCAGGAAAAATCCTCCTCTGCCCGGTGATACCTGACGATTTTCCGGATGATGATGCCCAACGCTGCGGCCACGCCCACACCACCGGCCAGAAAAATCAGGAAAGCAGGTTTCAGGGTGCTCATCATTACGGCAAAAGGAATGTCGGGATGATGCATCTGCCAGATGGCTTTCAGCACTCCCGCCGTGAGCAAAGCAATCCAGAACACCAACAGCGAAATATTCACCGCATAAAATGCAAAATTAAACCTGCTGGCCGAGATTCTGTTTTTTAGGGGAAACAGATCAAACATAAACGCGAGAATCAGAAAGGAATTAATGCCTATGGTAGCCCCCATGGTATGAGCCACTGTAATATGGGTTCCGTGCGTATAAGCGTTAATAGCAGGCACAGACATCATGATGGCGACCACCAGAGTGAGAAGAATCCACACATCAGCCGCCAGCAGAAAACGGTAAGAAAAGAGGTGGTAGTGCTTCCTTGCAGTGGTTAAAGACGACTTCCACAGCCATATAATTCTTCCTAAAAGTATCAGCTCCGTCATGCTTACTCCGTAGCTAATGTATTGCACAAATTGGGGTGTGGGCAAGGTATAAATATGATGTCCCCAGTTGAACATCAGATTGAATAACCCCAGGAAATACAGCGCAAAACCGATGCGGGAATAGCTGTATTTTTCGTGACCGCTTATTTTGTCCATTAGGTAGATGCTGCTGCCATAAATAAGCTGATTCCAGCAACCCACCATGGAGCCGTAAGACTTCCACTGTATGGTCATATCATGCACAATATCTGACCGGAAATAAGGGATGAGCCAAAGATATGATTCCACAAAGGTGAAAAGGAAAAACGCAGCTCCCGTCATCCACATCCACATATAGACGGGCAGTTTTCTGAAACTCCCGACGGAGCGGAACACATTGATCATGAAAAAAATCCAGCTCAGTCCCACAGGAATGGCCAGAAAGGGATGAAACTCCCAATATTCACGGCCCCCGAAAATCCCCAGAACATAGGTTGCCAGTACGACGAGAATGGTGGCAGCGAAAAGATAAAACTGAATGTTCATTAACCTTACCGAGAATATTCTTTTGCCATTGCGCTGGGGCAGATAAGCATATACTGCACCCATAGCCGAAAAAATAATCCAGAATACGGCAGAGGTAACATGCAATGGCCGCACTTTTTCAAAGGAAAGTTGCGCTTTCAGCAAACCCGGAACCACATACTGTAAAGCACCGGTAAGTCCGAAAATCAATGTACTGCCCAGAAGAAACAGGGCGAAAAGGAAGAATTTATTTGCCGGCGGATTCCGGCTGACCAATGGTTCCATCATGATATATTTTGAGTTGGTGAGGCCTTCCGGTTCCGGATTGATCTATGTGCTGCAGGTAACGGATCAGATGTTCCATTTCATTTTCGGACAGCTGAAAGTCCGGCATCACCCGGGTACCTGACCGTAGAAATGCTTTGATATAATCCGCTCCTTTTTCAGAATAGGTATTGGTGAGATCCGGACCCAGATAGCCGCCCAATCCATAAATCTGATGACAGGCAATACAGTTTTTGTCCTGCCACACTTTTTTTCCATGGTCTGCAGATGCTCCTGCCTCCACCGTAGAGTCCGTGCCGAGGTGGTACAGATAAAAACTATAGCCCAAGAAAAGCACACACAATGTCCCGAAGATTCCTATTTTTCCTGCATCTTTCATAAGATGATTTTGAGGAACAAATGTAACAAGAAGTTTTAAAACGGACAAATTTATCCGATTCAAAAATAAAGAAAAATATTTCCGGAAAATGTCGTACAAAATAACCCGGAAAGCCGGACGAATTTGCTGTTATCAACATTGAAAAACACAAAAAACCCCGAAAGTTTAAAAACCTTCGGGGCCCGGATAAAATTCCCTTTCACTTTTACTTTACCCTATATTGTATAATGCAGTTTCCTGCTTTACATGGTTTCCATTTTGAAACTCATGCTTTCTATTACTTTCAGAATGGCTTCTACAGTATCCATAGACGTGAGGCACGGCACCCCGTTTTCCACACTCATTCTCCGGATCTGGAAGCCGTCTCTTTCGGCTTGTTTGCCTTTGGTAGTGGTATTCACCACATACTGCACTTTTCCTTTCTGGATGAGGTCTATCAAGTTCTCGTCTTCCTCTCCTATTTTATAACCGATTTTGCAGGGGATTCCCTGTGCTTCAAAGAATTTCGCAGTACCTTCGGTAGCCCATATTCTGAAGCCCACCTCGTGGAATCTTGCAGCCAGTTCTGCTGCTTCCTGCTTATGCTTGTCGGCCACAGTAAAGAGTATGGAACCATGCATGGGCACTTTTCTTCCGGCGGCTACCAAACCTTTATAGAGTGCTTTTTCCAGTGTGGTATCTTTGCCCATTACCTCTCCGGTAGATTTCATTTCGGGACCCAGAGAAATGTCCACTTTGGTTAATTTGGAGAAAGAAAATACGGGTACTTTCACAAACACACCGGGTTTATTGGGCACCAGGCCGTTTTGGTAACCCAGGTCTTTCAGTTTTTCGCCCAAAATTGCCTTGGTAGCAAGATTCGCCATCGGTACGCCGGTAATTTTAGATAAAAACGGAACAGTTCTCGATGATCTCGGGTTCACTTCAATCACATATACATTGCCCTGAAACAGCACGTACTGTATGTTCATCAAGCCAATTACATTCAGCCCTTTGGCCAGTCTCTGGGTATAATCTACCAGGGTCTGAATTTCCTCCTCGGAGATATTCTGAGGCGGATAAACAGCTATGGAATCCCCGGAGTGTACGCCGGCACGTTCTATATGTTCCATAATTCCGGGAATGATTACGGTTTCGCCGTCAGAGATGGCATCAACTTCTATTTCCCTGCCTACCATATATTTATCTACCAGTACCGGATGCTCGGGGCTGGCTTCTACGGCATGTTCCATATAGTGCGCCAGTTCGGTCTCATTGTACACAATTTCCATGGCACGGCCACCCAGTACATAACTGGGTCTTACCAGCACGGGATAGCCGATTTCATTGGCAATTTTAATGGCTTCTTCTTTGGAGAATGATGTTTTACCCAGCGGCTGCGGAATGGCAAGTTCCTGCAATGCTTTTTCAAATTTGTCCCGGTTTTCGGCACGGTCCAGATTTTCAAGCGTGGTTCCCAGAATCTGTACGCCGTGGGCAGCCAGTTTATCTGCAAGGTTAATGGCGGTTTGTCCGCCGAACTGTACCACGACTCCTTTCGGTTTTTCCAGTTCTATAATATTCATGACATCTTCTTCCGTAAGCGGTTCGAAGTAGAGTTTGTCTGAAATGGAGAAATCGGTAGATACGGTTTCGGGATTATTATTGATGATGATGGCTTCGTAGCCCATTTCTTTGATGGCCCATACGGAATGTACGGTAGCGTAGTCAAATTCCACTCCTTGCCCGATGCGGATAGGGCCGGATCCCAGCACGATGATTTTCTCTTTGTCCGAAACTACACTTTCGTTTTCTTCCTCGTAGGTTCCGTAGAAATATGGGGTCTCAGATTCGAACTCTGCAGCGCAGGTATCTACCATTTTAAAGACTGGCATAATGCCGTTTTGCTTTCTGAAATTGAAGACTTCCCGTTCTGAAATTTCCCAGAGTACGGCAATATTCACATCGGCAAAACCGAGTTGCTTGGCTTCTTTCAGAATTTCGGTACTGAATTTATTTTCTTTGATGGTGGTCTCGAAGTCAATCAGTTTTTTGATTTTCCAAATGAAGAATTTATCAATTTTACTCCATTCCACAATCTGCTCCCAGTCATACCCTCTGCGCAGTGCATCGCCGATGATGAAGAGCCTTTCGTCATCACATACTTTAATTCTTCTTTCTATATCGGCATCAGTAAGGGCTTCTGCCTGTTTGGTTTTCAAACCGATATGTTTAATGCCGGTTTCCAGTGAGCGAATAGCTTTGTTCAGAGATTCTTCCAGATTTCTGCCAATGGCCATCACCTCACCCGTGGCTTTCATCTGGGTAGAAAGGCGGCGGTCTGCAGTTTCAAATTTATCAAACGGGAATCTCGGAAATTTGGTCACTACATAATCCAGTGCCGGTTCAAAGCAGGCATAGGTTTTCCCGGTAACCGGATTCATAATTTCATCCAGTGTAAGTCCCACAGCAATCTTTGCGGCAATTTTGGCAATGGGATATCCGGTCGCTTTACTGGCCAGTGCAGACGAGCGCGAAACCCTTGGATTGACTTCAATGATATAATAGTCAAATGAATGCGGATCCAGTGCCAGCTGTACATTACAACCTCCTTCTATTCCCAGGGCACGGATAATTTTCAGTGAAGCGTTTCTCAGGAGCTGATATTCCCGGTCCGAAAGGGTTTGTGAAGGCGCCACTACAATGGAATCTCCGGTATGAACGCCCACCGGATCTATATTTTCCATATTACACACCACAATGGCGTTATCGGCAGCATCGCGCATCACCTCGTATTCAATTTCCTTGAATCCGGCAATGGATTTTTCAATAAGACACTGGGTTACAGGAGAATATTTCAGACCGAGTTCGGTAATTTCTTTCAGTTCTGCTTCGGTAGCGGCAATTCCGCCACCGGTTCCGCCCATGGTAAAGGCCGGACGAACAATTACAGGATACCCGATTTCATTGGCAAAATTCAATGCACCTTCCACGGTATTTACAATATCAGATTCCGGCACCGGTTCATTCAGTTCACGCATGAGCTCACGGAAAAGGTCGCGGTCTTCAGCCCTGTTGATGGCCGAAAGCTTGGTTCCCAGCACTTCCACTTTGCATTCTTCCAGAATTCCGGAGTTTTCCAGTTCCACGGCCATGTTCAGTCCGGTTTGTCCACCCAGTGTAGGCAGCAGCGCATCCGGTCTTTCCTTGCGGATGATATGGCTTACAAACTGAAGTGAGATGGGTTCAATATACACTTTATCGGCAATTTCCACATCGGTCATGATGGTGGCCGGGTTGGAGTTGATGAGTATGACCCGGTAGCCCTCTTCTTTCAGGGAGAGACAAGCCTGTGTGCCTGCATAGTCGAACTCTGCAGCCTGCCCGATGATGATGGGCCCGGAGCCGATTACGAGAATAGTTTTTATATCGTTTCTTTTCATTTCTATTTTAAGACTATCAGATATCAGAAGTAAGATATCAGATGATTAATATATTAAATTTGATAAGGGAGTTCTGCTAACTCAAACCATTTCTAAATTGTACAACATCCGTTGAATCTCGTTGATTAGTGATATCAAAGGATTTATATCTGCTTCCGGAATTAAACCCAATTCTCTTGTCAGAATAAGTTGTGTCTGAAGTTCAAAACTGGACCCATTGGCAATACCTAAAAAGTGAGAAAATTCCTTATTGCTGTTTCTGCCGGCACCTTCTGCAATATTAGAGGCAATAGAAACCACAGATCTCTTTAGTTGAGAAATCAAACCAAATTTCTCATCTGCAGGCAGTTGCAGGCAAAGAAGATAGATTCCTTTCGCAAGATCAATAGATTTCTGCCAAAAAATCAATTTTTCGAAATTGTGCATCTTATTTTCGTTTTTTGATTCGTGTAACTTTATTTCCAGAATTCAGACAACATCTGCAATCTGATATCTGTAATCTGACATCTGATATCTCACATCCGGCATCTAAGACCTTCCCTTCCACGCTCCCATCATCTCTATGAAATCATCAAAGAGGTAGTTGGTATCTTCCGGGCCGGGGCTGGCTTCGGGGTGATACTGCACAGAGAAGCAAGGGTGAATTTTATGTTTTACACCTTCGTTGGTTCTGTCGTTCAGGGCAATGTGTGTTTCTTCCAGATCCGTATTTTTCAGGGATTCCTGATCTACGGCATAGCCGTGATTCTGGGAGGTAATGTCTACCCGGTTGCGCTTCAGATCCAGAACCGGATGGTTACCACCACGGTGTCCGAATTTCAGTTTATAGGTTGTAGCACCACAGGCCAGTGAAATCAGCTGGTGTCCCAGGCAGATTCCGAAAATTGGAACTTTCCCCAGTAAGGTCCGGATCATTTCCAGCGCCTGCGGATTATCCTGCGGATCGCCGGGGCCGTTGGAGAGCATAATTCCATCAGGATCCATCAGCATAATTTCTTCCGCAGTGGTATCGTGTGATACAACAATGATGTCACAATTTCGCTGAGAAAGTTCGCGGATAATGCCCAGTTTAGCACCGAAATCTACCAAAACCACTTTAAATCCCCGTCCCGGATTGGCATATGCTGTTTTGGTGGACACCTGCGCAACCTGGTTTTTGTGGAGTTCCAGTCCTTGCAATTCAGTGATGACCTGCTGCTCATCAGCATCGGCACTTACAATTTTTCCTTTTACCACTCCGGCATTACGCAGCAGTCTGGTAAGGCGTCTGGTATCTATTCCGGAAATTCCGGATAGGTTTTTCTTTTTAAAAAGCTCATCCAGCGTCATCTGGCTTCTGAAATTGGAAGGCAGATCGCAGATTTCCTTCACAATCAACCCTTTTATGGCAGGCTCAATGCTTTCGTAATCGTCGCGGTTGATTCCGTAGTTGCCAATCAGCGGGTAGGTCATGCACACCATCTGCCCGCAGTATGAGGGATCTGAAATCAGTTCCTGATAACCGGTCATCCCGGTGTTGAACACTACTTCGCCGGTGGTTTCCTGGTCTGCCCCGAAGGCTTTTCCGTAAAAAACTTCACCTGATTCTAATATTAATTTCTTTCTCATTTTTCTTTCCTGAAGATGGGTACAAAGTGCTATACCTCAAATTTATGGCGGCAATCCGCTGTTTTTCTTTTCTGTTTAAGTTTATTCAAACGTGAATCCCTGCTGCTCCAGCGCATCCTTCAGGATGGCCATGCGTGCAAAAACGCCGTTCTGCATTTGTTTGAAAATTCGGGACCGCTTGCACTCTACCAGATCAGAATCAATCTCTACCCCTCTGTTAATGGGTGCCGGATGCATGATGATGGCACCGGGTTTCATAGCTTGCTCTCTCTCTTTGGTAAGACCATATTTTTTGTGATACTGATCCAGGGAGATTTTCATTTTTTCACCGTGTCTTTCATGCTGAATTCTGAGCAGCATGAGTACATCCACCTCCTTCACCATATCGTCCAGTGAGAGGTAGGTTCCGTTTATCAGCGTGCCTTCATCAAACCATTTGGATGGACCCGAAAAATATACTTTGGCTCCCAGTTTCCGCAGTGCTTCTGCATTGGAATTGGCCACCCGGCTGTGCTTTACATCTCCTACAATGCCTATTTTCAACCCTTTGAATTCTCCGAATTCCTGATGGATGGTCATCAGATCCAGCAGACACTGAGACGGGTGATTGCCGGTACCATCTCCACCATTGATTACGGGGATGCTGATGTCCTTCAGTTCCTTGTAATAGCGGTCTTTATTATGACGGATTACTACCAGGTTTACGCCCAGGCTTTCCAGTGTTTTCACGGTATCATACAGAGATTCACCTTTATTCACAGAACTTGCATTAATATCAAAAGGAACAACCTGCAATCCCAGTTTTCGCTGAGCGATGTCAAAGCTGGTTTTGGTACGGGTACTGTTTTCAAAAAACAGATTGGAAACAAAGATTTCATCCTTTGCTTTACATGATTTCCCCTGGGAAAAATCCTGTGCCATCTGAAGCAGTTCTACAATTTTTTTTGGGTTTAAATCTGTGATTGTGAGCATAATTATTCGTTTGTGTTCAAAAAAAAACGAAGCCAAAATAGCTTCGTTAAATTAAAAAAATATGGTGATCATCGGCAAACTTGCCAGCGTGTAAATCGTCAAATGGAAGTTGTCTTTTCATTGGCTGCAAAGATACATCTTTTTTTGATTTGGGAAAAAGATTTTCTGGGAAAATTTACTATAAATAAAAACGCACATTTCCGGAGAAATGTGCGCGGTATGTAGAAATACAACAGAGATTATTTTACTGCAGCTACAGAAGCTTTCAGTTTAATCTCGTCATTGATTACTTTATCTGCTGCCAGGTCAGCAATCACTGTACCTGAGTTGTGATTTACCCCCCATTTTGTTCTGTCTATGGTGAATTCATCTGTAGCCAAAGTAACTCCTGTTTCTGTTTCCGTAATGGTTGCCGGGAATTTTACTACGTCGGTTTTTCCTTTCATGGTGAAGTTACCTTCTACCATTTGCTTACCGTTTTCTTCGGTTACATTGGTAATTTCCAGTGTCGCAGTAGGATATGTCTTTACGTTAAAGAAGTGATCCTGGCTTTCTGCATCATCGCCCAGACCTTTCAGGTGACCTTCCAGTTTACCTTTCATTTCTGCATCTGTAAGATCAGTAACGGTAATAGAGTTCATGTCCAGTATCAGTGTACCCCCTACCAGTTTACCATCATTCATTACCAGATTACCTTCCTGCAGATTAATGGTTCCCAGGTGTTTGTCTCCTGAAATTTTACCACCTTCCCAGTTAATGGTTGATTCTCCTGCTTTAATGGCATAATTGGTACCCTCTGCAGCCACCACTTCTGTAGTTTCTGCTCCTTCGGCAGCAGCGGTAGTTTCTTTCTTACAAGATGTTAATGACAATGTAGCAAGCGCAAACACTGCTAAAATATTTTTTTTCATAAATAAAATTTAAATAATTTTCGCAAAGATAGTACTTTAATTTATAGATGTTCACCCATTAATTGGTATGATAGATAAAATGAATAAGCATAATGGTCTAAATTATATGCAGCGAACCGAAAAATACTTTAATTTTATAAACGCAAACTGATCTGCCACGCAACCGGATTTCCGCACAACAAATAATGCACGGGCATCTTTCGTGACGCCTGCAGGGAAATATCCGGATTACAAAAAGATCAACTGCACACTTTGACCCGTTAAAATACAATCTTATTATGAGAAATTACTATATAGATGACCTTCCGGATTACTACAAACAGTACAAAAAATCAATCAAAAATCCCAAAAAATTCTGGGATAAAATTGCCGATGAAAATTTTGTATGGTACCAGCGGTGGAGCAAGGTTGTGGAATACGACATGCAGGAAGCTCAGATCAAATGGTTTAAAAACGCCAAACTGAACATTACCAAAAACTGCATAGACCGCCATCTGAATCAGCGCGGAGACAAAACCGCCATCATATGGGAACCAAATGACCCCAAAGAAGCCGCACAACACATCACCTACAATGAACTCCATGAACGCGTGTGCAAAATGGCCAATGTACTTCGCGATCTGGGTGTACAGAAAGGCGACAGAGTCTGCATTTACCTCCCCATGATTCCTGAACTGGCCGTATCCATGCTGGCCTGTGCCAGGCTGGGCGCTGTACACTCTGTTATATTTGCAGGCTTTTCCTCCTCGGCCGTGTCTTCACGGGTAAACGATTGTGCCGCCAAAGTAATCATCTGTTCAGACGGAAGCTACCGGGGCAGTAAAGCCATAGACTTGAAAGGAATTATAGATGAAGCCACCGAAAACTGCCCTACAGTAGAAAAAGTTCTGGTCGTGAAGCGTACCGGAAGCGAAATCAACATGAAAGAAGGCCGCGATCTCTGGCTGCAACCTCTGTATGAAAAAGCACCGTCAGATTTCGTTTCAGTCATCATGGATGCAGAAGACCCGCTCTTTATCCTCTACACTTCCGGTTCTACCGGCAAACCCAAAGGTATGCTGCACACCTGTGCCGGCTATATGGTGTACACCGCCTACACCTTTAAAAATGTATTTAATTACCGTGAGAACGACATCTACTGGTGTACAGCAGACATTGGCTGGATTACAGGACACTCCTATATTCTGTATGGTCCGCTGGCCAACGGTGCTACCACCGTAATCTTTGAAGGGGTACCCACCTATCCGGAGCCGGATCGATTCTGGGAGGTAATTGAAAAGCATAAAGTGACCCAGTTCTACACCGCCCCTACAGCCATCCGGTCACTGGCCAAAGAATCTTATGAGTGGGTAGAAAAACATGATTTATCCAGCCTGCGTGTCATCGGATCTGTAGGAGAACCCATCAACGATGAAGCCTGGCACTGGTACAATGATCACGTAGGCAAGCGGAAATGCCCCATCGTAGATACGTGGTGGCAAACTGAAACCGGTGGTATTATGATTTCGCCCATCCCGTTTGTAACACCTACCAAACCTACCTATGCCACACTGCCGCTGCCGGGAATTCAGCCCGTATTGATGGATGAAAAACGGAATGAAATCACCGGAAACCAGGTAGATGGAAATCTCTGCATCCGTTTTCCGTGGCCGGGCATAGCCAGAACCATCTGGGGTGACCACCAGCGCTATAAGGAAACCTATTTCACGGCTTTCCCGGGGAAATACTTCACAGGAGACGGCGCCCTGCGGGACGAGGTGGGCTATTACCGGATTACAGGCCGTGTAGATGATGTCATCATTGTCTCCGGTCACAATCTGGGCACCGCACCTATAGAAGACAGCGTCAATCAGCATCCTGCGGTGGCAGAATCGGCCATTGTGGGTTACCCGCACGATGTGAAAGGAAGCGCCCTGTACGGCTATGTAATTCTGAAAGATACCGGTGAAGGCCGCGACCGGGACAACCTAAGAAAAGAAATCAATAACCTGATCGCTGATTCCATAGGACCCATAGCAAAGCTGGATAAAATTCAGTTTGTGCAGGCACTGCCCAAAACACGCAGCGGAAAAATCATGCGCCGTATCTTGCGGAAAATTGCAGAAGGTGATTTTGATAATTTCGGGGATACTTCTACCCTTCTGGATCCGGATGTGGTGGAAAGCATTAAAAATGAAAGAGTCTGAAACTGAAATCTTAAACCACAAACCCTGTCATGCGCAGGGTTTTTTATTTTCAACTGACCGGAGTGATGATAATATCGCCAAATTTCCAGTCGGAAACAAAACCGTAAAGCAGAAAAATAAAAATGCAAACTTCCAGAAACAACAGTAAAAAGTAGAGCATAAACCACCATATAAATCCGAGCGGACGGTAGGTATTGCCAAAAGCATTATACAAGCCATATACGCAATACACCAATACCGAAAGTGATATTCCGAAAATAAGCACATCTCCGACGATCCGGCTGAAAGGCCACCACAAATCGACAAGAAAAATCACATCTCCGAAAAGGATAATGAGCAAGGTGCCCAGCAGCAACATGCCCGAAATAATACAGTGCTCACTGATGTTCAGTTTTTTTCTTTTAAATATCAGAAAAGTATTGATGGCAGAAAACGGCACAAACAAAAAGATAATCAGTTTGCTCTTTTCCTGAAAAAATCATCCATCCGGCGGCTTGCTTCATTCAGTTCGGCGGCACCACTTGGCGTATATCTACCCAAATCTACAAGGCTTTCCTGATAAAAATGCCTCACCAGGAGCAGCAAACCAATCGTCATCAGCACCAGAAGAAAGACATTATAATACCGGATTCTTTTTCCGGAAATATAATCCAGTGCCGCTTTTCCCGGGCGAATTAATGCCTCCTTTGCGGTAAAAAAGATCCCTTTGTCCAGATGAAAGGTGCCGTGCAGCAAATCATGGGAAATAAAATGCCTAAAAGAAATGCGATAGGTGTCCGCTTTCTGACCACAGCAGGCACAATAAGTATCGGTGAGTTTTTTCCCACAATTCAGAAAAGTGGAAGGATTCATGTCGGTTCAGGTTTTCAGCAAACCAAATATACAAAGTTTTCTCGTTCAGCCATCCAGATCCATTCATGTTCATCATCGATTATAAGGAATTACTCAGAATAAGCCATACCGCTTATTTCAGCCAGTTAATAACTAATTATATTGATTATTAGTTAAATATTAGTTAAAATAGTTGGATATATCGGATAATTTTCGTAAAATTTGTCTTAACCAAATCACTTCACCATGACGACAAATAACTTTATTGGTTTTTTTTCTGACAAGGAAAAATTATACAAAGCCGAAAACAGTCTGAAGATTGCCGGCATCAAACCACAGAATCTGATTGTACAGGAAGGGCAGCACGCACCACTGATGATTGCCGTGCGCCTTCAGGATCAGTATGATTTGCAAATGGCACAGAATATCTTTAAATTCTACCAAGTCCATCATACAGAAGAAATTACCTCACCGCTGAATGATGCGGATGAGTTGCGAAGAATTATTTCTATTCATTCCAGACAACAAATTTTTGACGGCAATACCCGTGTAAACCGCCATAATTTCCACGAAGGAATGAATGCTGAAGTCCACACCTTCGGAAACGACTAAAAAAGGTTACATACCCTTTCCCGTCTGCAGCAAGCCGCATCGGTTTTTACATTTAAACCGGCGAAAATTCAAATGAATTTTGTATTTTCGTTTGCATAAAGCTTACTGCAGATGGTTTATGATTTAGAACAGGAAAACAAAGAAATACTGGCCCGCTACAAGGACCTGATTTCCAATACGTACCGCACTCTGGATGAGGAACAGAACAAACTGATCCGGAAAGCGTTTGATATTGCGTTGGATGCCCATAAGGACCAGCGCAGGAAAACCGGTGAGCCTTATATTTATCACCCGATAGAAGTAGCCAAGATTGTGGCCAACGAAATTGGCCTCGGCGCCAGTTCCATTGCATGTGCCCTATTACACGACGTTATTGAGGATTCTGAATATACCAAAGAAGATCTGGAGAAAATCTTCGGACCCAAAATTGCCAAAATTGTCACTGGGCTTACCAAGATCTCCATCATGAACCACCAGAACATCTCGATTCAGTCTGAAAACTACCGCAAGTTACTGCTTACCCTTTCTGAAGATTTCCGGGTGATTCTGATTAAAATTGCAGACCGGCTGCACAATATGCGGACACTGGAAAGCATGCGCCCGGACAAGCAGAAGAAAATTGCTTCTGAAACCGTCTATATTTATGCCCCGCTGGCACACCGGCTGGGTCTGTACAACATCAAATCTGAACTGGAAGATCTTTCCCTGAAATACAATAATCCGGAAGTTTATAACGAGATTGTCTCTAAACTGGAACTCGCCAATGAACAAAGACAAATGTACATTGAAGAATTTACCCAGGAAGTTTCTGAACGGTTGCAGGACGAAGGATTGAATTTCACCATTAAAGGACGCGCAAAAGCCATCTCCTCCATCTATCGGAAGATGAAGAAACAAGGCGTTTCCTTCGAAGAGGTTTTTGACAATTATGCCATCCGCATCATTTATAAATCTGATGCGAAGAACGAAAAATTTCTGGCCTGGAAAATCTACTCCATTGTCACAGATCTCTATCACTCTAATCCGCAACGCATGCGTGACTGGATTACGCAACCGCGGTCCACGGGCTACGAAAGCCTCCACCTCACCGTGCTGGGACCAGATAAAAAGTGGATTGAGGTACAAATCCGGTCCGAAAGAATGGACGATATTGCCGAAAAAGGTGTGGCCGCTCACTATAAATACAAAGAAGGATATAATGCCAATACAGACGAACGCAATTTTGAACAATGGGTAGTCGCCATCAGAGAGGTGCTGGAGAATCAGCAAAATCTCTCTACCACGGAATTGCTGGACAATATCAAGCTGAACCTCTACTCCAAGGAAGTTTTTGTTTTCACCCCGAAAGGCGAGATCAAAATGCTTCCGGTGGGTTCTACCGCCCTGGATTTTGCATTCTCTGTTCACACGGATCTGGGCACAAAATGCCTGGGAGCCAAGGTGAACGGCAAACTGGTGCCCATTTCACACGTGTTGCAAAACGGTGATCAGGTAGAAATTTTGTCTTCACAAAATCAGAAACCGAAAGCAGACTGGCTGGATTTTGTGGTCACCTCCAAGGCAAAGTCCAAAATTAAAAATTACCTCAATTCCCGGAAGAATAATCTGGTGGAAGAAGGCAAAGAAATCCTCAGACGAAAACTGAGACATGCCAAACTTAACTTCACTGATGATGAAGTCAACAAAATGCAGAAGTTTTTTAATCTGAAGACTTCTCAGGAGTTGTTTCTCTTCTTTCAGGATGGCACGCTGGATACCGGTGATCTGCGGAAATATATTGAAAGCAAAAACGTATTCAATAACCTGCTGAACCGTTTCCGGAAATCACCGGCCAAAAATGTAGCCTTCGAGGAGCCTGCCCAGTCTAATCTGGACATGATTGTCTTTGGCAAGGACGAGGAAAAACTGAATTACACCTTTGCCAAATGCTGTGATGTAATCCCCGGCGACAAAATCTTCGGATTCATCACCATTTCCGAAGGAATCAAAGTACATAATGACAATTGCCCGAATGCCATCAACCTGCGTGCACAATACGATTACCGGGTCATGGAGGCCAGATGGGTGAATGCCGAGAGCTTTAAAAACAGAATTAAAATTGAAATCGAGGGTCTGGACCGTATGGGCATGATTAATGACATTACCCAGGTCATCAGTAATGCAATGAGTATTGACATGAAGAGCATGAGCATCGCCTCCAATGACGGCATCTTTACCGGAACCATTAATCTGGAAGTCCGCAATAAACATCAGCTGGAAGAAACCATCAAACAACTGAAGGCCATCAGCGGAATTTCCAAGGTACAACGAGTTTAACCATTATATTATATGATTCTTACTACTTATTTCAGAAAATTTCTACACAGCAATCAATCATCTGGACTTTTACTTCTATTCTGCGTTGTACTGTCACTTATTCTGGCTAATTCCGGAGCCGGAAATTACTTTGCAAATATCCTGCAAACTCCGCTGGGTCCCTATTCCGTTTCGGTGTGGATCAATGATGGCCTTATGGCCGTATTTTTCTTGCTGGTAGGCCTGGAAATAAAAAGAGAAGTAGTGGAAGGCGAATTGTCCTCCGTCAGAAATGCGCTGCTTCCCATTGTTGCAGCTATGGGCGGCATGGTGATTCCCGCACTGATCTACGCCGGTTTCAACTATGAGACTGAATACAGCCGCGGCTGGGCCATACCAATGGCTACAGATATTGCCTTTTCCCTTGCCATTATTTCCCTGCTGGGCAGCAGGGTGCCACCCGCCGTTAAGATTTTCCTGGCCGCACTGGCTATTGTAGATGATCTTGGCGCCATTTTGGTCATTGCACTTTTCTATACCGAACAACTGCACTGGAATTATCTGCTCTTCGCTGCAGGAATTTTGCTGCTGCTGATTTTGCTTAATGTTTTCCGGGTCAAAAAACATATTTTCTATTTGATTCCTGGGGTGTTCCTTTGGTATTTCATGCATCATTCCGGCATTCACGCTACCATTGCCGGGGTACTGCTGGCCTTTACCATTCCTACCAATGCCTCTGAAACGGCAATTTCACCACTGGAAAAACTGGAACAGAAACTTCACTTTCCGGTGAGTTTCATCATCATGCCACTGTTTGCGCTGGCTAATACCAACATCATATTTAATACGGGCATGGCAGAAGGTCTGCTCTCTACGTTGGGTCTTGGCATCATCGGTGGACTGACCGTGGGAAAAGTAACGGGAATCTGTCTGTTTTCGGCCATTGCAGTAAAAATGGGAATCAGTACACTTCCCGCAGGAAGCAACTGGCGGCATCTGGTGGGTATCGGTTTCCTCGCAGGCATTGGCTTTACCATGTCTATTTTTATTGCACTGCTTTCCTTTAAGGGCGCTCCGGCGGTACAGGACGAAGCTAAATTTGCGATTCTTATCGCATCCGTACTTTCAGGGATTGCCGGGTTTATGTTGCTAAAACACGGCACTAAAGGTGAGACCTCAGATGTTCCAGTGCAAAATTGCGGGAAATCTGTTTAGCGGAAAATAAGTACCGGTTTCAAAAGCAAATACCACGATACTGGTCGGCACAGTGATTCATCATGAGCAGGATTTCGGTCATTTTCTATGTGATGGTTTGTTCATGGTCACTGCCTGGCTCTTCGGGTAATGAAGGTTCTGCTTCAAACTTTTGAGCTTCCTTCATGAGTTCATCGGAAATCAGTTTGTCCATGCGCACCCTGCGGATGGCCAGATTCAGCTCATTGCCAAAAAGCAGAAGATATACATTGACATTGACCCAGACCATTAACAGAATCATGGTTCCAATGGATCCGTAAAGCACATTATACCGGGCAAAATTCCGGGCATAGATGGCAAACAGATACGTGGTGAGCACAAATAAAACCGTAGTCAGAATGGCTCCGGGGACCGCCTGCTTAAACCGGGTAATCTTCACCGTTCCCACCCAGTAAAACAATGCCAGCAAAATAAAGTAAAACAGCGGGAAAGAGATGAACCCGATGAGTTTGGTAAGGTTGTCTACAAACCAGGAAATATCATAGGATGGGGTGAAAAGTTTCAGCACAACCTCTGAATAATACATGCCAAAAAGTGACACAAAAACAATGCTGATGAAACCCAGCGTGATGAAAAATGCCGTGATGAACTCCTTTACATCATGATGTTTCTCATCTGTATGCTCATTAAATCCGTCAATAAGGGCAAACGTACCATTGGTGGCAAAAAACAAGGCCAGAATAATGGTGATATTCCCGATGGATGCGGTATTCGGGATAATGGTTTCCTGAATGTAGGTAATGACATCACCCTCTATTTTTCCCGGGAAAATATTGTGAATCAATACCTCAAAAATATAGAACTGCAGTTTGTCATACTGCGGCATCAGCGGCAAAATGGAAAGCAGAAAGAGAATAAAGGGAAACAGGGAAAATACGAAGTTCCAGGAAATGGCTGCTGCAGTGCGTCCGATCTTGTTTTTAAAGACGCCCTGTATATAAATTTCGAACATCTTCCAAAGAGAAACGCCGAGAAACGGAATATGAATCCCATCCAGGAACGAATGAATTTTTCTGATGAACCCCGGGGTTTTTAACCTCATACAAAGTATATTTGCAAAACAAAGATAAGAAATGCGAATCAATTTATTGTGCATGGGCAAAACAGATGACCGGCAGATTAAAGAACTGGTACATTACTTTCAAAACCGGCTGCCCCGCCACTGGAATTTCAGCATCACCGAAATCCCAGATGTAAAGAATGCAAAAAATCTGACCCCCGACCTGCTGAAAAAGGAAGAAGCAAAACTACTCCTGCAACAAACCGATGCTGGCGATCTTATCATTCTGCTGGATGAACACGGAAAACAATACACCAGCCGCGAATTTGCCGCCCGTATAGACCACTGGATGAACACTTCTGTAAAACAACTGCATTTCGTAATTGGTGGCGCCTACGGATTTGCACCCGAAATTCATGAGCGTGCCAACGGAAAGATTTCATTGTCCAAAATGACCTTTACCCACCAAATGATCCGCCTGTTCTTTGTGGAACAATTGTACCGGGCAGATCAGATTCTGCAAGGAAAGCCTTATCACAACGATTAACCGCCTATTTGCATTTTGCCAGTAAATCCTGAATCAGGTATTTTTCAAAACCGGTTTTAACCGCTTTATCCACATTGATGCAGGCATCTGTATTTTTATTGGTCTCGAAGAAAATTCTGGCTTTGGTGACATACGAAAGTGGAAATTTCGGATCCAGTTTGATGGCACGATCCGCATCTGCGGAAGCTTCTTTATATTTCTTCATGGCCAGAAATACATCGGCACGGTTATTATACAGGAGGCTTTCCGGTTTTTGGGAAATGAGCTCGTTCAGGTCTTTCATGGCGTCTTCCAGCTTCCCCTGATTCTTTTTGAATGAAGCGAAATTAGTGCGGGCGATGAGGTTTTCCGGCGCAATGGAAATCAGGTACTGATAATCCTTTTCCGCCAGATCATTTTTCTTAAGGTCTTCATACACTTTGGCTCGGGTGATATAGAGTTCCTGATTTTCCGAATCCAGTATCAGACCCTGATTGGCATAGTCCAGCGCTTTCTGCTTACTGCCCCGCTGCGCATGGATGGAACTGAGATTGGTATAGGTAAGCAGGCTGTTGGCATCTGCTTTCAGCGCATTCATATAAGAACTGAAGGCGTCTTCGTTTTTGCCCTGTCTGCGCTGCGCTGTGCCCAGATTATTGTAAAATTCAGCTTTCAGTTTACCAATTCTCTCATTGTCTGCCAGAATTTTGTAGGCGGCTTCTGCACACGGATAATCAGCTTTTTTAAAACATTCGGCGGCGGCTTTGGAGTCCTGCAGTTGCGCCGTAGATAATGCAAAGCAAAAAACGGATCCAAGGAATAGAATTTTTTTCATGTTAAAGCGTTTGTTTGTGAATGACTTTTAAACTCAATGTCGCAAAAAATCCGCCGATCAAATAGCCGAATAACGCACCCGTAAGGACATCCAGCGGAAAGTGAACACCCAGATAAATTCGGCTGTAGGAAATCATTGCTGCCCACAGGAAGAGGAAAAACGGAAACCAGCCGTACTTCTTCCGCAGCAAAATCGTCATAAAGTTAGCAATAAAAAATGTACTGGAAGCATGGGCGGAATAATAACCGTACATACCGCCGCATTTCACTTCGCGCATCAGATTGTCCAGTGCGGGATCATGGCAGGGTCTCAGCCGTTCTATACCCAGTTTGAACACATTGGCCAACTGGTCTGAAACCGTAACGCCCAACGCAATGAAAATCAGAATGTAAATCATAGCCCGCCAGCGGAAGTTTCTGAGCAACAGAATCAAAAAAACCAGATACAGCGGAATCCAGATCCATTTTTCTGAAATCATCATCCAGAACGGATCATAACGGGTCTCTCCCAGGGTATTGAGAAACAGAAACAGTTCTTTGTCTTTCAGAATGACTTCGTGCATTGCTTTATCTGCTTACCGGCCCTTCGTGGGCATCATCCAGTTGATTTTTCACCGGTTTCTCTGTGGTTTTTTGGTCTCCGAATACATCAAAATCTTTCCGCAGGTCCCTCGTCGGATCATATTCTCTGGCAGCGTCTTTTACCTTTTCTATTTCCCGTTTTATTTCGGAGACAGGGTTGTCTGTTTCTTTCAGAATTTCGGTTTTAATATCTTCCATAGCTCCTTTCATCTTGCGTACTCCCGAACCTAAATCCCGGGCAATAGTGGGTATTTTATCAGGGCCGAAAAGTACCACAATGGCCAGTACAATGACTAATATTTCGCTGAATGCTAGTTCCATGCTGCTAAATTACATTTTTTTGCTGAATAACCTCTGTTACAAAGTTCCGGTTAAGGCTTTTATACATTTTTTACCGTCTTATTTTTGTTTCTGTGAAACACCACATATACAAAATAGGCACTGGCAGCCATCAGTAAAAATCCTAGGAAAAAAGGTGCTCCCGGAAAGATAAACGGTGCCGAATCGTGCGTGAAATAGTAAAATACATTCGTCATCAGTGGCGGACCGATAATGGACGTGATGCTGACCACGGATGTGAGCGCCCCCTGAATATCGCCCTGCTCATCCGGTCTTACTTTGGATGAAATCACAGATTGCAGTGCCGGTCCCGCAATACCGCCCAGACAATAAATCAGCAAAATGGCAAACATCATCCACGGCTGGTTGGCAAATGCAAACAGAATCATCCCGATGCAGTAAAAAACAATTCCATACAGAATACTGCGCTCTACGCCGAATCTGGGATGAACTTTACGAATCAGAAAACCCTGCACTACTGCTGTAATAGCACCCATGACCCCCAATGAAATCCCAACCATTTTTTCTTCCCAGCCGAAACGGTACATGGTGAAGAACGACCAGTTGGTCTGCACTGCATGGGCTGCGATATAGACCAGAAACCAGGCCACCATCAGGTACATAATTTTCGGATACCTGCGGATATTGAGCAGTGAGCCTACAGGATTAGCCCGTTTCCAGTTAAACTCGCGGCGGTTTTTCACTTCCAGACTTTCAGGCAGTACAAAAATACCGTAAAGAAAATTCAGCAGGCACAATATTCCGGCTGCAATAAACGGCACCCTGGCTCCATACTGGCCAAGCAATCCGCCCAGAACAGGACCCAGGATAAACCCCAGTCCGAAGGCAGCACCTATCATCCCAAAGTTCTTGGAGCGGTTGGTATCATCAGATATATCGGCAATATAAGCACTTGCTGTGGTGATACTTGCGCCGGTGATTCCGGAGAAAATACGGCCTACAAAAAGCCAGAAAATAGTTGGCGCCCAGGCCTGGATAAAGAAATTGAGTGCAAATCCCAGCAAGGCAAAAAGAATGACCGGCCTCCGGCCATATTTGTCACTGAGGTTGCCAAGCACCGGGGCAAAGAGAAACTGCATGAACGCATACACAAAACTGAGCCAGCCGCCGTACTGTGACGCCACACTGAGGTCTGCATTGTGAATAAGCTCCTGAATAAGTTTTGGAACCACAGGAATGACAATTCCCCACCCGGTAATATCAATGAGCAGCGTGATGAAAATAAATCCGACCGCTGCTGATTTTTTGTTCTTTTTCACGGCGGCAAAGTTACGCATTAAAACCCTCAGAAAATGAAGCACAGCATGTGAAATTTTTCTTAAAGTATAGTACCTTATTACAACTCTTTCTCACTGACAGCGGTCCCGTTTCCATTAACATTCATCATTAATTCCGGAAGACGGCCACAAAAAAAACCGTCTTTGCAAGGAAAGACGGTTGATATTAATGTTGTAGATGATTAATCTTTGGTTACGGTTTCGGCATTCTTGTCTACACCCTTCACTCCTTTTTTCTTCAATAAGTCGTAAGATACTGCGGAAGCGATGAACCATGTAGAATAGGTACCGAAAGCCACCCCTATGAGCAATGCAAACAGGAATCCTCTCAGGTTTTCTCCACCGAAGATGAAGATGGCCAGAATTACCAGGAATGTTGCAAAAGCCGTGTTAAAGGTTCTTCCCAATGTACTTGAAATAGAATCATTGAACAGGTTTTCCAGGGTAAGTGCCTTTTTATCTTTCAGATATTCACGGATTCTGTCAAAGATAATTACGGTATCGTTAATGGAGTATCCGAGTACAGTAAGCAATGCGGCCACGAAGTCCTGGTTGATCTCCATACTGAACGGCATGATGTTTTTCAGAAGTGAGTAAGCACCCAGAATTACAATGGCATCGTGAATCAATGAAGCTACAGCACCTGTAGAGAACTGCCATCTCTTGAAACGAAGCAGGATGTACAGGAAGATTCCTGCCAGTGCAATAAATAATGCCAGCGCACCACCGGTCTTGATGTCATCGGCCACCGTAGGTCCTACCTTTACAGAGCTGATGATGCCCACCGGACTGTCACCTGCACCTTTAAACTTCTCCAGGGTAACATCTGCAGGAAAGAGCGGCTTCAGTCCTTCGTAAAGCTTCTGCTCCACTACCATATCAGATTCCACACTTTCTTCATTGATCTTATAGTCGGTGGTGATTTTCAGTTGGTCTGCTGTACCGAAGGTTTTCACATCTACAGCACTGCTTTCCCCATCTTCATTCACAAACATTTTCTGCAGGATTTCATCTGCATCTTCTGAACTCACAGGCTTGTCAAAACGCACCACATAACTTCTACCTCCGTTGAAATCTACCCCATATCTATAACCTTGTGTAAAGATGGAAATCAGACAAACTGCTGTAATCAGGGCTGAAAATATATACGCATATTTTCTCTTTCCAATGAAATTGATCCAAGTGTTTCTGAACATGTTCTTGGTAAGCGGCGTCCATAAAGAAAGTCCTTTTCCTTTAGAAAGTCTGCTGAAAATCATGACTCTGGTAAGCAGTACGCAGGTAAACATAGACATCATAATACCTATTCCCAGGGTTACCGCAAATCCTTTGATAGGACCTGTACCGAAGATATAAAGTACAATGGCGGTAAGCAATGATGTAAGGTTACCGTCTATAATGGCCGACATGGAGAAGTTGAAACCTTCTTTATAGGCCTCTTTTATATTTTTTCCGAGGAAGAGTTCTTCCTTGGTTCTTTCATATACAATTACGTTCGCATCAATGGACATGGCCATGGAAAGCACCACCCCGGCAATCCCCGAAAGGGTAAGCGTGGCATCTACAGAATCCATAATTCCCATCAGATAGAACAGGTTAATGAGCATAGCAATCACCGCATACACTCCTGCACCGCCGTAGTAGAAAATCAGGTACACCACAATGACCAGAAATGCAACGAGGAATGACCACATACCGGACTGAATGGATTCTGCACCCAGTGAAGGTCCTACCACTTCTGCCTGTACAATTTTGGCACCGGCAGGCAGTTTACCTGCACCCAGCACATTCACCAGATCCTGGGCTTCGTCCTGAGAGAAGTTACCGGAAATCTGTGTTCTTCCGCTTGGAATTGCTTCGTTTACATTTGGAGCGGTGTACACCACATTATCCAGAGTTACAGCCACCGGTTTGCCCACGTTCTTTTCGGTCATGGTTTTCCAGTCCTTGGCACCTTTGGAGTCCATCTGCATATCTACCACCACTCTGCCAATCTGGTCATAGCTGATGTTTGCAGATTCTACTGCCCCGTCTACGGGTGCTTTCTGGGCTGCATTTCCACGGATGGCATACAGTACAAGATTATTTTCGTTACCAACTTCCGGTTTGTAGCCCCACATGAACTGGGTGTACTTCAGGTTGGCCGGTCTCGCTTTGATGGCGATATCGCTTTTCAGTAAATTGTTTACCGCTGCCGTATCAGAAAGTTTAATATTGGCTACACCGTTGGCTGCAAGGCTGTTCAGTTGCAGAAGTTCCATCACGTTGGTATTTTTGGCAACCCCCATAGAGTCAGCTTTTATTGCTGCCAGTTGGTTCAGTTGTTCAAAATAAGGGAATACTTCCTGAATTTGCTGTACTTCCCAGAACTGCAGTTTTGCAGAGGTCTGAAGCATCTTCTTCACCCGGTCTATGTCTTTCACCCCCGGCATCTCCACAGCAATTCTTCCGGTTCCCGGCACCCGCTGAACGTTCGGCTGGGTGACACCCATTTTATCAATTCTGGTACGGATGACCTCATAGGCAGTTCCGGTAGAAAGTTCAATTCTGTTGGTTACAATTTTCTTTACTTCCTCATCGGTCGTATTGAATTTGATTTCAGAAAGATTTGGATTTCCAAAGATTTCAGGATCTGCCAGTTTCAGATTGGCGCCTTTCTCTTTGTTTACCGCATCAAACTGCACAAAAAAGTTGCTGATATAAGAAGCAGTGGAGTTCTTCTGTGCCTCGTCTGTTCTGTTTAAAGCTTCAATTAAAATGGGATTATCAGAATAATTGGTCAGGTTGTTAATGAGATCTCTTTGGTTAATCTCCAACAACACGTTGATTCCTCCTTTCAAATCCAGCCCCAGTTTCATTTCTTTGTCCTTGGCTTTGCTGTAGTACAGTTTGGTAATCCCCAGGTTCAGCGTGTCTTTGGAGAGTCTGTCCAGCTCTTTTTGGTACTTTACCGGATCCCCGGCAGAAATGGCAGTGGCCTGCTTTTCAATCTTGCCCGCATACCATGTGGGAAGCAGTTCGTTGATGCATATTAATCCTAAAATAACTGCAACTAACGTGATAAATCCTTTTCCTTGCATTATATAACAACATTAAATTTAGGCCGCAAATATAATGTTTTTCTTCATACTTTTTATAATAATTTTAACAATTACCGGCTCTTTATGAGTAATAAATGTCCGGATTCTCAATTTATTCACAAATAATTAAAATCCAAAAATAAAATTCGTGATATAGAGCATAGCATAATATTTGCTGGTTTTTCGTACGCCAAATTCTCATCATTATGAAAAAGATTCTATTCATGATATGCATCTCCGTCTGCGCAGGTATGCATGCACAAACCGTAGTTTTACAGGAATTTGCAACCGGACTCAGCAATCTGGTTGAAATTACACACGCCGGTGACAACCGCCTTTTTGCCGTACAGCAATCGGGGCAGATTAAAATTATTCAGCCATCCGGGGCCATTAATCTCACCAACTTTCTGGACCTCTCCGGACTTGTGACCTTCGGGGGCGAAAGAGGTCTTCTGGGGTTGGCGTTTCACCCGCAGTTTGCATCAAATGGATATTTTTTTGTGTACTACAATAACAGTGTGGGAGATATTACCGTAGAACGCTATACCGTAAATGGGGTGAATCCGGATGTGGCCGATTCCGGTTCCGCAAAACAGATTCTGAGCATTCCGAAACCCTTCAGCAATCATAATGGCGGCAGTATGCATTTCGACAGTAACGGATATTTATGGATCAGCACCGGTGATGGCGGTGGCGGTGGCGACCCCAATAATCTGGCACAAAATAAAAATTCGCTGCTGGGAAAAATGCTCCGTATTGATGTCAATACTACCGGCCCTTACAATATTCCGGCGGGTAATCCTTTCACAACTCCGGAAGGTGCACCTGAAATCTGGTCCTACGGCCTCAGAAACGCTTGGAAGTTTTCTTTTGACCAGCCGTCCGGGAATGTGATGATTGCAGATGTGGGTCAGAATCAGATTGAGGAAATCAACAGAATGCCGGTGACTCAGGCAGGGATCAACTATGGCTGGCGGTGCTATGAGGGCAACTCCTCCTATAATACCACAGGCTGTGCCGCACAAAGTACCATGACCTTCCCGGTGACCAGTTATAACCATTCCGGTGGACGATGTTCCATAACAGGAGGTTATGTGTACCGGGGTACTCAGTATCCGGCATTTACCGGGAAATATTTTTTTGCAGACTATTGTTCCAACCAGATCGGGCTGATGCATGCTGATGATTCCATTACCTGGACACCAGCGTTTGCCGGAAATAATTTCTCTACTTTCGGGGTGGATTCCGCTAACGAACTGTACGTAGCAGCGGTGAACAATGGAAAAATATACCGACTCACCACCACCTCACTTTCTACCGACGAAACAGAAGCTATCACCCTTGAACTCTACCCGAATCCGGCATCAGAAATGGTATATGTAAGAGGTTTGAAGCCCGGGAAATACCATGCAGAACTCATTACGGCAGATGGCCGCAAAGCAGGTGTGTTTTCACTTAATGAGCAACATGGTTTTGATATTAAGGGATTGAGTGCCGGACTGTACTTTGTGACCATCAGCTCAGAACACATGAAAGTGTATTCACAGAAACTGATGGTAAAATAGACCATCATTATTCAAAAAACTCCATAAAAAAACCCGGAAGTTATTTCCGGGGTGAAATTAGATGGTCATTGAGAAAATTCGGGTCTCGGGTTTATTGCGCATCATGCGCAGGTCAAAGGTCATGGCTACATTTCGGGTAAACGCCCTGCCCTTTTCGGTAATTTTAATGGAACGGTCTGTGAGTTCTACCAGGCCGTCATTTTCCATTTCGCGCAATGCTTCCAGTGCGTTTTCAAGTTCCGGAAATGCGGTTTCCACATCCCAGGAAGTCTCCAGACGGCACATCAGATTTAGGATGTGACGACGTATGGTTAAATCTTCCTGATTCAGAATATGTCCTTTAGTCACCGGAATGATTCCTTCATCTACCAGTTTCTGGTACTCCTCCACTGTTTTATTGTTTTGGGCAAAAGCATACCAGGAATCAGAAATAGAACTCATTCCCAGACCAATCATCAGCTGTGTTTTGCTGGATGAATATCCCATAAAGTTCCGGTGAATATCGCCTGAAATCATAGACTGGTACAAATCATCATGCTCCAGTGCGAAATGATCCATGCCCACTTCTATATAGCCGAGATCTTCCAGCAGCTGCTTGCCGTTTTCATAGAGCTTACGTTTTTCCTCACCACTGGGGAGGTCATTTTCATCAAATCCGCGCTGTCCTACTCCTTTAATCCATGGCACGTGGGCATAGGAATAAAATGCCAGCCGGTCCGGCTTCAGTTCCAGGGTTTTGCGGATGGTGTATTCCATTTTTTCCCAGTTGTGAAAAGGCAGACCGAATACCAGATCATGGGAAACCCCTTTATAACCAATTTCACGTGCCCAGCGGGTCACGCGCTCCACGTTTTCAAACGGCTGAATACGATTGATGGCTTTCTGAACCTGCGGGTCATAATCCTGAACGCCAAAACTGCATCTGCGGAACCCCAGATCATACAGGGTCTGCAAATGCTCACGGGTAGTATTATTGGGGTGACCTTCAAAAGAAAACTCCGGATTCTCGGCTATTTCTGCTTTGGCAAAAATGCCCTCCAGCAAAGTCCTGAGGTTTTCCGGCGAGAAAAATGTGGGGGTTCCCCCACCCATGTGCAGTTCTTTTATTTTTGGCTTTTTACCCAGCAGATGCAGATACAGATCCCATTCTTTCAAAACAGATTCCAGATAAGGCGTTTCCACCGAATGTTGCTTGGTGATGCGCTTGTGGCAGGCACAGAAGGTGCACAGTTGCTCACAGAACGGCAGGTGAATATAGATGGAGATTCCTTCGGAATCATTGGTTTCATTAAAAGAGCGGATGACCGAAGACCTCCAATGTTCCGCAGTGAAAGCAGCCTCGTCCCAAAAGGGAACCGTAGGATAAGAAGTATATCGGGGTCCGGGAATATTATATTTATCAATTAAAGAATTCTTCATATGCATTACTGCTGTGGTTTGCACAAACAGTAGTTTGCAAAAATACAAAATAAAAACCGGTGCTTCAGAATGCAGGGAGGTTGATTTGTGTCATACTTGAATATTCGGAGTAGGCAATGAGCTGAGCAGGATTCAAAAATATTGGCTATATTTATTCTTGATAAACTTACCTTAATATGAAGGTTATATTCAAATTGTTGTCTGTTCTGATCATTACACTGTCAGCTGTAATTATTGCCTCTTTGTTCGGTGCTGCGCACAATCAGATCTCATTCACGGTTTCAGATGAGTTCTTCAGTGCTTATCTGTCCGGTCATACCGGTGTTGGTTATTGGGGATTTACTTCTCCCAGAACTGAAGCAGCTTTAATAGGAGTTGTAGGCTCATGGTGGGTTGGCCTAATTACAGGTATTATTTATTCGTTAATTTTTTTGTTACTGAAAGAAAAAATACGCTATACACATATTTTCAATGCTTTTGTCATTAACATCGCTGCCACTCTTGCCGCCAGTTGCATTGGTTTTTTACTGGAAAGTTTTATTCCGTGGAATAAATCTAATGTTATGGATGGATTTTGGAATCAATGATCCACAAAAGTATGTACAGGCTACTTACATGCATGAAGGAGGTTACATCGGTACCGTTATAGGTTTTATAGCCGGTATGATTTATCTTTTTTCCTTTCTAAAATATATAAGGTCATGAATGTTCAGAATCTTATTGAAATGAATAATGTTGGTATTGTGGTCGATAATCTGGACAACTGCATTGAATTTTTTAGTGAAATTGGTCTTGCTCTGGAAAACCGGATGTATATTGATGATGAATGGGCAGGGAAAGTGACGGGAATACCAAATCAAAAGGTTGAAATCGCCATGATGGTGACTCCCGATAGTCACAGCAGGATTGAACTTACGAAATTTCATCATCCTGCAATCCTATCTGATCACAGAACGGCGGAGGTTAATTCTGGGCTATCTGCGCATCATGTTCCGTGTTCGCAATCTGGATGAAATGGTGATGAGGCTGCAGGAAAAAGGTTACGAACTGGAGGGTGAAATGGTAAACTATGAGAACATTTACTGTTTATGCTATAGCCGGGGTGCAGAAGGAATTTTAGTAGGGTTGGCCGAGCGGCTGACCTAATAACAGCCATTACTTAAAACTCCATTTTCGCAATTTTTCCTTTGCCGGCCAGAATCAGGGTACTGGCATTCAGCCATTCGCATACGTAAAAACCTTTTTCTTCTGAAATCCGGATCCATGTCTGGCCATAATCATGAGAATACTCCACCTGCTGATCGCCCACGGCTACAATTTCGCGCCCGCCGCTGTCCGGTCTTATTTTCACGCAGGTTTTGTAGCCACCATTCTTCCCGCTGGCCTGTATCTGCCACGTCTGGCCGCCGTCACTGGTGGTAGCAATATTGTTGATGTTTGCCTCCTGCCGGGTATAATCGCCACCCACCGCAATGCCGAATTGTTCATCCAGAAAATCAATGGAATAAATCCCTGCTGATCCGGAATCCTGTACGAAACCGGTTTCAAAAATTTCCGCTGACTGCTGCTGGAGATCAAACCTGAAAATCCTGGCAGATCCGCCGCCCGTACCCAGCCACAAGTACTTCCCTGCTGAAGCAAGATTGGAATTACTGGCTGCAAAAGCCGCTTCTCCTTTATTCATTTTTAAAGGCGGCTTGCGGTAAAAAGCAAAGGAATTCTGCTCCGGAAGGATTTGCAGGAGTTTCAGATTCAGACTTTCATCTGCGTCGCTGAATGCATATGCTTTCTGTCCATTCACAAAGTGCATCGCATCGTAGAAAGCAGTCCTGGCGGTGTCTGTAAATACAATCTGATGAGTTAAATCCCGTTTGCTGATTTTAAAAAGATGCGCCGGACTTTCAATATTAATGGCATAAAATGAGGTGCGGTCCTGCGCCAGCGTTCTGAACTGCAATTGCTGATCTGAAAGCCGGATTTGCCTCTGATCTGCCGGACTCAAAATATTCACATAGCCGAATTTTGAATCCGTACCTGCATACCACACCTTTTGATCTTCCAGCACAATTGCGCGGATGCTGATGCTGTCTTCCAGTAAAATTTTAACCTGCTGTGCAGAAAAGGTGGCAGCCCAGATCGACAACAAAAATAAACCCAGTTTTTTCATACTTGTAAAAGTACAGAATCTGAATTATTATGAGCAATAATAATGCAGCCATTACAGAGTTTATCCAGGCTAAAAATCAAAAATCCGTTCCGGCAAATGCTGGAACGGATTATTCTGTTTTGGAACAACTTTTAGTTATTCAGCTTACTGTTCTTTTTGCCATAAACGAAATACAGCACTACACCCAGCCCCATCCAGACCATCAGTCGCAGCCAGCTTTCTCCGGGCAGTGAAAGCATCAGCCCCAGACATACCAGCACCCCCATAATGGGGACAAAAGGAACCAGTGGCGTGCGGAAACCGCGCGGCGCATCTGGCTGGGTTTTTCTCATGACCAATACCCCTATACTTACCAGTACAAATGCCAGCAAAGTCCCGATGGACACCATGTGACCCAAATCTGAAATCGGTACAAATCCGGCAAAGAGACTTACGAATACCAGAAAAAACAGATTGGTTTTCCACGGGGTTCTGAATTTCGGATGGATGTCCCCGAAGAAACGCGGCAATAAACCATCGCGGCTCATGGAATAGAATACGCGGCTCTGCCCCATCAGCATTACCAGAATTACAGAAGTATAACCCGCAAGAATAGCAATAATGAGTCCGGTCTGAAGGAAACCATACGGTGTCTGTGCAAAGGCCGTGGCAGCAGGTTTGGCATCATTGGCAAAATCCTGATACGGCATCAGTCCCGTCATCACATGAGAAAACAATACGTATAAAATGGTACACACCACCAGTGAACCCAAAATACCGATCGGCATTCCCTTCTGCGGGTTTTTGGCTTCCTGAGCGGCTGTGGACACCGCATCGAACCCGATAAAGGCAAAGAAAACAGTGGCAGCACCCATGGCAATTCCACTCCAGCCAAACTTACCGAATTCTCCCTGATTGGCCGGAATATAAGGCACGTGATTTTCCGGATTCATATAGCTCCACCCCAGGGCAATAAAAACAATCACTACCAAAACTTTCAGAACCACCAGAATATTGTTGATACCGGAAGATTCCCGCATACCACGGATGAGCACCAGCGAAAGGATGGATACAATGATGACCGCAGGCAGATTGATGATACCTCCCTCAATAACGGTACCATCGCCCAGTTTTAAAGTTTCCCAGGGCGAACAGATCAGTTCCGGGGGCAGGTGAATCCCGAATTTATTAAGCAACTCCAGGAAATAACGTGACCAGGAAACGCCTACTGTAGCGGCTCCCAGCGCATATTCCAACACCAGATCCCAGCCGATGATCCATGCCATAAATTCGCCCATGGTGGCATAGGAATAGGTGTATGCACTACCCGCCACCGGAATCATGGAGGCAAATTCCGCATAGCAGAGTCCGGCAAAGGCACAGCCCAGAGCGGCCAGAACAAATGAAATAGTGACCGCAGGTCCTGCATGTTCGGCAGCGGCAATTCCGGTAAGGGAAAACAGACCGGCACCGATGATGGCTCCAATTCCCAAAGCGACCAGCGCCCCTGATGACAAGGTACGCTTCAGGCCCTTTTCATCCTCACCTGCTTCTGCAATTAATCGTTCGTAAGGTTTTCTTTTAAAAAGATTCGACATCGTTTATTTTTTTTAATATTTTCAAAAATATAAAATTTGAATCATCATTAACTAATTTTCGTCAATTTTCTTTGGAAAAATCTCCCTAAATCCATCTATAAAGCTGATTTTCATGCGAAACAATAAAAATCAGAGCCGGATTACCTCTCCATGTGTAACTTATGTTACGGTACAGGAACCATAACCGTAATATCTTTGTATCAGCAAAAAAAGAAATAGTATGATGAATACCTTAAAAGGAATATTGGGGCTGGATAAAACCAATTATTCCGCATTAGTAAAAAACGGCGCAGTAATTCTGGATGTAAGAACTAAATCTGAATTTGATGGAGGACATATTAAAGATGCGCTGAACATTCCCGTATCTGACCTTACTGCCAAACTGAACCGCCTGCAGGACAAAAACACGCCCATTATTACCTGCTGTGCCTCCGGCATGCGGAGTGCCACGGCTGCCGGAATCCTAAAAAAAGCCGGCTTTACCAAAGTGTACAATGGTGGCGGCTGGGCAAGCCTTAAACAAAAAATTTAAACTGAAATTATAAACTCCATTCCATTAAATTATGATGAAATCACACTTATATCATGTAGACATCCGCTGGAAAAAAGGCCGCACGGGAGAAATATCATCACCGGAACTCAGCGAAAAAATTGAAATTGCAACTCCGCCGCAATTTACCGGCGGTGCAGAAAACATCTGGTCTCCGGAGCATCTCTTTACTGCCGCCGCAGCCAGTTGCCTGATGACCACCTTCCTGGCCATTGCAGAAAATTCCGGATTGGAATTTACCCATTTCAGCTGCGGATCTGCCGGGAAACTTGAAATGACAGACGGAAAATACCTGATGACCGAAATTCATCTGAAACCCGAAGTGACGATAACTTCAGAAAAAGACCGCCTGAAGGCAGAACGAATTCTGAACAAAGCAGCGGCCAGTTGTCTCATTTCCAACTCTATGAAATCCACTATTACGGTAACACCCGATATCATGGTGGCGGCGGAGAAAATACCGCAATAGGTTTCACGTATCCATTTAAGCTAAATTATTGTTTACACTCCTTGCAGTGGATTTTCCCGGGCGGTTTTTTGTCCGGGAATTTTTATCTTTGACCTCATGAATTTCCACGAGTTATTTCTGGCACCGTATGAGAGCTACACTACTTTTCAGATTATCCTGGAAATCACGGCGACTTTCTTTGGTATTGCCAGTGTGTACTTTTCCATCAAAAAAAACATTTGGGTCTATCCTACCGGCATCATTTCTACTGCCCTGTATGTCTATATTCTTTTAAAATTCGGGCTTCTGGGAGACATGCTCATTAACTTCTACTATACCGTGATGAGCGTGTACGGGTGGATTCTGTGGTCCCGCAGTTCAGAAGATCACATTCATGTGGAAGTGAGCCGTACCCGCCGGAAAGAATGGTACTTCTCTGCCACATTATTCATCATCAGCCTGATTCTGATTACGGTTGTTTATTATTACAAACCTTTTATAGAAAATGGTTTTTCCATGAACGGCATTTCTGTGGGCATGGATCATCTGGACTGGGCAAACTGGCTGGATGTCTTTACTACGGCAGTATTCCTGGTGGGCATGTGGCTGATGGCCAAAAGAAAACTGGAAAACTGGATTTTCTGGATTATTGGCGATGTGCTTTGTATTCCGATGATGATGTACAAAGGCTTAAACATCACTTCACTTCAGTATGTGGTGTTTACCGTCATGGCCGTGATTGGCTATCTGGAATGGCGGCGGAGTCTGAAACCTGAGGAAGAACGAAATTAATAACCAACATCTCCATAAATTGGCTTAATTTTGAACCATGGCAAGAAAAAAAAGGGAATTTCAGTCCTCTGAGCTGGTACGGGCTTTTGCAAAAATTCACGGTTTCGAAGACAAACTTTTGGCCTTCGAGGTAAAGGATTTTTTACATGAGTATCTGAGTGACGATCTCTTCAGTGAAATAGAATCTGTGAATCTGAAAGATAAAATTCTGGAAATCCGGGTGAAATCTCCGCTACTGCGCAATGATTTCCGCATGCGCAAAAGTTTTTTTCTCCAAAAATTTCAGGAGAAATTCGGGGAAAGTGCATTTACTGACCTGCAGGTTTTTTAACCGTTTGTTTTTTCTTTCTCCACCGAAGGTGTTACCTCTGCAGGTGATTTCATCGGGAGAAAAAAATGCAGCGGTTTCTCTTTAAAATATTTGAATATTTCCTTTGAAATCCCACCTACATCAGCCAGATTTACTTGTCTGGACCGGAATGCCAGCATCATGGACAGTCCGAAACTTACTGCAAAATTGAAAAATCCAATGAGGCACACGGTGAGCGATGAGATGAATATGGTAGAAAATCCGACATCGAAACCTTTGCCGTAAAGTGCGGCAGCAAAATTCCCGGTAGAGAAGGTAATGTGGCGGATGTCCAGATCCAGACCCAGAAACATTCCTATGGTACCTGTAACTCCCAGAAATACCCCGAACCAGAAATTAGACACAATTCCCGCCCAGTTCCTCGCATAGTATCTGGAGATTCGGGAGGCGGTTTTCTCGCCAAAGAAATAATTCAGGAAAGGATTTTTATCAATTCTTTTAGGAATCTGAAAGAACACGGAACGGTTGCCCACATTGCCGGAGATTATTCCGGAAAAAAACAGGAACACCCCCGCTATACTCGCATGAAATAACGCTTTGGACTCAAAAAGATTGATATCCTTAAAGAGTTTATCTGCTTTTGCGGTTCCGAAATTTTCATGAAACAGCACATCCAGTCCGTAGATGACTGCCAGGGCAGAGGGGAACGTGAGCAGCACATTTCCTACAAATGCAATGAACTGGCTTCTGAAAAGCCTGGAAAAAAAGCGTGCAAACTCGCGGTAGTTTTCATTATTATTCTGTCCGTCTGAAAGTACTTTGGCCATGGTAGCTGCCGTCATGGCCGGCTGCTTCGTTGCCACGGTATATCCCATGAGGTAAATCACCACAAAACACAGGGCATAATTCAGCGCATATAGTACAGCATGTCCAAACTCACTAGCCGGTAATTCGCTGTACAGAATTTTCAGAATACTGCATGCACCGATGATGATTCCGCCAGCGCTTGCTTTCCACAGCATTTTCAGGTAATCCTTCCGGGTAGAGGTAATGTAGTGTGCACCGGTTTCGGCGGTGTGATTGGTAATGAGGTGAGACATCAGCCGCGTGCTGTCATCTACCAGTTCGCGGAGGTTATTCTTGTGAGATTTATATTCAAGTATGTTAAAGAAAAGCTGTTTGGACTTAATCAGCACATCTTTTTCATCATCCAGCACCAGCAAATTCAGAATATCCTGCATCCGGTTCAGCTGCTGCCGGATTTTGAGTAAAGACTGATTGATTTTACCTGAAATGCCGAATTTGGATGAATTCTTAAAAGCCAGATCCACATAATCCAGACATTGGGTGATATAAATTTTAATCTGTTTGTAATGCTGATCTTTGGAGTGAAGTGTGAAATCCGGACGGTCCCGGAATTCTTTGGTCAGCACATCCATTTCGTCCTGAAGCGCGAGAAAAGGATTGTCGAAATTCTTATACTGCGGCGCCATATTCACCACTTCCACATCCATGGCATTGCCAATGACCCGCCAGGCCAGGATATTCATGGCAAAAAATAGTTCATTTTTTACCGCCGTATTGATGATGATTTCAGAGATGTGGAGCACGCGGAAAAACTCATCCAGATCTTCTTCATAGACATTCCGGAAGTATTGCAGATCTTTACGGGTCTGCACAGACACAAAATCGATGAGATGCCACACCGTATTTTCGTCTGCTACCGGCGGCAGCACTTTATTCAGTATCCGCTTTCGGAATTCCGGCAAAAAGGCATTTTCCGAAAGAATATTGGCTTCGGTAAGTGAAAGGTTGAATGATTTTCCACTAAAAATATGATGAATAAAATACGCAAAATTCGCGGTGATGTCCGGATTTTCACGCAGAAACTGAAGCACCTCAGAAAATGGCGTACGGGTAATGCTGTTCAGTACTTCGGTAAGAACCTCAAGTGATTTCGACTCATTGCGAAAACTGAAATATTTCTTCAAAACCGATTCCACACCGGGTTTATCAGTGGAAAATAATCCCATAAACAGTTTTATTTCAAACTTATATTATTCATTTGTCTCAAAATCCATGCATGGCGGTTCCGCAGATATTTTGACGGATTGTGCGGGTCATATTTCTGCGGACTGGGCAATATTGCGGCAATCCATGCGGCTTCACTTTTAGTCAGGTTTGCTGCACTTTTACCATAATAGTACCGGGCAGCAGCTTCAATCCCGAAAACACCGCGCCCCATTTCAATGCTGTTCAGATAGCGCTCCAGAATCACTTCTTTGCCCCAGATCATTTCTATGATGAAGGTATAAATCGTTTCCAGTCCTTTTCTGAGCCAGCTTCTGCCCTGCCACAGAAATACATTTTTGGCCGTTTGCTGGGAAATCGTGCTGCCTCCCTTTATTTTCTTGCCTTTTTCATTGTCCGTATAGGCTTTCTGAATGGCCTGATAATCAAATCCATTATGGTTGAAAAACTTCTGGTCTTCGGCAGCCAGTACAGCTTTTTTGATGTGAGTGCCCATTTCATCATACGCAATGTAGTCCCGCTCCAGTTTGCCGAATTTCATCATGCCACTGATTTGGGTGATGGTGACCGGCGGATTCAGAAATTTACCCCAGATGATGAACAGGATATTGGCCAGGATAATGGTATAGATGATTTTTTTCAGGGTTCTGAACATAAATGCCTTTTGGTTGGTATAAAGTTCTGCAAAAATAGAAATATTAATTATTTCAATTCCTTCATATATGTTAAATTATAGTCCGGGAGCAGTGTGGGGTGAAAGATTTTAATATAATCCTTCAGTATCAGGTCTGTCCGAACCACGCCGCTTTCAAAAAAATCATTGCTTTTGCCCACCTCCCGGCCTGTAACCGCATACATTTTTCCATTGCGGAATACTTCCAGCTTTTCATAATTGGGATTCAACTGTAACATATTTTTTCTGGACGGATGATTTCCGGCATTGACCCAGAATTCGGCGCCCTGAGCTTTCACATATACCTCTTCGAAACTCATGGGAACCGCACGGTCATCGTTATTATCTGCGTGGATGTACTCTGCATGGGCATCGGCCAAGAATCGCGCAAGACCGGTACGGCCTCCCGGCATGAACCACTGATTTCCATACATTTCGTTGGCCAGAACCACAGGTTTAGTAGCTGATGTGGCAGCAAGCTCTCTGAGTTTGTTATATTCCGCGCTGATTTCAGCGAAGCGCTCTTCTGCTTTTTCTCCGGCTCCCAGCAGTACCCCGAATACTTTGAGATATGCAGATTTTTCCAGCGGATTCTGCTCTTCATATTCATTGAGGAAAATGATGCGGATTCCATTCCTGCGAAGGATTTCGTAGGTGTTTTCAAAATTGGCCACATAGTTGGTCAGGATGACCTGCGGCTTCAGGGCTATAATTTTTTCCACATCATATTTCTGTTCATTTCCGATATTATGAATCTTGTTGCGGGCAATCTTTTCCCGGATGGCGGGCGAGAATACATATTCCGGGCTGGAAATGCCGGTAATGCGGTCCTCCATGCCGAGTTCTGTAAAGTAACCCACCAGACTTGCATTCAGCAGGATTACTTTTTGGTAGGGCAGTTCGGAAGCCGGAATTTCAAAGGTAAATGTCCCTGATTTCAGTTCCAGGGCATCCTCCACGGCTCTGTATTTCAGATTTTCTGAGATGATTTCCCAGTTCCCGCCGTCCCTTGCAGGTTCATTTTTACAGCTGAGCAGCAGAAAAACACAAAATATTTGGAAAAAAAGCACTTTCATTTGTCAAAGAAAACAAAAAAGTACTATATTTGCAAACCGAAAAACGGCCTCGTGGCGCAACTGAATAGCGCATCTGATTACGGCTCAGAAGGTTACAGGTTTGAATCCTGTCGAGGTCACTTACAAAGTCTGCAAGTTTATTTTGCAGACTTTTTTTATAATGCCGGGCACACATTAATTTTTTAAATTTTCTAAAAAAATCATTACATTTGTTCCGCATTGCAAAACACAAAAAACTGAAAAAAAATTATTAACCTCGCTAATAAAAGACAATGAAAAGAACATTTTTACTTCTGGTTACTTTTTTTTCTGCCATGGCATTCAGCCAGATTAAAGTCCTGCAGAATGATAATTTGGTTCAGGTGGGAAAAGACAACTCTGTAGCCCTGTATAAAAAGCAAAATAAGTACACGTTTAATTATCAGGATACCAATAACAGCAACCTAAATACGTTCCGCTCTTTTTCCTTTCAGGACATCAACAAAGATCTGGATCAGCTGTACAAACTGATTTCTGACGGATTTATAGATATGCCAATGGGTGAAATTCAACTGGAGTTACCCGGCGACATCATCGGACTGAAATATGCCAAAAATTATGGACAGACCACGGTGCAGTTTGTACACTACATCAACAAAAACAAAAAGTATGTGGGCAAAAGCCGTTTTCTGACCAAGAAACAGGTCGATAAAATATTTGGCAAAGACCGGATCAACAACGCTGCGAAAACCGCCACCATCAATCCCCGGTCCGAAACAAAAAATTAACCTCAATCTCAAACATCACTGAAAACTCATTCCTGCGGAAAGGGTTTTTATTTTTGCAAATAACGCTGAAACATGTCCCTTCAAATTACTGGTCTCACTAAGAAATACGGCAGTCAAACCGCATTGCACAACATCAGCCTTACCATTGGCAAGAATGAAATCATCGGGTTACTGGGACCCAATGGTGCCGGTAAATCCACCCTGATGAAATCCATAACCGGTGTGCTGAATATAGAAGATGGAGCCATTGTTTTCAATGGTCTGAACGTGGCAGAACATGAAACGGAAAGTAAAAAGAACATTGGTTTCCTGCCGGAAAACAATCCGCTGTACACCGAAATGTACGTGAAGGAATACCTGACTTTCGTAGGCAATCTGCACAAAATTTCTGCACAAAGAGTAGATGAAGTCATAGAACTGGTAGGCATTACACCAGAAAAAGGAAAGAAAATAGCCCAGCTTTCCAAGGGTTATAAACAGCGTGTGGGTCTGGCACAAGCCATTTTGCACTCGCCGGATTTATTGATTCTGGACGAACCTACCAACGGGCTGGATCCGAATCAGATTCTGGAAATCCGCAATGTCATTAAAGAAATCGGGAAAGAAAAGACCGTCATTCTCTCTACCCATATCATGCAGGAAGTAGAAGCGCTTTGTACCCGCGTTGTTCTCATTCATCAGGGAAATATCCTTCAGGATTCACCGGTAGATGAGTTCCGGGGCAAGTTTGAAAGCCTGGAAGAAGCATTTGCCCATTACACTACAGCACATTCCGACACCTCTGAAGCAGCGAATTAAAAGCCTTGTTTAATTTTAACCCTGAAAGGTTAAAAAAAAGGCTATTTCAACCTTGATTTCAGGAAATTGACCCCGTTCCGGTAAAACAAATCTTCGACAAAGGCATCCAGATTGATTTCCTTTACCCATTTTTTGGAATCCCTGAGATCTTCAAGGAAGAATCTGAGGTTCAGGCGTACATAGCTTTTCAGGTTGGTCATCTCCCGTACATTGGAATAATTGAAAAACGGATTAATCAGTCCGTCAAAATCGGTGCCTATGGTCAGTTGTTTCTGCGCCTGCTTCAGATCAATTCCGTAATTTTTGCACACCTGAAAATAATGCTTGATGTGATGGAGGAAATGATCATAGAAAAACTCATCCCGCTGCGGTATAGAACGTTCTGTGGAGTCTTCCAGTTCTTTCAGAGTCATGCATTCATCATCATCAATGAGTTTCCCGATATCTCCGTTCGAGATTTTCAGGGCATCCCACTCGGTCCGCGAGAGGTATTCCTTGTCCACGATTCTGGAACCGCCCTTCTCTCCGGTGGGTTTTTCATCAAACTTATCTACAAATCCTAAGATTCTGCGGTCTACCGATATGCCGATGACCCCGCCGTTTTTCACAATCCAGGCGATCTCTTCATCAAACAAATTGATGGTAGAAAGATTAAATGCAGGAAATCCGGGGCGCCGCGGATTGCTTTTTCGGTTGAAAGGTTTGGTCGTTTCCACATACACCGCTCCTGCCGAAGGTTTTTTGTATTGAATATGTCCAGCCCATTCTTTAAAGGGAACCCCTGTAAATCCGGCATGAGTGCAGACTACCGGTTGCATGTTTTCAAACCTTCCTGCATCCGATTCTGCCATCAGATCACGGCGGGATTTATAGCTCATATGTTTTACATCTGCACAAATATTGCGGTCATACAGACCCTGCACCACTGCGCGGCCATCGTCTTCCAGCCCGTTGCCACCGGGAATAAAATCTGCCACACCGGCAATCTGCATTCCGAAGGCGTGATTGCAGAGATTGGACTGCTGCAGGTGGGTCAGATTTACAGAGACCACCGGCACTTTCTCCAGAACTTTGTCCAGATTCTGCAAGATTTCCTGCGGATTATACCGGTTGTGTTCATCACAGTAATTGGGTTGATCTACCAGCGAATGACAACCTTCTATGGTAAAAAATACATTCACCTTATCCTTTGGCAGCGGATTTTTGAAACTCGCTTTCCGCAAAATATGAAAAGAGGCTGTGGCCTCCAGATACTTGTTCAGGGTACGGTTCATCAAAAAATCACTGAAATAGGTGTACGCATTGCTTTCTATATCTTCCAGCAGTTTTTGCGAGAGTTTATACCGGGAGCCGGCTTTCAGGTAAGAGATCAGAGGAATTACCGCGCGCGCCACATACTTTTCGGGGCTGTACAGCACAGCGCCTACTACCACTTCATCATTAAATTGTGCGAGCTGGGACTGATGAATCTGAGAATCAATCACATTAGCCAGATCAGACAGCACTTTGGGCACAAAGGTGATATCGTCCCGGTAAATCAGTGAATCAATATTGGGCGCATCGCTGAAGAGTTGCTTCAGAATCGGATGGCAGTGAAAATCAAAAAGTTTCATGGCAAAGTTTATATCTAAACAAAGTTAGAAAAAAACATTTACTCGCTTCAGGAAATCATTTTTCATGAAAATTTTAAGACATTCCAGAGTAAAACGCAGCCGGACCATACGACACAAAAAATCCGCCCCTGAGCAGAGACGGATATTGAACTTGATGCGGATCAGGTTTTAAATGTGAATCACTTCCCCGTAAGCCGCAGCTACTGCTTCCATTACCGCTTCAGAAATGGTAGGGTGCGGATGCACAGACTTGATGATTTCATGACCGGTAGTTTCCAGTTTTCTGGCTACCACGGCTTCAGCAATCATATCGGTAACGCCGGCACCAATCATGTGGCAGCCCAGCCATTCGCCGTATTTGGCATCAAAAATAACTTTGATAAACCCATCTGTATCACCATTGGCAGTCGCCTTTCCGGATGCAGAAAGCGGGAATTTCCCAACCTTGATTTCATAGCCCTGATCTTTGGCCTGCTTCTCGGTAAGTCCCACAGAAGCAACTTCCGGATGGCAGTACGTACAACCCGGAATATTGCCGTAATCTATTTTTTCAATATGCAGTCCTTTCAGTTTTTCTACCAGGGTAATCCCTTCTGCAGACGCCACGTGTGCCAGCGCCTGGGTAGGCAAAATATCGCCGATGGCATAATATCCCGGCACAGAAGTTTCGTACCATTCATTCACCAGCACTCTGCCTTTATCGGTCTGAATGCCTACGTCTTCCAGCCCTATATTTTCGATGTTTGCGGTAATGCCCACTGCAGAAAGTACGATATCTGCTTCCAGCGTGGTGTTTCCCGAAGCTGTTTTTACATTTGCCTTCACTCCTTCTCCGCTGGTATCTACAGATTCTACAGAGGCATTGGTCATGATTTCGATTCCGGCTTTTTTCAGGGATTTTTCCAAATGTTTAGATACTTCCTCATCTTCAACAGGAACAATATTCGGCATAAACTCTACAATGGTTACTTTGGTTCCCATGGAATTATAGAAATCTGCGAATTCTACGCCGATGGCACCGGAGCCCACTACAATCATGGATTTCGGCTGCTGAGGCAGAGACAATGCCTGTCTGTAACCGATCACTTTTTTGCCGTCCTGAGGCAGGTTGGGCAACTCGCGTGAGCGGGCGCCTGTGGCAATGATGATATGCTGTGCTGCGTACTCGGTAGTTTTTCCGTCCTTATCGGTTACGGCTACTTTTTTGCCCTTTTGTACTTTGGCAGTACCCATGATGACGTCAATTTTATTTTTTTTCATCAGGAAAGAAATCCCGCCGCTCATTTTGGTGGCTACGCCACGGCTTCTGTCAATCACTTTGGAGAAATCGAACCCGGGGTTTTCTACTTTATTGAGTCCGAATTCTTCCGCTTTTTTAAGGTAATTGAAAACATGAGCTGATTTCAGGAGCGCTTTGGTAGGGATACAACCCCAGTTCAGGCAGATGCCGCCCAGGTTTTCCTTTTCAATAATTGCTGTTTTGAAACCCAGCTGTGACGCTCTGATGGCGGTAACATACCCACCGGGACCACTCCCGATGACAATAATATCGTAGTTCATTCTTTTAAATTTAGTGCGAATTTAAGGATTTTTTTTGAGGAATTAATGGGAAGCTGATGCAGAAAAACGGAAAGCATGAGAGAGAATTCAGATCGGCAGTTCCTGATGATTTGTTTTACTGCTCCATAAAGAAATCCTCATCCAGTTGCTTTACATCATAAACTTGTCTGATCTGAACTCCCACACTGAATTCATGCATTAAACTGACCAACTGATCTCCGTCTATGAGAATTATTTTATGATGTGCATTCTTAGCCTTTTCTACAGCGCCCTTGTCGAAAAGTGACGTGGTCACAAATACACCTTTATTGGTATCTCCACTCATTGCTCCAATAAAGTTTCGAATATCTTTTTCTCGAACTTTGTTCTCGGTAAATCTTTTGGCCTGGATATAAATTTTATCCAAGCCGAGTTTGTCTTCATTTATGATTCCATCAATTCCACCGTCTGCAGTCTTTGCTGTTTCAATAAAATCTCCGTACCCCATTCTATTCAAAAGTTTTAATACTACCTTTTCAAAATAATAAGGGTCTATTGTTTTAAGTCTTTCCAGTAATTCCCCTTTTACTTCTTTTTCTAATTTACTGAACCCTTCATCAATCAAGTCTTGGGGCGATGCACCAGCCATTTCAGTCAAAGCTAGTACTTGCTTAACATTTCCCTTTTCTGTTTTATAAAAATTGGATGGATTATCGTCTTCTTCCAAATCTTTAAGGTTTAACTTCGTCTTTTGTGCGAGTCCCTTTTCGGTAATCTGTACATTACCTCTGACCGGATAATGAATATAACCCCCTTTCTTTAAATATGATTTACCCCAGGCAATCCGGTTATTTATAAGAATTTCACCAGATTTGGTCTTTTCCTGCAGTAATTCTTTAGGTAAGTGAGAATAATACTTTTCAATCACTCTGTTCTGCATTTCTCTTGTATGAATAATTTCTCCATCAGATAAAATATCCAGAATCGGATTAAAAGTCTCGTGAAATTTTGGTATTTCCTGATTCATATTGAAGTATAATTTAAGGTATTAAGATACAATTTTTTGAGCAAGAAACATGATCGATAACGCAAAAAAATCACAGATAATTATTCTGTGATTTTTTCTTATTTGTATGTCTGCTCTTTTAAATCGCCGGGAATTTCGCAGGGTTGCTCTCGTGGAAGATGGCATAGATTTTTTCTACCATATCATCTACGCTGGGCTTACTGAAATAATCGCCGTCACTCGCATACGGAGGTCTGTGGTTTTCTGCAGAAATCGTTAGTGGATCGGCATCCAGATATCTGAAGGCTTTTTGCTTTTCCATAATCTGCTGCAGCATAAATGCAGTGGTGCCGCCTTCCACATCTTCGTCAATCACCACCAGACGGTTGGTTTTCTTCACACTTTGGGCAATTTCCTGCTCCAGGTCAAACGGAATGAGCGACTGCACATCAATGACTTCTGCAGCAATTCCTATTTTTTCCAGTTCCTGAGCCGCATCCATTACCAGTCTCCATGTAGAACCATAGGTCACCAGCGTCACATCTGCGCCTTCTCTGGTCACTTCAATTTTCCCTACCGGCACCGTAAATTCGCCCAGATTATCGGGTTGTTTTTCTTTCAGACGGTAGCCGTTCAGACACTCCACAATAACGGCAGGTTCATCGCTTTGCAGCATGGTATTGTAAAAACCGGCAGCTTTGGTCAGGTTTCTCGGTACCAGAATATTGATTCCTTTAGACAGGTTCAGAATTCCCGCCATAGGCGATCCCGAATGCCAGATGCCTTCCAGTCTGTGACCACGGGTTCTGATGATTACCGGCGCTTTCTGCCCGCCTTTTGTACGGTACTGTACAGTAGCCAGATCATCACTCATGCCCTGCAAACAGTACAGAATATAATCCAGATACTGAATTTCGGCAATGGGTCTCAGACCCCGCATGGCCATTCCGATCCCTTGCCCCAAAATGGTGGCTTCGCGAATTCCGGTATCGGCCACACGCATTTCGCCATATTTTTCCTGAAGCCCTTCCAGCCCCTGGTTTACATCACCAATATTTCCGGAGTCTTCACCGAAAACCAATGTTTCCGGGTATTTTTCAAATATTTTATCAAAGTTGTTTCTCACCACTACCCGTCCGTCTACCATTTCAGAGCTTTCTGAATATACCGGCGGAACTTCCTTTACATTCGTAGCTTTCCATTGCGACTGTGAGTAGAGGTGTGATGAATAATTGTCTTTTTCCTGAGCAAATAGCTCATGGTATCTGTTCTGAAGTTCTGTGCGAGCTGCGGACTGGCTTCCGCGGGTAAGTAACAATGCTTTTCTTACCAGGTGAAACACATCTTTCTTGGCTACAGAAATCAGTTTGCCGAAATGCTCCAGCTCAGCTTCAACAGCACTGTTTTCGGTTTTCAGATTTTCAACCAGTGGCAGAGCAGAATTTTTCAGATCCTGAATGGTTTTCTGATAATCTTCCCATGCCTTTTTCTGACCGTCTTTAACCAGTTTTTTGGCTTCGGCTTCAATCTTTTCCAGATCTTCTGCAGTGGCCAGTTGCTGCTCTGTTCCTTCTATTTCTATGGAATAGTTCAGAATCCAGTTTTTGAACTGAACCAGTCCGTCATATTCTGTTTCCCACTTCAGGCGTTCTTCGGATTTATATCTTTCGTGCGAGCCGGAGGTAGAGTGACCTTGCGGCTGGGTAACTTCTACCACATGAACCACGACCGGCACACTTTCTGTTCTGGCAAAATGCTCAGCACGGGCATAGGCATCCAGCAGCGCAGGATAATCCCAGGCCTTCACCTGAATAATTTCGCAACCCTGATTTTCGCCTTCTTTGCGCTGGAATCCGGACAGCATTTCAGCAATATCCGCTTTGGCTCTCTGGTTCTGGGTGGGCACAGAAATTCCGTAACCATCATCCCAAATGGAAACAATCATGGGAACCTGCAGGGCACACGCCGCATTCAGCGTTTCCCAGAAATGACCTTCTGCCGTAGAAGCATCGCCTATGGTTCCGAAAGCCACCTCATTGCCCCCGTTTGAGAATTTTTCTGATCCGTCAAACTGTACGGATTTATAAATTTTGGAAGCCTGCGCCAGTCCAAGAAGTCTCGGCATCTGTCCAGCGGTAGGTGAAATATCTGAAGAGATGTTTTTCTGTTCCATCAGATTTTTCCAGCTGCCGTCTTGGTTCAGGCTGCGGGTAGCATAATGTCCGTTCATCTGGCGGCCTGCAGAAGCTGGCTCACGCTCCACACTGGTATCTGCATACAGCTGTGCAAAAAAACTTTCTACGGCTACCGCACCAATGACCAAAGAAAAAGTCTGGTCCCGGTAATACCCGGAACGGAAGTCACCATTACGGAAAACCTTGGCCATGGCCAGTTGCGGCAATTCCTTACCATCGCCGAAAATTCCGAATTTTGCCTTGCCCGTCAGCACTTCCCTTCTTCCCAGATAAGACATTTCACGGGAGATTCTCCCGATGCGGTAGTCTTCTAAAATCTGGTTTTTAAAGTCTTCAAAAGAAATCTGCTGGGTTTCTATGTAGGTCGTTTCCATAAAATCTGAATTTGCACAAAGATAATAATTTTACAAACTCGGTTTCTGCCTTTGGTTTAATAAGTTCTGCCGATATGGTGAACTCATAGAAAACATACGGCGAAAAACCATTTATCAATTATTGAATAGTTAAAAAGATCGGGATTATTTAATGAAATGTATAATTTAAGAAAAAAATTAAAATTTTCTTTCAATGACGAAATCCAGCATTTTGTGAAGCGCTGTGCGGGCCTCTGACTCAGGGAACTGGTTCAGGATGTCCTTGGCTTTCTGCTGGTATTCTTTCATGACCGTGACCGCATAATCCAGTCCGCCGGTTGACTTTACGAATGCAATGAGTTCTTTCACCCTTTTGGTGTCATTATTATACCTTTTGATGGTGTTAAAGTAATGTTTGCGGTCGGTTTCGGCGGCGGTACGCAATGCATAAATGAGCGGAAGGGTCATTTTCTGTTCCTTAATGTCAATTCCTACCGGCTTGCCGATGATATTGGAAGAAAGATAATCAAACAGGTCATCCTTTATCTGAAATGCCATACCGGTAAACGTTCCGAAATCCTGCATTTTTTTGGCTAAAACTTCGTCGGCTCCATTAGACAGCACCCCGATTTCGCAGCAGGCAGCAATGAGTGTAGCAGTTTTCTGGCGGATGATTTCATAATACACATCCTCTGTAATGTCCAGTTTCCGGGCTTTTTCCAGTTGCAGCAGTTCACCTTCACTCATTTCCCGGATGGTCCGTGAAATGACGGAGAGCAGGTCATAATCCCGGTGATCTGTAGAGAGCAAAACGGCTTTGGACAACAGATAATCTCCTACCAATACTGCAATTTTATTCTTCCACAAAGCATTAATAGAAAAGAAATTACGTCTTTTGAAGCTTTCATCCACCACATCATCGTGCACCAGTGTTGCAGTATGAATCAGTTCGATCATACTGGCACCGCGGTAAGATTTTTCATTAACCTCACCTACCAGTTTCGCACATAAAAAGACGAACATCGGGCGCATCTGCTTCCCCTTGGTAGTCACAATAAAACGGGTTACTTTGTCCAGCAACGCCACGTTGCTTTGCATGGATTCATAAAACTTCTGTTCAAAAAGTTTCATCTCCCTGCCAATCGGCTTTTTAATTTCTTCTACGATATTGGCCACGTAATTCTATGTTTGCGGATGACTATTTGTTCTTTTTCAGCAAATATAAATTAATTATTTATTTAAATAAGGACGCCACTGATAATTTTGTACATTTGAAAGACTAAAAACTACAAATATGAAAACAAAAATTTTAACACTGGGACTTTGTGCAGCCCTTCATTTGGCATGGGCCCAAACCGGCGGCGGCGAATTTAAATTTCAATCTGCAGAGTGCCTTTCACCGGAAGCGCGTGCGCAAGTGCAAAAAATGCTGGAAAACAACCGGCAACAACTTCAGAAAGAAGGTAAACTGATGGCCAAAAACGGGCTGGTTACGCCCTTATTCTCCTGGCCTGTAAAAAAAAGCAGCGGAGCACCCTACAACGAAGTCTGGAGTATTTCCAATTATGTGGATCACAATCCCAATTTCCCCAATCTGCTTCAGGATTACAACTGCGGCACCCGGACTTACGATACGAGCGCCGGTTACAACCATGCCGGCATTGACATTTTCACCTGGCCTTTCGGTTGGTATCAGATGGATTACAATCAAAGTGAAGTCATTGCAGCGGCACCGGGAGTCATTCTCGCAAAAAGCAACGGCAACTATGACCGGAACTGTGCCTTCAACAGCAGTAACTGGAATGCGGTCTATATACAGCACAGTGATGGCAGTGTAGCCTGGTACGGACATCTGAAAAACAATTCTGTGACCACCAAAAGTGTGGGACAATCTGTAGCAGAGGGCGAATATCTGGGAATTGTGGGAAGCTCCGGCAATTCTACCGGCCCTCACCTTCATTTTGAAGTGTATAACAGCAATAATCAGCTGGTAGACCCCTATCAGGGAGCCTGCAACACCTGGGCCTCTGCCACACAATCCTGGTGGCAGAATCAGAAAAATTATAACAATCCGAAAATCAATTCCATCTCTACGCACAGTGGCGAAGTGATTCTGAATAACGGCTGCGGCGTACAGGAAACTACGCTGTTTAAAAATGCTTTTAATGCCGGAGAAACGGTGTATGCTTATCTGTTTTTATCTGATATAGCTGCAGGCGCACCGGTGAACTTTCAGCTGATCCGGCCGGATAACTCAGTAGGATACAACAACACGTTTAATATGCCTCAGTTTTATACCGCATCATACTGGTACTATTCGGTGCCGGCTTCCTATTTTGGGCAGAGCGGAGCCTGGAAAGCTACGGTGACCGTAAACGGCATGACCCAAATCCATAATTTCACGTATGGAGTGCTCTCTGTTGCGGAAGGACAAACAAATGAGTCGCCCATTAAGGTGGTCAATCCGGTGAAAAACCAGCAGATTCAGATCGAATATCAGGGAAAAGCCAACCAGGAATACACCCTGGAAATTTATTCGATGGAGGGAAGACTGATTAATAAAAGAAAAATCATTTTAAGGAAAGGTCTGAACCAACTTCCGTTTCATGGTGCCAGGGGACAATACATAATGAAAATCTCTGCAGAGCACTTTGAAGAAACTTTTAAACTTTTACATTAAAATTCGGCAGTAAACCGGGATCATTTCCCGGTTTTTATTTGATGATGGGGAATGAAATACAGACTTTGCCCGGAAGTACCCAGTGGTGTACTGAAGGCTTCGGCAGAAATGTAAATACCGTTTGAATTGACTGCAATTCCCTCAGTCTGGCCTACACCAAAAGCGGTTCCCAGATAATACTTTTGCGGTTTCTGATCAAAGAAAACACCCGGATTAGTTTCATGATAAACACTGAGAAATACTTCCGCTTTTTTAGTGTAACCCAGTAGATAGAGTCTCTGATTAAAATATGCTGCATCGGTTACCATAAAGCCGGTGGCTGTGCTTTCCACCTTCCTGGCTGGCTCTGCATCAGTTGCCTCAGGATTCACCATATAATGTGTGGTTCCCGCAGAAAGCCATTCCTTTGTAAAAATGTGAATTTTTCCATTGAGGAAAATCATGGCTTCCGCATCAAAATTATGCCGGAGATTGCGGGAGGAAAAATCCTGCTGTTCCGGATAAAAAAATGGAACAGCCACCACCCCAACATCTGAATTCCCCTTCCTCAGACTGTCTTTGTGAACTTTATAAACAGTTAAATCCTTTCGGTTACCGGTATTATTTCCAAAATCACCAATATACAGGGATGTGCCATCTGCAGTGAGTGCCTCCCAGTCTGTATGCGGCAAACCGGTTCCGTATTGATGCAGGATCTTGCCGGATTCAGTATCGATCTGAAAGAGATCTGCAGCATTCCCGCTGTCATTCAGCGAAAAAAGTGCATCATTGATAAAGACTAATGCGGATGTTTCCCGCAACTCGTCGGGAAGTGTGGCCACCTTGTACTTTTTAATCCTGAGAAAATCAGTTTGTTGCGCACCTGCCCACGCATAATGAAAGAGAACGATGAACAGCAGAATATTTTTCATGACGGTTCAGCAATGTAGAAATTATTCCGCAGATTTATTGGCCAGCTGTCCGCAGGCTGCATCAATATCACCTCCCCTGCTTTTGCGGACCATGACCGTGATTCCGGCTTTGGTCAGTTCACTTACATATCGTTCCTCGGCTTTTGTACTGCGGTGATCAAATTTACCTTCACCTATCGGATTATATTGAATAATATTGACCTTGGAAGGAACTTTACGGCAATACTTAATCAACGCTTTAATGTCTTCCTCAGTATCATTAATGCCACCCCAAACGCAATATTCGAACGTCACCGGACTGCCGGTTTTGCTGTACCAGTACTGCAGCGCTTCCATGATATCGGTCAGCGGAAACTTCTCTGAAAAAGGCATGATGTCATTCCGTTTTTCCTCTATTGCAGAATGCAGGGATAAGGCCAGTTTCACCTTCACCTCTTCATCGGCCAGCATTTTAATCATCTTCGGGATTCCGGAAGTGGAAACGGTAATTCTTCGGGGCGACATGCCCAAACCTTCTGGTTGGGTAATTTTACGGATAGCCTCAACCACATTTTTGTAATTCATCATCGGCTCCCCCATACCCATAAACACGATATTGGACAGCGGACGGTCAAAATAGAGTTTACTCTGGCGGTCTATGAGGGCTACCTGATCTACAATCTCGGCAACTTCCAGATTGCGCATTCTTTTCAGCCGGGCGGTGGCACAGAATTCACAGTTCAGCGAGCAGCCTACCTGGGAGGATACACAGGCGGTAGTCCGCGTTTCGGTGGGAATCAGTACAGATTCTACCAGCAGGCCATCATGCAGTTTCACACCGTTTTTAATGGTTCCGTCGGCTGATTTCTGTAATAAATCTACAGAAACCGGATTAATGGTGTATTCCTGTGCAATTTTTTCCCGGAGGTTTTTAGAGATATTCGTCATTTCATCTATGGAATGGAGATTTTTGCTCCATAACCAGTCGTACACCTGTTTGGCACGAAAAGGCTTCTCACCGATGGACAAAAAGTAATCGGTAAGCTGCTCCAGAGATAAAGTGCGGATATCTTTCATCAATTTTCAATATATAAAAACCCTTTACCGACGCAGGAAATGAGCAGGGTGTTCACTTTCTGCGCCCGGGTTTTAAGGTTCAGTGAGAATGACTCTACAGAATCAGCATGGCATCACCATACGAATAGAATTTATAGTCATTCTTAATGGCTTCCTGATAGGCTTCCATAATAAAATCTTTGTCTGCAAATGCGGCAATCATCATCAGCAGTGTAGATTTTGGCGTATGGAAATTGGTAATCATCGCATTGGCCACTCCAAAATCATGCGGCGGAAAAATGAACTTATTGGTCCAGCCGTGATAAGGTCCGATTTTCTTATTAGATGAAACCGACGTTTCCAGGGCGCGCATGGTAGTAGTTCCTACTGCACAGATTCTGCGGCCTTCTTCTACCGCTTTATTAATGATGTCTGCATTTTTCTGGTCGATAATTGCTTCTTCAGATTCCATTTTGTGCTTGGAAAGGTCTTCCACCTCAATCGGGTTAAAGGTTCCCAGACCTACGTGCAGGGTAATTTCGGCGAAATCAATTCCTTTAATTTCCAGTCTTTTCATCAGGTGTCTGGAGAAATGCAGTCCGGCGGTAGGCGCAGCCACAGCACCTTCATGTTTTGCGTAGATGGTCTGGTAGCGTTCTGCATCTTGCGGCTCTACTTCACGTTTAATGTATTTGGGCAGTGGTGTTTCTCCCAGTTCCTTCAGCTTGGCACGGAACTCTTCATAAGAACCGTCGTAGAGGAATCTCAGGGTTCTCCCGCGGGAAGTGGTATTGTCTATCACCTCTGCTACCAGTGCTTCATCTTCGGTAAAAAACAGCTTGTTTCCGATTCTGATTTTTCTGGCCGGATCTACCAGTACATCCCACACGCGGGTTTCCTTGTCCAGTTCTCTGAGCAGGAAAACCTCGATCTTGGCTCCGGTTTTTTCCTTGTTTCCGTATAATCTGGCTGGGAAAACTTTGGTATTGTTGAAGATGAACAGATCTTTTTCATCAAAATAATCTACTACATCTTTGAATAATTTATGTTCAATGGTTCTGTCTTTTCTATTGAGAACCATTAGTTTAGCTTCGTCTCTGTGTTCGCTTGGGTGTTCTGCCAACAGATTTTCGGGCAGTTCGAAATTGAAATCGGATGTCTTCATAAAACTTACGGATTTTATTAAAAATTAAGTCTGCAAAGATACGACTATAAAAAGCGAAAGTCAAGGGCTTGCCTGATTTAATAAAAACCAGATATGGAAAGAAAATTAAAAATCGCGCGGGGATTATTTAAACACTTGTTTAAAGTTTCATCATCTTCAGGTTGTCCGGAAATGTAAGTGTAAGACTTGTTTTTAAAAATTCTTTGACGGATTGATTACTGGAAGATTTACTTTTCGTCCACTGCACAGCGCTATGCTTCACCATAAAGCAACATCCTTTTTTTTGCAGTTCATGCTGCAGTATTTCCTGTTCCATAGGATCCCGGACATCCAGACCCGGCATATGAATCCAGGTAACCGCCGAAGGCTGGAGTTCAATTTTGATAATGCTCGATGGTTTGCGCGATTCCGGCTTGCGGAAAACTTTTATTTCATATTGCAGTGGTCCGGTTTCAGTCAGTAAAGACATTCTGCCGTCTACCGCAGAAATATTAGATTGTGAGACATTGTTCAGAAATGCCTTTGGATTTACTTCTTTGTCATATTCAACAGAGGCGTCATACACATTCCGGAAAATGTCACCCGACCGGTAAATGCGGAAATAATGAAGTTTCTTTCTCTGATTATCGTAGATTGTAGCCAGATACCCGCCACTTATCTTTGCCACCGACATGGTCTCACCCGTTTCAGCATTCAAAAAATGATAATAATTACGGAGATCAGTACCGAGGCCTCTTCTTTTAAAAACATTTTCAGTATCTATAAAATAATCAAAAGAAAGTTGCTGAGCGTATGCCATACACTGCAATATACAGAGGAATAACAATATATTTTTTATCATTTTTGCGGTTTAGCTTCATGATTCGAACAGGTATAGTTTTTTCGGAATTTTAAGTACGAGGCTTGTTTTAAGAAATTCATTGACGGTACCACTCCGTGATGCCTTAAATTTCATCCACTGCGCAGTGCTGTTCTTCACAATAAAACAACATCCTTTTTTCTTTATTTCGTTTTGCAATACTCTTTCTTCCAGATTATCAGGATAATCAAAATTCAACTCTGGTGCCCAATTTACCGCCTCAGGCACAAGCTCAAATTTAATAACAATAATAGGTTTGCGCGACGTCCGGCTTTCAAAAATTTTCATTTCGTAACCCAGCGGACCGGTTTCAGTAAGCAAAGCCATTCTGCCGTTTACCGATGAAATATTAGAGTAAGGCTCTACGGCTTTTATTTCTTTTTCAAATTTGCGGGATACTTCATAGACATTCCGGAAAATGTCACCCGACCGGTAAATGCGGAAATAATGAATCATCTTTCTCCGTTCATCGTATATACCGGCAAGATACCCGCCACTTATTTTTGACACGGACAAAGTTTCACCCGTTTCTGAATTCAGAAAACTGTAGTGATTTTTGACAAAAGTACCATAACCCCTTCTTTTAAAAACATTTTCGGCATCTATAAAATAATCAAAAGAAAACTGCTGAGCAAATACCAGAGACGGGCACAACCACAGGAATAACCATATATTTTTCATCATTTTTGCAGTTTAGTTCTTCAGAAAAGAGTTTTTATAATGAATGGCGGCCGGCAGTGTCACGGTTAATTCTACCTGTTGTAATGTGGTGCGGCGGTACTGTGTTTTGTATCTTCCGGCCGTGTGCAGCGCTTCTTCTACGCGATAGTTGAGGCTTCTGTCCAGCGATTTGCGAAGACGGTTCAGGAGCAGATTGCTTTCTTTTTTTCCGTTTTCGTTATAGGTGATGTTCAAAAGATCCTCTTCGGATTCCATCAGGCAGAATTCCATTTTTTCCCGGGTCTGATTCTTAGGTGATTTTTTTACATACGTCAGTTCATAATCCCGGTCTGAGCGTTTTTTCAGCTGCACATTGGTAATTTCCACATCATTGCTGAAGAGTACCTTCAGGCTGTATTCGTACTGGTAACGCAATGTGTCTGCCACCACTTCTGTTTTGAAATAATGAATTTCATTGCGCGCATCATCATGTATTCTTGCAGCATCCGGATAAAGAATCATCTGATAACCGGTATCTTCTGAATGATCATACACCCTCACCTCCTTCGCCGGCTGTGGCGGAGTGGTTTGTGTGATCTCATAAACCGACAGGTAATTAAAATGATATTCGCGCTGCGCAAAACAGTACTGCGCAAAAAGGACGATATATAAGAAAGCAAATTTCTTCATCAGAATTAAAAAAAGTTGGGATTTATTTCTTTGACATGAGTTTACGGAGGCGTTTGGTGTCCGGAAGTTTTACTTTAAAATTTTTCTTTTTTGCCTGCTGGGCAATGTGAAATGTGGAACCCGGAACATATTGCTCAGTAAATTCTTTAGAAAAATACTTACCACCCTGCGGTAGCTCACTTCGCAATTTTTCCAGCATCATCTGATTAACCATTCCGCACCCATCAAACCAAAAAATATGCGCCAGTAAATCATCTGTCGTTTCGGATATTGAAGCTTTCAATACGTAAATTCTGTCGTCTTTATAACCTTTTACTTCGTAGATATTCTCCTGCAGTTTGTGCACGGTAGCCGAGTCTGCCCTTGTATCTGATGCTAAGGATGGATATTTGTAACTACGATGATACTTTAGCTGTAATTGCGGAGCGTTTCTATCCGATATTACCGCAAAATCATGCATCAGATTCCGCCGGAAATCATAAATCATTGCTTTGTCCGGCCCAAATTTATTATTACGGTAAAACATCAGCCTTGTTTCTGGCACCTCAGAATTCACATAGATTTTGGTGGTATCCCGCACGAACCGAAAATGAAGGTTCCGTGAATCTCCAAGATGGTTTCCTATTGCGGTGATTTCATAATCAAAACTATACGTCTGCGCACCAGCAAGTCCGCTCCAAAAGAGCAATGTTGTACAGAAAATCAACAAAAATTTTTTCATCATTTGCAAGAATCAGGGTTACAAGGTCTCTTTCAGCCACCCAAAGAACTCGCGCTGCCAGGCCAGACCATTCTGCGGATTCAGCACCCAGTGGTTCTCGTTCGGGAAATACAGGAACTTAGACTTCAGACCTTTTAATCTTGCCGCCTGAAACGCTTCCTGACCCTGTTCATATGGTACCCGGAAATCGATCCCGCCCTGAATCACCATAATCGGTTTGTTCCATTTGTCCACAAAATTGACCGGATTAAATTCGGTGTAGGCTTTGGGCAGCGGCTTCTCAAAAGGCGAACCGATGTCCCAGTTGGCAAACCAGAGTTCTTCCGTGGTCAGTGCCCAGGACTTCATATCAAACAAACCGTCATGCGCAATGAAGGTTTTAAAACGGTTTTCGTGCATACCGGCCAGCATGAACACACTGTAGCCGCCATAACTGGCACCCACGGCACCCATGCGCGCTGCATCTACATAGGGCAAAGTTTTGGCATAATCTGCAGCGCTCAGGTAATCCTGCATCACCTGCCCGCCCCAGTCTCCGGAGATTTGCTCATTCCACGCGGTTCCCCATCCCGGCATTCCTCTTCTGTTGGGTGCCACCACCACGTAACCATTGGCTGCCATCAATGAGAAATTCCAGCGGATGCTGAAGAACTGGGTAAGACCCGACTGTGGGCCACCCTGGCAATAGAGTAAGGTGGGGTATTTCTTATTCGGGTCAAAGTTTGGCGGATAGTGAATCCACACCCCCATTTCTTTGCCGTCTGTGGTTTTAATCATTTTCAGTTCAGACGTTCCCGGGGTAATTTGAGCATAATTTTCTTTATTCACCTCGGTTACCGGTTTCATGTCGCCGTTTTTCAGGTTTACAGAAAATAAATCTGCATTATGATTGATGTCGGTGCGGGTAACCACCAGATTGTTTTTCTGCTGCGCAATGATGCTGTTCACATCAAAATTCCCTCTGGTTATTTGTTCAATTTTGGCATTCTTCGGATTCAGTGAGAACAGCTGATTGGTTCCCCGGAAAGCAGTAGTGAAATAAATTTGTCTGGAATCGCCGGTCCAGAAGATGTCGCCTACCACGCTTTCGTCCCAGTTTTTGGTAAGATTGGTGATCTGTCCTGTTTTCCAGTCCATTACTTTGATGTCATTCTTATCGGCCTCATACCCTTCGCGCTCCATGGATTGCCACATCAGCATTTTTCCGTCCGGCGAGAATTTCGGATGTACATCGTATCCTTTATTGGCGACCGTGAGGTTTTTTACGGTGCCGGAAGCCAAATCGTAGGAGAAGATGTCGGTATTGGTAGATTTGGCGTATTCTATTCCGCTGAGAGGCTTGGTCACATACAGAAGTTGTGACGAGTCCGGGCTCCACACAAAATCTTCAGCACCACCAAAGGGTCTCTGCGGGGAATCCCACGGTTTCCCTTCCAGGAGGTCTTTGGCCTGCGCTGCGGGCTGATCTGCATGGACTACGAAAACATGGTTGTACTTTCCTTCGTTAAAATAATCCCAGTGTCTGTGATTCAGATCGGTATAAATATGAGCGGTCGTTTTCGGCAGGTCTTGGTATTTGTCTTTGCCTAAAAGTTTTTCTACCAGTACCTCGCGGCTGAACGCTATTTTCTTTCCGTCCGGTGAAATCACAATATTGGCAGCGTCTGGTAAGAGATAAAACTCTGACCAGGTTTTCCCGGCATCTTTAGACAGGAGAATCAAATCACCTTCACTGGCGTAGAGTCCATTTTTATCCCACTGGATCAGTGATTTTTTACCCAGATCCACAGATGAAGCCTGTGCAGTTGCAATATTGAGAAAATAATGGGTACGGTTGCTTTTCTCGGTTTCCAGATCTGTTTTTGCCACGCTGTAAATCAGCGCATTGTGATCCGGACTCACTGCAGAAACGCTCATTCTGTTCAGGGTCCACAACGTTTCGGGAGTCATCACATTCTGTGCATTCATAAGAAAGGGAGCTGCCAGTGCAGCCAAAGCATATTTCAGTTTCATAGACGTATTTTGAAGATGGTAAAAATATCAATTAATTTATAAACAAAAAACTGCCGGCATTTTTCCGGTGAAAATCCGGAATGCAGCAGAGGAAAACAGAATAAAAAACCGTGTGTTATGATAAAATTAATATTAGAAAAGTAAGATAATTGATTATTTTTGAAGGTTTATAGCAAATGATCTTTTATGGCGAATAAATTTAATCCCAGAGACGTGACGTGGCTGGCCTTTAATGAACGGGTTCTGCAGGAAGCCATGGATGAAGATGTGCCGCTGCACCTGCGCATCAGATTTCTGGGTATTTTCTCCAATAACCTGGATGAATTTTTCCGGGTGCGCGTGGCCGGACTGAAACGTGCTATGGAGTTTAAGGATAAGTACATCACCGAATCCTTTTACCAGCCACCCAGCAAAATCCTGCAGCAGATTAACGAAACGGTCATCAAACAACAGGCAGGGTTTGATAAAACCTGGAAGAAAATTCAGGAGGAAATGGAGGCAGAAAAGGTTTTCATACGCACTGCCGGAAACCTGACCGAAGAACAGCAGGAATTTGTGCGGCAGCATTTTGATGAAGTGGTAGAAAGCAATGTGATTCCTATCTTGCTGCATGAAAATACGCCTATGCCCTATCTTCGGGACAAATCTCTTTACCTGGGCATTGCCATGAGAAAGCGGGAGTGGCATTACGAAAGCAAATTTGCCATCATTGAGATTCCATCACGCGTGCTGGGGCGTTTTATACTGCTTCCGGGACCCAGGGAAGAAAAAAATGTAATTTTGTTGGAAGATGTTATCATCTTTAACCTTCCCCATATTTTCTCCTATTTCGGGTATGATGACTTTGCGGCCAACTGCTTCAAAGTGACCAAAGACGCAGAATTTGACCTGGACAATGACATTAAAACCACCCTTGCCGAAAAAATAGAAAAGGGCATCAAATCCCGGCGGAAAGGTAAGCCTACGCGTTTCAGCTTTGACCGGCAAATGGACAAGGCACTGCTTGAATTTCTGATCCGGAAACTGAATCTCACCATGAAGGACAGCATCATTCCGGGAGGTAAAATTCATAATTTCAGACATTTCATGGATTTCCCGGATGTCTTCAAAACCTATCAGAAACCGGTAGAGCGTACGTCTTTTGACCATCCGGCATTTCTGAATGCCCGCGTAATGGATGTGATTCAGAAACAGGACGTGCTCCTCACCTTCCCCTATCATACGTACACACCGGTCATAGACCTGTTGCGGGAAGCGGCCATGGATCCGCATGTAAAAAGCATTCAGATTACTGCATACCGGCTGGCCAGCCATTCCAAAATCATCAATGCCCTGATTAATGCCGCAAGGAACGGCAAAGAAGTCACGGTGATGCTGGAGCTGCGAGCCAGATTTGATGAAGAATCCAACCTGATGTGGAAAGAAATCCTGGAGCCCGAAGGCATACAGGTGCTCATGGGCATTCCTCACAAAAAGGTACACGCCAAGCTGTGTGTCATCAAAAAGAGAATCAACAATAAAACGTTGCAGTTCGGCTTCATCAGTACCGGAAATTTTAATGAAAAAACAGCCCGGATCTACAGTGACAGCTTACTGATGACGGCAGACCGGGTGATTATGGCCGACATTAACAAAGTATTTTCTGTGCTCCGGAAGCCCAAAGAAGACTTTATGCCCGTACTGAAAACCTGCAAAAAACTGCTGGTAAGCCCGCAGTTTATGCGTGAAAAAATCGTGCAGCACATAGACCGTGAAATTGAGCAAGCAAAAGCCGGCCGCAAAGCTGAAATGATCATTAAAACCAACTCGCTGAGCGACCGTGACCTGATTCTGAAACTGTATGAAGCTGCCCACGCCGGCGTAATGGTGAAACTGATTGTGCGGGGTATTTACTGTGCCGTGAACCAGAAAGAATTTGCCCGGAAACTCTATGCCATCAGCATTGTAGATGAGTATCTGGAGCACGCGCGGGTAATGTATTTTTATAACAAAGGGACCGAAGATGTATACATCTCTTCAGCCGACTGGATGACCCGGAACCTGGATTACCGCATAGAAGCTGCTGTGAAAATCACCCAGAAAAACCTGAAGCGTGAAGTCATAGACCTGCTGGAAATTCAGCTGGCAGACAATGTAAAAGCCCGGATTCTGGATAAAAAAATGAGCAACCGCTATGCTGCGGGCGGCAAAACCAAAATCCGCTCTCAGGTAGAAATCTATAATTACCTGAAAAAGAAGGCCGAAGCACATGAAAATAAAATGTAGTATTTTTGGCTAAATTAAACTGTACATGAGGTTAGCAGCCATAGACATCGGGAGTAATGCTGCCCGGTTACTGATTAATGAAGTTAAGAAAGACAGCCGCGGCAAACCCGAATTCACCAAACTCAATCTGCTGCGGATTCCGCTGCGGCTGGGAATGGACGTATTTACCCGCGGAAAAATAGGCGAAGAACGGGAACAGATGATGCTGGATTCCATGCAGATTTTCAGCGACCTGATGCGCATTTACAAGGTAGAACATTACCGGGCCTGCGCCACCAGTGCGATGCGCGACGCCACAAACGGCCGGGAAATTATTACTGCCGTAAAGAAAAACTCCGGTATAAACATTGAAATCATTTCGGGCGATGAAGAAGCCACCCTTATTTATGAAAACCATATTGCCGAGGGAATGGACAAAAATTACGCCTACCTGTACATAGACGTGGGCGGCGGCTCTACCGAACTCACTTTTTATGAAAACGGCAAGCTGAAATACAAACATTCGTTCAATATAGGCTCCATTAGGCTGCTCAATAATCTGGTGACCGACGACCAGTGGAAAGAAATGAAAGAAGAGATCCGGAAGAACATCAACAGCAAAAAACCGGTCATGGCCATCGGTTCCGGCGGTAATATCAACAAGGTTTTCTCTATGAGCAAAACCAAGGAAGGGAAACCCCTGACGGCGACGGCCATCAAAAAATGTTATAAGGAAATGAGTCTGCTGTCTGTGCAGGAACGCATTTCAAAATACGGTTTCCGGGAGGACCGTGCAGATGTGCTGGTGCCGGCATTGCAGATTTTCATCAATGTAATGCAATGGTCTGAAACCCAGAAGATTTTCGTACCCAAAATTTCGGTAGCCGACGGGCTCATACGCAGTATTTACAAAAATATCAAAAAATAAAAGTTATGAATCAGGGAAGTGTAAAAGGATTAGGAATTCTGGCAGGTTTAGGAATTCTCGGCATTGTAGCCATCATGTGGATTTACCCGCAGTACCGGGTGTGGTCTCAGGAAATGGAAGGAAAAGCAGAATTTGCCAAAGCAGAGCAAAACCGCCGCATCAAGATTGAGGAAGCCAAGGCCAATCTGGAAGCAGAAAAGCTGAATGCCCAGGCAGAGGTAGAACGTGCCAAGGGTGCCGCAGCCGCCATTAAAATTGAAAACGGCGCTTTGTCTGAGAAATACATCCAGTATCTGTGGGTACGGCAACAGAATAACCTGAATGACAAGACGGTGATTTACGTTCCTACGGAGACCAATCTCCCTATTTTGGAGGCCGGCAGAAAACCCGGTAAACCTTCTATAAATTTGGAATAAAAAATAAAATTCGTTTATAAAGTATTGCCCTAAAAATTGAAATTTTTAGGGCAATTTAATGAGTGAACAGTAAGAAATAATGTTGCTATTGTAGAGTAATATGCATTTGGTTGAAATAAAGGATTCATTACCATTAGACTTCAATTTTAGGATACTTTTTTAATAAGTAATTCATGACTATCTTTCCTATAGCAGCTCTTGTACCTGAATAACCGTAAAACGCGGTTGAAGCACCCCTTACCCAGCTCGTTTCAAATACTTTTGTATCTGTCAATATGTGCGTAACAACTATCTTAGTTCTTCGGTAGGCCATTCCTTTTTTGATAACTCGTAATTCTATTACAAAATCAGCTTCGTCAATAGATGATACAACACTGCAAGTTGTCATTCCTGCTAAATAACTTTTTAGCATTTCTTTTGCATCACTACCATCAACATTATCTTCGCCCTCTGTAAAAGAATATGTGAGAAATATTCGTGAACTAGGCATCAGGTCTTGTGACGTTTGTCGTTTAGTGCTCTCTATTCTCAAATTTTCAGACGAATAGCTTTCTACATCACCATTTTTATATATAACTCGTTTTATTCTGGTGTTTTCAATTGTATAGATTGGACTTCCATATTGGAAAAATTCTTATACTTTAAATTAGTAGGATTTACTTCTAAAACATTTGCAATAATAGCAGGGTCTTCAGATTTCAGGTAAATCGTATCTTGTGCATTTATCTCAAATGTTATAAATATAGTCGCAACAACAAGTAAAAATTTATTAACTTTTCGAGTCCAGAATTTTGTTCTAATCATTTTTCTATTTTTTAATGCTGTTAAAGTTGTCTTTTGTCATGTCCCAAATTGACTTCTTACAAGTAAACTATTCATATATATCTAAATTTTTTTGTTTTGGTTTAACAAAGTTCAGTTCCAGGCGGCACTTCATATGGATCTTTCCCGCTTTCAAAAATGCGGGTCAGCTCTGTACCCTGCACCGTAATGGCATCACCGGTTCTGCGGATCCAGTTGCCCTCACGCAATCCCACCACTTTGACGTCATTCTGAGTGAGGAATTCCAGGAGCCGGGTTTCCCGGGTTTCGCCATTGTGCTGAAGATCCGGATTCGGGTCCAGGTAATGCGGATTGATATTGAAAGGCACCAACCCCATACAATTGAAACTTGGCGGATACACAATAGGCATGTCATTGGTGGTTTTCATATTCAGACCGCCTATATTACTGCCTGCGCTGCTACCCAGATAAGGTTTGCCCTGCTCCACTTCGCTTTTCAGCAGTTCCATGAGTTGTAGTTCGTGCAGGGTTTTTACGAGCAGGAACGTGTTGCCGCCACCGGTAAAATACCCGCGCGCCGCACTGATGGCCTCTGCAGGGTTTTCAAATTCATGGATGCCGCGCACCGACATATTCAGTTGGGCAAAAAATTCGGCTGCCTTTGCCGTGTATTCGTCGTGCGAAATGCCACCGGGCCGGGCGTAGGGAATAAACAGAATTTCATCTGTATCCTGAAAGAGCGTTTTGATTTCGTCTTTCAGGTAGTCTAAATACTGACCTCCGTATAAGGTAGAGGTAGATGCGAGTAAGATATTCATAAGGCTTTTATTATCGTTGTAGTGGGTTCAACCATCCATTATTGCACAGTATGCTCACAAATATAAAGATTAAATAGAAATGACCCGCTCACTGAAGACTGCCGGATTGCATTTTTCTATTTTTTTTAATAACCACAAGCAAGTGAGTGACCTGCCCCCCGCCATCATAGCCCGGATGCGAGCGGCTACCCCGCACAGATTGCCCACGGTTTTAACCTTTATGGTTTTAATGGTAGCCCACGGTTTTAACCGTGGGTAATCTGGAGGAGTAATAGCGGGCAGCCGGTGAGCCACATGAAAAGAATGACCCGCTTGGTGCTCCTGAAAAATTGATTTACCTTTGCAAAAATCTATAAATAAAGTATTCTGATGAAGTTTTTTATTGACACCGCAAATCTGGAACAGATAAAAGAAGCCCAAAGCCTGGGAATTCTGGACGGCGTGACCACCAACCCTACGCTGATGGCCAAAGAAGGCATTTCCGGCACCAACGCCATCCTGCAGCACTACAGAACCATCTGTGAAATTGCTGATGGCGATATCTCTGCCGAAGTCCTCTCTACCACCTACGAAGAAATGATTAAAGAAGGCGAAGAACTGGCCGCCATACACCCGAATATTGTGGTGAAAATCCCGATGATTAAAGACGGAGTGCGCGCCCTGAAGTATTTTTCTGACAAGGGAATTAAAACCAACTGTACCCTGATTTTCTCTGCCGGACAAGCGCTGCTGGCCGCCAAAGCCGGTGCCACCTACGTGTCGCCGTTCCTGGGCAGACTGGATGATATTTCTACCGATGGACTGAACCTGATTGACGAGATACGCACCATTTATGACAATTACGGTTACGAAACCCAGATTCTGGCCGCATCTATACGCCACAGCATGCACATCATTAACTGTGCAAAGATTGGTGCCGATGTGATTACCTCGCCACTGGGCCCGATTCTGAGTCTCCTGAAACACCCGCTTACCGACAATGGCCTGGCTCAGTTTATAGAAGACAGTAAGAAAATGATGTAATCCGGTTATTTTCGGTTAAAAATAAAGGCTTCCTAAATGCGGGAAGCCTTTTCTATTGGGGATGAGCGCTTCTTACTGCAATAAATCGGCTTCCAACAAATTCTTTTCTTTCTCATTGATGGCTTTTTGCCGGGCTTCGCGCTGCCGGATCATCTGATTCATATCCAGTTCTTTGCCGTTCTGATCGGTCATTCTGACTGACGTAGCAGAACCCATCATGGTCCGCATGCTTTTGGCGGGGTCATTGCGATTTTCCAGAAAGGCCTTTTTGTACTGATTCTGATTGAGTGAAATACTCTGACGGAAAGAATTGAGCGGAGATTCTGCCTGCTCTGCGGGCACTACGTTGTTCTGTACCGCGGTGAGGACAAAGTTATGCGTATGGCTTTCGTCTTCCATTTTTACAATCAGACCCGGAAGTCCGTGAAATTTATACGGTCCGTCCTGAATCGGGATTTCCGGAGCAAACCATGCCGTCCAGTTTCTTCCGGCAAAGGTAGTGGTGGCTTTCTGCGCATTGAACTCGCCTACCTGTTCTTTTTCCGGGAGGATGTTCCACTCCATTTTGCGGGAGTCTGATACGTGATAGCGGTCTGCCCCCATATTATCTTTAAATACGATTTTGTAGTCCGGGTAGGTCTTGCTTACCGACCAGCCTATTTTTCCGCGCGTCATTCCCTTCATGTTGATGGAGACATTCATATTCATAGACTGAGTATTTTTCTGAACCTGCTGCGTGAGGATGGAATCAAAGACAAACTTAGTCCGGCTGTAAAAGTTCGAACCCTCTTTGTTCACGTCCAGATACATGAGTTCAGAATCCAGGGTGTCTTTTTTGGAGACATCCAGCGTGAAATGGTAGTTGTAAATAAAGCGCTGATTTTGCGCAAAAGAAAATGAAACAGCCAGTAAAACAAGCAAGAGCGAAACTTTTTTCATATCACAGAGATTTAGTTAAGTGAAGGTAATAAAAAAACTCTGACAACAACAGATATTGCCAGAGTTTTCATGAACAATATTTAAGGTTTAATCGCGGGTTTCAATCCGCATGATGTTTTCCGAATTATTTTTGAGGATTTTAATGGATTTGATTTTCGTTGCCGAAAGATCTTTTAAATCATTGTAAGGAACCTGTTTGCCATCCAGAAAAACAATCAGTCCATCAGACATCAGGTGAGTTCTGCCCTCTTTTTCAGCATTTTCTACACCGGATAACACAGAACCTATAGTTTCTAAGCTTTCCGGAAGAAACACAGAGTTTGTGCTGTAACTGAATGACTTTCCTTTGGCAGGTGTGACCACGCGTACTGACGGAACGGCGGGAGCATTTTTACGCAACAGTTCTAGTTCCTTTCTGCGCAGTTCTGCCTGTTTCTTCATCAGCTCTGCCTGTTCTGTGGCAATTTTGGCTCTTTGTTCTGCAATTTTCATGCGTTCTCTGGCAACTTTACGGGCTGTGCCGGAGGCTTTTTGCATATCCCGTTTTGCGGCTTCTGCAGTTTTTGCGGCACGCTCAGCATTGCGGGCGGCACGTTCTGCCTGTGTGGCACTCAGATCAACTCCTGAAATTTGAATTTTCGGGAAATTCTGAAATTCTTTCCGGAACTTCTGCCAGTCTTCAGCATTTAGTCGCTCCGACAGTTCCTGCAGGTTTTGCGTGTTTTTCAGTATACGCTCTTTAAATTCCTCGGCATCAAAGCCATGCGGCATCTTTCCAAAATCCAGGGAATCCATTCTGATTCCTGCCATATCCGGACCCCGGAACATCAAGCGTAAATCTTTGGCGTTTCTTCGCAGTTCTTCGCGGTTTTTTCTGAAATCATCGGCATGGTACAGTTGGTCAATGCGGTTACTCAGCGCTTCAATTTCTTTCACTTTTTCAGAGTACGCGGCACTTTCGGAGCCTTTTTCCTGTTCTATTTTCTTCAGTTCATCTGTTTTGGTTTTTGCAGATTCACTGAGTACCGTGATGCGTTCCAGATCTTTCTGAACTTTTTCTGATGCTTTTTTCAGTTTTTCCTGATTTTTCTGCAGCGTTTGGTCTGCTTTGGACTTCGGTTTCAGGGTGTCTGTTTTCAGCACCGACACGGCTTCTGTAATGGCATCATTGGTGGCCAGGATTTCCCGGTTTTCAGCATTCACCATATAGGCAAAGGCTACGGTAAAGAGGAGTGGCAGTGCCATGATGCGAGGCACATACCCAAATCTGGTATGGGGTTTTTGTAGCATTTTTAATCGTTTTTTAAGGTTGGAATTCAAAAACGGACTGGTTGCGGGAATCACGCTTCCGGAAAAGTGACTCGCCAGCAGCATCTGCGCAAATGCTTTGGTGTCCATATGTTTCACGGCCTTTTTATCAGCCAGATATTCATGAATGAGATACAGTTCTTTTTTCATCAGCCAGAAGACCGGATTAAACCAAAGGATCGCCGTAAGGGTTTCCATCAGCACTTTATCTATGCTGTGTTTTTGTTCTATGTGCACCATTTCATGTTTCAGGATCTGCTGTCCCAAGTCAGAATCGAGCAGGATAGTGTCCCGCCAGAACAGTTTACTGAAAAATGAGAATGGCGCTTCACGCAGGCTGGTATGGTAGAAGGAAATTCCTTTTACTTGTTCTTTCGGGAACTTGCGGCTGAAATGTTGTATTCTGAGCAGTCCGGCAATCAGTTTACCACAAAGTACGAGAGCAACCACTCCAGCAGTGAGAATAATAAGTCTAAAATAAAGGTTATCATGGCTTTCGGGATTTGCGTTATGAGAATATTGTAATTTATTGAGCAACAGATACATATCATGATTTACTTCAACAGTAAAATAAGATACTTTCAGCAAGGGAAGCAGCAGGCTTACCGCTACTGCCACCAGAAGATAAAACCGGTTGTAATGGTGAAAAGTCTTATCCTTCAGCACCAGATGATAATAGGCAAAGAGTACTGCCGAGCACAGCATCATCTTGCCAAAATAAAGCAACAGCGTTTCCATCAGTCTTTATTTTTGAGTTCATTGAGCAGCATTTCCAGATCTTCTACGCTCATCTCATTCTTCTCTACCAGAAAGGAAACCGCATTGGTATAAGATCCCTGAAAATAATTTTTGACCAGACTTTTTATGGATTTCCCACTGTACTGTTCTTTGGAAATGAGCGGAAAATATTCATGCTGTCTTCCGAAAACGGTATAATCTACAAAAGCTTTCTCCTTCAGTACCTTCAGAATGGTGGAAACCGTATTGGTATGCGGTTTCGGCTCCGGGTACTGATCCAGAATGTCTTTCAGAAAACCCTTGCCTACCTTCCAGAGGTATTGCATGGCTTGTTCTTCGGCTTTGGTGAGTTGATTTTTCATATCACGAGTTATTTAGTGATACAAATGTAGAATTATTTCCGGACGTTACAACTATTTTTATAGTTAAAGAAAGTTAAAATTTTCTAAAACACTGAAAATCAAAAAGTAAAATCAATCCAAAGTAAGTACTGCCAGGTACTGATGCTGGTCATCCCTGAAAACGATTTCGGAAGTCCAACCTTCTGCGGTGGCTATTTCCTGCATGGTATCCGGATCCATATACAGCCAGGTAAACCAGCCTGTAGCCAGTTCGCCGTACTCATAGCGTACCGTCATCTCGCCATAGTAGTGGTCTGCCGGCATTTCGGTTTCTTCGTACATGTACACGGTATCGCACGAGTCGAAAATAAGTTGTCCACCGGGATTCAGTAAAGATGCAGCGTGTTTCAGGAAGGTACGGAAGCCGTCCAGTGTGGAACAAAGACCGATGCCGTTCATCAACAACAGTAAAGTGTCATACTGACCTTCCGCATATTGAAAAATATCCCCACAGATTACCTGCTGTACACCTCGTGCCTCCATCACTTCGCAGGCGAGCGGCGAAATCTCCAGCGCCGTGACGTCGGTTTCCATGCGCTGTAGTTCCATTGCGTGAGAACCGGCTGCAGCACCAATATCGAGTGTTCTACCTTCGCAAAGTTCCAGTGCCTGCTGCTCCAGTTCCGGCATCTGTCGGAAATTGCGGAAATAATAGGAAACCGGCATCAGGACTCGGGGTCCGAAGGTATCCTGCACATAAAGTCTTTTGCGCTGTGTACTGAAAAAATGGTCGTGGATGGCTTTTCCCGGCAAATCTGTCATGCTGCAAAAGTACGCATTATTGTGAATGCTTTACAAGCGCCGGCTCAGCGGTTCTGCAACTGCATCATCCCTTCGGGCGATACGAAATCATAATTCCAGGCCGGGCTGTAAGTGAGTTCTATTTCTACTTCAATCCCCGGAAATTCTTTCTCCAACGCGTTCTGCACGCCGGTTTTGATGGCATCGCCCATCGGGCAAAAGCGTGAAGTAAGGGTCATGAGTACATACACTTTGTTTTCTGAAGGGAAATTAATTTCATATACCAGCCCCAGGTCTACAATATTGACCATCAGTTCCGGGTCTATTACCTCGTAGAGAGCGAATTCTGCCCGTCTCTGCCAGTCGTAAGTCTTACTGTTTTCGTCGAAAATCATGATATTTTTTTTGTTTTATGTAAAAGTAATCTGAACACATTCCACACATACAGCAATGCGACCATTACCCAAAATCCGAGTCCTGTGCGGATGAGTACGAGATGCTGCGCAATAAGTCCCGCCGCCAGAATAACAAAAGCAGCGATATAACACCGGAACTGCCATCTGGTTAGCGCTTCACTGTACAAATCTTTGGGAAGCGGCACTTTTACTTTGCCTGAAAGGTGTTTATAATGTCCGTTCCAGATGATGAAGGGTAATGTTTTAAAGGTTTTGCCCAATATAATTCCGGTAATCCAGCCCAGGAAAATCAGCATTCCATACACCATTGTCCACCGGTGGCCTTCAGACTGATGGATCAAGGGAATGAGCAACACCGCAAGTATGAGGCTCACGAATGAAAGAAAGGTATGTTTCATCAGCAGTTCTACCCTTTTCCGGAGCCGGTTTCTGAAACAATCGTAAAGATACACCAGCCAGAAGACCACACCGGTGAGTACCAGAAATGCATACAACACGCTGCGCCAGGTAAGACCGGTAAAAAAGCCATCTGCCAGAAAAGCCAGCAGTCCGAGATTCTGAAAAATGAAAGCCTTCCGGAGTACATGTTCCTTTTCCGATTTTCCCAGCAGGAACATGGGAACCAGTTTGGTACTCACACCGGAAATGAGTTGCAGAAACCAACCCGCCAGACCCATGTGTGCATGCAGCCTCAGCAATTCCAGGTGCGAAGTTGCAAATATCGGAGTCTTCAGGTTAATGGCCAGCAGCAAACCGAACGTTACGGTAAACAGCAACCACACCGCAGAAGCCGTAATAAACAGTTTTTGTGCATTATAGGAACCGCATGAGGCACTGGTTTTCACCACATTAATCAGGAAAAGCACCACCGAAAGTACTACGAGAGACCCGCCGGAAATCATCAGCCAGCCCGCTTCCAGCGTCCAGAATTTCCACGTAAGCAGGATAATCCCAGCAGTAAGGGTGTACCAGCTTACCGATGCCATTTTCTCACTGTAGAGATTCTGCTCGCAGATTACCGGCAACAACTGATGCGCAGCTCCGAAAATCACCATCGTCCCCCAGCCCAGGGCTGCAATATGTACGATGGTCAGCATGTGAGGGGTAAAGTAATGCCCGGTAAAAGTCTCCGGAGTGCAGAACATCACCACGCAAAGAATCAAAAATGCTACGGCACCGGTAGCATAAAACGGAAGAATTGCGCTGTTGCCGGGCGCTTTGCCGATGTTCAGGTCTGCCATATCAACTATAATTCAGGGATTCCCCGGGTTCTCACAAAGTTAGCGAATCAGATATTGTTTCATAATGCTGCGGTATCAGAGTGGAAAAATCACTACTTTCACATTGCCCTCTTCTATGTGGTGAATGTGAACGCTGAAGTTCTTATCTGCCAGTTCTTCCAGCAGATAGAGCGGAACCCGCTTGTGATCTACATACAAGGCATGACCGGCAGACAATGACTGCAACTCACCCAGAATGGCTTCCATAGGACCGGGCATTTCCAGGGCACGGACATCAATGCGCTTCAACTGAGCTTCAGAAAAGCGGTTCAGTACCGCAGCGAAAGTTTCCGCACTATGCATATTGACCTTCTCTTCCGGTGTGGACTGCACGGGTGTATCCTTTTGTTTTTTCAGAAAATAGGTATGAAACTCTTTGTCTGAAATGGTTTCCACAAAGGCATCTTCTGCCTTTTCCTGTTTCAGGAGATGAATGAGCGGCGTGGGCACAAAACTGTTGATGACGCAAAGGATTTTTCCCGGCTCCACCGTTTTGAACCGGCCCAGGATTTCCTTCAGCGGATCGGCACCATCGTCTATAATGGGGCGCACATCATACCAATCAATCTCTTCATGTGCTGCATTCTGCAGCCAATCCGGTTTCGTGACAGAATTGTTGCGGGGCTCCGGGGTCTGATTTTCTTCAAAGACAAAACCCAGTGGCGTAAGAACCCGCATAAATTCCCGCACCGGGGCGCCACCCATTTTGGCAGCTTCTGCTATGGTCACCCGTGAAGCCATAATTTTCCGGAGGATGGGATTTTTTAGTTTTTCCAACGGTTTTGCAATGGAAGCAATGGCATCTATACTTCGCGGATCCTGCCGGATCAGTTCAGAGATTTTCGTTTTTTCTGATATGGTTTTCATATGGTTTTTTCTTTTACCCAAAATTCGTCGTGGTAATCCTCGAATGCGGTGTGTTCTTCCTCATGCAGGATACCACCGATGCGGTTCAGTTCGTCATCGCTTAATTTTTCTTCAAGATACGGAAAAAGTGTTCGCTCTTCATACCGGGTATGTTTTTCTACCAATTCTCCCAGCTCTAAGGACAACTGACTGCTGTTTTCCGGGTTACAGCTGTTGATGCGGTTAATCTTCGCCAGGATTTTGCGGTGTTCCTCCAGTGCTTGCTGCACCATCACATCTTCTGGATCGGTAAACAGTACCTCTTCTTCTGCCTTAAAGTGCGGCACAAGATGATTATTCCAAAACCAGTTGATGTAATCCTGGATTCTTTGCGTTTCCACATGTTGCTTTACACCTTGTTTCAGTTTCCAGCAAAACAGCAAGGTAGCGTGGTGCTCCCGCGAGATGGGCACCAGATTTTCGTTTCGTTTGATGGGTTTCGTGTTCATTATCCTAATTTTTATGCGTTCAATATCATTTTCTGAGAAATCCGATAAACGCTGCACCCTGCCACGGCAGGTTTACAGGCAGGGCGCCGTCGTTTATCTTTGGAAAAATGAAGTCCGAAATGAACCACAAGTTCTCAGGCATTCGCCAGTTCCCGATCCAGTTGCAGTGCTTTGGGGAACAAATACTCATTTTCCAGCCGGATGTGAACCCGGAGGTCTTCTTCAAATTCTTTCAGTTGTTTGTACAGGAAGGAGAACGAATTGCAGGCGTTCTTCGGCGGGGTAAAATTATCGGTAATTCTCCGCAGAAAATTCAGATCTTCACCGGCAATATGATGCTCTTTCATCAGAACTCCGATGGGCATATTGAGTGTTCCCACCTCATAGGTCAGCTTTTCTGCCGGATTGGTTTTGCGGGCAAGCCCCTGTCTGATTACAGGAAACAAGACTTCCTCTTCGTTGGCAATATGATCCAGTAAATCCTGTAGGAAATGATGGGTTTGGGTAGATACCCGGTGCAGCTCCGGATTATCTGTGCCGTGATGCTCTGACACCTTAATTGCCAGATTATTAATGTTTTGCGCATGTTGTTTGATGTATTGGTGGTGGGTGCTCACAATATGATCAATGAGTTCATCTACCTCCCACTCGTCAAAATCTGAATCTTTTGAAGATATTCCGGAATCACTGCAACCGAAACTCACGCCTTTTTCTTTTAGAAAAGTTGCTTTCTTAAGATCCTTCTCCGGAATCTGACCACCCTGTACTGCAGTTTCGGCAGGATTTTTGGCAATCTTCACCCGGTACCATTCGGGACCCTGCTCGAGATATTCCCATGTGAAAATATTGCCGCGTTCGGCCAGCAGTTCATAGTAGAGCGGTTTTGGATCATGATCATTTTTAATGATGAAAGCACCACCGGGATTCAGGGCATCAAAATGCTTAAAAATGGTAGGATGCTTAAATTTGGGTTCAATTTTGGTCACATCCAGCGTTTCCGGTTGTTCATCCTGCGTTGCAACGGGATTTTTGGCAATCTGCACCACAAACCATTCCGGTCCTTTCTCCAGATATTCCCAGGTGAAAATATTGCCGCGTTCGGCCAGCAGTTCATAGTAGAGCGGTTTTGGATCATGATCATTTTCTATAATGAAATGCTCTCCCGGATTCAGCGCATCAAAATGCTTAAAAATCGTAGGATGTTTCAGCTTCGGTTCTATTTGTGTCACATCTAAAGTTTCCATTTTACTTTTTTATTAGGTTAAATTTTTAATTAAGACTTTCTTATCCTTTTAATCATTAAAAAAAATCAGGTTCTTTTCAGCAGCAGTTCCTGGTCGGCATAACCGTCTCTGAATTGCTGCAGGGTAATGCGGCCGTACATCTGATACAGCTGGTCCCTGGCTTTTTTGAAATCATGATGTATGGGACAGGGATTGGTTTCGGAACAAAATGCCAGTCCCAGACCGCAGCCCCGGAAAACGCGGTCACCGTCTATAGCTTCCACAATGTCTGCGAGGGAATGTCCGGCTTCGCGGTCTGAGATGTAAAAGCCACCATACCTGCCCTTTGAGCTCTGCAAAAAACCTTTTCTGCTAAGACGCTGGAGAATTTTGGCAATAAAAAGTTCCGGTGAATTGATCTGCGCTGCGATTTCCTTTATATTCACTACAGTCCCTTCTCCTGATTTCCCTGCGATGTAAATCATGGCCCGCAAAGCGTATGTACAGGTTTTGGAAAACATCTTCTCTGATTTTCTTTGGACAAAGTTATACAAAATTTTTTAATTAGGATGTTTTTATCCTATTTAATTAATGATTTTTTAGCTTGATCATTAACAGTAAAACCACAAGCCACGCATCACCTCTGAAAATCAACAACATAATGAATCAAAGACGATAATTATGTCCTCACTAACAACTTTCATTACACATTCCCGACTTTCAGCCTTCGTTTTCTGCACCATACGCATCACAAGGAACGAAAAAAAGAATAGTTTCGCTTTTGTTTTATTGCTAAATTTACTTTGCTTTTCCGGCCTCCGGAGCACAGAAAAAAGATGTGAACACTGACTGCCCCGCACTTCATGGTTCGCAGTGGCACGTGTTATTCTTACAATCAACCTTTAAAAACAATGTACCATGGCTCTTCATGTCTTCACCCAAAGATCCGTCCTGCACCACTTTCCCCTTGCAGCAGTTCTGGTTTGCATTTTCATGTCAGCACCCATGTTTGCCCAACACCATTCGAAAGTCGAACAAAAAATACCGACCGACACTATAGCGACTGATGCCGGTGGTTTTAACCTTCACCTATTAAAAAAGGGCAACAAAAATGGCTATACGGTCATCATGGAAAACGGATTGTGCGGTATGGCCGAACAGTGGAATAAGCTGGATGACTCTATTGCCGCACATCATACAGTGGTTACGTATAACCGGGCATTCATCGGGAAGTCGGAAAGGGGAAATCCGGAGCGCACCGCCAGTCAGGTGACTGCGGAACTTAACACCGCATTGCGTAATGCACGGATTTCAGGGCCGTATATCCAGGTTGGCTATTCATTGGGCGGCCATTATGTAAAAGCCTTTGCCAGAGCTAATCCGGAAGATGTGAAAGGAATATTACTGCTTGATCCGCTGAATTCAGCCGATTTTTACCGGAATTACCGGAATAATTTCCCTCAAAATTTTGAACTGGATATGTCGCCGTTAAAATCCCTCACTGCAGAGCATCCCTGCTATCATGAAATTAACTTCGCGATCAACGAATCCAACTATGGCGACAACAGTGTGCCCCTGCACATTCCCACTTATATGCTGATTTCATCCCGGGCGCAGGACAGTGCAACAGTGCTGCAATCCCTGAAGGAATATGAAAACGGAAAATCTCTGGATCCGGCAAAACTCCTTGAGGGCAATACCGAATCGCAGAAACTCTGGGTGCAGGAGCATCTGAAGTGGGCATCTGCCTTTCCAAATGTACATGCAGAAGTCACGAATGAATGCACACACGGCATGCACCACGAGCGGCCGGACATTGTATGGAATGCTTTTCTGAAACTGATGGCGAAGGTGGAACCGTAATAGCATCGTGATAGAAACGGAAACTTGAAAGGCAGCAATCCACATTCATAATCAGAACTTCCAGCCTGATTTCCAAGATTTGTTCCTGATCCTAAAAATCATACAACACACTGAATATCAAAGTTTTAAAACCCGCCCCAACCCACAAAAAAAGAGAACCACTGCTGATTCTCTTTGTGTAGTAGCGGGGACACGACTCGAACGTGCGACCTCCGGGTTATGAGCCCGACGAGCTACCTACTGCTCTACCCCGCGGTATTGTGGTGCAAATATACAACTATTTTATGAATGTCCAAATTTTTGGCAAAAATTCTTTATTCATCAATTTTTTGCTAACTTTGTGTATGGCAAAAATTCTAAGAATTCATCCCGAAAACCCTCAGGAAAACCTTATCAAAGAGGTAGTTACTGTTCTGAAGAATGGCGGACTCATCATTTATCCGTCAGATACCGTGTACGCACTGGGTTGTAATATTTTTGATACCAAAGCCATGGAAAAACTGGCCCAACTGAAAAAAATCAAACTGGAAAAAGCCCGGTTCTCCATTATCTGTAATGATCTGAGCCACCTGTCCGGCTTTACCAAACCCATAGACACGTCGGTTTTCCGGTTTTTGAAAAGTAAAATTCCGGGACCGTTTACCTTTATTATGGACGCCAGTAAAAATCTGCCCACCGCCTATAAAGGCAATAAAACCATAGGAATCCGCGTGCCGGATCATGCCGTGCCGCAGATGATTGTAGAAAAACTGGGGCATCCCATTGCCTCTACTTCCATAAAGGATGATGATGAAATTCTGGAATACTCTACCGATCCCGAGCTGATTGCCGAAAAATATGAAAACCTGGTAGATCTGGTGATTGACTCCGGATATGGCGACAATATCGCATCCACCATCGTAGATCTTACCGGCGGCGAACCGGAAATCATCCGCGAAGGAAAAGGCGAACTTTAACATTATTTTCACTTCAAAAATTAAACCTCTGATATCTGATTCCGGATATCTGACCTGCAACCTATGAAAATCATCACCTCTCCTGCCAAGCTCATGAACATCAGCAATTCCACCGAATTTCTGAGAACCAGTACCCCACGATTCATTGACGAAGCGGCACACATTCAGTCTTACCTCAAAGAAAAATCGCCAAAATACCTGATGGACCTCATGGAGATTTCGCCGAAACTGGCTGATGAAAACTGGGAGCGGAACCAGAACTGGAAAGCCAGTCCCCGCCCGTCTGAAAGTGCTCCCGCTCTGTTTGCCTTTACCGGCGAAGTGTACCGGGGCCTGGATGCGCCCACGCTGAGCCGGGAAGCAGTAGCCTATCTTCAGAAAAATTATCGCATGCTCTCCGGACTGTACGGACTGCTGAAACCATCTGACCGCATCATGCTCTACCGCCTGGAAATGGGCCGTCATTTTGAATTTGACGGGTATAAAAATCTGTATGAATTCTGGACCGATAAACTCACCGCACAACTGAACAGTGAACTGAAACGCAAAGATTTGATTCTGAATCTGGCGAGCAACGAATACATCAAAGTACTGAACCAAAAAGAACTGAAAGCTCCGGTCATTGATTTTGAATTTTATGAAATGAAATCCGGAAAGCCGAAAACCATTGTGGTGTACACCAAACATGCCCGCGGGCTGATGGTCCGGTTCTGTGCAGAAAATCAGGTGAAAACGCTGGACGAGATAAAATCTTTCAATCTGGAAGGGTACCTGATAGACGAAGAGCGCTCTACCGACAAAAAACTGGTATTTACCCGCTGAGACCATGACCATTCACGAACTGCGCCGCTATTTTGATACCGAACTGAAAGAACGGTATGCTGCCTCCGAAAGCGCAGCCCTCTTCAGTATTTTCGCAGAAAAAATCCTGAATATCAACGGGTTCCAATTGCGTTTGAACGCCGGTGAGGAGGTTCGTGCAGCGCAGCTGAATCAGTTCCGGGAGGTTATTTCTGAACTGCAGACCGGTAAACCCTACCAGCACATCACCGGCGAGGCCGTATTTTACGGACTGAATTTTGAGGTCAATGAAAATGTGCTGATTCCGCGTCCCGAAACAGAGGAACTTGTGGAACTGGCCATTGAAAAAATCACCGCTCATTTTGGAAACTCACGTCCTTTGAAGATATTGGACATCGGTACCGGCAGCGGCGTTATTCCCATTATTTTAAAGAAAAATTTTCCCGATGCGCAGGTGAAAGCCATGGATTATTCTGAAAAAGCGCTGGACGTAGCACGCCGGAATGCCGCACACCACGGAACCGCTGTGGACTTTGTACTGGCCGATTATCTGAACACCGAACTGGACGAATCGTTTGATGTCATCATTTCGAATCCGCCGTATATAGGCCGGGACGAAACGCAGGAAATCGGAAAGCCGGTGAAGGATTTTGAGCCGCACATGGCGCTGTTTTCACCCACGGAAGATGCGTTATTGTTTTACCGGAAAATCGCTGCAGACAGCCGGCAACACCTCACTGCACAAGGTTTGGTATTTCTGGAAATCAATCAGAAGCTGGGGCGGCAGACCCTGGAATTGTTTTCGGACAGCATGCAAGCCGACCTCCTCCGGGATTTGTCCGGCAATGACCGCTTTATAGTGGCTGTGAGATCACTTTAAGCATGGGAAAGGAGCTTGTGTTGAATTGGGTTTCTTGCGGGCGGGTGTCTTTTAATATCTGCCACGCGAAAGATTCGCGCGGTAGCGGGGAAAACTATGTGTGAACATAACAACAATACTATAAATAAGGAAGACTTCATATTAAAATGTAATTAACTTGGGTAATTTAATCTGACCGTTTTGCGGTAATTTCGGACTTACAGTTTTCACCCCCGTGCTGCCGTACGAAATGCAATTCGACAAAGTCAATCCTTTCGTGTGTCCATCTTCTGCCCTAAAAACCAAACCGGCTGCCACAGCAGGATTGTGATGTACATCATCTCTTTTCTGTTTTATTACACGGTTGCTCCATCATTCGATGATTATTACCACGCGATGCAAACGCGCGGCAGCGGGAGGGGGCTCCAACGCATTTCATTTCTCATGCTAATGAGAGCCTCAGTTTTCGGCAGTTGTTTTAATCTGTATATACGAACTGTCATCTTTTATTTTATAGTCATCTTCAGAGTAAATATTTCCATCCCTCTCATATACTGTAAAAATCCCTTCACGCAAACGACTTTTAAAACTTTCGTCTGGATTTTTGTGTAGCCTGAACCTGTAAGAACCTCTTGAGAACAATTTATGAGTGTATTTCTCCAGCACTAATTCGGTTCCATAATAAAATGGACCTATAGTACTGTCTATAACAATTATTCTGTCGAAATGTTCATCATATCCCTCATCATCTATTTTCTTATAGACGAAGATTGTATCTGTAAACTGATTCTTTGCAAACTTTCCTTCTGATGCTATATATCCATTCCCATCGTATATGCGATGGAGTTCCGGTGTGGAATTACACGATAGGGTCACCAATAATACAAATGATAAGATACCAGATATTTTCATTTCGTCTAGGGCTCTCTCTTTGTGAAATATACGCTGTCATTTCGTATTACTACTTGTGTTTCCTCTAAGACAGAACCATTTTCATTGTAACGATAATGATTTCCTATAGGTAGCATACTTGAAATGACTTTCTTAAAATCTACATTCCTTTTGAATCTATAACTTCCTTGCTCTTGAATTCTTTTATCATCATACATCGAATAATAGGTGCCATAGAAATACGGACCACTAAGACTGTCAATAACAATAAATTCAGGTGTGTTTTTTTCAAAATAATAAATGGTGTCAAGAAAATGATCATCTTTAAATTTCAATTTCATCAGAGCGGTGGGATTGCCTTCATAAGAAGTTATCAAATTGTTGGCTCCTTCTTTTTCTATTATATAATTAATCCTTCCATCAGGGAAATGTTTTATAATTTTCTCTTTATCTTGACAGTTCATAAGTAACATAATTACCAAAATGTAAAAAAATCTCATTACTTCTTTCTTTCTTTTATAATTTGACGATTCCAATAATTATTAGAATCTGTTTTAACCTTATTTAGTGAATCAAATGCTCTCTTACTTAAGTTAAAAGCACGAACATTTTTATATTTTATACCCGAGCCCATCACAGAGCCGTCACTCCATCGCTGAATACCAGTAGCTTGAGTGGTCCAAATTCTGAATGTATCTAATTCTATTTTCTGTTCCCCACCAATGCCTGGAACAGCATCAGCAAGACCTGCCACTTGCTGACCCAAACCCAAAAATGCTTCCAGCCTATCCATTCCAGACTTAAAAGAACTAATACTTAGACTATTTAGCATTGCACCGAAATAACCATCCGTATTAATAACCTGATCTATATCTGGTCTAAAAAACGGACTGCTTCCTCCTAATCCAGCTCCACCCATTCCTGTGTAATAGTTTCCACCTGCGTTGCCTAAGCGAGATATCCACTTCT
>NZ_JAJEWK010000003.1 GCF_020687745.1 Chryseobacterium sp. MFBS3-17
TAGTCCTTAACTCCTCCGGAGATTTTTTTTTGTAGCCATTTTATATGTTTTTTAGGGTTTAATAAAAACAAAATTACTAAAACGGCGAATGGGAAAGCTACCGGAGGTTTAGTTCAACATCGGTTTGGCGAAATGGCGGGTTATGGGAAATATAGAAAGTTCGTACATTTTTTGTCGCAACAGCTTTTTATATTTCCTTTTTTGTTAATTTAGTAAATAATAAAAAGCTGTTGCTCAAGTTAGTGAAAGATTGAAAGTTTTGGCTTTCTAATCCGCCACTATCGCCAAGCCGCGGCCCGTTGTACGACATTTTATTGAGAAACCGCATAAATGAAATTTATTGATATTTACAACAGAATCTTACCATTTTGGGGAACTGAAATAAATTTTCACGACGCAAATTTATTGGGTAAAAATGGAATGCAATCAATTCAATTATCAAAAAAATGGGACGAAGTGGAAAACAAATTATCGGAAGATGATAAATTTGGAAACTTAATGGTTTGGACAATGTTTCAAATTTTCCACAAAATCGCTATTAAGAAAATTAAGCAAAATATTTTCACATTAAACCCACTTGAAGTTGACAAAACCATAATTGAAAAAAAATACTTTAAAAACCTGAGTAATGAAAGTTGGGAAAAAGAACTCGCAGAATATGAAAGAACATTACAATAAATGAAATGGAAACTATTGACTTTTGGATAAAAAAACGTCGTACAATAGCTAAGTTTTCGTTGCGTGCGAAGCACGAACAATGAAAACCCTGTTGAACCCTTCGGCTTCGCTCAGGACAGGCTGCAGCTTCGGGAGCTTTTTTCAGCATTATGGGTTTATCGACGGAAAATTTTAAAGATATACAGGAGACTTCGGGAAGAGTCTCTTTTTTTGTGACTAATATTGGTGTTTTTTCACGGTTTTATCGTGTTTTCCTTCACTTTTGGGTATAAAATCCCTTACCCAAAATGCTAGATTTTTGGGGTTTTAAAGTTTCGGCTCATCTCCAAAAACCAACTTGGCGGACCTCGCAAATCGAACGTTGCAATCGTCACAAGATTTCCAACTCTGCAACAACTACATTTCGGCTGAAAAGCTTTGGATGGAAGTTTTTCCATGGGCTGGATGCCTAAATTTTGTTGTAGATTTTTAAGTTTGATACGCTTCCAGGTGCTGCTCAAAAAACCATAATGACGGATTTTTACAAATCTTTTCGGTAAAATATGCATCGCAAATCTTCGGATAAACTCTTCATGGCTTAAAACCATCTGCTTTTTGATGCCTTTTTGGCGGTAATCTTTGTAAGAAAAAGTTACCGTTTCCGCGTCAATTTTCCTGATTCTCTGGTTGCTGATGGCGATTTTATGCGTGTATCTGCCCAAATATTCTACCACAGATTTTGGGCTTCCAAAAGGCTTTTTAGCGAAAACCACCCAAGGTTTTTCCCAAAGTTTTTGTCTGAGTTTTTCATAAGTTTCTGCTGTATTTTGATGATCTTCAAATTGATTTTCATCATTTTCAATCTGATTTTTATTACATTTTAATGATAATTGACCCTTTAGTTTCTCACAAAATTTCGCCCTGAAAACTTTGCTCAAAGCCTTTACAGGAAACAAAAACTTACCATCACTTCTGATGTTTTTCCATACTCCGTTTTCATCCACACCACCACCCGGAACGATGCAGTGCAAATGCGGGTGCAGACTCAGATTCTGTCCCCAGGTATGCAGAACAGCGATCATTCCCATTTTTAAACCTCGATTTTCACCAAAGGTTTGAAGCGTTTCCCAAGCCGATTCAAATAAAATATCGTACAACATTTTCGGAGCATGAAGTGCGGTTTTGTTTAAAACTTCCGGAAGCGTAAAAACCAGGTGAAGATAAGGCACAGGAAGCAGTTCGGTTTCCCGATTTTCCATCCATTTTTCCCGGTTTTTGCCCTGACATTTGGGGCAGTGCCGGTTTCGGCAGGAGTTGTAGCTGATGCTGATATTTCCGCATTCGTCACACGCATCGATATGACCGCCCAAAGCCGATGTTCTGCACTTTTTTAACGCAAATAAAGTTCTTAATTGCCAGGAATTTAGTGCTAGATTTTCCAGTTTTGAACCTAAAATATTCAGCACATCGGCGACTTCATACCGAGGTTGAGATTCAGATTGAGCAGACTGTATTTTTGAGATTTCTAAACGTTGATTTTCATTAAATTTAAAGCTTGAATTTTGGCTTTTAACAAATTCAAAACCAACTACTTCGCTCTGCATTCCTCAAACAAAGTATCCAGTGGAGAGAAGAGTTTTTGAGTAGAAAGTTGGGCGATTTGAAGGTAAACGAGGGTCGTTTCGATGTTTTCGTGGCCGAGGAGATTTTTGATGCTCACAATGTTCATCCCATCTTCCAGAAGATGCGTGGCAAAACTGTGCCGAAGCGTATGAACACTCACTTCTTTCCCTATTTTTGCCGTTTTTGAAGCCTGTTTCACCGCCCATTGTACGCCACGTTGCGAATATCTTGAATCGAATTCTCCACCCGCACGATTTGCACGGGGTTCTCCAAAGAGAAAATCTTCCGGTTTTTCCGCTTCAATGTATTTTTTTAAACCCCGAATTAAATGGTCCGACAAAGGTAAGTAGCGGTCTTTTTTGCCTTTTCCCTGAACCACTTTCAGCTGTTTTCTGTCAAAATCCAAATCACAGAGACGAAGATTTCTGACTTCCAGACATCGCAATCCGCAGCCGTAAAGCAACCCGATTAAGATTTTATGTTTTAAAAGTTTACAGCCGGACAACATCTGCCAAACCTCCTGTTTACTGAGCACTACGGGCAGTTTTTTCTCTTTTTTAATTTCCGGAAGACTTAGAAAACCGTAGCTCAATCCTTCCGATTTCAACAGAAAACGAAGTCCGTAAACCGTGTGTTTAAAGTACGATTGCGAGGGTGATTTTGATTTTTTCTGAAGGTAAAAAAGGTAATCGTGGATCTGCTCTGGATCCAATTCTGTCGGGATTTTCCCAAAATGCAGCGACACCGCCGCCACGTGTCTGGAGTAATTATTGAACGTACTCTGACTGCGTCCCAACACCGAAACGGTACGTTCAAAACGGCTTAAAAGTTCTGTAAAACCAGGCACTTCGCGCTTTGCCTGATTGATGATTTTGTTTTCTCTGAGCTCTTCTAAACTCTTTTTTTTGTTGCCATTCTATTGGTTTTTTAATTAACTTTACAAAGTAACTGATTTATGCGATTGGGAAAGCTACCGAAGGTTTAGTTCAACAAAGTATTTCTATTAGCGGGGTTGAAGTTTACATCATCAAGATTTTCGCCAGTTGTTCATTTTGTTATATTTACAAAAACCAGTTATAATAATCCCCGCCAACAGAAATACCCAACCGTTATGTGTCACCCTATGAATGATCGGGCATAAACAGAAAAAATGAGTATATTTTCTTATCATCTTGTAAAACTATCTTTTATTTCTGCACTCAGAATGATGTTTTTACCAATTAAATCAAAACAAGTAAATGGATTGATTTATGCAGAAACGATGTCCGCAATGGTATTAGGTTCGTCAGTCTATTCCAAATCCCGATTTTTTAACAGAGAAATTGTGGTTTTCGCTCAATGGGAAAATGAAAAGTATCTCGATGAATTTTTACAATCCAACCCAAAAGGAAAACAAATAGCAAAAGGTTGGCATATTCGATTGGAATATTTACGACAATGGGGGAAAATTTCGGGATTTCAAATTCCCAATCACGAAACGGAATTGGAAAATGAAAATAATCCAGTAGTTGCCGTTACAATCGCTCGAATGAAATACACGCAAATTCCGAGATTTCTTCGTTGGGGAAGACCTGTTGAAAAACAAGTTCGGGACGATAACGGAACAACTTTGTCTTTGGCTTCTATTCGATACCCAAATATCATCTCAACTTTTTCGATTTGGAAAACACAAAAAGCGATGACCGATATGGTTCGTGGACACAGCAAAACTCCGCAACCCAAACGACACATCAATGCGATGAAAGAACGTGATAGAAAAAATTTCCATTTTGAGTTTACCACATTGCGTTTCAGACCACTTGCAGAATATGGAGAATGGAATGACCAAAAAAAATATATCCAAAATCAAACTGAACCAATATGAATTTAGCAGATACAATGCAAAAATTTCAGGATTGGTTTACGCAACAATGGGTTATTATTTGTGGAAGAAAAATCAATCCGTCTGAAAACACGTGGTTGTTTGGTACTTTTGGAGAAGTAAACGGAATTGGAGAAAAATTCATTCATCAATTAGCCGAAAAGGAAGATTTAACCATAATAAGAAAATCCAATTCCAAAGGATTGTTAGATTCCATTTCGAGTTTGAATTTATCAGAAAATGAAATTAAAAAACTACCGAAAAATGTTATTGATTTTTACGAAAAAACGTCTGAATATAAACTGCAATTAAATGTAAAATGGAATCCGATATTTAAGATATTTGGTTATGTCGTGAATAGATTGTTCAGTCAGCGAATTAATCAACTCAATATTCCGATAAACAACATTCAATCCTCTGAAAATCTGATCAGCGAAATCATTGAATTAGTTGCAAAAAACACCAACGAAGTAAAATACACGATTTGGTTGCGAAAATTTCAATCAACAGGAAAAGTTATTTATTCGGGAATTTATACAACTTGTTTGCTACCCTCAGGAATTACTTGCGTAAAAGCCATTTTTCCGTTGCCAAAAGGAAATGCAACGGTTATTTTGAAACCTTCTGTCGGAGAAAAAAACGAACTGATTTTAGATTCATCGGGAAATAAATTTGGGGATGCCGGTTTTTATTTTTTACTGAACGATTCCAAAGGGAATTGTTGGAGCAAATACATCAAATCGTTTACGGACAAACTTATAGTGAGTGATGAAAATGAAAAACTAAAAGCAAAACAAACGCTCAAATTATGGCGTCTTAAAGTTGCAAGATTTGAATACGAGATGAAAAAATAAATAACATAAACCAAACAAAAAATAAGGGCGAACACATAACAAGCGTAACCGTTGCACAACCCAGATCTTTCTGCGTTAAGTTGTGAAAAGTCTATAAAAACCGAGCTTTTTTAAGGCGATTTAAGAGGGGTTGTTGTTTTTAGCGGTGAGAGTTTTTTGGATTTTAGGGTGGCTTAAATGGAAGCTATTGAAGCGTTGGGAATGAAGTTCTGCCAAAGCCAAAACTTCCCCTTCGGAAGGTTCATGATTTGGGCATTGCGGTGCACTTTTCGGGTGATGAACTTGAGGTATTTCTTCAGATTGTAGGTGAGAGCAGCCATCAGAACGTGTTTATTGGCATTTTTTATTCCTCGGGTATATTGATACAAGAAATGCAAATCCAATTCTTGGTTTATTTTGCCATAAAGGTTATCTGCGGGAACCAAACGATCTAAACTCAGCTCATAAAACAATTTCGGGGTAAAATCTTTTCGTCCTTGCATAAGGTAAATTTACGCAAACAAACTTTATTAAACAAATGATTATCAATATTTTATGCGAAAACTCAAAGAAATGAAACATTCTTGAATTTTGTTTATATTTGAGTTGTGCAACAGCCACATGGGTTTGGCAAAATGCGGGGTTTAAGGGGTAATTGAACTACTCTTCTTTTTTATCCGCCGCTGCTTTTCATATTGTTTTTTTTTCTTAATTTAACAATCTGAAAAAGAATCGGCTTCGCTCGGTTCTGAATTGAACTTTTCGTCCAATCCAGCCCGCACTTCGCCAATACTTTTTCGTTGGTGGCAAGTGTAAAACACATTCTGTTAAAATCAAACTTAATTTAATAAAAGAAAATAAATGAGCAAAACCTACATAATTGATAGATTAAAATGGTACTATCCTTTAGAACTTTTCAACGCATTTTTCTTTTTAGGTGTTCTATTTTATATTAATTTTAGATATGGTTTCCTTAACACGATATTTATAAGTTATGGATTGGGTTTGATGGTTTTTATTCTTTTTCAAGGTCAGTATTATTGGAAGTTGAAGTTGAAGCGTTTAACTAATAAAGAGTTTAATCAACAAACTGCTATTAATTTGTTTCAAAAATTTAAAAAGATCAACATAGTACTTATAATATTAATCCCTATTCCATTATTTCTTCAACTTTATGTAAATAGTTGGATTATCAAACCTGAAAATTTATTTTATTGGGCAATTATTGTAAATGTGTTTGGAATTTTGGAACATATAAATTATTACAATAGACAATTGATGATTGATAATATACATGACCTGAAATATTTAATACGAAATAGAAAATTGAAAATTGCAAGTTTAAAAAAAGACCTTGACGATGAAGAATTATAAGTACACCTGCCACCAACATGGGTAACCGTTGCACAACCCCAATTTTCTGGAAGTATTGGCAAAAATGCACGAAATATGACCTCTTCAGAAGCGATTTTGGGGAGGTTTTGATTTACGGTGGGAAAATTATTCGGGATTTCAGGTGGGCTTATACGCGGGCTGTAACGGTTCTGATGAGATGCTTTTGGCAAAACCACAAATTCATCCCTGGTACGGGTAGAATTTGGGCATTGCGGTGCACTTTTCGGGTGATACAATAAATCATTACCATAACCAACTGGATAACAATGTTTTACGCTATTATTTTCAACAAAAACCCGTCGCCATCAAAAAATTAGTTTAACTTTGGGGGAGTTGTGCAACAAGCACATTGGTTTGGCAATATGGCGGGTTCAGTGCTAAATTCAAGTTCAGTTCTTCGATTGAACTTTTGTGCAAAACTGAACATTTGTGCTTCGATTTCCGCTCCTTCGCCAAGCTGCCGAACCGTTAGCTGCAACCTTATCAAAACTTCGACCAACAAAGATAGAATGGAAAATATTGACATTGAGAAAGTAGCAGTAAATGACATTGACCAATTACAAAAAATTGGACGACAAACTTTTTACGAAACATTTTCTGAAAGTAACACCGAAGAAAATATGGAAAGTTATTTAGAAAATGGTTTTTCGACTGACAAATTAAAAACTGAACTTAATGACAAAAACGCAGAATTTTATTTTGCGAAAATTGACGAAAAAATAATTGGATATTTAAAACTGAACTTCGGACAATCTCAAACCGAACTAAAAGACGACAAAGCTCTTGAAATTGAGAGAATTTATGTGCTTAAAGAATTTCACGGAAAAAAAGTTGGCCAAATTCTATATGACAAAGCAATCGAAATAGCCAAAAACAAAAATGCGGATTATGTTTGGTTAGGAGTTTGGGAAGAAAATCCGAGAGCAATAAATTTTTATAAAAAGAATGGTTTTGTAGACTTTGACAAACACATTTTTAGATTAGGAGATGATGAACAGACTGATATAATGATGAAAAAGTTTTTGTAAAAACGTATTGTATATGGAATTTAACATTCAACCTACATTAGAAAACGAAAAGCTAATCCTTTATCCTTTACAGGAAAAGGATTTTGAAGCTTTATATACCACAGCTTCTGACCCCAAAATATGGGAACAGCATCCCAATAAAGACCGTTGGAAAAAGGACATATTTAGAACATTCTTTGACGGAGCAATACAAAGCAAGGGAGCTTTTAAAATTGTAAACAAAGCTACAGAAAGCGTTATCGGCAGTACACGCTTTTACGATTATAACGAACAGGAAAACAGCATATTTATCGGTTATACGTTTTATGCGGTTGAGTATTGGGGAAAGGGCATCAATCAATTGGTAAAATCCACAATGCTGGACTATGTTTTTCAGTTTGTTTCAAAGGTGTATTTCCATATCGGAGCAGATAATATCCGCTCACAGATAGCCATCAGTCGTTTAGGTGCTGAAAAAGTTGCAGAACAGGAAGTAACTTATTTTGGCGAAGCTCCCAAACTGAATTTTATGTACGAAATCAGTAAAGAAAAATGGAACAGGAAATTTAAAGCAGAATGAACGTATTTGACCTTATTATAAACGACAAAGAACAGGTGTCATTAAACGATGTATTTCTTGATAAAGCCAACAAAGAGAAGTTTGGACAACTCATCAAGGAACATCAATATATTGAAGAATTGAGCCAATACGGACTGCCTGTAAATAACAAAATATTGCTTCACGGCAGTTCGGGCTGTGGCAAGACGATGACCGCCAAAGCCATAGCACAGGCATTGGGTCAAAATATCCTGATACTCAATTTGAGCAATGTGGTTTGTTCTCGCATTGGCGAAACATCGCAGAATATCAAACAGGTATTTGATAAAGCAGGCAGGGAAAAAGCCGTTTTGTTTTTAGATGAATTTGACCAGATAGGAAAAGCGAGGGGCAACGATGATAAAGACGTAGGCGAAATGCGGAGGTTGGTCAATACACTCATTCAGTTGATAGACTATTATCCTGAAAAAGCCCTTTTGCTATGTGCGACGAACCATCCCGAAATTATTGATACAGCTTTATTAAGGCGGTTTCAGTTGCGGATAAACTTTGAAATGCCTACACCCCAAATTTTAGACGAGTATTACAACAAGCTATTATCTCGATTTCCCGCAGAGTTACAGAACATAGAACGCAAATACAACATTTCATTTGCCGAAGCCAAAGACCATACGTTTACATCGGTAAAATCGGTACTGATAAAAGAACTGGAAGAAAAACAAAAAAATGTCGAAGTATGAACGAAGAAATTCTACAAAACATAGCCGTTATACAAGAGCGAATAAACAATGCTTGTAAAGAAAACGGCAGAAATCGCAATGATGTAAAATTGCTCTTGGCAACCAAAACCGTGCCTGCGGAGCGTATCAAAATCGCTTTGCAGGCAGGGCAAACATTGATAGCCGAAAACAAGGTGCAGGAACTCAAAGAAAAATACGAAGCATTGAAAGATGTTCCGCATAGCAATCATTTCATCGGACATTTGCAGACTAATAAAATCAAAGACCTTTTGAAATATGATGTTTCCTGTTTCCAATCGCTTGACCGTTTAGATTTGGCGGAAAAATTACACCAACGCTTACTGTTTGAAAACAAAACCATAGAAGTACTAATACAGGTAAATACTTCTTTTGAAGAAAGCAAATTTGGCGCAAGCCCCGATAATGCCATTGAATTGGTAAAACAGGTGGCACAGTTGGAAACCCTCAAAATAAAAGGGTTGATGACCATAGGTTTGTTTAGTTCCGAAACCAAAAAAGTACGTAAATGCTTTGGGTTGCTTAAAGATATTCAACAACAAATCGTTGCTTTAGAAATCCCAAACGTGGAAATGAAAGAGTTATCAATGGGAATGAGTAACGATTTGGAAACCGCCATTGCAGAGGGAGCAACCATTATAAGAGTAGGTACGGCTATTTTCGGACAAAGAATTTACCCCGACAGCTATTATTGGAACGAGGACATAAAATAACTGTATGGACATATTTTAAAATGAACTTTTGATAAGTTAAAAACGGCAATCAGCGATTAGGAGACTGAAAGCGATAATCCTTTACAACGGATAGAAGCCGTGAATTATCACGCAATGCCGTCCGAAGTAATAGCTGCTGTTTATTTTAAAACGGACTTAATGAAAAGAATGGCAGCCTATAACAGCCGTCGCCGTTGCACAACCCCAATTTTCTGCAAATAATGGCCAAAATGCACGAAATATGACCTCTTCAGAAGCGATTTTGGGGAGGTTTTTATTTACAATGGGAAAATTATTCGGGATTTCAGGTGGGCTTATACGCAGGCTGTGACGGTTCTGATGAGATGCTTTTGGCAAAACCACAAATTCATCCCTGGTACGGGTAGAATTTGGGCATTTCGGTGAACTTTTCGGGTAATACAATAAATCATTTCCATAACCAACTGGATAACAATGTTTTACACTATTATTTTCAACAAAAACCCGTCGCCATCAAAAAATTAGTTTAACTTTGGAAAAGGAGTTGTGCAACAAGCACATTGGTTTGGCAATATGGCGGGTTCAGTGCTAAATTCAAGTTCAGTTTTTCAATTGGAGTTTTGTGGTAGGTTGACAGTTTTGTCCTCCGAGATCCCGCACGAACGCCAAGCACAGAACCGTTACAGGCAAGCGTAAGAACAACCGTACTACTCAACATTCACGACAAAACAGACAGTTTCGCTACAATTTGACACAGACAGACCCGAAAGGTTTTAAAAAATTTTCCCACCGCACATTTTAAAAAATAATTTCAGCTGACACACATTGGCACATTTGCAAACCGCACCAAGCCCACCCACCACCCACAGTTTGAAAAGAGCCAATTTTACCTGCCCTAACAACAAATTCATTTTTTTTGTAAAGAACTTGTTGAATTAAAAAGTTTACTTACCTTTGCGAGTGAATACTAACTAATATAAAATCAAATTAGACAAGTATGCAAGAATTTACAGGCAGGCAAATTGAGATAATGGAAGCCGCAACCAACCGTATTTCAAAATATGGTATTCAGAATTTGACAATTAAAACATTGGCAGAGGATATTGGTTTGTCTGAACCTGCATTGTACCGACATTTCAAAAGTAAAAATGAAATATTATTGAGTTTACTTGAATATTTCAAAACAGAAATGAAAAACCGTATTCAGTCTATTTCTTTTAAACCGACAGACACGACTGCTGATGAATTAAGATCGATTTTTAATTCACAGCTACAAACTTTTACGAACAAACCAGCTATTGTGAGTGTCATTTTTGCAGAAAGCATTTTCCATTTTGATGAAAGTTTGAGTAATAAAGTGGCTGAAATTATGAATATGATGCAGGAATATGTGAAAGCAAACATAACAAAAGGTCAAGAAGAAGGGCAATACAATAAATTGATTGGAGCTTCTACCCTAACAACCATAATTATTGGCGGAATGAGAATGACCGTGCTGAAATGGAAATTATCAGGACATAAATCAAATCTTGTTAAGGACGGAAAAACGGTCTTAGATGGAATTTTGAAAATGATTGAGAAAAATTAAAAATTAAGAATATGAAAAAAGTATTTGTTTTAGGAATTAGCGTTTTGTTTTTGTGGAGTTGTAATAATACAACTGAAAAATCAACCACACATCAGGAAACTGAAAACCACGCAGAACATCAACAAGATGAAAGTTCTGAATCTATCGAACTCAACAATGGAGAAAAATGGTTGGTGAACGAAGAAATGAAGCCATTTGTAATGAAAGGGGAAGAATTGGTTAATGCCTATATTCAGGACGGAAAGACGGATTATAAAACGCTTGCCGAACAACTAAAAGACCAAAACACCCAGCTCATAAGAAGCTGTACGATGACAGGCAAAAGCCACGACGAATTACACAAATGGCTACACCCGCACCTTGAAATAGTAAAAACGCTGGAAAGTGAAACCGATGAAGCAAAAGCTAATCAGATCGTTTTGAGTTTGCAAAAATCGTATCAGGACTACCATCATTATTTTAATTAGTCTAAATAGCTATTTGCTTAATAATCAAAAGAATCTGTTGATTATTTATTCAAATTGTTTATAGAACAAGTATCTTTGTAATGTGAGAAGACTTTTGGCAATATTATTTCTCTTTACCTTTCTGAGTGCAAATACGGCATTCGGAGAGGTACTGAAATTGCCAATGTTGGTGCAACATTATATAGAGCATACACAAGAAGACAATAACACCTCGCTCTTCAATTTTTTAGTACAGCACTATACCGGAGACATCAACCACCATCATCAAAGCGACCACAACCATCACGATAAATTACCGTTTAAAACAACTGATGGTCATTTTTCATCAATTGTTTCCATCGTGTCACCTCCGTTTTTTGTAATTACTCACAAAACCGTTGTAACGGCAGATCTAAAACTTCCTGCCTATAATCAGCAAAGCTATTCAAACGCATATCTGAACAGCATCTGGCAACCGCCACGCTTTAGTTAATCATTTTTTGAATGAACGATAGGCTTTTTACTGTGCCTATCGCAATTGCACATTTCTCAAAACGATTAATTGAATGAATTATGCTGAATAAAATCATTGAGTTTTCAATAAAGAACAAACTCATCATAGGTCTGTTTGTACTTGCCCTTATTGGTTATGGAATTTATGAAGTTAGAAAGCTTCCAATTGATGCCGTCCCCGATATAACAAACAACCAAGTGCAGGTGATTACGGTAGCTCCTGCATTGGGTGCTCCCGATGTGGAACGCCTCATTACTTTCCCTATCGAACAGGTCAACAACAACATTCCGGGACTGATAGAACTCCGCAGTTTTTCACGCTTTGGATTGTCCGTGGTAACGATTGTTTTTGAAGATGATATCGACATTTACTGGGCAAGACAACAGGTTTCTGAACGATTGCAACAGGCTCAGGAGCAAATCCCCAAAGGTGTTGGGACACCTGTCTTAGCACCCGTTACCACAGGATTGGGCGAAATTTATCAATACACCGTTCGCCCGAAAAAAGGTTACGAAGACCAATACAATGTGATGGAATTACGAACCATTCAGGATTGGATTGTCCGGAGGCAATTGTTGGATGTAAAAGGCGTAGCCGAAGTGAGCAGTTTTGGCGGATACCTCAAGCAATACGAAGTAGCGGTCATTCCCGAAAAACTGATGGCATACAATATTACCATTGGCGATGTATTCACTGCTTTGGAAACCAACAACCAGAATACGGGTGGCTCTTATATAGAAAAAGGTCCTACCATTTTATTTATCCGCAGCGAAGGATTAGTCGGCGGTATGGAAGATATTCGGAATATCGTCGTTAAAAATCTGCCCAACGGAATGCCATTATTAGTTCGTGATGTAGGCGAAGTCCGTCTGGGAAGTGCTCCACGATACGGAGCAATGACGTATAATGGCGAGCAGGAAGTATCTGGAGCGGTAGTGATGATGCTGAAAGGCGAAAACAGCAACGAAGTCATCAAAAACATCAAAGAACGCATTACCCAGATCGAGAAAACGCTGCCCGAAGGTGTTATGATTGATGCTTTTCTGGACCGTACCAAAATGGTAAACAATTCCATCAGTACCGTAACCACTAATCTGCTGGAGGGGGCTTTGATCGTGGTTTTTGTGTTGGTGTTGTTTCTGGGCAATTTTAGGGCAGGATTGCTCGTAGCTTCGGTCATTCCGTTGTCTATGTTGTTTGCGATAATCCTGATGAACACCTTTGGCGTGAGTGGTAACCTGATGAGCTTGGGAGCCTTGGATTTCGGATTGATTGTGGATGGAGCTGTGATTATCGTGGAAGCGGTTTTACACAAGCTATCCCACAGTAAAGTATTTAAAAATGTCAATAAACTTACACAGTCCGAAATGGACGAAGAGGTGAAAACTTCTGCATCGGGAATGATGAACGCAGCTGTTTTCGGACAGATTATCATCCTGATCGTTTATCTGCCCATTTTTACCCTGCGGGGCATTGAAGGAAAAATGTTTATGCCGATGGCACAGACCGTAGTTTTTGCTTTGCTCGGTGCTTTCCTGCTTTCACTCACTTATATTCCGATGATGAGTTCCCTGGTTTTGAGCAAAAAAATCTCGCACAAAACCACATTTTCGGATAGGATGATGAACCGTTTGGAACGTTTTTATCAAAAATACCTGACCAAAATATTACGTCGTCAAAAAATGGTTTTGGCAACTGTTTTAGGATTGTTTGCGGTTGCCGTTTTCATATTCACAAGATTAGGCGGAGAATTTATACCGGCATTGCCCGAGGGCGATTTTGCAGTGGACACCCGGGTTTTGCCGGGTAGTAATCTGAATACTTCGGTTGAAGCGGTCTCAAAAGCATCTGAAATTATCCTCGAAAATTTCCCGGAAGTGGAAAAAGTAGTCGGAAAAACAGGAAGCAGTGAAGTGCCAACCGATCCGATGGCGGTGGACGCATCAGATATGATGATTATTTTGAAACCACGCAAAGAATGGACTTCCGCTAAAACCTATACCGAACTGGAAGCTAAAATGTCCGCAGCCTTGGAAGCCTTGCCGGGCGTTTCTTTCGGTTTTCAATATCCTGTGAATATGCGTTTTAACGAACTGATGTCCGGAGCGAGGCAGGATGTGGTGGTGAAAATCTTTGGTGAGGATTTGGATACACTGGCAACTTATGCAGCTCAATTGGGGAGATTAAGTAATTCAGTAGAAGGCAGTGAGGCGGTTTATGTAGAATCCATAACCGGAATGCCCCAAATAGTGATTGATTACAATCGCACTACTATTGCACAATACGGTTTGAACATCAGCGATATTAACCGGGTGGTTAATGCCGCTTTTGCCGGAGAAAGCAGCGGAATGGTTTACGAAGGCGAAAGACGTTTTGATTTGGTGGTGCGTTTGGCGGGTGAGAAACGGAAAAATTTAGAAGATGTCCGGCAACTATTGATTACTACACCACAAGGGGTACAAATTCCGTTGAGTACTGTTGCCAATGTGGACATTGTGGAGGGACCCAACCAAATCCAACGGGATAATTCGCAACGCAGAATTATTGTAGGGTTTAATGTTCGGGGCAGAGATATCCAAAGCACAGTAAGTGAATTGCAGCAAAAGGTGGAAGAACAGATAAAACTGCCTCCGGGGTATTACATCACCTATGGCGGAGCTTTTGAGAATTTAGAAGCGGCAAAAGACCGGCTATATGTTGCCGTTCCGCTTGCTTTGGCACTTATTTTCCTGCTGCTGTACTTTGCCTTTGGTTCGGTGAAACAAGGCTTGCTTATATACAGCACAATTCCACTTTCGACCATCGGGGGAATTTTCGCACTGGCAATCAGAGATATTTCATTCAGTGTCAGTGCCGGCATTGGTTTTATCGCTTTGTTTGGTGTGGCGGTGCTCAACGGAATTGTTTTGATGGCAGAGTTTAACCGGTTGACAAAGCAAGGTTATACAAACCTGAAACGCATCGTGATGATGGGAACCAAAACCCGTTTGCGTCCCGTATTAATGACCGCATCGGTTGCTTCACTTGGATTTTTGCCTATGGCACTCAGTACAGGCGAAGGGGCCGAAGTGCAAAGACCATTAGCAACTGTAGTGATTGGTGGTTTATTGATTGCCACCTTTTTAACCTTATTTGTTTTACCCATTTTGTATATGCTTACGCACAGAAAAATAACTGTCAATAAAAAACTGGTTGCGATGCTTGTGGTATTTTCTGCTTTTTCCTTTCAGGAAATAAACGCTCAAACACCCATCACGTTACAACAAGCGATTGACACGGCTTTGGCCAATAATCTTTCGGTCAAAAATGAACGTTTGAAAAATGAATACCATCAAAAATTGATAAAATCGGGAACAGCAATTCCGGGAACGGATGTATTTGGTGAATACGGACAAATCAATGGTATTTATAACGATACCCGGTTTGGGGTTTCCCAAACGATCAGCTTCCCGACTGTTTATAAACGACAAAAAGAATTGCTGACCGAAGAGTGGAAAAGCAGCCTGTTGAATACCGGCGTTCGAGAGGCACAGCTCAAAAAGCAGGTTTCTCAGGTTTTTTATACGCTGGTTTACCTGCAACACAAAAGAGAGCTGTTGCAAAAAACCGATACGCTGTTTGCCGAATTTCTGAACAAAGCTATCCTTCGTTTTAAAGCCGGAGAAAGCAATGTTCTGGAAAAAACAACTGCCGAAAACCAACGTGGACAGATGGCATTGCAACTGTTGCAGTTAGGCAGGGATATGGAAATAATACAGCTACAATTTCAACTCTTGCTTAATACCGAAACTGTTTTTGTGCCGATGGAAGATGCTGATTTAGGTATTCCATTTTTAGAAAATGACAGTTCTTTATTGACTTCGCATCCTGAAATGCAGTTTTTGAAACAGCAACAACAGATAGCCAATGCGGTTACCAAATCGGAGCAATCAAAATTATTGCCTGACCTCTCCTTTGGATACAACCTGATGGGAATGCGTGGAACGGGACCCGACGATAAATTATACAACAGCACACCGCAGTTCCATTCGGTGCAACTTGGCTTGAGTATTCCAATTTTTACGGGTAGTCAAAAAGCAAAAATCAATGCAGCAAAAATCAATGAAAATATCGCTGCCAATGAATACGAATGGAAGTTGAAAAACTTTGAAAATGCGTATCATTCTGCTTTTATGGAATATCAAAAGTTTGAAGAAATGGTTCGTTATTTTGAAAACACAGCCTTGAAAAATGCAGCAACCATTACTGAAACAGCCGAAAAGCAATTTCTGAACGGTGACATCAATTATCTGGAATGGGTGCTCTTAATCAATCAGGCAATCGGCATTCAAAGTGATTATATCGAAGCAGTGAAAAATTTGAATAATGTGCTTGCTGAACTAAATTTTCACAACAATCAATAAAATCTCGGAAAATGAAAAATATAATTTTTATCATAAATATAGCACTGTTACTCACTTCCTGCGGAAATGACAACAAACAGAGCAATGCAGAAAATGAGCGGCCAACGCAGGAAAACACCCTTTCGCTTACGGACGAACAGTATAAAAATGCGGCAATTGAAACAGGTAAGATTTTCACGTCCAATATTTCTTCAGTACTCAGATTAAACGGAAAGATTGATGTACCGCCTCAAAGTTTGGTTTCGGTTAGTGTTCCGTTGGGTGGTTATCTGAAATCAACAAAATTACTGCCCGGAATGCACATCCGCAAAGGGGACCCATTGGCAGTAATGGAAGACATACAGTATATACAGTTGCAACAGGATTATTTAACCACAAAAGCCCAGTTGAGTTTAACCGAAAGCGAGTACAACCGCCAGAAAGAGCTGAACCAAAGCAAAGCCACGAGCGATAAAGTGTTTGAGCAAGCAAGAACGAATTATCAAACGCAGTTGGTTTTATTGAAATCGCTGGAAGAAAAACTGAAATTGATAGGCTTAAATCCGCAAAGAATAAGTACCGGTACCATTTCAAAAAGCATTAATATCTATTCACCGATATCGGGTTTTGTATCGGCAGTAAACGTTAATATTGGGAAATATGTAAACCCAAGTGATATACTCTTTGAGTTGGTAAACCCTAATGACATTCATTTGAAATTGACCGTTTTTGAAAAAGACATCAATAAACTTGATGTGGGGCAAAAATTGTTGGCATACTCCAACAACCATCCGCAGACAAAATATCCTTTGGAAGTCATTCTCATCAGCAAAAACATCTCCGGTCAGAATGCTGCTGAAGTACATTGCCAGTTTGAGCAGTACGATAAAAATTTACTTCCAGGAATGTTTATGAATGCCGAAATAGAGGTTTCTGCCCATAACGCTAATGTGCTTCCTGAAGAGGCGATTGTTCGGTTTGAAAACAAACACTATGTTTTTGTGGAGAAAGGAAAACAAACTTTTGAAATGAAAGAAGTGCAAACCGGAAATGCTGAAAATAATCTTGTCGAAATCATCAATGCCGAGCAGTTTGATAATGAAAATATCGTGGTCAAAAATGCTTACACACTCTTAATGGCACTGAAAAATGAAAGTGAAGAATAAATTATTTCAAACAAAAAACTAAATTTTTCAATTATGAAAACAGATATTAAAATTCATTTTACGCTTATCCATCGCATTTTGCATTGGATAATGGCTTTTGCAATGCCTGTGTTATTTCTCACCGGTTTTCTTCGTATGAACTGGATGAATAAAAAACATATAATCGGTATCATCGAAAGTAAAACAGATTTATTAGCCAAAGAACAGTCAATGGAAATTGCTAAAAGCATTCTTGAACCTATGTGGCAATGGCACGAAGTATTTGCCCACATTATGATATTTTCATTCCTTGTTAGAATAATTTATATGTTGGTAAAAGGTATTCGCTTTCCTAACCCTTTTAAAAGCAATCAACCGCTTAAAGAACGGTTACAGGGTTTTACTTATGTGTATTTTTATCTTTTTGTATTCATTTCTGCCGTTACGGGTATTTGTATCAGACAAGGATTTTTTCCACAATGGAAAGAAGGTATTGAAACCGTTCACAAATGGGGCATTTATTGGTTTCCTATTTTTATTCTTTTGCATTTTGTGGGAATTGTCATTGCTGAATTATCCAGTAAAAAAGGTGTCACCTCAAAAATGATTGGTGGGGATTAAAGAAAAATTTTGATATTGATAAGCCAAAATACTTTACAATAATATAACCTATCGACCTTATATATTTTGGAAAAATATATATTAATTAAATGATTATGAACCGTAATAACCAATAATTTTAACGCAAAGATTTCATTAGTGAGCGAACATAACAACATCAAAGAAATTGCCCGACTTTTTCTGAAACTGGGATTTACGGCATTTGGTGGTCCTGCTGGTCATACTGCTATGATGCGGGAGGAAGTTGTAGTGAAAAGAAATTGGTTATCCGAGCAGCAATTTCTTGATTTGATGGGAGCTACAAATTTAATTCCTGGTCCCAACAGTACTGAACTCGCCATACATATTGGTAAAGAAAAAGGCGGCTGGAAGGGAATGCTTGTTGCCGGAAGTCTTTTTATTCTTCCTGCCGTACTTATCACGGGGATTTTTGCTTATTTGTACAAAATATATGGACAACTTCCTCAAGTCGAACCATTTGTTTATGGTATCAAACCCGCAATTATTGCCATTATTTTGGCAGCAGTCTATCCATTAGGCAAGCAATCTGCAAAATCTAAAGAGTTGGCTATTGTTGGATTATTGGTTTTAATTTTTTCATTTTTTGTGCAAAATGAAATCTTATTAATGTTTGGTTTCGGTTTACTATTTATGCTTTATAAATCACTTAAAGAGAAGCATACACTCAACAGTTTTTTCCCGATTCCGTTCTTGTCCATTCCCTTAATGACCACAATTTCTGTTACCAACCTCAAACTGTTTTGGATTTTCCTAAAGATAGGAGCAGTTTTGTACGGAAGTGGTTATGTGTTGTTTGCATTTTTAGATTCTGAACTCGTGACCACAGGTATTTTAAGTCGCCAAGAACTGATTGATGCCATTGCCGTGGGGCAGTTTACGCCTGGCCCCGTTACGTCTTCGGTTACATTTATTGGTTATCAAATCAATGGAATTTGGGGTGCAATTATCTCAACATTTGCTGTCTTTTTGCCTTCTTTTATTTTCGTCGCATTATTGAATCCAATTTTGAAATTTTTACGAAAATCAACACGTTTCTCTTCCTTTTTAGATGCAGTAAATATTGCTTCGGTAGCACTCATTATTTCGGTCTGCATCATTATGGGAAGAGAAGTAATAACCGACTGGCGGACGATATCCATTGCAATCATCAGCCTTTTTCTAACCTTTGGCTTCCGAAAAATAAGCTCCGTCGTTATCATACTTCTGGGGTCTTTGACGGGCTATTTATTACATCTAATATAATTAAAATATTGTTTTATGACACCCTATAACATTCCCAAACACCTGACTGGACTTTCGGAAGAAGATTTGAAAATCTCTCGAAACGATTTCGGCTTCAATCAGGCAGATAACGTGAAGAAAAGTGCCTGGTACACGATGCTATTGGACATCCTGAAAGAGCCGATGTTACTTTTGCTCATTGCCGTGGCGATTATTTATGTGATTGTGGGCAATTATTCCGAAGCAATTTTTATGTTGGGAGCGATTATAGCCGTTTCGGGTATTTCGTTCTATCAGGACAATCGTAGTAAAAAGGCATTGGAAGCCTTGGAAAAACTGAACGAACCGCTCAGTACCGTTATCCGAAATTCAAAAGTAATACGAATCCCTACCCACGAAATTGCCGTGGGCGACTTGTGCATTACCGAAGAAGGAAAGATGATCAATGCCGATGGTGAGATTGTGCATAGCAATGATTTTTCGGTCAATGAAGCATCGCTAACAGGGGAAAGCTTTTCGGTGTTCAAAAGTCAGGAAACCGAAGACCGGAAAGTATATAGCGGTTCGTTGACCGTTTCTGGACTGGCGGTTTTCAAAGTGGAAAAAATCGGTGCGGAAACCAAGCTGGGAAAAATCGGACAATCCATTCAGAACATCAAAGGAGAGCAATCTCCCTTACAAATTCAGATTACAAAATTTGTCAAATGGATGGCAATCATCGGCATTGTTGTTTTTTTATTAGTTTGGGCATACAGTTTTTGGCAATCAAGAGATATTATTGAAAGTTTATTGGTTGGACTGACTTTGGCGATGTCCATTTTGCCGGAAGAAATCCCTGTGGCTTTTACCACTTTTATGGCATTGGGAGCCTGGAAACTGATGCGAGAAGGAATTATCATCAAGCGAAGCAGTGTGGTAGAAACATTGGGGAGTACCACGGTGATCTGCGCAGACAAGACTGGCACCATTACCGAAAACTCAATGCACTTGAAAGCTTTGTTCGATTATAAATCCAACAATATTTTTGACGAAGCTGATTTTAACTCACCCGAACTTTCAGAACTCATTGCGTTTGCGATGTGGAGTAGTGAACCTGTTCCGTTTGATCCGATGGAGAAAACGCTGCATCAGGTTTATGAAAAAACTCAAGCCGATGACCAACGGAAGAACTTCCAAATGATACACGAATATCCCTTGGAAGGAAAACCACCGATGATGACCCATCTTTTTGAAAATGGATTGGGAGAGCGAATAATAGCCGCCAAAGGTGCTCCCGAAGCCATACTTGCCGTATCCAATCTCTCAGAAGGCGAAAAAGAAAAAATGCGTCAGCATATCAGCGATTTTGGCAAACAGGGCTATCGGGTATTGGGTGTAGCCAAGTCAAATTTTGAAGAAAATGATTTCCCTGAAAAACAACGGGATTTCAACTTTGAATTCTTAGGATTTACCGTGTTTTACGACCCACCAAAGAAAAATATTCAGGAAGTATTCCAAAAAATATACGATGCCGGAATTAAAGTAAAGGTGATTACAGGCGATAATGCCGATACCACTAATGCTATTGCCCGGCAAGCGGGAATTATCAATGAAACTCCGGCTGTAAACGGAGCAGAAATTATCCACCATACAGAACCAGAATTGATTGAACTGACAAGAAAAACGACCTTGTTTACCCGAATGTTTCCAGAAGCTAAATTAAAAATAGTCAATGCTTTCAAAAAAGATGAAGAAGTTGTTGCTATGTTGGGCGATGGTGTAAACGATGCTCCTGCACTGAAAGCCGCTCATATTGGTGTTGCAATGGGAAGCAAAGGCACGGAAATAGCCAAAGCAGCAGCTTCATTAGTGATTACCAATGATGATTTGGACAAACTCATCACAGGAATTGCAGCAGGGAGACGAATTTATGCCAATATCAAAAAAGCCATTCAGTATATTATCTCCATTCATATTCCGATTATTCTGACCGTTTCGCTGCCTTTGTTTTTGGGGTGGATTTATCCGCATATTTTTACGCCGGTACACGTTATTTTTCTGGAATTGATTATGGGACCCACCTGTTCCATTGTCTATGAAAATGAACCGATGGAAAAAGACACGATGCAACGAAAACCACGGAAAATGACCGAAACTTTCTTGAATTGGAAAGAATTAAGCATCAGCATTATTCAAGGTTTGATCATTACAGCAGGTGTATTGTTTGCCTATCAATTTGCCGTTCAAAAAGGGAGCAGCGAAGAAACAACAAGGGCCATGGTTTTTACTACCTTGATTTTTGCCAATGTGTTTTTGAGCCTGGTCAATCGCTCATTCGTTTACAGTATGTTTGAGAGTTTCAAATACAAAAACCGTTTGTTTCCAGTGATCATCGGAACAACTTTGATATTGCTTTTCGCCATATTGTACATACCGATATTTGCCGGTTTCTTTCACGTAACCGGATTAAACATCCCGGAATTAGGAATAACATTTTTAATTGCTGCAACTTCAGTTTTGTGGTTTGAGATATACAAATGGATTAAAAGAAGAAAGTAAATAAGTGATTTTTCAGAGAAAGGTATTGTTCTCTCTGAAAATATTTATACTTTTGCGAGTGAATACTAACTAACAAATTTTAAAAATGAAAAGGTATGGCAGCATTTGAAAAAGAAACCGTATTCTCATTGGAAGATACGATTGAATACACAGACGGCGGTGTTATCAGTAAGCAGGTTACAAAAAGTAAAGCAGGAAATCTCACGCTTTTTTCGTTTGATAAAGAACAAGGTCTTTCGGAGCATAAAACTTCTTATGATGCGATTGTCCAAATTTTGGACGGTGAAGCAGAAATAACCATCAATGGAAAATCCTTTTATTTGAGCAAAGGACAGTCTATCATTATGCCCGCAAACATTCCACATTCCTTGAAAGCTATCGAACGTTTTAAAATGTTGTTGACGATGATACGACAGGAATAATTAAAATAATTAAAAACGAAACAAAAAAAATTGCTCAATTGTGTTAGTGAACGCTAGCAAACTATTTATTATTCCTCTGATATTTATCGGGTGGAATACCGTTCAGGCACAGGAAGTCTGGACACTGAAACAATGTATTGATACAGCACAGGTCTATAACAAAACCCTGCAAATCAACAGAAACCATATCAGCATTAGCGAACAAAGGGAAAAAGAAGCAAAGGCCAATCTTATTCCGAAAGTTACAGCCAATGCCGATTACAAATATTTTATGGAATTACCTACGCAATTAATGCCAATGAATGCACTTAATCCGCAAGCACCGGAAGGGCAATTTAGGGACATACAATTAGAGAAAGCAAAAATTGTAAACGGTAAATCCGAAATCACTTTTAAAAACCTGCCCAAAGGAAAATATGCCGTGAACATTTTACACGATGAAAATAACAACAGTAAGATTGACAAAGGTTTAATCTTACCCAAAGAGGGAATTGGATTTTCCAATTATCAGACAATAGGATTAAGAAACAGACCCAATTTTTCTAAAGCAAGTTTTGAATTAAATGCAGACAAAACGGTTGAGGTAAAGGTAATTTATATGTAAGCCTTAAAGATAAGCGTAAGTACATTTGCAATTCCCACGAGCAAACGCACAGGCCAAAAATTACAAAAGAACTTACGCTTTACCCAACAGAAAATTATTTTTTAAAATTCCTTCCCTTCTAAAATTTTTTAAAACCGCAGACACACAACCGACACGGAAATGACAGCGAAACTCACGATAGAAAACGACTTGACAACACGAATGACAGAACGCCAGCCTGTAACATCGGTCGCCGTTGCACAACCCCAATTTTCTGCAAATAATGGCCAAAATGTGTAAAAAATGACCTCCTCAGAAGCGATTTTGGGGAGGTTTTTATTTACGGTGGGAAAATTATTCGGGATTTCAGGTGGGCTTATACGCGGGCTGTGACGGCTCTGATGTGATGGTTCTGGCAAAACCACAAATTCATCCCTGGTACGGGTAGAATTTGGGCATTTCGGTGAACTTTTCGGGTGATACAATAAATCATTAACATAACCAACTGGTTAACAATGTTTTACACGATTATTTTCAACAAAAATCCGTCGCCATCAAAAAATTAGTTTAACTTTGGAAAAGGAGTTGTGCAACAAGCACATGGGTTTTGCAATAGTGGGGCGAAACTGCAAAGTTCAACGGTAGTTCTTCGGTTCAACTTTTGTACAAAATTGAAGATTTGTGCTTCGATTGCCCCACCATCGCAAAGCCCCAAAACGTTGGCAGAAATTATATGTTAAAACGTTATAGAATTGAATCAAACATAAGTCGTGTAGACAACAAAATTAATAGTGATTGAAATTATTAACGGATAAACAATAAATTCTGATAGAAAAATTTCGTTAGGTATCTATTAATCAACAACCTAATATTTTTTAACTTAATTAATTTTTTTATTTTATGAAAAAGAATTTTTTCTACAGACAAATCATTTTTTTTATGATTAGCTTATTCATGCTGTCATGTTCAAATTATGAAGATAGAGTTTCAGATTCTATCGCAAAACAAGAAAATATTTCTAAAATCAACTCAAATTCTGGTGCTTTTGCAAGATATAGCAGTTCAGATATAGGGGCGATGCATAACAATAGTCTTTATGCTTTAATGGAAGATATTGAAAATAACGAAAGTGATTATACACAAGCGAATCAACCAAGCAGCGTAGCCTTTGAGTTTTACAAAAATTATGTATTTTCAAATACCGAGACCGAATGGAGTAATGAACAAATTTCTGCTTTTTTAGATGATTTTAAAACTTTTAGCTATGTTAACGATACAGATTTTATCAGATTAACAAATACTCAATATTATCAGGACTTGTTAACTATCATCGATTCTGACGGAACAATTCAAAATGTTCAAAACGATATAGACAGATTATTAAATGATTTAAATAATGATGATGAAATAAGTGAAAATGATAAAATAGCTTTAAAATCTGCAATGCTTGTTGGAAAGTCTTCATATGAATTTTGGAATACTGATGTTGAAAGATGGCAATCAATAAGAGCTAAATTTATTACAGATACAAATGCAGCATCGAAAATAAAAATAAAAAACAAATATTTAAAAGCAGATATTGAAGGAGCGATTGGAGATGCAATCACTGGTGCAATTACAGGTCTACAAGGAGCAGCAATAGGAGCAATGTTGGGAGCGCCTTGGGCTTCTGGAATATCTGGTTTCTTTGATCAATATATTTGGGATTAAAAAATGTGGAGATTATTTTTTCAATCTTTAGTCGTTTTTTATGTAGTAAGTTTAATTCTGAATTATTTTTTTGATGATGAAATTTATTACATTGAAAATTTAGTTACAGCCATTTTCTTCAGTTTGTCTTTTAGTTTTATATATACAAAATTCATAAAGAAGAAAAAAGTATAGAATGATAATAATTAGGATTGTTTATTTTATATGAACAGTCCTAATTTTATAAAAATAACTTCTGCCAATAGCTAAGTTTTCGTTGCGTGCGAAGCACGAACAATGAAAACCTTGCTGAACGGAAGCTTCGGGAGTTTTTTTCAGCATTATGGGTTTATCGACGGAAAATTTTAAAGATATACAGGAGACTTCGGGAAGAGTCTCTTTTTTTTTGACTAATATTGGTATTTTTTCACGGTTTTATCGTGTTTTCCTTCACTTTTGGGCATAAAATCCCTTACCCAAAATGCTAGATTTTAGGCTTTTCAAAGTTTTGGCTCATCTCCAAAAACCAACTTGGCGGACCGCGTAAATCGAACGTTGCAATCGTTACCAGATTCCCAACTTTGCAACAACTACATTTCGGCTGAAAAGTTTTGGATGGAAGTTTTTCCATGGGCTGAAGGCCTAAATTCTGTTGCAGATTTTTAAGCTTCAGTCGTTTCCACGTGCTGCTGAGAAAACCGTAATAACGGATTTTTACAAATCTTTTCGGCAAAATATGCATCGCAAAACGGCGGATAAACTCCTCGTGGCTCAAAACCATCTGCTTTCTGATGCCTTTCTGCCGGTAATCTTTGTAATCGAACCGGGGTTCTCCAAAGAGAAAATCTTCCGGTTTTTCCGCTTCAATGTATTTTTTCAAGCCCCGAATCAAATGCTTGGAAAGTGGCAAATAGCGGTCTTTTTTACCTTTTCCCTGAACCACTTTCAGCTGTTTTCGGTCAAAATCCAAATCACAGAGACGAAGATTTCTGACCTCAAGACAGCGCAATCCGCAACCGTAAAGCAACCCAATTAAGATTTTATGTTTTAAAAGTTTACAGCAGGACAACATCTGCCAAACCTCCTGTTTACTGAGCACTACGGGCAGTTTTTTCTCTTTTTTAATTTCCGGAAGACTTAGAAAACCGTAGCTCAATCCTTCCGATTTCAACAGAAAACGAAGTCCGTAAACCGTGTGTTTAAAATACGATTGCGAGGGTGATTTTGATTTTTTCTGAAGGTAAAAAAGGTAATCGTGGATCTGCTCTGCATCCAACTCTGTAGGGATTTTCCCAAAATGCAGCGACACCGCCGCCACGTGTCTGGAGTAATTACTGAACGTACTTTGGCTTCTTCCAAGCACCGAAACCGTACGTTCAAACCGGCCTAAAAGTTCTGTAAAACCAGGCACTTCGCGCTTTGCCTGATTGATGATTTTGTTTTCTCTGAGTTCGTCTAAACTCTTTTTTTTGTAGCCATTCTATTAATTTTTTAATTAACTTTACAAAGTAACTGATTTATGCGATTGGGAAAGCTACCGAAGGTTTAGTTCAACAACGGCTATGCGCCAGGCGGGAAATCCGTCTTCGGTTGATAAATTACGGATACGAAAAATGAGCGTTTTCAAAAGAACAATTTTAGTAAAAAGCCCCGCCCGGCGCATAGCCGCAAAACGTTAACTGCAATATTTAAACAACACATCACATATGACAAACTTTTACCAAAAACTTTTATTAATTTTTACAATTATCTGTTTCTCCAATTTTGGATTTAGCCAATCAAACGAAATCAAAATTAAATTCATTGGAAATTGTGGGCTTTATATGACCGACGGAGAAAACAATTTTTATATTGATTTTCCTTACAAATCTGGTGCTCATAAATATATGGAATACGATAAATCGGAAATTGATAACATAAAAGACAATGCTATTTTCATTTTCACACATCGACACTCCGACCATTATTCTGCAAAATTATTGAAAAAACTTACGGGACAAAAGTTTGATCCTTGGAACATCAATGAATTAGAAAATTTGGGAGAAACTATTCCAAATTTTGGCATTCAAGCATTTCAAACAAGTCATAAAGTTTTCGGAGTTTCATTCAAGCATTTTTCATATTTAATTACTTGGCACGGAAAGAAAATTTATATTTCTGGCGATACAGGAGATTTGGAAGACTTGAGTAAAATCAAAAACATTGACTGGGCTTTTGTAAATCCTTGGATTTATATGAATGCCGAAAATGAAAAAGTCAAAATTGACGCAAAAAATTTCGGAATGTATCATTTATATCCGAACCAAGAAATTAATGGAGAAATTCCCGAAAATCTTATTATACTAAAGAACCAAGGAGAAATAATTACAATTCCTTACTAAAACATACTGCAGCCAACATCGGTCGCCGTTGCACAACCCCAATTTTCTGCAAATAATGGCCAAAATGTGTAAAAAATGACCTCTTCAGAAGCGATTTTGGGGAGGTTTTTATTTACGGTGGGAAAATTATTCGGGATTTCAGGTGGGCTTATACGCGGGCTGTGACGGTTCTGATGAAATGCTTTTGGCAAAACCACAAATTCATCCCTGGTACGGGTAGAATTTGGGCATTTCGGTGAACTTTTCGGGTAATACAATAAATCATTACCATAACCAACTGGATAACAATGTTTTACACGATTGTTTTCAACAAAAACCCGTCGCCATCAAAAAATTAGTTTAACTTTGGAAAAGGAGTTGTGCAACAAGCACAATGTATAAGCGTAATGCGGGATTTATTGCTAAATTGAAAATTTCGTCACGTAATAAAATTTTGAATAAAATGTAAATATCGTCTTCGAAAACCCGCACTACGCTTATACTTGACCGTTAGCGGTCAGCTAAAAAAAAACGACCTGACGAATTCAAATTGACACGATATGACAGACAATAAACGAACACTTGAAGAACAAAAAGAAGAATTTAAACGAAAGAAACTTTTAGCATCTCCGATTGCCGGTTTAATTGCGTGGTTAATTGTTGCTATTTCAGGATTTTTTTTCCCTGACAATATTACTGTTTGGGTTTTATTTATAGCAACAGGCTCGATTGTCTACTTAGCTATGGGAATTTCAAAGTTGACTGGTGAAGACTATCTTGACAAAAGCAAGCCTAAAAATACTTTTGACACTCTTTTTTTTCTTACAGTTGCCCAAGCGATTTTAGTGTATTCAATCGCAATACCATTTTTTATTGAAGACTATACGTCTCTTCCATTAACGATTGGAATTTTGACAGGACTAATGTGGGTTCCATTGACTTGGATTATTGACCATTGGGTTGGACTATTTCATTCAATTTTGAGGACAATTTTAATTTTAGTTCTTTGGTATTTATTTCCTTCTGACAGATTTATAACAATTCCAATAGCTATTGTTGTAGTATATATCCTATCAATTATAATTTTGAAAAACAGAAAATTTAAACTATGAAATAAAAGCCGAACCGCTAACAGCAGTCGCCGTTGCACAACCCCAATTTTCTGGAAGTATTGGCAAAAATGCACGAAATATGACCTCCTCAGAAGCGATTTTGGGGAGGTTTTGATTTACGGTGGAAAAATGTTTTAAATTATTTAACCACCAATGCCTGCACTTTCGTATCTTTGATATGTGCGATGGTACAGAAGAAAGCTGTAGGGGATTTTGAACGCAATTGAATAAAGTGCAAACCCAAGTTAAATTACACTTATAATACAAATAGATTTTAGCTTTAATTAATATATGAAAAAAGAGGACAAAGTGTACTGTCTAAAAGAAGGTTATAGTCCTTACATTTATAAAAGTGAAAAGTCATTTATTTACTGTTTTCCTGTATCGTCAGGACATATTGATTTAAATTTTGAATTCATTATTTCTAAGGCTGATTTTGAATGCCTAAAAGAAAATCAATATCGTTATAAGGTTCTATATTTCTTGCTTTTCTTTGAAGCTCAATCAACATTTGGGACAGGAACTGAAAATCCTAGAGAATTTAGAAAAGATGAATTTGAAACTTGCAAGAATATTGCATTAACAAAATCTGAAAATGATTTAGCTTTATATATTAAAGAATTTTCTGATAAAATGAATTTATCCGAAAATTACATTAAATCATTCATAAAATCAGTGTTTTAATTAATAAAATAACTTAACTACGTATGACATCAGTAGCTGTTGTACAGCCCCAATTTCAGGAGTTTCCATGCGGTAGAAACATAAAACACCACCTCCTCACCATCCATTCTTAGCAGATTTCCTTTGCGGGAACAAGGATACCGCAGGTCTTCTCATTCCTCAATCCTGTGAATACACCACCAGAAACGAAATCCGGTTGCGGCCCTGCCGCCAGTGGTCTATAATGCCCTCCGGTGTGTGCTCAGACCGCCGGGTGTAGGTGCCCAGGTCTATGTTCTGCACACCCGCTATAATATAGGAATCTACTACTTTCATCACGGTATAAATTTTCTGGCTTTTATGCTCGGTGGTAGCTGCCAGAACCGCTTCTACCAGTGTCCGGAACTGTAATCCGCGCAACGCCAGCTGCGGGTTCTCCGGGTCTGTTTTGCTGTATGCCCCCAGCATAATGCCCAGTACTTCCAGATTCACAGGATCTGTCTGCAGAATTTTTTCGCCTTCGGGAATCGCCTCTTTCCAGTTGCCGGCGCGCACCAGTTTAAAGAAGTCGCTTTTCTCCAGTTCATTGGGCTTCTTTTTGCCCTTCAATTGTCCATAATACAGATGCCTGGCCTGCAGCGAGTCCAGAGATGTGGGGCGGTAAACGAACTGATATGTCAGCTTTTCGTAAAAATATACTGATGTGGAATCCTGTACATTCCGGTGAATTTCTTCAAAGTCTATGGCGCGCTGTGCCGGGAGGACACTGCAGCAAATTATCAGCATAAAGATCCATATTTTACTCATTTTTTTGCTTCTGTAATCTTCTGCAATATAGACATTAACTGCATACCCATAAAAAAAATCTCTGCGTGGGCAGAGATTTTTAAGGTCTGAATCAGTTCTTTAGATGCTGGTCAAAGTAATCGGTTACTTTCTGCATCAGGTGTACACGGTCTTTGCCCATCACATTGTGCTCATGCCCCGGATATACAAAATAGTCTACCTGAATGCCATGGTCTACGGCCGCTTTCAGGAAGTTTACAGAATGTTGCCAAACCACCACATTGTCCTGCGCACCATGAATCATCAGGAGTTTTCCTTTCAGGTTCTGAACTTTATCCAGGAGGTTAGACTGGGCATAACCCTCCGGATTGGATTCCGGGGTATCCATATACCGCTCGGTGTACATGATTTCGTACATGCGCCAGTCTATAACCGGTCCGCCGGCCACTCCGGCTTTGAATACTTCGGGATGCTTCAGCATGAAGCTGGTGGTCATAAAACCGCCAAAACTCCATCCATGTATTCCCATACGGTCTGCATCTACATACGGCAGAGACTTCAGGTAGTTCACCCCCTGCAACTGATCGTTCATTTCGGTCTCACCCAGATTACGGAAGACCGCCTGTTCAAATTTAAGCCCGCGGTTAGATGAGCCGCGGCCGTCCATGGTAAAGACGATGTAACCGTTTTGCGCCATATATTCGTACCACAGGTTTCCGGATTGCGGGAAACTGTTGGTCACCAGTTGCAGGTGCGGCCCGTTATAGAGATAAACAATGACCGGATATTTCATATTAGGGTCAAAGTTGGTTGGCAGAATCAGTTTCCCATAGAGGTCGGTTCCGTCATCTGCTTTCAGGGTAACGTTTTTAATTTCCGGACGCAGGTAATTTTTCAGCGGATTCTCTGCGGTCAGAATATTTTGGGATTTCAGGGTCTGGGTATTGATCAACTGTGCGCTGCGCGGGGTGGTGGCATTGGTGTACACATTGTAAAGCATACTGCCGTCTTTGCTCAGAATTCCGGAGTGCATGCCCGGCGCCTCATCCAGACGCTGCATTTTGAAGTTGTTCCAGTTCACGCGGTACAGGTGCCGCTCCTGCGGAGTTTCTTTGGTGGCGGCAAAATAAATTTCTTTCTTTTTTTCGTTAAAGCCCAGGATATCAGTTACCAGCCAGTCTCCTTTGGTCATCTGAGAGACCAGTCCTTTGTCCAGATGATAATGGAAGAGGTGGTTATAACCGGTGCGCTGACTCTGCCAGATGAAATCGGTATTGGAATTCGGGAAAAATAATAAGGGATGCTGGGGTTCCACATATCGGTCTGATTTTTCTTCGAAAATAGTTTTCACCAGGTTTCCGGAGGCCGCATCATACTGATTCATTTGTAAATGATTCTGGTCGCGGTTCAGCACGCCCACGAATATAAACCGGGAATCCGGACTCCAGGTCACTGCAGTCAGGTATTGCTCCTGGTCTCCGTCGATATTCAGATAAGAAGTGGTTTCTGATTTGGCATTGTACACGCCCAGCGTTACGTGATGGGAAGCAGCACCGGCCATCGGGTATTTGATGTTGGCATTCTTCGCCGGAGTTACAGACCAGTCTATAATGGGATAATCTGTCACCATCCGTTCGTCCATGCGGTAGAATGCAATTTTATCACTGTCCGGTGCGGGGAAAATTCCGCCACTGATGCCAAATTCCTGTCGGTGCACGGCCTGCCCGTTTACGATTCCCGGGTCTGTGTCCTGAGTCACCGCCACAGATTTGCCGTTGCGGTGCAGGTACAGGTTGTTTGCTACGGTGTATGCAATGCTTTTCTGATCTTCCAGCACTACTGTATTTGCAGCACCGGAGTTCAGGGCAGCCCATGGAGTGACTTTCCAGTCGTTTCCGCTCTTTTCCAGCCAGTGGTAGGTGCCGGTCTGGGCAAAATAGCCTTTGTTCGGGCTAATGAATTTCACCGGGGGCAGAGATTTCAGTTTCCGGGAATCATCCAGGTTTTTATTGATACGGCTCAGCGATACCAGGGTATCGGTTTTTGCAGATTTGACATCGGTGATCAGGTAGGCATTTCTGGCGCCCTGAATATAAGATTTACCGTCTGGTGTCCAGGAAAACTGACTGATGTTTTTCACCGCCAGGTTGCTGCGCAGTCCGTTTACGGCTTCAGCCATGGTGAATTTTTGGTTCTGACCATATAATAAACTGCTGAAAACTACGAGCAGTAAAGGGATTTTTGAAAATTTCATTTCTAAAAAATTAGCTGGCTAAAATTAAGAAATAATTCCGGACTGTTACTATTGTGTTTTTATGGACTGCTGATACAGATTTAGCAGCGGATCGGCATCACTTTCAGGCCGGTTCCAGCGGTACCGGTGGGTCCAGTACGCCATTTTCATGGAGAGAATTCCCAGTCCGGCCCCGAAGAGCACATCTGAAAGATAATGTTTGTCATTCCCCAGCCTCATGGCACCCACGGTGGCTGCCAGTCCGTAAGCGGCAAAGGGTACCCATCGGTTGTGCTGTCCGTATTCCAGGGAGAGCTGGGTGGCGCCGGCAAAAGCAATGGCGCTGTGGCCACTGGGGAAGGAGAAAGCAGTGCCGTCTGGCCGGGTTTTCTTCATGGCAGATTTCAGGATCAGAACCATGCCGGTGCTCAGTGCCTGGCCTTTTACCATGAGTACCGTGCGGTTTTTAAGGTCGGTCCGGGCCTGCATGCCGGTCATTTCCAGGCCGTAGAGGGCCAAAACAGGAACGGCAATCAGGAAGTCATCTGCCTGTCCGGTGAGGCCCATCAGGTGTTTGTTTTCGGTCTCGGTCTTCAGGAGCTGTCCCTTTCGGTTTTCTGTATCGGTCAGGACTCCGGCAAGCATCAGGGTTCCCGGAATATAGAGTTGTTTTGGGGTAAAAGGAATCCGGCTTTCTGCCAGGTACAGCCTGTCCGGTACTTGTGCTGAAAGGCTTGAATAAAGATTCAGCAGGATCATCAGTACTAAGCCGTGCTTCATTTGTATTTTTTTCAAAGCTAATCATAAAACCGGAGACTGATGTTAAATTCATATAAAGTCAGAGTAAATTATTTTTATAGTTGTAATTTTAATGAATGGCTGCAGGAATTGTCACTTCTTATCTTAGGTCAATGAAATGGCAACAGGAGGGCTCTATCTTTGCAGTATTCATTTATTAACCAATTAAAAAACAAATATTATGTCAACAAAATGGAACTTAGACCCTTCGCACAGTGAAATTACTTTTAAAGTAAAACATTTAATGATTTCTAATGTGAAAGGGCAATTTAAAGACTTTAACGTGGCTTTGGAAACAGAAGATGATACTTTTAAAAGTGCCAGAGCTACCGCAACCATCCAGACCGCATCTGTGGATACCAATAATGCAGACAGAGACAATCACCTGAGAAGTGACGAATTCTTCAGCGCAGAGAAGCATCCTGTGATCACGTTTGAAACCAATTCACTGAATGATGATATCTCCGGAAATCTGACCATCAATGGCATTACCAAACCGGTAAATCTGGAAGTAGATTTCGGTGGAATTAGCGTAGATCCGTGGGGAAATACCAAAGCCGGTTTTTCTTTTGAAGGGAAAATCAAAAGAAGCGAATTCGGCCTGAACTGGAACGCTGCCCTGGAAGCAGGAGGGGTGATGGTATCAGACGAAGTGAAAATTGCCGGCGAACTACAATTTGTAAAAGCTTAATCCTGAGTATTCAGACCGTAAAATTTCATCAATCCGGAATTACTCAGGTAGTTCCGGATTGCTTTTTAAACCAAATCCAAAACAATGAATTTAAACGATTTAACTAATATCTCGTCCGGTTTTGCCCCAACTCCGAAGATGCCGGTACTGTTCCTGGGCCACGGTTCGCCTATGAACGCCATTGAGGAAAATCAGTTTGTGCGCGGATTCCGGAAGATCTCCAAAGAAATCCCGGTGCCCAATGCTATTTTATGTGTTTCAGCGCACTGGTTTACCAACGGAACTTTTGTGACCGCTATGGATTTGCCGAAAACCATCCATGATTTTTACGGCTTTCCGCCGGATCTGTTTGCCGTACAGTATCCTGCTCCCGGTAGTCCCGAACTGGCCAGAGAAACGGCTGGTCTGCTGCTGCCTGCACAGGTGGAAGAAGACCACAGCTGGGGTCTGGATCATGGAGCCTGGTCGGTCATCCGTCACATGTACCCCGAGGCAGATATTCCGGTTATCCAGTTGAGCATTGATTATAGCAAACCTCCTGAATATCATTTTCAGCTGGCCACTCAGCTTCAGAAACTTCGGGAAAAGGGCGTGCTCATCATCGGAAGTGGGAATATTGTGCATAATCTGCGGCTGGTAGACTGGCGGAATATCAACACGGTAGGAGCCGGCTGGGACTGGGCCATTGAGGCACGAGAACTGACCAATAGCTGGATTCTGGACGGAAATTTCCGCAATCTGATTAACTATAATAAGCAGGGTGTGGCCATGCAAACCGCCGTTCCCACACCGGATCATTATATGCCGCTGATTTACACGCTGGCCCTGAAAGAGAAGACCGACGATATTGCTCTTTTTAATGATGAGTTGCTGGGAGGCAGCCTGAGCATGACGAGTGTGCGGATTGGCTGATGGGCTGTTACGGGTTATTGCGCATAGCGCCCATATCCAGTTTCAGAGAGAAGAAGTTCGAGAAGAAATTGCTTCCGCCGATTCCCGAATTGGTGATGGCGTAATCCAGCGTCAGACCGCGGTATTGAATCCCAATCCCGGCACTGGGCTGGAAGGAAACCTTGCGGCTGAGGTCTTCAATGTCTGTGATGGTCTGAAAACGGTTCACCCCCAGGCGTACGAACACCAGATTGTCATAGTTCAGCTCTGCACCGGCATAAGGCGTGATGCTGGCGAAATCTGTGGAAATAAGGGCTGCTGTTTTGGCAAAGTCCACATTGATTCCGGCTTCCGGCAGAATGGACATATAATGGCTGATTTCAAAATTCTTGCTGGCCCCCATATTCAGTTTGGGCATGGTGAGTTCCATTTTGTCCTGAGGAGCCGGGTTGAACTCCTCGCCGTTTACAATGGCCGATAATTCATCCTGATTGACATTCCAGAAATTGACGGTAGTAGAGGCGTCCCGCAGCATGGCTCCGTAGTTCCAACCGCTGTCTGAATGGTAAATGGCGCCTACATCAAAACCAAAACCAAAGGCATTGGCAAATTTTCCTACATTTCTGTACACTACTTTGGCATTGACACCGGCAGAGATTTTTTCATTTCCGCCCGGGTGAAACGCATAAGAAACCAGTCCGGCATAGTCTGCCTGAGAGAATTTGGTGATTTTGTCATAATCAATATTCCCTTCGCTGTCTATCATCTGGGTGGTATTCAGAATATTATCTACACCCAGTCTTACAATGGAAACGGCAAACACACCGCCACTGTTTTCCAGCTTTTTAGCATAGGCCAGGTAATCATATTTGGCAATGCTTTCAAAATATTCTGCGTGCATGGCTGCCCCCTGCCAGTCACGTTCTATACCCAGAAGACCTGCAGGGTTCCACATCGGGGCATAGACATCGTTCTGATTGCTCACTACCGCACCGCCCATGGCCAGACCGCGGGCTCCCGCACCAATGTTCAGGAACTCGTTGGAGTATTTTCTTACAATCTGCGCCTGGGCTATGGCAGATGTACATACGAGTAATAGCAGTAGTTTCCTCATTAGATTTCTGGTTTTAGATTTTTCTTAGACTTTCTGGATTTTATAATTCCGTTTACCACAATGGCGGCAATCATGACAAAGGAAGCCACATAAAACATGACACTCATCTGTTCTGACGCACCAAAGATAAAAAAAGCAAGGATAATTCCGTACACCGGTTCCAAATTTACCGTGAGAACCAGTGTGAAAGGGGAGATGTACTTCATTAAACTTACAGATTCCAGCATGGGATAAGCGGTGAAAACACTTGCCAGCAAGGCAATCAGCGCCAGATCACCGTAGCTGATGGCTGTCACCCGGGATAACTGGCCGGTAGCCAGATAAAAAAGTGTAATAATGAGCCAGCCACCGAATATTTCATAGAAAATAATATTTCCGGATGAGGTTTTGCCATAAAGTTTCCCGTTGAACACCGAAAATACCGTACCGAAAAGTGCGGTCAGGATGCCAAAGAAAATCCCTTCCTTGTACCGGAATTCAATATTGAATATGGCCACCATACAGGCTACAATCACAATGCCCATGATGATTTCTGAGAGGTCTATTTTTCGTTTGAAGACGATGGGTTCCAGTATGGCTGCAAATAAGGTAGAGAGCGACAGGCAACTCAGGGCAATGGCCACATTAGACACTTTGATGGAATGAAAAAAACACAGCCAGTGAAAGGCCATAAATCCGCCCACGGCAAAAAGCCTGAACATGAGTTTCCGGGAAATACCCAGATGCTGGCGCCCGATAAAACGGATGAACACAAACAGCAGGAATGCTGCAAAAAGCATCCGGTAGAAGGTCAGTGTCTGCGCATTGGCCGTAATCAGTTTGCCGAGGATTGCAGTAAACCCCCAGAGAAATACAATGAAATGAAGACGGAACAGGGCTGAGCTTTTCATTTTTTGTTTTTAGAATCAGACGCAAAATTAGGTTAACTCCATTGAAGACCGACGATTATTTTTGCCAATACACTTCAGACCATTAGTTTCGTCATGAAAATTACCCTCATTGCCCGTCCATTCTGAGTTTCATACGATGAGGCTAAACAGTTGTGCTGACTATTGAGATGCTTCCTGTGTGGTTAAGGTCATTATTCCTCTTATCTGTTTAAAAGGATTTTGAACCGGAACAGTGCTTTTTAAATAGATCATGATTATTGTTAAAAAATGAATGCCTTTCAAAACAGAAGGGTATTTTTTTGTCTTATTTCGTAAGTGACTTTACCAGCCACCGGATGCGCCGCCTCCACCGAAACTTCCGCCTCCACCGAAGCCTCCAAAACCGCCTCCGCCGCCAAAACTGCCACCGCCACCTCCGAAGCCGCCACCCATAGGCGGGAATGGGAAAAAGCCACCGGGATACGTTCTGCGCCCTCTTCGGGACAGAATTACGTCGTCATCGTCCCCGCCACGGCCACCTCTGCCACCGCCTTTGCTGCCGAAGAAAAAGCTCAGCAGAAAAATGATGAAAAAAGCGATCAGCAAGATCTCAAAAACACTCATGCCGCCTCCTTCAGAGGGTTCCTTTGCCCGGGGTTTGTATTTGCCCTGTACGGCTTCCATTAGCGCTGTGGTGCCCCGGTTGATGCCTTCGTACCACTGTCCCTGTTTGAAATTGGGGGCAATGATATAGTCAATGATTTGTCCGGCCACAGATGCCGTAAGGTATTTTTCTACATCGCGGCCTTGTTGGATGCTGATTTTTCGGTCTTCTGATGCAATCAGAAATACAATGCCATTGTCCTGTCCTTTTTCTCCGATTTTCCAGGTTTCTCCAAACTGCCATGCCACAAAGTTGATGTCTTCACCACCGGTAGTGGGGATGATGATGACCTCAATTTCAGTGGATGTACTGTCGGCAAAGTTGATGAGCTTTTCATTCAGTAAATTCTTTTCTTCTGCAGAAAGCAGTCCAACCTCGTCATACACGGGATACAGCACAGCGGGTTTTTGCGGAACGGTAAACTGCGCAGATGCCATGAAGCCGGCCAGAAGCACGGCGGTAAAAAAGAATTTAAGAGAAACTAATCTCATTCGGAAGTTCATTTGGATTTTCGCCCGTCACCGGGAAATGTTTTTTAAGTTCTGCACCGGTATCCAGAATGGCCTTCTGCAAAGGTTCAAAATAATGCCCTGAGGCAAAACCGGTAGTGATTTCATCATGCAGGCGGTCCCAGAACTGTTGTTTTACTTTTCTGTGAATACCCTCGTCCCCGATGATGGTAAGATAGTGCTGCTCAAAATTTACATGAAAAAGCACTGCATTTTTTTCTGCCGTCTGGTCTTTGCACAGTTTTTTGAAGACTTCAAAGGCCACATCGGCATTCCGTTCCTCGGTGGTAGCGTCTATGTGTACACGGATTTCGCCGGTAGAGTGATCCTCCGCCGCCTTAATGGCTTCCACCAGAGAAGCCATTTCGGATGGGGTCAGAAAATGATTCATAAGTTTTAATTCGTAAATACTTCGGGCGCACGCTCGGCACCTGCTTCGGCCTTAAATTTAGGTTTCACGGTGAAGTTGGTGAAGTTGGCCAGAATATTATTCGGTACTTTTCTCACGGTATTATTGTATTCATCTACCGCCTGGTTGAAGTTTACCGTTTCGGCGCGGATGCTGTTCTCAATTGCGGTGTATTCCCGCTGGAAGTTCATGTACTGCTGATCTGCTTTCAGATTCGGATATTGTTCTACAACGGCCATCAGCCTGCTCAGCGCTCCGGTAAGTTCCCCCTGGGCAGCCTGAAATCTTGCCATGTCCTGCTCGGTCATATTGGAGGGATCCAGATTGATGGACGTTGCTTTGGATCTGGCTTCAATCACTTTGGTCAGCGTTTCCTGCTCAAACTGACTATAAGATTTTACTGTGTTTTCCAGGTTCGGAATCAGATTCGCGCGCTTTTGGTAAACCGTTTCTACATTACTCCATTTCGTGCTCACATTTTCGTCCTGTTTTACGAAGTTATTGTAGGTAGGAACGCCCCAAAGAGCCAGAATAACCAGAATGGCAACGAGCCCGATGCCGAGCGTTGCTGCACTTAGACAACCTTTGTTTTTCATAGTTGGTATTTTTAATGTTGGATTGTGTTTTAAATGTTTAATCAAATCAAATATACAAATTATGTCTTAATTTTGCAGAAATATAAAAAAGAATGACAACGATAGTGGTGGCGCTGGACCGGAAAAACGGAATTGGTAAAGAGAATAAGTTGCTGTGGCATCTTCCGGAAGATTTGAAACATTTTAAAGCCATCACCTCCGGGCATCCGGTAATCATGGGACGGAAGACGTATGAGAGCATCGGCCGGCCACTCCCAAACCGTACCAATATTGTGATCAGCCGCAGAACAGACTGGTTTCAGGAAGGAATACTGATCGTGGGAAGTATAAAAGAAGCGCTGAAGTTTGCCAAAAAAATTGACGAAAATATTTTCATCATCGGTGGGGGGAATATCTATGAGCAAACTCTGGAGGTGGCGGATAAACTGGAAGTGACCCGCGTGGATACGGAAGTACTGGCCGATACTTTTTTCCCAAAAATCAGTGAAAAGGACTGGGTGCTTACCGCAGAAAACTGTGTGGGTCAGGATGAGAAAAATGAATTCAATATGTGTTTCCAGACCTGGGAGCGCCGGGAAAAGAATCAGAAGTAGCAGCTGCTGTCTGTCTGTTTCGGTCAAATTATTTTATCTTTGCACATCTAAATATCAATAATGAACAAATACCTGAAATTCGTAATAGCAGCCCTGATGGTTGCAGCAGCCGTTTACCTGATGATGAACCGTAATGTGGGATGGGGAATTGTAATTCTGTTGCTCACCGCATTACCCATTTTGTTGTTCTTCAAGAATGAATACATCCTGCTGGCGTTCTGGCACCTCAGAAAGCAGAATATGCCAAAAGCTGCCGGGGTATTGGCCAGAATTAAAAATTTTGAAAGTCAGTTGCACAAAAGTCAGTACGGATATTTCCATTACCTGACCGGTCTTACTCTGGCGCAGGACAGTCCGGCAAAAGTAGAACCCTATATGAAGAAAGCGCTGGAATACGGACTGAATATGAAGCAGGACCGTGCCATGGCAACGCTGAATCTGGCGGCTGTGGCCATTTCAAAAGGAAGAAGACAGGAAGGGCAGCGCCTTCTGGAAGAGGCCAAAAGACTGGATTCTGCAGGTCTGATGACCGATCAGATTAAAATGATGAAAGATCAGATGAAAATGCCGTCCATGCAGAAACATATGCATAATCCGCACATGAGACAAAGAGGAAAATTCTGACAGCAGAATACCTCCATATACAAAAAACGCATCTCCGGGATGCGTTTTTTTTGGTTTAATAGTCCAGGGATTAATAGTCAAAAACAGTTCGTAAAATTACTGCTATCGCCGATTGATGCTGTGGATTCCGAAAGTTTTCAGTCTTCGAAAATATTGCCCATTCTGTTTTTCACCAACAGCCAGCTGGTATAGGAATATACCGTGTCTGTACCAAACTCACGCCATTGCAGAATATACCAATAGGTGGCGGTAGGGACATGGCGGGTAGGGGAAACCATGCCGTCCCACGTGAATCTGTTGGCAGGTGTGCCGGTAAAGACCTCGGCGCCATAGCGGTCAAAGATTCGGAACACCGGATCTTCCTTGGTCAGGAGTTCAGCATAGCTGATGAGATCATTCACACCGTCTCCGTTTGGTGTAATGGCATTAATGAGGTTGATGATGGAGAACTGCTTGGTGACGATAGAACAATCCAGGTCGTCTTTCACATAGATGGTATAAGTACCGCGGCCTACATTGTAAAATACATTGGAGGTCTGCCAGGTAATTCCATCCAGGGAATACTGGTAGGGAGGGGTGCCTCCGGTTACCGTGATGGTCACGGTGTTGTCTTTGATGTCGATGGCGGTAATGACCGGCAGTTCTGCAGCGGTTACCGAAACTTCCTGACGGTACATGCAACCATTAAACGTTAAATCTACCCAGTAGTTGCCAATGCCGACCGTAATGGCCTGAGTGGTTTCACCGGTACTCCAGAGATATGCCTCAAAACCGGCTCCGGCATCCAGAACCGTGGTTCTGTTCTGGCAGATCACCTGATCTACCAGCGTGTCACTTTCCTTCGGGGTTTTAATGTTGATGATGATCTCTGCTACCGACGGACAGATTCCCGGTTTTTCAAAGCGGATGAAGTAGGTGCCGGTCTGATCCACGTTTACAGGATTTGTAAGGGCGCCGGTGTTGTTCTGCGCATTGGCCAAGCTGTGATGAAAAGTGGCCGTAACCTGCGGGTCATTCGTATAGAATTGCAGGTAATTCATCAGATTGACATCGGCAATACCATCAAAATCCTCATCACAAACCGTTTGAACAGAAGTAGTGGTAAGCAGCGGAATAGCCGTTCCGAAAATAAAATTAAGTGCCTTAATTACCGGTGCGCAACCGTCCGGTGAATTGACGCGGATGTAAATGGTGGTATTTGCCGTAAAGGTCCAGTTCACAGGCAGTGTATTTGCATTTCCTGCGGTGGCGTCTGCCAGGGTAGGATAATATTGAACCCCGAAATAAGCAGCGTTCTGAAGCACCTGTGTGCTAATATTATTGAGATTAATTTCAATAATGCCATCTACGTTATCATCACAGAAGGTCTGGCTGAAATCTGACACCACCGCTAAAGGAAAGAAGCCGAGTATAATCTGGGCAATGCTCTTACAGCCTTCCGGAGATGCAACCACTGCATAAACCGTAGTGGGTGCGGTAGTGTAGGCCCCTGTATTTCCGATGAGTGCGGCCGGGTTTTCGGTCTGGGCATCATTTAACGTAGGGTAATAAGTGATGGTTACCGGTGTCTGCGTGGTGACGGCGGCAGAAGTAAGATCATAGGTTCCCTGGCCGTTTACATTACAGGCATTCAGCGTGACATTGTTCACCGGAATTTGGGCAATATTTATCGTTACGGTCACGGTTTCACATTCCGGGAAGTCCGGATGGTCACCACAGAACGTGTAGGTAAATGTATCGGTACCAGAAACGCCCGGATTGGTCGTGGTATAAACAATTTCACCGGTTGCAGCATTTATTGTTACCGTACCCAGTGCAGGCGGCGTGGTGATCTGTATGGAAGATAATGCGATATTCTGCGGCACCGAAACACTTGTAAAAGCAGGCGTGATGTTTTGGGACACGCAGATATTGTAAGTGACACTGGTGTTCACCATGCACTTTTCTACTTTAAATTGTGACGTAACCAGCGGCGCACAGCTGCCCATCGTTACAGATGCGGTGTAATAGCCCGGTTCTGTAGGGGTGATGGAGGCAGAAGTTGCTCCCGGGATCAGTGTGCCATTCAGAAACCACTGGTAGGAGTCATAAATAATGGGATCTACTGTAAGGATTATCCCGGGAATACAAGTAGTGCCCGAAGTCAGAATCACGGGTTGTGTGGGGAAACCGGCAAAGAATCCGCCATACCCTACAGCATCGGTACCGGCGTTAATTCCTGCCGTGATGGCTTTACTTGAGGTCACGGTCACGTTTCCGGTGACATTGGGAATACCGTAAGTCACCCAATTGGTGGTACCTGTCATGGGAAAGGGGCCGGCTCCTGCGGGCGGAGCAACGCCGTTAATCTGTACAATGGCACCTACCTCCGTGATTAAGTTCAGTTTTGTTGGGATGTTCAGAATTCCGGTGGGGTTGGCATTGGAATATACCTCGTTTTCGTCTATGAGTCCCAGTTCATCAATCTGTTTGGGAAGGTAGCAGTTCAGCGCAGGAATGAAGTTGAATCCGCCGGTGGCTACACTGTTGCCGCCACTGTCAATGCCGGAGAGCAGCTGGTACACATAAGCATTTTGGGAGGTAGAGATATAGAGATTATGATGGGAGGTTCCCTGCGGGATATACTTGTTATCGGGAACTACATAATGTTCACCTTCATTCAGTACGGCAGCGGGCACCGTTTCATTGTTCAGATAGACTTCAGTATTATTTTGTATGGCAACTACCAGGGCACCTTCCATATTATTGCCAACGGTTCCGAATCCTTTTACCAGCGCAAAGGTATTGCCTAGGTGATTGGTGGGAATAGACTGATCCATCAGGATATCAGAACTAAGGGGATGCAGACCGGCGTATTGTCCGTTAAAGTTCCCATTGGTCACATTCACGGGTTTGCTGGCTACGATTTTACTGCCAATGAAACTGTCGCCGTTTGCAGCCACATCGCCTTTGCCTTCTATGATATAGGACTGTCCTTTGTTCAGGGTAAAGGTCATGACAGGGTTGGTGGCGCCTGTAGTTCCGTTTGAGAACTGAACAGTAGCGGGGTATCCGGATACGGTTACGGTAGTATTGTCTTCTGTAGCCAGAATTCCCGTCATAAAATTGAGAATTGGGTTTTCTACCGTAAGGGGTGCCATGGCGGTATAGAACGTGGTTCCGGCAGACGCTGTTCCTTTGGACGTGACAATTTCTGCATGGTTATACACGGAGAACCGGAGGTTGGCGTAGAAGGGAAATTCTGCTTTTACGTTTAATCCTTTGGTAATGGGCGTGAAGAGGTCATTCTGAAGTGTGGTGATGATGTATTGACGCGGTATGTCAAACTTCTGAGGATTTCCTTTACTGATGGTAACCGTGCCAATCAATACATTATTGTTATATATGCTTACAGGGAATGGCGTAGTTCTGTTGGTAGAGAGGTACACTTTCTGAAATGGAAAGGGGTTTCCGGACCGGTCTATCATGGGTGCAAACCAATGCTCTCGGTCCAGCTGCGAATAGACATTCGCAAACATGAATAGAAATAAGATAAAAGGTAGATATTTTTTCACGGCATTCAGTTCATTCCTTACAAATTTAATCATTTTAAATTTAGCATTCAGTAATTTGTATTTAAATAAAAAAACACGGCTGTGAAGCCGTGTTTCTGATATGATTAAGGTTAATATTAATCTCTGTTTTTCACCAGAATCCAACCTTTATAGATGGCAGGTGTGCCGTCTGGCTCATTCCAGGTGATGTGATACCAGTAGGTTCCGGTAACCACTTTCTTGTTTCCTGTACGTCCGTCCCAACGGTAATCGTTCTTTTTATCGGCCAAATGCAATCTGTTGCCATAGCGGTCATAAATAGAGAACGTAAGGTTTTCTTTATAACGCAGGGCAGAGTAATCCAGATAGTCATTCACTCCGTCATCGTTTGGTGTTACTGCATTGATGAAATTCGGAACGGTAATCGTAACTGAAATTGGCTCACAATTGAATGCATCTCTTACGAAGAAGGTGTTCTCACCTCTTGGCAGATCCGTAAATACATTAGAATCCTGCCAGTTGATTCCGTCTATAGAGAATTCATAAGGGGCTTTACCTCCTGCTACCGTAAGGGTAACGGTATTATTGTCAATGTCAATATTAGTAAGTACAACTTCCGGTGCTTTGTGTACCTGTACTTCCTGCAGGGTCTGACATCCGTTTGTGGTCAGTAATACCCAGTATTGACCTACTGTTACATTGCTGATGGACTGTGTAGTTTCACCGGTGCTCCACTCGTAAGCGTCGAAACCAGGTCCGGCATCCAGCGTAGTTCTGGACTCGATACAGATAATCTGATCTTGCAGAACAGGCGAGTAATTCGGTGGAATAACCGTCAGGGTGATGGTCGCAATATCATAACATCCGTTTGCATTGTACACTCTTACATATACATTTGTACTAGGGGAAACATAAACAAACGGATTCTGAATTTCGTTGGTATTGTTTTCTGCATCAGCAAGTGACGGGAAATAATCAAATGTGGCTCCAAGACCTCCGCCTACATTGGCGGTTGTAAGATCAAATTCTCCGGTGTTTGGGGCTCCTACTATAAAGCAGGATTCCATAACGGCATCGTTAACCTGTGGTTGCTCATAGAAATTGAGCGTAATAGTCGAGTAGTCCACACATCCTTCCGGAGTGGTTACTTTTACATATACATTTCCTGTAGCTGAGATATAGGCAGCAGGCACGGTAATTTCGTTGGTGTCGTTTTGCGCATCAGTCAGTGTAGGGTAATATTGCAGGGTTGCTCCCGGATAATCGGTTACATCTGCTGTGGTCAGGTCAAAAGGTGCCACACCATTATAAGGACAGGCAATCAGGGTATCGTCATCGGTTTCCAGTACCACTACATTAATATTAATGGTTACCTCTTCACTGTCGAAGAAATCCGGTACAGTACTTTGGAAATAGTACGTGAAAGTATCCGGTCCTAAAAATCCGGGGTTAGCGGTATAGGTTACGGTACCGTTGATGTTGTCAATCGTTACCGTACCGTTTGCAGGCGGGGTAGTGATGACAATGGAGTTCAGGTCAATGGTTTGGGTAGAAGTGGTAAACTCTACAGGGAACGTTTTACCGCCACATACGTTTACAGATTCTGTAGTTTCCACCAGACAAGGATAAACGTGGTATTCCGGTGTGGTTACCGGGTTACATCCGCTGATGCTTACCGTTACGGTATAGATGCCTGGCAATGTAGGTGTATAGCTGTACGTGTTCGCTCCGGAAATCGGGTTGCCGTTCAGGAACCACTGATAGGTTTCATAAATATCATCTACTTCCAGGACCAGTCCCGGGATACATTCTCCGGTAGTTTTCACTATGGCAGGTACAGAAGAGAATCCTGCAAAATACCCTCCGTATCCGGCAGTAGAGTAACCTCCGTTGATCCCTGCGGTAAGCGCTTTGGTAGAGTTAATGGTCAGGTTTCCGGTTACACCAGGGATGTCGTAGGAAACCCAGTTGGCATTACCGGTTACAGGATATGGACCTTGTGCGGCGGTAGGTGCCACACCGTTTACGGTTACCACGGCTCCTGCTTCCGTAAGGATGTTCAGTTTCATGGTAATATTTCCACCGTAGTTGGGCATCTGGTTTATTAAGGCAATTTCATCAACCTCCCGTGGCATATAACAGCTTAAAGGCGGTATATAGTTAAACCCGGCGGTGTTGGTACCCGAAGAACTTGATCCCGTTCCCAAAAGCTGATACAGATAAACCGGTCTGGTGGTACTGATGTACACATTGTGGTGGTTATTCCCCTGGTTGATATACGCATTACTCAAAACCCGGTACCATTGGCCGGCGTTGATGGTGGCAATAGCAGTTGGGGAGCCATTCAGGAAAATCTGAGTATTGTCTTCGGTGGCTACTATGAGACCACCTTCCTGGTTAGAAGCATCGGCCAGATAAGTAAGGCTTCGCACCATGGCGAAGGTGGTTCCCAGACGCTCGGTAGGGACACTTTGATCCATGATAAGGTCGGAGCCGGAGGATGTATTGGCCGTTCCGAACATACCGTTGGCATTACCATTGGTCATGGTGACGGGTTTATCCGCATTAATTCGTGCTCCGATGAATCCGGTCTGGTTTCCTCCAATATTGGCGATACCGGCAAGCAGTACAGACTGACCCCTGTTCAGGGTGAAGGTATAGGATGGCGGAGTGGTGGTGGTGGGTCCGTTTACAAACCGTACACCGGCACCGTAACCGCTCACGGTTACAGTGGTGTTATTTTCTGTGGCCAGAATCCCCGCGGTGAAGTTCATTCCTGTGGACGAAGCAGTTAATGGTGCCGGAGCTGCAAAGAACTCGGTGCCCAGACCTGCACGGCCTTTGGAGGTTAAGAATTCACCATGCGCTGATTGCTGCATTCTAAGAGAGACAAAATACTTGAAATCCGGGTTGTTTCCTACGGATTTAGTATAAACCCCTTTATTTATTACCGTTAAAGCTTCTGCTGCAGTATTTGCGAAAAAATACTGCTGAGCTACAGTAGATGGCATAATCAACACCTTGGGGTTGTTTTTACTTAACCCTGTAATGGTGTGAATGATGGTACCATTGTTAAAAATTTCCACATCAAAAGGCGTGGTAGACTTCGTAGAGAAGTACAGACCATGTGTGTATCCGGTAGTATTGGCGTAGTATGGCGCAATCCAGTGATCGGTGTCATACTGAGCACTTAACTTACCGAACGAAAACACAATCATCAAAAAAAGAAGTAGTTGTTTTTTCATTTTTCAAAAGTTATTTCATTTTCACAAATTTATAATAAATTCTTCATATACCGGCTATCGGCTTAAATATTTTATGTTATTCTCTGTTTTTAAGCAGTATCCAGCCCTGGTATTCTGAATTTTCTTTTGTGTCGGGGTCGGTCCATTTCAGGACATACCAGTACGTGCCACTGCTGATGGCCTGGCCGGAAACCTTACCGTCCCAGATGTATTTTTTTGCTGAAGACTGGTATACTACCGAGCCATAGCGGTCAAAAATCTGAATGCTTACATTTTCTTTCGTGCGTAAATCAGAATAGTCCAGAACATCATTCACACCATCTCCGTTTGGTGTAATTGCATTAATCAGATTCAATACCAGGAATTCTTTCATGACCGGCCGGCATTTTTCGGCAGAACGTACATATACAGTATGTGTCCCTTTGGATAAACCCATGAAAACATTGGAGGCCTGATAGATAACACCGTCCAGGGAGTATTCATATGGTGGTGTTCCGCCGGATACATGGATGGTGGCTATGTCTCCCTTCACCTCTATTTTAGTGATGACCGGTTGCTCTGCGGGTAAAACCTGAACATATTGCCTGTACACACATCCGTTAAAACTCAGATCCACATAATAGTTGCCGATGGTCGCCGTTATGGTCTGTGTAGTAGCGCCGGTGCTCCAGAGATAGCTGGTAAATCCAGCTCCCGCGTCCAGAGTGACAGAGGTTCCGGGGCAAATGGAAATATCTTTCAGGGTCTCCGACGCTTTGGGAGATTTAAGACTGATATTCAGTTCTGCCGTATTGGGACAGCCGTTATTGCTTTCAAAGCGGACATAGAAAGTCTGAGGACCGGTAATGTTCTGATTGGAATTCACGGCGTTTACATCATTCTGAGCATCGGCCAGTGACAGGTGGTAACTCGCCGAAACTCCCGGAGCAGTGGTAAATTGTGCAATGAAGCCGTTCAGGTTCACCTGTTCATCACCACTCAGATCATTGTCACAGACTTCAGTGGTCACATCATTGGTTAACAGTTGAATTTTATTGCCTATACTGAAAGTAATCTGTCCGTAGGCCGGTGTACAATTGCCGGTAATGCTGTCTACCCGCACATACACGGTGGTTGTGGCGTTATAGGTCCAGTTATTAGGTAAGTTGTTGTTTCCGCCTGCCTGTGCAGCAGCAAGTGTGGTATAATACCGAACGGTAAAGGCGCCCGCATTGTTCACAATCTGTGGCGTAATGGTGCTGAAATCTACCGTCACAATGCCATCAAAATTGTCATCGCAGAGTGCGCCGTTGAAATTTGCCGTATTGATGTTCGGCAGCGGAATCACGTTCAGTTGGATTGTAGTGCTGCTGATACAGCCGTTCTGTGTAGATACCAGTACATATACGGTAGCAGAGGCCGAATTATAGGCATTTGGGTTGTTCAAAGGAACTGTAAGAGCGGCGTCTGTAAAATAAGTCAGGGTAACACCGGTGTTGGTGGTCACATTGGCCTGAGAAAGATTGAAGGTAGCGGTTCCGGCGGTATTGCCACAGGCTGAAAGTGTTGCAGGGGTTACCTGAAGTGTTTCCAGATTCAGTGTGATTTTTCCGGTATTCGGGCATCCGTCATTACTGCTGAAACGAATATAATATATTCCTGTGCCGGTGACCAGCTGGTTAGGGTTAATGGCATTGTTTCCATTCTGAGCATCTGCCAGACTGCTGTGAAAGGTTGCACTGACCCCTGCAGCGGTGGTAAAGGATGGAATATAGTTTGTAAGATTGGCATTTTCTGATCCGTTCCCGTCCGGATCACAGAGTGTGCTCGTGATTTCCGAAGTCAGTAGCGGCAGCGGATTGGCAATAATGAAGTCAATCTGACCGAAAACCGGCGGGCAGTTACCTGTAATGGTGTCCACACGTACATAAACCGTAGTGGGTGCATTGTACGTCCAGTTTACAGGAAGAGTATTCGCATTTCCGGCAGCAGCGTCGGCTTGATTCAAATAATATCTGGTCGTGAATTGCGCAGCGTTATTGACAATCTGTGGAGTAATCACCGTGAAATCCACAGGAACGGTTCCGTCCAGATTTTCGTCGCACAAGGCAGCATTAAAATTACTGGTGTCAATGTTGGGCGCAGGGTTTATGGTAAGTTGCACGGGTGCTGTGCCCGCACACCCGTAGGTGGAAACTACAGAAGCGTAGACCATGCCTGCCGGTCCTGTATAATTTGCCGGATTCGGGATAGCATTTGTGAGTGCTGCATCTGAGAAATAGGTCACTGCAGCACCGGGATCGTTGCTCACGGTAACCGAAGTCAGGTCAAAGGTTCCGCTGCCGTCGGCATTGGCACAGGTGGCAATGGATGCGCCCGTTGTCTGCAAAACTTCAATATTTAAAATGACTCTGAAGTATTCAAAATCTGCCGGATTTCCGGTTCCCTGGAGATAATACACAAACTGAACCTGCGTATTTGCAGTGAGGCCGTTTTGTGGGGTATATGAAATTATTCCTGTAACCGGATTTACGTTGGTTGTTCCGCTGCCCGGTGCCTGGATGATTTGTGTAAGAGCCGGATCAATGGTTTGAGTAGATGTGGTAAAGGCCGGATTGATGGTGAATGTGTTGCAGGATCCTATGGTCTGCGTGGATTCTGTAATGGGCGGACACAGTGTATAGTCATAAGCTTCAGTAATCCTTGATTCGCAAAGGTTTTTGGTTACCATCACGGTATAGTTGCCAGCTCCATAAAGTTCCGGGTTGATACTATAGCCGGTTTCTCCCGGTATGGCCACACCGTTCAGGTACCATTGGTAAGCATCATAAGAGTTGTCTACCTGTAGTTGTATGCCTGCGAAGCAATCACCTGTCTTAGTAATGGAAGGGATGGAAGAGAATCCGGCAAAATAGCCACCATATCCTACGGCACCACTTCCGGCCGCAATTCCTGCGGTGACGGATTTGGTAGAATTTACGGTAATGTTTCCATTGACGTTTGCTACTGAATAGGTAACCCAGTTCGGATTGGAATTTACGGGGTAAGGGCCGTTCGCACCACCCAGTACCGCTCCGTTTACGGTAACTACCGCTCCGCTTTGGGTAATGATGTTCAGTTTCGTGCTGTACTGTGAGGATCCCATACTGGAGATATTTCCGATTTCATCTACTTTATTTGGCAGAAAACAATTCAGAGGCGGTATATAGTTAAATCCTCCTGCGGCATGCACTGTTCCTGTGGCGGTCCCTCCCAGAAACTGATACACATACACGTTTTTGCTGGAGGAGATGCTCATGTTATAATGATTGTTCCCTTGGTTGACGTATCCTGCGGCACCGTCGACCATGAAATAATCTCCTTCGTTCAGAATGGTTCCGATCGGATTTCCATTAACGGAAATCTGGGTGTTATCCTCGGTAGCTACCACCATTGCGGTTTCCATTCCGGATGAAGTGGGTGCGTTGCCTTTAACCAGTACAAATAGGTCACCGAGGCGGTCCACGGGTACTGCCTGGTCCATCAGGATATCATTATTGGTAAAATTCTGGTTGGTATAGATGCCGTTGAAGTTGCCATTGGTAACAGTCACGGGTCTGTTCGCCACTATTTTGGCTCCTATGAGCCCGTCTTTATTGGCGGTCACCACATCACTCACCGCATCCAGAATATAGGACTGTCCTTTGTTCAGCGTAAAGGTGAGCGTGGGCAAGGAGGTGCCGTTAGAAAAAACTACGGCTGGATTATAACCCGAAATGGTCACGGTGGTGTTGTCCTCTGTGGCCATTACACCAATCGTAGAATTTATATAATAGGCGGTTCCGGTGTTGGCTGCCATCGCTGCATAAAATGTGGTTCCGAGTCCGGCAAGACCTTTTGAAGTGATGATTTCGGCATGATTGGTTACTGCGAAACGGTAATTGGCAAAGAATTTTTTTGAACCTTTAGCGTAAATTCCTTTTGCAATGGGAGTGAACAGCTGGCTGGAATTGGTGCCCATCATATATGCACCCGGTACCGGTACTACTGCGGGATTTCCCTTGCTGATATTTGCTGTGGCAAATACCATATTATTGTAATAGACGCTTACGGTAAATGGTGTAGTCTCATTGGTGGAGAGATATAAATTACTGTCAAATCCACTTGTGGCAGATTTGGGTGCCATAGGTGCAAACCAATGTTCCGTATCCAGCTGTGCATACCCAAAAAACGACAGAAGCAGAAAGAGAGCCGGTAGAAGTTTTTTCATAAAATTATTACAAAAGGGTGACAAATGTACTCATTAATTATCAATTATTTACAAAAAAAATCTCCCCGAAAATCAGGGAGATCATGCCATGTGATGCCGGGTTACTAAGTAAGGCTTACTCTTACGTAACCTACCACTTTCAGGTCCCCGTTTACAGATTTTACATAATCTGCTACAGACATACCTCCGTCCTTAATGAACGCCTGGTGTACCAGCGTATTGTCTTTGTAATATCTCTGCATTTTTCCTTTCAGAATATTATCAATGATGTTTGCAGGCTTCCCTTCTTTGGTAAGCAGGTCTCTCTCAATATCCAGTTCTTTTTCAATGATGTCCTGAGACACCTGAGTTTCATCCAGAGCAATCGGGTTCATAGCCGCTACCTGCATAGATACTGCTTTCGCAGCTTCTTCAGAACCATCTACATTGGCTGAAAGGGAAGTAATGGCTGCAATTTTGTTCCCTGCGTGAATGTAAGCACCTACGAATGGTCCTTCAATCGTTTCAAAAGAACCTACTTCAATTTTTTCACCAATAACTCCGGTTTGTTCAGTCAGTTTTTCTGCTACGGTGATTCCTTTATAGTCAGAAGCCAGGAATTCTTCTTTGGTTTTACCCAGTGCCAGTTCTGCAAGATCATGAGCCAAAGCCACGAAATTGTCATTTTTTGCTACGAAATCAGTTTCACAGTTCAGTGCGATGATTACACCTGCGGTCTGATCTGCATTTACTTTAGCAATAACAGCTCCCTCTGTAGATTCTCTGTCTGCTCTGTTTGCTGCAACTTTCTGTCCTTTTTTTCTAAGAATTTCAATTGCTTTTTCGAAATCTCCTTCTGCTTCTGTTAAAGCTTTTTTGCAGTCCATCATCCCTGCTCCTGTCGTGTTTCTAAGTTTCGCTACGTCTGCAGCCACTGGTGTGTACATATTTCTGTATTTTTATATTAAAAACTAGGTTATTTTTTGCTTCTTTTTTGAGCAGTGCAAAGATATAAATTATTACGGAAACTAAAACATGGATTTTTTCGTTATGTTGAAGTGTGTTTTAAAATTTAACTAAAAGATCTCTAAACAATCTTATTCTGTGAGAGCAGATAAAAGACCCATTTCTCAATGATGAGACTGCGTTTATTTCAATTTTGAGAACGGATTGTAACTGAATTTTTATTAATTTTAACGCTCAAATTTTTAATTGATAACAAAAAACCGTCATCAGAACCGGCAAAAATGCTACTGGCACCGGCACCGGATGGCGATTAAAAATAGAAATCCACTTATGACAAAATATTTTTCTTTAGTTTTCATCATGCTGTTTTGCGTGGCTTTTTCTCAAAAGAAAAAAAGTGCGGCTAAACAAGCAGAGAAAACCGTGATTACGGCAGAGCAGGCACAAATGAGCAACGATCCGAAGATTATTGCGGCTTTTATAAAAGATCATCCTGAGGATCCCAATGTGCAGTCGCTTAAAATAAAACTGGTACAACTCATTGCTCCCGCAGATGATGTGCAGGCCAAACCAAAAGTACAGCAACTCACCAAAGGGAAACTCGTAAAGGACGTGAAAACCGATCTGAAAGACGGCGTCAATGATAAGAGCAAGATGGCCGCCAAAGTTCTGAATCACCTGTTTGATAATAATCCAAACAAAAGGGAGGCTTATGTGCAGATTGTGAATCAGTCTTCATGCAATCTCATTGTAAAGTTTGCCGGCAAAGGCAATTATTATAACCTGAATGTCCCGGCCAATAATCAGAATTATATTCTGGTGGATAAAGGCAACTATATGCTCACCACCAGTATTTGTGATTATAAATATGCCAGCGCCAAAAACATCAGTTCAGACATTGCCATCACACTGGCTTCAAAATAACAAGAACGCTCACCGCCAGGTGAGCGTTCTTTATTAATGAGTAAATGAATTAACCTTTAAATTGTCCCATCGCAATAAACTTATCCTGTCTCTGGCGCTCCAGTTCTTTACCGGAAAACTTAGAGAAGGCTTTGATGTTTTGCAGAATGGATTGCTTCAGATTTTCGAATGCTACAGCAGGGTCGTAGTGCGCCCCGCCCAGTGGTTCTTCTATGATGCCGTCTATAAATTTATGTTCCAGTGCATCTTTCGGGGTCAGTTTCAGCGCATTGGCTGCATCTTCTTTATGATTCCAGTTTCTCCACAGGATAGAGGAGCAACTTTCCGGCGCAATCACCGTGTACCAGGTGTTTTCCAGCATATAGACTTTGTTGCCCACGCCAATTCCTAATGCACCGCCACTGGCTCCTTCGCCTATGATGTAGCAGAATACAGGTGTTTTCAGCATGGTCATTTCAAAAATATTTCTGGCAATGGCTTCTCCCTGTCCTCTTTCTTCTGCCTCAAGACCCGGATATGCCCCCGGGGTATCAATAAAAGTAACCACCGGGATGCTGAATTTCTCTGCAAGTTTCATCAGACGCAGTGCTTTTCTGTATCCTTCCGGATTACTCATCCCGAATCTTCTGTGCTGTCTTTCCTTGGTAGTTCTGCCTTTTTGTGTACCAATAATCATGACCCGCTGTCCGTCTATGGTAGCCATACCACCAATCATGGCCGGATCATCTGCAAAATTGCGGTCGCCGTGAAGCTCCAGGAAGCTGTCCTTGTCTACAATACCTCCAATGAAATCCAGGGTATAAGGACGGTCCGGATGACGCGAAAGTTGGACACGCTGCCATGGCGTAAGGTTCAGGTATATTTCTTTTTTCTTTTCTACTATTTTATCTTCGATCTGCGAGCAGGCCAATTTCACATCCACACCGGTGTCTTCGCCTACAATGGAACATTTCTGATATTGCTCCATCAACTCCTCAATCGGCTTTTCAAATTCTAAGTATTGCATATTCTGAAAAAATTATCCTTCAAATTTAGTGAAAATTGAAGAAAGTTAAGAGATATTATTCGTTGCGTTTGAAATTCTGCGCGTAGTCTCCTCGAAACCAAGTATTTCCATAATGTCCGGAACATCCGGGCCTTTCAGTTCGCCCACCAGTGCCAGGCGCAGGGGCATCATCACTTTGCCCATACCCAGATTCTTTTCGGCAGCAAATTCCTGAATTTTTGATTTGATGCTTTCGCTGTTCATTTCCGGCTGCAAATGGGTCGAAAATTCGTGCAAAATACTACCTGTATAGTCGCTCCATGCTTTTTTTACGGCTTTCTCATCATACTGGTCCGGCGCCGAGAAGAAAAATTTGCCGTTTTCGTAAATGTCCTGCGGGAAAACAGCTCTTTCTTTCATGAGGTGAATGATTTTCAGCAATTTGTCGTCATTTACAGGCAGTTCAGGATAGAGTTCCTTCAGAATAGCCAGCATTTCCTCATCGGTTTTCATCTGAATGTACTGCTGATTGAACCAGTCTGCTTTTTCTTTTGAAAAGCGTGCGCCGGCTTTATGAACTTTGTGAAGGTCAAATTCTGCTGCCATTTCTTCCAGGCTCAGGATTTCCTTGTTGTCTGCCGGTGACCAGCCCAGCAGTGCCAGGAAATTCACAAAAGCACCGGGCAGATATCCGGCCTCTTTATATCCGGGAGACATTTCTCCGGTCACAGGATCGGTGAAATTCATCGGGAAAACCGGGAATCCGAATTTTGCGCCATCTCTCTTGCTCAGTTTTCCTTTGCCTTCAGGCTTCAGAATAAGCGGCAGGTGGGCAAATTGTGGGGCTTCCCAACCCATTGCTTCATACAGCAAAACGTGCAGTCCCATGGAGGGCAGCCACTCCTCTCCACGAATGACGTGTGAGATTTTCATTTCATAATCATCTATAATATTGGCAAAATGGTAAGTAGGCATTCCGTCCTGCTTTACCAGAACTTTATCATCCAGCGTGTTGGTGTTTACAGAAAACTTTCCGCGGATGATGTCTTCAAGATTCAGAATACGGTCTACAGGCATTTTGAATCTGATGACATACGGAACTTTATTTTGAAGCTTTTCCGCAACCTGTTCGTCTGATAGGGACAAACTGTTGCTCAGCAGATTTCGGGTCATATAGTTGTAGGAGAATATTTCGCCCTTTTCTTCATATTTGCTGCGGATTTCGTCCAGTTCTTCGGGGGTATCGAAGGCAATGTACGCATAATCGGTTTTCAGGATCTGCGCCGTGTACTGGTCGTAGATTTCGCGTCTTTCGCTCTGACGGTAGGGTCCGTAGGGTCCACCGTGTTTCGGGCTTTCATCTGGTGTGATGCCCATCCACTCCAGGGATTCCATAATATATTCCTCTGCACCTTCTACAAAACGTGCAGTGTCTGTGTCTTCTATTCTAAGCACGAAATCGCCGTCGTTTTTTTTGGCGAAAAGATAGTCGTATAAAGCGGTTCTGGCTCCGCCCAGGTGTAAGGGTCCGGTAGGACTGGGTGCAAAACGCACTCTCACTCTGCTCATTATTTCATAATTTTGGCTGCAAATTTACGGAAAAAACGAAAGGAAAAAATTGTTAGTTTTGTAGAATATTTAAAACAAATGGAAATAGGAGACAGACCCTGGGGGAAATACTATGTATTGCAGGACGAACCCACCTTTAAAGTAAAAAGAATTCTGGTAAATCCCGGGCAGAGACTTTCTTACCAATATCATCACAAAAGGCAAGAGTTCTGGACCATTGTACAGGGTGAGGCAATGGTTATTCTGGATGATGCAGAGCACATCGTAAAATATGGTGAAAGTATCTTCATCCCGCTGGGTGCCAGACACCGCATAGAAAACCGGACCGGAGAGCCACTGGTATTTGTGGAAGTTCAGACCGGCACATACTTTGGCGAAGACGACATTATCCGGATTCAGGATGATTATGCACGGTAGTAGATGATGGCCAGCATTATCAGACAGAATAAAGTTATCTACTATATCCAAGCTTTCCTGAGAAGCCTGCTGCCGGCAGATGATTATGTTTCCAGAATTAAAAGCCTGAAGAAAAAACTCACACCGCAGCAACTGAAAGAGGTGGAAGCGCGGGTGTCCTACTATAATAAACTGGAAGACCATGTTGCACGTTCTGGTCAGCATTCCATTAAAAACCTCAGAAAAGCACAGAAACCTAAAGTGTATTATTTTGATGCGTACGAATATGCCCGGTTTTTTGATGAGAATCTGCGGTTAAATCATGTTTTTGGCGATGTTACGCATATCCCGGAAGTTCCCAGTCTGGTAAAAAGCAGACCTGTATCAGCAGATAATCAGAACAGTGTGCTGATGAGCCTGAACAAAGTACGTCATGTGAAATGGATTAAAAATGACCGGCCTTTCCTTCAGAAAAAAGATATGCTTATAGGTAGGGGGACTGTTTTTCAGGAGCACCGGTACCGCTTTTATGATTTGTTTTTTGACCATCCGCTGTGTGATCTGGGGCAGGTGAATAAAGAAGGAGGCAATCCCCGTTGGTGGAAACCCAAGATTTCCGTGCAGGATCATCTGGCCTACAAGTTCATTTTGTGTCTTCAGGGCAACGATGTGGCCACCAATCTGAAATGGGTGATGTCTTCCAATTCTGTAGCCGTGATGCCAAAACCTACGCTGGAGACCTGGTTTATGGAGGGCACTCTGACAGGCGGCCAACATTATATTGAAATCAAATCAGATTATTCAGATCTGGAAGAGCAGCTCCGCTACTACATCAGTCATCCTGACAAGTGCCTGGAAATTATCAACAATGCCAACCGGCACTGCGCTCAGTTTTTCAATAAACACACCGAAGACCTCTGTAATTTATTGGTTTTGAGGAAGTATTTTGTGGAATAGTTTTCGATAACTGTCTGTGAATTTTTCTGTACTGTAATTTTCTTTTACCGTATGATAGCAATTTTTTTGGCGGATGCGCAATTCAGACTTGTTTTCATTCAGGTGTCTGATGATTTTCAGCATTTCAGAGATAACCGCTTCCGGTTCCAAAGATTCGGAAAGAATGATGCCCGGCTCAGCACGCTTTAGCTCAGAGATTTCGCCTATAGCTGTGCTAATTGGTAGTACTTGATGTGCCATTGCTTCCAGAATTACCATGGGCAAACCTTCCCGTTCAGAGGTAAGCAATAATACATCACTGTTAAGGTACACATTCTGAAGGGTGGCTTTATTATGAATTTCCCCTGTAAATTTTGCGTAGTCTATTTGCAGGTTCAGCTGGTCGAAATCGCCAACAATTGTGCACTGAAAAGGAATACCATCCTGATTCAGCCTTCGCAGAATTTCAAACACAATTTCGGGTCTTTTTTCCGGAGAATTTCTTGCTACAAAGACAATCTGCAGGATGTTATTCTTTGGTTTTACCAGTGAATCAGGCACGTAAACGTTGTTTTTGATGATATTAATCCGCTCAGTATATTTTGAATCTATTCCATGATCCTTATATAAGTTGGCGTAATCCTCTTTGGTTTTCTGCCCCAGTACAATGCGGGCATTAAATCGGTTTGCTACCGGCAGGCTGTAAAATTCCGGAGAGTATTGTTCGTAAGAAAACGCATGTGTGAGATCTGCAATCCATACATGGGATTTCAGCATGGGAATTAAATCATAAAAAAAGATGCTGTTGCATCCGAAAACTACGGGATTTTTATCGTGGTTTATTCTTCTAGCAATGGATTTTAAAAGATACTTGCGATATTTTCCGGTACGGGTAAGTGGTTCAATCTCAATGAGGTTTGAATATTTTTGAAATGAGGGCCTGTTAGCATCAGAAAATGACTTGTTGGTGATGAAACAGTTGGGTTTCTCCTGAAAAGTCCGGAGGATGTTGAGGTGTACGGTTTCGGCGCCGCCCACATGATAAAACGGAAAAAACAAATAATTTCCACTTGTATTTACTTGTCTGTAAAACTTTCTGATGAGTAGTAATTCTTTAATCATCCCGCTGTGAAAATTTTTTGTATAGATTTTTCAACTTTATAAACAGTCCGGAATGCGACAGATTTTTTAAAAGATTTCAGTTCTTCCAGTTTGCTGCTGATTTCCAGGAAATTTTCCATAGAAAAACCATCCCGTAATAGTGGCGGGTATTTTTCCCGGTGTTTTTCCATGATATAGGTTTCCATATCCCGTCTTTTGTTCTTTTCATTCAGAAAGGAAATCATGGATTGATCGCGCTGTCTGTAGTAAAATTGTACAGAATTCAGTCGGTATACCTGATCTTCCGGACTTAGCAATTGAAGCCAGAATTCCCAGTCTTCGTAACCATGTCGCATATTGACATCGTAACCCTCTGTTTTCAGATAATCACTTTTTCTAAAAATGGCGCTGCAATAAATACAGTTTACAAACAGAATCCTCCGGTAAGTGTATTCCGGCAGTGGCCAGTATTCATTCTTGGTTCCGAAAAATTCAGCCTGGGCGTATACCAATTTAAGTTGTGGATTTTTTTGAAACTCGTGCAGAGCAAGCTCCAGATAGTCTGCGCCAATCTTATCATCGCCATCCAGCGGAAGGATGTAGGTACCGGAAGCAGCCATAATTCCATTATTTCTGGTAGCGGCTAGACCTTTATTGGCCTGATTGATTTTGATGAACCGGGAATCCTGAGCGCAAAATTCGTTAATGATCTGTTCTGATGAATCTGTAGAGCCATCATTGACAATAATGCATTCCCAGTTTTTAAGCGTTTGATTCTGTACAGACTGAAGTGTTTCAGCCAGAAAGTTCTCTTGATTATAACACGGGACGATAATTGAAAAATCTAACGTTTTCATGACTGCATCTGTCTTTTTCCGGTTACCTTATCCATACAGAAGAGGAGCAGATAGCGCACGGGATATTCTGTACGGAATTTTGCTTTAATATCTGAATACACCTGTCTCAGGTCTTTTTCCTGATGATTGAGCAGAGGATGTTCTATGCCATTTTCCCGGAATCCGCGAATTTTCTCATTTGCTTCAGTAAGTCTTTTCAATAGTTTTTTGTACGCTGCAAAATTCTTGTGCTCTCCGAAAAGATTAAAAAACCGAATCAGTTGCTTCCGTGTAGACTGGTTGTTCGGGTAAAAAACGCCCCCTACTTGCTGGTTATCGTGCGTTCTGTATTTGATGAGTCTTTCATTCAGCAGGTCAAATTGATTATGGTAAGATGCAACCAAGGCAATCCATTCGTCGTGATGAAAGCCTTTCTTTTGCGGAAAAGGCAGGATTTCTGAGGTGAAATCCTTACGAATGGCCATAGTTGCACCTGTCGCAATATTTCCTACATAGCTTATGATTTTAAAGTAATCTACCGGGATTCCGGACTCTTTCAGAAACTGCGGAACATCCCATATTGTAATTACATCCAGCGCTTCACCTTTTTGGTTTATTCCGTAGCCATTGCTGCACAGTACAGAAATATGCGGGTTCTTCCGGAAACTTGCCAGCATTGTTTCTACTTTTTGCGGGACCCAGAAATCGTCCTGGTCGCTCAGGAAAATAATGTCATTTTTGCAAAGTGTAATTGCTTTTTCAAAGTTTTTTACACTGCGCAGGTTTTTGTCATTACGAAAAATCTGGAAAATACCGGGATTATTAATGTCATATTGATTCAGAATGCTTAGTGTAGAATCTGATGATCCGTCATCACAAATCACAATTTCATCTACAGGAACGGTCTGCTGAAGTATCGAGTCCAGTTGTTCCCGTATAAAGTCTTCACCATTATAGGTACAGAGTGCTACAGATGTTTTCATTTTATTTAAGTTCAAACACTACATCAACCCAGTGATTCAGGGTGTATTTTTTATAAATTTCGCGGGGGAGTTCGCGGTACTCGCTTTCGAAAAAATCAGTGGTAAGATTGCTGAGATCATCTTCCAGAATCAGAATATTATTTGCATCATATAAATCATAATCCTTAATGGTCTTATTGTTGGTAATCACCTTTTTCTTTAGCGCCATTGCTTCAAAAATCCGGAAACTTAAACCGTCCTGATGGTCACGAATGAGGTCCAGAATCACCCGCCCTTTCTTGTAATATCCCGGTAATTCTTCGTGCTTTATTCTTTTTCGGGTGTAAATGCTATGCGTGGTACCCTGCAGTTGCAGGTTTTTGATCCAGGTTTTTTTGCCCACAATTACATAGTAATAATTGCGGCCCAGATCTTTCAGCCGGGCAGTAATCTTATAAAGAAGTGCCAGTCTGTTGTCAAAAGAAGACAGGTAAACCAAATCATAATCGGCTTCCGCACTGATTTGCTGTTCCGGGAGGTAATTGTAATTGGTAATCAACTGAAAGCCATGCCGGGCAGAATCATTTTTGTCAAAGGAAAATATCTTGTCAAACAAATCCAGTACGTGTTCTGCAGGATTCCTGCTGAGACTGTCATACAAATACGCGACGTAGCGGTCTGTGTATTTTTTGATGATTTCGTGATATTTGCGCTCTATCTGCTCGGGATTAATCACAAGGATCTGATCTTGCGGACCCAGTTTCTTCAGAGTATCCAGAATAAGTTCCTGGCGATAATGTTTTTTGAGATTTTTACCCAGAAAAACTTTGGAGATGGTGTTTTTTACTCTGGCCTGCAGATTCTTATGGCGGTAAGCGCCCAGATTGATATGGTGTGCCGTGATGCCCTTGCTGCGCAGCACTTCTACGATATGCCCGTCGTATTGCCAGAAATCGAAACTGATGACGCAAATATTCATAGTGCAAAGTAAATAAATTATCCGGTTTATAGAGCATTAATCCCCAAAAACCCATCCTTTAAACCGCCGGTTTGATTCTGTTTGGAAGAAACTAGGCTGCCTTTTTGATAAGGTAAAGTTTTAGGTATTTCAATAACGAATAATAACTGCTGGTTATTGCTGCGTAAAAGCCGATGAGACCGTCCAGAAAGCCCAGTTTGAAAAAATAGTTCCTGAAAAAAGTAAACCACGGACTGAAGAGTATTTTCCAGATGCTCACTTTTTTACCGGCTTCAGCATACTTCTGCGCCATCATTTCAGAATACCGGTTTATTTTATCGACGTACTGAAAGACACTGCTGTAGGTATAATGATTTATTTTTCCGGGTAAAACTTCTTTTTTTCCACTAAAAATAAATTTTTCATGAACTTTATCATCGCTGAATCTGCCGGCGCACCTTCTGAAGAAGCGCTCCCGGAAAATAGAACCCCAGCCACCGTATTTGAGATGTTTTCCAAGTAATATATTGTTGAATTCCACATTGTAGACTTCTGCAGTCTGGTCACCGGTATTGATTATTTTTCTGATGGAATTTCTGGCTTCCTCATCCAGAATTTCGTCGGCATCCGGGAAAAGCACCCACTCGCCCTTGCACTGAGCCAGGGCATAATTTTTCTGTGTTCCATAGCCGGAAAATTCATGCGTGATAAAGCGTACTTTTTCAAAAGTTTCTGCAAGTTCCCGGGTGCGGTCCGTAGAAAAACTGTCAACCACCACAATTTCATCTGCAAGATCATTTACAGATTTCAGAAAGCGTTCAATATTTTTCTCCTCATTGAACGTGATGACAACCGCCGAGAGTTTCATTACTTTTGATACGCTACTACCGTTTCCTCAATAATCCTTACGCATTCCAGCAGTTGCTCTTCTGTGATGACCAGTGGGGGAGCCAGACGAATGATGTTGCCGTGGGTGGGCTTCGCCAGAAGGCCGTTGTCCCGAAGTTTCAGACAGATATTCCAGGCTGTGGCGCTATCCGGCGTATCATTAATCAGAATTGCGTTCAGCAAGCCCTTGCCGCGTACTTTTGTAATGAGATCTGTTTTGGAGATCAGCTTCTCCATTTCAGCGCGGAAGAGTTTCCCGAGTTCTTCTGCGCATTCAGAAAGTTTTTCTTCTTCTACCACATCCAGTGCTGCCGTGGCAATGACGCAAGCCAGTGGATTCCCTCCAAAGGTGGATCCATGCTGTCCGGGTTTAATGACATTCATAATGGCATCATCTGCCAGCACTGCAGATACAGGATACATTCCGCCGGACAGTGCTTTGCCCAGAATCAGAATATCGGGTTGCACTCCTTCATGATGGCAGGCAATGAGTTTTCCGGTTCTTGCAATGCCGGTTTGCACTTCATCAGCAATAAATAATACATTGTATTTTTTGCACAGTTCTGCCGCACCTTTCAGGTATCCTTCATCCGGTACATAGACACCCGCTTCACCTTGTATGGGTTCTGCCAGGAAGGCTGCAATATTGGCGGCATCTTTCGCCAGTGTTTCTTCCAGAGCCTGCAGATCGTTATAGGGGATTTTTACAAATCCGGGGGTAAATGGTCCGTAATTCTGGTTGGCATCCGGGTCATTGGAAAATGAAACAATGGTGGTGGTTCTGCCGTGAAAATTGTTTTCGCATACTACGATTTTGGCAGCGTCTTCTGCAATGCCTTTCACTTCATAGCTCCATTTTCTGGCCAGTTTTACAGCGGTTTCCACTGCTTCTGCCCCCGAATTCATGGGCAATACTTTGTCAAAACCAAAAAGGGTCGTGATTTTTTTCTCAAATTCACCCAGGCTGGAGTTATAAAACGCACGGGAGGTCAGCGCCAGTTTCTGCGCCTGATCGGTCATGGCTTTTACAATTTTAGGATGAGAATGGCCTTGGTTTACAGCAGAGTAGGCTGAAAGGAAGTCGTAGTATTTTTTGCCTTCCACGTCCCACACATAAACGCCTTCGCCTTTATCAATAACCACCGGCAGCGGGTGGTAGTTGTGGGCGCCGTGTCTGTCTTCCAGCTCTATATAATATTGTGAGTTTTTGGTTTGTGATGTATCTGACATAATTTCTGAAGTGATTTTTTACAAAAATACTATTTTTATTGTGAAGTGCAGTGCATAAAAAAATTGCTCCCGGCAGGGGAGCAATTCAGTTGTTTTATCAGACTGGTTAATGTTCGTACTTTTTATCCATCACGAAGTCTTCCATAAACTTGGTGGTATAGTTTCCGGCCAGGTAATCTTCGTTTTCCATCAGTTGGCGATGAAACGGAATGGTCGTTTTTACACCTTCCACATAGAATTCCTCCAGTGCACGCTTCATTTTGGCTATCGCTTCTTCACGGGTTTGCGCAGTGGTAATGAGTTTGGCAATCATGGAGTCGTAGTTGGACGGGATGGTGTACCCGGAATACACGTGGGTGTCTACCCGGATTCCGTGTCCTCCCGGAATATTCAGTCCGGTAATTTTTCCCGGAGATGGTCTGAAGTCAGCATACGGATCTTCTGCATTGATACGGCATTCTATAGAGTGCAGTTTCGGGAAGTAGTTGATTCCGGAAATCGGTGTTCCGGCAGCCAGCAGAATCTGCTCACGGATCAGGTCATAATCTATGACCTGCTCGGTAATGGGGTGTTCTACCTGGATTCTGGTGTTCATTTCCATAAAATAAAAATTACGGTCTTTGTCTACCAGGAATTCTATAGTGCCCACACCTTCGTAGCCTATGTATTCTGCAGCTTTTACTGCGGCCTCACCCATTTTTTCGCGAAGTTCATCGGTCATAAATGGTGAAGGCGTTTCTTCAGTTAGTTTCTGATTTCTTCTTTGTACAGAACAGTCTCTTTCAGACAGGTGACAGGCTTTTCCGTACTGGTCGCCGGCAATCTGAATTTCTATATGACGGGGCTCTACAATCAGTTTTTCCATATACATGCCACCGTTACCGAAAGCTGCGGTAGCTTCCTGTACGGCAGAATCCCAGTGGTCTTGCAGGTCTTCTGCTTTCCATACGGCGCGCATGCCTTTGCCGCCACCACCGGCGGTAGCTTTAATCATGACCGGATAACCAATTTCTTCGGCCAGTTTTGCGGCGGTTTCATAGCCGTCTATCAGCCCTTCAGAACCCGGTACGCATGGTACGCCTGCTTCTTTCATGGTCGCTTTGGCATTGGCCTTGTCTCCCATTCGGTCTATCTGCTCTGGAGTGGCACCAATGAATTTGATGTTGTTTTTCTGACAAATTCTGGAGAAATTGGAGTTTTCTGACAAGAATCCGTAACCCGGGTGTATGGCGTCTGCATTGGTGATTTCTGCAGCGGCAATAATGTTGGATATTTTAAGGTAGGAATCCTTACTCATGGCAGGACCTATGCACACCGCCTCGTCGGCAAAACGTACATGCAGGCTGTCTTTGTCTGCGGTAGAGTACACGGCCACCGTTTTGATGCCCATTTCCTTGCAGGTACGCAGAATGCGCATCGCGATTTCACCACGGTTGGCAATTAATATTTTTTTGAACATCTGTTCGAAATTTTAAATTATAGATTTTGAATTTTAAATCAATTTCAAACGAGGGGTTTCGCATGAAATTTATCTTTTCCCTAGATCTTAAAATTCCTTAAGATGGATCTACTAAAAATAATGGCTGATCGTATTCTACCGGAGTAGCATCGTCTACCAGGATTTTTACAATTTTTCCTGAGATTTCGGATTCAATCTGGTTAAAGAGTTTCATGGCCTCAATAACACATACTACTTTACCGGGTGTAACCTCATCGCCCACATTTACAAATACGTCTTTGTCCGGAGCAGGTTTTCTGTAGAATGTACCAATCATCGGAGATTTGATGGCAATATACTTGCTGTCATCTGCTGCAGCATCTTTCGGGGTGTCTGCTGCGGGAGCTGCCTGTGGTGCTGCTGCAGGAGCCGGTGCTGCTGCGGGAGCGGGGTACATGGCAGGTTGCGCTACATAGCTGATATTCTCATTGCCACCCAGTGGAGTTTTGATGGTAATTTCAAAATCTTTTGTTTTGTACTTTACCTCAGAAACCTCAGATTTGGAAACAAATTTGATGAGGTTTTGTATTTCTCTGATATCCATAATTTTGTTATTGTATTAAGGGCTCAAAGATACCAAAAAAACGTAAAAAACAATAAAAAACCACCCGAAATTATAAAAAATCGAGTGGTTTTTATATGAAATAGAAGTTTTTCTAAAAGTAGACTCTTAGTTCTCTTCTGTAGTTTCTTCTGTTTTTTCCATCACTACTTTACCTCTGTAGTACAATTTTCCTTCATGCCAGTGTGCTCTGTGATACAGGTGAAGTTCACCAGATGCAGCATCTTTAGCAAGTTGAGGAACTACAGCTTTGTAGTGCGTTCTTCTTTTATCTCTTCTTGTAGACGACTGTCTTCTCTTTGGATGTGCCATTGTTAATAATTTTATTAATTATTGTATGTTAATTTTTATCTCTTAATTTCTTTAAAGCGTCCCATCTGGGGTCGTTTTCGGGTTCTTCTGTTTTTTCTTCCTGTGCGGAATACTTTTCCAGTTCCTGCAGGGTTTCTTCCGGAATATCGGGCGAAATCTTTTTCATGGGAACAGAGAGCATTACATCTTCGTAAATCAGCTGTGCTGCATTGAATGCGTGGTCGTGCTGAGGGATGGTAATTACATCTTCTTCACTGTCATCATATTCTTCACCAAATTTCACCAGAACCTTGATGGTATGGTCTATCGGGTAATCAAAATTTTCATTACTGATATCGCAAACCAGATTTACCGTGCCGGAGGTCCTGATCCAGAATTCCAGAAAGGTGCTGTGTTTTTCCATCAAAACATCAGCAATAATCCGCGGATTGGTGAACTCCTGTTCGGTATCAAACTGCTTAAAGAACTCCTGATCTGCCTCAAATTGAAACGAATGCTTTCCGTCTTTCAGACCGGAAAATACGATATCATATTTTCTAAGCTTGTCCATAAAATGAGTGTGCAAAAATATGCATTTTTTTCATATTGACAAATTAATTGTCGCTAATATTTTGTTTTTCCGGATTTTCTGTAAAGTTATTACCTTTCACTTATTTATCCTTTTCTGCCGGCAGGTCTTCGTCTACACAGTTGTCGTGTCCGGATCTTCTGGGTTTCAGCCGGTCCTGCATCAGTAAATTATACTCTGTTCTGCTGCGGAAAATTTTGATCGCTGTAAAAATTGCCTCGCTGAAACTTTGTTCATCCGCCATGTTTTTTCCTGCTATGTCATACGCTACTCCATGATCCGGGGAAGTACGGATAAAGGGCAGTCCCGCCGTATAATTCACTCCCTCTGCATACGCCAGGGTTTTAAAAGGTGCCAGACCCTGGTCATGATACATGGCCAGAACGGCGTCGTAGTTTTTATATTTTTCCGGCTGAAAGAAACTGTCTGCCGGGAACGGTCCGAAGGCCATCATCCCATGGTCAAACATCTCCTGAATGGCCGGTTGTATGATTTCAATTTCTTCGCGCCCGATTTGGCCTCCGTCGCCGGCGTGCGGATTCAGACCCAAAACTGCAATTTTGGGTTTGCGGATCTGGAAATCTTCAATGAGGCATTGGTTCAGGAGTTTGATCTGTTTTTTAATTTTCTCTTTAGAGATGTTTTGTGCCACTTCTGCCAGCGGAATGTGGTGTGTAGATACCGCCACCTTCAGATCGTCTGTTACCAGAAACATCAGCCCTTTCTTACCGGCTTTTTCTTCCAGATAACCTGTGTGCCCGGCATGCGCAAAGCCTTGTTTTATCATCTCATCCTTATTGATGGGCGCGGTGACCAGTACGTCTATTTCGTTGTTCAGGAGTGCTGTGGTAGCCGCTTCCAGAGACTCTATGGCCATTTTGGTAGATTCTTCGGAGGGGGTTCCCAGGTCTACATTCACATTGTCTTTCCACAGATTTACCATATTAATTTTCTGTGGCTGGGCCTGGGATGCCTCTGTTATGTAATTGAAATTATGCTGAAGCTTGAATATATTCTTCTGATAGGTGAAAAGTTTTCCGGAACCAAAGATAACGGGTGTGAACAAATCTGTGATGCTTTTGTCCTGCAATGATTTCATAATGATTTCCGGACCAATGCCATTGAAATCACCAATGGAAATTCCTACCCGAACTTTATGTTGTTTTGAACTCATATTACTATCTTTGAATTTATTTAGAATTTTACAAATTTATAAATTTAAGACGAACTTATAGATTTTGGATTGTTCTTTCTTTTATAACCGAAGAAATTTATGTTTACAGGCATTATAGAATCTACCGGAGTGGTGGAGCACATAGAACACAGCGGAGCGAATATTCACTTTACGCTGAGTTGCCCTTTTACCGGTGAATTAAAAATAGATCAGAGTGTGGCACATAATGGTTGTTGCCTCACGGTAGTGGCCATCAAAGATGACCGCTACACCGTGACCGCTATTGCAGAAACGCTGGAAAAAACAAATCTGGGAAGCTGGGAAACCGGCACCGTGGTCAATCTGGAGCGGTGTGTACAGATGAACGGCCGGCTGGATGGTCATATTGTTCAGGGGCATGTAGATAAAACCGGTAAAGTTATTTCCATTGAAAATAAAGACGGCAGTTATTTCATTACTTTTCAGTATGATAACCATGAGGGAGCCTTCGTCACGGTTCCTCAGGGGTCTGTTACGGTAAACGGAATCAGCCTTACCGTGGCCAGAAGCGGAGCCGATGACTTCTCTGTAGCCATAATTCCCTATACCTGGGAATTTACAAATCTTCAGTTTCTGAAGCCGGGAGATCTGGTGAACCTGGAGTTTGACATCATTGGCAAATATATTGCAAAACTGATTTCCACCAATGCCCACATCAAATTATAAAAGATACAGCCTGCGTACCCGTGTGTTCAGCGGGTTTATCATCATCTGTGTACTCAGTATGGCCAGTGCCGCGTACATATCTTATTTGCTCCTGAAGCGCAATGCCGAGGAACAGAGCAGAACAGATATGCAGAACCGTACCAACCAGCTGATGGCAGCGCTGGATTATGCGGTGAGCCTGGAACCCATCAGTACAGAACAGATTCCGGAGGTGCTGGGCAGTAAAATCCTGGAAATCTCAGATATTACCAAACAGGATATCATTATTTATGATCTGAACGGTCAATATTTATTGTCTAACCGCCAGCGCAGTCAGGTATCCCAGAAGGAAATGCCGGAAAGCGTTCTCCATGAAGTGATTACCTATAACAGAAGGGTAGATGTCAAAGAGTATGACCAGGCAGTGGGATCCAACAAAACATCATCCTACATCACCTTTCAGAATAATGCCATGGAGCCGATAGGGGTGGTATATTTTCCGTATTATCACAGTGACAGTGCACATGTAGAGCTCCTCAATAAGTATATGAAACTTATTGCTTTGGTGAATATCGGCATTATTGCCCTGAGTATTTTGCTTAGCTGGTTTATTTCTAAGAATCTGACCAAGGCAATTTCTAACTTTTCGGATATTATTACCCGTATTACGCTCTTTGACAAGGATATGGCGCCGATTAAATACTATCAGAATGATGAACTGGGCGCTTTGGTGAAAGCCTATAATAAGATGATCTTGCAGATTCAGGATCATAAGGATCGCCTGGCATTCAGTGAAAAGGAAAAAGCCTGGCGAGAAATGGCAAAGCAGGTTGCCCATGAGGTGAAAAACCCGCTTACACCCATGAAACTGACCATACAGAATTTTGCCCGAAGATTTGATCCCGATGCTCCCGATATTAGAGAAAGACTAAGAGAAATGACCGATTCGGTGGTGCATCAGATTGATCTGGTGGCTACCGTGGCTACCGCTTTTTCACAATTTGCGCAATTGCCCGAAAAGCAAAATGAAACCTTTAACCTGAATAAAGAAATTGAATCCATACTGCGCATCTTCAATAATGACCGTATTTTTGTGCATGCCAATAAAGAAGATATTATGGTCAATATGGACCGGATTTATCTGAACCGGATTCTGACCAACCTGATTACCAATGCCAAACAGGCGGTGGAAGATCATAAGCAACCCATTATTAATGTGGATGTGGAGCAGATCAATAAAAGAGTGGTGATTTTTGTGGAAGATAATGGCGTGGGCATCCCGGAGCATATGCAGGAACGTATTTTTGAGCCCAGTTTTACCTCCAAATCCTCAGGGATGGGCCTGGGACTGACGATGGTCCGCAAAATGGTGGAAGACTACGGCGGCGAAATTACGGTAAAATCTGAGGTGGGTAAGGGCGCCAAGTTCATTATTTCTTTACCGAATAATCTGTAATGAAACCTTTCGTTTTTCAGCAATTTCAGATTCTGCAGGATGACGAAGTGTTCCGGGTAGGCACAGACGGGGTGTTGCTGGGTGTGCTATGTGAAGTAAAAAATGCATCCAGGGTGCTGGAAGTGGGAGCGGGAACCGGTGTGATTTCCCTCATGCTGGCACAGCGAAATCCTGAGGCGTGTTTCACGGCTCTGGATGTAAACCCCAAGGCAGCAGAACTGGCTGCACTGAATTTTAATCAGTCGCCTTTTTCAGAAAGAATGCGGGTGTTGCATCAGGATTTTAAAAGCTTTGAATCTGCAGAGTGCTTTCATCTCATTGTGTGCAATCCGCCGTATTTTGAGGTCAATGATTCAGATAAAGACGTCCTGGCCCGGCAGACGCTGGAGCTGGACTGGCGGGTGTTGCTGGATGCTTCCTTTCCGCTGTTGGAAGACTGCGGTAGGATTTCTGTCATTATTCCCTCAGAAACTGCTCCGGAAATGGAGCAATATGCTGCAGGGTTGGGGTTGTTTCTGCTGCGTAAGGTTAATGTTTTTGGCATCAGAAACGGAGTGCTGAAAAGAAATGTTCTTGAATTTTCAAAAACCTCCGGCGAAATGGTAACCGAAGATTTCGTCATTGAAAAAAGTCCGAGAAATTACTCGGACCAATATCTTGAGGTGACCAAAGATTTTCATGTCTTTGGAAAAAAATAATCTTTTTATTCAAATAATTCGGCGGTAGAAAGTACAGATACTTTACCGTCTTCGCAGCGGATGGCTTCACCGGGGAAATTTTGGATCATGTGGTAGTCATGCGTGGCCATCAGTACGGCGGCGTGGTTCTCTATGGCTACCTGTTTCAGCAGGGTCATGATTTCGTTGGACGTTTCGGGGTCCAGGTTTCCGGTAGGTTCATCGGCCAGAATCAGCTCGGGATGATTCAGCAGAGCACGCGCTATGGCTACACGCTGTTGCTCACCGCCGGAAAGCTGGTGGGGCATTTTGTGTTTCTTGGTCTTCATGCCTACGCTGGCCAGCACTTCATTAATGCGGTCATCTGTTTTCACTTTATCTGTCCAGCCGGTCGCTTCCAGCACGAATTTCAGGTTTTTCTCTACCGTACGGTCCGGCAACAGCTGGAAGTCCTGGAAAACAATTCCCAGTTTGCGCCGCAAATCCGGCACCTGGCTGGTCTTCAGGTTCGCAAGATCAAAACCCGCTACATTTCCCTGTCCGCCACCCAGTGGGATGTGTCCGTAGAGGGTTTTCAGCAGGGAGCTTTTCCCCGAGCCTGTTTTCCCGATGAGGTAGCAGAATTTTCCTTTCTGTATGTGAAGGTCTACATTGCTGAGTACCACTACATTTTTTTGGGAAATGGTGGCATGGCTCAGGTTGATGATGTTATCTCCGGTTTCGTGTCTGTGCGGCATCTTTGGATATGAGTTTTTGTGTTGAAATATAAGTTTTCAAAAGTATAAAAACTTACAGATTAAACCTAAGTTTTAGGATAGTTTAACAACAAAAAATGCCTGAAAAATTTCTTTTTCAAGCATAGGTGTATTCGGAAACAGAGGGTTATCTCTTCGCGCGTGCAGCACTTACAGTTAAACTCTTTCTGCCTTTTGCTCTTCTTGCAGCCAATACTCTTCTACCGTTTGGCGTAGACATTCTTTCTCTGAAACCGTGTTTGTTTCTTCTCTTTCTTTCTGATGGCTGGAATGTTCTTTTGCTCATTGCTCAATATTTTTAGTAAATACAGTCTTGTTTTTTCAGATTGCAAAGATATGAAACTTTTTATTCTCTGCAAATTAATTTTTAAAAGTTTAAAGTTCAGCTCTGTTTACATAAGATTTCCCTTCTTTTTACGGAAATAGACCTCCAGGCTCATCATTGCATTTACATATAATCCTCTTTTTTCAGCTTGGCGCCCGTGTACAGACCATTTTCCGTCCTTATTCTGGTGTACGTGATTCTTTCCTTATAATGAGTTTGTCTTAGAGCCGGGCCTGCATGTTTAGATTGATTTGACGTGGGCAGCCATTTTACCGCTACGAGAATCCCTCCTTTGGGAAAAGGGATTGCATGTTTTTGCATGTCTAATGAAACCATGCCTCTTGCTTTGTTTCGGGGCGTATAGGTAATGCTTGTGTTATTCAGTTTTTGGGCGGGCATACGGGTCAAAGAATCAATTTCGTAAAAGTTAATTTCCAAAGTAGTGAGATGGTGTTCTTTTTCAGTTTTGTGAAAAAATAGTTTTACAGATGATACTCTTCCTGTTTCATGATGATGATTTCTGAATCTTAATCCCATTTCAGTATGTGGCAGCGTTATGAATCGACTATTCATTTCCTGCTTCAGCCCGTACGAAAAACTCACTTTTTCATAGTCCTTTTCGTTGATTTCTACAGTTTCTATATCAGCCGTACGCAGTGGTTCTTCCTGCGCGTGCAGCATCATGCTGCCAAAGAGGATCAGCAAAAATATTTTTTTCATCGGGATGTCATTTTTGTGATTTTGTTTCATGATGAACGTCCGTTCGCAGATTTTCTTGTGCGAGATCATTTTTTTCTCTCTGTAAATGGCAAAATTCCTACCGCCTAAAATCTTATCTTTGCAAAAATCTAAAATTCTATGTTTACTCCTGCTGAAATTTCAGAAATTCAAAATCTTGTGGTGCCCGGGAAAAAAATTGTGATCATCACCCATTATAATCCGGATGGAGATGCCATAGGTTCCAGTCTGGGACTCAAACATTTTCTGAAGCAAAAAGGCGTGGAGGCAGAGGTGATTGTACCGAACGATTTCCCGAAATTCCTGAAGTGGATGCCGGAGGCAAAGCAAATCATCATTGCAGATTATAAAAGAAAACAGGCGGGCGAAGCCATTTACCATGCCGATGTCATTTTTGTGCTGGATTTCAATGCGTCTCACCGTGCCGGAAATCTGGTAGGTCCCTGGATTGAAAAAGCCAAAGCGGTGAAAATCCTCATTGACCATCATCAGCAGCCGGATGATTTTGATTTCGTGTATTCAGATGTTACCGTGCCGGCCACCTGCCAGATGGTGTATCATTTTATTGAGACTTTGCAGGAGGAGCATCTGGTGAATACAGATGTGGCACAATGCCTTTACACCGGCATCATGACCGATACCGGCGGTTTCCGTTTCCGCTCTACCAGTGCTGCCACACACAGAATTGTAGCAAATCTTATAGAAAAAGGTGCAGACCCCGCCACCATCACCTCTAATACCTGGGATACCAATACCGTCTCCAGATTGTATCTTCTGTCTCTGATTCTGGGTAGAATAGAAGTAGTGAAAGACGGCAAAGTGGCCATTCTCTGGCTGAAACGTAAGGAATTGCAGGAATTCGGATTCCAGAAAGGGGATACCGAAGGTTTTGTAAATTACGGTCTCAGCATCATGGGAACGCAGGTTTCGGCGTTTTTCATGGAGGATTTGTATGAAGATTTCATTAAAATTTCTTTCCGGTCAAAAGATCAGGTAGATGTGAACCAATTCTCGCGGAAATACTTTCATGGCGGTGGACACATCAATGCAGCAGGCGGAAAGTACTACAAATCCATTGAGGAAACCATCGAAGATTTTAAAGAAAAAATTGAGGCCGAAGATTTTTAAGGTTCATCGCATTCCACAGTTTCCACGCGGGTAAAAAGTGCTTCAAACTTACGGTTCATCGCTTCATCCCGGCTTGCTCGCTTTATTTGGTCATTGGCGCAGTTGCCCCACCCAAAAGTGATGAGGTTAATGTAAGCGTAATCCAGATATGCTGTGCTCTGGCTCTCCGCTCTGAAATTCTGCATCAGGCGTTCCGGGTCTGCATTATTCAGACCTTGAGACTGCACGTGGGTTTCCCACACTTTCAGCAGATGTTCTTTGCCACCGGTAAGCGCATCTGCATACTCTGCACATTGTGTATTGAAGCGGGAAGTTTTCAGAATTTCAGGCCGGGTAAAGGCCTTTGCTTCTGTAGATACCAATTCATAGTAGTCTTCCAGTTCCTGCAGGTCGGTTTTGTGAATAGTGTGCCAGTAAGGATCCTTTGGAAGTGTAAGACCGGTCAGCTTTTTGCGGGCTTCCTGGTACTGTTTGCTGATTCTGTTCAGATAATTGTCTTTTTCCTCCCGGATTTGATGAAGATTGCGAAGATGAAATACGCCCGGCGACTCTATACTTCCTGAATGATCGCGCCAAAGGGTAAAAGCGCCCTCTATTTCTTGCAGGGATATGTTTTCGGGATGGTAATAGCCTTTGTATTGGCACAGCTCATCTGTATAACTGAAGATTTGCAGACTTGTTGCGGCTGTTTGTTGAGAAGTGGAATCGGGCAGCAAAGTGTCATAGTGATGCTCTTTGCCATACACTTCTTCCACGGCAATATCAGCGACCTGTTCAGCAGGTTTTTTGCAAGCGGTGAGCGTGGCTATGCAGAGTACAATTGTGATGTATCTCAACGTCAATGTTTTAAATTATTAAACAGGATTCAGTCTAAAATATGAGATGCTTCGGCAGGTTGTGGAGCAGCTCGGTATTCACAATGGCAGCGCAGATTTCCGGTTTTTCCCACTGCCCGTTGTGTCCGCAGTCCAGCAGATAGCTTTTGATATTGGTGCGATCCGGAAGCTGTTTCAGCATCAGATCTGTTTTCACAGCGTTATCATGCTTTCCGGCAATCACCAGAATTTTTCCTTCAAAGTTTTGCATCACGGATTCCTTTCCGGTTCTCTCTGTCATGCCCTTCACTGCGGCCAGTACACCGTCGGTATCCGTAGAAAGTGCAATTTCTTTGGCCAGTTCTATTTTGCCTTCCAGAATGTCTTTTTCATTGGCATTAAACAGATTGGGAATTCCTGCCTTTACATAATTGGGATAGGCCTCCTTTATGATTCTGAAACTCTTGCGGCGCTGTTCTTTTTTTTCTTCATCATCCGGCAGGAAACTGGAGAAAAAGAGGGTTAATGATTTCAGGGAATCGGCAAACTGACCGGCGAAAGCCAGTGAGGTATAGCCGCCCATAGAGTGGCCCAGCAAGTGAAACTGGGGTAAATTTAAATGTGTGGTCACTTTTTGTACTTCCCCAGCCATCAGCTCCATGGTGTGAATTTCGCCATACATTCCGGATTTTCCGTGGCCGGGCAAATCAATTTTAATGAGGGAGAAATTGTCTGCCAGGTACTTTTCCATGTCACTCCAGATGGTGTTGTTTTCCATAAAGCCGTGCAGCAATACCAGTGGTTCTTTTCCTTTCCCGGATATTTCGTAGTTCAGCATCTTTTCGTTTTTTGGTTGATGTTAAAAATAAATGTCAATATAATCCGTAAGTCCGTCACAATGTTCCATATTCTGAAGCCGCCAGTACTGTCTTTTCCCGGTAGCAAGAAAGGTCTGCACGCCGGTACGGATGCATGGTTCTTCACCCATCGCTTTATGTTCTATAGTTCCTTCAAAGTCCAGTTGAATATCAGAAACCTGGGTGATTTCGCCTTCAACTTTCAGGTAGTCGGTACCTTTAATTTGTTTGCCGGAAACTTTGTAGCGGTTTCCTTCTGTTTTAATGAAGTTTATGCTGCCCCATTTTTCCCAGTCTATCCATTGCAGCGTAAGACCGTGTGTTCCGCTCAGGTCTTTCAGGGTGCTGCCGGGCGCTGTGTAAAGTTGCTCTTCTGCTACGGGTTGTGGTTCTGCTGTTTGCAGGTTGGTGGAGTCCACTGTTTGTGATAATCCTACGGAGTCGGCGTGTTTTTCCTGAGCGATTTCTGTAATTCCGGTTTCCTTTGGATTACAGGAACAGATCATCAGTGCAGAAGATAAAAGGAGCAGTAGCTTCATTTGGGTCGGTTTTGGTGTGTTATGGTCAACAAATATTGTGCAAACCATAGGTTGCCACCGTGTGTTTTTAAAAATGAATGTCAATATATTCCACGAACCCGTCAGCGCCTATTTTATTCTGCAGTCTCCAGTACGGTCCGGTTTTTTCGTCTTTAAAAGAGGTTTTTTTGGTGCGGTTAAAAGATTTTCCGTTAATGGTCTGCTTGATTTTACCTTCAAAATTCAGATACTTCTCGGTCACCAGTTCGATATTTCCGTTAATCTGAAGTTTGTTTTTTCCACTGCTGATGCTGCCGGAAACTTCATATTCATCCCGTCCTGTCTTTACGAAATTCACCGTTCCCGATCCGCTGATTTCACTATGTGTAATTTTATGAGAGCCACTGAGATTTCGGTAGATATTTTTATTGTTCAGCGCGCGGATGCTGTCGTTATAGGCCATGCGGGATGCATTAATGGAATCAATAATGCGCAGGGTGTCCTGCAAGCGCTGAGTTTCGTATTTTTCTGCATTTTTATTACACGAGGCCAGAGCCAGAACTGCTATGATCAGTGGAATTTTCTTCATGAAAGAGTATTTTTCCAAATGTATGAATTTTACTGAGTTTAATGCTTAAAAACGAGGTCCGCAGGCAAAATTTAATGAAAGGATGGGGAGTGGATTCAGTGAAGTGATATCCCGGATTGTGCCAAAGATTGTATCTTTAACCCTTCAATCTTAAACATGAAAAGAATAGTATTCATCATTATTACAGGTGCGCTGCTCGGGCTGCAGTCCTGTACGGTAACAACTGCAGGAAAGGTCTCCACCGTAAAAGAACAGTTGGAAAATGGCGCTTTTCTGGTAGATGTGCGCACACCGGAAGAGTTTGAGGAGGGCTCTGTAAATGGAGCTGTGAATATTCCGCTTTCGGAAATTGAGTCCCGCATTGCTGAATTTCAGGATAAGCCTTCGGTCATCGTTTTTTGCCGCAGCGGAATCCGGGCAGGCGAGGCAAAGCAGATTCTGGAAGAAAACGGGATCAGTAATGTGACCAATGGAGTCAATACCGAAAATATTGAAAAAGAACTCCGGTAATCTACAGACTGCCGGAGCTCTGAATTTTTAATAGGAATTTTTATAATAATTAATGCCGCATTGCAGGAATTTTTTGAAGACTTCCTTGTCACTGTTGTATCCTTTAAATGGATGGTTAATTACTTTGCCGTCTGGCGTTACCAAAACATAAACGGGCTGGGTATTGTCATTAAAATTCACCTGCTGAAAAAGACTCCAGCGGTCGCCGATGGTTTTAATTCTCTTCATTTGCCCGTTACCCATATCAATACGGGTTTGCTGCTCCTCCGGCAGTTCTTCCTTATCATCCACATACAGGGAAGTCAGAATCACATCATTTTGTAAAATAGGGAGAATGTCCGGCTCGCTCCAAACAAATTCTTCCATTTTCCGGCAGTTTTCACAGCCATAACCGGTAAAGTCTATCAGAATCGGTTTGTTTTCCCGCTGTGCCGTTTGTACAGCTTCAAAATAGTCGTGCTCCGGTTTCATGCCCAGAATGCCGTCTTCCACATCATGAAAATAACTCACATTCAGCGGGGGCAGAATCCCGGAAAGCATCTGTAATTTTGGCCGCTCTCCCGGAATCAGTCCCTGAACCAGATACACCAGAAAACCGATGCTCAGGAGGCCTACTGCTTTTCTGCCGGTAGAAATTTTAGCTTTTTTATCGTCATGCGGAAAGCGGATGAGACCAAATAAATAGAGAATAATCCCGATGGTGATGATGATCCACAACACAATGAATAATTCGCGCTTCAGCAGGAAGGTTTTGGATACCAGATCTGCTTTGGACAGGAATTTTAACGCCAGTCCCAATTCTACAAACCCCAGAAATACTTTTACGGTATTCATCCATCCTCCGGATTTTGGCAAACTTTGCAGCGCCTGAGGGAATAATGCCAGAATTCCGAATACGATAGCCCATGCCAGACCAAATCCGGCCAGGGCGAAGGTGAGCAGCATAGGTACATTTGCAGAACCGGTCACCGCACTTCCCAGTAAGGAGCCCAATATAGGTCCAGTACAGGAAAATGATACGATGACCAGCGTCAGTGCCATGAAAAATATCCCGATCAGTCCCCCGGCTTCCTCTGCCTTGGATGATCTGTTGGCAATGGAACTGGGCAGAGTAATATCAAAATATCCGAAGAAACTGAATGCAAAAATCATAAATACGGCAAAGAAAAAGAGATTCAGTCCCACCGACGTGGAAATCTGATTGAAGATGTTTCCCGCAATACCGTCTATCAGATGAAATGGAATGCTCAGTGCGGTAAAAATCGCAAAGATGAAAAACCCGTAGGTCATGGCATCACGGATTCCCCGGGATTTGTTTTTATTCCCTTTGGTAAAGAATGAAACGGTGAGCGGAATCATAGGGAACACGCATGGGGTAAGTAATGCAATCATTCCCCCCAGAAATCCCAGAATGAGATAGGTGAGGTAGTTTTCATCATTCTGTTGCTTGGTTTCGCCACAGTCGGTCAGCGGATTCTGATAATCCAGGCTGCTGATTTTCAGTTCCTTTGGGTCCAGTGCGGTAGCAGATACAGGGTCTTTTGTATTTGCTGCTGCTTCCGGGGTTTCAGAATCAGCCACAATCGTGTTTTCAGCGGTCTGTTCCGGTTCATCCACAGTAGCTGTGGTGGCCGCAGCGGCCGGATCTCCGGGAATGGTTTTTTCAAATTCAATGGTATTCGGTGCCAGACAAACCCTGTCGTCACAAGTCTGGTATGTAAATTCTGCCATAATGGTGGCAGGTCTTGCGGGAGTTTTCAGCCGGAATTTTTGTTTGAATTTGGCGGAATTGGAATAATATACAATCTGAGCACCAAATGCTTCAGAAAATTCATCATGTTTCTTTCCAACCTCCACTGTACCGCCAATCAGTTCTATGCCTTCTTTTGAAGTGATGATGAGCTCGGTGGGAATCCCGCTGTCGGGCGGCAGGTCTTTGGAGTAAATGTGCCAGCCGCTTTCCATTTTGGCTGTGATTACAGCTTCATACTGGTTTTCACCCACAGGTAAAACTTCATAAGTGAGTTTTACGGGATTTTTAATTTGTGCAGACAGTCCCTGAAAAAGGAACAGTAATATGAGGACTAAATAATTTCTAAACTTCATTCTGATCATATTGCAAAACCGGATTTTTTCATGAGCCGGCTTTAAATTTTTTGTCAATTTTCAATCTGCTAAAATAAGGATTAAGATTTACTTACCAAGTTTCTTCTGACAGATAATATCTTTCTTCGTGATTTGAATTTCATGACTCTTGCTCCTGAAAAATTTACCATTTTCAGCGTGGATCACTTTTTCAGTTTCCTGGCCGGTAAATCCCAGGCTGCGTATTATTTCACGAATCAGGAACGGATCTGATGCCAGCAGTCTTTGTTTGTCAAGGATGAATTTTTCACCCAGATTTTCTTTCAGGATTTCCCCGTACAGTGCACGCACATTTCTTTGAATAAAGTCATCGGCTTCATGCAGATTCCGGATAGAGTGGGAGAACTGCACCAGGAAATCCGGCACAATTTCCTGCAGTACAGGAACGGCTTTATTCCGGAATGCATTGCGCAGATAGTCGTTTTTCTGATTACTCAGATCTTCGCGAAACTGGATGTTTTCCGTTTCCGCATAAGCATAAATTTCTTTCTTTGAAGAAGAAAGCAGCGGTCTCAGAATATGGTTGTCCTGCGCCGGGATGCCGCTGAGTCCCGCAATACCCGAGCCTCTGGAAAGATTGATCAAAAATGTTTCCAGTTCATCATTCAGGTGATGCGCAGTCACCAGAAAATCAATCCCTTCTGCTGCCATAATCTTCCGGAAAAAATCATACCGGAGATGGCGTGCCCATAGCTGTATGGACTTTCCGGCTGGTTTTTCCTCATCAGATACGGTGTACAGGTGAAACGGGATCTGATTTAGGCTGCAAAAATCTTCTGTAAGTTGCCGGTCTGCCTCAGAATCATCATCCCGCATACGGTAGTTGATGTGTGCTGCCTGAAAATGAAGTCCGCACTTCAAAAATAAATCGGCCAGAACCATAGAATCCGGACCACCGCTCACCGCCAGCAGGAATTTTTGCTTTTGAAAATCAGGACAGAGATTTTGGATTTTTTCTCTGAAAGTCACTGTGCTAAGCATGCTATTATGGCTTATTTTAAGGAATATTTAGCAAATATAATTCTATTCTTTAAATTGAAATCAGTAATTTTGACCATATAAATTTTATGATATGAAAGTATTTAAATTAATGGCCATTGGCGCAGTGGCGGTCACCATGACCTCCTGCGTGAGCCAGAAGCAGTATGACGCGCTTAATGAAAATTACAAACAGAGCATTGCCACCCTGGGCGAGAGACAGAGTGAGATTCAAAGTCTGAAATCTTCCAATGCCGGACTGAGCAGCGAAAACGCCTTGCTGAAAGGTCAAAATGATGCCTTGAAATCTTCACTGGATGCTTGTCTGACCAATACCGGACAGGGTTCTGCCAATATTGATAAACTCATCGGCGAGATTAATGCTTCCAATAAATACATCAAACAACTGATTTCTACCAATTCCAAAAATGACAGCTTGAATCTGGCATTGTCCAACAAACTGAAACGTTCACTGGATAATGTGGCAGATGCAGATGTGGATGTGAAGGTGCTGAAAGGCGTGGTCATGATTTCATTATCAGACAAAATGCTGTATAAAACAGGGGATTACAACGTACTGCCAGCCGCGGCAGAAGTATTAGGAAAAGTTGCTCAGGTTATCAATGATTATGACACCTATTCTGTTTTGATTGAAGGAAATACAGATAATGTTCCGTTAAATTCCAACAATCTGCCGAAAGACAACTGGGATCTTTCTGCACTGCGTGCAACCTCTATGGCTAAAATCCTGCAGATTCAGTTTGGGGTAGATCCGTCCAGAATTACTGCCGGCGGACGTAGTGAGTATAATCCTAAGACCACCAATGCATCCGTTTCCGGAAGAGCAGAAAACAGAAGAACTGAAATCATCATTATGCCTAAGCTTGATGAATTCATGAAACTGATGGATGTGGCTCCTGTGAAAAACTAAACATTCATTTCCTCAAAAATACCTCGCAGATCTTATGTCTGTGAGGTTTTTTGTTTTAAAATCTTTACATTTGAAGTGCATTAAACCCTTTTTTAATGAGTTTTTTTGAAGAATTAAGTCCGGAAATGGACCGTTATCTGGAAAATCATGCTTCAGCCGAGCCTGAAATACTGAGAAGGCTGCGAAAGGAAACCTTTCAGAAAACTACTCAGCCGCATATGATTTCCGGATACCAACAGGGCAGGCTGCTTGCCATTATTTCCAAAATGATACGCCCGGAGCAGGTTCTGGAAATCGGAACATTTACCGGCTACGCTACATTTTGTCTGGCCGAAGGTTTACAGGAAAACGGCAGAATTACTACACTCGATATCAACGAAGGACTGGCCTGGTTGCCGCAGAAATATTTTGCCGAAAGTGAATTTTCAGAGCAGATTGATTTCCGGTTGCAGGATGCCGCAACGTTTTTGCAGAATACCGATGCTGTTTTCGATCTTGTTTTTATTGATGCTGATAAAGAAAATTATGTGGAATATTTCAAACTCATCAAACCCCGGTTGAAATCCGGTTCGGTAGTCATGTTTGATAATGTGCTCTGGTACGGCAAAGTTTTGGAAGAGCAGCCCAAACAGAAATCCACACAAAAAATTAAAGAACTGAATGGTCTGGCCGCACGGGATGAAGATTTTGAAAATCTTATTTTACCTTTGCGGGACGGGATCAATCTGCTCAGAAAAAAATAATGAGTACCTGAAATTCCGGTGCACGCCGGTGAATTATAAAGTTTTGTAGAATGAATAAAGCAATTTGCACGGTTTCTGTGGCACCGCTTCGTGCCGGGCCTGCACATACCGCCGAAATGGTTTCACAGATGCTGTTTGGCGAAAGTGCAGACATCCTGGAAGCAGGTCACAAATTCAGTAAAATCCGGATGCATTTTGACGGGTATGAAGGTTGGATCTCTCATCAGCAGATTTCAACAGTTACAGATGAGGTGATATCTACGAGGAAAACAACCGTATTGAGCAGCGTTTTCCAGGTTACTGATGTATCTGGCGGGCCGGTATTATTATCCATGGGAAGCGAGTTAGATACGGACCCCGAAGTCGCAGAGCATTCGCAGAGACAGTCTCCTGCAGATATCGCTATGCTTTTCGTCAATGTGCCTTACCTTTGGAGTGGCCGCAGTTTTTTCGGAATCGATTGCAGCGGACTCACACAATTGGTATATAAAGCGCACGGCACCGTGTTGCCACGGGACGCCTGGCAGCAGGCGGAAAAAGGGGTGGTGCTCGATTTTGTGGAGGAAAGTGAGCCGGGTGATCTTGCATTTTTCGAAGATGAAGAGGGTAGAATAATCCATGTCGGAATGATGCTTGACAATCAGAAAATCATCCATGCATACGGAAAGGTCCGGATTGATTTACTGGATTCCTCCGGAATTTTTAATATGGAACTGAATAAGCATACCCATAAGCTCAGATTTATAAAGAGAATATCCTAAATCAAAGTCATGTTGATAAGAATAATGGTAGTGCTGAATGTGATCCTGCTCGGATTTATTTGGGGATATCCTGCCGTTCATTATGCAGAGCTTCCGGAAATAATTCCTTCTCACTTCCGCGGGGACGGAACTCCCGATGGTTTTGGCAGTAAAAGCCTGATTTGGCTGGAGGCGGACATGGCCACAGTTCTTTTCGGAATTTGCTGTTGGATGTATGCACAACCGTCCAGAATTAATCTACCGGAAGATTTCAAAAAAAGTCCTGAAGCGGTAAGGCGGTTCATTGCCTTGTTTTGCACTCTGGTGATGCTTATTTTTGCATGGATAGGATATACTACCATAGAAACTGCGCTGGGGCGCGGGGCTCAAATTACTTTAGCTCCGGGAATGGTTATCGGGTTGATGTTTGTAAGCATCATCGGGTTGCTGATTTATCTCGGAAAGGCAAATGAATCCCCAAACCGGAAAGATATCCAAAACTGATTTCGTGAGATTACTCTATAATATATTTGTGGCACTCATGGTTTTCGGGATGAAAGCCGGTGCATTATTTAATTATAAACTGAAGAAGGGGCTTGCCGGCCGGCGGCAGAGCAATGCCATTGTGAAACAAAGTTTTTCGCCTTCTGACCGCATCATCTGGATGCATGCAGCCAGCCTGGGAGAATACGAACAGGGATTGCCCGTGCTGGAAAAACTTAAGAAGCATTTTCCGGAGCATAAAGTGCTGATTACTTTTTTTTCACCTTCCGGCTATGACCACGTGGTTCGGAAAAATCATCTTGCCGATGCGGTTTGCTACTTGCCGTTGGATACAGAATCTCAGGTTGCGGAATTTACTGGACATTTTAAAACGGATATTTTTTTCACGGTTAAATATGAATACTGGTACAATTTGCTGCGTATACTGCATGACAAAGGCACGGTAATTTATGTGGTATCTGCCTTTTTTTATGAGAAGCAGTTGTTTTTCAAGCCTTATGGGTCATGGTTCACCGGTCAGATTCGCAAGCATGTGAACTGGTTTTTTCATCAGACTCCGGATTCTTATGCATTGGCCCGGACTCTGCGGCTGGCTCAGTCTTCCATTTCCGTCGATACCCGGTTTGACCGTGTGAAGCAGCTGCGTGAACGGGATCATTTTATTCCGGGCATCGACGGTTTTCGCGGGAATCACAAACTGTTGGTTGTCGGAAGTTCCTGGGAAGCAGAGGAACGCATGGCACAAGTGATTGCGGCCAGAAACAAAGACGTGAAAATCATCATTGCCCCGCATGATCTGAAACGGGTAGATGATCTGAAAGCTATATTTCCGGGGGCATTGCTGCAATCAGAAATGGAAGCAGGTCATGCTACGGCAAATCAACAGCAAATATTGATTATTGACAGTATCGGTCTGCTTTCACGGTTATATGCGTATGCAGATGTGGCGGTGGTAGGCGGTGGATTCCATACCAGAGGACTTCACAATATTCTGGAGGCGGCAGTATTTGGGGTTCCTGTAATTTTCGGAAATCATTATCAAAAAAATCCTGAAGCAGATGAATTGATTGCCCGCCACGGAGGCAAATCCTTTAAAGATGAAATAGCCGCTGCATCATTTATTACAGATCTGCTGAATGACGGGGATTTAATGACTGAGATGGGCGCGCATGCCGCAACCTTCATCACGGAACAGCCCAATGCGTCGGCAGTAGTAGTGGCCAGGATTCTGGAGGATCGTAAATCTAATTAAACAGCCGGGAATATTTCATAAAGCCGTTCAGTGCCCAGTTGGCGGTGTAATACCAGGATTTCAGCAATGAAAATTTCATGAATTTCCGGTAAACGAGATACTGGTCTTTCATGATATTAGTTTTTTTACGCGAAATGCTGCTGGCGTGCATGCGATATTTTGCCATGGTTTTGGGCAGCGGTTTTCCTTCGGGGATTCTCTTCAGCAGATTCAGCCACATGACGTGATCTTCCCGCTTGCTCCCGTCCGGAAAAAATTCTTTGCCCGCTCTTTTGCTGTCATACATGGAACTGAGGAGAGACAGGCGGCAGGTCTTTAGCAGATTATGGTAAGTTACAGTTTTATCGGCTTTAAAGTCACCCAGCACGGGGTTCAGCTCTTCATCGCATCGTGCGTAGTTGGAATAGGCCAGCTCTGCATTTTCTTTTTTCATGAAGTTCAGCATTTCTTCCAGAAATTCGGGATTCCAGTAATCATCGGCATCCAGAAAAGTGATGTATCTGCCTGTTGCGTTTTCCAGGGAAAGATTCCGCGCATATCCGGCACCGCTGTTTTTTTTGGTGTGGTAAACTTTAATGCGTTTATCATTCAGATTTCGTAGGATTTCCCGGGAGGCATCCGTAGAGCAGTCATCTGTAATAAGCCATTCCCAGTCTGTAAAGGTCTGCCGCTGGACAGCATCTATGGTTTGCTGCAGAAAGGCAGCTGAATTATAAACCGGGGTGATGATGGAAACTTCGGCCATGAAATTCGTTTCTGCAAATATAAGATTTAGTTTCCTGCTATGGGAAGTTTGTATTTTTGTTAAAAAACAATACTTTTATAACCTTATTTGTAATATTAGCTTTGTGATTTTAAAATAATTGCTAATTTTAACCCCATAAAATTTATTCATGAAAAAAATACTTTTATTTCTTACTGCTGTTTTCAGTATCGGTCTGTTGGTCAATTGTGATGATGATCCTGTGGTGGGTCAGTCAATAGCCGGAACATGGAAGCCTGTAAAGATGGTGGAAACGGTGGTAGACAGTACCGGTTCCCAGTCTGAAACCTTTTACTATTCTGACTGCCAGCAATTGTCCCGCTGGGTGTTCAATAAAGACAATACAGGAAGCGTACTGGAGCAGGATGATACCTACACCAGTTGTCATGTCAAGTTTCAGAGCAATCTCAACTATGAGTACAATGATAAGACCGGGGAAATTACCCTTACCTATATCACCTTTCAGGATCAGGGAGTGGTACTGGATCTTACAGATTCTACCATGAACCTGAAAATTGAGAATGTAGATCTGGTGAATGATGTATATATTTCAGAAACCTATACGCTGGTCAAGACTAACTGATTGCATCTTCCCGCTGAGGAATCTGTTTTCCCTGAAATAAAAACGCTTCATCGTGAAAATGTCCATGCCCTTGCAGAAATCTGTAAGGGTATTTTTATATGGAATGAAAAGCCATATGTTTTTTATAAATTTGCGGATTAAGAATTTAAAAGTTTCATTCACATAAAGAAATTTACAATTAAAATGTTCTACAACCATCAGCAGATCGAAAGTAAGTGGCAGAAATTCTGGGAAGAAAATCAGACCTACAAAACACCGGATGATACCGGTAAACCCAAATTTTATGTGTTGGATATGTTTCCCTATCCATCCGGTGCAGGTTTGCACGTAGGTCACCCGCTGGGCTATATTGCCTCAGATATCTACGCCAGATATAAGCGCCATCAGGGATTTAATGTCCTGCATCCTGTAGGATATGATTCTTTTGGTTTGCCGGCAGAGCAGTACGCTATTCAGACCGGGCAACATCCCGCTGTGACTACAGAAAAAAATATCAACCGTTATGAAGAACAGCTGAAGAGAATTGGATTTTCCTTCGACTGGAGCCGCGAGCTGCGTACCTCGGACCCTTCCTATTATAAATGGACACAGTGGATTTTCATTGAACTGTTCCATTCGTGGTATAATAAAGCTGCAGACCGTGCAGAACCCATCAGTACGCTGATTCAGCATTTTGAAGAAAAAGGCTCCGCCGGACTGGATGCCTGTCAGAGTGATGCGCTTCATTTCACCGCAGAGGAATGGAAAAACGCTCCGAGTATTGATCAGCAGGATATTCTACTGAACTACAGACTGGCCTACCGTGCAGAAACTACTGTGAACTGGTGTCCCGCGCTGGGAACGGTTCTGGCAAATGATGAGGTGAAGGACGGCAAATCCGAACGTGGCGGCTATCCTGTATTTCAGAAAAAAATGATGCAGTGGAGCATGCGGATTACGGCATACAGCGAAAGACTGCTTCAGGGGCTCCAGTCTCTGGACTGGCCGCAACCGCTGAAAGATGCACAGGAATACTGGATTGGTAAATCTCAGGGTGCGCAGTTGAAGTTTGAAGTGCTTCCGGCAGAAGATGGGCAGACAGAGCAAGTCGAGGTGTTTACAACACGCCCTGATACCATTTTCGGAGCCACTTTTATGGTTCTGGCACCTGAACATCCTTTGGTGCAGAAGCTCACTACAAAAGGACAGCAGACAGAAGTGGATCATTATATAGAAGAAACTTCCAAAAAGACGGAACGTGACCGTATGGCAGACGTGAAGAATGTTACAGGCGCTTTCACGGGGGCGTATGCTCACAATCCCTTTAGCGGAAGGGAAATGCCGGTCTATATATCAGATTATGTGTTGATGGGCTATGGCACCGGTGCCGTAATGGCTGTTCCGGCGCATGATGAGAGAGATCACCGTTTTGCAAAGAAATTCGGTCTGGAAATTGTGAATGTCATTAAAAATGATGGGGACATACAGGAAGAATCATTTGATTCTAAAGACTCGGTGTGTGTCAACTCCGATTTTCTGGATGGATTGAATTATGAGGATGCCAAAGTAAAAATAATCTCAGAGATTGAAAGCCGCGGCATGGGTCACGGCACCACGAATTACAGACAGCGCGACGCTATTTTCTCCAGACAGAGATATTGGGGAGAGCCGGTTCCGGTGTATTTTAAGGAAGGGATGCCCTATACACTTCCCGTTGCCGTATTGCCGCTGGAATTGCCGGAGGTAGAGAAGTATCTGCCTACAGAAGACGGAGACCCGCCATTAGGCAATGCAAAAACTTTTGCCTGGGACGAAGCCAACCAAAAGGTTGTAGACACTCATTTGATTGATGAAGAAACAATTTTCCCTTTAGAATTATCCACCATGCCGGGTTGGGCGGGCAGTTCCTGGTATTTCCTGAGGTATATGGATCCGGGGAATGATGAGGTTTTTGCAAATAAAGAATTAACCGACTATTGGGGACAGGTAGATTTATACATTGGCGGAAGTGAACATGCCACCGGCCATTTGCTGTATTCACGGTTTTGGAATATGTTCCTGAAGGACAGAGAATTTATAAAAAATGACGAACCTTTCCGGAAACTGATCAATCAGGGCATGATTTTGGGTATGAGTGCATTTGTATTCAGAGTAGACGGAACTCATCAGTATGTGTCCAAAAATCTGGCGAGGGATTATAAGACACAGAAAATTCATGTGGATGTATCGCTGTTGGCCGGTGCAACGGATGAACTGGATCTGGAAAAGTTCAGGCAGTGGAGACCGGAGTTTGCAGATGCAGAATTTATACTGGAAGACGGCAAATACATCACCGAACGTGAGGTGGAGAAAATGTCCAAATCTAAGTTCAATGTCGTCAATCCGGATGATATCTGTGACGAATACGGTGCAGATTGTCTGCGTCTCTACGAGATGTTCCTGGGTCCGCTGGAGCAGTCCAAGCCATGGAATACGCAGGGACTTTCCGGAGTATATGGATTTCTGAAGAAGTTCTACAATCTCTACTATGACGGGGACACCGTGTCCATCTCTGAAGAGGAGCCCACCAAACAGGAATACAAGGTATTGCATACTTTAATTAAAAAAGTTATCAGTGATCTGGACAATTTTTCATTCAATACTTCCGTTTCACAGTTTATGATTACAGTGAATGAACTCCAGAAGCTGAAATGTAATAAGCGGCAGATTCTGGAACCATTGGCGGTACTGATTTCACCGTATGCGCCTCACATCTGCGAAGAACTATGGCGTGTAGCCGGAAATGAGGAGTCCATAGAGCAAGTGCCGTTCCCGGAACTCAATGAAGCCTATCTGGAAGAAGATGCGTATGAATATCCGGTAAGTTTCAACGGGAAAATGCGCTTTAAGCTGAGACTGGCTACTAATCTGAGCATGGAACAAATAGAGGCAGCAGCACTCGGAGATGAACGTACAATTGCGCAATTGGATGGAAATTCACCAAAAAAAGTGATTATTGTTCCAAATAAAATTATTAATATTGTTCTCTGATTTGTTAACTTCTAAGGCTTGGCATTAGGGAATTTATAAAAATAAAGAATGATTTTTTTAAATTTTCAATCATAGCTTTTAATGTGAAAATAATCAGCAGAAATGATTGGAAAAATTGCTGATTCAGCAATGTTAATTTTGTATTAAGAATAATCAATTTTAGCCAAATCGCGGGTAAATATTTGCGGGAAAGATTTATTTGCATTTATTTTACCGCTCGAAAAATTTAGATAAAAAATAACAATTATAATTTAGTTTACAATGGAAATGAATGTTTCAAACAGCGAGGAGCAAGTAGTTGCTAAAAAGGTAGGAGGTCTTAATCCTGCGTTAATTATCCCAATTCTGATATTGATAGGGGTAGCCATTTATTTATTTATTTTAGGTAATCCAAGCAATTTTAAAGCAGACCCAAGATTAGAAGGAGTTCCTTCTGTATCAGGCTGGTTCTCCGGTGTGGATACAGTAGAATTGCATCCGGATGGTTTCATGGGGATTATTTTCATGGGAGGTCCTATTGTACCCATTCTGATTGCCTTTATGATTATCGTAATCGTATTTGCTATAGAGCGGGCTTTAGTGCTTAGAAAAGCAGCAGGGAAAGGAAATGTAGATAATTTTGTACTGAGCATCAGACAGTTGCTGAATCAGAATAAAGTAGATGAAGCAATCGAAGAATGTGACAGACAGGAAGGATCTGTAGGAAATGTAGTAAGAGAAGGACTGGTAACGTACAAAGCGCTTTCCCACGATACCTCTCTGAATAAGGAACAGAAGATGGTAGCGCTGAACAAGTCTATTGAAGAGGCCACCACACTGGAAATGCCAATGCTGGAGAAAAACATGATGATTCTTTCCACGCTGGGTACAGTAGCAACGCTTGTAGCACTTTTGGGTACGGTAATCGGGATGATCAAGGCGTTTAGCGCCCTGGGTTCTGGTGGAGGTACACCGGATTCTGCAGCCCTGTCCATCGGTATTTCTGAAGCTCTTGTAAATACCGCTCTGGGTATTGGTACTTCTGCAGTAGCCATCATCCTTTATAATTATTTTACTTCTAAAATTGACGGATTAACATTCAAGATTGATGAAATCGCAATGTCTATCCAGCAGTCTTTCGCTGAGTTTCACTAAGAAACCGCTAAAATCTGCGGACTTCAGCTTTTAACTTCCGGTTAAAAGAAAAGTCCAATCACAAGAAGTTTAATAAAATTAAAAAATAATATAATGGCGAGAGTCAAACCAAAAAGACATAATATTAGGGTAGACATGACGGCGATGACCGATGTATCATTCCTGCTCCTAACGTTCTTTATCCTCACCGCCCAGTTTGCAAAACCGGACGTGGAGAATATTACCACGCCATCTTCTATATCAGAGAAACTACTTCCGGATGGCAGTTTGATGACGATTCTGAGTACCACCGACGGAAGATTCTATTTTACCCCGGTTGAAAACGGTACTGAAAGAATGGCACTGCTGGATAATATGGGACAGAAGTATGGTATGCAGTTCACGAATGCTGAAAAGGCTACTTTTGCTAATGTACAGTCAGTCGGAGTTCCGATGAATCAACTGAAGGGATATCTGAACCTGTCTGAAGATGACCGTAAAGCATTTAAAAATGCCCCGGGTATTCCCATGGACAGTACCAATAAACAACTGGTGGACTGGGTTCAGCAAAGTTTGGCAGTAAATCCTGATTACAAACTGGCAATCAAAGGAGATACCGAAACCAAATATCCGAAAGTGAAAGCTTTGTTTGAAGGATTAAGAGATATAGACTTCCTGAAATTCTGGTTAATTACCAGCCAGGAGGTTGCAACAAATTAATTGAAAAATGGCAGACGTACAAGTAAAAGATAGCAGCGGGAAAGGTGGAAAGGTGCGCTCGCAAAAGCAGCCGCCACACGTGGACCTTACCCCAATGGTGGATTTGGCGTTCCTTTTGATTACATTCTTTATGTTGGTAACAACCTTCAATAAACCGAATGTAATGGACCTGGGATTACCGGCAAAACCAAAGGATGAAACGCAAAAACCGCCACCAACAGATATTAAACTGTCTAATTCCATTTCTGTATTAATCGGAAAAGATAATCGTTTGTTCTGGCATCAGCAGGAAACAAGCACATTGAACGCCGATAATTTAAATGAAACCACTTTCGACAGAGAAGGAATCAGAGAGGTTATTCAGCAGGCAAAATCCAGAGCCGAAGATCAAAGTATTTTTACAGTGATCATTAAGCCCACGGATGATGCGGTATATAAGAATTTTGTTGACATGTTAGACGAAATGGCCATCACCGAAAGTGAGCGCTACGGGGTTACAGACTTGAAGCCCGCAGAGCAGGCCGCGTATAACGCCAAAGTGGCAGGAGTTGCCGCACCGGCAACAAATTAACCGAATAAATAGATTAAGAAATGGCAGATGATAACAATTACGGTGCTACGCCTACATTAGACGAGATCGTATTTGAAAACAGAAATAAGCAGTACGGAGCCTATCAGCTGCGTACCCTCTACCCGAAAGTGCTTACCCGCTCTTTCATCCTGGGGACCATTCTGTTTCTTGTGGCGGCCTTAACTCCTTTTGTTATCCTTAAACTTAAGGAAATGAATCAGGCTCAAAAGCAGGAAGTAGATGCAAATCTGATAGAGATTATTGAAGAGGATGTAATTATAGAACAGCCTATAGAGGAAGAACCACCTCCACCACCTCCGCCACCGGTAGAAGAGGAACAGATTGAAGTGATTCAGAACGTGGTGCCGGAACCAAAGAAAGCACCGGTAGTGGAAACACCACCGCCACCAATCTCTAAACAGCTGGAAACGCAAACAGGGCTTGTAGCGCAGGAAGGGGTGAAGACCCCTACCTATACGCCACCGCCGCCGCCACCATCCACCGGTACCAAAGCCGCTACTATTGAAGCGCCAAAACCGGTCGTAGACCAGAAAAAGGTTTATGATGATGTAGAGCAGCTTGCAGAATTCCCTGGCGGAATCAATGCATTCCGTAACAAAGTGGGCAGTAACTTTGATGTGGAATCTATGGAAGGTGAAGGTTCTGTAAGTACAGAAATTACCTTCGTGGTAGAACGGGACGGAAGTATTACTGATGTAAAAGCGACCGGACCCAACAGAAACTTTAATCAGGAAGCTGAAAGAACCATTAAGTCCATCAGAAACAAATGGACACCGGCAAAGATCAACGGTCAGTCTGTACGCTACCGTTTCAGAATGCCACTGAAAATGAACTTCCAGTAATCCATATTAACTTTATGATAAAAAAGAGAAACGCTGGTTTCTCTTTTTTTTATTTTTAGTATTTTTGTAAATATGATATTCAATTGGTTATCTTTCTTCGCTGGAGTTTTATACATCATTTTAGGAATCTTTGTGGTGCTGAAGTTCTGGTTTTTTGTGCCCCTGGAGCCCAATATTGCCTATGCATTGGGAGCGGTGCTCATCATATACGGATTATTCAGAATTTACAGAGCTGTGAACAGAATGAAACAGAAGAAAAATGAATCATAATATTCTTGTCCTCATCGCCTTGTTTTTCCTGGCCGGCTGTCAGAAGAAAGAAAAGGTGAAAAGTGGTACTTATCATCAGGGAAACCTAACCGTACTTACGGATCCGTCTTTTTTGAGTGTTACGGAAGCACTGGCTGATGGTTATATGATCAGCTACCCCGAAACTTCCGTGAAAGCGGAGGCTATGAAGGAAGATCTCGCGTTCCTAGAACTCCTGAAGGGCAATGCCAGGGCAATAGTCATGTCCAGAGAACTGAATGAAGATGAAGTTGCGGAATATGAGCGCATGACCCACGCCGAGTTTCTGCCTGCCCCATTTGCTGCAGATGCAGTCGTGTTTGTGGTACCCAAAGACTCGCCCAGAGAGCATATTTCTGTACAGGAAATTGAATCGGCACTGCAGTCTGCGGATAAAACACTTATTTTCGATGGAACCAACTCCAGTAACCTTAATTTTGTAGCACAAAAGTTCGGAAAGAAGCCCTCAGAACTTCAGTTTTCTATTCTGAACGGAAATGAAACGATCGTGAAGGAACTGGCCGCTTTCCAGGATAAAATTGGCGTAATCGGGATGAACACCATCAGCAGGCCTTATTCCCGGAGAGCCGAAGAATTGCGTGAGATGGTGAAAATCCTTCCGGTAGTGGACCGGGGTGTCAGTTACCTCCCGGCCGGGGAAAATCTGACCCCGGATAAATATCCTTTTACCAGAATCCTTTATTTTCTGGTGAATGAACAAACCTTTAATATTGCGGGAGGACTCACTCGTTTTGCCAGTGGTCAGAAGGGACAGATGATTGTGCAAAAAGAAGGGTTGCAACCCTATTTCCTCTATCCGAGAGAAGTGAAAATGTATTGATTCACAGGTGCTTTTTCCGCTTCAGCACTGCTTTTGTAAAAATGGAACGGATATTGTAAATTTAAATACAAATTATAAAATTTGAACTTTTAAAAAAATGAGAAATAAAATGAATTTATCTAAAAAGATTGCTTTTACTGCGGCGGCAGTGTTTTTTGCGAATTTTGCGTTCGGTCAGACTTTACAGGATGGTATTGCCAGCATAGACAGCCATAAGTATGCAAAAGCGAAACAGAATTTTGAGAGTATGATCGCAAAATCACCCAATGCTGAAAACTATTTCTATTTGGGTAATACATATCTGAGCCAGAGTGAGCCTGATTTTGTTCAGGCAGAACAGAATTTTAAGAAAGGACTGGCTGCAGACAGCAAAAGCTATCTGAATAAAATCGGAATGGCAGCAGTGAAATTGGGAAGAGGAGATAAGTCCGGAATTACCGATATTCAGAATGTTGTAAAAGATTCAAAGGAGAAGGATGCAGAAGTGCTTTTCAGAGCTGGTGAAGCCCTTACCATGTTCGAAAATACCAATAATCCTGATCTGGCTGTTCAATATCTGGACAAAGCGGTAGAACGTGCCTCAAAAGGCGGGGTTCCTGCTCCCTATTATTATACTTTGGGCGATGCGTACCGTCTGAAACTGAGCACAAGCCCTCAGATTGCCGGTGCTGCTATGACTGCCTATGATAAGGCATTGCCGGTAGCCAAGAATAAAGCGTCCGTATATACCAGAATCGGTACGTTATGGATGCAGGCTCAGCAATGGCAAAAGGCCAAAGAGAAAATAGATCAGGCTATTGCAACAGATGCTACATATGCACCTGCCTATAGAGCGCTGGCTACTTATGAGATGCGTTTCGAGCAACCTCAGAACGCCACCAGAGCTCTCATTAACTATGCCAAGTATGCAGACGAAGATCCTAATACGCAACTGGACATTGTAAAAATGTATTTCCTAAATGAAGATTATGCGAATGCCAAATCTTCCCTTGATAAAATTTTCAATACGGTTCAGGATCCTATCAAACATAAACTCAGAGCATACCTGGATTATGCAGATGGAAACTATGAACAGGCAAAAACTGGTCTTACTACTTTTATGAACAGTGTGACCGATAAATCCAGAATTGTACCCGGTGACCGCGGTATGGAAGGATTAATTCTGGCGGGTCTGGCACAAAAGGAGACCGATGAAAGCAAAAAGTCTGCTTTATTGCTTGAGTCTCAGCAGAAAATTGCCATTGCCAAAAATGCAAAAGACCAGACCATGGACTGGGATCAGGAATTGGCCATGATTAAAGGTGGTGGAGGAGCCAGTTCAGCTGCTGCAAACGCAGGTCCTACCAGCCCTGCTATTGAAGCGCTGAAGAAGCAGATTGCTGCCAATCCAAATGATGTAGATGCCCTGGTGAAACTGGGTTCAGCCTATCAGGAAGTACAAAACTGGAATGGCGCCATCCTTACCTGGGATAAGATGATTGCACTCTCACCTGCATGGGCTTACTCATATTATGCGAAAGGAGCAGCCTATCAGCAGTTGGGCAATGAAGCCATGGCAGAAGCTTCTTATCAGAAGTTTATAGATACGGTTTTAGCACAGACTCCGGAGGAGCAGATGCCGCAGAAGGAAACCTTGTCTTATGCCTACTATCTGGTGGCGTATTTCAATCAGACCAAAGATATCGCTAAAGCGAAAGATTACGCAGCAAAAGCGGTTCAGCTAAACCCCACGTATGAGGATGCGGTAAATCTGAATAATAACCTTAATCTGCAGCAGAATTAAACAGGAAAGTTTAATCTGAATCTGTACATCATCATTCCCGGCTCTTTGCAGTCGGGAATTTTTTGTTTTATCTTTGAAGGATGAAAGTAGATATTTTAGCCATCGGCGCACATCCTGATGATGTGGAACTGGGATGCGGTGGAACCATAGCCAAATTGATTTCTGAAGGGAAGAAAGTAGCTATTGTAGACCTTACACAAGGCGAGCTGGGCACGCGTGGAACCAATGTAACCCGTGCGCAGGAATCTGCGGAAGCATCAGAAATTCTGGGAATTCATGCCCGTGAGAATCTGAAAATGAAAGACGGTTTTCTGCTGAATAATGAAGACCATCAGATGCAGATCATCAAAATAATCCGGAAATATAGGCCTGAAATTGTTTTTGCCAATGCCATAGATGACCGGCACCCGGATCACGCCAAAGCGGCAAAGCTGGTGTCAGATGCCTGTTTCCTTTCCGGCCTGATTAAAATTGAAACCGAATATGAGGGAGAAAAGCAGCAGGCCTGGCGCCCGAAACAGATTTTTCACTATATCCAGTGGAAGCCTGTAGACCCGCATTTCGTGGTAGATATCTCAGCCTTTATGGACCAGAAGATAAAAGCATGTCTGGCGTACAAAACACAGTTTTACGATCCGGATTCCCGGGAGCCGATGACGCCTATTGCAACCAAAGACTTTCTCGAGAGCCTCACGTACCGTGCTCAGGATTTGGGCAGACTCTCCGGAGTGGACTATGCAGAAGGCTTCACTTCAGAAAAAATGATTGCAATTAAAAATTTTGATGGTTTAATTTTGTAATTGATACAAAAACCTTATATTTGCACCCACAAAACGGTGATTGTAGCTCAGTTGGTTAGAGCGTCGGATTGTGGTTCCGAAGGTCGGGGGTTCGAGACCCCTCATTCACCCAAAAAATAAAACGCACTGAATTTCAGTGCGTTTTTTATTGTTTCAAACCGAATTGGTTATTTTTTGTCATCGGCAGCCGGTGCGTTATCCGGGAATCTTGCCTGTGTGTAATCTCTGGAAATTGCTGATTTCTCAAATTTCAGCTTTCCGGAAAGGGTTTCTATAACGATTCCGTCTTCTGCAATCTGAGCGATTCTGCCGTGCATTCCCGAAGTTGTGACCACTCGCTGACCCACTTTCAGGGATTCCTGGAAGTTTTTTTCCTGCTTTTGCTTTCTCATCTGCGGACGGATCATCAGGAAATAGAATCCCACAAACATCAGACCCATCATCATCAGCATGGTCATTCCGCCGCCTTCAGGCTGTGCCTGTAAAAATATGCTTATCATCAATTAATTTTTATATTAGTTAACAACGTTTGCAGAGAACGTAAGTACGATGGGCGCCTGCTCTACATTGGCATACACTTCAGCTTGTTTGTTCTGCAGTCCGTCAAAGCTGGAAGAATCAAATTCCAGGGTTACGCTTCCTTTCTGGCCCGGTAAAATAGGGGTGTTGGTATACTGAGGTGCTGTACATCCGCAAGCCGGTTTTACCTGAGAAATAATCAGTGGATTGTCTCCGGTATTGGTAACTTCATAAACATGAGAAACTTTCCCTCCTTTTTTTACATCTCCGAAATTATGGTGGTTTTCAGATAATGCCAGAGAGGTCATAGGGTGTGACTGTGCTTTTTTAATCAGTTCATCCTGTGGGTTTACAGGTGCCGCAGCAGCTTCCGCAGCAATTTCATTTTCAGGGCTCAGTTCCAGCGTTTCTTCTGTCTGAACTTCGGTGTTTTCTTTTTTGTCGCATGAGGTAACTCCCAGCGCGCCTACAAATAATCCTAAAACAATAAGTGACTTTTTCATTTTTCTATTAATTATATTCTGTTTAATTCTTTTGTATACTTGTCTAATATTCCGTTTACAAATATATTGGACTTTTCCGTGGCAAAAACCTTGGAAATCTCAATATATTCATTGATGATGACTCTGGAGGGTGTCAGGGGAAAGCGATCCAGTTCTGTAATGGCGGCTATCAGAATCACACGGTCCATTAAAGCCACACGTTCCAGTTCCCAGTTTTCCAGTTTTTCTTTCAGCTTATGCTCGCTCTCTTCCCAGTGATTAAGGCTTGCGCGCAATAGTTTTTTTGCAAATTCTTCATCTTCTTCATCTTTGATGACCCGAATCAGGGTATGAGAAGGCTGATCTTCGCGGAAAAATCCAATGGTTTTCTGAATCATGGAATTGGAGATGTGAAAATCATCTGCCCAGCTCATTTCTTTTTCCTCCACATGCTCGTGGAAATCTTCATTTTCTGCAAGATAACGAAGGAAAAGCTTTCCGATGAATTTCTGGTCTTCCTCAAAGGTTGAAGTTTCCATGGCCATGAAATCCTGATATCTTTTTCCGGCTTTGATGCGCTGAAATGTTCTTACCAGCAAATCATCATGCAACTCCCAGGTCAGCTCCTTATGTTTGGCAGAAAAAGCAATGCGCTCTTCATTATCTTCAATTTTAATTAAAATGGGATTTTCTATGAACCGCCGGTTTGGGTTCAGTTCGGCATCTGTTTTCAGAAATTTGTTTTTTCCGATTTCGATCTGATTTTCTGCAACTGCCTTCAGGGCCACCAGAAAATTGAGCTGGTAAATGTAAAGGTGATAAATTTTTTCGATGTCACTGAGCATGTTTTTCTCCAGTACATCGTATTTGATAGGGTTTTGATGGTATGAGTACAGGGCCTCTACCACTTTTTCACGGATCTGTCTTCTTCCTAACATTTCAAAGAGCTTATTTATGGGTGCAAAGATAATGTTTTTTTTACGAAAAGCTTCGCACTCTTTGGCAGGTGCGCAACCGGCTTTTTCAGAGAATCAAATTACAATTTCTTACTTTTGCAAAGATTTGCGGTGCCACCATGCAGCACTGCCATCCCAATGGTATGAATGCACTTAAAACCCTCAATCCGTATTTCTGGAAGCACCGGATGCTTCTTTTTTATGGGTTTCTTTTTATAATAGCCAGTAACTTTTTCAACATCTACAAAGTTCAGTTTGTAGGGAAGTCTGTAGATGAGATTGCTCAGAATATGCATCTGGGTTTTAACCGGCAGGTTCTTATTTATGTAGGAATCATCATCTTTTCGTCACTTCTTACCGGTTTTTTCACCTTTATGATGAGGCAGACCATTATTGTGTCTTCCCGCCGTATAGAGTATGAACTGAAAAACAAAATCTACAACCATTATCAGGAATTGTCACTTACTGATTTTAAGAAAACAACTACCGGTGATTTAATGAACCGCCTGAGCGAAGATGTGGTGGCGGTGCGCATGTACCTGGGACCCGGCGTGATGTATGTGGTGAATTTACTGGTATTGCTGATTATTACCAGCATCTACATGATCCGCACTGATGTTTCCATGACGCTTTGGACGCTTGTTCCGCTTCCGTTACTCTCTTTTGTGATTTACAAAGTAAGTTCGGTGATCAATAAAAAGTCCAAAATCATGCAGAAAAGCCAGTCGGCAATTTCCACTTTTGTACAGGACAGTTTCTCCGGAATCCGGGTGGTAAAGTTTTTTGCCAAGGAAAAATATATTGAAAAAAATTACGGAATCAAGGTGAAGGATTATGAGGAGAAAGCTCTGGATCTGGCGAAAACAGAAGCGTATTTCTTTACCATTATCCTGTTTGTAATCGGTCTGCTCAATGTGGCTGTTTTGTTAATAGGCGGACAAAAGTACCTGAACAATGAACTTTCTGTGGGGAAAATTGCAGATTTTTTCATGTACATCAATATCCTGATCTGGCCGTTTTCTATGGTGGGTTGGGTGACTTCCGTCAATCAGCGTGCAGCGGCTTCTATGACCAGGATTAATGAATTTCTGGATATGAAATCAGAGGTGAAGGATGAGGGAACACTGGTGGTTCCCATACGCGGAACTATAGAATTCAGGAATGTTTCCTATACCTATCCCAACACCGGTATTCAAGCTTTGAAAAATCTGAGTTTTCGAATAGAAGCCGGAAAATCACTGGCCGTCATGGGAAAAACCGGCAGTGGAAAGACTACCCTGGCGCTGCTGCTTACCCGTCTTATTGACCCTACGGAAGGAGAAATTCTGGTAGATGGTATTAACCTGAAAGAATATCAACTAGAGCATTACCGCAAACATCTGGGGTACATTCCGCAGGAGAGCTACCTGTTCTCTGATACCATAGAAAATAACATTGGCTTTGCACTGGATGAGCCCTCACTGGAGAAAGTTACTGAATATGCCAAAAAAGCCGACGTACATAAGAACATCATCGGATTCAAGGAACAATACAAAACCATGGTAGGCGAGCGGGGAGTGATGCTGTCCGGCGGGCAGAAGCAGCGGATCTGTATTGCAAGAGCATTAATCAAGGAGCCCAATATTCTTATTTTTGATGATGCACTCTCGGCACTGGATACCGAAACGGAAGAAAACGTGCTCCGGAATATAGAAAGCCAGTCTGCAGATCGCACCATGATTATTATTACCCACCGGGAATCCAGTGCGAAACGTGCAGATAAAATCCTGAATCTCACCACGGTAGTTGATGAAGAAACCGTCTGAGTTTTGTTAATCTTTCATAAATAACCCAGATTGCTTAGCAATTATTGAAAAAAAGTATTTTGCAGTTCGCTGAAATCTATTATATTTGTTTCCATAAGATTTCAAAAAATTATCGTACAATGAGTGATTACAAGGAACGCCACGAAAACGAAATTTTCACAAAGGTGTTGAAAGCAGGAAGAAGAACATATTTCTTTGATGTGCGCGAGACGAAAGCGGGAGATTATTATCTTACGATTACTGAAAGCAAAAAAAACTTCGGCGAGAACGGAGAAGCAACTTTTGAGAAACATAAAATTTACCTTTACAAAGAAGATTTTACTGCTTTTCATGAAATGTTTAATGAAAGTACAGATTTCATCATCAATGAAAAAGGTCAGGATGTCATTTCAGAACGACACGACAAAGACTTTAAATCCAAATCTTTTACCATAGATTCAGATGATGAAGTATAAGTATAAAAACACCCCCTGCGGGTGTTTTTTTGGTTGATGAAATTAATTCCCGGTTTTGAGCCGGTAGATTTTCCCGCCGTATTCTATGGACGCAGCATTCATAGGTAAAATTTTCACTTCATAGCTTATGGCACGGCGTGAAGTAAGATAGGGATCTATGATGTATTTCTGAACCCTGTCCCGGTCACTGTTTTCGTGGATCCAGAAGGTGATACGGTCTTTTTCTTTCACCGAAAAATATTGCTCACGGAAAAAAGTGTGCACCAGTGCTTCGCTTTTTCGCCGGTAAAGAAAATCCAGCGTTTCATGAACTGCAGTGAATACGATTGCAATCAGCCCGATTCTTACAAAATTTTTGAGCACAGGCTTTTTGATCAGGAAGCGCAGGAAGTATATGCCGGCGCACATCAGTACTATTTCGGGGAGGCTTACGGGCACATTGTACATCATGGCGCCGTCCAGCTCAGACAGAAGGTGAATCAGATCCAGCACCAGAAGAATGAAACGGTCATAGAAATACAAAATGAAATCCGGCACGATCGTGAGGCCAATGAGTACGGTCATTCCCAGACTGAAGATAATCAGAATATTGGAAAGGGGAACTACTATAAGATTGGCTATCACAGAAATAGCTGAAAACTGGTGAAAATAATAAAGGACCAATGGTAATGTCGCAATCTGTGCGGCCATGGTAATGGAAAATGTATTGGCCAGAATTCGTTTCATAAAAGTATCCTGTCGGGGAAGATACTTAAGAATGGGCTGATTCAGCCAGAAGATTCCGAATACCGCTACAAAACTCAGTTGAAATCCTACATCAAATAACTGATGTGTATCGGTAAACAGGATGATCCATGCGGCCAGTGCCATAGAATGCAGCAAGTCTGTTTTGCGCTGCAGCAGAACATAAATATAATAGACGCTGATCATAATGCAGGACCGGACGACCGAGTTTCCATAATCTATAAAAATGGCAAATGCCCAGATAAAAAGCAAACTGGCCGTAATAGCAGTTCTTCGGTAACCAGGAGGTGAAATATTCATCAGCAGCAGATATACAAGACCGAAAATGATGACAATGTGGGAGCCGGAAATGGCCAGAATATGAACCAGTCCGGTTTTTGTGAAATCACTGACGGTCTGCCGGTCCATTTCGGTGCGGTCTGCCAGAATAATGCCTTTCAGAAATTCCCGGCTTCTGGGCGACATTCTTGTGGAGTCTATTTGCTGAAGAACATCCAGTCTTTTCTGTTTAATGGTTTCGGCGAAACTTAAATCTTTGCGCTTCGCGACCCGGTAGTCCTGTGGCAGATAACTTTGATAATAAATGTCCTTCCGGCTGAGATACCTGGCATAATTAAACTGATAATTATGCTCCGGCTCCTCCACCCGGTTTATGTAGAGCCTGGCCTGGTAATAATGACCATAACTCAGTTCCGGAAGACTTCGGGGAACAGAAAGCACACTGCCGAAACTGCTTTGGTCTGTATAAATGATGACCTCGAAACGCCTGTTCTTTTCGTTAGAGTTCAGTTTTTCAGTGAGTTTGAAGAGGTAGGTTCCCTGGGGTGCAATGTGGGGAAGAGCAGGTTGCGAAAGGTTGTAGCCATGGAGTACAATCCCAAGCAGGACACAGAATATGGCCGTGAAATATTTCCTGAGTTTAATAATCCCGATGTTGCGCGAAAACCAGGACAACAACGTGAAGGCAGAAAGGCAAAGTAAAAACAGGCTTAATTTCTGGCCTGTGAAAAGGTGCTCCCGGAGGATGATTCCCGAAATGAAACAACAGCATAATATCAGAAGGGGTTGCTTTGCCAAAGACAGTCAATTTGCATGACTTTAAAGATAATAAAATAATGGGCAATCCTGCACGCAGGAAACCAAAGTTATTTCACAATGATGGATGCTGCACAATCGCTGGCCCCGCTTCCGCCCAGTTTTTCACGAAGCAAGCTGTAATCTTTAAGCATATTCGCGCGTCTCGGTCCGCTCAGAATCGCGCTAAGTTCACGAGTCATATTTTCTGTATTCAGTTCATTCTGAATCAGTTCGGTCACTACTTCCCGGTCCATAATCAGATTGACAAGCGAAATATATTTGATGTTTTTAATCAGCCTTTTACCGATTTCATATGAAATTCTGCTGCCCCGGTAGCACACCACCTCCGGAACATTGAGCAGCGCCGTTTCCAGAGTAGCCGTACCGGATGTGACGAGTGCAGCGGCAGAGCATCTCAGTAAATCATAGGTTTTATTGGATACAAAATGAACATCTTTATCGGTAAATTGTTCATAAAAACTTTCAGACAGTCCCGGTGCGCCGGCAATCACCAACTGGTAATCCGGGAAGTCAGGGCGTACGGACAGCATCAGATTCAGCATTTTGGAAACCTCCTGTTCCCGGGATCCGGGCAGCAATGCGATGATTTCTTTGTCGTTCAGATCATGTTCTTCTCTGAATTTGTTGCCGTCCGGCTCCGGTAGTCCCGAGATGGCATCCAGCAGCGGGTGGCCTACAAAATGAGCATCTACCTCATGTCTGGCATAAAATTCTTTTTCAAAAGGGAGAATCACCAGCATATCATCCACATGCTTTTTCACCGTTTCTACGCGGCCTTCTTTCCATGCCCATAGCTGGGGTGAAATGTAGTACACCACACGAATGCCAAGATTTTTGGCAAATTCTGCAATTCTCAAATTAAATCCGGGATAATCTACCAGAATGAGCACATCCGGCCGGTATTTTTTAATGTCTTCTTTACAAAACCGGATATTTCTCAGAATCGTATTCAGGTTTTTCGCTACCTCCAGAAATCCCATGAATGCCAGTTCTTTATAATGCTTCACCGGAGAATTTTGGGCTGCGGCAGCCATCAGATCACCACCCCAAAACCGAAAATCAGCAGTGGGGTCTTTTTTTAAAAGAGATTTCATTAGATTCGAAGCGTGCAGGTCTCCAGAGGCTTCGCCGGCTATGATATAGTATTTCAAGGGTTGAGATTCTGGTTTCAGATTTTCCTACCGGGATCATCACCCGGAAACAAAATCAATTATTTAACGTAAATTTGTGTAAAGATAAAAATAAAAAAATGTCCGCAGAATTTGAAATTAAAAATAAAATAGCAGAGAGTGGTCTGGTGAATTTTGATCTGGCTGAACTGATTCCAAAGGGCCAGAGAAAGGGAATTGACCTGAAGGATTTTCTTTATATGGAGATGATTTTAAAGGAAAAAGATTTCAGAGAAAAAGTAAACGCCCTGGATGTTGAGCCATACCGGGATGCGTTTGTATATATCTACAACTCAGCAGATTCCATAGTTCCGCTATGGGCCTATTTTCTGCTCGCCTCGCGTTTAACCGGTATGGCCGGAAAAATTGTGTACGGAAACCGGAGTGATCTGGAACTTTTACTGATGCACGATGCTTTAAAAAATTATGATTTTAATCTGCTGAAAGATAAAAGAGTGCTGGTAAAGGGCTGCAGCGATCAGCATATTCCGGAAAATGCTTATATAGAACTGGTAGAGCAGTTGAAGCCTGTAGTAAAGTCGCTGATGTTTGGTGAGGCTTGTTCCAGTGTGCCCATTTTTAAGAATTAATACCGGTTAATAAAATATTATACGTTTATCCGGAGTTTTCGGTATAATTTTCGATAACTTTGATATTCTCAATCAAAAAAATAGATTATGAACTTATTAGATCTTATTACCGGGAATGCCGGTAACCATGTTGCATCGCAAGCAGAAAACAAATTCGGAATACAAAAAAATCAGGTCATTGCTCTTATGGCAGTGGCTGCACCACTGATTATATCTTATCTCAGAAAAAAATCTCAGGATAATCCTGCCGAAGCAGATGCCCTGAACCGGGCGCTGGATAAGGATCACGACGGCAGCATTCTGGATAATCCTGCGCAGGCAGAAGCCAGACAGCAGGAAGGAAATTCCATCCTGGATCATATTTTTGGTGGCCAGAAAGCCACGGTAGAAAACCAACTTTCTCAGAACACCGGTATTTCTATGGATAAAATTGGACCGATTCTTTCCATGCTGGCTCCTGTGATTATGGGGTATATTGGCAAAGAAAAACAGTCCGGTAACGTGACTTCCGGCGGGGGACTTGGAGATTTGCTCGGAGGGATTCTGGGAGGCGCACAGTCGCAGGCTCAGGCGCAACAGTCTAACCCGCTGAATGATATTTTAGGCAGTGTCCTGGGAGGTGGTCAGCAATCTTCGAACCCGCTGAATGATATCTTGGGAAGTGTTCTGGGTGGAGGTCAGCAACAGCAGCAACAGCAACAGCAAGGTGGCCTGGGCGGATTGCTGGGTTCCATTCTGGGTGGCAGATAATGCTTTTTTTTTATAAAGAATCAAGTTCCGGCGGCGGCGAAGCCGCCGCCGGACCACAAAAAAACCGAAGATTATTCCTCGGTTTTCTTTTTTGTAGTCTTTTTCGCTTTCGGTTTGGTGTCCGTGTCGGATTCCGAAGCCGCGGTTGTACTCTTTACTTTCTTTCTGGGTCTTGTTTTGCCGTAGCTTCCTGCAATACGCTTGCCCCGGGTGGTTTTTTTGTCTCCTTTTCCCATAATGTGATGTATTTAGTTGATTGGTGACACAAATTTAGGAAAAAGATTATTAATGAACAGCCGTCTTACTCCGAAGCCGCTGCTTCTCGGCTTTTGGCAGTTTCCGCCAGTCCCAGGGCGCTACCGGCCGTGCATCGCGCCACAATCCGGTTTTCTTTTTGCGGGCTTCAGTTTCCAGTGCCGCATAGTTTGTATTGTTGGAATACCGTTTGAAATGCCAAGCCAGGCCATGGCGTACCAGCTGTTTTCCCAAATTCTGATTCTGATGAAAAATTTCGGCAATCCAGCGGCCGTTCCGGTCCGGTTTGCCGGCAATGACCACCTGAATTTCTTTGCCAAAACAGAAATCTGATACAAACTGCTTTGCCCGGTTTCCGAAAGGCTGATTCTTTTCAGGACAATCCACGTGGGCCAGCCTTATAGTTTGAGGTTTGCCCTGGTGAAGGATGACTACCGTATCACCATCTTTTACGCCGATGACTTTGGCAGTATAGATCTGAGCAATGGCCAGTGAACATACAAAAAGGAACAAGAATGCAACAACTTTTTTCATCGGCTCAAAGCTAAGGAATTTCATATTGCTTTATGGTTTTGTTAAGATTATTGTTTTACGGTAAAAAATTATAACTTTGCGGTAAATTTATAAATGGTGAAAAGCAATACTGATTCTGTTTTGTTATTTCTGAGGCTTGTCCTGTGGGCTGCTCTGATCTCCTCCGTTCTTGCTTTTGCTGCTGTTTTAGTCCATGGGTTTGCCTTGCTGCTGAACGCTGATTTTCAATTTTTATCCAATCTGAATATCACAATTGGTCATCAGAATTTGACTGCTGAAGATTTGCGTGAAGCCGGAACGGTAAAGTTTTTGCTTTTTGCGGTCACAATAACTGCTTACCTTCTTCTGTTTATCCGCCTTATTGCTTTTGCATTGAAAATCCTGAATAAAGTGGACTTTGAAAATCCCTTCAAAGCAGAAATTTCAGCACTGATTTCCAAAATGGGAACTGTTGCACTTCAACTTGGGATTCTGGATTTCTTGTCGGCAGCCCTGTTTTCCGCAATTTTTCACGGTGAATTTCGGGTGGATATCAGTTTCGGAAACCTGAACTTCTTTGTCATAGCAGCTATTTTGTACATCATCAGTCTGATTTTCAGAAGAGGAACCGAACTGCAGTCTGAAACGGATTTAACCATTTAGCAAATGCCCATCATCATCAATATCGACATCATGCTTGCCAGACGGAAAATGCAGTCCCGGGTACTGGCAGAGAAAATTGGAATTACACAGGCCAACCTTTCTGTTCTGAAAACCGGAAAGGCTAAAGCGATCAAGCTTTCTACACTGGAGGCCATCTGCAAAGTGCTGGATTGCCAGCCCGGAGATTTGCTGGAGTATCTGCCCACTGAGTCTGTTCCGGATGCAGAATACTGAGCATTTTTCTGATTTTATTTTTCATTTTGAACAGATAATTCGTGATTCCCGGTTTTGGGGTTATGGTGAAAATTAAAAATCGCCTTATCTTTGCTGATGAAAATTTTCAAGTATAAAATATGTTCAGAACACACACCAACGGAGACCTGACTCTGGAAAATCTAAACGAAAATGTGACCCTGGCAGGCTGGGTGCAGACCATCCGCGATAAAGGATTTATGATCTGGATAGACCTCCGAGACCGCTACGGAATCACCCAATTGGTGTTTGATCAGGACCGCTCTTCTGTACAATTGATGGAGGAAGCTAAAAAACTGGGGCGCGAATTTGTAATTCAGGTAGAAGGGAAAGTCATCGAAAGGACGTCCAAAAATCCAAAAATCCCAACCGGAGATATTGAAATTCTGGTGGAAAACCTTAAGGTTCTGAACGAATCCCAGCTTCCGCCGTTCACCATCGAAGATGAAACAGACGGAGGCGAGGAGATCCGCATGAAATACAGATATCTGGACATTCGCCGAAATCCGGTGAAAGATAAATTGATCTTCCGCCATAAGATGGCTCAGAAAGTGAGAAACTATCTCTCTCAACAGGATTTCATAGAAGTGGAAACACCTGTGCTGATAAAGTCCACACCAGAAGGCGCACGGGATTTCGTGGTACCCAGCCGGATGAACCCCGGACAGTTTTACGCACTGCCACAGTCACCGCAGACCTTTAAACAACTGCTGATGGTGGGCGGTATAGACCGTTATTTTCAGATTGTGAAATGCTTCCGTGATGAAGATTTGCGGGCAGACCGCCAGCCGGAATTTACGCAGATAGACTGTGAAATGGCATTTGTGGAGCAGGAAGATGTACTGGAAATATTTGAAGGAATGACCGCAACGCTGCTGAAAGACATTACCGGCAAAGACACCGGAAAATTTCCCCGGATGACTTATGATGAGGCCATGACCAGATATGGTAATGACAAGCCGGACATCCGCTTCGGTATGGAATTTACGGAACTAAACGATCTGGTAAAAGGCAAAGATTTTAAAATATTTGATGATGCCGAACTGGTTGTAGGAATCAATACGGAAGGGTGTGCAGCATACACCAGAAAGCAGATTGATGCCCTGATTGATTGGGTGAAACGCCCGCAAATAGGCGCTACCGGAATGGTGTGGGTGAAATATCAGGATGATGGCGTGCTTACTTCATCGGTCAATAAATTTTATGACGAAGCTTCGTTGAAACAAATTGCAGAAAAATTTAACGCAAAACCGGGAGATCTGATGCTGGTTTTGAGCGGAGATGCTTTCCAGGTGCGGACACAACTTTCGGCCCTCCGCATGGAACTCGGAAACCGCCTGGGTCTGCGCAAAGGAGATGAGTTTGCGCCGCTTTGGGTAGTAGATTTTCCATTGCTGGAGTGGGATGATGAAACCGGAAGGTACCATGCCATGCACCATCCGTTTACCTCACCAAAACCGGAAGATATTCATCTTCTGCAAACAGATCCCGGCAAAGCGCGCGCCAATGCCTATGACCTGGTTCTGAATGGCAACGAAATTGGTGGCGGATCGGTTCGGATATTTGATAAAGAGTTGCAGTCCCGCATGTTTGATTTGCTGGGCTTCACCAAAGAAGAAGCAGAAGCACAGTTCGGATTTCTGATGAATGCCTTTAAATACGGTGCACCGCCACATGCCGGACTGGCATTTGGGTTTGACAGGCTGGTGGCAATTCTGGATGGCAATGAGGTAATTCGGGATTATATCGCGTTCCCGAAGAATAATTCAGGACGCGATGTCATGATTGATGCACCAAGCGCCATTGCAAATGAGCAGCTTCAGGAGCTTTTCCTGAAACTGGATGGTGACCATTAGTAAGTTTCCGGTCATTACAATAATCAAGAAAAAATGCAGGGAATAATCAGATACATGTTTGGAATCTGTGTGTAATTTAATCCCGGGTGCTTGCCGGGTTTTTTTTTAAATTGATGATTTACAGTAGTTTTCTTATTTAGAAACATTACAAACTGAACTTTTCTGATATTTCTCACTGTGTTATAGTTTAACATTTATTTAACTTTGTAAAAATTCAAAATTAAACAATCATTATGGCAGGTTTAACGAGTTCTACTATTGGTAGAAAGTATGCAATGGCATTGTCTGCAATGTTTTTGCTGATTTTCTTGTTGATGCACCTATCTGTAAACCTCTTGTCGGTTTTCAGTAAAGACGCATTCAACAGTGCATCTTATTTCATGGGTTACAATCCCGCAGTTCAGTTTCTGATGCAGCCTATTCTTATTTTTGCGGTGTTTTTTCACTTCATTATGGGTTTCATTCTGGAAGCTAAAAACAACAGGGCAAGGCCTGTAAAATATGCGGTGAATAAAGGTTCTGCAAATTCATCCTGGTTCTCCAGAAATATGATTATTTCCGGATTGGTGATTTTGGCATTTCTGGGTCTGCATATGTACGATTTCTGGGTGCACGAAATGACCTATAAGTATGCACCGGGAGAGGGAGATCCCAATGATCTGACCCGTTTCTGGGGCGAACTTCACGCAAAATTTGCGGATTTATGGCGGGTTATTTTTTATGTGGTAGCTTTCGTGCTGCTGGGAATGCACCTGGCACATGGCTTCCAGTCCTCTTTCCAGTCTGTAGGAGCCAGACATCCTCAGTATACTCCCGTAATCAAAGCCTTTGGTAACTGGTATTCCATCCTGATTCCGGCAGGTTTTATTTTTATCGCGGTGTTTCATTATATAACTCAATAATATCTTACGACAATGAGCAAATTAGATTCAAAAATTCCGGCAGGTCCGCTACAGGACAAATGGAAAAATCATAAAGATCATATGAACCTGGTAGCGCCAAACAACCGTGATAAGATTGATATTATTGTGGTGGGTACCGGATTGGCTGGCGGTTCTGCTGCTGCTACACTGGCAGAGCAGGGGTATAATGTGAAAGCATTCTGCTATCAGGATTCTCCCAGAAGAGCACACTCTATTGCCGCTCAGGGCGGGATTAATGCTGCGAAGAACTATCAGGGAGACGGTGACTCTACCTACAGATTATTTTACGATACCATCAAAGGAGGTGACTACCGTGCCAGAGAGGCCAATGTGTACCGTCTTGCTGAGGTTTCTGCCAATATTATAGACCAGTGTGTGGCGCAAGGTGTTCCTTTCGGACGCGAATATGGAGGCCAGCTGGACAACCGTTCATTCGGTGGGGTGCAGGTGAAAAGAACTTTTTATGCCAAAGGGCAAACCGGTCAGCAGTTATTGCTTGGGGCATATTCTGCCATGAGCCGCCAGATTGGTAAAGGCCGCATCAAAATGTACAACCGTCATGAAATGATGGATCTGGTGATTGTAGATGGCAAAGCCAGAGGAATCATCGCCAGAAACCTGGTAACCGGCGAGATAGAAAGACATTCTGCACACGCAGTGGTCATTGCATCCGGAGGTTATGGAAATGTGTATTTCCTGTCTACCAACGCCATGGGATCCAACGCATCTGCCGCATGGAAAATTCACAAGAAAGGCGCTTACTTTGCCAATCCTTGTTTTGTTCAGATTCACCCGACCTGTATTCCGGTGCACGGCACGCAGCAGTCTAAACTGACGCTGATGTCTGAGTCTTTAAGAAACTCCGGAAGAATCTGGGTGCCGAAAAATATAGAAGATTCCGTAGCCATCCGTGAGGGGAAACTGAAGCCTGAAAATATTAAAGAAGAAGACAGAGATTACTATCTGGAAAGAAGATATCCTGCTTTCGGAAACCTGGTACCTCGTGACGTAGCATCGCGGGCAGCCAAGGAAAGATGTGATGCCGGTTACGGAATAGAGAATAACGATACCAAAGAAGGGGTATTCCTGGATTTCTCTACAGAAATCATGAAGAAAGGTAAGGAAGCCGCATTAGAAAAGAATATTCACAATCCTTCACAGCAGCAGATTTATGACCTGGGGAAAGCCTGGGTAGAAGAAAAATACGGAAACCTTTTTGTGATGTATGAAAAAATTACCGCAGATGATCCGTATGTGACGCCTATGAAGATTTATCCCGCTGTACACTATACCATGGGCGGTGTGTGGGTAGATTACAACCTGCAGTCCACCATCCCGGGATGTTTCGTAATCGGAGAGGCCAATTTCTCTGACCACGGAGCCAACAGGCTGGGAGCCTCTGCATTGATGCAGGGCTTGGCAGACGGTTACTTTGTACTGCCTTATACCATCGCAGATTATTTGTCTGCAGATATCAGAACCGGAGCCATCCCTACAGATTCTGCCGAGTTTGAAGCTGCAGAAAAAGACCTGAAAGACAAAATCAGTTTCTTTATGAACAATAATGGAAAACATTCTGTAGATTATTTCCATAAAAAGCTGGGCCACATCATGTGGAACAAAGTCGGGATGGGCAGAACACCTGAAGGTCTGGCAGAAGCCATTAAAGAAATAGAAGAGGTGAGAAAAGAATTCTGGCAGGATGTGAAAGTGCCGGGAGATGCCAATGAAATGAACCTGGAGCTGGAAAAAGCATTCCGTGTGGCAGATTTCCTGGAGCTGGGTCAGCTGATGGCTATGGATGCGCTGAAGCGTGAAGAATCCTGCGGAGGTCACTTTAGGTGGGATCATGCCACACCAGACGGCGAGGCACAGCGTGATGATGAAAACTTTAAGTATGCCGCTTGTTGGGAATATCAGGGTCTTGATATTAACAAGGAGGTTATGTACAAAGAAGAGTTGGCATACGAAAACATCGAAGTGAAACAAAGAAGTTATAAATAATCTCCAAAAAATATTAATGAAATGAGTGCTAAAAAAGGATTAAACCTGACTCTGAAAATTTGGAGACAGAAAAATAATAAATCAAAAGGGCAGTTCGAAACGTACAAGATTTCAGATGTTTCTACAGATTCTTCGTTCCTGGAGATGCTGGACATGCTCAATGAAAATCTGATTAACGAAGGCAAAGAACCTGTAGCTTTTGATCACGACTGCCGCGAGGGTATTTGTGGGATGTGCTCCCTGTACATCAACGGCCGGGCACACGGTCCGGATACCGGGATTACGACCTGCCAACTGCACATGAGAATGTTTAAAGATGGCGAAACCATTCACATAGAACCCTGGAGAAGTGCTGCTTTCCCGGTCATCAAAGACCTGGTGGTAGACCGTTCTGCATTTGACAGAGTGATGGCTGCCGGCGGATTTGTTTCTGTGAATACTTCCGGAAATACTTTGGATGCCAATGCTATTCCGGTTCCGAAAGAAGACGCAGACAAAGCCATGGATGCTGCAGCATGTATTGGTTGTGGCGCTTGTGTGGCCACCTGTAAGAACGGATCTGCCATGCTGTTTGTAGGAGCGAAAGTTTCTCAGTATGCATTGCTGCCGCAGGGTAGAGTAGAAGCCAAGAGAAGGGTGCTGAATATGGTTCAGGCCATGGATGAGGAAGGCTTTGGAAACTGCTCCAATACCGGTGCATGTGAGGTAGAATGTCCTAAGGGAATTTCCCTGGAAGTGATTGCCCGCATGAACCGCGAGTTTATGTCTGCCAATCTGGACAGAGGATAAGAATTTTCTTTGTCTGGGAGTATGTTGCACGATAGCTATGTTCAGCTTTTCGGTAATAATACAAGAATTTACTTCCGTACAACCATGTTCTCAATAAAAGGAACAATACTCAAGAGACTAAGCCTACTAAAGTTCATTTATGTAGGCTTATTGTTTTGTAGTAACTTTCTTTTTGCTCAGCAATTTCAATTAAAAATAGATTCTGATTATCTAAAAAATTATCAAATTGAAATTGACAAACAAGGAAAGAGCAGCTTATTTTTGTCCAATAATGGTTTTGTTAATATTTTTAATGAAGATTTTCTAGGGGCAAAGAATATTATTATTGTTGATTTAGATAAGCAATTCACTTATCGATTGTATAACGATGAACTGAAAATAAAAGATTCTGTTCTTTATTTTACTTCAGGAAAACTTATTGAAGAAGTCGTTATTTCTTCAAATAAGAATAGTATAGAATTAGGAATTCCACACAAAGGAGCTACTGCTAAGCTTTATACAATGCCTGATATTATTTCTGTCATTGAGATTCCGAAGACAATTTTAGACGAAGGAAAAAAATGTAAAATTGAGATATAGCTTTGTCGGTGGCAAACATCCAGCATATAAATTTAAGATAGCCAGGCAAAATACTACCATTCTGCCACTTTTATATACTTGTGAGTCTGTAGATAGCCAAAATCCCAGAAAATTAATTCCTGAAATGGAAGTGAATTATATAGAAGGTGAAAAATATATGGAAGTCGAATTAAGTCACAAAAATTTATTTATTGATGAAAATTTCCAAAATATTTATCTGGGATACATTTCTCTGGGTTATGATGTGGTGAGACAGAAAAGAAAAGAAAAAGTTGGAGATATTAAATGTTATCGTGGGAGTACACGACATCAGGGTTATAGAGAAGTAGTTCGTAAATGCTCCGTGATGTCACTCATAGTCCAATGAAGCACACAACACTTCATATTTAGTACTAATTAGTTTAATATTATTAATCTTTTATAGATATAAGTTCAAAAATTCTGCTTGGTTTATTTTAAAATCCTATTTTTGCCCATTATATTAAAATAAACAATGAAGAATTATTTTTTATGCATGCTGATTGCTCTTGTGGCAATGTCCTGTTCCAAGAAAGTGGAAGTTACCGGTACCGTAAAAGACGGGTCTCCGCTGGAACGAATTGAATTTACCGAAGCTGCCGGTGTGGCTACACTCCCTGTGATCAATATAGGAGTAGATAAAGACGGAAATTTCAAAGGCTCTTTTGAGGCACCCCGGAACGGGATGTACGTCATCTCCTATGCAGGCCGTCAGAATCTGTTGTATCTGAAAGGGGGTCAGAATTTCAATATCTCAGGAAATGCTGCCACTTTCCCCATGGAATACACCATAACCGGTGACGCCAAGGCCAATAACGATTTCCTGCAGCAAACCCAGAAGTTTATGCAGGAATATACCCAGAAGGTAGATATGCAGTCTTATCTGGAAAAGGATGAGGCCGGATTTATCACTGAGCTGAAGAAAATTCAGGCCGATCTTGAAAAGAATATTGATGCGGTGGCAGAAAAAACCAAAGCAGACCAGGAAGTAGTGGGCTGGAAGAAAAACGATGTACGCACCGGGATTCTTTCCGTTATTCCGCAGTACCAGATGTTCCAGAAGCAAATGGGTGGCAATCCGTCTTTTGCGTTCACAAAAGCCATGACCGATTATGAAGAGAGCCTTCAGGAGGACAAGGATAAAATGGTAAAAGAACATCCCATGTACCGCAACTACCTGCTGGGCAAAATGAGCGAAGCATTCAATAAATATGCGATGGCAGAGGAACGTAAAGACAGCGATCAAATTACTTCGGAAGTCTTCAGCAGCTATCTGAAACAACGTAATGATTTGTCACAGGTAACCAAGGATTATCTGCTTGCATTTGTAATGGCTCAGTCAGACATCAACCCTTCTGCTACACCAGAAACCCTTGTGAAACTGGATAAACTGATTGAAACTGTTATAAAGGATGCTCAGGTGAAAAAAGACCTGAAGCACATACAGTTTGTACTTGCAGGTCTGAAAAGAGGTGAGCTGACTCCGGACGCCGCACTGGTAACGCAGGATGGTAAACCATACAAAATCAGTGAGTCTAAAGGGAAACCCACTCTGGTGATGTTCTATGCATCATGGACACCGTATATTTCAGAATCTACGGTTCCGGTTCTGAAGCAGGTGATTGATTTCTATAAAAATGAATTTAACTTCACGTATGTGAATTTTGACGACACGCAGGATCAGTTTAAAAAAACCAGCGCTGCGTTACTGAAGGGACTTCCGGGAACCAATGTACATGCAGAAGGCGGTCTGAATTCTGATTTTGCCAAAAAATACGGAATCTATGGTTTCAAACTGAGCCCGAGTTTCCTGGTACTGGACAAGGAAGGTAAAGTGGCCGGACCTAATTTTTATAACCTGGGAGAGCCCGAACTGGTGCTCCTTCTGGATCAGCTTTCCGGACTTACAGCTCCTGAAGTTCAGCCTCAGGCTACCTTGCAGAACGATCTGCTGGCACCGAAGGATACCGTGCAGGCACAGCCACAAAGTGCAGATGCGAAGTAATAACAGAACAGACAAAATTAAAGTCCGCAGGTTGGGAAAACCTGCGGACTTTGTTTTTGCGTAATCTCAAGTTATTCGTTTTTTTGAAGTAGTGTAGCAATTAGTTTATTTTGAGACTCTATGAGATTTGTAATGGCTTGCTGATTATTCATGATGTTTTGAATTAACTCTGGAGAATGCATGTTGATTGTACCATTGCCAAAATTTACAACTCCATCATTTTGGTCTATCTGATTGTAATTGGAAAATTTATCATCAAGTACTGATTGATATCTACATCCAGTTCCTTTGCAATTTTATTTAACAGTACCGAGTTCGGAATGTTTTTGTCAGATTCTATATTAGAAATTGTAGTTTGAGTAGTGTCCAGACGTATGGCCAGATCTTCCTGTGGCCATTTTTTTCCTTCTCTAAATCGTCTTACTTTCGCTCCTATGCTCATATATAAGTATTTTTAAGCTTATTTTACGATACCATAAACAGAATGGGGCTTTCCAATAATATTATTACTTTGCAGGAAGTTGACCAAAATGAGAGTGTATCACCAATTAAACAAAATCCGGATGGAGTAACAACAGCGGTTCCATGCCCATAAAAATAATCTTATGAAAAACATTTTAATAAAAATCATTCCATTTATATTTATTTTTACTGGAATAATATCGTGTAGATCTCAACAGATTGTCCCTCTTAATACAGGATGGTATACATCTTCTACAGGTACTTATTTTAAAGATATCAATAATGAATTAGATCAATTTGTCGGAACGTGGACGGCGAATTATGCAAACAATAATACTATTACTTTAATTATTACTAAAGAATTACAAAAGCAGTTTCAAGATATTGACAAAGTTTTTTATAGAGATATGTTAAGGGTTCGTTATCAAGTGATAGCTGGCGGTTTAATTGTTCACTCAACCCTGAATAATAACTTTACTCTCAATAAAGATTATGAATTTTTAAGTTTATTTACCAAGCCCGCAAACAATGAAGTTATTTTAATGCAAAATGGCGGCAGATGCTCGGTAGGCTTAGGGACAGTGTATTTCAAAAAAATAAATACGAATCAGTTTCAATGGAATTATCGGGTGCAGCCTGCAACAATAAATTCAGAATCTTGCCCACCTCCATATGATAATGATAAAGTGTTTCTCCCTACCGTAGAAAACCTCATTTTCACCAAACAATAACAAAATTTCCTGCTTTTCAGCAGGATTTTTTAATGTATCTTTGGTAAAAACGCTTCAAAATGAACCCCAAACCTTTACTCATTCCCCGCAGAGTCCTGCTGCCTGCCGGCATTATCTCATTGGTACTGGCTCTGGTAGGTGCCTGGTTGAAGATCACGCACTTTCCGGCAGATCCTTTTACCGGAAATGCACTGATGGCTGTAGCAGTCATCGTGTACTTCGTGCTTTTTATCGTCATCCTTACAGATATGATCCGGAACCGGATCCGAAACCCGTTCATGTGGTTTGTTACCGTGTTTTTCCTGGGACTTTTGGGCAATGTGCTCTATCTGTACTGGCGGGAGCGCATCGTGCTGAAACAGATTTGATTTTCCGGCAGCCTGTATAAGGGCTGTTTCTGTGGTTACGAACCTTAGAGTCACAAACCATAATTTTCAGAAGATACATGAAAAATACCGGTATAAAAATATCGCCAGTCTCATAGAAAACACGCCTGATTTTCAGAATTAACTTCCTATTTTTGCAGCATGTCAAGAAATAAAAAGAAGAACCTGATTCTGGAACATATTCAGCTGGTGGCAGCAGGTGCCAAAGGGGTGGCAGTGGGCAGAACCCAGGAGGGAAAAACCGTACTGGTATCCGGCGCTGTGCCAGGAGATGTGGTTCATGCCCGCGTGAAGAAATCCAAATCCAAATACTATGAAGCTGAAGCCATAGAGCTGGTGCAGGCTTCACCCTTCCGTACGGAGCCCAAATGTATTCACTTCGGAGTGTGCGGCGGCTGCAAATGGCAGAATCTCGCTTATGACAAACAACTGGAATTTAAGCAGGATGAAGTCTTTAACCATATTAAAAGAATCGGCGGTATAGAAGATTTTGAAACCCTTCCTATTCTGGGAAGCAGCGAGCAGTATTTTTACCGCAATAAAATGGAATTTTCATTTTCCAATGCCCGCTGGCTGACTCCGGATGAAGTACTTTCGCAGGAGGATATCAGTGACAAAAACGCTCTGGGATTCCATATTCCGGGAATGTGGAGCAAAATTCTGGATCTGAAGGAATGCTGGCTGCAGGAAGACCCGTCAAACGCCATCCGTCTGGCAGTGAAACAATATGCTACAGAGCACGGACTGGAGTTTTTTGATGTAAGAAATCATAGTGGTTTCCTGCGCACGCTGATGATGCGGCAGAATTCTAAAGGTGAGTGGATGGTGCTGTTTCAGCTGTACCGTGAGGAGACTGAGCAGCGTGAAAAACTTTTTGATTTTTTGCTGGCCACATTTCCGCAAATTAAAACGTTGGTGTATTGCATCAACTCCAAAGCCAATGATTCCATTTACGATCAGGAGATTATTATCTATCATGGTGATGGATTTCTGATGGAGGAAATGGATGGACTCCGGTTTAAAATTGGTCCGAAGTCATTTTTTCAGACGAATTATAAACAGGCGCTAGAGCTGTACCGGAAAACTTTGGAATTTGCTGATTTGAAGGGAGATGAAGTAGTGTATGACCTTTATACCGGAACCGGAACCATAGCCCAGTACGTGGCCCGCAATGCCAAACAGGTCATCGGGATTGAATCTGTACCCGAAGCAATAGACGCTGCCAAAGAACACGCCGCACTGAACGGACTGGACAATTGTACCTTCTACTGCGGGGATATGAAAGATATATTTAATGACGAATTTCTGGCCACACATCCCAAAGCAGATGTTCTGATTACCGATCCGCCCAGAGACGGGATGCATCATAAAGTAGTAGAGCAGATCCTGAAACTGGCTCCGGAAAGAATCGTATACGTGAGCTGTAATTCGGCTACGCAGGCAAGGGATCTGGCCTTGATGAAAGATCAGTACAGACTCGTGAAAATACTGCCGGTGGATATGTTTCCGCAGACCCACCACGTAGAAAATATCGCATTGCTTGTAAAGAATTAATCTGAAATTACGCTGAGATACTTATATATCATTCTGCTGAGATTTTTTATCTTTAGCCATTAATTAAAATTGAATATGAAGAAATTATATATGCTGGTCATGATGACCATGATCACCGCCTGGACTACCGCACAGGAAAAAGACTCCACTGCAGCAAAAACAGATACTGCTGCCGTGAAAAAGCCGGATTCCGAAAAGAAAAACGGCATTAAACCCTATAGTGAGGTCATCACCTCTAAAGCGGAGACCAAAACCGGAATCATCACTACACACAAAGTGGGAGATAAATACTACTTTGAAATACCCGACAGTGTTCTGAAGAAAGAGTTTTTGCTGGTAAGCCGCCTTACGAAAGCAGCTGCGGGTATGCGCTCCGGAACCACAGGTTATGCCGGGGATCAGATTGCCCAGAACGTTATTTTCTTTGAAAAAGGTCCGCAGGATAAAATCTTTGTCCGGTCCGTGTCCTACACGGATTATGCTGCAGATTCCACCTCGCAGATGTATCAGTCGGTAACGCGGAACAACGTACAATCTATTGTTCATGCGTTTTCTGTAAAGGCAGTGGGCAAAAACAAAAAATCATCAGTAGTAGACATTACAGATTTTGTAAATGCGGATAATGAGCTGGTTTCTTTTGCGGTCAATGTTAAAAAGAATTATAAAGTAGGTGCACTGCAGAAGGATAAGTCTTTTATCAATTTTGTGAAATCATTCCCATCCAATATTGAAATCAATACGACCAAGACCTTTGCCAGAACGCTGGGAAATGTGACCTTTCCCGCAGGAGTGCCGAAACCGGAAGTCAGCGGAAACTATACGGTAGAAATCAATTCATCACTGGTATTGCTTCCGGAAAATAAAATGCAGCCACGGTATTTTGATCCCCGTGTAGGTTATTTTACGACGAGTTATACCGATTTTGATGCAGATCCGCAGGGGGTGAAGAGGGTTTCCATGATTAAAAGATGGAGGCTGGAACCAAAACCTCAGGATTTAGCCAGATACAAAAAAGGCGAACTGGTAGAACCTGCCAAACCCATTGTTTTTTACATAGATCCTGCTACGCCCAAAAAATGGGTGCCGTATCTAATGCAGGGCGTGAATGACTGGCAGAAGTCCTTTGAGAAAGCCGGTTTCAAAAATGCCATTTATGCCAAAATTCCAAATGCCAAGGAAGACCCGGAGTGGAGTCTGGAAGATGCACGCTTCTCAGCAATTGTTTATAAGCCGTCTGATGTTCCCAATGCATCCGGTCCGTCTATTGCAGATCCCCGTACCGGCGAGATTCTGGAAAGCCACATCAATTGGTATCACAATGTGATGAGCCTGCTGCGCAACTGGTATTTCATTCAGGCTTCTCCAAACGATCCGCGTGCCAGAACTATGGATTTTGATGATGAACTGATGGGGGAACTCATCCGCTTCGTTTCTGCGCACGAAGTGGGACATACTTTAGGGTTAAGACACAATTTTATAGCCAGTAACGCCGTTCCGGTAGAAAAGCTCCGGGATAAAAAGTGGCTGGAGAAAAACGGTCATACCCCGTCCATTATGGACTATGCAAGGTTCAACTACGTAGCACAACCCGAAGATAAAGTAGGCGATGCCGGAATTATGCCGCGTATAGGTGATTATGATGACTGGGCGATTGAGTGGGGATACAAAAGATTTTATGAGTATGCCTCTCCGGAAGCCGAAAAGGAACACCTGAATAAATGGGTGATGGGCAAACTGAAAGATCCGAGGCTGTGGTTCGGTACAGAAAGTAGTATGTTTGATCCCCGTCTGCAAAGTGAGCAGATTGGAGACAACCCCATGATTGCCGGGAAATATGGGATCAAGAATTTAGAAAGAATTGTGAACAATCTGGAGGACTGGACCGCAAAGCCTAATGAAGGGTATGAACACCTGGGAACCATGTACAGCCAGGTAACATCTCAGTTCGGGAGGTATCTGGGACATGTTTCAAAATACATCGGCGGACGATATGAAACTCCCAAAACGGTTGAGCAAAAAGGAGCGGTTTATGAAGTGGTTTCCAAAAAAGACCAGCAGCAGGCACTTCAGTTTTTAAGTGAAGAACTGTTTTCCACTCCCAAATGGTTGCTGAAAGACGGGATTTTTGAAAAAACCGGCAGCTCCGCAGTGACAGTGGTAGAAAACCTGCAGAATTCCGTGCTGAACAGAATCCTGAACCCGGCAGTACTACAAATGATGTATCAGTCTGAAGCGTCAGAAAAAAATGCCTATCCGCTGGCAGGATATATGCAGGACCTGAAAAAGGAAATTTTTATCTCTGAACCGGATTTGTACAGAAGAAATCTGCAGCGCAACTATGTAGAAAATATGCTGGGATTGCTGGGTGGTAAATCTGCCGGAGCCAGAGGGGTCACTGTCTCCTCACATTCAGATGTACAGGCTACGGTAAGAGGGGTACTGAACGAACTGAAGAATGAACTGAAGACGAAAAGTGCGGCACATCTTGCCAACCGGTACCATTATGAAGATCTGGCATTCCGCCTGGAAAAAGCGCTGAATCCGAATAACTAAAACGGAATTTATGAAAGGTTTTATCATATTTCTTGCTACATTTCTGATGCTGACTTCCTGCAGTACAGATGATGATGTCTGTACGGGAGGTGAAGGTACACCCCGTATGAAAATCAAATTTAAAACCGAAGCCACGGGCAAAGCCCGCACCATGGATTCTCTGTTTGTAAGTGTGGATTATGGCGGCGGGGAGGTGCCCGTGGTTCAGAACCGTTTCCCCACAGATTCGGTACTGATTCCGCTGCGTGTGGAAGATGTACCTTTTACGGAGTTGTACATCCGCACCGCTGCCGCAGGTCCGGCATCTGTCGTGAAAATCAATCATACTACGGTCAATGAATACGTTTCTCCGGCCTGTGGCATCCGGAAACTTTATCAGGAAGTAACTTATCAGCTGCAGACACCGGTACCGGTGCTGGGTACAGAGTCGGCTCAAAATCAAATTGTAAATGAAGACAAAACACATCTTTTCCTTCTTTTTTAGCCTGTGGGGTTTTTGGTTTTTCGCGCAGGATGCTGAAACGGCACAGCCCGAAAAATGGAAATACGAACCCAATTTTATGGTTGGGGCAGACGTGCTGAATGCCGGGGTTTCTTTTTTCTCAGACCGGCAATTATTTCAGGGTTTTGTTTCCTCCAGAATTAGGAAAGACCTGCATGCTGCAGCAGACGCAGGATATGAAAAAAACAGCTATATTAAAAATGGCTATGATGCCCGCGCAGCCGGAGCTTTCATCAAACTTGGCGTGCTGTACCGGCTTATGAAAGATCCGGAGAATATTCAGAACGGTTTTTTTGCAGGTGGAAAGCTGGGTGCGTCATTTTATGAGCAGGAGTATTTTGCGGTTCCCATCCGTGGCTTTGGCGGCAGTAATTCTTTTCAGGCCTTTCCTGCATCCACCCAGTCTTCTTATTGGCTGGAAGGACACCTGGGAGGACGTGTTCAGCTCTTCAGCAGTAATTTCTATATTGATGTGAGTGTACAGCCCAGATATCTGATGCTGACCACAAAACAGGAAGAAATTTACCCGATGATTGTACCCGGTTTCGGGAAAAGTTCCGGAAAGTTCAACATGGGCTATATGTGGAATATAGCCTATGAATTCTGATTTATTTCAGGGGGAAGTGGCCGGCTACCGCAAAGTACAGATCAGAAAACTGAGCCGGCGGAGTGCCGGAATCAAAGCCTTGTGAGGTATAGGTATTGCCGTTTGCCGTTATTTTGAGATTGGCCATCATGGCGCCATCATGATATCTTTTGGTGGTAGGAGATTCGTAGGAATCAATTTTATCCAGGTCCTGTTTCTGAGCCAGTTTTACCAGCGTTTCCCATTCCGCAGCAGATGTTTTTGAATCCTTACTGACTCCGTTTATTTCAATGATTTTTTCTGAAGACGTGATGGTAATCATCCTCCTGTGACCGCGGGTCATTTCTTCCAGTACAATTTTATTCAACTGATGCTTGGCAGAAGCTGCGTTTTCTTCGGCACGGGCTGTATCGGTATTCATCTGTGGGGTACATTGCAGGGTGAAGATTCCGGCTATAGCAATTGCAGTGGATTTCAGAATTGTTTTTATCATGAACATATATTGTGAATAGCAAAAGTACGATAATTTGGTTTATGTTTTTAATTATTGTTAAACCTGAATTACGACACCAGATAAGTTCTTCCTGTTTATATTGCTATGCCTGCACGACAGGTGAGGGATTCTTTGACTCTAATGAATCAAGGTGCGAATCAGCGTGCCTTAAACAATACATCTAATACTCCTTACAGCTCAACAAGACAAGCATAGGCAATCAAGAAAGAATGCATCTGGAGACTTTAGAACAGCGCCGGGCACATATTGAACCATGGATGGTCCTAATGCCAATGTTCTAAATCTTTCACTTACTATCAGTGCCGGTAGTGCAAACATGAAGTCGTACGACCAGTGTCTTACGCTTTTCCTTTTACCGTGGTAAAGTGATTTTTCCTTTTTGTACAAATCAAAAGTTTATTGAATGAAATCAGAATTTTTATTAAAATTTAAGTAGATTTGTAGCATTAAATATAATATAGAGCTATGAAGAGACTTCTTACATTTTTAGTATTCTCCGGGATGGTAGCTTCCACATTTGCACAATGGAAACCCGCACCCAAACAGGGAGGAAGGCTGGAATACCCTTCTCAGAAAGAAGAGTTTTTCACATTAGATATCAACCAGATCCGAAACCAGCTGGCCAATGCTCAGGAAGCAGGCAATTATGCACAGCCGGTAGTGATTTCGGTACCTGTAAAGGGTGGTAAGATGGAGCGGTTTAATGTGTACAGTGCACCTGTAGTGGTGCAGGAACTTGCAGATCAGTATCAACTGGGCTCTTATGCCGGAGTGGGTATAGATGATCCTTCGAAAACCATACGCTTCAGTGTGGCACCAAACGATTTTCAGTCCATGATTATGAAATCCGGAGGTTATGAATTCATTGAACCATCAGACAAATCGCAGAATTTGTACAGGCTTTACCTCAGAGATGGTCAGAAAGGCGACAAAGCGTTTGTTTGTCATACAGAGGAGGGTTCTGATGCCCAAAACCAGATGAATCAACTGTACAAGGCAGGGCAGTCTTTTGCAAACAATCCGTCAGATTTCTCCAAAAGTTCTGATAAAAAATACAGAACCTATCGTTTGGCACTGTCCGTAACAGGCGAATATACCACTTACTTCGGAGGTACAGCAGGAGCACTGACGCAAATGAACGCAACGATGACCCGGGTTAACGGTGTTTTCGAGAAAGATTTTGCGCTGAAACTTATTCTGCAGAATTTTCCGGGTCTGATTTATAACAATTCAAATACAGATCCTTATTCTCCGCCGGCAACTGGTGCTAGTGGAGCGTGGAGTTCTGAACTGGCAAACGTCCTAATGGTGACGCCCGGAAATGCAGCTTTTGATATAGGACATCTTTTCGGACATGCCGGTGGAGGTGGATATGCAGGTTGTATAGGCTGTATCTGCAGCAATGCTACCAATGCTTATAAAGGAAGTGCCTACACGTCGCCGGGTTCCGGAGCACCGATGGGTGATACCTTTGACATTGATTATGTAGCCCATGAAATGGGACACCAGCTGGGCGCCAATCATACATTCTCCCATGGTCTGGAAGGCAGCGGATCCAATATGGAGCCCGGATCCGGATCTACGATTATGGGCTATGCAGGAATTACAGGCTCTACCACAGATGTACAACCACATTCAGATCCTTATTTCCATGCCCGGTCCATAGAGCAGGTTCAGACCAATATCATTAACAGAAATACTTGTGGTGTTGCCGTAAACATTACCAATAATCCACCGGTAATCACCGCTTTAACACCCTATACCATCCCGAAAGGAACTGCTTTTGTGCTTACGGCAAATGTGACCGATCCGGAAGGAGATCCCATGACCTATACCTGGGAGCAGTACGATACTGCAACTCAGCCGATAAACACGTCTAATTTAGGAAATACCACCACCGGCGCAGCATTCCGTTCTGTTCTGCCGGGTACCAGTCCTACCAGATATTTCCCAAGATTGTCTTCGGTGCTTTCAGGTGTGTTGAATAACAGTAATAATTTATGGGAGGCAGTACCTACGGTGGCCAGAACCATGAATTTCAGAATTACAGCCAGAGATAATAACGCAAATGTAGCACAGCAGCAAACCCAGTATGCACAGCAAACCATTACGGTAGGCAATGATGGTCCTTTTGCCGTGACTTCCACGCAGGGATTCAACAATACTGCCGGTCCGCTGACATGGGATGTGGCTGCTACCAACGCCGCACCATATAACAGCCCGAATGTTAAAATTGATTATACGACCAATAACGGTGCTACCTGGACCACGCTGATTGCCTCTACACCGAATGATGGTTCAGAAGATGTACAGTTTACCGGTCTGGCCTCAGGTTCTACGGCAATTGTGCGCATCAGTTCCATTAATAATGTGTTCTATGCGGTTAAAACACTTACTATAAATACACTTACCGCTTGTGACGGTACAGCACCGCAGAATATTACAGTATCTAATATTTCCGGACCTTCGGCTACTGTTTCATGGAATGCTATGGCAGGAGCCACTTATGAAATTCAGTACAGAATTGTAGGTTCTGCAAACTGGACTACAGTTACGTCAAATGTACCAACAGTGAACCTCACCGGTCTTACGGCAGGCAGCAACTACGAAGTACAGGTAAGAGCGATCTGTTCCGGAACACCCGGAGCCTGGTCACCGTCCACTAATTTTAGTACAACGGTAATAAATTATTGTACAGCAGGAGCAACCAATACGAATTTTGAGTATATTTCTAACGTCACGTTAGCAAATGTAAATAACAATTCCATGAACAGCTCTTATACCAATTATACAACCAATCCTGCATTACAGATTAATCTGGTAAAAGGGAATACCTACACTTTATCTGTAACCAAAGCGTGGATGGATAATAATCCTGACTTTGATGCAGTAAGCGCATGGATAGATTTTAACCTGAACGGTACTTTTGAAGATAGCGAGCGTGTAATGAGTTCTCCGGTAAGTACAGCCACACCGGTTACAGCAACGTTTACTGTTCCTGCAACTGCAGTAGAAAATCAGGCGCTGAGAATGAGAGTGATAAATGTATATGGTGGTTCCAGTCAGGCCGGTGCCATATTGACAAGTTCATGTGGAACATTAGGATATGGTGAGGTTGAAGATTACAATGTGGTGGTGACCGGAAGCATGGCGACGCGCGAAGTTACAGACAATGCTTTCCAGATTTATCCGAATCCGGCCACAGATGTTCTGCATATTACCAAAGTTTCAAACAAGGCCAGATATCAGATTCACAGCATGGCGGGTCAGTTGGTAGATGGCGGCCTGGTAAAAGAGGGTAAAGTAAATGTATCGGGATTGGTAACCGGAAATTACCTGATTACCGTCACCGATGAAAATATCAATGCCACTGTAAAATTTATCAAGAAATAGATAATTACAGTATTTGGTTAAGGCCGCTCCCTGTTCATCGGGGAGCGGCTTTTTCATGATAATGAGATATTTTATCATTATCCTACATGAAATCAGCATTATATTATTCGGAGTAAAAAAATTAGCAATACTTACCTATCAATTACCAAAAAAAATCTTAGATTTGTAGATAATATAGAAATAGTGTAATTATGAAAAAACTTTTACTAATATTAATCCTAGGATTTATATCAATGGTAAACGGCCAGACTTGTGCTCCGGTCGGTGTTCCGTTTATACAATCTTTTGGTGGAGGTGCATTGCCCAATTGTTGGGTCAATCAGAATCCTGTTTCCACCAGTACGTATGCACTTTGGCGATTTTCGGGCGCGCCTGGCTATGGTGCCACTAATAACGGTAAGCCCACAGGAACCTATGCCTGGGTGGACGCTTCGTCACCATATGATAATCTTCACAATGTCGAATTATTATCTCCGCAGATAAATTTAACAGGACTTACTGATCCTTATGTGGAGTTTGAGTGGTTTAAAAACCACCTGACTTCTGCTACAGGAACATTGCCAAACTACGATAATAACGCGCTGCGGGTTCATGTAAACGATGGTACCGGTTGGGTACAGATATTTTCTGATACCTCTAACCATGATGAGTGGAGAACAGTCGGTATTTCGCTTGGAGCTGCCTATGTAGGTGCAACCATTCAGTTGCGTTTCACAGTAGATAAAGATGTAAACGGAAATGGTTATTTTTATGACGATGTATTGCTGGATGAGATTCAGGTAAAACAAGCGCCAACTTGTTTTGAGCCTACAGCACTGCTGGTGACCAATATTACACCCACGTCGGTAACGGTGGACTGGACTGCGGCTAATCCTGCACCGGCTCAGGGATATGAATATTATTTCAGTACCGTAAATACTCCGCCTACAGCAGCTACTGTAGGTACACCGGTAGCAGCCGGGGTAACTACGGCTACATTTACACCTGTTACACAAGGTACCACCTATTACTGGTGGGTGCGTTCTGTTTGTTCGCCAACAGATAAAACTGCCTGGGTGCCGGGATTGCCATTTGTTCCTGGTAACTTTGGTCCGTCGCCGCTGCCTTATCATCAGGATTTTACCAATGGATATGATTTTACGCTGATAGGAAATCAGACGAATAAATGGTTTTATGGATCAGCGGCTGGTAACCCTGCCAATTCCATCTATATTTCCAATGATAACGGTGCGTCCAACACTTATACCAATAACTCTACCAGTGTGGCACATGCCTATAAGGATTTAATTATTCCGGCAGGTGCTACATCAGCAACTTTCTCTTTTGACTGGAGAGCATACGGTGAAAGCTGCTGTGATTATATACGGGTATGGCTGGTACCAGCTACCTTCACACCTACAGCCGGAGCACAGATTACTGCCGGCAGCGGAAGAATTCAGGTAGGAGGCAATATGAATTTACAGTCTAACTGGCAGACTTACATGAATACAAATCTGAACATCAGTTCTTTCGCAGGTTCAATGATGCGTCTGGTGTTTGAATGGCGTAATGACGGAAGTGTGGGGACTATGCCTCCGGCTGCTATAGATAATATTAACCTTTTAATTCCTACTTGTCCTACACCTACCAATATGAACGTGTCCAACGTGACACCAAATTCCGCGACCTTAGGTTGGACAGGTATTACACCTGTGCCGGCAAACGGTTATGAGTACTACTTGAGTACCACAAATACTCCGCCTACCGCTGCAACAGCAGGTACTGCGGTTCCCGGCCCAACGGCGAACCTTACCACCCTGACTCCGGGAACCACTTATTACTGGTGGGTACGTGCCATTTGTTCACCAACAGACAGCAGTCTATGGATTCCTGGTCCTGAATTTACACCCGGACAAATAGGCAGCGGTACCACATCCATGGGTAACCTTCCGGTATATTCATGCTTCGGTTATGGTTATTCACAGCAAATCTATACCGCCGCTGAAGTGACATCGGCAGTAGGAAATAATAATGTAATCAGCAGAATCCGCTTTAAAGTGGCTGCTACGGCTGCAACGCAGGCCAACTATAATCAGTGGACGGTGTTTATGGGTAATACCAACCAGGCGAACTTTGCTACGACAACATCCTGGGTGCCTTATAACCAGCTGATGCAGGTTTATCAGGGCACACTGGGCAATATGACCGCCGGTACCTGGGTTGAACTTACTCTTGCAGTTCCATTTATATGGGACGGAACCAGTAATCTGGTTATTGCAGTAGACGAAAATGCTCCGGACTGGTCATGTACTGCAAACTGGGGCAGCTATTCAGCCGGAACCAACAGAGGTATGTTGTATTACAGTGATAGCACAAATCCTGATCCTGTGAACCCGCCTACAGCAACCAGCAGATATTCTACAATACCTCAGTTGCAGTTAGTGGCAGATCCGCTGCCTGCTTGTACTACAGCACCTCCTACGCTGCTGAATGTTACCGGTCTTACCAACGTGAGTGCCAACCTTTCATGGATGCCTGCTCAGGGAGCCACTTATATTCTGCAGTGGAGACCTGTAACGACACCGGCATCTGCATGGACTACGGTAAACCTGAACAACAGTTATTATCCGCTGACCAACCTTACAGAACAGACCACCTACGAATGGCAGGTAGCTTATGTCTGTGGAACTACGCAGGGCAACTTTGCCGGTCCGGTTCAGTTTACTACAGAACAACTTCCGTATTGTGCGGCAAACCCAACCAATAACACAACCAGAACCTATATCTCAAATGTCACTACCAACGCAGTCGGCGCTCCTGCTCTGGTGAGCAACTCTACCGGTGCTGCAGGATATACAGATTATACAGGTGACCCATCCAGACTGGCTACATTCATTATGGGTACGGCAAATAATACCGTATCGGTATCCAAGTCATGGGCCGGAACTCAGTATGCAGCTGGTGTAGGGGTATGGATTGACTTTAACAGGAACGGAACCTTTGAAGCGACAGAAAGAGTAGTTACCAGTACTTCCAACCTGACAACTCCGATTGTATCCGCACCATTTACCGTGCCGTTGCCTCCGGGAGCATACAATGGTCCGCTGAATACCAGAATGAGAGTTATTGTGCAGGAAGCGGGTAACCCTTCTGCTTGTGGTACCTTTACATATGGTGAAGTAGAAGATTATGATGTAAGACTGGTAGAGCCAATTCCTTGTACTACTGCAGCGCCTCAGGGATTAGGCGCAGGTAATATGAGTCCGGTTTCTGCAACGCTGACCTGGATGCCTGCTACGGGTGCTCAGTATGTAGTGCAGTGGAGACCGGTAACCACTCCGGCTTCGCCTTGGACTGTAGTTACTCCGGCTCCGGTAGATAGCTATCATATTCTCACCGGTCTGATGGAACAGACTACGTATGAATTCCAGGTAGCGTATATCTGTAGTGGAACGCAAGGTGCTTTCAGTACTCCGTACCAGTTTACAACACCTCCATTGCAGTGGTGTAATGCAGGTTCTACAGTAACCAATGTTGATGATCATATTACCAATGTTACCGTAGATCCTACCGGTTTCCCGATTTTCCCTACCATGAGTAATAACTCCGGAACCAGTAATTATACCAATTATTATTTTGACACAACGAAAAGAGTATCACTGGTACTTGGATCTACAGGTAATACTATATCTGTAAGCAAAGGATGGGTGAATGCTCCGAATAACGTTGCCATCGATGCATGGATTGACTTTAACAGAGATGGCGTATTTGATGTGACAGAGCTGATCATGAGCTTCACGCCAAGTCAGACTACGCCGGTAGTAGCCACATTTGATGTGCCTGCAGTAGGATACGCGGGCAACCTGCCTACTAAAATGAGAGTGATTGCAAGACGTACCTCTCCGGCAGCGGCTTGTGGTACATTTGACTATGGAGAAGTAGAAGATTATGCAGTAGATCTGGTAGAGCCTATTCCATGTAACAGTAATCCGGTGGCGAACCTTCAGGTAACGGGTATTACACATAATACGGCAACCGTAACATGGACTCCGGATCCGGGTGGTGCTACTTATATTGTAAGACACAAACCTGTGGGAGCAGCAAACTGGACGGCACAGATTCCGGTGACATTCCTTACCGGTACCTATACGATCCCGAATCTAACACCATCTACTCAGTATATTGTAGAGGTAGTAGCACTTTGTGATAATGTACCGGGAACTCCGGCAGAAATACCGTTTGAAACCCTGTGTAATCCTGAGCCACCAACCAATTTTGTGGTGACCAATATTACACCAGATAGTGCGGTTGTGACATGGGATCCTGTTCCTTCGGCAAGTTATGTGGTGGAGTACAGAGAAGTGGGAAGTACAACATGGACTACAGTGAATGTGACCACCAACTCTTATACGCTGACTAATCTGGATCCTTATACCACGTATGAAGTCAGAGTAGCTTCTGTATGTTCAGGTGCACAGAATCCATTCTCTACTCCGGTGGTATTTACTACATTGCCAACATGTGAAATGGCTCCTGTAGGTCTTATTATTACCAACCTTACCATGACGACAGCACAGATAGACTGGAATGCATTCCCGGGTGCGTCTTATGAACTGAGATGGAGAAAAGTAGGTAACAGCGGATGGAACAGTGTTACAGTGAATACCAATACATACATTCTTACCGGCCTTACCGAGGAAACTCAGTACGAAGTAATGATTGCAAATATCTGTAACGGTGGTCTTCAGCAATTTACACATCCATATGTGTTTACAACACCTACACTGGTATATTGTAACATGGAAGGAGCCAATTCTTCTGATGAATTTATTTCAAATGTTACTGTGAAACCAGCTGGCGGAACCGAAATGACCAATGATTCAGGTGCATCAGGATATACCAGCTATGTAGATGCAATTGATAAGATGATTGTGCTTGCACAAGGATCTACCGGTAACCAGATTTCGATTACCAAGCAATGGACAGGTCAGGTTTATAACGAAGCGGTAACAGTTTGGATTGACTTCAACAGAGACGGCAAGTTTGCTAATGATGAAAGAATTCTGATTGCTCCGGCCAACACAAACAATCCTGCTGCAGGTACATTCTCTGTTCCGGCTGATGCATATGTGAGCTTAACAAACGATAAGTACCTGGTGATGAGAGTAGCCATGAGAAGAAATGGTTCTCCTGAAATGTGTTCTACGTTTGATAATGGTGAGGTGGAAGATTACAAAGTAAGAATCGTGAAGCCAAGACCAAATAACATCATGGACAATAATCAGGTGATTCTTTATCCGAACCCTGTGAAGAATATCCTGAATGTGACCAAAGTGAAAGATGGTGCTACTTATAAAGTGTACAACTCCATCGGACAGTTGATTCAAAATGGTGCAATCTTCAGCAACAGAATGGATGTGAGCAAACTCATCAGTGGTGTATATATCATAGATATTACAGATACGAATGGAGAAACTGTTCAGAAGAAATTCATTAAAGAATAACAGATTCGTTCAAAATTGAAACCCTCAGCGATGAGGGTTTTTTTATGACTTTAATAGTGTGCTGTAGATATATATAAATGAAAATGCCCTCCGCACAGGAAGGCATTTCTTATATTCTGAGATGATTTTTATACCGCAAATTCGTTGAGTTGCTTCAGGAATTTTTCTGTTTCAAGCCGGAGTTGAGACAGATCGCTGTTGTTGTAAATGATGAAATCGGCACGTTTTATTTTCTCATTCTCAGCCATCTGTTTTTCTATGACGTTTTCTACTTCACGGTAGGTCTTTCCGTCACGATCCATAACCCGTTTCATCCGCAGGTTATCATCTGCAGTCACCAGCAGACTCTTCCAGCATTCTTTGTCCAGACCCAGTTCAAATAACAGAGCGGTTTCTTTAAACAGGTAATCTGTAGTCTGAAAGCTGATCCAGCTTTCAAAATCTTTTCGAACTGCAGGGTGAATCAGGGCGTTCAGTTTCAGGAGTAATTCATCATTATTAAATACAATACTGGCTACATATTTCCGGTCGTATTTTCCTTCTTCGTTATAAGCTTTTGCGCCCAGCAGTTCCTGGATTTGTTCTTTGAGAGCTGGATTATCATTGACGATATCCTTTGCCCGATCATCTGAAGTATACACGGGGAATCCTGCCTCCTGCAGCAGATGTGCTACCGTAGTTTTTCCGGATCCTATGCCTCCGGTAAGGCCAATAATTTTCCCCGGGGGGTCACTGTCTTTCATATGGTTGAAATGTTGTTTAATAGCCAAATACTTCATTAAAGCCCAGGGTTTCATCCAGGCGTACCCCTTTTTCCGTCATTTTCAGACTTGCCAGTTCGTGGTGTGCATCATGTTCAAAGAACAGCAGATAATCATTATCCACACATTGTTTCAGAAACTTTGCTTTTTCTTCTACAGTAAGCAGGGGGCGGGTGTCATACCCCATCACATATACCTGTGGTATATGGCCGGTGGTGGGAATTAGGTCAGCAGCAAATACAATCGTTTTTTCCTGGTATTGAATGACCGGCAGCATCTGCTTCTCCGTATGTCCGTCCACAAAAATGACATCCATCTTCAGGTCAGGTGCAAATCCGTAATTGCCGGTGGCCGGAAGTGGCAGAAAATTTAACTGCCCGCTTTCCTGAATAGGAATGATGTTCTCTTTCAGAAAACTTGCTTTTTCTCTGGGGTTGGGCTCTGTAGCCCATTGCCAGTGGTTTTCATTCGTCCAGAACTGCGCATTTTTAAAAGCCGGTCTGTAGCCGCTGCGGTCATCATTCCACTCTATAGCGCCACCGCAATGGTCAAAATGAAGGTGAGTAAGGAACACATCTGTAATATCATCACGTACGAATCCATATTTCTGAAGATTTTTATCCAGTGAATCATCGCCCCAGAGTGAGTAATGCCCGAAGAATTTATCGTCTTGCTTATTTCCCAGTCCGCAGTCTATGAGAATCAGCTTTTTGCCGTCTTCTACCAGCAGTGAGCGTGTACCCAGATCAATCAGGTTGCGTTCATCTGCGGGGTTTGTTCTTTGCCAAATTGATTTGGGAACCACGCCGAACATGGCACCTCCGTCCAGTTTAAATTTTCCACATTGTATGGGATATAATTTCATGTTTGAATATTTTGTAAATTAAATTCCGGAAAAGAATCTGGAATTATAGTTGTATTTTTTGTTAAATTTAAAAAAATATAAGCAAATTCACTCAACTTTTTCCTGTATTCACTTCCAGTGGTGTGCTGATGCGCAGAATTTCATTACGGATGCCGGGCAGCTTGTGAATGCTGATCTCGGTTCCGGGTGCAAGGTCTGTGAGTGGAATGTCGCAAATGAGTACAATGTCTTTTGCTGTGTCAATGGTGAAAAGGTCAGTTTTAAGGGTGAAAACCAACCCTTTTGCTCCGATATATCGCTTCGATATTTGCCGTATACAAGTCGTGAAGACTTTTTTACCTTCTGTTTTTCTGTAGCGCAGGACATTGACCAGTGGCGGTAGAATATATTTTGCACCCAATACATAAAAGAGGAGTATTACAGCGGGAATGATAAAACTGAACACATCCTGCGAACCATCTGCGAAACTCATGGCGGCCAGATACAGCAGATACACGGAAAAAGTGATGAGTGGTAAGATTGCCACAAAAAACAGTGCAATCCTGGAAATCATGGTCTTTCGCAATACTCTTTTCTCTTTCTCAGAAAGTGGCAGTAAGGTATTCAATTCCGAAAGTTTTTTAGCATTAATGAGATTCCTGCAGGAGTTTACGCATTTTGGCAGCGATTTCCCTTTCGCCTTCACTTCCTTGCTCCAGTTCAGCAATAATATTTCTGAAGTCAGTTTGTTTTCTGTTTTGAGACAGTTTTGAGGCGATATGAATTTCTGTTGGAATGACGCTGATGCCGAACGCACCCTTCATTTCCTCCTGCACAAATGCTTCGCCCATATCTTCCACAAGTACCGGGCATTTCTGCTTCATTTCATATTGGGCAGTCAGACCGGCAAGGTGTGCATAGAGTTCATCATCGGTCATCAGTTGTACCGTGCCCCGAACCTGAACGGCTTCATAATTCCACGTAGATACATTCAGATGATTGTACCATGAGGAGGAAATATAGGCATGTTTGCCCAGGAAATCACACAGTACTTCATCTCCGTTCTGCAGGACATCCGCCTGCGGATTGGCTTTTGAAATATGGGTCTCCAGATAGAAATGGTCCGGTTTTTCCTTCAGCAGAAACATTGCATGGGTAGCGGCGAGTTTTTCCCTGCACGAAATAAGCAGGGCAAAGCCATGTTTACGGATGATTTTTTTCATCAGCACTTCATCATCACTGCGGTATAGTTTCGGAATATACATTTTTTAAAACAATTCACCCGGATTTTTTGGGCGGCTGATTCCCAGATGCTGATAGGCTTTTGGGGTCACTTCCCGGCCACGTGGTGTCCGGATGATGAACCCTTCCTGAATCAGAAAAGGTTCGTACACTTCTTCCAGTGTTTCCGGATTTTCGCCTATTGAAGTGGCCAGTGCGGAAATTCCTACCGGTTTTCCCCGGAAATTTTCAATCATGACCTTCATGATTTTATTGTCCATATCATCCAGCCCGAACTCATCCACGTTCAGTGAGTTCAGTGCATATTTTGTAATATTGATTTCAATTTCACCGTTTCCTTTGATTTCTGCGAAATCCCTTACCCTGCGAAGCAAAGCATTCGCAATCCGGGGTGTTCCTCGGCTTCTCCGGGCGATTTCCAGGGCGGCATCTTCGTAAATTTTAACGCCTAAAACACGTGCGCTTCTTTCTATAATCATGCCCAGCAACTCCACCGTGTAATATTCAAGACGACTTTGAATGCCAAACCGCGCCAGCATGGGTTTGGTGAGCATTCCGCTGCGGGTGGTAGCGCCTACTAGCGTAAAGGGGTTGAGGCCAATCTGCACACTTCGGGCGTTGGGCCCGGTTTCCAGCATGATGTCAATTTTATAATCTTCCATGGCAGAATAGAGGTATTCTTCCACGATGGGCGATAACCGGTGAATTTCGTCAATAAATAATACATCATTTTCCTCCAGATTGGTGAGCAGTCCGGCAAGGCTGCCGGGTTTGTCCAGTACCGGACCGGAAGTGACTTTACAGTTGACTCCAAGTTCATTGGCAATGATATGGGATAAAGTGGTTTTTCCAAGTCCCGGCGGACCGTGGAGTAATACATGATCTAGTGCGGTACCCCGGTTTTTAGCCGCCTGAACAAATACTTCCAGATTGTCCAGAGTTTTCCTTTGCCCTGCAAAATCACCAAAGCTTTGCGGGCGGATTTGTTCTTCTTGAATCAGTTCTTCTTCAGAATAATTTTCTTTGTCCGGGTGAAGAAAATCAGGCATACAGGTTTTAAATTAATTACAGTCAAAGATAAGTCATTCAGAATGAAAATCAGTCTCCGGTGTTCAGTTTGAGCAAAAGTATTGTGGTCATCCACTTATTTCCCGAGGATATAAGATAAATTTGAATTGTTAAATTTTGGAACTGCTTCTATTATTAGTACATTTACACGTATGAAAATCATTGGTCCCTTCAGGCAAATTGTCACCCTTGCTAATCTTCCCCTTCGTGGGAAACTTTCAGATCACCAACTGGAAATTATTGAAAACGGAGGAATTCTGGTGGATGCCGGTAAAGTGGTTGAAACCACTTCCTACAAGACGTTAATGACCCGCTATCCCGATGCAGAGAAAGACATCATAGCAGAAGACAGGATAGCGATGCCTGCTTTTATTGATGCGCATACGCATATTTGCTTTGGCGGAAACCGTGCCAATGATTTTGCGATGCGCAATGCCGGGAAATCCTATCTGGAAATTGCAGAGCGCGGTGGCGGCATCTGGAGTTCTGTACAGCATACGCGTGCTGCAACAGAAGAAGAACTGCTGAAATCTACATTGCAGAGAATTCAGTTTCTGGTGGGTCTGGGCATTACCACCATCGAAATAAAATCAGGATATGGACTGGATGTTGAAAATGAGCTGAAGATGTTGCGGGTGATTAAAAAGGCACAGGCAAAAACAAAAGCGACACTGGTGCCCACCTGTCTTGCGGCTCACCTGAAGCCGCGTGATTTTGAAGGAGATAACAGTGCATACCTGCAGTATATTTTAACTGAAATTTTACCTGCAGTAAAAGCTGAAAATCTGGCAAAGCGCGTGGATATCTTTGTTGAGAAAACCGCTTTTTTGCCTGAAGAATCCAAAGATTTTTTGACCAAAACTAAAAACTTAGGTTTTGAAATAACGGTGCATGCAGATCAGTTCACACCCGGGAGTTCCCGCATTGCCGCAGAGGTGGGCGCGCGTTCTGCAGACCATCTGGAGGCCACGATAGATGATGATATTGCTTTTCTGGCAGAGTCTGAAACGGCGGCAGTGGCGCTGCCGGGTGCGAGTCTGGGGCTGGGTGAAAAGTTTACCCCGGCGAGGAAAATTCTGGATCATAACGGAATTTTAGCAATTGCCAGCGACTGGAATCCCGGTTCGGCACCTATGGGCAATCTGATTACACAGGCGTCTATACTGGCTGCCTACGAGAAGTTATCTACGGCAGAAGTTCTGGCCGGAATTACCCTCCGCGCGGCTTATGCTTTGGGTATGCAGGATCGTGGTACTTTGGCGAAAGGATATAAAGCGGATTTCGTCACATTTAAAACAGATAATTTCCAGAATGTTTTATACAATCAGGGCAGTATGAGTGCTGCAGGTGTGTATATAGATGGAGAACAAGTTTAATATATACAATCATGAGCATCTGGCAAGGTAGATTTGATGGTGATGATCCTTTGCATCACAGGATTTTTCAGCGGGTTAAAGCAGAAACCGAGTATGAAAATATCTTACCTGGGGATTTCGTTTTACATGGTTTTGCCGTAGATGAAGGAGTAAGGAGAAATAAGGGAAGACAGGGAGCTAAAGATGCTCCGGACCTCATCAGGAAAAACATGTCTAATTTTCCGGTCATTCGCCCGGACTTTTCTTTGGTAGATTTCGGGAATATACATTGTGAGAACGGTGACCTGGAAGGTGCTCAGCAATTGCTGGCAGAAAAGGTGAGCTGGGTGATGAATCGGGGTGCAAAATCTGTGGTGCTGGGTGGCGGGCATGAAGTGACCTTTGCCCATTATTCCGGAATCAGAAATGCTTTTCCCCAGAAGAAAATTGGTATTATCAATATCGACGCGCATTTTGATAACCGCGAACCGGAACCGGGTACAGGTCCCAGTTCGGGAACCGGATTCCGGCAGATTGCTGCCGAAGGGGATATTCATTCGCTGCACATTGGCATTCAGAGAAATTCCAATACACTCAAATTGTTTGATGTGGCCCATCAGTTTGGTATGAAGTATATTCTTGCTGATGAGCTCTTCTTTGAGAATCTGGCGTCACTTTATGAAAAAATTGATGTGCTGATGGCTGAGGCTGATGTCTTGTATCTTACGGTTTGTATGGATGTTTTTAATGCATCTATAGCCCCCGGCGTTTCGGCAGCAGCGTATAATGGTATTTTTGCGGATGCAACCTTTATGCACGTATTCAGACATATACTGCGCAGTGACAAATTACTGGCACTGGACGTAGCCGAGGTAAATCCGGTTTATGATTTGCAGGACAGAACGGCGAGACTGGCGGCCAGCCTCGTGAATGAATGGTTGATGATGTAGAAGACCAGGCAGATGGATCATGATGCGATTTAAATTATAAGAAAATGACAAATACAATAGAAAATAAGATTAAGAAAGCAGACCGTAGTTTTCAGGAATGGAAGAAAGTCAGTTTCAAATCAAGACAGAAATTACTGAAAAAACTGTCAGCGGAACTTACCCAAAACCGGGACATCCTTGCAGAGAATATTACCCGGGAGATGAATAAACCCATTGCGCAGGCGAAAGCAGAAATTGAGAAATGCGCCCTTATGGTCGATTATTATGCCACAGCAGATGATGTACTGAAGCCAGAGAAGATCAAAACGGAATTTCGGGTGAGTGAGATTCATTTTCAACCAAAAGGTGTCATACTGGGAGTGATGCCGTGGAATTTTCCTTTCTGGCAAGTGCTCAGATTTGCAGTCCCTGCAATTCTGGCGGGCAATACCGTGGTCCTGAAACATGCGTCCATCTGTTTTGAAAGCGGTAATCTCATTGAAAAAATATTTCTGAAAGCTGGTTTCCCTAAGGGCATTTTTCAAAATCTTGAAGTAGGGCATAAGGAAGTAAAATCCATTATAGAGCATCCGCTGGTACAGGGTGTGAGTCTTACAGGCAGTGAAGCGGCAGGCGCAGAAGTTGCAGCAACAGCCGGTAGAAATATTAAAAAATCCCTATTGGAACTTGGCGGGAGTGATGCATTTATTGTGCTGGATGATGCGGATCTGAAGAAAGCAGCAGTGAGTGGTGCGAAATCCAGACTGGCCAATTGCGGTCAGGCGTGCAATGCCGGAAAGCGCTTTATAATTCATAAAAAAATTGAGAAAAAATTTCTTGATGTTTTTGTGGAAGAGTATCAGAAATACGTGCCGGGAGATCCTTATGATGAGCAGACACTCATTTCCGGAATGGCCAGACCCGATCTGGCCGATGAGTTGGAAAAGCAGTATAAAAAAGCGCTGAAGAACGGTGCCGAGATCATCGTTCCCCTGAAGCGGCTTTCTGAAAATGAGTTTATGCCCGGACTAATTAAGGTGAAGCGTGGAAATCCTGTGCTGAAAGAAGAAGTCTTCGGGCCGCTGGGCATGGTGATGATTGCCGGAAATGATGAAGATGCGCTGAACATTGCGAATGACATTCGCTTTGGTCTGTCTGATTCTGTATGGACAAAAGACAAAAAGCGGCAGCGGTTCTTCGTGGAAAATTTAGAATCCGGAACGGTAAGCATCAACAAGAGTTCCAGTTCGGATCCACGGCTTCCTTTTGGCGGGGCCAAGGCATCGGGCTATGGTGTAGAATTATCACTGCACGCACTGCGGGAATTTGTTACCGTGCGTACGGTGGTGGGGCATTAGCCATCTTTAGGTGATGGTTTTCAATAAGAAAGCCGGCTCAGTAATGAGTCGGCTTTCATTTATTTTAAAACTGAAAAATTATTTCAATTCTACTTCAGCACCAGCTTCTTCCAGTTGCTTTTTCAGCGCTTCAGCTTCGTCTTTAGAAACTCCTTGCTTGATTGGAGCAGGAGCACCGTCTACCATATCTTTAGCATCTTTCAGACCTGCACCGGTTAAATCTTTTACTAATTTAACAACAGCAAGTTTAGAAGCACCTGCAGATTTCAGGATTACGTCGAACTCAGTTTTTTCTTCAGCAGCTTCACCGGCACCGGCACCACCACCTGCAACAACTACTGCAGCAGCAGCTGGCTCAATTCCGTACTCATCCTTAAGGATAGCAGCTAATTCATTTACGTCTTTTACTGTAAGGTTTACAAGCGTTTCCGCTAAGTTTTTTAAATCTGACATTGTAATAATGTTTTAATTGTTGAACGATTATATTTTTTTGAGTGTTTATTATTCAGCAGCAGGAGTTTCAGTTCCTTCTGCGGCAGCTTCCGGAGCAGCCGGAGTTTCTTCTGCCTGTGTTTCTTCAGCGGCTGGAGCTTCTTCTGCTTCAGCAGCATCAGCACCTTCAGCTTTGTTTTGCAATGCAGAAACAAGTCTTTGAATTGGAGACTGAAGCAATCCGATGATTTCTCCAAGCATTTCTTCTTTAGATTTAATGCTTACAAGCGTATCCAGATTGTCATCACCTACGTAGAAAGTTTCCTGCAGGTATGCAGACTTCAGCGCGGGTTTTTCCTCTTTCTTTCTGAAATCTTTGATCAGCTTTGCAGGAGCATTAGCTGTTTCAGAGATCATCAGCGCAGAATTTCCTTTGAAAGATGGGAACATTTCAGAGAAATCTACGTCCATGCTTTCCATCGCTTTTTGCAAAAGGGTATTTTTTACCACTTTTACTTTGATGTTATTCTTAAATGCCTGTCTTCTAAAATCTGACGACTTCGCAGCATTCAAGCCTTCAAGATCTGCTACGTACACTACTTTTGCGTCCAGTAGAAGGTCTTTTATTTCTTGTATTACCAGTACTTTATCTTCTTTAGTCATTGTTTCTCAGATTTTAGTTAACAGATTTTGTATCTATTGCGATTCCCGGGCTCATGGTAGAAGACAGATAAATGCTCTTTACATAAGTTCCTTTAGCCGCTGTAGGCTTCAACTTAATTAAAGTTTGAATCAGTTCCTGTGCATTTTCTTTAATCTTGTCTGCATCAAAAGATACTTTTCCGATTGCTGCGTGGATGATTCCATACTTGTCTACTTTGAAGTCAATCTTACCGCTTTTCACTTCAGATACTGCTTTACCTACTTCCATGGTTACGGTTCCGGATTTAGGGTTTGGCATCAGACCTCTCGGACCTAAAACTCTACCCAGAGGACCCAGTTTACCCATTACTGCAGGCATGGTTACAATAACATCTACATCTGTCCACCCGTTTTTGATTTTATCCAGATACTCATCCAGACCTACGTAGTCTGCACCAGCTTCTTTAGCCTCAGCTTCTTTGTCCGGAGTTACCAGAGCAAGAACTTTAACATCTTTACCGGTTCCGTGTGGCAGGGATACAACTCCTCTTACCATTTGGTTGGCTTTTCTTGGGTCTACACCCAGACGAACAGCGATATCTACAGATGCGTCAAATTTTGCAGTATTTACCTCTTTTACCAAAGCAGAAGCTTCGTTCAGAGCATAAACTTTATTTTTTTCTACTTTACTTAACGCTTCTTTTTGTTTTTTAGTCAATTTTGCCATTTTCAATCAGTTTTAAGCGTTAGTTGGTTTTTGACCCGTTACTCTGATTCCCATGGATCTTGCGGTACCCGCTACCATAGTCAGTGCAGAATCAATAGTGAAACAGTTCAGGTCGGTCATTTTATCTTCTGCAATTTTCTTTACCTGATCCCAGCTTACAGAACCTACTTTGTTACGGTTGGGTTCTCCGGATCCGCTTTTAAGTTTTGCAGCTTCCAGTAACTGAATTGCAGCAGGTGGGGTCTTGATGACAAACTCAAAAGATTTGTCTTCGAATACCGTAATCACTACTGGCAATACCTGTCCCGGCTTGTCCTGAGTTCTTCCGTTAAATTGCTTACAAAACTCCATGATGTTCACCCCTGCAGAACCCAAAGCCGGACCTACTGGTGGAGATGGGTTGGCAGCGCCGCCCTTCACCTGAAGTTTTACCATTTTAAAGACTTTTTTAGCCATTTTTTGTTTTTAAAAAATTAGTAATTTATGAATGTGGAAGCATTTATAAATCTGCAAAGAAATGTTCTCACCTCATTACTTTGCATTTCGGACTGCAAAATTAAGAATATTTTTTTAATCTGCAATAGTATAAACGATTAAAAATCAGAAAGGATTGCAAATTTTTAAGCAGCATAAATGCGGTGCTGTTTTTTCATCGCATCTGTTTATTTTAAAGGAATTAAGAAAAGGCCGCTTTAGTCTTTTTTGGAAGCCTGATAAATGAGGTATGCGCTGAGTCCTAGAAGTGTGGCCAGTGCCATTTTTTTAGTTTGGGTAGAGGGGACGGGCAGCATAGTCTCTCCGTAGATTCGGTGTGGTTCGGATGAGGGAGCCATCACATTGCCGTTGGTTTCCGGTTTGTTCTGAATGCTCATCATAAGTCGCATACCGGCAGAGCCAGCGTTTATAATGGTTTTAGGAAATAATCCGTATAATTTTTTGAACACATATCCAGACCAGTCTGGGTAGACTTCTTTTTTTGGATTTTTTGCCATCTGAACCATGGTAGCCGCCAGCTCGCGCGGATCAAACGACAGAGGTGGAATTTTGGCGGAAAACCCCGAGTATTTTGCAGAATGCATATTCCCTGTAGAACGTTGAATACCCGGATACAATCCGCAGATATGGATGTCCGGATAATCTGAAACTTCGCCCTGTAACGTCTCCACCATTCCCCGAACTCCAAATTTGGATGCACTGTAGGCGGTTCCGTAAGGGGCGGGCATCCAGCCGCCCACTGAAATATTGTTCAGCAATACACCGTCTCCCTGCTTTTTGAAAATCGGGAGAACGGTTCGTGCACCGTGCAGATAGCCCAGAAGATTGGTTCGGACAATCTGCTCGATGACTTCTGCGGGCATGTCTTCCAGTTTGCCAGTAGCCATGACGCCTGCATTGTTCACCCAGATGTCAATGCGGCCGTTGTACTGCAGAGCTGTCTCTGCCAGGTACTGCACTTGTGCGGCATCTGAAACATCTGTAGAAACGCCCAGCGCAATAACGCCCAGGTCCCGGCAAAGTTGCACAGTTTCGTCTAATGCGTCCTGGCCTCTGGCACCGATGATGATATGACATCCTTCCAAGGCGAAGGCTTCAGCTGCAGCCCTTCCTATTCCGCTGGTTCCGCCTGTGATGACCACGGTTTTTCCTTTTAGCGTTGAATTTTCCATGAGATGGTGGTGATTTGGTTATGATAGGGCATGCATAAATCATTCCTCTGCGGCAGGAACCCGCGATTATTTTGCTGAGAGGAGGGAAGCAAACAAAAAAGGCTGCTCTCCCGAACAGCCTTTTATATGATAAGCAGTATGCTTTTACACTTTTTCTACCTGCATGAAACTTAGTTCCATAGGGGTTTTTCTTCCGAAAATCATGACAGAAACCTCCAGTTTCTTCTTGTCTTCCAGGATTTTTTCCACCGTACCATTGAATCCGTTGAAAGGACCTTCGGTCACTTTTACATTTTCGCCAACTACGAACGGGATCTCTACATCTGTAGCAAATTCGGACAGTTCATCCATTCTTCCCAGCATCCGGTTTACTTCGGATTTACGCATTGGGACGGGATCTCCTCCTTTGGTAAGGCTCAGGAAAGAAATAACACCGGGGACGTTTTTAATGATGTGTGGTATTTCACCAACAAGATTGGCTTCAACCATGAGATAGCCCGGATAGTAGGGTCTTTCCTTGGGAACTTTCTTACCGTTTCTCATCACGATAACTTTTTCCATAGGAATCACCACCTGAGTAACGTATTCTTCGAAACCCTGATGTTTCATTTCGTTCTCAATATAGGTTTTTACCTTATTTTCCTGTCCGCTGATGGATTTCAGCACATACCATTTCAATTCACTCATTTCCCGGGGAAATATTTTTATACAAACAGACTTGATATCAAGTCAATAATATTTTTGATTGCTTTAGAGAACAGTTCATCTACTCCAAAAACAAACAGCGCAAGTATCACTGTAGCCACTGTGATGACAATGGTGGAGGATTGCAGTTCCGGCCACTTTGGCCATTCTACTTTCTCTTTGAATTCGTGATACGAACCTTTTATAAAATCAGCTACGCTCATGTTCTGTTATTTTGCACGGGCACAAGGATTCGAACCCTGATCAACGGTTTTGGAGACCGGTATCCTACCATTGGACGATGCCCGTAGATTAAAAAGTTCCGTAAGTTTCCCTACGGAACTTTCTATATTGTGTTAGAAATTAATCTAAGATTTCAGTTACCTGACCTGCACCAACTGTTCTACCACCTTCTCTGATCGCAAATCTAAGACCTACGCTAAGAGCAATTGGTTGAAGAAGTTCTACAGTAATGGTTAAGTTATCACCTGGCATTACCATTTCTACACCTTCTGGTAAGAAAATCTCACCGGTAACGTCTGTAGTTCTTACATAGAACTGAGGACGGTATTTGTTGTGGAATGGAGTGTGACGACCACCTTCTTCTTTAGAAAGAACGTAAACCTCTGCTTTGAATTTTTTGTGCGGAGTTACAGAACCTTGCTTAGCGATTACCATACCTCTCTTGATGTCGGTTTTTTCAATACCTCTAAGAAGGATACCTACGTTATCTCCAGCTTCACCTCTGTCAAGGATTTTTCTGAACATCTCTACTCCGGTTACAGTTGATGTCAATTTTTCATCACCCATACCTACGATGTCTACAGGATCACCTGTGTTGATTACACCAGCTTCAATTCTACCAGTAGCTACAGTACCTCTACCTGTAATAGAGAATACGTCTTCGATTGGCATAAGGAATGGCTTGTCCTGATCTCTTACAGGCAGTTCAATCCATGTATCTACAGCAGCCATCAGTTCTTCTACAGTAGCAACCCATTTTGGTTCACCGTTCAGAGCACCCAGTGCAGAACCTTGAACTACAGGAGAGTTATCACCGTCATATTCATAAGAAGAAAGAAGATCTCTAAGTTCCAGCTCTACAAGCTCAAGAAGCTCAGCATCATCTACCATGTCTACTTTGTTCATGAAAACAACTACTCTAGGTACGTTTACCTGACGGCAAAGAAGGATGTGCTCTCTTGTTTGAGGCATTGGTCCGTCTGTAGCAGCACAAACCAGGATTGCTCCGTCCATCTGAGCAGCACCAGTTACCATGTTCTTCACATAGTCGGCGTGACCAGGACAGTCTACGTGAGCGTAGTGTCTGTTTTCAGTTTCGTATTCAATGTGAGAGGTGTTGATAGTAATACCTCTTTCTTTTTCTTCTGGTGCAGAGTCAATAGTAGAGAAATCTCTTGCTTCTCCAAATCCTTTCTCAGATAATACTTTAGAGATTGCAGCAGTTAAAGTAGTCTTACCGTGGTCAACATGACCGATAGTACCAATGTTTAAGTGCGGTTTGTTACGATTAAACGTTTCCTTTGCCATGATTTAAATTATTTGAATTATTTTATATTAAATTTTGGTGTGCAAATATAGTGATTTTTATAAATATCAAAATTTTTTCATTAAATTTTTTAATAAATAATCACTTAACCTCTACACACTGAAGTCTTTCTTTTCAGACTGCGAATTTACAAAATAGTATTGAAATACAAAAACATGTATATTGAATATTGAAGAAGGACTTGTTTTACAGCTTGAATGAGGGGTTATGTTGTATATGGATGGCTGTGCTGGTGTTTTGCCTAATAAAAACCCTTAATGAGGGTTAATATTTTACTTTATATTTAAAATTACATCGTTTATGTTGTGAAATATTTTAAATAGAAGCTGTTTTTGTAATGGAATAATGATTAAATTTGTGTAAACCATAAAATTATAAGCTATGAAAATTTATTTCTGAAATTTTTGGACTCGTGTTTTTGGGTTGTATCAATTCGTGCACTGTAAGGTCTCAGCCCGCACCTCCTGCTGAGGGTGACGTTATGAAAACAGCTACTGTGGTAAAAGACTGCACCGGAACATATGTCTGTTTTGCTGGTAATAATGCTGATTATCTGGTGTACAATCCCGCTACGCTTGCGGCTCACCCCAGTGGCAGTACCGTAAATGTGACTTTCCGTAGTGCGGGAAGGTGCTCCTTGCCGAAGGAGCCTACATGCAGAATGTTTCACGAGAGTAAAGGAAATTTAACGATTCTGAAAGTGTAGTAGAGGACATTGAAAATGAGCAAAAGTCTGTCAGATTTTCTGATGGACTTTTTTTATGAGTCAATCTTGAACTACGATGTCTGTAAAATGAAAAATCACAACCGAAAAGATTGTGATTTCTGTAGAGCCAACGATGAGATTTGAACTCACGACCTCTTCCTTACCAAGGAAACGCTCTACCCCTGAGCTACGTCGGCAATTTTTAAAAAAAAATCACAAGCCGCCGGGTTGTGATTTTAGAGCGGAAGACGGGGGTCGAACCCGCGACATTCAGCTTGGAAGGCTGACGCTCTACCAACTGAGCTACTTCCGCAATTTGTGTTTACAAATTATTGTTGGTAAACGGTGTGCAAATTTACACTTTTTTTTAAAACCTGCAAGTTTTATAAAATGTGGGGAGAGCAGGATTCGAACCTGCGAAGTCGTAAGACAGCAGAGTTACAGTCTGATCCATTTGGCCACTCTGGAATCTCCCCAATTTTATAAAAATGAGCCTCCTGAGGGATTCGAACCCACGACCCCGAGATTACAAATCACGTGCTCTGGCCAACTGAGCTAAGGAGGCAAATAGATTTCAAAAGAACGTCTTTATCTCTTTTTGCGAGTGCAAATATATGATTGTTTTTTTGAAATCTACAAATATTTTTTTAAAAAATTTTATTAAAAATATTAAGCGGTTTCTTTTTTCTTGATTAGCAGCTTCTTAGCCACTTCTACACATTGATCCAAACTTTGCTCAAAGGTGGTGCTCGTCTTCTTTACCACAATGTCTTCTCCGGGAACTGCCAGGATGATCTCTACGGTTTTATTGTCTTTTTCAGTTTTGTTTTCAGCTTTCAGGAATACCTTTGCTTCTACAATGCGGTCATAGTAATTTTCTAACTTATTTAATTTTTTCTCAATATGCTCTTCTAGCGGTGCGTGTGGTGTAAGTCCCATGGACTGTACTGAAATTTTCATAATAAATTATTTTAAATTATACATTGGTTAACGTCATCCTTGGCTGGTCAGTTCTTTTTCATCGCTCTGGGATGGGCACGGTTCAGTACCTCTTTCAGTTTTTCAATATTGGCATTCGTGTACACCTGGGTAGATGCCAGGGATGAGTGGCCTAATAGTTCCTTGACTTTGGAGATTTCTGCGCCGTTTTCCAGAACATGGGTCGCAAAGCTGTGCCGCAAAATATGTGGGCTTTTCTTCTGCTTTGTACTCACCATACTAAGATACTTATTAACCACCGAATATACAAATTTTTCTCCCAACTTTGCTCCTTTTTTATTCACGAAAAACCATTGTTCATTTCCGGTGGCAGGACGGCGGAGTTTGCTGTAATTCTGCAGGCGGTCTGCCAGTGCTTCTGAAATTGGAACAAGCCTTTCTTTATTGCCTTTTCCTGTTATTTTAAGTTCTTTTCCGGCAGTGTCTACGTGTGTGGTGAGCAGGTTGCATAATTCTGCTTTTCTGATCCCCGTTTGGTACAAGGTCTCTATGATGAGTGCGGAGAGCGGGTTCTCATTTAAGGTTTTCAGGTGCTGCAGGGCTTCCATCTCGTCTGTGGAGAATGCGATTTGCTTTTGCGGATAGAACTTCAGGGACTTGATGCTGTCCATGGGGGAGGTTGGTAGTACATTTGTTTTCAGGAGGAACAGATAAAAGCTTCTTAACGATGAAATCTTACGGTTGATGCTTCTTTTGGCAATGTGATTTTCGCTGAGATGAACCATGAAATTGCGAACCGTTCTTTTGTGAGCCAGAGTCAGATCTTCTGTCCCTTCTGTCTCCATAAGAAATAACCGGAAATCCTGAAGATCTTTTTTGTAACTGGTTACCGTGTGCGGAGAGTAGCGCTTCTCCAGTTCTATGTGTTCCAGGAATTTGTTGATCATGGTCATGTTGTAAACAAAAAAATCACTTTCCAAATATAACGATTCGGAAAGTGATTATGGTATTTCGTGAAAGAAAATTTATGCCTGCTCTTCTCTGCTGGCCTCTCTTTGCTTATGAGCTGCTTTTTGCTTAGCCTGTCTGGAGATCACAGAAGGTTTTACGAATTGTTGTCTGCTTCTTAAAGCTCTTACAACTCCCGTTTTGTCAAATTTTCTTTTGTATTTCTTAAGTGCTCTGTCTATAGACTCTCCGTCTTTTACTGGAATTATTAACATAGTTTACATCTCATTTTGGACTGCAAAAATATAATTAATTTTTATAATGACCAAATTTTTCATAAAATCAGAAAGGTTTAGGAAAATAATTATTACTTTTAACACCTCAAAAACAGTTAACAATTTGGTTTATACGCTCTTTCTGCTCATGGTGCACGGTCACGCTTTTTTGAAGTTGGCAGCAAGCCTTTATCTTTACCATATTGTGACTTAAATAATATTGTATACATGAAAAATTCTTTAATACTGATATGTTTGCTGTTTTCCCTGAATTTCATATTCGGGCAGCAGGCCAGATCCGGTGCTGTTCCAGCTACACCCAGTGCCAAAAGCATGCTTGCGGGTAACTTTATAGATGTAAATGCTGGCGGATACCCTCAGACCAACTATACCATTCAGCAGCTGATAGAGCAGGTGCTGATTACCGGTGGCGGTAACTGTACTGCCAATGTAAGCAATGTAATTGTCTCCCCGAATCTTTCTGTGACCAATACGAACAGATCCTGGGGTTATTTTCATAAAGGTACTACCAATTTTCCTTTTACTGACGGCGTGGTTTTAATGACCGGACCTGCCCGCACTGCTGGAAATAATTTTATTCCCGCCACGCTGGCCGGTGTGCTGGGCACTGCGGGAGATGCAGACCTGGCTGCCGCTATTGGTGTTCCTACAGGAAATCTGGAGGATGCCACCTATATTCAGTTCGATTTTGTGCCGGTGACCAGTGAAATTACTTTTAATTATATTTTTGCCTCTGAAGAATATGAAGGCAGTTTTGCCTGCAGCTATACAGATGGTTTTGCATTGCTGCTGAAACGGGTAACAGACCCGAATTATGTGAATATGGCGGTGCTGCCCGGTGGTGCCGGACCCGTGAGTGTGACGAATATTCACCCTTACCTTTCATCGTCTTGCCCGGCAGTTAATGCACAATACTATGCCGGAAACAATACGGCTAACATAGAGACCAATTTTGCAGGCCGTACCATACCGCTTACCGCTACCGCTACGGTGATTCCCGGCGAAACGTATCGTTTTAAGATGGTACTGGCAGATTATAATGACACCAGTCATGATACCGGGGTTTTTCTTCAGGCCGGATCGTTCAATATCGGGGTACAGCTTACCGATCCTTCAGGGAACCCTTTGCCCTCTACAATGGATATCTGTGAGGGCTCATCACAGGTTTTGAATGCGGCAGTACCTATTGCCGGTGCTACTTATCAGTGGTATCTTGGCGCCAATCCCATCCCCGGTGCAACAAACAGTTCTTATACAGCTACTCAGGCCGGGGTGTATTCTGTTCAGGTTCTGGTTCCCGGCACCTCCTGTCCGGGTACTGCCGAAATTACCATTAATGTGCTGCCTGTCCCTCAGGTGCAGGATGCGGCACTTGATTTGTGTTCCGGCGGAACCACCGGTACTTTTAATCTTACCAGTGCACAGCCTTCCATCAGTACCACTGCGGGCGCTACATTTTTATACTATCTGAATCAGGCAGATGCGCAGGCCGGTAACGCAAACACTATCGCCAATCCTGCGGCACATACTTCCGGAAGCGGAATCGTGTATGTGCGGGTCACTTTGGGTCAGTGCAGTGTGGTGGCACAACTTACATTAACCATTAACCAGTCACCGGCACAGCCTGTCATTACCGCTTCGGCCAATGCTATTTGCGGTGCAGGAAGTGTGACGCTTACCTCCAGTGCGGCATCGGGCAATACCTGGTCTACCGGTGAAACTACTCAGAGTATTACCATTACCACACCGGGAACCTATACCCTTGTGGTAGCGGCTGGAACTTGTACCAGTACTCCTGCCACCATTACCATTGCAGGAGATGCGGATCCGAACATCTCCATCACCGGAAATACATTCTTCTGTACCGGTGGTTCCACTACGCTTACTGCTTCCATCACAGGTACAGGTTATACCTTCTTATGGTCTAATGGTGCTGCTACTGCCAGCACAGTCGTTTCTACCCCCGGAACTTATACCGTAACGGTCACCGGGCCGGGAGGATGTCCGTTTACAGAATCTGTTACGGTTACCGAAAGTGCAGTTCCTGCAGGACAGAATGCTGCGCTTTCAGAATGTTCTCCGGCTACGGACTTTACCTTTGATCTTACCTCTGCAGAAGCTGCGATGAGCAGCACACCGGGGGTGACTTTTACCTATTATACCAATATTGCAGATGCTAATGCCGGCAATGCGAATAATATTCCCAATCCTGCAGCGCATACTGCTCCGACGTCCGTGGTATATGTCAGAATCAGCAGTGGAAACTGTTTTGTCGTGGTAGAACTTCAACTAACGGTAACGGTCATTCCAGATCCGGTCATTACACAATCTGCACCTGCGATTTGTGGTACGACTCCGGTGACTCTTACCTCTAATTACGCCACAGGAAACGTATGGTCTACCGGTGCTACCACGCAGTCCATCACTGTTTCTACCCCGGGAACTTATAGTCTTACGGTAAGCAATGGTGCTTGTGTAAGTCAGGCAGTGAGTGTGAATGTGGTGCAGAATGCGGATCCTAACGTGACCATTACCGGTAATCTGTCCATTTGCCAGGGTGCCAATACAACTTTGACGGCTAATGTTACCGGAAGTGGTTATACTTTCCTGTGGTCTAACGGATCTACGGCACAAAGTACTGCTGTAAATGCGGCCGGAACTTATACGGTAACCGTGACCACTCCTGCAGGTTGTCAGTTTACCGCAAGTGCGACGGTAACTGTCGATGCACCCATTACCATCAATATAGCACAGCCGGCTCAGATTACCTGCACCAATACCACAGTCACTCTGAACGCTTCGGGATCTGTTTTCCAGGCCGGAGCAACCATCCAGTGGACAGCCTCTGCGGGCGGTAATATTGTAAACGGTGCAAATACCCTGACTCCGGTAGTTAATGAAGGAGGAAATTATACATTGACCATTACCAATAATTTTGGAAACAACTGCAGTCAGCAACAGACTGTGACAGTAGTGGAAAATAATCTTCCGCCGAATATTACCCTTACGGCACCAAAAATTACAATATGTGAAGGTGAAACCATCACACTGACCGCTGCAGGTGCACAGACCTATACCTGGGATACACTTCCGGGCTCCGGCAATACGCAGGTGGTTTCTCCTGTGGCTACTACCACCTATACTGTAACCGGTGTGGGAGCTAATGGTTGCCAGGGAAATACGGCTACCATTACCATCACGGTGGTGCCTGCTATTGTTTCTACTCTGGCAGATGTACAGTTCTGTGAAGGACTGGATAATGTAATGGATGCGGGATCCGGACCCAATTATACGTATGTATGGAATACCGGCGAAACAACCCAGACCATTACCGTGAATACGCCGGGCACCTATTCTGTGACCATCAATAATGGTGTCTGTTCGCAGGTGTTTACCGCCAATGCTTCTTATACAGAAGTGCCGCTGGTAACCGATGTGCTGTACGAAAATAATACCCTCACCATCACAGTTCAGAATCCGGGAACAAATCTGGAGTACTCCATAGACGGAGGCGTGACCTGGCAATCGTCTAATATTTTTGCCAATATTCTGCGGAACACGACTTATTTTATCTCGGTAAGAGAAAAAGGAGAGACCTGCTACAACACCGTAGAGTATCTTACATTCTTTATTGGTAACGCCATCACTCCGAATGGAGACGGCATCAATGATCATGTGGATTTCACGGGGGTGAGTAAATACAAGAATTTCAGTGCAACCATTCATGACCGCTACGGCAAGGAAGTATTCCGGGCCACGCCGTCTAAAACCGTTTGGAGTGGTAATTACACCAGCTTCCAGGTCTCTTCTGCGACCTATTGGTATCAGGTGACCTGGACGGATCCGATTTCCAATCAGCCGGTGATTCGTAAAGGTTGGATTCTGGTGAAGAACCGGGAATAAAAGACGTGTTCATACCTCATACCAGGCTGCAATATTTTTGCAGCCTTTTTTTATGTCTGAAATCTGGCGGGTTTGGAATGAAATTTTCATATCTTTGCAGACTTCTTATCAAAGAATTTGGGGTTGACTGGTTTCGACAGCAAGATCAATGGGTAAGTAAGCATGCAGAGAACCGCAGCGCGATCTCTTTAATCCCTTGCTGCAGAATTTTAACTGGCAACGAAGAGTATGCTCTTGCTGCTTAATCCGAAGTTTAGTAAGATTAACGTTTTTCCCGAAGTATAGTAAGGAAACAAGATGTCCCGCGGAAGTTCTGTTCTGCTACGTCCGGGTACGGGGCATAGGAAATGCGGAAATAAGTTCCGGAAGGCTTTGGTCCGGGAACGAAAAATAAAGAAGCTAAGTGCAAAGTTGGGTGTTTGTTCTCTGCTTTACAACGAAAACCAAAAACAAAATAAGCATGTAGAAAACTTGCGTATTGCTTGTTTGGACGAGGGTTCGAATCCCTCCAACTCCACTAATTGAATTATAACCGCCTGTTTATCAGGTGGTTTTTTTTTGTTTGGTCTGCAAGTCTTTAACAATCTAATATTGTAATTTTTTTGCCGTTTACAAAATAAGCGTCCAGAATTTTGCTTTCGGAGTCTGGTTTTTCAGGGGCAGTGGAAGTAGAGGTCGCCGGGAATTTTGGCGAATCTTCCCTGGGTTTGGGTTTATAACCGGGATTGGTCACATTCACATTGGTTTGGCTGGAAGTGACAATCAGATATGTTGTGAAAGAATTGTTTTTTTAGGTTTTTGTATTTGTCTTTTTCCGGAGTTCCTTTTTTCCAAATGTGTTTACTTGCAAGTGGTGAAGTAAATTGGAATTCTTTAGAAGAAATTATTGATTGGTATATTACATTTTATAAATTATAATAAAAATGCGAAACAATAAATTATATTTAGAAGAAATGATGAAATTTCAAAAAAGTTTTAACAGAAGACCTTCCAACTCGTCTTCGGCGATATTACTTTTTAGAAATTATCTTACATATTTAGAAAAATGCGAAAAAAAGTTAGGGAAAAATTTAGAGCCCATTCAAAGAAAGGATTTCCATAACTTATTAGCAGATTTAGATTTAATGGATAAGATAAAAAGTTTTGATAATTTTTCAAAAGATCTCACAACAGTACAGTTAGAAACCTTTCCAACTGGTAGGTTTTATGACCGCTACTTTGTTTATCTGTATATTTTATGGGAAACCTTTAAGAACGAAAAAGAATTGAGAGATTTATCAAATATTAATCCATATATTTTTGTTATAAAAATATTAGAAAGATCAAATAATATTTTTATTTATTCCAACCAATTCAACATTGGACATATTACTTTCAATAACTTTAATAAATATGAAGGTTATGTTTTGCCGAGTTTAGACGACAAGTTTTTAGACTATATTGACAAGTCATTTTCTGATATTCCTAACCAAGATGAAACAAATAGGTTATGGGAAGAATTTCAAAAAATGTAGTAAACAATTCAGAATTAAATTTTTAAACTTGATAATTTAACCAACTTAGATGATTTTGCTGATTTTGCTGTGAAAGCTGTAGATATTAAAGGAAAAGAAAGGTTTAATGATACTGAAATCAAATTTTTATACAATTTTTTCACTGAGCATTATCATAAAGGAAATAGGTTTGAAATACAAATGGAATCCGTACTTTATACCTGTAAAAGTTGTCAAAAGTATCTGCAGGCTGCACAGAACTATGCAAAATCCCAAGGAAAAGTAATTGAATTTAAATTTATATCGCATCATGAAGCTAAAGGAATGAAAAATGTTAAAAAATTAATACCGTAAGTAAATATGGAAATACAATACATGCAATATTTAAGAGATAATCCCAAAAGTTCATCGGGAGCTACGTTCTCAATTGAACCTATACCATTGTCTGAAATTCAATACTTAGAAACAAAATACAATAATGGTGTAATTTTTCCAAAAGCATTGAGAGAGTTACTGTTTTTAGCTGGAGAATATTGTTATGTTCTCGACTATAATATTTATGATAGTCAAGAAGAATTACAGGATGAGGCAAGAGAATGGTTGCAAAAGTATAATAGAAGTATTAGTCGTCCATTTTTTGCTATAGACGTTTATAATGCGGGAGAACAATTTTTATTTGTCTATCTGGACGAAGGGGATGATCCTGTGGTAAGATCTGCATATTTACCACTCAGGGACGATGTTCAGTTCATCACAAATCTTATGAACGAAAAACTGTCTCATTATATCAAAAGTTCAATAGATGAAATAAAACAAGGCTTTAATCCTTTTTAGTTGAAAATAGATATTAATTAAACTAATTTGAAATGAGCACCACTATTATTTACGAAAATGAATTTGGAAATGGAGTTATAGATGAAGAAATATTTAATGATTGGATTGAAAACTCCTTATTAGGTTATAACAGAAATGTTGTTGTTCAACCTAATGATAGTAAAGTAATTATGCCCAGATGTGCAGATTGCTTCTCTATTGCGGACTAATTAACTTTTATACAATAAAAATATGAATATAACATATTTAACAAAATTGCAAGAAAATCCCGTGAAAGGCTCTTTTTCCAATGAACCTTTAAGCTTAAATGAAATTCAGCAACTTGAGAACTTATATTTTTCAGGAAATTCTTTTCCTAAAGCTCTCGCAGAAATGCTTTTTCTTGCCGGACAATATTGTATCGTCTTAGATTTTGGAGATAATGATAATCAGCAAGAATTACAAGATTATGTAAGAAGCAAAAATTTAAGAATTTGATTGCACATGAATATATTGAAAGCAGATTGATTGATGAATATGGTGTTAACTATAGGTCACTAGATTCATTTGCCGCTTTACAACCTCATAACTTTGGAGCTCATGATATAGCACCAACACTTAATAATCTTTATGCTTCTTTAGAAAGACTTCATCAGCCCCCAATTCCTAATGATAATTTAACCAATTTAGATGAAATTGTTGATTGGTTTGTAAACTTTTATAAATTATAGATAATGATAGAAATTATGAAAAAGAAAGAAAAAGTAGATAATGAAATTAAAAAGCTGTTATTAAACGAAAAAAATATTTTTTCCGAAAATCATAACAATTATGTATCAAGTATATTATTGTTTAAAGATTATATATCCAAACTAAAAGATTATAAAATTTTACTTTTTAATGAATATCAAACTTTTGGTTTATCATTAAACTTAGAGTATAATAATTTAATTTTAGATTTTAATAATAATTTAAGGTCTGAAATACTTCCGTACATGGATTTTCGAAATTACCTGTATGAAAATTATCAGACTAATTTATTGAGTGGGAGGTATTTCAATGGTTTTTTTATTTATTTATTTATTTATTGGGAGGTTTACAAAAACGAGTTGACATTAGATGGTAATATTTCGAATCCATATTATGGGCTTATAAAATTGTTTAGAAACGATTGTATACATAGATATGAAGGGATAAATGTATCAAATATTACCATGAGAAGCAGTAGCATGAATCTAAAGTTACCTTCTATAGAAGATGATTTTTTGGCTTACATTGACTCAAAATGCAAACTTATTGGAAGTGCCGGAATCCCTAATCAAGAAAAAGTGAATGAACTTTGGGAAGAGTTTAAAAGTTTAAATAAAAACGAATAAAAAAAACAACAATATGCCCACCTCGCCAACACCCACCAACCGATATTATCCACGGCTTTCCTCAGTGGTTTCGGAAAACGATATTCCGGATGTATTAGGATTTATAAAGACAGGAGTTGTTGAATTACTATCCATCAGTGTTAAGTTTAATTATCAAGAAAATTAACAAAATATTAACTGGTTTACACACTAATTGATAAAGAAAATGCGTTAACTTTAAAGAAACAAAAACACAAGTTCTATGCCGACGGTTCCTTCAAATGCTTTGGCAACTTCCTCTGACTCTACGGGTAGAAATGTTCGTGCGGAATGGGCTGCGGAGTCTTTTTTCTTTTTAGAAAAAGATAAAACGTTTTCGCAAACTGCCGATAATAAATTTGGAATAAAAGGAACAGGAGCAAGTTCTACCTTTAAAACCCCCGCTGGATTTCTATTTTGTCGCTGCTTCCTCTCCTAAGTCTTCTGACTTCGGAGCTTTGTTTATTCTCTGCAAAAAGTCTCCCGACTTTGCGTCAA
>NZ_JAJEWK010000007.1 GCF_020687745.1 Chryseobacterium sp. MFBS3-17
CCTTTAAAACACCTGCAATCTTTGCAGGACTGAATGTGCTCTTTTTCATTGTCTTAATTACGATTTAAAGTTAATTAATTTTATACTTTTAAACCGTACTGTTTTCGGGGGAGCTTACAACTCCGGCGCTATAAATTCTGTACTGCGCAGATTTTAATTGTTTTCATAAAAATAACTCCTGAATCAATTGTGCATCGAAACTGTATGTTGGTACCCGGAATTATTGTACATTTAATTTTAATAAATGGTGAACCTATGGACCTTAAATCGAACGAACCGTTCTGGCTGATTAAAAACGGACTGCTCAGCTCTTATCCCTCGCTGAGGACAGATGAATCCTGCGATGTGCTCGTGGTGGGCAGCGGAATTACCGGCAGCCTGCTGGCGCACCAGATGGTGAAAGACGGCTACAAAACCATCCTCATAGATCAGCGTGAAGTGTGCAACGGCAGTACCAGCGCCACCACCTCCATGCTGCAGTACGAAATAGATGTGCCCCTGTGCAGACTTTCGGGAATCATCGGCAAAGAAGACGCTGTGGCAGCATACAAAGCATGTGCACAGTCCATAGCTGACCTGCACGCAGTGAGCCGTGAAATTGGTTCCCGCGCCGGATTCAAAAAGAAAAAATCACTCTATTTTGCTTCCCGAAAGAAAGATGTGGCCTGGCTGAAAGAGGAATTTGAAGCCCGCAAAGAGGCAGGTTTCCGGGTGAAATGGCTGGAGACGGCAGAAATTCATGAAAAGTATGGTATTCAGAAGGCATACGGCGGAATTCTTTCACGCACCGGGGCCAGTGTAGATGCCTTCAGGCTGGCACATGAACTGTTGAAATACAATGCAGAAAAAGGTCTGCAGATTTACGACAAGACCCGCCTGGAAACCGTGAAGTATTCCAAAAACCACGTCACGGCAGAAATGAATTCGGGATTTACCATCAAAACCAAAAAAATCATCTACTGCGTGGGTTATGAAAGTCAGCAGATGATTCCGGAAAAATTCGTGCAGCTGAAATCTACCTTCGCCGTGGTATCGGAAATTCAGAAGGATCTTGCTCCGGAATTTCAAAACACCTTGTTCTGGAATACCGATGAGCCTTACCTCTACATGCGCACCACATCAGACGGCCGGTTGCTGGCAGGCGGTTGCGATGTGGACTTTCAGAATCCGCAGAAACGGGATGAAAGCATTGCCCGGAAGGAACAGCAGATTCTGAAACATCTTTCGGTAATGATGCCGGATCAGCCCTTTTACCCGGACTTCTCCTGGGCCGGAACTTTTGGCGAGACCAAAGACGGCCTGCCCTACATTGGCGAACATCAGAAATTTCCGCATTCTTATTTTGTGCTGGGATTCGGAGGGAACGGCATTACATTTTCGGTAACCGGCATGGAAATGGCGTCTGCTTTTATGAAAAAGAAATCCCATCCGCTGGCCCACTGTTTCAGATTCGGAAGGTAGAGGATTCCGGTTGGTAACAATCACTTTTTTTGGTGAATATCAGTCCGGCAAACTCGCCAACATGCCGGAATCTTCACGATTTTTCCGTAACTTTGGAGGGAAACCACCGGATTTTTGCTGAAATCCTTTAATCAATAATGTCCTATGTCTGATTCCTGTTGCACCCCGGATGCTCAGCATCATCATCATCACGATGAGCCAAGTCTTTTCGGGCAGTTGTGGCCTGCGGTGCTGTCGTTGGTATTGCTGATCGCCGGGCTGGCGATGGATTATGGTGTTCCGCAGTTCTGGTTTAATGGATGGCTCCGTTTTGTATGGTATTTTGCCGCATATCTTCCTGTAGGCATTCCGGTACTGGCCGCAGCGGTAAAGCACTTGCGTAAAGGAAATTTTTTCAATGAATTTTCGTTAATGGGAATGGCCACCATCGGGGCTTTTGCCATCTGGGAATATCCGGAAGGGGTGGCGGTGATGTTGTTTTACTCGATTGGTGAACTGTTTCAGGATCTTGCTGTGTCCCGTGCGCGCAGAAACATCAGTGATCTGTTGGATCAGCGTCCCGATGAGGTCACCCTTTCTGAAAACGGCACGCTGAAAACGGTGCCTGCAGCCGCAGCAGTTCCGGGCAATATCATCCTCCTGAAACCCGGTGAAAAACTGGCGCTGGATGGTGAGTTGTACTCCGACAGGGCGTTTTTTGATACAGCGGCGCTGACCGGCGAGAGCGTTCCTTCAGCAAAAAATCGGGGTGAAACCGTGCTGGCAGGGATGATCAACGGTAATACCGTAGCGGAGGTGCGGGTTACAACAGCCTATCAGGACAGCAAGCTGAGCCGCATTCTGCAGTTGGTGCAGGAAGCATCGGCCAGAAAGGCACCTACAGAGCAATTTATCCGGAAGTTTGCCGCCATTTATACACCGGTAGTATTTTTCCTGGCTTTGGGCATTTGCCTGCTTCCTTATTTCTTTGTCGCAGATTATGATTTCCGCGTGTGGCTGTACCGGGCATTGGTTTTTCTGGTCATTTCATGTCCCTGTGCGCTGGTTATTTCCATTCCGCTGGGATATTTCGGAGGCATTGGCGCCGCAAGCCGGAATGGTATTCTGGTGAAAGGCGGAAATTACCTGGATGCCCTGGCACAATTGAAAGTAGTGGTGGCAGATAAAACCGGAACGCTTACCGAAGGGATGTTTCAGGTTCAGGACGTGGTTGTTTTTCCTGAGTTTGACCGGACCGAAATTCTGAAACAGCTCGGGGCTTTGGAGGCACACAGCAGTCACCCTGTGGCACAGGCTATTTGTGACTTTACCGGAAACCGTGTTGCGGAATGGACGTTACAGGATGTTCAGGAGTTTCCGGGTGAGGGCATGAAGGCTTCTATGAACGGGCAAATTTTGCTTGCGGGCAATAAGAAACTTCTTCAGCGTTTTGGTGTACCGGCAGATGCACTTCCGGAGCCGGTTGTGACTACGGTTTTCATGGCATTGAATTCCCTGCCTGTCGGGTACATCACCATTGCAGACCGCATCCGTGCGGATTCTGTGCAGGCGGTTCGGGAGCTTCGGGATATGGGAATTCCGGTCGTTATGCTCAGTGGCGATCATGAGGCCGTGGTGCAGCAGGTTGCAGGGGAACTTGGCATTCAGAAAGCATACGGCGGTTTATTGCCCGAAGATAAGGTGGAAAAACTCAAAACCATCCGTGCTCAATATGGAACGGCAGCGTTTGTTGGTGACGGGGTGAACGATGCTCCGGTTATTGCACTCAGTGATGTGGGCATCGCCATGGGTGGTCTGGGCAGTGATGCCGCCATCGAAACAGCCGGAGTAGTCATTCAGGAAGACAGGCCATCCCGTATTCCTGCAGCCATCCGGATCGGGCGCAAAACCCGGCGGATTGTCTGGCAGAACATCATCCTGGCCTTTGGAGTTAAGGCAACGGTCCTCATTCTGGGTGCGGGTGGCATGGCCTCACTGTGGGAAGCGGTCTTTGCCGATGTGGGCGTGGCACTTCTCGCCATTTTAAATGCCGTCAGAATTCAGCGGGTGCGGTATTGAAAGACTTCTCCCGGGAATGGTAAATGTCTTCAGCGGAATACCTGGCACTTGGTATTTCCGATATTCATCATTTATAGTTTTCTTTATTTTCTATTTTCTTAGGAATAATATTCCGGAATTTTTTACTTTTAAAAATGAATTATTTTCTGTTTTGAGAGTGTTTAATTGATAAAGTGGAGTAAAATGTATGTATTTCATAAATATTTTTGTTAAAAAAGAATATAAATTATGTATATTTTAAATTAATGGTTTATATTTGTGCCGTACAGGGGAGACCTTGTAAAAAACACACACAAAAAAACAAAGATGATGAAAAAGAAGCACCCACATGCTCAATGGGGTAGGCTGATCCTTCGGTGGTCAGGCCTTTTATGCTTCGTACTGCTGTTTCTGCCCGAATCTCTGCGGGCTTATCATTCTGAAAGTATACCCTTTGTTTCTGATTCGTTAAACGCTGTAGCGCAGCAACCGCAGCAGATTACAGCGAACGGTAACGGTAATGCAACTGTGTACCCTGAGCATTCCCGCGATGAAATTGCACCGCATTCTGTTCCGGATCCGAACCCTGTGAAAATCTATGTGAACGGAGCCGTGATTGTAGATCCGGGCGGAGTGATGAGCAATGCCGAAATTGTGTACACGGCTCCCGAAAACAAGTCCGCCCCGGCAATTATAACGCCCGAAAAGCCGGTTTTCAAAGCGGTAAAAACGAAAGTATTTACCAAAAATGCACCTGCACGGAATTATATTCAGGATACTTCTTCCAAAGAATCCATCAATGCTTGGCATGGCTCCAAAAAAGCAGCCTGCGATCTGCAATATTCTAAAAAGATTGCGTTTCGTGAAAAGTTAACGGTTGCGGCAGCTTCTTACACTGCTGAACCAGATGCAATCCTGTACCAGCACGCCGTGTTGCAGGATCCTGAGGTAGGACAGCGCAACGCCCGGGCTCCGCCTTTTTTCTTCTCTTTTCGGTAAAATACCGTCGTGTATTTCCCGGGATTTTCATGTAAACCGACCGCCATTTTTGCGGCCGGAAGGAATCTCCAACTTTAAATTCAAACTTTAACACAAATAAATCAACCATGAAAAAATTAACAACTGTTATTTTTCTGGGATGTATGGTCGGCTATTCGGCATTGGCTCACGCGCAGACCACCATCCAGAACCTGAATACGTTGCTGGGCACCGCTGCTCCTGGAACGTCTTCACCGGGCATTTCTGCTCCGGGAATATCAAGTCCGGGAATATCAAGTCCGGGAACTGCCTTGCCATCCGGCCCGGATATCGCTGCACTGCAACAGGCATTTTTCGGTGTGCATGGCTCTATGTCCGTACAGGACAATCAGTCGGTCATCTGGGAACGCGCCGGCAATCCGGTGCATGCCATGATGGTTCAGCAGGCGGGAGAAATCACGGCCATGCTCAGTGGAGCGCACGCAGATCAAGTGTTCCGCATCAGACAGCTCAGAATCCGGCATAGTGCCATCGGTACAGGGACAGAATTGATTGCTGCGGTACAGCAGATGCCTAATCTGGAGCAAATTTTTATCATTGGCGAAACCAATATGCCTTCTGATATCAATACCCAGCTGGCTGCTTTCCGTACAGAACTGGAGCAAAACCAGATCAATCCGGTAAATGTTTATTATTATAACCAGGGTATTTCCCAATAACACAATGACAATGAAAATAAATTCAGCCTATTTAAAGAATATACGAAGCATGTGGATGCTGCTGCTTTGTTTGGCAGCAATGAATCTGTCTGCGCAGCTGGTTCCGTTTGTACCCAGAATCTCAAACGCTGTAGGGGCACCGCACACGGGACAGCAATCTTATAACCTGAAAGGGGATTTCCAGATGATCGGAAACTCCAACCTGGGAGCTGCCGGAGACCCAAATGGAACCAGTACCACCGGAGCCAATGACACCAACATGGTCTATTTCAATGTAGATAACCATCCGGGCATTGTAAACTCTTCTTCTGCAACCTTGGCATTCCCGGCGGTAGCAGGCGTAGATCATAATTGTACAGAAATTATTTATGCAGGTCTGTACTGGTCCGGAAGAGCCGATACCTCAGGTACAGCACCGGAGCAGTTCAACGTGGTAAAAGGGGCAACTCCTGATGTAAACACCAATGTGACCAATAATAACTCCAATAACGGTTACACGGTGACCATTACTTCGGCGAATGACAATTCTTCCAACACCAGTGGTGGTAGCGACCGAAGAATAGCCACTTATACCTTTATACCTCAAGGCGCGGGTGACGAGGTTGTTTTCAGATTTTATTCCTGGAGAACGGGGATTCTCTTTAATACTACGTATCATGGTAAGGTTACGGTTGAGGTAGGTACGGGTTCGGAAAATGAAGTTGCATCAAGTTTAGCAAGTACCGGCGACAATAACTATGTAGTGACGCTTACCACACCTTATGCATTGCCGCAAGGGGCAGGAATCGTACAGAGTCTTCGCAAAAGAAGAACCGATAATGGCATAAATGGTAATTTTTATGCCACGGTTCAAACGCCCGGTAATCCCGGTGTGACGGTTTCCCTGGATAAGAGAGCGGTAAAAATAAGACATGCCGGTGCGACTGCTTACGAGGATGTCACCAGTGACGGAATTTATTATCCCGCTAATTCTGCAGGTTATATGTTCTCCGGGTATTCAGATGTGACCAATTACGTGAAACAGCATGGTTTAGGGGAGTATTTTGTAGGTAATATTGCTCTGAGGGAAGGGACCTCAGACGGTACAGGATATTACGGCAGCTGGGGAATGGTTGTGGTCTATGGAAACTCCAATATGACCCAGCGAAGCATCACCGTGTTCGACGGACATGCGTATATGGCCAGCAACGGACCCAATCAGACACTTGATGTCACCGGATTCAAATCTACTGCATCCGGCGCAGTGCGTGCTACCATCGGGATGATGGCAGGAGAAGGAGACCGTGCCTACACTGGAGATACCTTTGGAATCCGCCAGGGGCCAACTGGATCTACGTACCTGTATCTGAATCACAGTGGGCAAACCAGTACTTCAAGTACCGGCTATAACAACTTCTTTAACTCTTCGGTTACCATTTCCGGAAATCCGGCCCGAAATCCGAATAATACCAACAACTATGGTTCAGACATTCACATGTTCGATCTGGTTAATACCAATAATACCATTATCGGAAACAACCAGAACTCTACGAGTTTCCGGTTTACATCTACTCAGGACACCTATATTATTTACAGTATCGTGTTTGCGGTGGATTCCTATATTCCGGAGCCTACTTTAACGATGTCCGGCGTGGATACGGGCAATGGTATTCTGCAGAACGGAGATACTGTAGTACCGGGACAGCAGTACACCTTGAAGTTTGATGTGGCCAATCAGGGAAATGAGGCCGTGGAAAATGTGGTGCTGAGAGTACCGGTGCCGTATAACCAGCATTTTGTGCCGGGAAGTTTTGTGACCACCTGGGATACCGCAGTGCTGGGGCCACAGACTACAGTTCCCGCATGGGTAGGTCCCAATCCGGGAGATGATCCGAATCTGGTAGCCGGCGGTTATCTGGAATGGAATATCGGTGATTTGCCACTGATGCCTCTTGCACAGAGACATCAGGTACTGGCCAGCATGCAGGCCGGATTCAGGATAACCACAGACTGCAGAATTCTGACCACCAGTGCCTGTGCACTTTCCAGTATTGGCGGAAATGTATCCGGGCAGGGTGTTGAGTCTGATTTGCCGGTAGTGCGGCCTTCTATCCGTGCCTTTGTGGGCACCTGTTCTACTCCGGTGTTTGAGGAAGTGACCTTCAGTCTGAATGTGGATGCATCCACTCTGAGCTGTCCGGCTGATATCGGAACCATTGGTGGTCAGGGAGTCAGTATCTACCACAGCACAGGACTTACCGTTCCTTATGCGAATATTGCCAGTCTTTACCCGGTAGGTACTGTATTTTATTCTGTTGCGCCTACCGCAGCCGGGTTTAATGAAACTACGCATCTGGTAAGCGGACCGTTTGCTGCACCATTGCAGAACAATCAGAATATCCGGTATTATGGCGTGGCACCGAATATGAGTCCGTCCTGTTATTTCATCGTAGAGGTACGCCGTGCCATTTGCTACGAACCTGCGGTGACCGGTGCAGGAATTGATACCCAGATGGGAATTACCCTGCTGAAACGTGGCGGAGCTGAGAATGGTAACTGGCCTATGTCCCGTGAGGGAGGGTTCATGGCATTGGAATCCAATTCCAAAGGTCTGGTCATCACCAGAATGTCTACTGCTCAGATTAATGCCATCAGCAATCCGGCAGAGGGAATGATGGTTTATAATACCACACTGAACTGTCTGATGCTTCATGACGGAACGGCCTGGAAGTGTTTTAATATCCCTACCTGTCCGTAATCAGAAACCGGGTGGAACAGCAGAGATGTGGTTCCACCCGACTGATGCAGAGCCGAAAGCCCTCAAGGCTTTCAGTAATTACATTAACTTTTAAATTAAAAAAGATGAAAAAATTTAAAAATACAATCCTTGCTATTGCAGTGTTCGGTCTGGTATCGGCTGCCGGAGTATTGCAGGCTCAGGTCATCATTGGTGATGACACCGGAACTGCGGCCAATAAAACTTCGGTGTTACTGGAGTTTGCCAATACCGGAGACCGCGGTATTATTCTTCCTGCAGTGCGTACATTGCCTGCAGCAACGCCGGGAACTATTCTTCTGGACGCTACAGATCCGGCACAAGCCAAAGTAGTTCTCTACAATGGCGGATGGGTAGATCTGAGCAGTGAAAATACAGCCGATGTGACTGCATTTATGGCTACCCAGCCCACCGGCATTACTGAGGGTACTGCCAAAACCGTTATGGGAGCCACCAGCTCTTCGGCAGATGGGGTGCTGGTGCTGGAGTCCACTACCAAAGCCATGGTATTGCCCCATGTGGCGACTACCGATGATGTGATCAATCCCGCACCGGGAATGATGGTGTACGTGAATCAGCCGGGATCTAAAAAGCTGGCCGTTTTCAACGGTGGCAGCTGGACATTCTGGGGAGCAGCAGATTAAAATACTGCATCTTCGGTTATGAATAACCCTGAAGCTTCTGCTTCGGGGTTTTTTATGCATCTGAAAAATGTGTATCTTGTACCTGCTAATTTTAATACCATAAAATGTCATCTACAAATGAAGAGCACTCTTACCTGCCGGTACACCCGGACTATCTGGAGGTGATGGAAGAGCAGGTGGCCCGGGAACAGTCCGGGAAGATTTTTTATTTTGATGAGTCCGGAAAGGTGGCCGATGCCGCCGGTACAGCTGTAGCATTGAAAAATATGGCAGGCGAGGGTGTTTTTGTTATGCTGGATTCCGGTGCGCGGGTACGTGTAGACCGCATCATCACCATGTTTGGAAAGCCAGGCGCGGCCTTTGACGAGTATGATGCGTATGCCAATGCCTGCATGGACTGTCTGGGCGGCTACGAGAAAGAAGATTTATAGAGTACCGCCAGGTATTTTTGTGGTGGAAAGGTTTCCGTGACCATCCTGAATGCGGTGAACTGAAGGACGGAGCCTTCTCCTAGCCCCGGTGGAAGCGGCTACCCCGGACCCGCCGAAGGCGGGGAGGAGTAATAGCGGACGACGGGCAGAGCAGTGACCCGAAGCCGCGCACGTGAAGCTCCAAAAAATAAAGTATTGATTTCTAAGGATTTACCCTAAATAAAAACCCTCTGTGAACTTTCGTTACAGAGGGTTTTTTTGTACCCGAGACTGGACTCGAACCAGCACACCTTACGGCACTGCCACCTGAAGACAGCGTGTCTACCATTTCACCACTCGGGTTTAGCGACTGCAAATATATTTTTAATATTGCAATTGTGAAAGTTTTTTGTGAAGTTTTTTACGGTTTGACACCACTTTTTTTTCATCTCATCAGTCTTGTATGCGGGAGTCTTTGAATGTCAGTGAGTTCTGGAGCAAGTGGCAAAAATGTAAAAAAGCCCGGACAAACATTTATTCCTTCAGTTCGGCGCGTAAACTTTGCAGATCCAGCGGTATGGTGTACATTTCCAGTGAGCCGTCTGCCTTGCTCGGCAACAATTTCTGCGGACGGTCCCAGTACAATTCCACACCATTGCCATCCGGATCATTCAGGTATAATGCTTCCGAAACACCATGATCACTAGCACCCGTGAGGGGATAACCGGCCTTGCGCAAACGGTCAAATATTTCTGCCAGATTCCGCCGCTCGGGGTACACAATAGCGGTATGGTAGAGTCCCACACCACTGCGGGGCGCCGGTCCTGAGCCTTTGCTGTGCCAGGTATTGAGTCCGATATGATGATGGTAGCCACCGGCCGACAAGAATGCAGCCTGATCGCCGTACATGGTGGTAATCTCAAAACCGAGTAAATCCCGGTAAAAGGCTATGGAACGCTCCAGATCCGAAACTTTAAGATGAACATGACCGATGCGGGTCTCTGTTGGGATTTTGTAATTTTCCATAGGGTGGTTTTTTTGGTTGATGAAATTAGTGGTGGTAATTATAAAAGTAAAGGTACGAAATTGAACGATTTTTGTCTTCTGGCTGACGGATTTTGATCCCGTATTCAATCATGTACTGCAAAACACTTAAAAGTATAATGTTTTAAATAGCAGTTTTCAGTTTTATTTTTTAGATCTAGTAGTATAAACTTTTTCAGTGTAATGTTCTGGTTTTAGAGTTTTTATAAAGGTAAACCGGTAAGGGGATTCTGGCTTCCGGTGAGGTCTTACGTTACGCTGACGGCTTATTTTTGTCAGTTTTCCAGAATTTATGCGGGATTTTATTTGTCTGTGTATTATTAATGTTTACTTTTGTTATTTGTAATTATTATAAATAAAAATTAGACTTTTAGTAAAGCTTTTTATAGATGAGAAAAACGTTATTTACTGCTGCTTTCTGTCTGGCAGCCATCTTCGGAAAGGCCCAGCATAATACTTTGATGGATGGAAATTTCTGGAAAAATAATCCTACCATTGATGCCGTAAAATCCGAAATTGCCAAAGGAAACAGCCCTTCGCAGCAAAATGCAGGTTTTTTTGATCCTGTGGTGATGGCCATTAATAATAAAGCATCCAATGCGGTGATTGGCTTCATGCTGGAGCAACCCGGAAACGCTATTGATAAAAAGACCCACCATTCCAGAACCTATCTACAGTGGGCAGCTGCTGCAGGCAATCTGGAGCTGGTTCAATCTCTGTTAAAGAAAGGATCAGATATTCACTATAAAGACAGCCACGGCGCCAGCGTTATTCAGTATGCTGCGCAGGGCGGCAATAAAAATACGGCCGTTTTTGATGAACTGATTCGCGCCGGTGCAGATGTGAAAGCCCGAGATGATGAGGGCGCTACGCTCATGATGCTTTCTGTTGCGGGTGACGATGATCTGAAACTGACAGAGTACTTTACCTCCAAAGGACTTTCTGTAAAAGATAAAGATCAGCACGGCCGTACGTTGGCAGATTATGCAGCAAAACTTGGAAATCTGGATATTGTAAAAAAACTAACTGAGAAAGGAGTGCAGCCTACCGATCAGGCTTTATTTTTTGCCGCTCAGGGTTCCCGAAGCAAGCAAAACGGTATGGAAGTATACCAGACGCTGATTTCTCAATATAAACTGAATCCAAAAGCCGTGAACCCCAATGGGGCTACCATGCTGCAGGTGCTGGTACGCAGGCCCAATATGGACATCATTCAGTATTTCCTGAATCAGAAGGTGGAGGTGAGCAAAGCAGATAAAGAAGGCAACACTGCACTGATGGTGGCTGCCTCCGGAAACAATACCCAATTGGCAGAAACACTTTTGGCTCAAGCTAATAATGTAAATGCAGCCAATGAAAAAGGGGAAACAGCACTGACCAATGCGGTGGCCAACGGATCTGCGGAAATGGTGGCGGTACTTCTGAAAAACGGTGCAGACGCTGCAGCAGAAGACAAAGCAGGGAATAATCTCGCGTTTTACTGGATCAACTCTTACAAGCCTGCAGGCCAGAGTGGCAGAAATGCAGCTCCTGCGGGTAATGACTTTAATGAAAAAATGACGTTGCTGCAAAATGCTGGTCTTGATCTGGCAGCACCACAGGCACACGGTGCTACGTTGCTGCATATTGCGGCAGATAAAAACGATGCAGCTCTGGTAGAAATTGCGGCAAAACTGGTAAAAGATGTGAATGCACAGGATGCAGACGGCAATTCGGCATTGCACAAAGCTGCACTCACGGCAAAAGATGACCGGATTTTGAAAGCCCTGCTGAAAACAGGAATCAATAAGGCTCTGAAAACAGAGTTTGACGAAACCGCTTACGATCTGGCCAAAGACAATGAATTTTTAACCAAAAATAAAGTATCGATCGACTTTTTGAAATAATGAAGAGCATGAAGAACCAATGGAGATGGCTGGCAACAGCATTTTTCACCCTGTTGTTTTCTGCCCAGGCTATGGCGCAGACTACCAAGTATAAAATCATGATTCAGATGCAGAATTATTCCGGTAAGGAAGCGTATGTGATTGTTTCCCTGATGAATCCTAAAGGCGGCTACGAAAAAACACTTTCGGTACTGGGAGATGACAATGAATGGTATAATACGCTGAAGGAATGGGATAAATTCCGCACCCGGAAAAATGAAAAATTAAATGCCGTTACCGGCGCGTCTGTGGCCGGGGGTGCCCGCGCAACACGGGTGATAGAATTTGACAGTGCGTTGCTGGACAAAGGCTATAAAATTCGTTTCGAATCTGCCGTGGAAACGCAGAAATACCATAGTAAAGATGCCGAAATTGCGCTGTCGTCCGCAGCCTTAAACAACAAAGCAGGAATTACAGGAACCGGCTACATCAGAAATGTGCGGTTCATAAAAGTGCAGTAAAACATGACGTTATCCATCTGGAGATATGCCCACCTTCTGCTGGCCATCATATCTTCTGCCTTTCTGATTATCCTTGCCGCTACCGGTGTGATTCTGGCATATGACGCCATAGATGAAAAACTGCCGGACTATAAAAGTGAACAGTTTCAGGAGCTTACGCTGGCGCAGGTATTGCCCTCGCTGCGTGACAATTATTTTGAAGTGCTGGAACTGAAAGTGGATCACAATAAGTTTGTCGCTTTGGATGCGATGGATGATCAGGGTGATGCGTTTCAGGCGTACATCGACCCCGGAACAGGTGAGAAAATTGGTGAGATTCAGCAGAAAAGTGATTTCATTCAATGGATTACCGCATTACACCGGTCTTTGTTTCTGAAGGAAACCGGCCGCGCCATAGTCGGTGTGGTGTCGTTTCTGCTGTTTCTGATTTCAATAAGCGGCTTTATTCTCATCCTGAAAAGACAGAAAGGTCTGCGGCATTTCTTTGCCAGAATCAACAGAGATTTCTTTTCGCAATATTTCCATGTGGTAACCGGTCGCTGGCTGCTTATTCCCGTCCTGGTTATTGCTCTTAGCGGTACCATTATTTTCATGGTGCGTCTGGATTTTTTTAAGGGTGAGCCAGAAGAAATCATTCACATCACTTCAAATCATGCTGAGCCTGTACCATTAAGCGAAATCAGCTTTTTTAAAAATACCCGTCTTGCCGATGTACAGAAAGTGGAATTTCCGTTCATCCCCGATGATGAGGCTGAACCTTTCATCGTTCATTTGAAAGACCGTTCGGTGAGGGTAAACCAGGTCACCGGTGAGGTGATGTCAGAATCACTGTATCCTTATTCTGCAGTGCTGGAGAGAATAAATCTAGATTGGCATACCGGCCGCACCAGTATACTCTGGGCGGTGATTCTGGGTCTGGCTTCCCTCAATATCCTCTTTTTTATTTACAGCGGATTCGTGATCATGTTCCGCAGAACGAGGATCAAAATTAAGAATACTTTTAAAGTCAAGTATGCCGAAATCATCATTCTGACAGGATCAGAAAATGGTACCACGTTGTTTTTTGCCAATCAGATTCACAGGCAATTACTGGGCGAAGGGAAAAAATCTTATCTGGCAGAGATGAATCAGTATCAGCAGTTTCCTGCAGCACGTCACCTGATTGTGTTTGCGTCCACCTACGGACTGGGCGATCCGCCTGCCAATGCAGACCGGTTCGAATCACTGTTGAAATCCATTCCTCAGAAGCAAAAAATACAGTTTTCTGTAGTGGGATTCGGATCTGAATCGTATGAAGAATTCTGCGCTTTCGGCCGCAAAACAGATGCGCTTCTGGAAGAGCAGCCGTGGGCAGAGAGACTCACTGCTTTTTATACCGTCAATGACCGCTCGCCCGAAGATTTTGTGCGCTGGGCACACGACTGGAGTGAGAAAACGCTCAATGCACTGGCCACTGCGCCGGCGGTATATCATACCCGGGTTCCGGATTTAAGGAAGTTTGTCGTGACCGGAAAAACAAATGTCACAGAGGACAACACCACCTTTAAAGTGGTGCTGAAACCGAAGAAGAAAAACGGTTTCGCTTCAGGTGATTTGTTGGCGGTGTATCCCGCAGGCGATCGCAGAGAGCGGTTTTATTCCATTGGCAGGATTCAGAATGAAGTGCAGCTCATGGTAAAACTGTTCCCGGACGGATTGGGTTCAGGCTATCTGCACCGTTTAAAACCGGGCGATGAAATCAGTGCCAGAATTATGCGCAATCCGGATTTTCATGTACCGGAAACGGCTCAGAATATCGCGATGATTGCAAATGGTACAGGCATTGCACCCTTTCTGGGAATGATTCATGAAAATACATCAAAGAATAGAATCCGCCTCTATACGGGTTTCAGATATGATAATGCGCAGGCGGCGGAATACCGGTCGTTTGCCGGACAAATGATTGCAGAATCCCGCTTGCATGAAATTCATTTTGCCTTTTCCCGGGAAGAAAACGGGCAGTATGTCATGGATCTGATTCAGCGGGACCGTGTTTTCTTTGCAGATTTGCTGAAGAATGGCGGCACCGTCATGATTTGTGGAGCGCTGAAGATGCAGAAAGATGTAGAAAGCGTGCTGGATGAAATATTGCAGATGCACAACCAGCAGCCACTGTCATTTTACGCAAGCCGTAAGCAGATTCTTACCGATTGTTATTAAATGAAAATGACGGTAAATTTCAGATTATTCTTCGCGGCAGCGGCACTTTTCCTGTTCATAGTCGGTGGCTTTGCACAGGAACGGGTGATGTCGCGGGATACCATACTCATGGGTACTCAGTTCCGGATTACGGTGATAGACCGGGACAGCAGTGCAGCTGCCATAAACATTCATAAAGCCATAGATGAAATCGTGCGGATTGAAAATTTAATTTCCGAATGGCGGCCTCATACTCAGATTTCAGAAGTCAACCGCAATGCAGGAATGAAGCCGGTGAAAGTAGACCGTGAAGTGTTTGAGCTGACCCGGCGAGCGGTGCAGTACTCGCTCTTATCCGGTGGTGCATTTGATGTTTCTACTGCCGCAATGGATCGGGTATGGCGGTTTGATGGTTCTATGACCCGACTGCCTTCGGAGGAAGAAATGGCGGCTTCTGTGCGGAATGTCAATTACCATAATATTGTTTTAGACAGTATTCAGTCTACTGTTTTTCTGCGTGAAAAAGGCATGAAAATAGGCTTTGGGTCCATAGGCAAAGGTTATGCGGCAGACCGCGGGCGTGCTCTGCTGAAAAGTTTGGGCGTGGAAGGCGGACTGGTAGATGCTTCCGGGGATATGTCGGCATGGGGCGTGAGGCCGGATGGTGAGCCCTGGACGGTGGGAATCCGGAATCCGTTTAAGCGGCACAAAATGGCGGGCGTGCTGAAACTGAAAGAAGAGTCGGTAGCCACTTCCGGGAGTTATGAGAAATTTGCCGAAATACATGGCGTGCGGTATTCGCACATCATCAATCCCAAAACCGGAATGCCTGCTGTGGGACTTACCAGCGTTACGGTGTACGGACCCTCTGCAGAATTTGCCAATGCACTCAGTACCTCGGTCATGGTTCTGGGCAAAAAAGAAGGCCGCAGACTTTTAAAAAAATATCCTGCTTATCGTTTTCTGCTGATTGAGGATTCCGGTAAAATCAGACGGCGGTAAAGTCAGTTGTTCCGGCTTTTTTTTGTAGTTGATATGACCTGAATCCTTAATTGTTCAGTTGTTCATCTTCATTCTGGGCAGGCCTATTTCGTGTTCCTGAGGATAGGGTTTCCGCCAGGTCATGCTCACGTCTTCGTTGATTTTACGGTGTACCTCATATTGCCTGTCCGGGTCTGATGTGTAGCGCGGATCCGGGATAAAGGGCATTTTGGCCATTTTTTGAATGGTGATGGTGGGAAAATGAAAATCTACTTCCACCGTGCCCAGCAGCAGGTAGCAGCCGCCCCCCTGAAAAGGATACTCCTTCAGATTATCCGGAAAATGGGCGGTATCAAAATACTCACCTTCTGCATCTATCCACGTCCCGAAAAACATGGTGCCGCGCTTGGTAGGCACATGCTTCCGGGAGATCAGGTAGGCCAGCATTTTCACTTGCTTTTTGTGGTATTTCAGCAGGTCAGCAGCCATCACGCTGCCACGGTAGCGGGTTTTCAGCAGGTCAAAAGGAGAACAGGATACTGGAAATCCCAGTATGTCAATTTCATCAAACGCATCTTCATACGGGCTTCTTTTCAGTTCGGGCAACTGGTAACTCAGCGGCGGCTCCCCGAAAACCGATAAAAAACGATGCTCCGGCCGGAAGTTCACCATGAGCATCCGCGCTTCAATGAGCAGTTCGTTTTTTTGCTTGCCGGTAAATCTGAAGGCTCCTGTAAAAATCAGGGTTTGCAGGGTTTCTGTCCCTATGGGAACACGGCGTATGAAATTTTCCAGTGAAGTATAGGGGCCGCCCTTTTTGCGTTCCTCAGGAATCAGCACCATCAGTGAATTTTCCAGTTTCTCTATGTGTTGCAGACCCAGAAATACCTCTGTGCCATACACGGTGGTTTCGGTCTCGCTGTGGTTTACACATGGATTCAGAATGGCAGCTCCCGCCATGCGGCATTCATGCACATAGACTTCGGTCCGGTAGAATCCGCCTCCGTTATTGATGGCTGCCACCATAAATTCTATGGGATAATAGGCTTTCAGGTAGAGACTCTGGTAACTCTCCACGGCATAGGAAGCAGAATGGGCTTTACAGAAAGAGTATCCGGCAAAGGATTCGATCTGCCGGTAGACCTCACGTGAAAGTTCCTCCGGATGGCCCCGTTTTCTGCTGCATACAAAAAAATGATCTTTTACCTCCTGAAGTTTTTTCAGCGAACGGGTTTTGCCGCTCATGGCCCGCCGCAGAATATCTCCCTGGTCTGCAGATACGCCGCCGTAGTGCAGCGCAATTTTAATGACGTCTTCCTGATACACCATAATCCCATAGGTATCGCCCAGGTGTTCTTTGAAAACCGGATGAAAATATTCAAATTTACCCGGATTATTGTGCCGGAAGATGTATTCCCGCATCATGCCGCTCTGTGCCACGCCGGGCCGGATGATGGAGGAAGCGGCGATCAGGGTTTTGTAATTGTCGCATTTCAGACGGCGCAGCAGTCCGCGCATGGCAGGACTTTCAATATAAAAACAGCCGATGGTTTTTCCTGCACTCAGGAACTCATTGGCCAGTGTTTCATCTTTGTAAAGGGCAGTATCGGTAATATCTATATTGATTCCTTGGTTTTTTCTGATGATTTTCACACAGTCATTGATGGTGCCCAGTCCGCGCTGAGAGAGAATGTCAAATTTCTCAAAACCAATTTCTTCGGCTACATGCATATCAAATTGTACAATGGGAAAGCCTTTGGGGGGCATTTCCAGAGCAGAAAAGTTGGTGATGGGTTCTTCTGAAATCAGAATTCCGCAGGAATGCATGCTGCGCTGGTTGGGGAATTTCTCCAGCAGGTTGCCGTATTTGTGTATGCGCTGCACCACACTGTTGGCATCGTGGGTGTGCAGAGGTCTGGTGGCCAGGGCATCCAGTTCTTCCTTGGGTAATCCGAAAGCTTTACCAATTTCCCGGAAAATAGACCGGTATTTGAATTCCACATTGGTGCCGCAGAAAGCCACATGATCCCGGCCGTATTTGTCAAAAATATATTCCAGAATGGTATCGCGGTGCTGCCAGCTCCAGTCTATGTCAAAATCCGGAGGTGAGTTGCGGTTCAGATTCAGAAAGCGCTCAAAATACAGGTTCAGTTCCAGCGGGCAGATGTCGGTAATGCCCAGGCAGTAGCTCACAATGCTATTGGCCCCGCTGCCACGGCCTACATGCATGAAACCTTTGCTTTTGCTGTATTGTATAATGTCCCAGGTAATCAGGAAATAGCCGCTGAAGTTCAGTGCACTGATGACCTGTAGCTCCCGTTCGGTACGGCTGTAGGCTTCTGTGTCATTTTGGGGATATCTTTTCTTTAACCCTTCATACGCCAGTTTGCGGAGCAGTTTTTCATCTTCTTCCTTGTTTCCGGTGTAGTATTGTTTGTTTTTCGGGGCAGAATAATTAAAATGAAAGTCGCTTTCCCTCAATATTTTCCGGGTATTGGCAATGATTTCGGGATACCGGCGGAAGGCATGCGTGAGTTCGGAGAGCGGCCGGAAGGTTTCATTCTGTGCGCAGCAGTCGTCCCCGGTGAGTTTGGAAATCAGGGTGTTGCCGTCTATGGCTCTCAGGATGCGGTGCAGGTTATAATCTGTTTGGGTATGAAAGGTTACGGGCTGCAATACCACCATTTTACCGGTATGCGGTTGCCATTCCCGGCGGATGAGGCGGTTTACTTCCTGTTCCCGAACGCCAATGTATTCATGAGGTCTCAGGGTTTCCGGGGTATTGCTCATGGGGTAAATGATGGTTACCTGGCTGAAGTCCGGAGCCTGCAGCGACAGGGGGATTCCCTGACAGTTGTGGTGGGTGAGGAGGCGGTTTATTTCGCCCAGACCACTTTGTTCCCGGGCAATGGCAATATACAGCAGGCGGTTATTTTCGCGGATTTCTATCCCTGCAATGGGTTTGATGCCGTGTTTTTCGCATTCTTTTTTAAAATCATACAGTGCGCTCACGGTATTGATGTCGGTAAGGGCCAGTTCCCGCAGTCCCATAGCGGCAGCCTGTGCCACCAGATTTTCTATGGACAGGGTGCCGAAGCGCAGACTGTGATAGGTATGACAGTTTAAAAACATGAGGTAAAATTACGGTCCGGTTTGTTATTTTAGTGAAAGGAGAGGGCGTTTTTGGGCACGCTCCGTTTATTCAGCCATCCCGGTTTCAGCCCCGGAAATTTCCGGATTCAAAGCCGGAGGCACGTCCCACCGCACTGCTCCCGAAACGGTTTTTGATGCGGTCCATGGTTTGGTACAGATTCATCAGTTCCTCGGTGTCTTCAAAGAGATCCATCTGATGATGGCCGTGCACCAGGCCGGTGAAGCGGAGTCCTACCAGCCGCAGCCTCATGCGGCGGGTATAGAGTTTCTCAAAAAGATCCAGTGCACACCGTGTCAGGGTATGGTCTGCAGCGGTATAGGCCACCCGGCACTGTTTGGTTTCGGTGTCAAAATTGGAATAGCGTATCTTCAGCACTACGGTAGAGGTGAGCCATTTCTCCTTGCGGAGCTGGTAGGCCAGTTGTTCTGCCATGCCGGAGATGAGGCTTCGCACCGCATGGATGTCCATGGTATCATTGCTGAATGTGCGTTCCGTGGAGATGGATTTTCTTTCGGAATACGGAACTACCGGAGTTTCGTCTATGCCATTGGCTTTTTTCCAGAGTTCAGTGCCGTTCTTCCCAATCATTTGCTGGAGTACCAGCACGGGCATCTCAGATAAAGTCTGAATGGTACGCACGCCCACACGGGAGAGTAACCGAAAGGTAGCATCGCCCACCATCGGAATTTTTCGGATGGAAAGCGGATTCAGAAAAGGTTTTACCTGGGCTTCTTTTATCTCTAATCTGCCCACCGGCTTGGCCTGTCCGGTTCCGATTTTGGAAACGGTTTTATTGGTGGACAGCGCAAAACTGATGGGCAGTCCGGCCTCTCGGGTGACGGCTTCTGCCACCTCTCTGGTCCACTGGTAGCACCCGAAGAAGCGGTCCATGCCGGTAAGATCCAGGTAAAATTCGTCTATACTGGCTTTTTCTATTACCGGTACTTTTTCCTGAATGATTTCTGTAACGGTATGGGATAGCCGGGAATACATTTCGTGGTCACCGCGCACCACCCGCGCCTGCGGACAAAGCCTGAGGGCCATACGTATGGGCATGGCAGAGCGGACTCCGAAATAGCGTGCCTCATAGGAGCAGGAAGCCACCACACCGCGGTCTCCGCCGCCTATAATGACCGGTACACCATGAAGTGCGGAGTTTTGCAGCCGCTCGCACGATACAAAAAACGTATCCAGATCCATATGTACAATCGCTCTTTCCATGGTACAAAATTATTCCATTTTGTATCAGAAATACGTATCTTTGTTGCTATAAATTATAGCAATGTCCATTTTATCAGAAAACATGCGGTATCTCCGCGCCCAACTGGGAGACTCTCAGCAGAAGACCGCAGACGCACTGCTCATTACCCGAGGCCGCTATGCCAAATACGAAGACGGCGCCACCGAGCCGCCCATTGAGATTCTGCTCCGCATTTCCCGGTATTTCCATGTGAGCATAGATTTGCTGGTGTCTGTGGATATCCGCAAATATCCGCTGGATACCATTGTGCAGCTGCCGGATAACCGCATTGTGCTGCCGGTGACGGTGGACCGGGCGGGGGATAACCGTATAGAAATCATTCCCCACAAAGCACGTATGGGCTACCTGAGCGGTTACAGCGATCCGGAGTATATAGAAAGTCTGCAGCATATTTCTCTGCCCTTTCTGCGGAATGGCAAGTACAGAGCGTTTCCCATGGAAGGAGATTCTATGCCGCCGTATCATGACGGTACTTTCATCATCGGGAAATACACAGAATCTCTGGCAGACCTGAAGGTGAATCAAACCTATATCTTCATTACCCGAAATGAGGGAATTGTGTACAAAAGACTGCTGAACATCTCTCCGGGGAGCCTTACCGTGGCTTCAGACAATACGTTCTATGAACCTTATGTCATTAAAGCTTCAGACATTCTGGAAATCTGGGGGTTTGCCTGCAGTATTTCCACGCGTGCTGCAGAGGCAGAAGATGCCCACAGCAAGACGGTAAAAGAAATGTTGTTCGAGATAAAAAAGGAAATCCGCGATCTGGGAAACCGGAATGCCTGAGCGTTATATTGATGAATCATCTGCTTTTAAAACTATAATCGCTGGGTTCCGATTGGTAATCCGGGGAATAATTGAACCGCAAATCAGGGTTAATTGGCCTCTTCAGAATGGTTGCTGAGCTTCAGTGGCTTCATCATCATTTTATTAGAGTTAAGGCGTCCTTCAAAAAAAGTAAACACAAACATCCTATGCAGGGAATATTATTTGTAACTTTATCTGATTAAAAAATATTTCCTATGAAAAATACACTACTTTTTTCCGTGATGCGGAAGTTCCGGATACGGCCGCATGGCTTCAGAAATACGCGGATTACTGCTCTTTGTTCGGGAGTGTTGATCCTCAGTGCATCTGCCCTGCAGGCACAGACTTCTGTACAGGTGCCCGATCCATCAGCTACCGTTTCCGCTTCGTTTATAGGTCCATATGCTAATGCAGCCAGAACCTACCAGATGATTATTGATGATTCCCAACTGACTGCCCTTAACGGCAAATATCTTACTTCTATAGCCTTTCGTCTGAACTCATCGGCTTCCACCAACTGGCCGGCAACGGACGCCACCTATGGAAGCTACGAAATTTACCTGAGCGATGGGGTGGAGCCGGCAAACCGCCAGCTGAATTTTGCTGCAAATGTGGTGGGTACCCAAACCCAGGTGCGTGCCGGTGTGCTCACTATTCCTGCCGGAGCGCTGACCGCAGGCGGCTCACCCAACGCCTTCAGTTATGATCTTGTTTTTGATACGCCTTACCAGTACACCGGAACCAATCTGGTTATTGAGATACGCCATACCGGCAGCAATGCCAACAATACTTCTGTGAATGCCATGGGAACGAGTTCGGCCGGTTACGGAACGCTGTTTACTGCGTGCTGGGTGGGCAACAACAATGTTGCCGGCGGCAATTTTGCGGCGGTGAAGATTAATTCTGTAGATAATCTGGGCGTGAAGTCAGTGGAAATAGAGTCCGGATTCAGCATCTATCCGAATCCGGTGCAGGAAATCCTTTATATAAATTCTGACAGGGAAATCACAGAAATTCACATTTATAATATGGCGGGACAGAAGATTTATTCACAGAAGGACCGTATCAGAAATCCTGAAATTCCGGTACAGGGGTGGGCTGCCGGTACGTATGTAATCCAGACAGTGGATAAAAACGGGAATTCGGCCTCCCGGAAATTCATCAAGCATTAGCCCGTGCATGAAAGATTGAATTGAGAATCAACAACAGGTTTTTCACCAGTAGCACCCTGCAAAACGAACTTCAAAGTTTCACTGCAGGGTGTTATTTTTTCATTAATAATATAAAAGTCTGAAGTGAGGCAGTTTAACCCCTATGAATGCTTTCTGGAGGGTGTGAAAACGCGGCTTCCGGCATTAAGATATTCTAATTGCTGCAAAAACACAAGTAAAATCCGGATTAAATATAGGTAACATCAGCTGATGCCTGATAACCATAGAATTACCGTATGTTGTTAAGGTTTGATTCAACTTCTATTGGTAAATCCTTAAAGAAGTGTTAAAGTTCTCTTAAAGCCTTCCTGCTCCGGTCGGGGTACTTTTGCATCAAAATAAATCGACGTGAAAAGAAATCTTCAGAAAATTCTGATTCTTGTATTAGCAGGGACTGTAACCGTAGAAATGGCGGGGCAGCAAAGACAAGACACATTGAAAGAGAGACAAATTGAAGAAGTGGTGGTTACCGCTTTGGGGATTAAAAGACAAGACAAATCATTAGGGTATGTGGCTGAAACGGTGGGCTCCGAAACTTTTGAGGAAACCCAGAACAATAACTGGGCTCAATCTATGGAAGGAAAAGTGGCGGGACTTAAGATCCAGACTTCCGGTGCAGGACCTCTTGGCTCTTCCAGAATTACGCTTCGGGGCGAAAAATCCATGTTTATGGATAATAACTACGCGCTGATTGTGGTAGATGGTGTACCCCTGAGTGACGGTCCCAGAGTGAACTCCGGAACCGGAACTTCAGCTTATGGAGCAGGATCCGGCGGGGATTTGCCTGTAGATCTCGGAAACGGACTGAACAGCATCAACCCGGATGATATAGAAAGTGTAACCGTACTGAAAGGAGCTTCTGCAGCCGCACTATACGGATCCAGAGCCGCTAATGGTGCTTTAATGATTACCACCAAATCCGGGAAGAGCAGAAACGGAAAAATGCAGGTAACCTTTAACTCCTATGCCAGTTTTGATTCTGTTCTGAAGTGGCCGGATTATCAGCATGAATACGGACAGGGAACCCTGGCCAAAGATACCAACGGCAATTTTTACTATTCTTACGGCGCCTCGCCAGACGGTGTAAGTACCGGAGGAACCAGTAGTGCCTTCGGACCCAAGTTTGACGGACAATATTATTTTCAGTACGACCCCACGGTACAGGGACAAAGCCTTACACGCCAGCTGTGGAGGCCTTATAAGGATAATGTGAAAGGTTTCTGGGATGTGGGTTCCACCTATTCGAACAGTATTGCCATTGAAAATTCCAATGACAAAACCAGTTTCAGAACCTCACTTACCTATCTGGATAATGAATGGATGATGCCCAATACCGGGTTCAACAGGTTTAATTTTGCCGGATCGGTATCGCACAAAATGAATGACCGCCTGAAGTTATCTACCAAATTTGCCTATAACAGGACCAAAAGTGACAACCTGCCGGCTACCGGCTATAACAACCAGTCCATCTCTTATTTTATGATCTTCCAGAATCCGAATGTGGACCTGGCATGGTACCGCCCCATCTGGAAAGAAGGTCAGTATCAGATAGATCAGATCCATCCCTTCAGTTCTTTTATAGATAACCCTTATATGATTGCATATGAAATGCTGAATGGTGTAGATAAACGCAATATTACCGGAAATATTACCATGGATTATGCTTTCAGTAACAAGCTGAGTCTGATGCTGCGCTCCGGAATTGAGTTTTTGAATGAAGAACGTACTACAAAAAGACCCTGGAGTTCTGCCAACTATCTGAAAGGATATTACAGAGAACAATTTATCAAAAATCAAGAGTATAATAATGATATGCTCCTTAGCTACAAAGACGGGTTCGGAAAATTTGATGTGTCCGCATCTGTGGGAGGAAGTATCCGTTACAATGAATATGTCATGAACGACTATCAGGCTGTAGGTCTGAAGAATCCCGGAGATTATGCACTGACCAATGCCGTTTCTTTAATTACCAAAGTCCCGAAACCCTATGATGAACAGGTAAACAGTGCCTATGCGTTGGTAACGCTGGGTTATGATAACAAAATTTTTGTGGATTTGACCGGTCGTAATGACTGGAGCAGTACCCTTCCGAACGAAAACCGCTCATTCTTTTACCCTTCTGTGAGTACCAGTTTCATTCTTTCTGATTTACTTAACCTCAGGTCATCCAATTTTAATTACTGGAAACTGCGCGGATCGTGGGCCAAGGTGGGAATTGACGGATCTCCTTATCAATTGACCAAATATTATGATCTGGATGATATTCCGGGCGGGGTTACGGCACCGGGAACTTATCCGAACCCGCTGCTGAAGCCGGAAATCAATACCAATATTGAAACCGGAATGGATTTCGGACTTTTCAATAACCGTCTGAATTACAGCTTTACCCTCTATCAGAATAACACGGCCAATCAGATTATCCGCATTCCTATGATGTACGAAACGGGATATGCTCACCGCTGGATTAATGCCGGTGAAGTGCGCAACCGGGGGATAGAGATGAGCCTGGATGCCACGCCCATCAGGAAAGATAATTTCCGGTGGAAAATTGGAGCCAACTGGTCTACCAATGAGAACAAAATCATGAGCCTGCCGCCGGAGTTCAACAATGAGCCGTACACCATGGCTACTGTAGCAGGTGTTGTATACTTCAATGCAGAAGTAGGCGGATCACTGGGAGATTTGTATGGATATAAACTGATGAGAACACCAGACGGACAGGTTATCTACGGTAGCAATGGCTTGCCGGAAAGACCAGCCCGCATAGAAAAAGTAGGAAATGCATTCCCGGAGTGGAGAGCAGGACTTCAGAATGATTTCCAGTTCGGAAATATCTCGGTGAGTTTCTCCTTTGACGGACAACTGGGCGGTATGGCATACTCACAGTCGCACCACAAGATGTCTGAACAGGGTAAACTGAAGCATACTCTTGTCGGAAGAGACAGCCCGGACGGAACCATTATAGGACAGGGTGTAGTACAGAATCCGGACGGCAGCTTCAGCCCGAATACCAAGCCGGTGACCCTCAGTTCTTACTATGGAGATTACTACCGCAGAGCGAATGTGGAAACCAATACGTTTGATACTTCATTTATTAAACTGCGCGATGCCAGAATTGGTTACTCTTTCCCGAAATCCGTGATTGAACCCCTGAAACTGAATGATCTGACCATTGCGGTTTTTGGCAAGAATCTATGGATGTGGACAGAATATCCGCTTTTTGACCCGGAAGTAGCCACGTTGGACAACAGTACCATCACGCCCGGTGTGGAAATTGGTCAGCTACCGTCTGCCAGAACCATCGGTTTCCAGCTGAATGTTAAATTTTAATCAGTTAAAAATATTGAATACAAGTCATGATTCCCTCATGCTTTGATTTATAAAAACAACCATTAGTTATGAAAAAACTATTCATTAATTTAAGCATCATCACTTCTTCGCTGCTGGTTTTAAACTCCTGCGGAAGAACCTTCGAAGAAATAAATACCGATACCAGCAAGATTGAAAACCCTACTGCAGGAAGCTTTCTGGCACCATTACAATATGAAATGTCCAATTACGGATATAACCGCGCAGATGATTTTACCTTTCAGCTGATGCAGGTGGCGCTGCCATTTCCCAATGAAGGAAATACCCTGAGCCGCTACTACCTTACCGAGGGTACCGGAAACGGGTACTGGAACACCAGCTACAAATGGCTGAAGCAGGTGAAGGAAATGCGTGAGTTCGCCATTGCCGAAAATCAGCCGAATTATGTGGCGATTTCTATGGTCATGAATGCCTGGATCTATTCCAATCTTACCGATGCTTTTGGAGACATCCCGTTTTCTGAAGCCCTGAGACTGGAAGACGAGATTATGAAACCTAAATTTGACCGTCAGAAAGATATTTATGTACAGTTGCTGGATGATCTGAAGGCTGCCAACGCCATGTTCGATACCACCAAACAACTTTCTGACCTGGATTTATTCTATCACGGAGAATCTTCTGCTGCCAATATTCTGAAATGGAAAAAGTTTGCCAATTCCCTTTCGCTTAGACTTTTAACCAGAATTCAGAGCAGAAATGGTGAAGTAAACGTGCATGCCCGCATCCAGGAAATTGTGAATAACCCGGCGGTTTACCCAATCTTCCAGAATGTGGAAGATGGTGTCACGCTGAATATTTCCGGGGTTGCACCCTACATGCCACCTATTGCACGTCCTCAGGATTTCACCTCTTACCGGGCAGCAGGAGAGTTCTTTGTGGATGCTTTAAAAGCGAATAATGACCCCAGAATGAGCAAGTTTTTCTCTCAGGCAAAAGCGCTGGCTGCACCCAGTCCCAATATCGGTTACTTTGGAGCGCCTTCCGGGTATGCTTTGGGAACGGTATTTAACTATCAGCCGTCCAATATGAACCAGAATCTGGCAAAAGCACCCCTTAAAGTCCTGGTATATCCGTATGCCGAACTTCAGTTTTCCCTGGCAGAGCTGGCACTGAAAGGCGTAATTCCAGGAAGTGCACAACTGTACTATGAAAATGGAGTAAGCGCAACACTTGAAGAGTGGGGAAATGCCGTACCGGCAGATTATTTCCAGAACCCCGTGGTGGCATACAACGGAACCATGGAGCAGATCATGTTGCAAAAGTACATCGCTTTGTTCTTTGTAGATCACCAGCAGTGGTATGAACACAGAAGAACAGGATTGCCGGTATTGCCAAACAATGGCGGACTGATGAATAATGGCCAGATGCCTCAAAGAATGATGTATCCTGCTAACCCGAAAATCATGAATACCGAGAATTATAATGCTGCAGTTTCGGCAATGGGCGGAGATGATATCAACACAAAAATGTGGTGGAACCAATAATCCGATGAAACGATTTTTTTTGATAATTTTAGGGCTTGCTTCAGTGCTTATGAATGCGCAGACTCAGATTATTGCCCACCGCGGCTACTTCCGGGCAGAAACACCCGCGCCGCAGAATTCCATAGAGGCGTTGAAAAATGCCCAGCAACTGATGGTGTACGGCTCGGAAGTGGACATCCGCCTTACGGCAGACGGGGTTCCTGTGGCGGTACATGACGAGCATCACGGCGACATGGAGGTGTCCGAAACCTCCTACGCCGGTCTTCTGAAACTGAAACTCAGTAACGGTGAAAACCTGCCCACACTGGAATCTTATGTACAGCAGGCGACACAGAATGATGCGGTAAAGCTGATTGTAGAACTGAAGCCTGCAAAATCTCCTGAACTGGAAACCATGCTGGTACAGAAGGCATCAGATATAATCCAAAAGTACAACCAGGAGCTGCACACAGAGTTTATTTCCTTCAGTCTGCACATCTGTAAAGAAATCAAAAGGCTACGCCCGGATGCGGTAGTGCTCTACCTCAATGGAGATTTGTCACCGACACAATTGAAAGCTGCAGGACTGAACGGACTGGATTATCATTATAAAATATTGACAGAAACACAACCGGACTGGATCCGCGAGGCCGGTGAACTGGGACTGATCACCAACTCATGGACGGTAAATGATCCGCAGATTTATCAACAGTTAAAAAACAAGGGAATCAACTTCGTAACAACCGATGTTCCCAATATTCTAAAAAATAAATAAGAAATGAAAACAATTTTCAGCACAGCTGCTGTACTCATTGCCGGTTTTTTCTTCTCTCAGACCACAGTCACCGGCTTTGTATATGAAGATGCCAACAGAAATTCTGTGAAAGACCGCCGGGAAAAGGGAATAGCCAATGTGGCCGTGTCTAATGGCCAGGAAGTGGTGCTTACAGATGCAAGCGGCCGCTACACCTTGCCGGCTTATGACCATCACTCCGTTTTTGTGATTAAACCTTCCGGATTTCAGACGCCGGTCGACGGGAATAATCTTCCACAGTTTTATTACCATCACAAACCCAAAGGTTCGCCTGCAGATTTTAAATACAAAGGAACTGCACCTACGGGACCGCTGCCTGCACAGGTGAATTTTCCTTTGCACAAAAACAAGGAAGAAAAAGATTTCCAGATATTGGTATTTGGCGATCCGCAACCGTACACCCTGAAGGAGATTGACTATTTTAAAAGAGGCATCATCAACGAGGTGAAGAACAATAAGAAAAATGCGGTTTTCGGCATCAGCCTCGGAGATCTGGTGGGAGATGATCTGGTGTTGCACCAGCCCTATATTGATGCGGTAAAGGAAATAGGATTGCCGTGGTACAATGTCATCGGGAATCATGATATGAATTTTGATGCCAAAGAAGATGCCCTTTCAGATGAAACCTTCGAAGAAAATTTTGGCCCGGCCAATTATGCATTCAATTATGGAAATGTTCATTTCATGGTGCTGGATGATATTTTGTATCCGGATCCAAGAGATGGCAAGGGATACTGGGGCGGTTTCCGCGAAGATCAGTTGAAATTTGTGGAGAATAACCTGAAACTCGTTCCCAAAGATAAACTGGTAGTACTGGCATTTCACATCCAGATGATGCCCGAAAGAGCCGGCGATGATCACTTCCGAATGGAAGACCGCAGGCGCCTGTTCGAACTGCTGAAGCCTTTTGAAAATGTACTGATGATGTCTGCCCACACCCACAAACAGACCCAGATTTTCTACACCAAAGGCGAAGGCTGGGAAGGTGCCGAGAAACTGCATGAATACAATGTAGGAACCACTTCCGGCGACTGGTATTCCGGTACTGCAGATGCCGTAGGGGTGCCCAGATCTGTGATGCGTGACGGAACCTTCCGCGGATATTCATTTGTAGATTTTAAAGATAATAAATATAGCATTCAGTACAAGGTTGCCGGGAAACCAGATGATTTCCAGATCAGTCTCTATGTGCCAAAAGTCATTGCCAGCAGAAGAAACTCTGCCCGTATTGTAGCCAATTTCTTTATGGGAGGTAAGGATGACAAAGTGGAATACCGGGTAGATAATGGCAACTGGACCCCTATGAATTATACAGAAACCATAGATCCGGGCTTCATGAAATCTGTATTACAGTGGGATGATGTTCCACAATTACCGCAGGGCAGAAGACCGTCTAATCCGGAGATTTCAAAACATATATGGCAGGCTCCATTCCCGGGTAAACTTGCTGTAGGACAGCATAAACTGGAGGTACGCGCTACAGACCGCTATGGCAAAGTGCATACTGCCGAACAAAACTTTGAGGTTCAGGACCTGAATCCAGTTCCCTGACTTCAAGATTTCTTTCTATTTCTTTCAAAGGCCGGCTGATTTGCTTTCAGTCGGTTTCTTTTGTGACGAAAAAGTACCGTCTGCAAAATCCCTGTCAGGGTTAGATGAATTGTAGCAGGATTTTTGATGAGGTTTGTTTCCGGATTATTGCTTAATTTTATCAGAAATACCGCACACCGCAGGTTTTCACTGGTCACCCCGGGATGACCACACATTTTAAATTCTAAAATAATACAGATATGGGTATGATTATCAGACTTTTGGTTACCGCAGCAGTAGCGCTGCTATTGTCCAGAATCCTCAGCGGGGTTACTTTTGATTCCTTTGGTACGGCGTTAATTTTTGCAGTGGTTCTCGGGATTCTCAATCTTTTTGTGAAGCCGGTGCTGCATTTGTTCGGGCTTCCTTTTACCATCATCACCCTGGGTTTGTTTGCGCTGGTGATCAATGCTGCAGTGATTCTGATTGCCGATTATTTCATTGATGGTATGCAGATAGACGGCTTCTGGTGGGCATTTATATTCAGTATAGCCTTGTCATTAATTACCTCTCTGCTCAATGGAATTTTCTCTTCCGGAGATGACTGATCGGCAGATTTAAGAAGATTTTTTTCGGCTGATGTCATAGTGCAGCGTGAGCACGCGGATGTTCCATATAGACAGTACCTGTTCAGCAATGAGGGAGTGGCCGTCATATCTCATATTCAGTCGGTTCAGTTAATGCTGCACCCGATGCTTCCCTGATGCCTCCGGACATGATATTTCCGTTAATTCTTAGGCCAATTTTTCAGAGAACAAGGATTAATTTGTATATTTCACCTGCCAAATCATAAACCTTAGCCATGTTTACCACTCAACCTTTTTCGCTGTTTACCGAACATGATATTTACCTCTTCCGGGAAGGAAAACACTACCGTCTGTACGAAAAATTCGGCTCACATTCTGCGGAACTGAACGGCCGAAAAGGTGTGTATTTTGCGGTGTGGGCACCGCATGCCACAGAGGTTTCAGTCATCGGAAATTTTAACAGGTGGCGAGCCGGCAGTCAGCAACTTTTCCCCCGTTGGGATGGCTCAGGTATCTGGGAAGGGTTTATAGAAGGTCTGGATTGGGGTACGATTTACAAATATGCCTTACGCACTTATCAGAATACCTGGCTGGAAAAAAGCGATCCGTATGCTGTAAGCTGGGAACAAAATGTGCAGGCTGCATCTCAGGTTTCGACTACCTGGTTCGAGTGGGATGATGCAGAATGGATGGACACCAGAAAAACCCGCAATTCCCTGCAGGCTCCGGTAGCAGTATACGAAATGCATCTGGGATCCTGGATGCGCGGAACCGATGATCCACGGCGCTTTTTCAATTACCGCGAAATTGCAGAAAGACTGATTCCTTATCTGAAAGATATGCAGTTTACCCATGTGGAATTTATGCCGGTGATGGAACATCCCTACGAACCGAGTTGGGGCTATCAGATTACCGGTTTTTTTGCGGCCAATTCCCGCTTTGGGTCACCTCAGGATCTGATGATTATGATCAATGAACTGCATAAAAATAATATCGGGGTCATTCTGGATTGGGTGCCTTCGCATTTCCCGGGAGATGCAAACGGACTTCATTTTTTTGATGGAACTTATCTCTATGAACATGAGGATCCGCGGCAGGGTTACCATCCGCAGTGGAACTCCCATATTTTTAATTATGGCCGTCCGGAAGTGAAGTCTTTTTTAATTTCCAATGCACTATTCTGGCTGGACCGCTACCATGCAGACGGTTTAAGGGTAGATGCTGTGACTTCTATGCTGTATCTGGACTACGCCCGGGAAGAGGGACAGTGGATTCCCAATATGTTTGGCGGAAATGTAAATCTGGAAGCCAAACAGTTCTTGCAGGATTTCAACACTGCAGTTTATCGGGAATACTCTGATGTGATCACCATTGCCGAAGAAAGTTCAGATTTTCCGATGCTTACGAAACCGGTGCACGATGGTGGCATCGGATTCGGTATGAAATGGATGATGGGTTGGATGCATGATACCCTGAAATATTTTGCAGAAGATCCCATTAACAGAAAATACCATCACAGTAAAATTACCTTCGCCTCCATGTATATGTATAATGAAAATTATATGATGCCGCTTTCTCATGATGAAGTGGTGCACGGTAAGGCGAGTATGATTTATAAAATGCCGGGAGACGAATGGCAGAAATTTGCCAATCTTCGGGCACTTTATGCCTATATGTACACTCATCCGGGTGCCAAATTGCTGTTTATGGGCAATGAATTTGCCCAGACCCATGAATGGCGGTTCTCAGAATCGCTGGACTGGCATTTGCTGGAGCATCATGTACACCGTGGTATGCAGCGGTATGTACGAGATTTGAACCATCTATACCGTACAGAAAAATCCATGTACGAAAATCAGTTCAGTCCGGAAAGTTTCGAATGGGTGGAAGCCAATGACGGTCAAAATTCAATATTCGTATATCTGCGCAAGGGCGAGTCTGAAGATGAAGTCACCATGACCATATTGAACCTGACTCCCCGCGTATTTGAATATAAAATAGGGGTGAACGAAGGCACAAAATGGAAAGTAATCCTGAATTCTGATGATGAAAATTATGGCGGTAGTGGTGTAGAAGCGGTGATTACCGATGAAGAGGATGATGAATGGATGATGCGGCCTAATGCGATAGTTCTGCAGCTTCCCCCACTGGCAGCTGTAGTGCTGAAGCAGGTTAAAGTGCCAGCCATACCCGTACCGAAAAAACAGGCCATCCAAACAAAACCTGCTCCGGAAGGTGAAAGCAAAGCCCGGAAAACTACACGCAAATCTGCGGCAACGGCACCATCCGCCGGAATCAAAACAAAGAAAACCCCGGCAAAGAAAACCGGTGGAAAGATTGAAAGTAAGACGCAGCTTTCGGCAGGTACCGTGACTTCCCCCGAGATGGAATCGCCCATGACTGCCCGCTCTGTGGTGACCAAACGTAAGGCTGCGACACCTCCGAAGAAAACAGCAGCGCCCGTCAGAAAGTCCGGAACATCAAAGGACACCCCGAAACAAAGTATCGTTTCAGCTGAAGTGGTTTCGGGTACAGCCGGTGAGGCCAGAATTTCCTCTGCTAAAGTGGAGGCAGACAAAGTGGAAGCCGGTAAGAAAAAACCATTGAAACAGATCATCAGCGAAAAGCAGGCAGCGAAAACCACGCCTGCAAGCAGAAAAGAAGATAATCCAGGAAAAAATACGGAATGATTTTCGTCTGATGCTGATTTAAAAACACAGTTAGAATATGAATATTTTTCATTTAAGCATGGAGTGTTTTCCGGTTGCCAAAGTGGGCGGACTGGCTGATGTGGTGGGCGCTTTGCCAAAATACCAGAACAAATTTGAAGGCATCCGCGCCAGTGTGGTCATGCCCTGGTATAACAAACCCTTTGTGCACAATCACGATTTCGAACCTGTATTTAACGGATTCATACATCAGGGGCCCAATATGCTCAGCGTGCATGTGATGAAAGAAAGAAGCAGTGTGCTGGGATTTGATCTGTATCTTGTGCACATTCCCGGACTTCTGGACCGGGATAATCCGTATGGTTACCGGGATGAAAGCTACCAGTTTCTCGCATTTCAGCATGCGGTATTGCACTGGCTTACGGCCATGAAAATCCGGCCGGATGTGCTGCATTGTCACGACTATCATACCGGGCTGGTACCTTTCATGCTGCAGCATTGTCCGGAATTCAGCCCGCTGCAGGGTGTAAAGACCATCGGGACCATTCATAACGGGGAATATCAAGGGCAAATGCGCTGGGAGATGCTGGATTTTTTTCCCTGGATAGACGGCACGGCAGATCTCCGCATTCTGGACTGGGACGGCTGGATTAATCCGCTGGCCACCATGATTAAATGCTGCCATGCGTTCAATGCGGTTTCCGGCGGATATCTGGAAGAACTTTTCCAGAGTTTCAAAGGTCTGGAAAGCCTCGTACGGCAGGAGCATGCCAAAGCCTATGGCATCATAAACGGAATTGATACGGAGGTTTGGGATCCGGCCACAGATGATTATCTGGATGTAAATTACAGCACAGAGAATGCACGGGAGGGCAAATGGATGAACAAAGTGGAAATCTGCCGGGAGTACGGACTCAACCCGGAGTTGCCGCTAGTAGGTTTTATCGGCCGATTTGCCGGTGAGAAAGGAGCAGATCTGCTGCCCGATATTATCTGGCAAAGCATTCAGCAAACCTATGGGGCGCTGAATATCATTGTCCTGGGCTCCGGTGAGAAACATACCGAACACCGTTTGGCAGAACTGGCAGCCCATTATTCCAATTTCGCACTGGATTTAGGGTATAAAGAATATTTATCTCATCAGATTTATGCTTCTGCAGATTTTCTGCTGATGCCCTCACGGGTAGAGCCTTGCGGACTGAACCAGATGTATGCCATGAGATACGGCACCATACCGGTGGTAAGGTACACGGGTGGTTTGCGCGATACGGTGCAGGATATTTCCAGTGGCGGCGCCGGGCTGAATTTTGGCCAGGCCTCTGCAGAAGATGCTGTACATGCGTTAAAAAGAGCGGCTCATATCTATCATGATCAGGAATTGATGAACCATTTGATTCAGGTGAATATGAATTTTAATTTTTCCTGGCATCAGTCTGCAGAAAATTACCTAAATTTATACAGAAATTAGCGTCTGGCTGCTTTATCACAGGCCGGATGAATATTTTAGAATACCATTATATTATATTATGAAAAGAAACGTAATTTCCATTGTTCTGGGCGGTGGACGTGGTACAAGATTGGCTCCCCTTACAGACAGCCGCTCCAAGCCTGCGGTGCCCATTGCTGGTAAATACAGATTGGTGGATATCCCCATTTCCAATTGTCTGAATTCAGGTTTTAACAAAATCCTGGTGCTGACTCAGTTCAACTCGGCATCGCTGAACTCTCACATCAAAAACTCCTATCACTTTGATATTTTCAGCAAAGGTTTTGTAGACATTCTGGCGGCAGAGCAAAATGTGGGAAATGACAGCTGGTACCAGGGAACTGCAGATGCGGTGCGTCAGTCTATGAAGCATATGGAGAAATATGATTATGATTATATCCTCATTCTCTCCGGGGATCAGCTCTACCAGATGGATTTCCGCAAAATGATTGATTTTCATGTGGCAAACAATGCGGATATTACCATTGCCACCATACCGGTGAACGCCAAAGATGCCACAGGCTTCGGAATTCTGAAATCTGACCCGGACGGAAATATCAATGCATTTGTGGAAAAACCTGCCAGCGAAGAACTTCCGGAATGGAAATCTGAAGTTTCAGAAAGCAGTAAAGCACAGGGCAAGGAGTACCTTGCATCTATGGGAATCTACGTATTTACCAAAAATGTAATCCGCAGGCTTTTTGAAGAAAATGGTGGCGATGATTTTGGTAAAGATATCATCCCTGCATCCATAGGGCGTCTGAAAACACTGAGTTATCAGTATGAAGGTTACTGGACCGATATCGGAACCATAGACAGTTTTTACGAAGCGAATATAGATTTGTGCCAGGATTTCCCGAAATTCAATCTTTTCAGTTCTTCCCCTATATTTACCAGAGCCCGCATGTTGCCGCCGTCCAAAATATTGGGCTCGTACGTGAGCAAGGCCATTTTTGGCGACGGATGTATTGTGATGGCAGATAAAATAGAAAATTCGATTGTAGGAAACAGAACCCGCATAGACCGGGGCAGCACGGTGGTGAATTCGTATGTCATGGGTTCAGATTATTACCAGCCTACTGCAAGCATTGTAGAAAATGACCATGTAGGAAAACCCAATCTGGGCATCGGCAAATATTGTTATATAGACCATGCCATTATAGATAAAAACTGCGCCATAGGAGACAATGTCCGCATCATCGGTGGTAAACATGTTCCGGACGGGGACTTTGCCACCCATTCCATAAAGGACGGCATCATTGTCCTGAAAAAAGGAGCGGTGATTTCTCCCGGAACCCATATTCCCTGACCGGACTGCTTTCAGCGTATAAAACTTCTTCCCTGTGAAGGAGTTTTTTTGTGTATGGGTGTTTTCATCATTTTTTGAAACTGTATTTTACGGGTCTGAATTTCATCCTTTATTGAAGATAAATTTCTATTTTTGCGCATGCGTTTTTTTAAAATCGGATTGTTCATCATTGCTTTAATTCTGGGTGCTTATGCAGCATCCATGTATTATCTGGTTGATGAAAGCAATACTTTTAAGGTAGAAAAGGAGATCAACTATCCGGTAGAGAAAGTTTTTCCGCAGTTCAACCGGCTTCAGAATTTTACCAGGTGGAATGCTTTTTTTTCATCATCCAAAACCATGCGCATTGACTATTATTCCCCTTACCAGGGCAAGGATGCCGCACTGAGCTACCATGATCCGGAGACCCGCAGCTCCGGTGAAATGTACATCCGTTACCACAATGAGAACCGTACCCTGCGCATGCAGCACTTTGAAGGAAAAGAGGATTATCCTACATTGATTGATATTAAATTTGAACCGGTGGGAGCAGAACGAACCAGAATTTCTTGGACGTTTCATACACCGAAACAGCGCCTGATGAGCCGGATTTCCAATTTGTGGACGGAGGATGATTTTGTGGATAATCTGGACAAAAGCATGGCTGGTCTCACGGCTATACTGAGTAACCAGGTAGAAAAAGAGTATATGCTCAGTGACATCAAATATGACAGTCTGATGGTGCAGCAGGAAGAAGGTCAGCTTATTCTGGGGATGAACGTTACCACATCCAACAAGAAGGATGCCCTCTATAAAAACGTGCTCAAAAACTACAATACGGTTTATAATTTTGTCACCAGTGACCTGGGAAAACGCCATGATGAATTTGGCTATACCGTAATCCTGACCGATGCAGATAATTTTAAGGACAATGAGGTTTCTTATTTCATAGGAGTGCCACTTTCCAAAAGATCCGGCCTGTCCGATAATAGTTTTAACTTCCGAACCGTAAACGAAGCGCAGACCTATACCATATACTATTCCGGATCCTATTCCGCACGCATTCCGGCCATACAGAAATTGCTGGCCAGAGCAAAAAAAGACAGCATGAGACACGGTGAACTGATGCAGGTATTTTTGGAGAATCCACAGGAAGGCAGCGATGTGTTAATGAAACTTTCACTGCCGGTATATCGTTAGAATACCATGAATTTAAGGAAAACGCAGTGTAAATAATCTCCGATTGGAGGAAGTGGAAAAGAATGATAGATAAATTTGATACATCTCATCTTTTAAGTCGCTTTTTTTTTATAAATTTGACGTTCATATTTTAGCACGAAAACTAACACAGAATTTACTGTAATAATGGATAAATTTTCATTTCTTAACGCTGCTCATTCGCAGCTAATAGAAGATCTATATCAACAATACTTAAAATATCCTGATTCCCTAGAGCCTTCCTGGAAAGCCTTTTTCCAGGGATTTGATTTTGCTATGGAAGGCTACGGAGAAGATTTGGTACAGCAGAACACTGCATCTTCATCCGTGGTTCAGCAGGCAGCACAGGCAGTAGCTACCGGTAACATTCCGGAGGATATCCAGAAAGAATTTAAAGTTCTGAACCTCATTGAAGGGTACAGACACAGAGGCCACCTCTTCACCAACACCAATCCGGTGCGGGAGCGGAGACATCATGAGCCCACGCTGGATATTGAGAATTTCGGACTCAGCCGCGCAGATTTATCACAGAAATTTAATTCTGCTACCGAAATCGGCATGCCGGCCGCCGCTACACTGCAGGAAATCGTGGATCGCCTGGAGCGCATTTACTGTGAATCCATTGGGGTAGAGTATATGCACATTAACAATGTAGAAGAAAGAACGTTCATCCGCGAGTGGCTGCAGGTAAACGGAAATCAGCCGGAACTTAATGCCGCCGAGAAAACAGAAATTCTGGGAAAACTGAATCAGGCCGTAGCGTTTGAAAATTATCTGCATACCAAATTTGTAGGTCAGAAAAGATTTTCGCTGGAAGGGGGAGAATCCCTTATTCCTGCTTTGGATCAACTGATTACCCGCTCTTCTCAGCTGGGGGTAGATGAGGTTGTTCTGGGTATGGCACACCGTGGCCGGCTGAATGTGCTGACCAATATTTTCGGGAAATCATACAAACAGATTTTCTCTGAGTTTGAAGGGAAAGAATTTGAAGAAGATGTTTTTTCAGGCGATGTGAAATATCACCTGGGATCATCCAAAAAAATAAAAGCCGCATCCGGCGAAGAGGTCATCATCAACCTCACGCCCAATCCGTCTCACCTGGAGACTGTGGCAGCACTGGTAGAAGGAATCTGCCGTGCAAAAGTAGATGATAAATATAAGGATTTCAGTAAAATTCTTCCCATCGTCATCCACGGAGACGGTGCCATAGCCGGCCAGGGTATTGTGTACGAAATTGCACAGATGATGACGCTGGAAGGTTACAGAACCGGCGGAACCGTACATGTTGTGGTTAATAATCAGGTATCTTTTACCACCAACTATCAGGATGCACGTTCGTCTACCTACTGTACAGATATTGCCAAAGTAACCGAATCACCGGTCATGCATGTGAATGCAGACGATGTGGAATCTGTGGTGCATGCCATCCGCTTTGCGGCAGATTTCCGTGCAAAATTTGGTAAAGATGTGTACATAGACCTGCTGGGATACAGAAAATACGGCCATAATGAGGGCGATGAGCCCAGATTTACACAGCCGAATCTGTACAAAGTCATTTCCAAACATCCCAATCCGCGGGAGATCTACAAGCAACAACTCATCAAAGAAGGAATTCTTTCAGATGAGGTGCTGAAGAAAATGGAAACAGAATTCAAGGCAATGCTGGATAAGGATTTTGATGCCTCCAAGGAAATTGAAAGAAATACCATGGACATCTTCATGGCAGATGACTGGAAGGATTATCCCATGTGTGCCAAAGGGGCCATGCTCCAACCGGTAAATACCGGATTTGACCTGAAAAAACTGAAGGAATTAGCCGTGAGAATGACGACACTTCCTGCAGATAAAAAGTTCATCAATAAAATCACCCGACTGTTTGATAACAGACTGAAAATGATTGATGCCAATTCTCTAGACTGGGCGTTGGGCGAATGGCTGGCTTATGCCACGTTGCTGTCTGAAGGAAACAATATCCGTATTTCCGGTGAAGATGTAGAAAGGGGAACCTTCTCTCACCGTCATGCCATTGTGAAAACCGAAGATACAGAAGAAGAATACATCCCGCTCAGACATATTTCTGAGAGCAGATTTGATATTTATAACTCTCACCTGTCAGAATATGGGGTGCTGGGCTTTGATTATGGTTATGCCATGGCATCCCCGCATACCCTCACGATTTGGGAAGCACAGTTTGGCGATTTTGTAAACGGAGCGCAGATCATCATCGACCAGTATCTGGCCGCTGCCGAGGAGAAATGGAAGATTCAGAACGGACTGGTGATGCTGTTGCCTCATGGTTTTGAAGGCCAGGGTGCCGAACACTCATCTGCCCGTCTGGAAAGATTCCTGGGGCTTGCTGCCAATGAAAACATGACCGTGGCCAATGTCACTACGCCTGCTAATTATTTCCACCTGCTCAGAAGACAACTGAAATGGAATTTCAGAAAGCCTCTGATTGTAATGACTCCGAAATCCCTGCTTCGTCACCCGAAAGTGGTCTCTCCGCTGGAAGATTTCGCCGAAGGTGCGTTCCAGCCGGTGATAGATGATACAGCAGCGGTGGCAGACCGCATAGAAAAAGTGGTATTGTGTACCGGTAAGATTTACTACGAACTTCTGGCCAAAAAAGAAGAACTGAATTGTGATACCATTGCCCTGGTGCGTCTGGAGCAGATTTATCCGCTGCACCAAGATCAGATGGAAGAAATTTTTGCCAGATATTCGCACAAAAAACAATTGCTTTGGGTTCAGGAAGAGCCAGAGAATATGGGATCCTGGAGTTATATTCTGAGAAACTTCCGTGAGACCGGCATTCAGGTCATTGCACCGGTACCCAGCGGATCTCCTGCACCGGGAAGTCATAAGATGTTTGAAAGAAATCAGAATGATGTCATCAACCGTGTTTTTGACCGGAATGATGCACCGGCAACCAGACCTGTAACGGCATAATTATTTTGCCAGAAACCGATAAATTTAAAACAGAACAGAACATAAAAAAATTAACCGCATGTCTATATTAGAAATGAAAGTCCCGTCTCCGGGAGAATCCATTACCGAAGTTGAAATTGCATCCTGGCTGGTACAGGACGGCGACTACGTAGAAAAAGATCAGCCTATTGCTGAAGTAGATTCAGACAAAGCTACCCTGGAACTTCCTGCAGAACAAAGTGGGATCATTACCCTGAAAGCAGAAGAAGGTGAAGTGGTACAGGTAGGACAGGTTGTGTGTTTAATTGATATGGATGCGGCAAAACCGGAAGGAGCAGCCCCTACAGAAACTCCTGCAGAGGCTCCCGCAGCTAAACCGGCTGCCGAAGAACCCAAAAAAGAAGAAAAACCTGCTGCAGCTGCAACATACGCAACCGGAACTCCGTCTCCTGCAGCCAGAAAAATTCTGGAAGAGAAGGGTGTAGATGCCGCTCAGGTTACCGGTACCGGCAAAGACGGCAGAATTACCAAAGAAGATGCGCAGTCTGTAGGTGTAGCCGCTATGGGCAATGCTTCTTCTACCGGCGGATCCAGAGCTCAGGAAAAGACCAAACTGTCTATGCTCAGAAGAAAAGTAGCATCCAGACTGGTTTCCGTTAAAAATGAAACGGCCATGCTCACCACGTTCAATGAAGTGGATATGTCCGAAATTTTCAGAATCAGAAAACAATACAAAGACGAATTTGCACAAAAACACGGCGTTGGGCTGGGCTTTATGTCCTTCTTTACCAAAGCAGTGACGCGTGCTTTGCAGATGTATCCGGATGTGAATGCATCCATAGACGGTGATTTCAAAATCAATTACGATTTCTGTGATATTTCAATTGCGGTTTCCGGTCCTAAGGGATTGATGGTTCCGGTAATGAGAAATGCCGAAAATATGACCTTCCGCGGGGTTGAGGCCAATGTGAAATCCCTGGCAGATAAGGTTCGCGACGGAAGCATCAGCGTAGATGAAATGACCGGCGGTACCTTTACCATTACCAATGGTGGGGTTTTCGGGTCTATGCTTTCTACTCCAATCATCAACCCGCCACAGTCTGCCATTCTGGGCATGCACAACATCATCCAGAGACCGGTGGCTGTAGACGGACAAGTCGTGATCCGACCGATGATGTACGTAGCCATGTCTTACGACCACAGAATTATTGACGGACGTGAGTCTGTAGGATTCCTGGTGGCCGTGAAAGAAGGAATTGATAACCCTGTAGAAATTCTGATGGGCGGCGACGAAAGAAAAGCGCTGGAACTTTAAGATTTACGCAGAAAATTGCAAATTTCACATCCCGCTCCAAAAAGGCGGGATTTTTGTATAAACTCTTTTAAACTCACACAATGTTCTCAAAAACTACTTCTCAGATTAAAGTAACTGTCGTTCCGGAATACGACGGAAAGAACAGTTTCCCTACAGAAAACCGCTTTGTCTTCAGATACAATGTGACCATCGAAAATTTCGGTTCAGATGCTATTGTATTGCAGCGCAGATCGTGGCTGATTTATGACGTGGGATTTGGTTTTACCGAGGTGCAGGGGGAAGGCGTTATTGGACTTACTCCGGAAATCCCGCCGGGTGGCGAATTTAAGTATTTTTCCAATGTCATGATCCGCTCCGGAATTGGCAATATGTACGGCATGTATTCCTGCCGGAATGTTCGCAATGGCGATATGGTAGAGGTGGACATCCCGAAATTCAATCTTATTGCAAATATTCTGAACAACTAATTACAGAACTTTCAGGTTTTTGGCCAGAACCTCATGCACTTCATCTGTGCGGGTCAGCATCAGATTCTGAAAAGCGAGCAGTGAAATTTTTGCACAGACCTCGGCATCGTCGCCGGCACGGTGATGATTGAAAGAGAGGGTATGGTGCTCTGCCAGACTTTTTAACCCGTATTTCGGAAGGTTTTTCCACGATTTTTTTGCCAGGGAAATGCTGCACAGATAGTTGATCCGGGGTTTGAAGAACCCATAATAATCCAGACAGCTCCGCAAAACAGAAGCGTCAAAAGAAGCATTATGTGCAATCATGAGATTGCCGTACATCAGTTCTTCGGCTTCGTGCCAGATTTCATCAAAGGTGGGTGCAGTCTGCACATCGGCCGGTGTGATGCCGTGCACATCCATATTTCGAGGATGGAAATAAGGATAGCTGGGTGGCTTAATGAGCCAGGTTCTGGTTTGCACAATTTCGCCGTTTTCTACCACACAGATGCCCATCTCGCAGGCAGAATGCCTTTCGTGGGTGGCAGTTTCAAAGTCTATGGCGCAGAAATCCAGCATGATTCATTTTATTTTCCAGGCGAAATTATCATATTTTTTTGAATATCGGCCGCTCTTTTTCTATTTAGCATCTGCTATTATTCTAGAATAGTCTTCATTTCCTGACTGAATTTTTCAAACGTTGCCAGATTATCATGGCCGGCACCGGTGATTTCAATGAATTTTTTGGGAATCAGGGGCTGATTTTGTTCAAAAATCTCAAATAGTTTCTTCCCGGAGCGCAGCGGAACTACCAGATCTTTACTCCCGTGAAAGTGATACAGCGGCGAGCCGATTTTCCGGATGTACCGGTCAGAATGAAAATGATAGGTCATTTTCGGCGAAACCTTGTCGGTAACTTTGCCCGGAAGCCAGCGGTTTACTATATCCTGCAAGTTATAAAATGCAGATTCCAGAATCACCTTCTGCGGCTGATTGTCGGCTGCGGTTTTTACCGCAAAGGTCCCACCCAGACTCCGGCCGTATACCAGAGTTTGATCTTCGCCATAATTCCTGCGGGCGAAATCATACGCAAACTGTGCATCTGCATAGAGGAATTTTTCATTACGCTCGCCGGTACTTTTGCCAAAACCCCGGTAGTCCATTACCAGCACATCATAGCCGTACTGTGTGAAATTCTGGGTGATTTTGCCCCACCGGTCCAGATTATCCGCATTTCCGTGGAAATAGACAATGATTCCTTTTGGGTTCGGAATTTTAAAATGAATGCTGCTAATGAGGCCTCCGTCGGGCGTTTCCCACAGATATTCTTCAAAATTATTTTCAAAGTCAAAGCGGTGATCCTGCGGGAGCGTCACCGGCAGAAATACTACTTTTTCCTGAAAATACTGTAGGATTTTCGTCATCAGATGATTGCTGTAATTTTAATTTTATTCACCCGTTGGGCTTCTTTTTCTGTGATTTCCAGTTCCAGATTGTCGATGGTCACTTTCTGGCCCACCTCTGTGGTCCCGCCGTATTCATCCAGGAAAAAACCTACCAGTGTAGTATAGTTGTTTGCATTTTCAAAATCATAATCCAGATCAAAGAATTTCAAAAATTCCACTATGGGCACCTGGCCGTCTGCCAGCCATTGGTGCTCGCCGGTTTCTGTAATCCGGTAGTCAAAATCATCTTCATCCGAAACTGGTCCTACCAATGCGTCCAGCACATCATGCATGGTGACCATACCTACGGTGTTTCCGTATTCATCAATCACAATTCCGTAATGTTTTTTCTCGGTCTTAAACTGTTCCAGCACCTTGTAAGCATAGAAGTTTTCGTTCACAAAAACGGGTTGACGGATGTACGTCTGAAGACTGAAATGTTCATGATCTTCGATGGGGAAAAGGTCTTTAATAAGCACGATTCCCAAAATATCATCCAGATTATTGCCGCGGGTTACCGGGTAAGCATGGTGTTTGTCTTTCCTGATTTTTTCCAGTACAGATTCCAGACTTTCATGATCGCTGAAAAACGTCATGGCGGTACGGTGGGTGAGCAGGGTGTTGATTTTACGGTCGCCCAGTTCAAATACACGTTCTACAATATCCTGTTCTATGACTTCAATTTCACCGTCTTCTGCACTTTCTTTTACAATAGATTTTATTTCTTCTTCGGTAATAATGCTGTCTGTGTTGCTTTTAATCCCCACCAGGCGCAGCAACAGGTTGTTGGAAGCCGTCAGCATCCACACAAACGGAGAAGTAATGACCGATAAAATATGCATCGGCTTGGCGAGTGCAGAGATGATGTGCTCTGGAAACGTCATGGCCAAACGCTTGGGGATCAGTTCTCCCAGCAAAATAGAGAAATACGTGATGACAATAACAATTCCCGTGGCAGCCAGCGTTTTGGAATACGGCTGCAAGACTTCAATTCTGTTTAAAGCATTCTGAAAATCATTGGTAAGATTTTCTCCGGAGTATAAACCGAGCAAAATTCCGATCAGGGTAATCCCGATTTGTACACTAGAGAGAAATTTGGTTGGGTTTTCTGAAAGGTCAATCGCTTTTTTAGCGCCGGCATTACCTTTTTTGGCGCTGCTTTCCAGTTTGAACTTTCGGGAGGAAACAAGAGCCATCTCAGACATTGAGAAGATTCCGTTCAGCAAAATTAGAGCAATGATGATAATGAGTTCCATGCAGAAGGTTAGGTGGTTCAAAAATAATCATTCAGAAATAAATAGAAGACGGATTCATGTTAATTTCTGTGATTGATATTCAGGCTGGTATTCTGAAAGTCAATTTCTTTTTCGGGTTCTTCTATATCTTCAAAAATTTCATCCAGCACACGGTGGTATTCCTTGAATTTGTGTACATCTATATGTCCGGCTTTCAGAATGATGTACAGCCGGGTGTTATCCGGCTGGATTTCACTGAGTTCGATAGCGGTTTTTACAGGAACCAGTTTGTCATCGCTGCCATGAATAATCTTGATGGGGCAGCGCACACTTTGCAGATACTTATAGGTGGGGAGATAGAAGTTGACAAAATATTTAGCCGGCACAAACGGCAGATACCGGCGTATGGAACGTGAAATGCTGTAAATGGGTGAATTGAGAATCAGCAGCCGGGGATTATTTCTGGCGGCGAGCATGGCGGCAAACGGTGAGCCCAGACTCCGGCCGTACACAATGAGATGTTCTTCGGCTACATGCTCTTTCACCAGATCGTAAATAAACTGGATGTCGTGTTTCAGGCCTTCAGAGGTGCGCTTGCCGGTGCTTTTGCCAAAGCCGCGGTAATCCAGCATGATCACATCATAGCTAAGGCGGGTGAAGTCTATGGCAAATTTCCCCCAGCCCTTGATGCTTTTGGTGTTGCCTTTCAGGTAAAAAACAATGCCTTTGGGATGCTCGGTTTTAAAATGCAGAAAGTTGATGTTCACATTAGCCTCCGTTTCCACCGTGCGTTCCTCTGCATTGAGGTGGTCATAGGCAAATTTAAAATCCGGTGGCAGTTTTTCCGGGTGAAAGAAGAATTTTTGCTGAAAAAAGTAAATGACAAGGCCTATGGCCAGCGTTACGACACTGAATACAGCAAGTATGGTATAAAAGTCAACTTTCATTTACAGATAAAAGTATGGTTTTTTCCTGAAAGTGAAGTATTTTTTTTGCACATTGTGAGATGTGGTTGCAAAGGGCATTCGTGGATAAACGAAATTTTCAGGGGGTGTCCGGATTACTGTTATTTGCAGCAGAAGAAAATTGCAGAGCGGTTGAAGCAAGGAGGCTTCCGGGAAATTCTTCCAGAGTTTTGCGGGAGGCTTTGTTTTGAATAATCCGGGGGTTTGGAATGCTTTGGCGGTTTTTTGGGCCGCGCGCCGCAGGCGCGCGGCCGTTCAGCACGGTATCCGTTCTTTTTGTGGTCTGTTCTCTGAAACCACCTGCCGATGACTGAATTTTCTGTCGGCAGGCCTGCACGTAACCAGCCCTGATCGTAGCGGCTACCCCGCACAGCTGCGCCCCGGCGATCGCCGGGGCGCAGCTGGAGGAGTAATAGCGGAGAGCAGGTTCCCGGCTGCCCAAAAACTACATCGGCCATCCTGCCTGGATTTAACGTCATCCTTCTATTGGAGTAAATGGCGTACAATCAATATATTGCATGCTGTGGCAGCACGCGTTTTGTCCTTTTCTGAGAGTGGTCATGGGCGCCATCTCAAAAAAAATCTTTATTTTCGGTCCTTAAAATATAATTCTATGCGAAATCAACAAGATTCTATTTTCGAATCACAGGTGCTGGGTCATCCCTCCGCTTTGTTTGTGCTATTTTTCACTGAAATGTGGGAGCGTTTTTCCTTCTATGGAATGCGGGTGTTGCTGGTACTGTTCCTCACCGCCGCTATGGTGTCTGACAATCCGGGCTGGGAGTGGCCGCGCGAAAATGCACTGGCCCTCATCGGAACCTACGGTTCTTTGCTGTACCTCACGCCGCTCATTGGTGGGTACGTGGCCGACAGGTTTACCGGCTACCGCCTGGCCGTGGTCATCGGTTGTGTAATCATGACACTGGGGCATGCCGCAATGGCCGTGGAAACCAAAGGTTTTTTCTATCTGGGTCTGGGACTGCTGGTCATAGGAACCGGGTTCTTTAAACCGAATATCACGTCCATTATTTCCACCATGTATAAGGGCAAAAATGAGAAAAAAGACGGTGCCTACACCATTTTCTATATGGGGGTAAATGCCGGTGCTTTCTTCGGAATGATGCTTTGTGGTTACCTGGGCGAGAACTTCGGGTGGTCCTGGGGCTTTGGTCTTGCAGGGATTTTTATGATGCTGGGCTGTCTGCAGTTCTGGCTGGCCAAACCTATTTTTGGGGACATCGGCGGGCCGCCTTCTAAAGTGAAGCAACTGCAGAATGAAGAAAATCTGCATACGCCGGATGATGCAGCACCAGCTGAAGCAGCAGCCGGTGGAGCTGTGGTGGTGGATGAGGCTACCGATAAAAGAAACCCTTTCAAAGTGTTTGATTATGTTCTCATTGTGGTCTCTGCCGTAGGCGGACTGCTTTTCCTTTTTAATGATCCGCTGGAGAAAATTGAAAAGATCAACCTCCTGCCGTTTACGGTAGGAAGCCTCAGCGGTACCCATTTCGTAGTACTTGTGGCGCTCACCTGCTTCCTGGTATTATTGATTTCCCGAATTTCCAGATATTCCCGAATTACGCGGGACCGGATTATCGCAGTGTGTTTCTGCGGACTGTTTACGGTCTTCTTTTTCATGGCTTTTGAGCAGTCTCTGGGTTCCATGACCATTTTTGCAGACAGTTATACCGACCGGGAACTGGTGGGTTCTGCCGCTATGGTTTTCAAAATTATTGATGCCCTGCTTACTACGGTGCCACTCATCATCATCACCTGGGTGTTGCTGAAACTCTTTGGCCAAACTTTTGCTAAGATCAGCGTTTCCAATATTTTCCTTGGAATTGCTTTCCTGGGCATCTGGGCATTGGTACTGTTCCGTCTGTATAATAAGTTTTCCGAGCCTGGAAATACCATAGATGCTTCCTGGTTTGCCATCCTGAACTCTTTCTTCATCATTTCTCTGGCACCGCTGTTTTCGAAATGGTGGGAGAGTAAATACAACCCGAGTGCGGGGATGAAGTATGGCTTCGGACTGGTACTTCTGGGGATTGGTTTTGCAATTCTGGCCTATGGCGCCTGGGAAATCCCGCAGGGAGCCATGACCGCTAAAGTGAGCATGATTTTCCTGATTCTGGCCTATCTTTTCCACACCATGGGCGAACTGTGCATGTCACCTCTGGGCCTGTCTTACGTGAGTAAGCTGGTGCCACCGCGCATGATTGGCTTCATGTTCGGTGTGTGGTATCTCGCTATTGCGGTAGGGCAAAAATCTGCCGGTGCCATGGGTGGGATGATTGATAAAATATCCAACGAATACTCCATAGGAACGTTCTTCCTGATTTTTGCAATAGTTCCAATCGGTATGGGAATCGTAGCCATGCTGCTGAGTCCTGTGATGAAGAAACTGATGCACGGAATCCGTTAATTTTTTAGGAGCATTGCGCGAGGTGGTTCTTTCACCGGTTCCACCCGCTCTCCGCTATTACTCCTCCAGAAAGCCCACGGTTTAAACCGTGGGCTTTCTGTGCGGGGTAGCCGCTGTGATCGGGGCTGGGAGTGCGGGTGGCGGGAGATCAGACGCTGACCGGCCATAGTTTTTCATCCTGAACAGAGTTTTGGATTATTGTTGTCAACTGTTAGGCCATGGTTAAAACCATGGGTTACTGGTTTTTACTCATTAGATTGCATTTTCTCCGTCTGTACACGGTGCCTCCGGTACAGTTCGCCTTCATGATAGAGTTCGGTAGTGAGTTCCGCAGAAATCAGTTTTCCGCTGTGCTTATGCGTGCGGTACAGGATGGAAATGGTCCCTTCTACCGGAGTTTCTGCAGGATCGGGCAAACGCTGTCCCCGCAAGATTTCCTCCAGTGAAATGGAATCCTGAATGGAGCCGGAGAGGGTGGTGGTCACGGTTTCTTCGTCACTGTGATCATAAGATGCATGCATCTGGCAGGATACGGGAAAGGAATTCGGGACGAAATGAAAAGATTCATTCCAGGGTTCTTTCCGGTAAAACCACTTGCGGTCCGGAAAGAGCAGCCGAGACAGAGGTTTGTTTAAAAAGAGGTGGTTCAGGCGCTCCGTATCTGCCAGATTTGCTGAAAACAGATCAAAATACCGGGCAAAGATTTCACCATTGAAATACGCCTCCAGTTCAGCCCGGCTGTCACTGAATTTTGTGAGTAATTCTTCAGGCTCTGATATTTGGCGGGCACCTGGTGATGCAATGATAAGCGGCACCGGCGAAATACGGTCCATACATGCCAGTGCGACAGTGCTCATTTTGTCATCGGGTGCGGTACCGTCTTTGGTGTGGCTGTGGCAACGCACGGAAATGAGGAGGCTGCCCGGGGCGTTGGGAGCGCTTTCTGCCGGTTCTAGGTCTGCGGTATAGCGGATGCTGGTTTCCGGACCGGTGTTTTGCATGCAACTTTCGGACACGGTGTAAACTGCAGCATAGAACTTTTTGTCGGGGTAGTGAGAAGGCCGCTCGGGCAGTTGTTCGGCCAGAATCTGCTCCTCAGATTTATATGATTTCGGGATGATCAGTGTACGGATGCCCAGCAAATCATTAAACCAGACTTTGTCCATTTTGCCACAGTTCCGGTTATGGAAATCCTTCAGTTGCTCCCGGGTCATACCGGTTTGCGCAGCCACACGCTCCAGTGTGTCGCCGGGTTTTACTTGATATTCAATCAGGTTATCATCCATATCATCGCGTTTTACTAGTACAAAATCGGATTAAATTTAAAGAAAAGGACGTATCCGGCAAAAGGATGATATGAAAAAGTCTTATAATTTCCTGACGTAAAATTGTGGTGATGAGTGCGGAAGCCCAATTGTTGAAACGCAGAACAGAATCAGAACTGCTTTTTATTTCTTTTCGTGGCAAGTTTCGTCAAATTGTGGGACATCTCTGTTCAGAATCTGTCAAATAACGAACGGTAATGAAAATTCCCTGAAATTTCTCTGTTAAAATTTTGCGGGATTGCGGGAAGGTCTTATATTTGCACCACTGAAAACGGAACTACCGTTTTTTGGGAGAAATGGCAGAGTGGTCGATTGCGGCAGTCTTGAAAACTGTTGACTGTAACAGGTCCGGGGGTTCGAATCCCTCTTTCTCCGCAAACAACGCTAAAAATCAATGATTTAACAAGAGCGGGGACTAAAACAGGGACTTCAAGTCCCTGTTTTTTTTTTTATCGTATTTTTTACTTCGACAACTTTAATAAAAAGTTAGAATGAAAATAAAGCTCCAGCTTTCCCAAAACAAGTCCGCAACCTTTTTTCAAAAACAATGCAAAGTTCATAGGGAAGATGTTTTAGAAATGTGGTTGCTCAAATATTCTGCAAAAATGCGTTTCCGATCGAAGCGAGGAATTGCATTTTTGCCGCACGAACTTTCCATTGGAAAATCTATAATTTCAAAGGTTGGGAATTGAAGTTTTTCAAATTGAGAAAAAATCCTCTATTTTTGGTAAGTCCGTTTCGAAATAGATTCCAAAATAGTGAACATCCTATTTGTGCTAAAGTAGAGTTGATAAATAAATCCTGCTTTTTCAATGCTTCGGCTAAACTACAACTTGGCGTGTCGTCTTTACTTTCGGATTGAGTTAGAAGTTCCCGAAATTCTTCGGTAACGAAAGTTAAATTTTCAACGGTTTCATATTTTTCAGAGTTCGGTTGTCGAATATTTCCAATCGTGGATAAAATAACCTGTCCTGTAAACTGGCTGTTACCAAAATCCATCCAATATTTGGGTTGATTTCTGTAACCACGATTCATATTTTTAAATTCGTTTAAAATGTCAGCGATTTCAAAACGGGATTTTATATTATCTACACATGAAATGTAAATCGCAGATTGCATGTTGTTCTTTAATTTTCCTAAACTATGCCTCTTAAATTTTTGAGTTTCTGCCTTCCAATTTGTTATGAAAAATCGGTTAGTTCGATTGATTAGTGTCACTGATTTTGGTAAACCCAATTCACTTTCCGCAAAAAGTTGACGCCCTAAATTGGCTTCTGTAATTATGTCATCGTCCCATAATCTTACTGATAATCCTGCGTGCCCTAACTCAACTAAAGCATGGTTCATTCTCGCTAATGCCGTCAAAACTTGTGAACCAGTTCCACCTACTCCAATCAAATTAAGTTCAATCGGATTTGTGGAATTTAGCAAATCGTTATCCACGAAATGGACTTTCGTTTTTCTTTCTTCCAAAAAAACAACATCGTCCGAATTTCTACATTTTTCTTCTTTGTTAATCATCACAATAGGTTTTTTAAAGTTAGTTTAGAATCAATGAGAATATTGGTTGGAAATGAGTTTTTGTTTTGAATTAAATCTTTCCAAATTTGTACACAATTTCCTTGTATCGGATTATGACCATTCATCAAATGACTGAAATACGAATTGAAAAAATAATTTTCCCAACTTTCGATGAATTCTTCGAGGGAAAGTGATTTTTTAATTCTTACATCCACTGTTCCCATACAAACTTTTCCGTCCTTGTAAATATTGAAAAACGGAGCGTGAAAAAGTGACGTATTTTCATTCGGTCTTTTGCTGGATTTCAAAGCAAATATTTTCAATCCAAATTTATCAGCACACCAAAGAACTGAAGGGACATTGGCTTTTCCATTAGGAATGGCTAAATTTTTTACAAAGAACAATTCTCTTTTTTGTGCTTTGGAAAACCAAATTACTTTTCCATTGTTCGAAGAATCGAGGTAGAGAACATTAATTGGTAAAAGTCCTTTTGGCTTTAGAAAAGTCTTCTCTTTTTCGGTTTGGATTTGAAGTGATTGAGAAAGGTTTTTGGCTTCTCGTACAGACAAAGGCTGAGCGTTGATTGGACTTCCATTTTCGTCCATATCGAAATACTCGACATAAGGTTCAGCATTTGGATTTTTAGATTGATATAATACCAATGCAGATTGAGGATGATATAACGTTCCGAATTGCTTTTCAACGTCTATAATTTCGTTTTCTTTGACTGTATTTGTTTTCATTTTTTTTACTAAATTTTAGGTTTTATTCAAGTAAATTATTTGCTCAAAAGATAAATCAGTTGATTCATCAATTCAAAAAGACGGGTTTCAAAATCGAGATTGTTTTGGTTAAGACTTTTTCCGTCAAAAACCATAGAAACGATGGGTTCTTGAACTTCTCCGTATTCGTTAAATTCATTGTTGACCATTTCAATAATTTGGTCGGAAATCAATCCTTTGTTATCGGCATAAAACGAAATGTATTTGTCCATTGAAATCACGGTTTCTTCGTTGTAATATTCTTCATCGACAATATTTTGATGATTGACCTCATTGTTAAAATGAGCATTTCGATACAGATGTTCTTCGGGATATTGTTGATACAATTCAAAAACTTGTTCCGCTAAAAGGAAACATTCTTGGCCAAATTCATTTTCGGATTTGAATTGATTTAATCTTTCGGAAAACCGAATTAAATTCTGAGAATTTGCAATTTTTCGCTCTATAAAATCGCCAATCATTTCAGCAGTTTTCAGTTCTTTATTATGCAGATTGGTTTCTTCTCTGACATCATCTTGTTCAACCCAATCGTTGAGTATTTCATACAGCCAATGAAGGTATGAATCTTCGTTTCGGTAATACGAAACTCCTACATTTCGGTACAGATAAGTGCATACAGATAACAATAAATGAGCAGTTTTCTTTCGCTTTTTGTCTTTGAGCAATTTATAAAGTGGAACAACCGGAATGTAAAACAAACTTGTTCCTGTATCACAGCGTTCTTCACTTGCGATTGAAAGTTTTCCGATTCTTTTTATCAACTGAATGTTGTTCCAATTTTCGACATTATTTTGCAGTATATGTTCGATGTTCCAAAGAGATAATGAAATGTTATAGGGATAGTCAAAATCTTGTGTTTGCATTGGTTCTAGCCCGTAATGTTCTGATAGTTCTGAAAGCGATTGATAAAAACTCTTTTCTTCTTTTTCAGTTTCCTTTTTGGTCTGAACATTTTTATCTGCTGTACACACTTCACTTTCTCTGAACTTTGGTAGAAAAGTAGTCTTTAAAAAACCATTGGAAGTTGGTTTGCAGGAACGGATTTTCTTTGGTCTTTTCTGATTTCTGACGAATCTTTGCTCAGCTTCATCCAATCTGCAAATTGCAGTAACTGATGATGAAGCTGTTTTTGTTTTTTTTCTTCGGGAATTTCGATTTTTCCCGATATGATTTTTCGTTGCATTCATTTTTTTGATTTGGTTAATGGTTTCTGTTAATGGTTGTTGATTAATAATCGAAAAAATTCTATCAACTATCAACCAACATAGGTTAACTATTATCCTTTCGTTCCCATTACACTTTCAAATCGGTATTGAATAGTATCATCTTTGATTTGAGGTGCAGAAATTTTGGCTGTGGTTAAAATCGGATACGTATTGGCGTAAAAATTCATGACTGATTCAACGCTCCATTTTGGTTCTGGGTCGGTCAATCGGATTTCTTGTCCATTGTCTTTCAAAATGAAAACTCTTTCTAATTGTGTTGCAAGTAACATTTTTCGGATTTTTAAAGTTGAGTTTCAGTTAAATTTTCGTTTGTTGGTTCAGTAAAAAGACTGGGTGCAAAGTGTTTTTCATACTCGTCCTGCTTCTTTCGGATAGTTTCGGCATAATCGGGATATTCCGACATTTTCGGAAGTGCACACCACGCTTCTTTGTACTTCTGTTCTTTTTCGAGAGTTTCGGCTTTTTGTAAAGCATCTTTGTATTTTTTGCCTTTGGCTTCCTTTTCCTTCTTCTCATTATCGACTTTCTCTTTCTCCATTGCCGATTTTCTCTTGGCTTCTTCAAGTTGCTTTAGAAAACTTTCCATATCCACCATCAATCCCGAAGCGTTTTGTAACGGTGTTGTGATATTTTCAAAAAAACCATTGTCCAATTCTTCCGCTGTTCCCCTTAAATTAAGGGGCGGAATCAGTTTCTTGGCTTCGTCCCCGCATTGCTCGTTTTTGAGCAATAGGGAAACAACAAAATTATTGTCTGTGGTTGGGGTAAAAGTGAGATGTAAATCGCCTGTGAGATTAAGTTTGGCAATTTGTCTAAAAAAATTGGTTTGCATTTTCTTTAAATTTTAAATGGTGAATTTTGAATTTTGAGTGAAGGTTTCTGTTCAATTGATGAAAATTAAAAGGGTAAATCGTCTTCTGTTTCTTCGAGCAAATTGGTTGTTTTTTGAGGTTTTTCGGTTGGATGTTCGTCTGAATATTGTTTTTTCGCGACTCCGTGTAATTTGATGTTTGAGGTATGGAAATTCATTCCCGAACGGATTTCTCCATCGTTTCCAATCCAAGCCGAAGAACTTGCCCTGCCCGAAAGTTCCACCAAAGTTCCTTTGGTTAAGATTTTTACCACGTTTGGACTTATCCAATACGAACAATTGAAATAGGTCGTTTGTTCCACTCTTTCGCCTTGTTTGTTTCGGTAACTGTCATTGATGGCGACTGAGAAATTCACGACTTGTTTGTCGTTTTTCAAGGTGTTGATTTCTGCGTTTTTGGTAATTCTTCCGATGATGTTCATAATTTTTCGTTTTAAATTGTTAATATTTTAGTTGATAGTTGTCTGTTTTCAGTTGATTGAATTTTCTGTTAAATTGATTTGGTATCGAGGACACTTGGCTTTATTCTTTGTTTTTTACTAAAGTGGAAAAGCATAATTTGTCCTTACTTTTTTCTGATTTTATTGATGTTAAAGAGCGACTGCTATTCAAATTGATTCGTACAACTGAGGTTTCGACTTTTTCTTTGCCAACACCAAAGGACAGTTTCAGACACACAAAACCCGATTCGGTTCCGCTAAAAAATAACAGAATACGAATAGGGCTCGAAATCTTTTTGTCCGTAGGATTTAGGAGTTTCTGAAAAAATGAGTGGAGCCTGTGGAAAGAATTTTTTGAGATACCCAAAAAGATTTTTTTAAGTGAATGAAGCTGTCCAAAATTTGCAACAGTAAAAAGCAAAAACCGCTGTTGGAAGCGGTTTGTTATTGAGGTCGAGGGTAAATGAAATTAGGAGAAAGTATTGGGGAAATAGGTTCTTAGTTACAACTTATAAAATTCAAGCTTTCCTTTGCTAATAAATTTAGCGAAAGCATCAATTTAACTGTAATTAGATTTCAAATCTTTGGGGTTTTGCAATTATTTTAATTTGATGGCGAAGGTTTTGGGGTGATCTTTTTTAATAGTTGAGAATCAAAAATCAAAGTGCGATTGTAACAAAGTGGTAGTGAGGATTTGTTTGGCTGGGAGTGTCAAACTATTTTGAAATAAATAGATAAAAAATTTGCATTGTATGAAAATCTTACATAAATTTGTACGAAATTGATACAATATGGAAACATTACAATTAGAAAAAGATATTATTGAAATTATTCAAGAAGTATGTAATCATAATGAAGTGAATGAGGTAGTTAATGAAAATTTCTATCCGGGGAATTTTATTATGAGTCAAGTTTTGGTTTCTATTTTTTCTCAAATAGAAATAAAAACAGGAATTGAAATCCCCAATGATTGTTATATTTTTCACGATAGCAAAACAAAGAAACAGTTAAGTATAAAAGAGGCTGCAATTAAACTTTTAAAATTGTCAAAAAATTAATAATAAAATTATGTCTGAAAGAGAACAAATAGCAGAAAGATTGAAAGAGGCAAGAATAATGTCCGGTTTATCACAAGAAAATGCTGCAAAAATTTTGCAAATACATAGACCTGCAATTTCAGAAATAGAGAGTGGAAGAAGAAAAGTAAGTGCTGAAGAAATAATACAATTTGCTAAACTGTATAAAGTAAGTACTTCGTGGTTATTGTTAAAAGAAGAAGATGAATCCGCTTTTGATGAACAAATAAAAATCGCAGCAAGGGAATTGAGCAGTATGGATGAATCAGATAGAAAAAAACTTTTAGAAATATTAAGAATACTGCCTAAATAGATGAAAGAGATACATACCAAAGCAATCCGAAAGGCAAGTGAAATTAGATTGAAATTAGGATATAGTTTATATGAGCCAGTTAACGTTTATGATATTTGTTCCAAATTGGAAATAGATGTACAATTTGTAGATATTAATATGGAGGGGCTTTACGTAAACAATAAAGACTTAAATAACACATCTCCGAAAATTCTTATTTCACGATTACGACCATTTCCAAGAAGGGTTTTTACCTGCGGGCATGAACTTGGACATCATGTGTTTGGTCATGGGTTAAAGATAGACATACTAACTGAAGAAAATGAGAGTTCAAAATATAAAAGTGATGACGAAATACTTGTGGATACATTTTCAGCACATTTATTAATGCCAATAACTTGTATTCAATCAGAATTTATAAAAAGAAAATTGGATTTTGGAACAGCAACCGAAATGGACTATTACATAGTTAGTTCAATTCTTGGAGTGGGTTATCAAACATTGATTATTCATTGTAAAATTAACAGACTTATTGATGATTCTAAATATTTTGAATTAGCCAAACATACGCCTGCGAAAATATTCAAGAAATATTTTGGGAATGTTGATGAAAAGGCATATTTCAAGATAATTGATTTTAAAACGAATAATTTACCTATTGACTTAGAGGTTTCAAATTATCTTGTTGTTCCAACAGAATTTGAAGTTGATAGCCAATATTTAGAAAAATTAAAAAGCACCGAAATCGGAACATTGTATATGGCGAAAAAATCGGGAATATCCTCCATTTATTCAAATGAGAACAGTTGCTTTGTAAGAATCCAACCGCAGAACTATATTGGTTTTGCAGAATATAGACATTTAGAAAATTAATAAAATGAACATACCAGTATTAATAGAAGGAGATAACTTATCCAAAGCTTGGTGCAAAGTTTTTCAACATATAATTGATAATTCGGGTAATGAAATTACTCCGTTAATTTTGACTTTAACAGGTTTTGAAGAAGATAAACTAATAAACAGCGAACTGAATAAAGATTTAGCTAGAAATAAATTAGATTCGATAGAAATAGTATCAGAAACTATTTTTCCGCAGGCATTATATAAATTCAATGAGAATGACAGACAAAAACTGTTTGAAATTTATTTGAATAATGTTTTGCCAAGAATTAAGAAAATTGATCCTCGAAATAGTTCAGGAACCTATTTTGAAAGATTAATAGCTTTTGGAGATGCTAATAAAAATCAATTAGATATTATCATCGATTCTCTTAAACAGGATTCAAAAATCAAACGTAGATCAAAATCCCAAGCTGCAATTTTTGACCCTTTAAAGGATCATAAAAATGGCGTGTTTCAGAGCTTTCCTTGTTTACAGCACGTTACATTTTATAAATCAGAAAGTGGCGGATTGATAATAAATAGTTTTTATGCGATGCAATATTTGTATCAAAGAGCATATGGCAATTGGTTGGGGTTAATTAATCTCGGGAAATTTGTTGCACAAGAAGCAGGTTTAGAATTAGAGCGATTTAATTGTTTTGTTGGTGTAGAAAAATTAGACCATTTAACGAAAACACAAGCAAAAGTATTAATTGGTAAAATGAAGTTAGATAACTAATGAGCGTAATAACAGAGAAGCAGAAAACATTTACAATATACAAACCTTTGTTACCAGCAAAAACCACGGAAGTGTATGATAGTTATTGGAGGTTTGCAGTTTTAAGGCAAGATGTTTTTTTTAGTAGAATTGAAGGAGATAAATATCCTTGGACAGATGACCCTGTTTTATTTAAACATAGATTTACAAATGCTTATAGAGCATCAGATAGAGTGAGTCAATACTTAATCAGAGAGGTTATTTATAACACCGCTTATTCAGATGCTCCAAACGAAGTTCTTTTCAGAATACTTTTGTTTAAGCTGTTTAATAAGATTGAAACTTGGGAGTTGTTAAAAAGCAAAATTGGAAATTTAGTATATGATGAATTTGATTTCAAAAAATATGATAAAGTTTTAAATAAAGCATTCGCTGAAAAGAAAACGATTTATTCTGCTGCTTACATAATGCCATCAGTAAAACAATTTGGTCATGTACGGAAACACTCCAATCATTTAGAGTTGATTGATTATATTTTGAAAAAAGATACAGCCGTTCAATTGATGAATTGTAATAAAATGCAACAAGCATTTGATATAGTTAAAAGTTTTCCCGGTTTAGGAGATTTTTTAGCGTATCAAATTTTGATAGACATCAATTATTCCAACATAATTGATTTTTCAGAATCAGAATTTGTTGTTCCGGGACCAGGTGCTTTAGGCGGAATAAGTAAGTGTTTCAAAAGCACCGGTGGATTGAGTAATGTTGAAATAATTAAACTAATGGTTGATAGGCAAGAAATGGAGTTTGAGCGATTAGGTTTAGACTTCAAAACACTTTGGGGAAGACGTTTGCAATTAATAGACTGCCAAAATTTGTTTTGTGAAGTAGATAAATATGCAAGGGTAAAACACCCCGAAATAAAAGGGAATAGTGATAGAATCAGAATAAAACAAGTGTACAAGTTAAATACTAAACCAATTGATTATTGGTTTCCTCCAAAATGGGGAATTAATGAGAATATTAACTCTCAAAAATTTAAGCGAAATGAATCAAACAAATAAAACATTCTTCTTTGATGAAGATTATATTCCAAGAGAGCAACTTCCAAGAGCTTTTCGGATGTCATTTAAAGAAGTTGGCGTTGGAGAAAAAAATGAGGTAAGAGTGATGTTAAATAACACAAAGCAAGTAGGAGATATCATTAATGATAATTCCTACGATAATGATTTTTATCGCTATCACGATATTTTTCATTATTCATTTGCAGCTTTGCTTGGTTGGTCACCTTGCACAAGAGCAATGATGAGAAGAAAACGCAAAAGTAACCCACAAGTTGATGAAATTGAGGATGGTGCAAGAGCAACAATTACCGAAGAAGCTATTTCTATGCTTGTTTATAATGAAGCAAAAAGGAAGGGTTTCTTTAAAAATAAATATAAAGTTTCAAAAACTACTTTAAGAATAATTAAGGAAATGACAGAAAATTTTGAAGTCAAAATTAGAACAACTGAGGAATGGGAAAGAGCAATTCTTAAAGCATATAGTGCGTTTAGATTTTTGGTTGCTAACAATGGCGGTATTGTGGAATTTGATTCAGTTCATAGAGAACTAAAATACTATTCATTTCAATAATGATTGTTTCTATTGGTTGCGATATAGTTGAACATAAAGTCTCCCAAAAATTGGATTGGGAAAAAGATATTAATGTTCAAAACCGAATTTTTTCAATAAAAGAATTACAGCTGTATTCAGAAAATAAACAATTGCAGTTTCTTTCGGGCAGATTTGCTGTCAAAGAGGCTGTATTGAAATGTTTATCTATTGGTATGGAAGATGGTATTTCCTTAACAGAAATTGAAACTTTGCAAACAAAGAATGGTTTACCTTACATAAAATTGGCCGGAAAACCACTATTGATTTCTACTCAATTAGGAATAGAAAAGTGGCATATCAGTATTACTCATTCTTCAAATTATTCGCAGGCATTTGTCATTGCCGAAAGATAATTTGATCCACTCACACAAACTCCCCAATAGCAAAATCTTCCAAATCATCATTCCACAAGGAGGAAGAACAGGTTTGGGTTTCAGAGAAAAGCTGCTATCCAAAAGCTCGGCAATTTTTCGGGAAGCACCTTCAACAGAGTTTTCCAACAAATTGAATAATTCAGTTCCCTGCAATTTTTGAAATATGACTGCTGCTGTTTCCTTTTGGGATTGTTCCAAATTTTCTTTTTGAAGAAGTGTTCTCACGGAGCTTAGTTCTTCATGAATCTCCTTACGCAAGATTGTTATAGTCCACTAAAAATGTTCCATTCCTATTCGAAATCAGGTTTTGAGCAAATGAGAGCCATCCAAAATTTTCAATAGTAAAGAGTAAAAAAAGCCTTTTGGAAGAGGTTTGTTAATGAGATCGGGATTGAAATAAGTTTAGTGGAAATTACGTTGGAAATCTACTAAACTTTCTTATCAAGATTCTTCTTAAAGTCATCAATCTGCTTCTCACTTATTTCTTCATAAATTTTAGAGAAATCTACCAAGGTAAAATTCATAGCCTCAATTATTAGTACAATAGTTGTCATAGCAGTTCTTGTAACTCCATTAAATGCTTGCGATACAGTAGCCTTTCGCATATCGGAGTGAATAGCTATTTTTTCGTAGCTATTAATAATTTCGTCAATCTTACCTACATTTTGAGAATACTCTTTATTCTGCTTTAATAAATGTCGTAAAGAAATTGCAACTTTAATTTTTATTATCTCTTCAGCATGCTGTTTCACTTTCGCAATTAACTACATAAAACAAAATATTTCGGAACGGTATTGCGTACCTAAAAGATTATTTATATTTTTGGGAAAGGAATTACATCAAAAATGTAATTTTGCAATACTTCAACGATATATAGAAGCTATTGCTTAGAATCTCGATTTGAAAACTGGCACTTTTCTTTGCAACGAGAGGATAAGTTTCTAGCTCACGCCTTTGGCGTGGGCTCTCTTATCTGTTGCACGGTATGCCAGTACCTCAAATCGGATATGTAGAGTGCCACGCTGTTTTTTTGCAATACTCTTCCTAAGCAATTTTCTTTTTGCTGCTGTATTGTAATCTTCATAAAAAATGGGGAGATAAAAAACCATTCATATCAACCCTTGGTTCTGGAGGTAGGGGAGCGAAATAGTGCTTCACCTCACTTTCCTCTACCACAGAACTTTTTATGCCAATCGATTCATTTTTAAACCTTAGAAAAGAGAAAGCAATGCAAAACATCATTCCATTTTACAATGATTCGTAGAAAGTGAAAATAGAAAACCCTAACCTGTTGTAAGATGGGGATCTCCGCAGGATAGGGCAATGTGTCTTAACTATTTACTAATTAAAACTTTTCAAATCTATGAAAAAAATCCTAAGCCAATGGATGATGTTGGTCATGGTTTTATGGGGTGTATTAAGCACTGCACAATCGAAATCCATAACCGGTATTGTTTCCGCAAACGGTAATCCAATCGGAGGAGTCGAAGTTCTACAAGAAGGAACTTCAAATACAACAATTTCTTCATCAGCAGGTCAATATGCCATTGTTACTAACGGTGAAAAACCTTTACTCATTTTTTCACATCCCGACTATCAACACCAAGAGGTATCTGTAAGCAATCAATCAGTAATTGATGTTGATCTTAAAGAAAGAGTCAACGAAATAAAAGAAGTTGTCATCAACGCAGGTTACTATTCTGTAAAAGACAGGGAAAAAACAGGAAGTATTGCAAAAGTATCTTCTGAAGACATCCAAAACCAGCCTGTAACTAATGTGCTTTCTGCAGTGCAAGGTCGGATGGCTGGTGTTAGCATTACGCAATCTTCCGGAATTAGTGGAGGTGGTTATGACATCCAAATCAGAGGAAGAAATAGTCTCCGACGTGAAGGAAATGAGCCACTTTACATCATAGACGGTGTGCCGATTGTCGCTGAAACGCCTGCAAGATTTGGGGCATCAGTTTTACCTTATTCATCACTGAATCCTTTGAATAGTATCAATCCCAATGATATTGAAAGTTTCGAGATCTTAAAAGACGCTGATGCTACCGCCATTTATGGATCGCGTGGCGCAAATGGTGTTATTCTTATTACAACTAAGAAAGGCAGAAAGAATAGGATGGAAATCAGTTTCAATGCAGCTCAATCGTTCAGTACTGTTGCCAGAAAGATGAAAATGATGAATACCCAACAGTATTTGGATATGCGGAGGCAGGCGTATGAAAATGACGGTATTACAACCTATCCTGCAACGGCTTTTGATGTGAACGGGACTTGGGATCAGTCCCGAGAAACCGATTGGCAAAAAGAACTGTTAGGGAATACTGCAACCAATAATTTAATTCAATTAACGGCTTCTGGTGGTGGTGAAAACACTTCTTATAGAATCAGCTATGCACATAATGAAAATTCGACTGTATTTCCAAGTGATTTTGGTTATAAAACTAATAATATAGCTTCCAACATTATGTACTCAAGTCCAGATAAAAAATGGAATCTAACCGTATCCAATCTTTTCTCTACACAAAAGAACAATGTCATTAAGGACGACTACACTTCAAGGGCTCTGCTACTAAGTCCGAATGCACCAGCATTATACAATTCGGATGGAAGTTTAAATTGGGAAAACAATACCTTTACCAATCCAGTAGCAGCTTTTGAAAGCAGTTATTCTTATGATGCCAAGACTTTCAACACAGGTATAACTGCAAGCTACCAAATTTTCCCCTTTCTTCAATTAAAAATGGATGGTGGTATTAATTACACCACCTTCGAAGAATGGTCTATCACACCGCACACCATTTACAATCCGTCATATGGACTAACAAGTGCCAATTCTTCATCGTTTAAAAATAATCAACAAACGTTCTCCTACATCTTGGAGCCACAGCTGCTAGCCGACTGGTCATTGAACCAGCATCGATTCAATTTACTGGTAGGCTCTACCTTACAACAAACGGCAACGAGTCAGAATGCCATCCAAGGATATGGCTTTGAAACCAATGCACTTATTAGAAACTTGGCGGCAGCAAAAACAAAAATCATTTCGGATTTAGTGGAAACCGATTACAATTACGCTGCGGTTTTTGGAAGACTCAACTACGCATTGAAAGGCAGATATATTATCAACTTTACGGCGCGTCGGGATGGTTCCAGCAGGTTTGGTGACGGCAACCGTTTTGCAAATTTCGGAGCAGTTGGTGCGGCTTGGATTTTTTCGGAAGAAGAATTGCTCAAAAACCTAAAGTGGCTGTCATTTGGTAAACTTCGTGCGAGTTACGGAACATCTGGGAACGACAAAATAGGAGATTATCAATTCTTAGACACCTATACGGTTTCCTCAACGATTTATGACGGAGTTACAGGACTTTTGCCTTCGAGATTGTACAACCCCAATTTCAGTTGGGAAAAAACGACGAAGAAAGAAATTGCTTTGGAGTTGGCTTTTTTGAAGAATAGAATCAATTTATCATCAGCATATTTCAACAATACTTCATCCAATCAGCTGGTAGGTATTCCTTTGCCGGCGACTACAGGTTTTTCTACAATCAACGCCAATCTTCCTGCAACGGTTCGCAATACAGGTTGGGAATTTGAAGCAATGGCGAGACCGTTTTCATCAAAGTCACAACTTAAATGGGAAACCGCAATCAATTTAACTATTCCTAGAAATAAATTGGTAGCATTTCCAAATTTAGAAGGTTCTACTTATGCCAATCAGTATGTTGTGGGCGAGCCAACAAACATTGTTAAAGTCTACCAGTACAATGGTATTGATTCAGAAAAAGGTTTGTACCAGTTCACAGACGTTAATGGAGACGGAAAAATTACTTCTCCAGAAGATAACAAAACGGTTGAAACACTTGGACAGAGATGGTTTGGTGGGTGGTCGAACAGTATCACTTACAAAAATTTGAGTCTAAGTTTCTTGTTACAGTTTGTAAAACAAAAAAATTGGAATTACAATAAACTGATTTTGACGCCTGGATCATTTCATAACCAGCCAGTTGAGGTTCTCGATGTATGGTCGCTAAATAATCCTACAGGAACTTATATGCCCTATAGCGCAGGAACCAATGTACCGATTAATACCCTCTACAATTATTACCGGAACAGCACCGCAGCTATAGGCGACGCTTCTTTCGTACGGCTCAAGAATGTGCAACTTAGCTACAAACTACCATTGCGGAATAACATCACTAAAGAAGTCACCATTTATGCCCAAGGTCAAAATCTGTTGACTTGGACCAACTATTTTGGATTAGATCCGGAATTTTTGATCATAGGGTATTTACCTCCTCTTAAAACATTTGCTTTAGGAACTACAATAACTTTTTAATAGAACTTATTATGAAAAATAAAATCAAAAATATCTTCAAAATAATTTTAGTGAGTGGATGGTTATTCACATCGTGTAGCGATTGGATAGAAACTGATTTTCCACAGAACCAAATTGCTACTGAACAAGTTTTTGAAGATGTGCAGTCTGCAAATGCAGCTTTAGCAGGGCTGTATGGTAATCTATGGAACAGTTCACTTATTTCCGGCGGATATGACGGTTTAGGAGCTTTGCTTTCTTCTTACACAGATGATCTCACTTGCTTTTATGCAGATAATGGAAATGGAGCTTTGGATTTATATCATAACCAACAACTTTCAACAAACATAATGGTAGATAAAGTTTGGACCTCTACATATCAACAAATATACATGACCAATTCTATCATTCATGGAACTGAAAATTCTACCACAATATCAAGTACTGAAAAGAACAGAATTATTGGAGAATCTTTGTTTATCCGTACATTATTGTACTTCAATTTAGTACAGATTTTTGGTGATATTCCTTATACAGAATCAATAGATTATGAATACAATAGAACTTTAACAAAGTCAACGGTTAGTGCTCTTCTCACAAAATTGGAAATGGACATCGAAAAGGCAATAGAATTGCTTCCGGAGGAATATAGAAGTGCAGAAAGAATCTATGTCAATAAATCGACTGCAATGATGTTAAAAGCGAAACTTATGTTGTTATCAGGAAAATGGCAGGAAACGGAAACAATAAGTAAATCGCTTTTGCAAAATCCTAGTTATTCTCTTGAGGGTGATGTAACAAAAGTTTTTACTAAAACCAACCATGGAATTTTGTGGCAGTTAAAACCGAAAAATAATGGTGACGCCACAAAGGAATATACTTTATACTACTTTAATAATTCAATTCCCAACAGATATGCACTCACGCAAGATCTTTTCAACAACTTTTCTTCACAGGATTTACGTTTGCAGCATTGGATATCCACAATAACGGTTAATCAAAATAATTATTACCGTTCAATGAAATATAAAAATGCTGCCGGAAATACAACAGAATATTCGGTCGTATTTCGCATCGCTGAATTGTATTACATCCTTGCTGAAAGTTTAATTAAACAAAACAAATTGACCGAAGCGATCTCCTACCTCAATGTAATTAGAACGAGAGCAGGGTTGCCATTATTGTCTACTAATTTATCTGCAAGCCAAATATTACAGGAACTTCAAGTAGATAAAAGACGTGAATTTTTTGCCGAGATGGGTCATCGTTTTTTTGATCTTAAAAGATGGGGATTACTACCAAATCTGCAGAACATAAAACCCAATTGGCAAACTCATCATAAGGTGTGGCCACTTCCGCAATCCGAACTGCTGTTGAATTCTAACCTAAACCCACAAAATGAAGGCTACTAAATTACGTCATATCTTCTACATAGTGTTTCTTGTTGCTAACAATTTTTCTTTTGCACAGGATAGAGAACATCTAAAAAAAATAATTGCTACTACAGAGAACATCGGTGCGACAAAGATGTCTGAAAATGGAAACTGGTCAGGTTGGAGAAAGTTTTATGATGGTGAAGCAGATACATTGGTGATTAAATCGAACACCTCAAAAACAAGTTATAGAAGGACAAAAGCGTTAGACTATCAATTCCTTACAAAGAATACGGCTTTGGTCAATTACGTTGGTAAGGTCGAATGGTTAGATTTAAATTCTGGAAGACATCTGGAAATTCAGCCTATTTTGAATTCTTATTCATTATCTGATGGAGATTATTTTGCTGTTTTAGTAAAGCAAGAGAATCAAAAAAAAATTGTTGTTTACAAAAGCGATACGGCAACGAAAATAGTGGAAATGAGTGTGGATCGTGTTATTTATAACTCAAAGCAAAACTCACTCTTTGCAATTCAGCGAGTGAATGAAAGCAATTATTTACTATTATGGAAAGATGATAATTTCCGTAAAATTTATCAAACTGCTGATGAAATGGAATTGGTGGTTGAGGGACTTGACAAAAGGCATATCGCAATTGTTGCAAAATCAAAGCTAGAGGAACGAAAAGCAATTTTGCTTGACGTAGAAACGCAAAAAGTTCACACCATACAAAATCCAAAAGACTTTCAAACGAAATTGATTGTTCCAACGGATTTGGATATGGGAAAATGGCAATTTAATTTTTTTGAAAAAGACAAAGAAGAAAAACAAAAAATTGTGGATGTTTGGTATTCCGACGATAACATTTTACAAGAAAAGCATACAAAACAGGATCACATTGCACATGTGCTATATGACTTAAAGTCAGGCAGTCAAACCAACCTCAATACTTACAACTTTGAAAGAGTAATTCCAGTTGCTTACGATAAAGCAATTGCGTATAATACTTCAGAGAACGAGGACTACATTAAGCCTAATGTTGAAGTTGACCTACATCTTATAGATTTAAAAAGCAATCAATCCAAATTCATTACCAAGGCTATTACAGGACTGGTTGATGAGGACGCTACAAAATTGTTATCATGTGAAGATGGACGATGGTCTTTATATAATTTTCTGAATAATGAAGTCACAAAAATAAATAAGGAAGGACTGACGAATCCAAAATTTGTGGATAGTTCGACAATTTTATTTGAAATGGAAAATGGAATTTGGTCTTGTGACCTACAACATAAGGTTGGAAATCTATTGTTATATAAACAGAATGCCGAATTAAAAATACTTCAGGATAATAAATATTTTAATGCTTCAGGTAATGTAATCATAGAAAGAAGCGTGAAGCATAATCCGAATGGAATTATAATTGAACAAAGAGATACCGATAATTCCCAAACCATTCTTCATTTATTTAAAAATGATAAAACTAAACCAATCGTAAAAATAGAAGGTAATTCTTACAGAAATTTGCTCTTCAATAAAAACTTTACCCAATTTCAATGGGTAGAAGAAAATCACAATGTAGCTCCAAAGCTGATGCGCCAAACTGGAGCTAAATCAAGTAAGACGGTATATGTATCAAATGCAGGTTCCAATCGAATAAGATCACTTAAAAAAGAAGTGTATTCGTACCAAAACGACCGCGGGCAAAAAATTCGTGGTATTTTATACTATCCGTTGCACTTTCAGTCTGGTGAAAAATATCCAATGATTGTGTACATCTACGAAAAACTAAGTAAAAACTCAAATGATTTCACCGTCCCCACGTTGAAAGATCAAATAGGATTTAATATTCATAATTTAATATCAGAGGGATATTTCGTTTTTATTCCGGATATTGTATACGACAATCGTGGCCCTGGATTATCTGCAGTAGCATGTGTTCATGCAGGTTTAAATGTGCTGTTAAATATCAAAGAAATTGATACAGATAATATTGGTCTTACTGGTTTTTCTTTTGGCGGTTACGAAACCAATTTTATTGCAACAAAATCAAATCGATTTAAAACCTATATTTCTGGAGGAAGTCTTGTAGATACGGTTTCAGATTATTTCTTGTACAACTATCATTGGAGAAGCCTAAACTACAGTCGGTACGAGACCAAACAATTTAGACATGATCAGTCATTTTTTGAAAATAGAGCAATTTATTTCGAAAATAATCCACTTTATTCCGCAGATAAAATAAAAAAACCGATGCTTTTATTTACTGGAACTGATGATAAAAATGTTCCGTGGGATAATACCGTAAAATTGTATAGCGCACTACGACGAAATAAAGCAAAAGTTATTGCATTGTTTTACCCAAACGAAGCTCACGGTCTTATCAATAAAGATGCGCAGATAGACTTATCATTAAGGACTCTAGATTGGTGGGATTATTTTCTAAAAGGGAAGAAAAAGGAGTGGATTGATAAAGAATTAAACAAGTAAAAAAAGAAGGATGTCATTGACATCCTTCCCATTTTTATTGCACCTTGTATAGCATGTTGCCACATGTGGTCTGATTAATAAATTCATACAATTGATGTACGCTAGAATCACTTGGGTCAACCCATGTACAAGCTGGCCCTACAATATCTGTACATTCGGCAGATGTACTGATACATTTTTCAACCGGAGCTGAAGGATCATATCGGAAACCAAGCTCAGTTGAACTGGAACTGTCTTGTTTTGCAATGTTGGTTGCAAATGCACTTCCTGCGCTTACCAAAATAATTGCGGCGGCAAGCAGTCCGCTTCTTAAATTTTTCATGATAATAAAATTTAAAGTTTCGCCTACTCTCTAGGGTTTTCGGCTTTCCCCATTACTGAAATGCTTCAATACGTTCTGCGCAAAACTGTATTTAAGCATTTCATTTTCTTGTAATACATATAGATAATTTTTGTTGATAAAGATTTTTGCATTTGAGGTGCCATCTGCTTTAGGGAGATAAAAACTTCCAAAATATAGTTGTTCTTTGGTGCTGTATAGATCAATAATAAAAGAGTTTTGCCATTGCTTTGGATCTTCAAACCTTCCGATAATGTTGGAGATGTTGAAAAGCACACCATCGTAAACTGCTCCATTTGAATTCACCACTAGTGGCGGCGCGTTCATTTTATTTTGACCGTTTGATAACTCTTGACTTTGCACTTTTGCAACACTTACTGTGTCAATTGTACTATGGTATTTAATGTTTTGTAAAGAATTGTCCATCACAACAAATTGATTTCTGTAGCGGTACACATAAACGTGATTTTTCAAAATAGGATCGTGGAGTAAACTTCCATCGACATCGAAAAATCCATCGGTTTGTTTTTGTAGAATAGAATCAGATAATTGCAGCGTTGAATTATTGAAATCAAATTGTCCAAGAATAAGTCCTTTGTTTTTGGTTTGGCTTCGGAAGACAAGGTGATTATCTCCTACATTTAAAAGGTCGAAATAAAATTCTTTTTGCAAAATAAGTCGGGCAATTTTATTATTAAGATCACCTTTGAAGATTACAGGGATTGTGCCATCGAATAAAAAATATGCTCCATCATTAACAAACAATTGTGGTCTTTTGAAAAGGTAATGATTTGGTTGTGGTGCAATAGGGAACTCTTTCATTGTTTTTAATTCTGAATCCACAGAGGTAAGCAAAAAAGGGGAAGTACGGTTTCCAAGATATAGGGTGTCATTGCTTACACCTGCAAAATAATACGAATTAACACCCAAATTAATGCTGCCTTCTTTTTCGATTGCGTGAGGTATGAATTTCCGGATAAATGGATTTTCTTTTTTACTCATGTAATCGCTGCTGCTAAAAAGCATAACCACCAATAAAATCGGTAATATGATACTGCTAGAAAGTTTCAAAACAGTTGTTTTTATGGCTATCTTTCTTGCGTTATTCAATGCAATTGCAATGATTCCCAACAACACAAAAATCAGATTGAAGATAAAATGTTGGCTCCAAGTCATTTTTTCCAAAACACCGCCGCAAGAACAAGGAATGTTATCAGCGTAATTAAGAATTAAATAAATGTACACAGTAAAGGCAACCATTAAACCTGTTGATAAGTAAAGTCCTGTAGATCGAGTGTTGTTAAAAACAAGCAATCCGCAAATCAAAAGTTCAATTGTGATTACGAAATAAGAAATAAATCCTGCGTAAGTACTGATGATTGGTGATTGCCCCAATTGCAGCTGAAAAAGTTCAAAATCTATTAATTTGCTCACCGCAGCATAGCAGAAAAGAAATATGTAAGCGTAAGAAATTAAGATGATGACAAGGTTTCTATAATTTTTCATTATTGTTTTTCTACTGTAAAATTGAAAAACAGAAAATGAAAACAAATGCTAATCAGTCACTTTCATATGTTCATATGAAACAAACATATTGACAATAGTAACGAACGCAAACATTACAAAAAACCAATCCACAACTGATTACATGCTATTTCTGTAACAATATTCTTGGAATTTCACTGAGTGGAATAGCGTAGGTGCGGTGAAATAAGATGTACATATGATTGTAATTTCGAAAACCGTTTTTATAAGCAATTTCTTTGTAACTGAGGTCGGAAAGGAGGAAGTCTTCCAAAACTGCAATCATTTTCATTTTTTGGTATGATTTATAAAATGTAGTCCCGAAAACAGTCTTACTTTCGCTTTGCAAATTTTGATAACTAATGCCTTGATTTTTGGCGAAACTCCTCAATGAACAGGTGTTTTCGATTTCTTCATAGTCTTTCAGCATTCGAACAATTCTTTTGAATTTGTCTTTGCCAAGTTTAGGATTGACTTTAGGAAAATGCGTTTTGTGGAAAAGGATGCTTATTTTTAGAACTTCTTGATTCTTTTTAACTAAACCAAAATAGAGTAGGATTTCATTGTATTCAACTTGCTTTAAATGAATAGGTATGAAATGCAAGTGCTCATTTTCTAATTCTTCTTTTTGGAGATAAAAATGATCAATCAATTTTAGAATTTCCTCATACGGACTATCCTCAAATGATTCACTATTGTTTAGAGTGTAGGCGTATTCATAATGATATTGATAATATTCATAAGTTTTGTCAAAAAAACCAATTTCCTTAAAAAGATTGATGTACTCATTAATAATAACCTTAGTGTGTTTCAATAAAATCTTTTCATCCAAATAGCTTTTTTCTTCAGAAATATTGCATAAATCGCAATAATGACGTAAAACTCTGGTAATGGTTTTCTCAAATAGAATGATGGGATATAAAGTCATTATTATTCGCAGATTACATTTTCATCTCGTAAAAGAGGAAGATTCTGCTCAATCAGATGCTGATTGATTTCTAGAAATTTCCCAAAACCACTTGGTTTTAACAATACAGGAATAGTTTCCGAACCTAAATAATTGATAGGATTTCCTATCGGTTCAGGATAGATATGCACAATTTTCAAAATCCTTAAAAGCTTGCTGTCGCATTCCGCGAATACGGCACTTTTTTCTGACAAATTGACCTCGTTTAAAGCCAAAGCCATAAGTGTTTTAAAGATTCTAAAACCTCTTTCATCCGCCCCTTTTTTTACTGCAAATCTTCCAATATGATAAATAGTAGAATTTGGTTCAACAATCTTTTCAGGATCAATTTCGAAAAGCTTTTCAATAGGTAATTTTATATTTTCTGTCTTTTTGTAGATTCTTATACTTCCACAAATTTTCTGATTGAGAATTGCTACAAAAGTTTTTGAAAATTTGATATGTTCATCATTATCAGATAATGCTGTAATTTCCTTCTCAAGTTTTGTCCTGTCGATAGTTTGTTGGTGATGTTCATAATTTTGTAAAACCACAAAAGAAGCAACCTTAGTTGCTAGTGTTTTTCCAACTTGATAATAAGTGATCTGATCTTTCATTTAAACAATTTGTGCAAAATTATTTCAGTGTGATTCAGCATTTCCTACACTTTTGTGTAAATTTGGATGATTATGTCAGAACTACTCTTTGGTGTAGTTTGGTGAAATGACAAAATTTAATGATATGGATGGTCCTGAACGTTTTTTCTCCAGAAAAAACACGGTAGATTCTATTTCAGAATCTGAAAGTTTTCAAAATGGTAATTATTTGGAAGCGGTAGAGGCATTGTGTAGGGTAACCTACCGAAGCATGTATGTAATCGATTACCAACTAAAAAAGTTTGAGTATGTTTCCAAGAATCCACTGTTCCTATGTGGACATAGTCCTTTAGAAGTTTTGGAAATGGGATATGACTTTTACTTTAAGCATGTCGCTCCTGAAGACTTAGAAATGCTCATAAAAGTGAATGAAGTCGGCTTTAATTTTTTTGATAAATCTTCACCTGAAGACCGAAAGAAGTTTTGTTTTTCTTACGATTTCCATTTAATCAACGAGAACAAAGAAAAAATTCTCATTAATCACAAACTCACCCCGATCTTCATTACTGAGGAAGGAAAAATATGGAAAGCACTATGTGTGGTCTCGTTGTCTCCCAATACTTCAGCAGGTAATATTATTTTGCATAAAGAAGGCTCACCTTTTATTTGGAAACTTAATTTAGCAGCAGAAAAATGGGTGGAGGAAGAAAAAGTTAAACTCTCAGAAAGAGAGTTGCAAATTTTGAGGTTTTATGCGCAAGGTTTAACAATAAATCAAATTGCGGAGAATATATTTTTAGCGCCGGATACAGTCAAATTTCATCGGAGAAAACTTTTTGATAAATTGAATGTTAAAAATATTACCGAAGCACTGGCTTACGCAACCAATTACAAGTTAATTTAATTTGTTTCTTCAAACAATTCATGAAGAAGCCGATCGCATTTCGATTTCAGAATCCAAGGTAATTTAAATCAAAAAAAGCAAAGTATTTATCAAACTATTCCTTGGAGATAATATTCAGGAAAAGTTTTTACGGTATCTCCGGTTGCGATTTTGTAAAGCAGTCTTGTACACATTGCTGCAACATGCCATGTTCCTATAGCTAATTGGGGCGGGGGTAAATTTTCTTCTTCGTGTTGATAGGAAGAAATAATATCTTCAAGCCAAATCATTGGATGGCCCTTGAGTTTTTCTTGTTCAATAATTTGCTGAACAATTGTAACTTCATCAACAGAATTCGAGTTACCAATATTGCTGAGTTTAGAACTTCCATCTAAAACGGCAACTAAGCCAACCCATCCCAAATTGTAAGGATGAAGAACTGGAATGTTTTTTTGGGAACAGATTTCATCAAATAGGAGTGGGGTTTCATCCTTAAAATCTAACGCATTAATAGCTACGTCATGATTAATAATTTCAGAAATATTTTCATAGTTAATAAATTTGTCAATGTATTCTATTTGAGCATTATTATTTATGCTTTTTAAGCGTTCAAATAACGTTTTTGCTTTTGATACATTTAAATCCTTTTCAGTATAATTTTGACGGTTCAAGTTAGAAAGCTCAATCTGATCACCATCAACGATGGTTAATTTTTCAAAACCTAATCGCAAAGCGCATTCAGCAATTACACTTCCAATTCCACAGCCAGCAATTAGTACAGAAAAGTTCTTGATCTGATTTTGTGTTGCTTCATCAATGTAAATTCTATTTCTGCTGTAACGGAGATCCATAAAATTTTTCGCCAAAAGTATGAGTGATTTCCACCTTAAGCCCTACACTATAGTGTAGTTAATTATAAAATATTGCTCAAAACATTTTTTAAATACCAAAGATGTCCGTAATTTGTGACTTAAAAGAGAAAGAATACTGAAAAAAAAGAGTTAATTGGGCGATTTACATAGATATCATTTTCAGAATTAAGAGTAAATTCGACAAGTCCAAGATAATAGGTTTTTTGTATTTTTTACTAAACGCAACCTAAGGAAACATATTATACAGAATGCTTGCAAACCAATCCATTATTTCGGATATTAAGTCTATTATTTCTCAATCAAAGGAAATTGCTATATGTGCTATTGATAATCAGCGAACACTAACGTGTTGGCATATAGGCAAACGTATTTTTGAAGTAGAGAGTGTAGATAAAGAAAAAGAATAATTGATTAATATATTTTAAAATTATGTGGGCAGATAATGAAACCTCTAATGATTTACTTGGATTTAAAGTTCATGCAGACTTAATCGTCGATGTAATTAATGATAAAGATGTATTGCCTGTTACGATTGGGGTATTTGGTGATTGGGGTAGTGGTAAGTCAAGTATTCTTAAGATAGTAGAAAAAGAGTTAATCGGAGATGATAAATACGGTTTTAAAGACGGTACTTTGGTTTTATATTTTAATGGTTGGGTCTTTGAAGGTTATGATGATGCAAAAGCAGCATTGTTGGAATCAATCATTGAGAAATTTGCAAAGCATAAAAAAATAGGCCCGAAAATTAAGGATGAAACTGTAAAACTTTTCAAATCGGTTAAATGGATGCGATTAATGGGTTTTGGATTTAAAAAAATTGCAGTTCCTGCTGCCACTGCATATCTTACAGGAGGTATTTCGTTAATTCCATATTTATTAAATGAGTTTTCACAAATAGAACCTACCGAATTAGCTAATAAGTTAAAAGGAGAAGACGCAGAAAATTTTTTGAGCAGTATTATCAAAAAGAATGAAGAAGAGGAAATTACTATGGTACGAGAATTCAGAGATGATTTTAAAAAAATGATTGAGAAATCTAATGTTGAGAAACTTGTAGTAATTATTGATGATTTAGACCGTTGTACACCCGATAGATTAATAGAAAATTTAGAAGCAATAAAATTATTTTTAAACGTCGAAAAAACTGCATTTGTTATTGGAGCAGACCCAAGAATTGTAAGGCATGCAATAGAACTACGATATAAGACGGATGGTATAGAAAACTCCTCAGATGTAGAGAGTAGAAACGAAAGAATTGTAAGTGATTATTTAGAGAAATTAATTCAAGTCCCCTATTATTTGCCTAAACTGACTGATAATGAGGTTGAAACATATTTATCGTTATTATTCTGTCAAAAAGAACTTGGAAGTGATTTTCAAAAAGTATTAGAAGCATTTTATTCAACAAGAGAAAATAACAGATATGATGTGTTTGGGTTGGGAGATATTGACTCAATACTTAGTACTGAAGAAAAAAGTAAGTTAACAAGTAGTGTATCAATCATTGCTTCTTTAGCTCCTATTATAACGGAAGGCTTGAAAGGCAATCCTAGACAAATTAAACGGTTTTTAAATACTTATTCACTGAGAGATAGACTTGTGAGAGTTGCAAAAATATCGGACTTTAGAATGGATGTTTTAGCAAAGTTAATGGTACTTGAATATTCATCACAAAGTTTATTCAGACAAATTTATGAATGGCAATCATCTCAAAAAGGGGAGTCTAAAGAAATTAAAGAATTAGAATCACTTGCAAGTAAGAGTAGTATTGAAATTATAAAAGAAAAATATTCTGCCGACTGGGTTACAGATAAAACAATAAAATGGTTAAATGCAGAGCCAAAATTAACAGATATAGATTTAAGAGATTATTATTGGATTACTAGAGATCAATTAACAACATCAATTAGTGGTAGTTCCTTGGTATCTCCACATATTAGGTCATTAGTTAAAAAGCTAATTGAACCTGTTGCTGGAACGGCTTTAACAAGAACTGTAGCTAATGAAATTAAGGATAAATTAAGTGAAGGAGATTACGAAACATTGATTTCGCTACTTGAAAAAGAGCTTACCAAAGCTCCTGAAAAAACTGAAATACATGAGGCTTTTATTGAACTAATGTCACAAAAATGTCCAGATGTGATTGACGCATATACAAGAGTTATTAATAAAGTGGATAATAAGAAAATTCCATTCAGTTTAGCTCAAAATTTTAAATTAGTTGAATCTAAGAATGTTGAGGTTAAAAAACTATATAAAGTATTTAAAAAGGATAGCCAAATTTTTAATGCAATAAATGATGATAAGTAATGGGAACTACACAAAGAATTAATCCGGGAGTAACAAATCAACCCAATTGGGGGGACTTATCAAATTCTATTACTCAAATAGCTAAAACATTTGAACAGGAGCAAAAGCTTGACAATGAAGAAGCACAGGAAAACGAAAACGATAATAAAGAAGATGACAAGGCTGATAATAAAAAACCTATTGTAAGTGATAACTCCAAACAATACAAAAAAATATTAGATAGAAGAAATGGACACATTGGTTCGGCATTTAAAAATCTAGTTAAAACAGGTGGCGGTCGTAAAGCCATCATTTCGGGAAAATCTTCTTCTATTGGAAAGGCGGGATTAAAATCCGCAAGAAAACTTACTGGTTTTTTTACAAGCGTTGCAAACAACGGGCTAGATACGACTTTAGTTGATATTGGTTTTGGTTCACTTAAAGGAAAATCATTTAATGATGTTATTGATTATTTGCTAATATATTGTTCAGATTCTAACCAAGGAATGGATGAAACAGCGGCTAATAAAGCTTCATGTGAAATTATGAAAGAAATTGCAGCTCAATCAGATAACGATGTAAAAAAGTATCAAGAATTAATAAAAGAATTAGTCGATGGTCAAGGACTAGCAGATAAATTGTGTAAATTTTGGGGGCTTTATATTTTCGAGCATTTATCACAACGTTTTGAAGAGAAAATACAACAGCAAAAAGGTGAAGAAGTCAGCAAAGAAACTTTTAAGATTATAAAAGATGACATTTTAGGTCGTGTAAAAGTCTTAAATACAAAAAGACCTGTAACAAAAATAGATTGGAATAAAACCGAAGGTAAAAAAGAAATTGAGAAAATATTCGATTCCATAATTAAAATCATCTGCAATGAAAAAGATTAAAATTGAGATTCCAAAATATGATTTAAAGAGTGGAATTCTAAACATAAGAATTACAGAGGAAAAAGGAGATTCTTCAACTGTGAGTGTTGATTATAAAACTTTATTGCCATTTGCTATTTCTGTAAATCCAGAAGTTAGAGATTTCTTTTTTGTAACGTGTTCTGTATATGGGATTGATAGATTTGTAAATCGGAAACAGCATTCAGTTGATGGATGGTCTAGGGAATTGCATATCTCACTTCCTGTTTCAGAAGTGAAAATTTGGAATAATGTCAGATGTGACTTAGAAGAACTTTTTTCATTTCTTACAGGAGATTATTGGCAAATTGATTTTTATAAATCCGATTTTATAAATCCTGATTTTGAATTACCGATTGATTTTAAAGAAAAATTTAAACAAGTTAATCTATTTTCCGGGGGATTAGATTCATTGATTGGGGCAGTTGATTTTTTAAGCACTCATCCAAAAAATAAGATTCTTTTAGCTTCACATTATGACCCCCAAATGAAAGGTCCTCTAACTGACCAAAATGTTTTATTAGATAAATTAAAAGCAAAATATACAGGTCTTTTTGATAACGTTCCTTCTGTAAAAGTAACATTATCTCAAACAACCACAAGACGAGAAACAACCTTTAGAAGTCGCTCAATTCTATTTATAGGCATCGCACTCTTAATTTCGGAAGGGAAGAAAATTAATAAAATTATTGTACCTGAAAATGGTTCTGTTTCTCTAAACTATCCATTAAGTTCCTCAAGACGAACTTCTTGTAGTACAAGAACAACCCATTCTTTTGTGTTAGATAAAACAAATTTGGTTTTAACTAAACTAAATATTGTAAGTAACATATCTAATCCTTATGAATTTATGACTAAAGGCGAAATGGTTGATAACTGTAATGATTTAGAATTTTTAAAACAAATAATTGGATTTTCAAATTCATGTGGAAAAAGAGGGCATAGAGCTCATTGGAAAGATTTAAATGCAAGCCATTGTGGTTTTTGTATGCCATGCATCTATAGACAAGCATCATTAATTAACCAAAAAGACCCTACTACTTATGGGAATACTATTAATTCTTTAATTCCTTTTAATACAAAAAAATCGCAAGATGTTGGTACGTGTTTAGATTTTCTCAAAAAGGATATTACCAAAGATGATATTAAAACAGAACTAATAGTTAATGGAGTAAAAAACATCAATAAGTTGAATAAATATGTTGATGTTGTATGTCGAACAAGAGATGAATTATCTAAATGGATTAGTAAGAATGGTAATTCATATATAAAAACAAAAGCGGGTTTATAAATGTTAGATACACATTGTCACATCGATTTGTATAAGAATCCAAAAGCTATCTTAGATATATGCGAAAACAATGGTATTACCGTTTTTTCAATGACGAATTTACCTAGCCATTTTGAAATGGGTTTCCCTTTTTTTCAATCGAAAAAGTATTTAAGAATAGCTCTGGGCATGCATCCTTTATATGCTACACAGCATAATAATGAATTTTCAAAGTTTGAATTGAACCTGTCTAAAACGTCATATATAGGAGAGATTGGGCTGGATTTTTCGAGGGAAGGCATTGTAACAAAAAATCTTCAGTATGCATCTTTTAATAGAATTTTAAAATTAGTTTCGGATAAAAAGAAAATTCTTAGTTTACATTCTAGGAAAGCAGAAAAAGAAGTTTTAGAATTATTAATGAAATATAAAATTCAAAGTGCAATTTTTCATTGGTACTCAGGTAGTTTAGGTCTAATACGTGAGATTTCAGAAGCAGGTTATTTTTTCTCTATTAATTCTGCAATGATAAAGTCTGTGTCTGGAAAAAAAATTATCTCCAAAATACCAAAACATCTTGTTTTACCAGAAACAGATGGGCCTTTTATTTCTGTAGGAGGAAGGACAGTAATGCCAGGCGATGTAGATGATGTATTAGTTTATTTATCTAACATCTGGGAAATTAGTTTTGATGAAACTAGAATGCTTATGAAGTCTAATTTTCGAAACCTAACTAACACATTGAAGTGAGAACACATTTTGAATATATTAATACAAAGTTATGTACGTAAGCAAAAAAAAGCATTTCAAACTTACACAGTTAGTGGGATGGTACCATTTTTTAAAAATTTTACGAACTCATCGAATGAGACTGCATTTCTCCATATTTCCTTTCGGATATAAATTGATTCTTTTTTATCGTCGAGATAAACCATCACATTATCATCAATTATTAGTTTTTGAAGGCCTTCATCCCAATGATGAATTTTATCGGAAATTTTGTGTCCTATATCGATTACAAATCGGGATTCCTTTATGAAGTATTCCTTATCAATTTCTTGATTATCTTCAGGTCTTGTCATGACGCATAAAGCGTACTTATCTGGATTTTTTGAAGCTGTCCTTCCTTGCAGAGCAGACATACGAACATTTTCTTTTCCTGTAGCTACACTTTTGATTTCTATGGAATAGCTTTTTGCATCTAAAATCAACTCAAAATCCTTTCCACGATCAGGGTTTTCTATTTTGAAATCAGCATCTAAACCAGCAATTGCCGTTTCAAATGCTGTTTCGGCTGCTTTGCCAATTGCTTTCCATCTATCAATTTGCTGTTTAGATTCAAGCATTTCTTTGGCTTTTGCTAAAAGAGCTTCAGTACCCAACTCAGCTGCGGCTGATTCAAATTGTTTCATTTCTTCGGTTGTGAGGTTGATCTTAGCCAGGTCTTCAATGTCGTCAATGGATTTTCCTGACTTGATAATGCCGTTGATCTTTTGGCTAAATTTTTCACCCAAGGCAAGCATATTCAGGTGCGGCCTTTTCTCTTCAAATTTGGTTAGACAGGTTTCTGGAAGAGAGGGGAATTGATCAACCCATGCGCTTAATGAAAGAAATAGACTGTTGTATTCTTTACCCGGTTTTACTTTGGTATCAATGTCGTCAGGATAAAAGAGCTTGTCTATTTCGTTGGTTATGATTTCAATGCTTCTCGTCCTTATCTCACTATTACTTATTTGAGTAGCCACAATGTTTTTTCGTGGGTCGCCATGCGTGGTATATTCCTTGAAAATGTCTTTGATGGTATCGTCAAAGTATTGAGAGTCGGCTTCTGCATAGATGAAATCATTGTAAGGCTTGAACTCATCGCTTTGGACAGGGATAATGTTCCTCTTTATAATGATTTCCTTGGAATCCTCTTGCATTGAGAATACATAAAATTGGTTATACCAATCAAAGAAAGATTCGGAATGACCTTCAAAGTAAGCTTCTGCGAATAGTGAGGGCTTCTCTGATTTTTCTATCAGATAACTCACATATTTAACCGACCAGAGATCAGCAGAACGATAATAGTTTTCATAGTCTGTTGATATGATTTTTTTCTCCGGTGCAAACTCTGGTAAGAGTTGATTGATGGTATTGAACCAATTTTCTCGCTTGAAAGCCCTATCACTTCTAAATAGGCAACAAACATGAAAGACGGCTTTAATTTGCTCCTCAGTGGCATCTTCGACCTTTAGGTCACTTATTAAATTCTTGTTGAGGTCGTTGTAAAATTCATTGAGATCGAAAGGTTTGATTCCTTCTACATCACCTACTTTTCGGTTGAGAAATTCTTCATCTAAATCTCTTCCTAAACCTTTGGAGACATACTTAAACTCGTCATCAATCTGAGGATGCAAATACACCTCACTATGCTTTGCTTTAAAGTGATTTGCCTCGGTCGGGTAGATGGGGGTAGCATCTCCAAGGTGTAAAAGTTTGTTCTCAGCAAGAAATTCATAAAGGCTTTTTAGCCACTCAAAGGATTCATCTACACTGAGATCAATGCTTGTTTCAACCAGAGCTACCAGGTCACTGATGTCAAATTGAATACCTGTCGGCCATTGATCTAATTCCTGATCGATGATTTCTGACCAATGCCAAATGCTTTCTTTCTCAGGAAGATGCTCAGGAATAATGGAGCTTGCCAAATCAAAAAGCGAGTCTAAGGATTCCAAATCTGATAGAATGAATTTTGCCTCCTCAATTTTGACATGTGCGCCAGATACTGTCTTCACAATAGGTTTGGAGAGCAAGGATTGTCTGATAGGAGATTGGATGTTTTCCTCATACCAATCAACATTCAAGTATCTATCCACATGCTCAGGTAAACCGCTTTTAGCTACCAGATGGGCATTTTGAACTTTTGGTAATAGCAGCTCTATGAATTTGAGGTAATGGCTTATGAAATCACTAAGCGCATTTCTGTTTTTTATAGCACTAGGATCAGGTTCATCTTTATTGGTGATTTTGGTTCTGATGCCATCCCTTAGTTCTGTTGGGTGGAAATCACTGTGCTGTAGGAGTACAGGTAGATTGAATTTTTCAGTGCCAATCAATGGAAATTCCTTGTAAAGTACGGCCTGACTCTCCAATGGTAAAAGTGAGTAGGTAGTACCGTTCTTTTTGGCTGGAATGGCAAAAATCAGCTTTTCTGATTGCTGGAATAAAAGACCATTTTCTGAATCAGTGGATGCAAATTGAATATCCGGAAACTCTGAGGCTTTTGTATGCAAACTGAATGATCCTGACCACTCAGGGGTCGTAACTTCAATCTCCTTAATGGAGCGATTGATTAGAAGTGTAAAAGCAGCATTTCTTTTTAATTCAATCAATCCTTTTTCAGCGTACTTGTATGAATCTGAAGTGAGGGTGTAGATGAACCTATTGGAGTGGTCGTGAATGTCTTCCTCTGATTTCTTACCAATAGCTTGAATTTCTGAAAACGTAATGCCAAGAGATTTCTGCATGGCATCCAATGCAATGCTTTCATCTAAAGTGGCCGCTGAGCGGTCAATTTGAAGTGAGAACCGTCTTTTACCCGTTGCATTGGTATGCACTCCATCTATGGTCAGTTTTTTATTTAGGATGTGGGTAGTGACAAATCCAGTTCCGTACTTTCCGGTTGTGCCACCTTCACCATTCAATGATTTGGTTGATGTTTTATAAAGAATTGCGAGTAAGTGCTTTGTCTCAAATGGTTTACCATTATGAGCGAACTCAAGCTTGTCTTGAGTGAGGTTGATCGAAATGGTGATTCCATCGGGATTGGCAACATCTTTGGCATTTTGAAGAAGCTCCCAAATCCATCTTGTTTTCTTATCCTCAGGGAAAGTATAAAGCCTGTCCACATCATGAATGATGTCTCTGGCTTCACTCTCAGTGCGCTGTTTCTCTCTTTCTACACTGGCCTCATCGAGTTGTTGTATATCTTCTGTATTTTGACTCATATTAAGCTATCTAATTTATTCGCTTTCACTTTTTCTTTACAAAGAGAATTCATAAAAACTTCTCATCTGATTTTTTTGGAGTTAGATTTTGTTTTGTCAAAAACCAGAAGTAGTATTTTTGTTACTGAATTTTCTAGGATACTATAAAATTGTAATCCATTTAAGTTTTTATTCTTAATAATGAACATAGTAAAATTAGTGAAATAAGATCAATAAGGTGCTTGGATTACAATTTAATTGATCAACAAATAGATATAAATTTACGTCGCATTAAATTTATTAAACGTTGTTTTTTACTTTAGCTTTTATAGGGGTTAAAACTAATTGTAATAATAACACTAATCAAAAAAAGCCAAAAAAAGCCAATGTTTAAAGGCTTTTCGGACGTTTTTAGGCGTTTTGCATGCATGAAGCGAAATGTAAAAAAGCCACTGTATGCTACCATTTTGCTATCGTATTTAAATTCATTTTAAAACGGTTTACAACCGTATTTAAATCATTCTACAGGAAATCCCTGTAATACTACTATTCAGAGCCTTTAAACGTTGTTTTTAGGCTCTTTCTCTGTCCTGATTTCTACCTTTCTCTGATCCTGATTCTGATCCCTCAAAAGTACGCAAAAAGTACCGTTTTTCTTATTGGATTCCCGAATGGATTACCAAATGGATTACTAATTGACCACATTTACCCCCCCCTACAATCAGACATAATTTACAAAAACGCTATTAAAACAGCAGAAAAATAAGGTGAAACGCTTGTTAATTACACAGTATTAGCCAGTACTATCAATATAATGACAGTGATTATCAGTGTGTTATACTTAACCCAGTGTTTCCACCCGATAAAAGAGTTGTGTGCTACTTCAGTTTGGGATTACCGGATTCTTCAGCAACAGTTCTAATATCAGCCGATTGCTCGTTATAAGATCTGATGCTTTTTCTCGCATCTACTTCATTGAGCCGGTCTTTTAGTTCCATGATATTCCGCAGGAGCTGATTATTCTCCAAAAGGATCTTATTGAACTGCTGCAAATCCACACCGGTCTGCTGTGGTTCCGGCTCTACTTTCAGGATTGGCTGCGCCTTCCCAAATATCAACCAGTCCAATGAAGCTGCGAACTTCTGACTTACATCAATACATTGCAGCAATGTAGGCAGCAGCTTGCCAAGCTCAATCTTACTGTACTGACTGTTGTTGATCTGCAGGATCTCTGCAAACTGCGTCCGATTATAGTGGTTTTCTTCCCGGATGATCCGAAACCGCTCACCTATGTCTGCGGCCGTGTGCCCCTCGCTGGTGATCCGGTTCGGGTTATCTCTGGTTCTGGGACCTTTTCCGCTTAACAGAAAGTCCGGCGACACATCTACGCACTTTGCGTACAATAAGTCAATGTCAAAGGTGTTCCGGGCGTGCCATGAAGACAGTGTCTGGGGTTTTATATCCAGAAACCGTGCAAAATCGGCGTCTTTCTCTATGCCATAGTGCAATTTTATAGCATTAAGAATCAATGATTTATCTATTTTTGTACTCATTATGCGTACATTTATATGGTTTTATCCGCAATTTGTTTATATATTTGTTTCAGAATTTGAAACTAACAATACAATGGACAAAGGAACAAAAAAATCTACAGCCTACAATAGCTATAACAAAAAAGCAATTGAAGCACTTGTAGTCAAGTATGGTCTGTCTGAATATTATATAAGGCAGTCAATTGCCGGCCGCCGGCTGGGTGTGGTTCCGGACAAGCTAAAAAAAGAATACAAAAGCATTTGCGACCAGCTGGAAGCAACAATTAATAACTTCAAAAATCAGTAATTATGAAAAAGTTCAAGAAAGCAGTTCAGTTCATCTTCAACTACACTACAAGATCTGTAGTAGATGCGCAGACTCTCAGACATGAGACTGCTACCTATTTCCGTGTTTTTGGATTTGTTGTAAAAACGACTTACAAACCGGTGTAGACATGCCGCATCTTTGGAATAATTCAGAAAAAGTGGCCGTGGAGGTGTCGGAGCTGGTTCCGGACTTCTATAGTAGTCAGGCTTTTTTATCTAAGGAGATTTCGCGAAATCGTGAAAATCCTTATGGGATAAAATCGCTGCAGCGCGGCTGTCGTGGCCGCAGATTGCTGATTGACTTTGATACGCTGCCGAAAAACATTCAGGATGCACTGGGCGATCCGCGTCATGTAGAGCACGTTCTGCTGTATTGGTACAAGACCGAAGCTGTGGCTGTGGATTTCTATACCAATTTCCTGCGCCCGGACGGCATGCACCTTAATGCAGACGAGATCCAGCGATATGTGACTAATGCCAGCGTACTGATGGCTGTACTGCAGCTTCGGAAGAAGCATGTGGAAGAAAGGATTCGCGCCGGGCTGAAACTGACCGGTCTTAATAAGTTCCTGTCAGATGAATGCAATTCGTTCAATGAGATTCTTCAGAAGAAATTCGGAGTGCAGCACAATCTGCCCGGCCATCATGTGAGATTCAAAAATGATGCGCTGGATCCGTTCGAGCAGTCCCTGAACTACGAAGGCACCGACTGGCCTTTCAACTTCATGGCCATCATTAAGGACATAGAGGGCAAACGCAAGAAGAATGCACTGATTGTAGATGACCGCACAGAGGCTATTCTTACCGGTCTGTTCAAGACGCAGGCGCATAAGCCTACAGTTCTGGAGATTCACAGATCATACGAAGCGTTTTTGGCAGGATACATCCAGGTGTATAATGAGGATTCCGGTGAGGTGTACGAACCGAAGGAGTTTCCGAAGCTGTCTGAATCTACCGTGCGCAACTGGCTCACCAAGTGGGAAAACATGGCAGCTACTTACAAAGCAAGATCCGGAGACCGCCAGAAGTATATGACCAAGTTCAAACCATACCACCAGCTGGAGCGTCCTAAATTTGCAGGCTCTCTGATCTCTATAGATGACCGGAACCCGCCATTCAAGGATCTGGACGGAAACCGGATCTGGTTCTATAATGGTATTGACCTGGCAAGCGAGGTATTCACAACTTTCGTATATGGCAAAACCAAGGAAGGAATCATTCTGGAGTTCTACCGCCAGATGGTTCGCAATTATACAGAATGGGGCATTAGTCTACCGGACGGACTGGAAGCTGAATCTGCACTGAACAGCAGTTTTTCAGACACATTCCTTCAGGAGGGCCATATGTTCCAGAATGTGAGAATTGAAGCGAATAACGCCCGCGGAAAGCGGATTGAAAGATACTTCCGGACGCTGAGATATGAAGTAGAAAAGCAGCGTGAAGGCTGGCTGGCCAGACCGCATGCCAAGTCAGAAAGTAACCAGATGGGCGCGCAGAAGGTTCCGCAGCTGCCATACGAAGATATCGTAGCAGGCTGCATTCAGGATCTTTTCGACTGGAACAATTCGCCACACAGCAAGGATCCATCTAAGACCCGCTGGGAGTATTTCCTGGAAAACCAACATCCGGAACTGAGACCTACCAACTGGAAATCCATTCTACCGCACCTGGGCTACAGACAGCCGTCTTCCTGTAATGCCGGATATGTGAACCTGCAGGGAAAAGCCAGAGCGCTGGCCATCAATGGTGAAATTGCTACCGGTGAGACCCTGATCCACGTCATGAAGCAGATTGAAGGCAAGGAAGTGGAAATCTTCTGGCTGGATGATAACCGGGGCGGCGTACTGAAGGCACTGGCCTACTATGAAGGGCGGTTCGTCTGTGAGCTGATGGAGATGCCAGTGTACAACCGGGCCATCATAGAGCGCACACCGGAGCAGGAAGAAGCGCGCGAGCTTCAGAGCACCTACGAGAATACCGTGACGTCGTTCATCCGTCGTCAGGAAAAGCAATTAGCCAATATTAACATTATTTCCCAACCGAAACCAGCGCCTAAGAATGGCTTCTACATCCCTGGCATGAGCCTGAACCGCTTCACGCCGGACACGGATGAGGCAGAGATCATAGAGCAGCCGGATGAAGATGAAGACTTCGCACCGGTGGCGCCAAATGTGAGCTGGCAGCAATCATTTTTCAAATAACCAACCAAAACCAACCAACTATGCAATTATCAGAATCTTACAAAACAGAAGTACGTGCAGCCCTGCTGCAGCGCAGGCCGAATTTCGGCGGCACAGATGCCCAGTTTGCAAAAATATACGGAATCAACGGATCTGTATTCAGCCGCCTGCAGAAGGGTGAGACAGAACGGATCATCTCTGAATCCCAGTGGCTGCAGATAGGCCGTGAACTGGGAATCGGAACCCAGAAAAGCAACTGGAAAGCCGTGCGCACCAAGGTGTACACTGAGATAGAAAGCAGTATTCAGTTCTGCCAGAAGTACGCCAGATCTGTGGTGTTGGTAGATGCCTGCGGAATCGGTAAAACCTTCAGTGCCCGCCACATTGTGAAGTCCCTGAAGAATGCCTTCTACATAGACTGCAGTCAGGCGAAAAGTAAGCAACTGTTCATCCGTTATTTCGCTAAAACGCTGGGCATTGACAATAAAGGCAAGTATGTGGACGTGAAGGAAAATCTAAAGTACTACATCAATCAGCTGGAGTCTCCGGTGTTCATCCTGGATGAAGTTGGAGATCTGGAATACACCGCTTTCCTGGAACTGAAAGAAATCTGGAACGCCAGTGATGGTCTCTGCGGATGGATGATGATGGGTGCAGATGGACTGCGTAACAAGATCCAGAAGGGCATTAACAATAAAAAAGTTGGTTTCGCCGAGATCTTCAGCCGATTCTCAGATGAATTTATTCAGCTGGTGCCAAATGGCACAGATGACAAGAAGGCGTTCTACCGGGAACTGCTCACTCAGGTTGCCACGGCAAACCACACCGGCAATGATCCGGTGTCCAAACTGGTAAACCAGTGCCTGAAGAAAGAAGCCACCCTGCGCCACCTGGAGACTTTAATTAAAATCTCTGCATAGGTATGAGGGCATATACTGTAAAAGGTATTCTGGAGCGCAAACTGAAGATCCTGGAGCTGGATGATATCTGGCTGCAGATCTTCGGAGAGCCGGAAAGATCGGGCAAGCTTTGGCTCATCTACGGCGAAGAGAAACAAGGGAAAACATGGTTTGCCATGCTGCTGGCGCACTACCTGTCACAGAAGGAGGCAGTGCTGTACATCTCTGCAGAAGAGGGTCTGGGAAAGACCTTTCAGGATGTAATCACCAGGGCAAATTTTGATTTGACGAATCGCAAGTTCAAAGCACACGCATACGTGCCTATGGCAGATCTGGAAGCCGCAATGGCAAAGCGTTACGCCCCTAAGATCGTGTTCTTTGATAATGTGACGGTTTACCTGGAAGAATTAAAAAACGGCGGTCTGCAGCGCTTGGTGCGCAATAATCCGGACAAACTGTTCATCTTCCTGGCACACGAGGATCGCGGTGAACCTTACACGGCAACCGCTAAGATGATCAAACGGCTTGCAGACAGAATCATCAGGGTTCAGGGCCTTCTGGCTACCGTAGGCGGCAGAACCAAAGGCGGACAATACATGATAGATCAGGAGAAAGCCATGATCATTCACGGCTCCGATATCGCAGAATAACAAAAATATACACACAACAATGAAAACAATACCCGAACCTCCAAACAACCCCCAGCGTGCCTTACTGATGAAGGCTATGGGCTATAATGACTGGGGTTATGACAATCTGATACACCAGTTCTATGTAACCTGGTGCGAAGCCATCGCACAGAAGTTCTACCACAACAACCGGGATCTGATTAACAGTGAATCCCTGTACAGCTACTACTGCCGCCAGTGGCAAATCCTGGTAGAGTGTAAGATGGTGACAGAATATGGCGGCTACATGCAGCAAGATATCCCGGATTCTCGCCCTGCTTACTACCGGTTCATCTATGAGCTGGCGCAGGAACTGGAAAGGTACTATCCGGCATCACTCATTCGCCCGATTACCACACCGGCAAAGCCGAAAAACATGAAGTACGAAATACACCCTAATTAAATAAAATTATGACAGAAGAATTGAAAGCGGAAGCAAGAGCCTTCCTGAAGAAAATGGCAGGTGCTAAAATCCATTGCTTATTCCTGGCCTTTGACAAGGATACGTTTCACAACATGCGGAACTGTGATCTTACCGCTGCAGCCAAACTGATGGTGAACCAGATCGAAAGTTCAGAAGAGCAGCAGAAGGTATTTGTGAATGAACTGGAAGCACTAAGCCAGGAAGTCGCAGATCAAGTTACAGAAAATTAACCTCAAAAATCCACAACAATGCCCATTGAGACGAAGATTAAAAGAATTCTGCCCGGAGCCAAAGTCCGGGTAGATTGCAGAACAGAAGTGATTTCTGTAGCCATAGGCAGTCTGGATGCTGTAGAACTGAAAATGCTGCTGCGGCATGGCCTTACCGAAATCAAAAGATCCGGATCCGGACTATCACTAAAATTCAAAACCAAGTAAAATAAACAAAATGAGTATTGACATTACCAAACTGAGCGCAGAAGAGCGCAAAGCCCTGCTGGCGCAGGCACGTGAACTGGAAAAAAAGGAAAAAGAACAGCGGTCCGCAGATCTTGCAGCCCTGGAAGCAATTGCCGCAGAAGTGGTTCCCGCTTCCTTTAGCAAACTGAAAGAATCCAGTGAGGCTATGGCTGCCGCAAAAGCGCAGATCTTCACAGATTTTATGGAGTACCTGAAACTGAAGATTGAAACTATTGGCATTAAGAGCAACCAGCAGAGCCACACGGTGACCTTTGGGAACCACAGCATCAAACTGGGCTACCGAATTACAGACGGATATAAAGATGATGCCGGTTATGGTCTGGCTATGGTTCACAAGTTTCTGGCCACTCTGGCGAAGGATGATAACAGCAAGAAGTTGCTGGCTACCATTTACCGCCTGCTGCAGAAAAACAGCAAAGGCGACCTGGACAGTAAGAAGGTACTGGAACTGCGGCAGATTGCGGACAAGCATTATCCGGAGACGGATTTTGCCAAGGGAATGGAAATCATACAGGCAAATTACAGCCCGAAGCTGAGCAAGTGGTTTATTGAGGCTTACTACACAGACGGAACCGGCATAGAGAAAAGCCTGCCGCTGTCCATTACCAGTGTAGATCTGCCGGCAGAGATAGATCTTACCTTCTTATTACCACAACCGCAAGAAACTGAACAATGAGCTGCGAAATAATACTTATCAGCACCGCTATGTTTGTCACCGGTGCATTTGTAGGCGGATTACTAATAGCTTGGATAGCCGACTGGATCGGAAAATAGAAAAATCAAAATTATGACCACAATTACACCTGATCAAATCATACAATTACAGACCATTTGCGCCGGTAAATTCCGCAGCCGCGAAGAAAGACTGGAAGCCCTGAGTGATCTGGCAGGCATGGAACTGCACAGCATAAAGGATCTGAGCAAGCTGCAGGCAGATGAACTGCTGTATTTCTTCAGAACCGGCCGGCTGGTAGATCATGCCGCGTGGGGCATGTTTGATAAGTACAACGCACAGCACAAGGCGGTGCTGTCTCTGTGTCACCAGCTGGGCTGGGTACAGGAAGAGAATCCGCAGTTTGTAGATCTGCACCGCCTGGGTGGCTGGCTGAAGAGCGAGCGCAGCCCGGTAAAGATGCCGCTGAAGGATATGAATCGGGCGCAGCTCAGTAAGGTGATTTTCGCCTTACAAAATATCATTAAAACAACTTATAAGTAGAATTATAAGTGACCTTGGTTGGTTTCCTCTGCAGGTTTCCTGTCACATGGCAGGGAACCGGACCAGAGGGGTGCAAACCACTTAAAATAAAAATCAAATAAAATACTATGCCACTACACAACAGAGATGTACGGAAGCTTCTGAAAGCAGGCTTCATCATCATTAGGGAAGACCTGCAGAACCTGGTCATAAAATGCAAAACCGTCACACAGCGGGACTGGCACACTATGGAAAAGGGATTTGCCAGTAAAGCGGCCATGCGCCGCAGAATGGACGAAATGCTGAAGGATTCAAAAATTATAGAAGATTAACGGTTATTGGCTTTGCGATGGCGGTTTTATGCGGTGCAAAGTTTCAAAACCGCTATTGCAATACCGTGTTATACGATGTAGTTTTTTCCAAAAGCGATGGCAAAACATAAATTGAAAATTTATTAAAAAAATGATAGAATTATATAACGAAGACAATAAAGACTTAATGGCACGACTGCCAAACGAAAGTATTGATGTGATTTGCATTGATCCGCCTTATTTATATCTAAAAAATCAAAAATTAGAAAGACCGTTTGATGAGAAGCTTTTCTTTTCAGAATGCAAAAGAGTGCTGACAAAAAACGGGTTCATCGTTCTTTTCGGCCGTGGAACTTCATTCTATCGGTGGAACACAATTTTGGATAGCCTTGGATTCAAATTTAAAGAGGAGATTGTGTGGAATAAAACGATGAATTCAATACCAGCAGCTCCAATACTCAGGGTTCACGAGCTGATCAATGTTTACACGAAAAATAGTGGAAAATTAAATAGTCCATTGATTCCATATATTGAAGCGAAGCAGCACAATCTTGACAGCATATATCAGGATTTAAAGCGTATAAAATCAGCTATTAATTCAAAAGAATTTGAAGATATTGAGCACTTTTTGAAAACTGGTGAGATAATATATAAAGAAAAAAAATCACGTAATTTTTTCAAAAATGCTTACAGTGATAGAAGTAGAGGACTTGCAACATTTAGGACTATTAAAAATGGGATGAAAGAGAAAACGATAATGACTGAGACGCGCGACCATTACAGATCCATACACCCAACCCAAAAACCAGTTCGTCTTTTAGAAAGGCTTTTAGCCTTGGTAATCCCCGACAAACCAAAAAATGAAATTATGGTTGCTGATTTTTTTGGCGGTTCATTTTCCACAATGGAAGCGGTTTTCAATATGGGAATGCAGGGAATTTCCTGTGAGATTGATAAAGAATATTTTGAAGCAGGAAAACAGCGAATTGATAATTTAAAACCAAACCTTTTCTCATCCGAATTGTAAAAAGCAAAGGCTTGGAAAAACTATATTGTATAACGGCAAAGTATTGCAGAAGGCGGGGGAAATATGCACTTCTGAAATACTAAAACTAAACTAACTAAAATAAACAAAACGGACTACGGATAACTTCAACCCCGCTTTTTGCAATACTGTGTTATGTGTCGTTAAAATTTCAAAACGATGTCAAAATTAAAAACAGCCCAAGAGTTAATTAAAACAAACAATAGTTCAGTAATGGCAGGTTTTAATATGTTTATTCGCGGATGCCCTCCAATTACTTTTGGAGATGGTTACCACGATGCTTATGATAGAATGCAGGGATATGAATTTGCTCAAAGAATGGCAAAAGAAGATGGAATTGCTTTTACAAAAGTTTTCAAGTGTAAACAAGGCGATTGCCACCCTTTTCAATATGGAGGTTTTTTTGTCTGCAATAATTGTGGTGGAAAAGGTGTAGATAAAGAATGGTGGAAAATTCAAGTAGAAAAGGACGGTAACGAGTTCTGTTGCCACGGTTTGGATTTTGTCAACTTACAAGAAAGTTCAAATTATGCTTTCGGAAAAACTTTTGAAGAAGCAATTTTAAATTACGAAAAAGTTATGTTATGCGAGGTGCTTATTTTACAGACAAATTTAATTGAGTATAAAACAAACTAAAAAATTACAGACAAAATGGAAAACAAACAAAAATCTTCAAACGAAGCACATTCAGAGCAATTACAGCAATGCAATGTTAGCAGAAGTGCTACTTTTAAAAAATACGCTTGGCATTTAGCTGTTGTACGTAAACCAAAAGAAGGAAGGAATTGTAATATAGAAATTTGGATTGAAATAGATGGAAAACGCAAATCAGCAGTTGCGAGAGATTATATTTATTCAAAGGGAATTTTCAGAAATGAAATAGAAAATATAGAATTTTCAAGATATGATGAAAACTTGAAAATGTGGCAATACAGTGATAATTAGTGAAATTCACAACCAGTGCGAAAAATTAAACTAAACTTTAAAAGAAAGACAAAATGGAAAACAAACAAAAATCTTTGGATGAAGCACATTCAGAGCCATTACAGCAATGCAATGTTAGTGGCAGTAGATTATTGGGGAAAACCAATGCTATGATTTTAGCAATGATACCTGAACTTAAAGCAGGTGGTAAGATTGGCGTTGCAGGTTGTAAAGACCCGAAAGATATTACTGAACGATTAAAAGAGTACGGAATTGAAGTGCAAAGTGAACCAATGATTGCGACACAACCAATTAAAGCCATTCATAACTTGAATAGTATTGAAGGTGAAATAATAGGATTTGAATGTAGTAAAAAGGTTCAGACGGGGTTTATGTTCTATTGCCACTAACGAGTCGCTTTCTGACGTTTGAAAAATGGCATAAAGCTGCCGTTATCGAATAAAATCACTTAAAATGAAAACATACAATATTACAGGGTCGCAGCACGGTATATTAGCAACGGCCTGTTGCGTTAAAAGCGCAAAAAGAACCTTTAGAAAATCTTATCCACACGAAAAAATTTTCTATGCAAAAGAAGCCGGTAAGATTAGTCCAAGACGCATTTGCTAAATAAAATGACAGACCAGCAGTTCATATTCATCATCAAAGCCAAACTGAAGCTGTACTACCAGGAAGGCAGGTCCGTGGGTATGGATCTGCGGGAACTGGTGGCGCGGTTCCGGCAGGAGATTGAAGATGACTGCTTCCTAACCTTTAACGAAAATCAGAAAAATGAAAGTAAAAATAAAAACAGATCCGGAAGCGCTGTTTCTCGCTCACCAGATCGTCATGTACCAGATGTATAATCTGGAGCGCCAGCGCAGCGGAAAATCCATGATAATTGAGATCTGGGAACGCCTCGGTAAGCTGTGCATGAACTACACTGCAAACCCCAACGGCAAGCCGCGCACCGTAGAACTGCGTTATCACCTGGCAGAGAAACTTCTGTCTGTAGTCACAGTTGCCCTGATGTCTTCCCGGCTGGGCACTTACGAGGCCAATAAGTTGGAAATGTTTAAGAATGATCTTCATAAAGTGCTGTTATGAGAATATTCATTGCCAAACACCAGAAGACCGGTCTGAAAATCACCTTTAAATATGATTTAAACGGAATTTTAAGACAACTGGAATTTGACGGACCATGGACTGCCGGCAAGATTGAAAAAGTGTCTGCTAATGTGACCAGTACTACAGACGCCATGCTGAGCAGAATGAAGACGCATGACCTCACCAGTGGTTGGATCTTCGCAGAGTGCACAGATGTCTCTTTTGATGCCTTCTACCGGAAGTACCCGCGCAAGGTAGGACCCAAAGAGCTCACAGAAAAAGCCTGGAACAAACTGCCGGAAGCTGACAAGCTGGAAGCCATTCTGTTCATAGATGAACTGGTTAACCTGAAAAGCGACGGCACGGCCTATCCGTACCCCGCAACGTACTTAAACAAAAAATATTGGAGATAATGAATGCTAAAAAAATAGAAGAATTTGAAGTCGGAAAATTTTACAAGAAATCCGACAAACAAAGCACTTGGATTGTTGAGATAAAACAGCGAGAATGGGAAGGTGTGTTTTCCGGAACTTGCATCAAGGAATCCCGGGTCAACATGACTGAATATATCATGTCAAAAGAAACCATATGGATTGAACCGAAAGAATGCGTAGAGATTTCTGAAGCAGAATTTTTGGAAGTGAAAAACAGAGTATTAGAAAAATTAAAAAATATTTGAAATGCAAAAACCCTATTTTACAAGAAAAGAACTGCAGGATCTGGGATTCACATACCAGGGTCTCACCGCAGCAGAAGATTTTCAATACGACTGGTGGGTGCTGAATCTGCACTGGCTGGTGCTGAGTATCACCTTTGAATACGAATTGAATGCTAAAGTGCCGTATAAGTGCTTTGCTGAATTAGATGACAGTGTAGTACCTGATTCTACAACCAAGGATCAGCTGCTGCAATTAATTCACCTGCTGAAGACGTTATGCGGATAAAGACTGAGACCAGAACCGGCCAGCTGAGCTATTACGTGTCTGGCACGCTGCACATAGCGCAGGTCATGGATTTTCTGCAGGCACGCGGCTACCGGGTGCAGAGTTGGGTCTGGATCTTTCTGGATGAAACTTTCCCCGGTGGCATTACCCGGCATGAGGTGCAAACCTTTGTAGCGCTGAAACCCGGCGAAGAACCGGCAGAAGACAAAATATTCAGCCGCATCTTTGAAAAAGAACTGCGGACTTTATTACGACTGGCAGAATTGCCTTAATTTATTAACTTTACAAAAAATCAAAATCATGAAGAAAACACCAGAACAGGTCCGTAAGATCAACAAGAAAATTCTAACATTTGGCTGCCTGCCTATTGTGCTTATTTTCATTCTCATTATCATTTTTGCGCCAAAGAATCAGACGGTGAGCGAAAGCAACAATGCTACCGCAGCGTACATTATTTCAAAGAAATACGTGAAAACGCAGATTGAGTACCCGGAAGAAGCAGACTTTGCGTTCCTGCCGGTTCTGGCAGAGAAACAAGAGCATACAGACGAGATCTACCGCGTAGTGGGAGATGTGACCGTGAAGAATGCTTTTGGCGTAAAATCAAAGGTGCGCTACCTCTGCCGCCTGAAGTACCTGGGCGGTGATGTGCACGAAGCTGCCAGCTGGGAACTTGTAGATCTCTCATTTTAAGCAACAAAAAACCGCCCTGATTTTCAAGGCGGTTTTTTTGTGACTTATCGTATCCATTTCCATACAATCCACCATATCAACAAAGGCAGCGCAAGAACGGTGTCAATCGGGAATCCATTTCGAGGACTGCGATATCGGAAATAGATGTCGTGCATCAGGTTGTCCAACCAGATCCACACCTTTTCGGTCCATATACTAATCTTACTCATAACTGTAAAGGTAAAAAAATCATTTTATAAAGGCCGCTATCTTGCGCATATGGAAATAATTTCCATATTTTTGTAATGGGACTGATAATCATGGCAAAACCTCTACAGCGCAACACTCTTTTACGTTATAAAATCATCCGGGACATCTATCTGCAATTCAAGACAGAAGATATCCCGGATACTGTCATTCTTCGCAAGTACATTTACCCGCGCTTTCCCATTTCCAGAACCACGCTGAACACGATTCTGAACACGCCTATAGAAAAGAAGCTGGCAGAACTGGATCAGCAGTCATGAGCGCCTGCAGTGTAGGTGATGCGTACTTCCTGCACGCCGTCATCACGCAGTACGTTATTGGTATTGGTTCTCACCAGTCCGCCCAGGTTTGCAGCTGCAGAAAATCCCTGCAGAACTTCGTGTACTTTTTCGACCGTCTCCCAGATCCTGAATCCCTGCTTCTTTTGCAATGCCGGTGCACGCTTGCTGGTATTAGTCAGCTTTAGATAAGCCACTGTTATTTCTATGTTTAGAATGCCTTCCTGCCGGTTTACAGGTTTAGCCTGTCTGTCCTTTCCAATATTGCTGTACTGCGCTGTGGTGTGGCGTATGAGCGCACAGGGCCACTGTACAGGAACTTCGGAGCCGTAGAAATTCAATTGTCCCCAGTTCTCGTTTATGTACTTCAGATCTGCCACCTGGCAGAGCACGTTCTCAATGTTTTCTAAAATCTCATTCATGGTTGTATGTTATTTCTGATGATGTCCTGTAATTCCTGCATATTGTCCTGAAGTACTTCTTCTATAATGCGGTTCACCTCCGGGTGGTTGCCTATGAATTGACGCTTCTTCATTTTAATCTTTTGCCCGAGCTTCATAAGGGCAAACGCCTTATAATCTTCAGCAGCGTCCTTGTCACCGGCGTCCCTGGCTTCTATATGCTTTGCCCAGAAAAACTTCTTCATCTTGGCGGTCACGGTGATTTCACCGCCATTATTGTGGATGGATGCATACGGCAGCGAGCTGCTGAAGATAATGCGTTCTCCGTCTGTGCGGCTCTGTATAGAGTTGCGCAGGTTCCCGCTGCGCATCATCAGGCTGCCGGTTTTCACCGGTACTTCAGTTTCTTTCCATTTCTCGTCAAAGAAGCCTTTGCGCTCAAAATTGCGGTCAAATTCATCTGTGAGGTCTGTCTTCACGTCTTTCACAATATTCCGCGCCCATTCTTGTAAATTCATTGTCAATTCAAATTTTGTTGTAACTTTGTGGAAATTAGTTCCATAATATGTCTGGAAAATCTCTTTTTGAAAAACTTTCCGTCCGTGACTATTCCGGTAGTGATGCAGATCAGTACGCCCAGTGGCTGCAGACCATTCATTTTCAACTGAAGATGAACGGCCAGGAAGATGATTTTTTCAAACTACTGGAAAAAGCCGATGAAGAAAAAAAACAAATTGTCGCACAGGATCCGCTGGCGGAAGAATTTGACATTGATTCTATTTCTTTGGCTTAAAACCATCTATCAGCTTTAAACTATCGTTGTACAGTTCCGGCATTACCTTCTTAAATACTTCATTGCCTGCAAACTTATTCTCAAAGGCATGCGCAATGAACTCAGCTTCTTTATTGCCTTCAATTTCCCAATAGCTTTTGCTGTGGCCCATTCCGTAATTAGGATTCAAGGACATGAGTGTGTCATGCGCTGCACCAACCTTTTCCATTAAGTCATTATGCCCTTTGCCCGCAGACCAGTAACTCATATCGCTCAGCCTTTTGTCAATCGCTTTGAAGTCTAATTTGTCCCGATATTTATCCATCAAATCTGTCACTGCCTTCTTTTTCTTCAAATCTCTCTGCCAGTCTGCGGCATGTCCGTATTCATGATAGACAACGGATTCAGCCTTCCATTTACTTTTTTTCCGCCGTTCATCAATCGGAATCCGTACAATGTTATGATCTGGCAAATAATACGCTCCAGATTGACCTTTCGTAACTGTTGGATTGGTGAAGGTTAACGGCGTTTCCTTTTCTAAGAAATCAAAAATCTCTTTGTTAATGGTTACTCCCAGTTTCTTTTCATATGCTCCTATCTTTTCTGGCGTGTGCTCCGGCTGCAGTTCTTTTTTCACCTCTTCCGCTCCTTTCAGCTTGTGATAAGGATGCGCTGGCGGAAACACCTTCTGCTCTGCTCCGGGATTGAACCGGAAGATTTGCAGCTTGTTTTTCCCATTCTTATCTATCTGGCTGGTGGCTTTCTCACCGGCCTGCATGGCTTTTTCCGGATCTGATGCTTCGTATCTGCTTTTCCGAACTTCCACGGCCACACACCGGCAACGCCAGCCGTTTGGTGGATAGTAAGACAGCCAGAACGGGTCATCTTTCGCCAGTGTGGTATTGTGAAGCGCTGCATGGCTGTCTCTTACCCGGTCATCTGCTGCCGTGCGGTATTGCAGGTTATAGCGGTCAGAATCGTCCAGATTTGCCCAGTTTGCAGCGCTCTGGCTGCTGGATATCGCGAACTGATATTCTGCCTGCAGGTAGTGCTGATTGTAGTCCTGGTTAATCTTATTGAACTCATGCGCGAAACTTTCAAAACTCCGGATGTTGCCGCCGGCATCACGCAGCATGCTTCCCGCTTGCATCAGCTGGGCGTGGGTTTTCAGTCCGGAAAATATAAAGGCATCATTTTGCAGCTTCATCAGCATCGCATCCGGGATCTCGTTATCCCGGATGGCCATGTCGAAAACGTCAAAGGTGGCTTTAATCAGTTTCTTATTGGCTGCACTGTTCAGATCTTCCGGCTCATAACTGCCTTTTTTGTGCAGTTCCAAAAACGCCTTTTCAGCGGCTTTTAAAACCGCTTTAAAATCCGTATCACCACTTCCGGCTGCCAGGTTTATTTTCTCTGCCCGGCAGTTGTCACAGTTGCAATCGTACAGGAATCCCAGCCTGCTGTGAAGTCCGTTATAATACGCCTGCGGACTGACAAATAACGGTTTATTGCCAGCCCTTAGGTGAAAAAACTTTCAGCGTTCAGTTGTGCTCCCGGATTCAGGATGTTTTGCTGCCGCATTCCGGTGATTTCAATTCCAAATTTGTCTTTCACCCATTCCGGATCTATCTCGTAGTACGGCAATGCCTGGGTTACTCTGGTCCACAGTTCTGTAAGGTCTTCGGCAATTTCCCATTTGAACTCGTAATCTGCAGGAAGGATCCCGATTCTGGCCAGTGCCGGCATTACCTTGGTGTTCATGTACATCTCTACCATGGCCATATCTGCCAGTACCAGTTTCTCCAGCATCTTCTGCGCACTCTGGTCCTTGTTATTGCTTCCGTGCTTGGTGTCCTGACCAATAACGGCACCACTAATCAGCAGGCTGTTTTCATTGTCGCAGAGATTCGTGAGATTGGTGTACACGTCTCCGGATGTGGTCACACCTTTCGCCCACTGAAAGTCCTCTTCGGTGTCAATGATGAACCACGCTGCAGAACCCATATCCTGCATCATTCTTTTGCCTCGTGCTACGGCCTGCGGATCTGATGCGTCTGTCTTGTACACTCTTGGCGGGATGCCGTAGATCTCGCACAGCTCACTGTAGCAGCTGATGGCAAACCGTTTGAAAAGCGCGGGTGCAATGGCTTTATTCAGCAGTCCCATATCACCGGGATTCCCGAATTCCAGAATCCAGGTTCCGAACTCCGGCAGCTCCCGGTAATTCACGCCTTTGATATCGGTGTAATCGTACAGGAGGGTTCCGGATTTGGGCAAAATGTTCTGGCGGGGCAGCAGAGTTGCTTTCAGCTGCGAATCATTATGACCCTCCTTCACCCAGTCCAGTTCCAGTACAGACAGTCCATAGAACCGGCTGTTGATGATTTCCTTAATGATACTGTTGAACAGCTCACTGTTCTGGTGCAGATCCGTAAGATCTTGATCTATGTCGCCGCCTTTCTTTTTCAGATTCCAGCCGGATCCAAGGCTGTCCTGAATCCGGTTCTCTATCTGACTGGTAAGGTGCGCATCATCCAGAATATAGTCATACAAGTTGTACAGCTGGTGTACAGACGGGTATTCTGCATTTCTGAAGGCGTTCTGCGCCTGCTTCATCTTCGCGATATCCATGCGGGTCTGCGTCACTGTTTTTTCTACCAGCTGCGGGTATAGCTTTCCTGCCGGTGCTTTGGCTCCGGTTCTGGCAGCGAGCTGCTGCGTATGTGCTCTGTTTCGGTTTCGGTTTCTGGCCATATTATTGAATTAAGCAGCGGTATATGCGACCGCTGCAATGGTTATTTTTTCAGTTTCTTAATCTGGTTATCCGTGAGGTTCAGGGACTGCTGGATCTCGTCTGCATCGTACAGGTTGTATCTTTTTTTCACAAAGGATACAATCTGGTGTCTCAGGATCCAGACCAGCGCCAGCGCCAGTACTGATATGCAGATGATGCTGATAGCAGGTTGCATCTGCAGAAGTTCAAATAGTTTTTCCATTATTTTTTTGAAAAGGCGTTAAAAAATTGCGAGTGTACAATGCGGTAGTTGGCAATGCGGTGGTTGCAGAATAGCGGGAAACCCAACACATCAACGCCCACCCGGAAGGCCACAATGGTGATAATCTTTTTCATGCTGTAGTTATTCATGATTAAACTTTTCCCGTGATCCGTAGATGAATGGTTGTGTACCGTCGCCCGCTTCCGGATCTATGCTGGGCGTCTCCGGCAATGTGCTGAGCTTCAGTTTTTCTTCAGCAAATTCCTTCAGCCACTTCACGGCTCTGTCATAGCGCTCTTTGGCCACTTCGTAGATGATATCAGCATTGCAGAGTTCTATGATGTAGAACTTCGCAATAGTGGCAGCCATACGCACCAGCAGTTGGTTGCGTGCTTCGTCTACGGCGCTCAGAATGGCATCCACGTCATATCTCGGCCGGCCATCGCTCCACTCCGGTGCGGTGAGATAGCTGCGCAGTTCTTCTTCAGCTGCAGCCATGGCCTGCATGGTAATATCTTCGTCACCTTCTGTGATCTGATCTATCTGATAGTTGTAGATCGTGGTGCCTAAATCGGTTTCTGTTAAAAACATATTTTCAGTTTTAAATTAAAATCTCCGGTTGTCAATTTGCCCCCAGGCATAAGCCAGGTCATCCTTCACCACTCGGGTGTCAATCATGGTGATGGCACCTTCTACGGCATCGGGTCCGTCCATCTCTGTAGCGGTCTTGGATACGCCCAGCCACTGATCTTCCATCTCTACCATCATCGGGTTCTCTTTTTCTTTTTCATTGAAGATGATATTACCTTCATTGTTATCATCTGCCAGATTTTCCAGCCGGTCAAACTTTTCAGCTTTTTTTCTTTTGTCTTCCCGCACCGGCAGTTTAATGCCGTGGTCCTTCCGGTATTTTTCCAAAAGCGGTTTCACTACCTGTTCATAGTGCGGGTTCTGCAGGCTGTTATTCTCAATGAAAATTTTCTTGGTGTCGATGCCGTTTCTGTCCAGATAGTTGTAAGCTTGTCCTATCCAGTTCACCATTTCGGCATTGGTAGCTTTTGCCAGCCAAACCCGATATACATAGTACTTACCATGATACAGCCCGACAATTACAACCGCCTTTGATGAACTCTTTTTCTCTTTACTGTTCGAGGGTGAGGGATCTATATAAACCACAACCTTTTCGCACTTTTTAAGTGGCGGACATTTGCCGTACACGAACTGCGTGAAGGTGTCGCCTTCAGCAATCGGATTGTTGTAGTATTCCTTCTGCTGGGCTTTCTTGGAAACCTTCCTTTTGCCCTTGGAATTGTAGAACATCCGGTGAATCGCTTCCGGGGTGTTCTTCTGTGGCCATGTGGACTTACCGGCCTTATCGGTGAGGTTCACGATATCCCAGCAATCTGCAAGCTCACCCATGATGGTGATGGTGCAGTACTTGGCAATGATGTTACCGTTAATAATTACCAGTAATGGATTGGAGACTGAACGTGTAGGAATCACGGCTTCCTGAATCCAGTCCGTGTCTGCCTTCACGCGGTCACGGTTGCGGCATTTTTCGTCGGTATCGAAGTCATCAATGATAATCGCGTCCGGACGTGCTGCATCGTTTCTCGTTCCCCTGGGTGACTGACCGGCTCCCAATGCCCGGAAAGAAAATCCAAACTTTGTGGTAAACTCGTGGTCCTCCCATTTCCCAACCTGACGCTGAACGCCATAATCGTTAATGATCCGGTTGTTGCTTTCCAGGATGTTCTTGTAAGGTAAAAGCAAACGTTTGGCGTTGTCCTCAGTATTACTGATCATCAGCCAAACCTTCTTTTTCTTCGTAAAGGAAAGATACAGGGCTTCCATCATGGTCCGCGCTGATTTTGCGAGCTCCCGGGACCAGGAACGCACTTCCACCCATTCAGCATTCTCCACAACTCTTTTGGTGGCACGCTTATGAAAGGGTGCCGGTTCAGCGGTGTAGTAACTTGGGAAATAGTATGCAAACCACTTTTCCGGATTTGCTTCCAGTTCTGCAATGCGTTTTCTTTTCGCAATTTCCGTTTCGCTGATATCCACTGGCGTAGCCTTGGACATGTTATCGCGGAAACGCTGCCAGTTTTCTATATGTCGTCTGTCTGCCTGCTTTGCCATTATTTCAGTAATTGCCGGATAAACATGTCAAACAGTTCGCTGATCTTCTGAGCCAGTTCAAAATCAACATCCCGCACATACTCAATGAACGTCATGGCAATCTGCACGGTTTCGCCGATGCTGGTTTCTCCTTCCAGTTTCTGGATGGCATTCGTGATTTTGGTAATGATATCGGCTTCCTTGGAAGTGGGCACGTTCGATAAAACAATAGGGTCATACTCTGGAGCCTTATGGGTGGGCTTGCCTTCCTTGTCCAGTTTTACCGGTACGGTCATGGATTTGTGCACGATGGGTCTGCATTCTATTTCTTCATTGATGCGTGCCAGTTGGTCATAGAGCATGGTGATCTGCTGTGACTTGGTGGTCATCAGGCTTTTCTTCAGTTTCTTCCATTCTCCTTCATTAGCATCTATCCACGTTTTCAGCGTTTTTTCGGTGACGCCTACTTTCTCTGCGATCTCCTTCTGTGTGAGGCTTTTCTCTGTGTACAGGAATTTGGCGTACTCGCGCTGCTCTGTCTTTTTCAGTCCCATAGTCCGGTTTTAGTTTTCGCAAAATTGCCATTTCGGCGGCCGGTACTAAAAGTTCTGTACAGAAGCTGAACACCTTTGTACAGCTACTTTACACATGTGTTCAGAAGCTGAGCAACTATTTTCAAAGGCGAAATCAGCGGTTAATCTTTGTGCTTTAAATCGGCAGAAAATATGTCAAAACACAAATTTGTACTGAATGATGAGAACCAGGTAAATCAATATGGGTTCCGGGTCCGCAATGGCGGTTTGGAGCTTTCGCGCTTTAAGGCCAATCCTGTAATTCTGGATTATCACCGTGACGGCAACGCTGCGGTAATTGGCCGCTGGGAAAATATTCAGTTTGAAGGCAGCCTGCTGACCGCTGAAGCGGTTTTTGATGATGCAGATCCTTATGCAAAGGAAATCGCCAGAAAAGTAACAGACGGATTCCTGCGGGGTGCGTCTCTGGGTCTGAATCCTTACAGCATGTCCAATTTCCAGATCGCGCCGGATGATGTGTATGACCTGGTGAAATCTGAGGTTCTGGAGGCATCTGTGGTGCCGATTCCCAACAATGCCAATGCACTGAAACTTTACGCGTCTTCAGACGAAAGTATGCAGGAACTACAGGAAACGGAGGTTTCCAAGATCCTACTGATGGCACAAGAAATTACAACTTTTAATCTTCATAACAACATGAAAAAAATTAACCTTTCCCTGGCGGCGGTAATCGCCCTTGGACTGCCGCAAACATCTACAGAGCACGATTCTGAAGCGGTAATGAATAACATCATTAAACTGAAATCTGATCTGGATGCAGCAAACGCGAAGATCCAGGGCTTTGAGCAGCTGGAATCAGACAAAAAAGCGAAACTGACAGCAGATATCGTAGATGCCGACATTAAGGCCGGTAAGATTGATGCAACCAAGCGCGCAGATTTTATCAAGCTGCATGCAGAGTTCCCAACGCTGTACAAGTCCACTGTGACTGATATGCCTGTTAAGACCAACCTGAGCGGTAATGTGAACAATCCATCTGCACCGGCCGAGGTGAACAGCCTGGATGATTTCCAGAAACTGGATCTCACTGCGCAGCTGAACTTCAAAGAGACCAATCCGGAAGGATATCGGGCGCTGTTAAAGTAGAACATTCTTTCATTTTTATTTGATTTTTCCTGCTGCCTCGTGCAGGCAGCGGGTTTTTTTAAAACAATAACCTTAAACATTTTATATAATGCCAGCAAATTTTCCTGAAGTATGGGAAGCCCGAGTGGTCCAGCTTCTTACAACTCAAAACGTAGCCCCTTGGTTGGATGGGATTCCAGAACTCGACACAGAAGTGATTGAAGTAGGATCCGGTTCTGCAGGGGAAGCGAATATCATTCACCTGCCTATTGAGACCTTCCAGCCGGATGTATTGTTGAATAACACCACTTACCCGATTGCTGTACAGGCGTTCTCTGACACCAGTGTGACAATCCAACTGGATAAGTACCAGACCAAGGCAACATCCCTGAGTGATGACCAGATCATCGGTGCGTCTTATTCCAGAATTGATTCTGCCACCCGCGGTCACGTGACGCAGATCAACACCACGAAATACAGAAAAGCGATCCACGCGCAGGCACCAGCCAGTAACACGGCCAACACGCCTGTAATCACCGTGGATTATACCGGTCTTACTACCGGCGCTGAAAAGGCTGAAAAGCTGTTTGAATCAATCGTGGATCTGAAAGGCAGATTTGATAAAGCCGAGGTTCCTGCAGAAGGCAGACGCCTGGTGCTTTCTACAGATCATCAGAACATTCTGTTGCTGGATCGTAATCGCTTCGGTGACCTATTGTCTAATCTTAACACCGGTAAAGTGGCTCCTATGATCGCAGGCTTCGAGATCTTCAGCTATGTGGCTAATCCGAAGTACTCTGCTGCAGGTGTGAAGAATGCCTTTGGCGCTGCAGGTGTACCTGCCACCGATCTGACTGCGTCTGTGGCTTTCCATGTGAGCAACGTGGCCAAGAAGACCGGTATGACGAAGCAATATTTTGCTTCTGCTGCCACCGATCCAACGAACCAGACCAACCTGATCAATTACCGCCATTACTTCATTGCAATGCCGGTGAAGAATGCACAGATTGGCGCTATCCTCTAATATATTGTTGTGGATATAGAGGTAGTAATTACGGCCTTAGTAGGCTTAATCACATCCTTGGGGACATGGTTTGCGGCCAGACGGAAAAACCTCGCAGACACTCAGGCTTCGGAACTTGAAAATGTCGAAAAGGCCGTAAAATTCTACCGGGAGATGATTGAAGACATGAGTGCCAGGATGCGTGCGGCAACTGAAGAAACCGAGCGCATGAATGCACTGTATAAGCAAGCCATCAGCGAGTTGAACTCGCTGGAGATTCGCTTCAATAAAATGGCTGATGAGAATCGCGCTCTGATTGAAGAGCTGAAGAAGTACAAGCAACTAAACGGAAAAAAACAAGAAACTCATGGATAGTTTATTCAAAGAGAAACCAGAGCTGATGGAATACTTCCAGACCTCTGATAAACAAAATTTCTACAACGAGAACCTTGCGAGAAATCACGCCAGAAGCCTGAAGGATCAAACGGTAGAACGTGTAGTAAGACCCGCTGCAGAGGTTGCAGAAGCGGAAGGAACCACAGAACTGAAGACCGCAGCTGCTGACATCATAGCGCTGACCGAGTCCATGGATCTGGATACGGCCAATAAGTACCTGGATGCAGAGATCTCGCTGGCAAAGCCGCGCAAATCTGTAGTAGAAGCCCTGGAGAATAGAATTAACGAACTGGAAAACGGAACAGAGGATGAAACCGAGGATTAATATAGGATTTCAAAATGGGGTCATCGGTGCGGTGACGCCATTAGATACCGGATGCTTCGGGTTTATTTCGTCTGCAGTGGCTGTTACAGACGGCTTCCAGTTAGAAACCGCTTACCAGCTGAAGAGCATGCGGGATGTGGCAGATCTGAAGCTGACCGACACCATAGACAATCACCGCCTTTTCAAAGCATTGTCTGAATTCTTTGCCGAAGCCGGACAAGGTTCTGAGGTGTGGGTTTATGGAATGCCGAAGACTGACAAGGTTTCTGACTGGTTCACACCGGATTCTGGAGTGACACCGGCTGAGAACCTGCTCAACGCAGCGCAGGGTAAGATCCGCGGACTGTTCACCATTAATGACAGTTCTGTGGCACCTACGGTGTCCGCCGGCATGGATGCGGACGTTCTGGTAGCAGCCGGAAAAGCGCAGACGCTGGTAGATGCTTACACGGCTGCCAGATATACGCCTTTCTTCGTGATCCTGGAAGGTTATGCCTTCGATGGTGACAAGGTAGCACTGAGCGGTCTGCTGTCACAGTCTTACAATTCTGTAGGGGTGCTGATAGGTGATACCGAGACCAGAACCGGAACCACAGCCAGCAAAGGCGCGGCTGTAGGGGTACTTGCCGGAAGGCTGGCTGCCTATCCTGTTCGGGTTAATCCTGGAAAGGTGCGTAACGGTTCCCTGGCAGCCCAACAGATCTACATTGTAGATACACCGGCCGAGAATTATGATACAGAAGCCCTGTATGATAAGGGATTCATTACATTCACTACACACCAGAGCAGATCCGGATATTACGTAATGGATGCTTCTATGGCGTGCCCGGTAGATGATGATTACCATTATATCACCCACCGCAGAACCATTAATGAAGCCTTCCGTAACACCTATGATGCGCTGCTGGACTTCCTGATGGATGAAGTGCCGGTGAATAATGACGGAAGCATCCAGGCTGTGTATGCCAAGACCGTGGAAAGTGCTGTAGTGCGCAAGCTGGCACTGGCCATGGGTGAAGATTTAAGTACAAACCCGGAAGATCCTAAGGACACCGGCGCGAAATGCTTCGTGGATCCTGCGCAAAACATTATCTCAACATCTCGCATGGAGGTAGTGGTAAGTGTAAGGCCATTTGGCACCAACCGCTGGATTGATGTGCTGTTAGGATTTGACATTAATAACGATTAAGAATTATGGCAGTAAACATCAATGGACGAGAGTACGAATGGGGTGATCTGACCCTCATTCTGGGCGGCAGAGACATTACGCGCTTCCGCGGGGTGAAATATTCTGAAAAAGTGGAACGGGAGACGGTTCACGCAAAAGGAAGGCATCCGCATGCGGTTCAGTCGGGTAACTTCACCTATGAGGGTGAGATCACCATTTTGCAGTCTGAATACGAATCCCTGGTGAAAGCCGGCAACGGATCTATTCTGAGCCTGTCACTGGATGCGTTGGTGAGTTATGGTGATCCTTTCAAAGGTGATGCTATGACCACAGACCGCATAGAATCCTTGCGGTTCACAGAGGCTAACAAGGAGTGGACCCAGGGCGATAAGTTCGCGGAAATCACTATTCCATTCATCGCGCTCAGAATCGTGAATCAGGTGTAGAATTCACACATATAAATGAAAAGGCGATCTGGTATCGCCTTTTTTTTAAAACAATAACAATCACAACAATCAAAAAACAATCACAACAATGGCAAAAGTAACACAAGAACAGATAGACGCATGGAAGAAACAACACGGAAGCGTCTTCGCAATCAAAGTAGAAGGCAAAATAGCATACCTGCGCACACCGGACCGCAAGACATTAAGCTACGCGTCTGCAGTGGCCAGTAAGGATCCGCTGCAGTTTAATGAACTGATTCTGGAAAAAGCATGGCTGGGCGGTGATGAAGAATTGCGTACCAACGATTCACTGTTTCTGTCTGTTTGCGGCAGGCTTGCCGAAATCATAGAGATTAAAGAAGCAACGCTGGAAAAGCTCTAAAGCTGGCAGAGGTCTCTGAAGACACCCAGCCCCTGCGCATCTTGGACGCCCAGCTGCGCTATTACTTCAAGATCGACCCTGACCAGCTGACAGATGAAGAATGGGCAGCACGGGTGGAAGAATTAAAGTGGATTCGCAAAAAAGAAAACCAAACCAAATAACGTGTCAAACACCTTTGAATACATAGTAGCCTTGCGCGACAGAGTGACGTCGGTAGCCGATCGGGTTGCCAACTCGCTGAACGGAATTGTAGAGCGCAGCCGGCGCCTGTCTAATACCATGGCTACATCGCTGGATGGTATGCGTGCCCGCCTGCAGAACCTGCAGACGCTGATGGGGCGAACTACGGACCGAAATATGTTCCGGCAGTATTACAATGATGCCCGCCGCCTGGAAGAACAGATCCGTCGTGTAGAGAATGGAATAACCGGTTCCGGTCTGGCTGGAAGGCTTGCAGGCTGGAGAAATGACTTTGCCCAGTCTCTGCCGGGTGGTCAGCTGCTTCAGAACCCGCTGGCAATGGCAGGTGCTGCCATGGGCGGAATGTGGGTGGCTACTCAGAAGGCTATGGATGCCGGTAAGGAAAAAATGAAAATGCAAGTTCTGACCGGTAGTGCCGAGATCGGAACAACGCTGTATGACGGCCTTACCAAATTCGCGACAGATACGGTCTTCGGTACTGAGGTGTATGACATGGCCGGACAGATGCTGGCTAATGGAATTAAAGATGCCAATGTACTGCCGATTATGAAGGAACTGGGCGATATCTCTATGGGGGACGCACAGAAACTGGGCAGTCTGTCCCTGGCATTTGCACAGATTAATGGCAAAGGTAAACTGGCAGGTCAGGAACTTCTGCAGCTTATCAACGCAGGGTTTAATCCGCTGCAAGTTTTGTCTGAAAAGACCGGCGAAAGCATGGAGAAACTTCAGCAGCGCATGGAAAAGGGAGGTATTGGTGTAGATGAAGTGCGGTACGCCATGCAACTGGCCACCGGTCCGGGTGGTAAGTTTAATGCCATGCTGGATAAAGTAGCTAAAACACCATATGGACAGCTGGAGGGACTTAAAGGACAACTGGAGCAAATGGTGGTGACTATGGGTGAAACCTTCATCCCGGTAGTGACCAAGATCATGACGCTGGTTTCCTGGCTGGGTGAGAAAATGGGACCATATCTGAAACCGGTGGTTGCCGTGATGGGCGCACTGGCAGCGGGAATCCTGATTGCTGCGGCTGCTCAGTGGGTGCTGAATCTCGCATTTCTTGCCAATCCCGTAACGTGGGTAATTGCCGGAATCGTTGCGCTCATTGCGCTCATTGCCTATTTGGTGACCTCTATATCCGGCTGGGGCGATGCCTGGAAGATTGTCGTGAATAACGCAAAGCTTCAGTGGGAATTCTTTACAAGCGGCGCATCCCTGGTGTGGAATGGTATGGTGAACAGCTTCATGATCGGCCTGAACCGGATCAAGTCCGGCTGGTACGAATTTAAAAAGGCTGTAGGCCTGGGCGATGCTGCAGAAAGCAATACGATGATTGCCAAGATTGCAGCGGATACCGAGCGAAGAAAAAAAGAGTTTACGGATGCTTCTAAAGATTTTGTGGAGAAATCCAAAGCGATGCGTACCGGCAGTAAGAATGCCATGAGTGCGCTGAGCTGGAACGGATCTTCACTTTCTGACACAAAAGATTCCGTAATGGGTGCCCTGGGTATTGCACCGCCTGCCGGTGTGCCGGGAGCCACCAAGAGCGGAGACAAAAAGAAAAGCGGACTGGGTAAAACTGGAAGGAAATCTGCCGAAAGCATAGCAACCGGCGGAACGCGTCACAATTATATCACGCTACACATTAAGGATCTAATCGGGATTCAGAACTATAACGGCACTCGGGATTCTGTGAGCCAGAAAGCCGGAGAATCCGTGCTGGATCAATTATTGAGAATAACGGCTTCGGCCACAACTGCTGCAGAATGAGACTGAGTAATGAAAATGCGCTGATTGCATCGCTGATGGGCAGTAAGGTAGTGGAACAGCTGCCAAGATTTGCGGCCGTGGAAGCTTCCCTGCAGAAGTATGTGACCCCGCCGGTGCGGCTTCTGCCGTTGCTACAGAATGAAGACGAGATCTGGGAACCGGAAAGCAGCGAAGAAACGGATCTGTGGCGTAATGACCGCAGGATCCAGGAAGAAAATCAATTCTTCCCGTTCAGTTTCCGCGCTTCTGCAGATGAAAACTGGTGGCTGCTGCCTTGGGAACCCATGATCAATATAGAAGCCAGTAACAGCATAACGCGGCGCACGGTGGCGAAGGCCGGCAAGAACCAGATCGGTTCCATTAAGGAGCGCTGGAGCACTGAAGATTATAACATCACCATCACCGGCGCACTGTACGGTGACAGAATGATGGGCAAGTCTGCACAGACTTACCCGCGCTACGAGATGGAGAAACTGCGGGATTACCTGCTGACACCGGAAGCGATTGAGGTAATGTGTGAACCTCTGCAGATCCTGAACATCAACAGAATTGTGATAGAATCTGTTTCCTTTCCCTTTACGAAGGGCGAAGATGTACAGGCGTATGAGATCCGGGCAATCAGTGATTTTCCGTATGATTTAATTTACAAAAGAAAACAGTAATGCATTTGCAGCAGAGTTGGGAAATAGAGTTCAGAAATGCGGACGGCGTCTGGGATCTTGGGGTGCTGGCTGAATGCCAGATAGAGAAATCTACCAAGAATCTCGCAGACACCGCCGTCATCATTCTTCCGGAGACGGACATGAACCGGGTGCTGCGGGTGCAGGATGCCATCGGGCGGGGTGATGAAGTTCTGATCAGTTTGGGCTATGACGGTAAAATGCAAACTGAATTCGCTGGCTACGTTCGCGAGATTACCACCAATGACGGCAGCCTGCAGATAGAGTGCGAAGATGGTCTGTTTCTTTTCCGGAACGGGATTCCAAATAAAGAGATGAAGCCGGCCACTGTGAAGCAAATTGCGCAGTACGTAATTGATCAGATAGACAGCAGCTTCACGCTGGTCTGTGATTATGATCTGCCTTATGATAAGTTTACCATCTACCAGGCAACCGGCTACGATGTGCTGGCGAAGATCCAGGAAGAAACGGGTGCAGATGTGTTTTTCGACATGCAAAAAAAGGAATTGCATATTCACCCGGCCTACACCTGGAAGAGCGGTGAAGCAGATTACAGCATGCAGCATAATGTGGAGACCAGTTCACTAAAGTACGTGAGCGCTACAGACCGGAAAGTGGAAGTAACGGTAGAATCTGTGGGTCTGGACGGCAAGACCATCAGCAAGACTGTGGGCCATGCCGGCGGTGAGAAAATTACAAAGAAAGTGGGCAGAATGTCTGCCGCGGCCATCAGTGTGATTGCCGAAAATGAGTATAAAAGCAAAATGAAGCCCGGCTATGAAGGCACCTTTGATACCTGGTTAATTCCATATGCAGAACCCAGCTTCACTATTGGGATTTATGATGAAGATTATCCGGACAAAGATGGCCGTTACTACGCCGAAAGCGTGAGTACAACCTTTAGTGATGCAGGCGGAAAGCGCACCATCACACCAGGCATTAAGTTAAGTTTATGAATGACAAGGTAGCACAGCTGAAGAGAAACCTGCAGCGAATCATCGCAGCGAATCCCAACCTGCCGGTTGACGGTGTGGTTCAGGCGGTGACCGGTGATGTGTGTACAGTCCTGGTAGGAGATCTGGAGTTGAGTGATGTGCGACTGAAACCTACTGCAGACGGTGAAGATCATTTATTGATCATTCCCAAAACAGGAAGCCGGGTGCTGATGCTCAGTGCCGATGGTAGCATTGGGAATTTGACCGTTATTAAATGTGATGTAGCCGAAAAGATTATCTACAACGAAAACGGCCTGCAGGTAGAGATAGACAGCACTACGGGCAAGGTGAACGTTGCCAATAACGTAACCAGCCTGAAGGATCTTTTTGAGCAGCTTGCTGATATTCTGAAGACCCTGAAGGTGTACACACCTGCGGGACCCAGTGGTCCGCCGCTGCCTGATACGGTAGCGAAGATAGTAATGTTTGAAAATGATTTTAAAACCATTTTAAAATGAGTTTAGCAACTACGAAAGCAGACGCCCAGGTGGCGGTGAAAGCAATACTGGATGACATGCTGACGCGTGAGGATACCTCTACGCAGGAATTTGCAGATCGCCTGATTAATGTACTGGAAGAATGGCTGAAGGAAGCTGCGGTCATATATGTAGCCGGACTGGTAGCAGGCAGTACACCGGTGACAGGAACCTTTAACGGCAGTTTGGAATGAAAACAAAAGATACAGGACTGCAGATGGTACCGGCCAGCGGTGGCAACTTTGATCTGGCTGTGGAAACGGTAAGGGATGAACCTGGAAAGATAGTGAGCGGTCTGGTCCTGGGGCAAACCCTGGAGCAGAATATGGCTTGCATTCTGATAGCCGAGCCCGGAGACCTGAAGGGAAACCTGAATCTGGGCGTAGGATTCAGATCTGCGCTGCTGGGTGAAAGCCTATTGGAATACAGGCACCAGATTAAAGAGCAGTTTGCAGCTGATGGTATTGTGATAAAGCACTTGGATCTGTATGATCTGAAGAAATTCAAAATAGACGCAGAATATGAATAAGACCATGCAAGGCCAGAATATTCTGGACGTAATTCTGCAGCAAAGTGGTGATTTTGCCACTGTGGTACGAGATGCGGCGGCTAATGACCTGAGCCTTACTGCAGATCTGGAAATAGGCACAGAAGTACAAGCCACACCCGGCAACCCGCTGCGCTACCGGAACCGACCGGCCACAGCACTGCTGCAAGCGGTGAAAGCGGCACCGGTGCTGAAAGGCATTGGATATATGGAAATAGGAACAACATTTAGAGTATCATGAACCGCACAATAGCAGAAATAAAGAAAAGCATCACAACCGCATTCATCACGAATGCATCGGTGATCAGCATCTACGGACTGGATCCGAATCAGTCTTTTGAAGATCAGTTTTCCATGGCTTCTTTCGAGAATATTTTGTTTGATATCATGGCGCTGATTGTGTGGACCATGGAAGGAATTTTCAACGTGCACAAGGCGGAGACTGCCGAAATGATTGCACAGCAGAAAGTGCCTTCATTGCGCTGGTACAGGAACCTGGCACTTCGGTTTCAGTATGGATTTAACCTGCTGCCGGAATCTGATCAGTTTTCTGACAGCATTCTGGTGGGTGGTGTAGAAGTACAAGCCACAGAAGACCATATTTCCGCTTCCAAAATTGTAAAGTATGCTGCAGTGACCAAAGTGGCCGGAGCATCCAAAATATCTATGAAAATAGCACCGGAGGACACAGATGCGGTCTTCACAAATGACCAGATGACTGCCTTTGGTGAATATATAGAAGAAACACAGGCTGCAGGAGATCATATTGTGATCGTGAACTACCTGCCGGACGTTCTGAAGATTAATTTCAGAATCGTATATGATCCGCTGGTGCTGCTAAGTGACGGTGTGAGCATTCTGACCGGTGAAGAGCCGGTAAAAGCTGCTGTGAAGAATTTCCTGCTAAATCTGCCTTTCAATGGAGAATTGTCTGTACAGAAGTTGGAAGCTGCAGTTCTGGCCGTTGAAGGTGTGAAGGATCTGCAGAACCTGAGCGTACAGACCAAGTGGATAGAACCTGGTGTGGGTTATGGAGCTGCACAGGCTGTGAACATAAGTGTAATACCCGCATCCGGCCGGTTTACCATGCTGGATGACCTGATTGGTGAAGAAGACTGGAGTGGAATAGAATATATACTGTGATGAACATTTTCAACTTTGATGTAAGAAAATATGCGCTGCAGCTGCTGCCACCATGGCTGAGATCCGGGATGGCCATGGCCGTGGTGCTGGCCTTCGCTACACCGCTGCTGGATGTGTATATAGCCTTCACCCGGAACCGAAAGGTGAATCTGATTAAGTTGCAGTTTAATTATCAGAAGTTTTCGGTACAGAAACGTCTGAATGACGCCTTTGACCCGATAGAACGCAGAATCAGAATTGTGAATGCGGTGCAGTATGACGGTGTATATCTGTACACCGAGGCGGAAGATGATCCATTCTACAGTAAGACCGTATGGCTGCACCCGGATAATCCGGTGTACCTGCGCACGGAAGCAGAGCTGTACAGTGAATTTGATTTCATTATTGAGATCCCGGACATTAACATTAACCAGATCCAGCTGAAGGCAGAAACAGATTTCTACATTTTGCCAAGTAAGCGGTATCAAATTGTAATCATATAACCATGAAACTATCATTTAATTTTCTCCAGACCGGCGGGGTTCCGCTTACCAATGACCTCATGGCACTCATTGAGGAGTCTTATGGCATCTTTGAAGTGCTGGGCGATCTGGCGGGGCATCAGACGATACTTGCCGGCTGTGAGCCGGTGACGCCTGGGAGCAATACGCTGACGCCCGGAATAGTGGCAATAAGCGGAAAACTGTACTATTTTGAAGGCGGCGTGCAGACCTCGGAGGTCTTCATACACACGGAGCAGATCCAGAAGGTTTTTGAGGATCAAACAACGAAGACACTCATTGAAGTGAAGACCGTGAGATTTGGTGTGGCAGTGCCGCCGAATGCGTACACCTGGGCAAATTTTGTTCGGCTGAAGAAACTACTTCAAATGCAGGACATGGCAACACAGACTGCGCTTAATGCCTTAATTACCCGTGTAGAACTATTGGAATTGAAAACCGCACCGGTGATCAATGGCGGCATTGTTTGGCCATGGAACAAGCCGGTAGCCGACATACCGGCCGGCTGGAAGGAATGCACGGATCTGCGGGGTAAGGTGATTGTAGGACGTGATCCCAACGACGCTACTTTTTCCGCTTTGGGCGGCAATGTCGGCAGCAAAACGCACCAGCTCACTATTGCAGAGATGCCAAATCATAGCCATACCTACAGCAGAACCATATTCGGGGTTCAGTCCGGGTCCGGGTCCTCTACGAACGGCAGCAAGGTATCACACGCCGTGACTGAGAATACCAGTTCTCAGGGTGACGGGCTGCCGCATAACATCATTCAGCCCAGCCGCATTTGCAATTTTATTGAACCTAATTTCCCTTAACCATGGCAACACCTTTAGAAACAATATACAGCTGGTTTCAGACTGGCGATTTCCCTACAGAAATGCAATTTCAGCAGACTTTTGCGAGCTTCCGGCATAAGGATGAAGCTATCACAGCCGGGGAGATTGAAGGATTGGCTGAGATGTTTAACGGCACGGCTTCGCTCTCGGTAGTTATTAGCCACATAGAGGATCCTGCGGCGCATATAGACTATTTAGCTACAGCGAATGCAGATAACATTACCGGTGACAATCTGTACAGCTGGCAGGTAGCTTTAGGCATTACGGATATTGCCACTGTGGATTCAGATGTGGATGAGGGTAATGTGTACACCAAGGAGCAGGTAGATGGTTTTGTTGAGTTTCTGCAGCTGCAGGACAACGCTAATTTTGAACTCATAGACAATATAATTCTACGATTAGAATCTAACGATTTGGATCTGGACGAGCTGCAGGAGATCGTAGATTATATCAAAGATAACCGTGAGCAAATAGAACTCATACAGGGGCTGCCGGTGGGCGATGTGAATGACAGTGATGTGCAGCTTACTTATGATTTCACCGGCTTTTCCTCTGCAACAAACCAGCGGCGGTTTAATATGGACGTAGCCATACATGTGCAAAACAAACTGGACAGCACCGAGAAAGGTGCACCCCTGGGAGTGGCACCGCTGGACAGTAACTCCCAGATCGATCCCGGACATCTACCTTCATTGAACGTACAGATCATGACCTATCTGAAGGAGCAGTTTGTGGAGGATGAAATTACCGTCACCGCTGGAATGATATCTACTTATGTGGTCAATGCATCACTGACTGAAGATGTTGATGAGGCTTTGGAACGCAGTGTATTTTACAACGGCGTTTTTGTGCCAAAATCCATGTGCACGTTATCTGGTCCTCATATAGAAATAGATCTATCGGCATTACTCATAGAGCCAAATGCCGGCGATTTCCTTGTAATCAAATATTATAAATTATCATAATTGATCAATAACCATGGCAAAGAAAATAAGACAGGTACAGGTAGAAAACCTTAGCGAAGACCTGTCGACATTAAACAACAAGAGAGTAACCGGCGTATCATTCTCCGGAACTACAACCAAAACGCTTACCGTAACCTTCAGTGATGCCACCACCATCACGGGGACTTTCACGGATTTGAATACCACCTATCCGACGCTTACGGAAGCCCTGCTTAATACCGGAACCTCCACGGCTGCCAGCGTTGTGTCTGCGAAGGTTATGGCAGATTACATTAACAGCCGCCTATCTGCTGTATTTACACACAAGGGAACGGTGGCTAATTATGGTGCTCTACCTACTGTGGGAATGCAAGTGGGAGACACTTACAATGTAGCTGCCGCATTTACGCAGGGAGCGGAGAATTATCCTGCCGGAACGAACGTGGCTTGGAATGGAACCAGCTGGGATCCACTGGCCGGATTTGTAGACACGTCTATCTTCCTTACAGCGGAGACCGATCCAAAAGGTGTTTCAGCGGTTTCGGTAACCGGCGGTTCCACGAAGACCATCACGATCACGCTCCGTGATGCTACAACCATCACCGGCACGTTTGCGGATGATAATACCACGTACGCTCAAGGTACGCTGGCACTGCTTAATACCGGAACCGAGACTGTAGGTAAAGTCTGGACGGCAAAGGATATCGCTGATTTTGTGGCCGGCAAACAGGTGACAGTAAAGCACGAACTTACCACCGTGACGGCGGGGATGATATCCGGGGGCAATGTAACCATACCGCTCACCGGAACATTCAGTGACAAGTTCCGGGTGCTGGCGTTTTTGAACGGTGTGAAACAGCCTGTGGCGGCTCAGACTAAATCAGGTTCAAATTTAGTTTTTGCGAATGCGTCCCTGCCAACTCCCATCATCGCCACGGATGAGATAGAACTGTATTATATCTAATAACATGGCCAAGAAGACGAGATTCGCCCAAATAGGTGGCGGTACGGCATCGCAATTCGTTAAAGGTGATGGGACCTTTGATTCCAGCGCGTATGCGTTTCAGACCGGTTCTAATGGTACAGGACCATGGTCACATGGCGCACAACTTATCATAAATAATGGTGCTGCTACCGCTCACACATTGAATGCCGCCGGAGCGACTGTTTCATTACTGGATGCTACAAATGGTCATGGAATGGGTTATCTCAACACAGCTGGAACAGCCACAGGAAACCCATCCGCTGACTGGTATTACCGAATTAAGATGCTTCACCCGAATTTAGCCGGATACAATGGGCAGATAGCGCTACAAATGACAGGATTAGGTTCTGGCTCATTATGGTTCAAGAGTGTTGAAAATGGAACTGATTTGGGTTGGAGACAAGCTGTGGACACGGGTACAGACCAGATGATTCCGGCTAAAAAAAGATACATTTCTACCGGTAATTCATTTACTGACCATGCATTAGAAGTTTATTCTACATCGGCAGCAGACCCAGGTATAGCATTTCATAAAGCAGGTGTTTTTGGGGGAGTATTAAAACTAACTTCAACTGGGTATCAGTTCATGGATATTTCTGGGACTGGTTTTAGGCCTGTAGAAGCTGATGGCTTTGTACATAGAGCATACGGAGGCAATAACCCCAACAGATTGCTGGATTCTGCTGGTGGAATGGTGGTTATAGGCGATGACCTTACCAGGGAAGGCAACGGATTACGACTGAATCCAAGGGATGAAGATTTAGTACCAAGCGGCGGCTGGTTTGATCACTCAGAGCAGGCCTCAAAGTTAGTGTACCTAAGATCAAAGGCCGGTGAACCATTCGATTTATATGAGATATCACATAGGACCAGATTAATACTGATCAATTATGATGGCTCTGCATTATCTTCTATTAACATCAACGGTAATTACATCCGGAAGCTATCGCCCATGACCAAAGTGAGTTTATATGTTACACCTGGAGATGAGTATATATTTTATGACGAAACGCAAATTGAAATTTTCTAAAATGAGAATATTACTAATGCTGGCGCTGTTGTTCCGGCTGTATAAGAGGGATTAAAAAACAAAACTAATAACCATGAAAAACCTACTCATAGCCCTGCTGCTTATGTTTTCTGCGTCCTGTGCGACGCAGAAGCATAAGAGCAAACAGGCAAACCAATCAGAAGCCAAAAAAATGGAAACCACTTCCACAGACCGGCGCACCGATTTGGAAACCGCACAAGCGGTCACCAGAACTGATTCTGCAGCGCAGAAAACAGATCTTGTGAGAAACATGGAAGTGAGTTCCATATTGCAGAATTTAACGCTAAAAAACAGCGGTAAATGCGCAGAAGGTGGTGAGATTCGGTTTCTGAAGTTCACAGATGCCCAGGGCAATACCACGGAGGTGCCAGTGAACGACAATACGGAACTTGATTTCAGTGCCGGTGCGCATTTGCAAAAGGAAAACATCCAGCTGAAGGCCGAGCTGCAAAAATCACAGAACATTAATGAACAACTGAATGCCCGACTGCAGGTTGCAGACCAGCAGAACCGGCAGAACCGGGAAGAGTTCAGCACATCTTCCAAAGCCACAGATCTGGACGTAGAACGCAATTCATTCATGTCCTACGTTTGGACGGTGCTGATAGCTGTGCTGCTGTGGGAAATAGGGAAATTCACCATAAAAAAACTAATTTAACAATGCCACAATTCAGCAAAAGAAGCCTGCAGAACCTGAAAGGTGTACATCCAGATCTGGTGAAGATCCTGGAAGCCGCAATAAAGGATAGTCCGGTAGATTTTACCATCACCGAAGGAGTGCGCACATTGACCCGCCAGCAGGAACTGTATGCGCAGGGACGCACGAAGCCGGGTCGGAAAGTAACTAATGCAGACGGTGTCCGCAATAAGAGCAGTCACCAACCCAAAGATGACGGCTATGGCCATGCGGTAGACCTGTATCCGTACTTTGACGGACAGGTACAGGTGCATCACCCGGAAGTGCCAAAAAAACAAAAGGAAATTGCAGATCACATTAAGAAAAAAGCGAAAGCGATGGGTCTGAAAATCATCTGGGGTGGAGACTGGAGAAATCCGTATGATCCGCCACATTTCCAAAGGGGGTAAGAAACGTCCCCCGCTTTCTAAAGTATCTCACCCCTTTAAAAACGCCCACAGGCTGCGGAGGACTTAATGTCTTCTGTGCTTGTGGGCATTTTGCGTTTTGCGGGGTGAGAGCGACAAAGATAGAAACTAATATTTTAATCATGAATAAATATCACAAAATTTTAGACAAAATCCTTGCGAAAGGCAAGGTGCAGGAAAACAAGAAGGGAAACATTACTTACCTGCTGAATGAGCAGCTGCAGCTGAAGCCTGCAGACCTGCTGGAAATCTTTGAAGGGCATGGCATAGCCCGGAACAAACTGAAGACAGAACTGGATCTGTTCCAGAGCGGTGAGCGGCTTACAGAGCGTTACCGCGAAGCCGGGATCAGCTGGTGGGATTATTGCGGACCGATACTGGTGAACAGTTATCCGACGTATTTTGAACAGTTGCCGGATCTCATACGGAAGATTAACAGGGAAAAGCGAAACAGCAAGAATTACGTGCTGTTCCTGGGCAGGAATGACACTGAGAGCAATCAGCAGCCGTGCTTATCACTTATTCAGTTTCAGGCAGATCAGGGCAAGCTGGTTGTGTCTGCGTATCAGCGTAGTTCTGATGCTAATCTGGGGCTGCCTGCAGATATCTATCACCTGTACTTAATCAGTAGGCAGATAGAACTGCCATTGCGGTCCATTACGTTGTTCTTGGGTAATGTGCATATCTACGAGAATAATCTGGAAAGCACGGTGACGCTGCTGGAAGGTGATTCTGTGAAATTCAATTTAAACGTGAATTAAAACCAATTGAAAAGGGCTTTCAAACGAAGCCTTTTTTTTTGTGATCTGCGCGCGAAATGCGTGCGTTTTTTCTTTACATTTGGTTTTGCGATTATTTACATTTAGTTTTGCCGATTATACTTTCATTTTATTTCGAAATTACTTTAGTTGTTATCTTCGCCTATTATACGATACATTGTCCTTACTCGTCACGATTTTATCTAAAACTTTAAAATTATCAATGATCTTAAATAGCGCCTTATTCTCAACCTCCCTTACCTTCGCAATATCCCTTCTTTCACTCAATTTTAGTTGCTCCTCTTTATTAGATTGGTATTGCAGAATTAAGTCAAGTTCTATAGACGGTAGTTCTTCTATTTTTTTATCCAACGCTGAAATTTTCTCTTCGGTAACTTTTGTTTGCTTTTCGATTTGGGTTACATTTACCCCTTTTTTGGAAAGGTTTTGAATTTCTTCATGAACTTTTGCATTCGCTAAATCAATAAATTTTTGATAGGTAGGAAGTTGATTTTTCCAATAATCAGAGTCTTTCCCTTCCTCATTTGCAAAACCTAAATATCGGTTGTAAGTTTCTTCAGCTTTGGTAACTTCTCTTTTTACTTTTAAAAAATCTTCATATTTACGTAGTACAAAAGACGAGTCGGCGAGGAGCTTATTTTTCTCGCTCTCAATTCTTTTTTTCATGAGTTCGATTTCAATATTGGCTCGGGTTTCGGGATTGGTGATAATTGCAGTTTTGAGTTCTTGAGTACTAATGTCTGAAATATCCAAAACATCGGCACCCTTTTTCATAGCTTCTAGGTATCGTGCTTGTTTCGATTGTAGTTTTTGCAGCATAAACACATCAATACTGTCATTGGTGAGCATAAAGTTCATGCGAACATTTTCGTTCTTGTTCCCTTGTCGATGGGCACGTCCTTCTACCTGTCGAAGCGAAGTAAAATTGTAAGGTAAAGACAATAGATACAAATCCGTTGTATTTTCCTGTAAATTCATTCCTTCCTGGATCGCTTCACTACCAATGATAATTTTTATTTTTCCACAATTAAGATCATTCTGGATAGAAATTCTTTTACTCTTGGAAGTTGAACCCGTGATAATTCCAATTTCTTCTGGCTCGTAACCAACTTCTTTAACCAAATATTCTTTTAGCTTGGGGAATTGAGCAACCGCTAATTCTGAGTAGATAATTTGTCCAGAATCGGGTAAGTCCTCTTTGTTCTGACGAATTAAATTCATCGTTTCAATCAGCTTGGGCGAGTTTTCAACAAATTCTTGTACGGTTGGAATTTCATCATCATAATAAGGCGACAAATAAGGAGAGATGGCAATCAGTCTTGCGTTGAGAATATGCGTGAGAATCGCTCCTTTTTCCGATTGTTCAAAATTTTCATTGAGAAGTTCGTATTGTTCTTTTGTCAGATCATTCTGCTCAATTTTATATTCTTTATTGATTTTATTGGGTCGGATCAATTCCAGATTGTCTTCTTCGCCTTTAATATCAATGAACTCCGATAACAACTGTTGAAACAACGAATTGTTTTTAAACCGACGAACATTCGCCTTGAATTTTACATCACCTTTCGCATCAATCTCCATGTCATTATCCGCTTCCATGAACGTTTCAAAGAAGGTATTCACATTGAAATACCCAGACTCTTCCAAACGATTGTTGGCGATAAGCGATAAGATTGAATAATACTCTAATGGTTTGTTGGTAAAAGGCGTTGCCGAAAGTAGCGTCACATTTCTACCATCGTAATTTTCCTGAATGTATTGACATGCCATCCAAGTATTGATGCCGAGTTTTGACGTTTGTTGATTCTGGCTTCTAAAATCCGAAGCGAATCTCCGGTTTTCGATTCGCACTTTTCCTACAATGTGGTTGGCGTTATGAACTTCATCAAACGTCAAATAATCAAATCCGAAATCTTCCCAATTATAAATTTTTCCACGCCTCATTTTTCCTTCGAGCTCTTTTTCCTTTTCTAATTCTTTTTGAAAATCTCTTTCACTAATGGAATTAACACTTTTCAATTCGTTTTCTGAGATGTAAGAAAATTTGGAAGCTAAACTTCTGGTGATGTCTTCCGAAAACCCAATATTGTTGAATCCTTCGTAGGTGACAATCGTAATTTCGTTGTCTTTATTATCAAATTTTGACAAGTCGAAACTCTTTCCAAGATTTCCCAACACATTCACTTTCACGTTTGGAATTGTTTCGAATATGGTTTCTACCCATTGTTTGAGAATGCTGTCGTTTGGAACCACTATTAATGGTCTTTTTGCATTACTTCGTTCCATGGCTTCGTGCATGGAAAGAACTCCTGACAAAGTTTTTCCAAAACCCACTTCATGAGCCAACAATCCAACACCCTTGGTCGTCTGTCTTCCGATTCCAGCTTTCTGGACTTCAGTTAAGCGCAGTTCTTGCCCTTTAAAATTCAAATGAATTTTTGAAAATAAAGGAAATTTCGAATAGTCCGGGACGTGGATATTATTGTAGTTACGGTTAAATTCTGTCACGAACCGCTCCCTCAAATCATCATCCAATTCTTCTCGGATAAATTTGTGGAACAAATCATTAGCAGCCGTTTTTCGCCTTTCACGAATGAGTGCATTTCGTTCTTTATCGCTCCCGGTAACGGTTTCGTTATCAACAAAGCTTTTCACTTCCCAAGAAGATGAACCCGCAAAAGCTTCACTCGGCAATTGACTGACAAAATCTTTAAATTTTTCGGCAAGATTATAATCAACTATGGTTTTTTCAGTTTGGCGGGTGTTGTAATTCCAAACTTCTTTTTCAACTTTCCCCAGACTGAATTGGTGAATAAATTCGTGATTAGGGCTGATTGAAATTTGATCTAAAGTTTTTGGTTTAGGAAGAACATTTTCTAAAAGTGTCTTTTGTTTCTCATATTGTTGAGCATTTAAAGACGAACTTCGGTCAAAATCTATTTCAAGCTTTTCAAGTTTTTTGTAAATATTTCCCTCTGCATAATAGAAATCGTGTATCCATTTTCCGTCAATGTAGTTCGCAAATTTTTTGTGTTGTTCAACATTATCAAGAGTTCCATCGTAATCCGTATCACGAAAAGCAGCAATTTCTTCCTTTGAAATATTGGGATTATTTTGAAGAGAAGATTCTACAATGTCATCAGCTTTGGAAAACTGGTACTTCAGAATCCCTTTTTTTATTTCGGGTTTGGTTTGGACTAGATATTCAGATTGCTGAGTGTTTTTATTTTGAGACTGAATAATTTTGTCTGCCTTATGAATAACATCTTTTAGTTCGTCACTTGAAAAGGATCTTGATTGATTTTCAACTTCCTTTTTGAGTTGCTGATATTTTCCAATTTCTTTGACAACAGCGGGGGATTTGAATTTAATGTCATCTAAATTGGAAAGTACTTGATCTATTTTTTCTTGAACTTGAACCAAATAGGATTCATGCTTTTGATTAAGACTATTTCCAGTATCAGAGACTTTGGAATCTTTTCCTAACGTAGTTTCTGATCCGTTTTGAGCAAACGAAACATCCAAATCTTCAAATAGATTTCCGATTCTTTGGGCTTCTTTTTTATTTTGAATTTGTTCTAAGTGTAAAAGAGCATCTTCCAAATTTCCATGAACATAAGCTTCTAACCTTCCGAAACGGTTGGTTTTTTCTTTGAGTTCGCCGAGAATCTTTTCAGGATTTTGGGTGAAATATTCCGATATATCTTTAGAAACCTTCTGCCTTGACTTTTGAAGAATCACAATATCTGTCCCGATTTGTGTTCCAGAAAAGGCTCCACTTGGAAGTCGGTAAGCATTCAATAGTTCTGCATTTTCTAAATTTTTCTGTCGGTTTAGCCAACCCGAAGGAAGCACCATTGCGAGAACTCCATTTGATTTTAAAGTATCCAATGAGCGTTTAACAAAGTAGTCTTCATATTTGGAAAGTTTAGGTTCTTCACCAAGACCTTTATAAAAGCCTCTGTGTTCTCCATAAGGTGGATTTCCAATGACCAAATCATATTTTTCTGAAAAGTTTTGAGAATCTTTTTTGCTGCCGTTCTCTTCGATAAATTCCGTTTCAAATGACCTAAGTTTGATTTCTGCTTCAGGATGAAATATCTTGGCAATTTTAGCGGTTGTTTCATTGATTTCAAAGGCGGTAATTTGGGTTTTTGGTGCTAGATCTTTAGCAACGTAAACAAAATTTCCAGTTCCAATACTCGGTTCTAAAACCGAGATTTCTTTTTGATTTCGGAATTGGTCTTTGATAAGATTGCGAACGGCATCAACAATTTTGGAATCGGTGTAATATTCATCTAAAATTCCGCGACCTTCTTTAGCAACACCGCCACTTTTATAATGGTTGCAAATGTCTTTAAGATCGTCTGAAATTTCAATTCCTTCTTTAAGTAGAATTTTCTTATCGTCAGAAACAAAACAAACTGCGAAAACGACTTCTGCAACTTGTTCGTTGGTCAGTTTTTGACCTTTGTATTTTGAAATGAGAGAATTTAATTCCTCTTGGTTTTTGTTTTTTGAATTTAACTCTTCTTCTGTTCTATTGGATGGATTTCTCCCGGATACGATTCCGCCCACTGAATGTTTTGCACTTTCATTTTCTTGAGCATCTTCCGATTTTGCTTCACTACTAAATCCGTCTCGTTCTCGTTTTCTCCAATCGTTCCTTCCTGTGTTTTCAAGTCCATTTCGAGCATTGTTGCTGCCCAAAGCTTGTCCTTCTCTGTGATTTCCGTTTTGCTTGGTTTGGTGGTCTTCGCTAAGTTCTCCAGTATTTCTTCCAACAAATCCGGATCCCAAGTGCTTAACGTTGGAAACTGATTTGGATTGAGCGTTATTGTTTTCATGATTGGTCTTTTTTGATTCAACTAAAATAGTATTTTTATTTTGGATTTTGTTTTGAAGATATTCGGTTAAGTTTTGATTTCCATTTGCTGAAATTTGATACAACTCACGAATATCCTTAATGATTTTTCCGTTAAACTTTTTGAAAATAGTATTTGTAATACCATTTCCACTTTCGCTTGCATCTAAACAAAGGAATAGTTTTCCATCAAAATCTCGGAATCGGTTGATGAAACTTTGGATATTGACGGTAGAGTTAAGTGCGACTAGGGTTCTGTTATTTCTTTGCTTATTTAATTTGAGAAGTTCCAAAAATGAATCAGAATCCTTGCTTGTTGAAAAAAGAACGAGCTCGTTTTTACTTCCTTCAATTACAGAAATATCATTGCTTAGTGTTTGAGCGTCATTCATCTTTGTCTTTGCTTTACAAATGCGTTAAACTCAAATAGTTCTTTTGCTCCTTCGTCCCAACTTTTTCTGGAAAGGACTTGAAGGGAAACAAAAATATCTTTCTCTTTATTGTAAGAATCAATTCTTTCTAATCTTCCTTTATAATCTTGTTCGACATGTTTGTAAAGAGAATAGGGTAGGATCGTATCGGTTGGATAAATGTAAAAACGAGTATAAATCCAAGGTGAATTAATCTCAAATCGTTTGTATTTTTTGTTGAACAAAACGGTGTCTGATAGATTTTTTCTGTTGATATAATTTGGAATCCATTCTTTTGAAAATAATGCTCCTTGTTTTTTGTTTTCAACCAAATTCGGTCTCTGATTTTTTAAAATGTCGGAAAGAATAATTGAGTTGGAATTTTCATTTCCAAGCGAATAACACAAAGTATCTTTAATTAAATATTGTTGTTGAGTTAATTCTGGAAAACTAAAATCCGGAACTCTTTCAATGATCGTATCTCCCAAATAATTCATATTGGAAAGATGTATGCTTTGCAAATTGTTCAAATTCTTTGACGCATCGAAGTACACATTAGAAATCAGATCAATCCTGCCTCTTTCAGATTTGATTTCTTTCCGACACGAATTTATCGCTAAAAGGGCAGTTATAAAAAGCGTGAACCTTGCATAATTCTTCATAATGTTTTGTATTTTGTAAGATTATTTTTAAATTTGTATGAAATTTGATAAGTAAAATAGGTGAGGGTTATTGCAAAAAAGACGTTGGTGCTGTTTTATACAGAACACGCGGATGCCAAAAGTGCTTTGGAGGATTGGTACCGAAAAGTTTCCGATAATGATTGGCAAAATTTTGCAGACATCAAAAAAAATTTTAATAGTGTAGACAGCGTGGGTAATCAGAGATTTGTTTTCAACATCAAGGGAAATCATTATCGCATTGTGGCTTTGATCCTTTTTTCTGTCCAAATCGTTTATATCCGTTTTGTTGGAACCCATTCGGAATATGATAAAATTAATGACATAAAAAATATTTGAGATGACGATAAAAAATGAAATGCAATACGACGCCATTATGAAACGTATCGACGAGCTACTAAAAGTGGTGAATGACGATACGCCACAAACCGACAAAGATTTCATCGAATTGATGTTACTTTCGGATATTGCTGAGGAATATGAAGAGGTGCATTACCCTATTTCAACGCCATCTTTAACCGAGGTCATTAAACTCCGAATGTATGAGATGAACCTTACCCAAGTTAAACTAGCCGAAATTCTAGGGGTTTCTGCGCCACGAATCAGCGACTACCTCTCTGGAAGAAGTGAACCAACGCTGAAAGTGGCTAAAGCCATGCATCATAAACTCAACATCAGTCCGAGCATCATCTTGCAATAAATAAGCACGATTCAAAGGCTACCGAAAAAGTAGCCTTTTTTTGTTCAAAGCGTACAAATATTAGCGTTTAATGCTCTGCTCTTTGGCATTGTTTTTTTCCTGTTTCTGGTCGTTGTCAATTCCTTCCAAAGGTTTGTTGGTATTGATTCGGTTCATCTCTCCATCATATAAACTCAAGTTTTTGTATTGAGGATTGAGCACTGCTTTTCCCTCTACGATCTTGTCATCCAATTCAAATTTCACTTTGACGATGTTTCCTTTTTCTAGAGATTTAATGGTATTTTCTCGGTATTCAGGTTGATCAAAAATAAGATTGGATTTCTCTACAATTTGTACGGCATCGACACCATAATTTTGATAGAAGTTCTGAAACTGAAAATTCCCTTTTTCGGTTTTGGGTTCGCCGAAATTAAATTTCACAAAAGCTTCTTCTTGTTGATCGCTTTTCGGGTTGTGAAACTCGATTTTTACAGAACGACCTTCTAACAAATTCACAGCTTCTTTAGCAGTGAAAGTATTTTCCCGATTGACCGGAAAATTATGCGAAATTTCTTCGCCTTTTTCGTTTTTCAGTTCGGCGTGATAGGAATTGAGAAAGACGCCACCACTTTCTGTTTTGTTGAATTTCAACGAAAAATCAACCTTGTTGCCAGGTAAAGTTTTGTCCGAATTGGTTTTGATTTCAAATTGATCTTTGGTGGATTTTATTCCTTTTTCTAAATCTTTGTGAAGTTTTGCATCTTCACCGAAACCAAGATATTTTAATTGATTTTTCAAATACGCTACTTGGTCGAATTCTTTTGGTGTGTCCATAATGTTTTGTTTTTATTGTTGTTAATTGATTGTTGTTAGCTTATTATCTTTAGTTTCCCGCAGATAACTCAGATTGTCGCAGATTCTTTTGAATCTTAATGCAGATTCATCTTCTAAAACCTTTTGATTTTTGAGTTTCTTCCTGTTCTTCCTCTTGTTCTTCTCGCATTCGATTTGCATCTTGATACAAATCCGGATTGTTGACTTTTAAATCAATGTTTGTTTTTTGTTGTTTCTTAGAGAGGCTTTCAGAAATTCCCTCAACCGTATTGATTTCCTTTGACACGATATTCAAATCAGTAGCAATTTCTTTAGCGATTTCGGGAAACTGGTCGATTTTGTCTTGTAGAAAACTTTTGAGTTTTAAAAGCTCATTTTTATAGCGGTTGATTTCGAGAATATCCTTTTTATCGGCAATAATCGCAGTGAGTTCAGTAGCATTTTTAACCAAATCAAATTCTGCTACTTTTCCACTTTCTTCATCGTAAACCAATGCTTTCTTCCCGTAGAAAAAATTGGGTTTTTCCTCATTGATTGCTAGTTTATCTTTTCTGCCAAACTCTGCAAATTGAAGCTCGGTGTACTGAATTTGTTCTTTGCTGTTTTTGAGAATATCAGCGATACTTTTATCCCGCTCCAAAAAGATGACTTTCAGTTGTGTGTTGTTGTCGGTCAATTGGAAAGTCGCTCTATTCCTATCATTGTCTGCAACAATGGTGTATCCTTGCAGGAATTTCTGAATATCATTGGCATTGAGTTTTTTAGAGAACGATAAATCTTCGTTGATAATTCCGAATTTTTTGAGTTCTTCGGTTGGTAATTGTTCAGTGTTCATAATAGTTTGCGATTAAATTTTTTGCTTTTTTTAAATCATTTAAAAAGTGAATGGGATTAATGCTTTTTCCAAATTCCTTAACGCCGAAATGCAAATGAGGTCCGGTTGAATTTCCTGAGTTTCCTGATTTGGCAATAATGAATCCAGCTTTCACTTGTTCTCCGACTTTATAATAGATTTCTGAAAGATGTAGGTAAGATGTTTTAAAATGGTTGTAATGATTGATTTTAATAAAATTTCCTCCGCCTTTGGAATCCCAGCCGGTTGCAGTGACGATGCCGTCCAAAACTGCATAAACGTTTTCGTAGTTGGCTTTGAGGTCAATACCATTATGCAGTTTTTTTGTTCCAGAAATCGGGTGAGTTCGTATACCAAAAGGGGAGGTCACGGATATTTTCCCTAACAAGGGCATGACAATTTTAGAATTTAAAATTTGAGCCTTTTCAACCGATTCTCTAGAAATAAAATCATATTTCGTTTTTTGGAAGTTCAATTTATGTTGGCTTGCTTCTAGTTCCTTTATTCTTAAAACCAAAGAATCATTTTTCCTTTTTTCTTCTCTTTTTTGTTCTTTGATTTGTTGGTTCTTCAATACTGTTTTCAATGAATCAATTTGACTCGTTAAACTTTTAGTCGAATCTTCAGTTTGAGTTTTTGAGTCGGTTTTTGTATTCGAACTGAATAGATTTTTCCAAACATTTTTCTCCCTTTTTTGTATTGACGACATTTCTTTTTCAGCCATTTCTAAAACTTCGTGGTTATCTGATTTTTGGGCTTGAATTGGTATAATCGTGTTGAACTGAGCCCATGAAAAACTGCTAAAGAAAAGAAAGATTAACACGATGGGTTTTAATAAAATATTATTCATTCTTCTATTCTTTAATTAATTCATTAACAATGAGTTCAACTTCTTTGTTGATTTTCCTGAAATTGGTCATGAGCACTTCTTCTTTACGGTTAATCCCGGCTTTATCCACGAATGAATAATAGGAAGGCATCTGAACGCAATTGCTTTCTTCCTTTTTTATCGCTTTCATATCGAGATTGATTTTTCCGTTCACTGCCGAAGTTTTGTATTCTTCGGTGTCATTTTCTTCTCCTTGTGCAATCATCCCGACCATTTCTCCCGTTTTTAGCGCAGCTATTTTTCCAGCGGGAATCATAAAGTCCATTTTCTCATTGATACTGGTCGTTGTTCCTTGTTGTGAAATAGATTGGGAATAGGATTTTTGTTTGATTTTTCCAAATAATTTCTCGAGCCAGTCCAAAGTGTTCTTATCTCTTGCCGAACCTGAAAGAATATTTCCGACAATGGCAGAAATGGTATCCGCAACCTCTTTTTTATAGAACTGTCGAAGCTGTGGTAATTCCTGAAGTCCGAGCAAAACAGCGACTTTGTTACTTCTTGCAGTAGCAACCACATTGTCAATCTTATGAATGTAAATTGTAGGAAACTCATCAGCGATAATTCCTCCAGGAAGATTATGTTTAGAATTGATTAATCGCAACGTTCGGTTCAAAACCGAAGAGTACAACGCCGAATTAATATCTTGTGTTCCCGGATCAGAAGCCAAAATCAAAATGGATGGATTTTTTCGATTAGTAATTTTCAGTTCGACTTCATCACCTGAAAACACCCAAAAACTTTCTTTAGTTGCTAATCGGGAAAGGAAAATTTTCAACGTTCCGATTTGCCCTTCCAATTGATCAAAAGCTCTGTTGTCATAAGCGGTTTTGAACGGAGATAACAGAGACAAAATTTCTTCGTTTGTGAAAAGAGCATCAAAAATTTCTTTGTAGCTTCGGTTCATAAACGATAAAATATGAGGCAAATCCGAATACTTTCCATTTTCGTGAGTAGCAAAAAAGTAAATGCAGGACGACAAAAAGTTAATCGCTGATTGCGTAAAGAATTGGTCTGAACCACCTCCTGCGCTTGCTCCACCTTTTTGTAAAGACGAAACCATCGCTTCAGCCATTTCCTGAGCTTCTGCTAAGGTTTTAACATATTCCTTTTTGAAAGGATTAACTCTTTTGGATTTTTCGACTTCGTTTAGATTAATGACATGAAATTGGTAATCGTAATCTGATTCTTTAGTTTTCTTGCGTAAATAATGGTAGTAAGCAATTTGTGCTAAATCAGGAAATTTAAAATCATAAATGCATAAGCAAAAACCTTTTGTAATCATTTGTCGAATAGCAGGATTAATTACTCCAAACGATTTTCCGGAACCGGGAGTTCCAATGACCATTGTTCCACGGAAAGGATTGATGTTCATCCAACCTTTATTCAGTTTTCCTTTGTATCGGAATAAATACGGGATGTTAATCATTAAGTTGGATTTTACCAGTTCTTGATTTTGGTCAAAAGATTCTTCTTCCACATTCCATCGGTCTTTTCCCATTTTCTGTTGCATGAGTTTAGAAATAGAATCTGCTCCCATTTGAAGAATGACGGCTCCCAAAAAGGAAAGCACTGCATAAATCAATTGGTAGGAACTAAGTGTCGGAAGAACTTTTGGGAAATAAGGATTCTCTGCTAAAATCACGAAATACAACGATCCGAAAATCATCAATAGTCCTATAATCATTGGAAGAATAATTTCGAGAGCAATTTTGAGGTCTCTCTTTTTCTTAGCTTTTGTTCCTACTGCAACTAATCCAATTAAAATCAGAGTAAAAATTTTTGCATTTACTGGTGGGTAAAAGAAACTCATCTTGGCAAAGTTTTTCGATAAGTTGGAGATTACGGGAATATCAGTTTTCAAATAGAAAAGTGAAGCGCAGTCTAATGCTACAACAGCATAAACTGCCTTTTGTAAAAAGCCATAAATTTTAATTTGATGTTGTTGTTCTTGCACTTTTCGTAATTTGAGAATGAATTAATTTGGAAATTTGAAAATGGTTTAACCATTTCATTCCTTAATGGATGTTTTTTATATTAGAATGTGTCTGCTTTAAGGATGTCAGAATAGTTGACTTTCATTTCGATGGTTCTGCCGGAAAGTTGCTCTTCAATTAAGCGAATCATCATGACTTTAGAATTGGGATAAGTGAACTTTTTAAACACATAAATATTTCTAAAGTTTTTCTTGAAATGCTTTTGGGAATTCAATTGAAAAATTGGTTTAAGTTCAATGCTTTGGTTGTTCGTTGCTTTGTAAATTTTCTTGTCTTCAATGGAGAATTTCAATGCTTCGATGGTGTAACTCAAATTGGAATTATTTTTAAATGTCATATCGAGAAAAATATAATCACTCATGACATAAACATTATTGAGTTGCATAGTGAGTTTTAAGTTTTTTTCTTCCCGAATTGGATTTTTCTCGATGTTCTTTTGAACAATATTCATTGCGAATTTTTTTAGTTCCAAATAAGAAAAAGTCGTTTTGTCCAACTCAATTGGCTGCATATCTTCGGGTTGAATGTGGATGTTCGTGATAACATTCAAATTTTTCTTGTCTCTGTAAACCGCTTTGTATTGAGCAATAAACGATTGCCCGACCACGGTAATGATTCCGATTTGATCTCCACTTAGAAAAGAATTTGGCTCCTTTGTTTTTTCACTTTGTATTGAATTGACTTCTACTTCGTTCTCCGTAATTTTTAATCTTGCGATATTAGGATTCGGTAAATCTCCCGTGAGTTTATCGGTCGATAAATCAACGTATTGAATTGGCTCCGGCGAAATAATATGCAGATTGATTCCTTCGGTAATTTCAAGTTCAGGTAAATTGGAAATTAGTTGTTCTTTACTGGCGTTTTGAGCGAAAAAAAGTGGTGAGCTACAAACGAAGAAGATGTATAATAGATTTTTCATAAGCTTATTTTTGTTGGTTTTGAGCGTCTTTAAGTTGTTTTTCATCTATGAGAAAAACGTAAGAATTGTATTTGAGTTTGGCTTTGTTGGTTTTAATTAGGTTGGCAATGGATTTGGAAGTTGAAGTGAAGAGTTTAGAACCAATGCTGGTAAAAAATCCTTGTCCACCCATGTCCATTTGAGTTCCTTGTACAGAATTGCTTCCCATTTCACGAATCATCTCTCTGAAAACGCTTTGCGGAACATACAGTCCTTTCATTCCGTCCACATCATAAATCGCAAGATTGACAGGATAAATTTCTCCTTTAGTGAATACGGACACAATTGTGAGACTGACTCTTTGCATAGAAAACCCGGAAATTTGTCCATAAAGAATAGAGCCTTTGTTTATTTTTCGGTTGCCGACAAAAATATCTTCCAACAAACGGAAACGTATTCTGCTTCCCAGAAATCCTTTATTATTTTCATCAATCACCGCTTTAATAAAGCTGTTTTCTTTTTCTTTATAGAAAGCGTTGAAGTCGGCATTGATTCCCGATTTACTTACATTGAAAGTTGAGTTCAGAAATTCATCCATCTTCTCTTTATTGGCTTTGAGTTTTTCTTCTGCAGCCAATTTGTTTTGGTATTCCGGATCTCGAGCCTTTTCCAGAGAGTCCATCACGAGCATTTGTTCCTTTAAATATTTCAGTTGATCTGGCTGCTCATTTTGAGTAGAGCTCGTTTTATTTTCTGAATCAAAATCATCTTCTGAATTTACGTAGGATTGTTCATTCAGCATTCGGATAATATCGGAAGACCTTTGATAATCTTGATCCTCACTTTGTTGCTTTGGATTGTAGTAGGAGGACTGACTTGCATTGCCTTGATATTGATTTTGCCTTGAATTAGCAGCTTTTATGGAATCAATTTTTCTCTTTTGGTCTAATGACAACTGATCGCCATAATTGAACAAACTATCCTCTTCTTTATCCAATCCTTCGAGCATGGTTCGGTTATCATCTTTCTGAAAAAATGCATCATAGGCATCGTTCTTAGATAAGATCGAATCTTGCGTCTCACCCAATGAAAGAGACAATTCTTTAGGTTGGTCTTTTGGCGCATCGTCTTTCATCAATTGAGCTCCGACATATCCGAATAGTAAAAGAAACGGTAACGCCAGAAGTGGCAGTACATATTTTTTCTCTTTGAAATTGATTTTTTTCATTTATTTTTTTAATTGTTGGTATTGGTTGTACAGGTATTCAATTCTGAGGCTGTCCTGTTTTTGTAAAGCGTTTCGGTCTCGTTTTATTTTTAAGCCTTTAAGTTCATTCACTATTTTTTCCATGTCCTTTTCTTGACTGATGGTTTGCTTTTTAGTGGGTTGATTTTGAGAGTAGAGAATCGGAGGTTTTATTCTAAATATCGTTTCGGAAGGAAAAAAGATTCCTTGTATCATTGAAGCTAAGAATGAAACCGATAAAAAGATCACACATGAGACATAAAACTTCTTGGGATTTTTTGTCATCCAAATCAACCATTTTTGCCCGATTTGTTTTAAAGAAGTATTCATTTTTAATAGGAGTTTTTAGTTTGGTTGGTGAGTTCTTCGTTGTCGATAATTCGCCAGTTTTTAAGTAGGACACCGTGCGGATTGTTAGGACTGCGAATAAGGTCTTCAAAGAATCCTTCTGTAATCAATTTTCGGGTAATGACCGATGATTTTCTTGTAATCATCTGCTTTCCAAAAAAGGAAAAAATTTTCTTTTCCATGTCAAGTGCAATCGAGTCGGTGTGAATACTGACCATCGAACTTGAAGCTACAATTTGATTGTAAAAACCTTTTTCTTTGAGGTTGGTATATTCTTTTTTACCACTGTCATCAATGAGATATAATGATTTTTGAATGTTCTCTTTGATATACTGATCATCTGGAGCAAGCGTAAAAAACAAACGGTGGAATAATTCAATTTGGGATTTGTATTCGACAGGTCTATTGAGCAAGACATCGGTTTGTTTAGCTAAAACGGGAACGCCATTATCTAGAATGTAAATGGATTTTCTGGAGTCTTCGATCATTCGGTAAGCCAAGAAGAAACCTGCTAAAACAATCACGACGGCAAAGGCAATCGTTCCCAGAGACACTATTTTATTGATTTTAATTCGCTGTTCTATGTTTTTGATGAGCATCTTTTTATGGATTAAGTTTAAATTGTGGTTAAGAAAAAAGAGGAATTAATCATCTGATTTTTTTATTTTCCATTTTTTATGACGTTATTGACTCTTCCGGATGCAGAACTGCTTGCAGCTGATTTTGCAGCAGCTCCGGCAACGGAAGTACCTCCTGTTTTAGCGGCGATTACCGTAGTTTTGGTCGTACTCATCATTTTTCCAGCAGCATTTTTCATTTTGGTCATCGCTCCGGCTCCTCCGGCAGTAACAATGGTATCTGCGATCGTGGGCGTCATCAAAACGCCGATTCCCGTAACGATATACGCCACACAAGTAAAAAGCCCACTATAGATCATTCCGGAATTGGTCACATAGACCATGAGTGCATCCAAATCAGAAATGGTTCCGTTGGTTAGAAGGGTATCGTAACGTTCGATTTCCATGGTATAACCTGAAGCGATGAGTTGCTGACCAATATTGATGATGGTGTATGCGACAAAAGTGTAAAGATTGATGTTGATGAATTTAGAAACCCAATTGTATAATGAGTTTTCAAATCCGGGAATGAGGGACATTCCCACTGCAATAGGTCCTAAAATAATGAGGATATAAGCCCATATTTTTTGGATAAAGAAAATGAGATACACGCAAATCCTTAGAATGGAAAGACAGACAAATTCAATGAGCTCAGCGACGAGTTTTTGCATTTGAAATTCCATCCGTATTGACCATTCCTTGATGGGTTGGATGAGCTTGTCCAAACCTTCGCTGATGTCAAACCAAGAATCATCGGCATCTTCGCTGGTATTATCAATCACTTCTTGTTTAGCGTCTTCTTCTGCTTTAAGTTTAATAACAGCATCTAATAACTGTTGTTGCTTTTTAAACCGCTCTACGCGTAAATCATTCACTTCGGATTCAATATCACTAAAAATCGCAATTCCGGGTTCCGCTATCGCTTGAAATGGAGCTTGAATTAAATTCACAAAACCTGTCCAATAGACCAAAGTGAATCCGATTAAAATGGGTTTGAGCATCGGTGTTATTTCCCATTCCCGGTCTCCTGCCGCCATTTGCCATCCCATGTACCCAAGGTACATCAGTGCTCCCAAACCGCCAATCGCTCTTCCGACCAAAGCGGATCCTAATGCGGAGTCTTGAACACTAGTATCGAGTTTGGTAAAAACTTCCATAAACCATTTTTCAAAGGCGCCGTCACCTTTTAGAAACTGCAGCAAGTTGCTATAATCATTATCGGTTTGTGCTAAGCCGATGATTGGGAGTAGCATAGCAATAAAGCTAAATAGGATGATTAATTTCTTGTTCATTGTTTAGTATCTATTTTGATATTGGAGCATAATATTTTCTACAATTTGTTGATCTGTTGTAGGAGTATAATTAGAAGGCAATGATGTAGAAGAATGATTGTTCAAAATGTTTTTGTAATCCAAAAGGAGCGTGGTTCTATCATTGTAACCTTTCAATTCTTTAACAAATTTTCTCCATCGAATTAACGTTTCGTGGTACATGATGAACCGTTTTCCTCTCGGCATATCCATCGATCGGGACATGGAATATTTCTCTTTGATTAAATCCAATTCTTCCTGAAGGCGTTTTAACGTTCCGGTTGTATTCAATCTTTCATACGTGCTTTGATCTTTTAATCGCCATTCTACAAAATTTTGTGGCGTATCGGGAAATTCATTAATGGGTTTGAGCATGCGTTTGTAGTAGAGTAACCAAAGTGGATCTGCATCAACGGTAGTTGAAGTCCAGTGCGCAAAATCTTGGACACTTCTCTTATGAATGGTATCAGAAGCGGCTTTAATTTTTTTAGCTTCTGCCTCCTGGAGCTTCAGTTGGGCAAAACGTTGGTTTTGAATTCCTGTTGGCTTTAAAGGTCGGATGTCTGAACCATTTTTGTAATCTCGGTTAATTTTCGGCGCCCACATTCCCCAAACCGTAGCGTATGCAAAATTTGTTTGGATACCCAGAAAATACTTCGGATACGGTCGCCAATCTCCCCATTTTTCAAAAACCATTCTCTTATGTTGGGCGACGATTGCAGGATCGTTTAATCTCTTAACGCTGACTTGTCCGTAAACGCTCGTCGTAACAATTAGAAGTATTACATAACATACTTTTTTTAATTTATTTTTCATTGTAATTGATTTAAAAAAGGGATTTATATTTTTGAATGATGTCTTCAACGATGAGCTTGTCAATATTGATGTAATTCTTAAGGATTGGAACTTGGTACAGGTAAGGAGTTTTCTTCGCATTTTCCAGCCGCATAATGATGTAGAGTATATTTCCATTGATGTTTCTTACTCTTGTAAAGATCTTCTCGATCAACATCTCGCGATCCATCGAATCCATCAAAAAATCTTTGTCTTCGTTCAGAATATCTGCTGAAACTTCTTGTTTGAGTTTTAGAACTTGTTTGCCGATTTCTTGATAATATTTTGAAACCAAGACCGCATATTCTGGATGTTGTGCTGTTAAATCCAACATTTTATTGGAATTGCTTACCACCTTGCCTAAATACTCATACAGATAAATCAACTTTTTACTTTGAGTCAGTGCAGAATTGACATTTTTTAGCTGTTGATAGATGTATTCCTGAATCGCAATAACTTGCGTGGTTTTTTTATTAATCTCGTCGTAGAGTTCATTCTGTTTCTCATAAGAGTTTAAAAAAGCATGTTCGCTAGCCAATCGTACCGCATGATTTTTCGCAAGTTGTGCCAGTAATTTATCATTGATGACAATCTGTTGACCATGAATGAATACCGCTGAAATCATTGAAATTCCTAAAATTGCCTTCTTCATTTCTAAAAATTTTTAATATTAGTCATAATATCTTCCACGACTTGTTTATCCCGGTTTACGTAATATTGAAAAGCCCTTTTATTCCGCAAGACTTTGGCTTTAATGTCTCTTATTTTTAATAGCATGTGAGTGGAGTTCCTGCTTAGTGTTTTCACTTCTTCCAAAGCATAATCCAGCAAGATTTTGCGTTCGGACTTTTCCATCTGGTTAATGGCTCCATAAGAGATGATAATCCCCGTAATCAGCCGTACAGTCATTTGTAAATCATCTACAAACTGAACCTCAGAAGGCAATACCGCAATAATAGAGTAGGGAGCAGTATTGATTTCATTGATGATTGCTGTTTGGTTATTCGTTATTTTTGTGAATTCCCTGCTCATGGCAATTCCAGTTGGAATCGCTTGGATTGCAAAAGAAACAATACGGAGTCGGTCTTGGACTTTTGTGATTTTATCTTTGAAATTGTTCCATTGAATTTTATTGGCGGATTCAACGGTAGTATTGGCAATTTGTTTTTTCCGCATTTCTTTTTGACGGTCATGCTCTTTCATTGTCGCATTGATCTCGATATCCATCATCAAAAAAGAAACATTTTCCTTTTGCCATGACGGCGTAGAACTTCCTCCTGAAGAAGTCAGAACGATATACACTACAGGAATGAAAACAATTAAAAAAATCTTCTTTCTCATGATTCTTGCCTTTAAAAATTTCTTTTGTATTGGTTCATGATATTTTCTACAATAGCTTTATCCGTATTGATGTATCCGGCAAAAGGATTAATGGAATTCCAAAAACCTAGTCGGTTGGCTTTTTCCAATCGGAGTTTAATTGCCAATAACCACAGTTTTAAGTTTTTGACATTTTCAGAGATGTTAAACAAGATTTTGTAGCGGTCTCCTGCGGTGGCGAGATTAAGTTCTCCAGAAGCCAAAATATCCGAAACGTCGGTCACAATTTTTATACTTTGTTCGTAGGTTTTTTGAGAAGCTTTCGCACCGAAAATGGCATATTGTGGATGTTGCGATGCCAATTGTACGACCTGCGAAGAATACGAATAACATTTATTGAATTCTGAATAAATCTGCTGTACTTGTATTCCATTTTGTAGCGTTCCTGAAACTTCTTTTAGGCCTTTCAGGATTTTCTTTTGGATGTTATTGGCTTCAACCATTTGAGTTCCTACCCAGGTTTGGGCTTCTTTCAATTTTTTGGTTTCTTCGATGGTTTCATTTTGCTTGGCTTTAAGGTTTTCAGAAGCTAAAACCATGGCAGCGGTGACAAAAGGATCGATGTAGGTGTTCTGCGAGTAAAACAAACCACTAAAGAAAATAAAAAGAATGCTATACGTTTTCATACTGAGGTGTTTTTGAGTTGGTGAATTCTGAAAAGCTGATTTGAAGGTCATCCATTTCTTGGGAAATGATTTTGAAAATATTTTTGCCTTTGTGCTCTTTCTTCAATTCGTTGTAAAAGGAAACGATCTTTACATCTAACGGATTCTGGTAGAGATTGACGAGTGAAACCAAGTTTTCAAGTGAGTCTCCGAATTTTTCTAGATCATTGATGATTTTGAATAGAGCTTCATCGTAGTTTCCGTAATATTGGACGTAATATTCAACTGCTGATTTTTCGGGCTTTTCAGTAGTGTACGTGAGGTATTGTTCCAAAGACACTTCGTTTCCGTACACTTCTCCTTTAGAACCTCTTTTGAGATAAAATTCCTTGAAACGACTTCGTCCAAATTTATTGTTGAGATTATTAATTGTGAAAATCTTGTTTTGTTCCACTTTATTCAGGGAGAGTAAAGCTGCAATTCGGTCGAAGTTGTCTTTGAACTTGGTTTGGTCAAGCAAAATAAATGTATCGGAATTGTTGATAATGGAATCTTTAACGACAGCATTTCCGATAATATCATCCAATTCTTGGGTTACTACAACGGCTTCTCCCCAGAACTTTCTGACGGTTTTGTAGAGATAGAGAATATAACCTCCCATGAGTTTTGATGCAATTGCTTTCCAAGCTTCTTCGATAATCAGCGCTTTTCGTCGGTCTTTTCGAAGCCGCATTTTTTGGATAAACGTATCCATGATAATCAGCGTTACAATCGGAAACAGTTTCGGATTGTCTTTCACGTTGTCAATCTCAAAAACGATGAAAGATTCTTCAAAGAGGGTGTTGTCTGCAGATTCATTCAATGTTGTCCCGTAACGACCTCCTTTGTAAAAATCCCTTAGCACAAACAAAAAAGTACGCAGATTGAATTCTTTTTCGGTAATGCTGTGTTTTTTGTTATTCAGATAAAGGGGAAGAAATTGGTCACAGTAATCATAGAATCCATTAAAAGAAAGTTCGCTAACCACTAACTTTTCTTCTAGTTCTTTTATTTTCTTAATGATGGCTTTTCTAAATGAGTCATTCCATTCTTCGGCGGTTTTGGGTTGTTGAATAATGTTATTGGATTTGATAAGAATCAATTGGGTTTCATCATAAACTTTTCTTCGTTCTTCATCATGTAAAGTCTCGTATGCTTCATATACTTTATAAAATTGATCGCTATCGTAATTGGGATTATTGACGTTTTTATCGGGATGATAGAATTTCAGTAATTTTCTTCCCGCTTCCTTAATTTCATCAGAATCGGCATTGAATGGAATCCCTAAAACATCGTAATAGGTTCGTTGCGTTTGATTCTCTTTCTCCAATTCTGCATCAATATCTTCTTCGTGAATGTTGTATTTACTCAGATATAGAATGAGTTCTTCCGAACTTTTTTGTGCATACCATTCTGTCCCTGAGTTAAAATACTGGTGGTAATACGACATTAAGGCATTATCCAAAATGGATTTCTGTGCAGACGACATCGCTGCGTCAGGACCTTGCCATATAAGAAAAATGAGGTTAGTTAAAAACTCAATTTTTTCAATATTGAACTCTTTTTTGTCCATCAAAAAAGGATTCATCGTAATTGGTTTTTCTTCGGTGTATTGGATGTACCTTCCTCCTTTGTATTTGCACGTGCCCGAATACGAATCTCCAGTATCGACGATTACCACATCATAGTTGTAAGTCAAATACTGTTCAATAATGTTGTTCATCAAAAATGATTTTCCGCTTCCGGACGGACCAAGAACAAACTTATTCCGATTGTTGATTCTTCCGGTTTTCATAGGTAAATCAGAGGGGTCAACTTTTAGCGGAACGCCTTGTCTGTCCGTAAATCGGAGATAAAAGTTGGATTCTTCGTTCAAGGGGTAACTTTCTTTAAAAAAAAAACAAAGTGCAGCTTCACTCGTTGTCATAAATAAATCGTACTCCCGAAGTTCCGTCGCATTACCGGGAAGCGCCGACCGAAAGAGTTCGAGCTGGTTGTAAGCATTTTTAGAAACGATAATTCCTTTGGTAAAGAGTTTATTTTCGATTAAGGACATCGTCCCTTCCATTTCTTCCAAAGTGTTTGTTGAAAATACTAAGGAAAAGTGTGCGTTCACAATGAGTTGTCCATCAATGGCGATATTGTTTAGCAAAGTCCCAATTTCGTCAGCAATAATGGCGTTGGAAGGCGAATTGTTCGCTGCTCCCTCGTGCTTTTTCTTCTTTTTGTCGAGTTCTCGTTGTTGTTGTGCTTGCAGAGGAATTGTCAGAATCTGATTATAAACTATCGTTTCATAATCTTCCAATTCGTTGATGAAGGTAAAATTATCGACCGCGGTTTCAGAAGCAGCTCCATTACCTCCAAGAATAGAGTAGGGCTCAATTTCTGAAGGAAGGTCAATGTTTTCGACATCTACGTAAGAAATATTTTTGACAAAGCGGTTGCCTATTTGTAAATATTCATTCGTGGATTTGATATTATCGAAACTCTGAATATCTTTAAACTGCATTGCCAATACACCGGAAATGTAGTATTCAAAATCCTTCTTGAACAAAAATTCGGGTTCGCAGTTTTCTTGTTTTAACAACATAAAGACCTTTTGACATTTGTCCCGAAGTTCTTTGTAACTTTTTTCTGAAAAGGGATAATGTTTGTTTTTCTTTTTGAGTTTGTCATCCACAATATCCGTGAACAGCAAAATCGTTTCAATGGTTTTAAACCATCTTCCATCAAAATGCTCCGAATATTTCTGTTGGAGGAATTGATTGGAAGGTTCAGCGGTATACTTTTTCTTGGAGAAAATGTCGAGTTTCTGAACGATTCTTCCTTCCCCAATAATCGAAACCACTTGGTTCAAAACCGTATGAAAATTCAAATAATTATCAGGATCTGCGGAATATTGTTCTACAGCATTTTTAATGCGTATTCCGATGATAGGGTTTCCGAACTGACCAAATAGCGTATCAAAATCCCATCCGAAATCTTTTCCGAAATCATATCCGATAAACGGAATATTAAATTCTTGTTTTCGCGTTTTTGCCATGTTTTAAGATTTTTCTGTGATTCAATCTTTTCGGAAAAATGAATACTTGATTAAAATTTTTGGTTTTGTTGTACAATCCGTTTTTATCCTGTTTTTTGAAGATGAGATAAACGCCACCTCCCGTTGCTGCAAGTCCGAGTAAAGAACCAAAGATTCCGAACTTGGAGAGGACGAGTGCAGCAATTACACCTATTCCAATGACGCCAACTGCATAAAAAATGTACTTGCCTTTGAGTCCGAAGAATACAAGAGGCTTTTTCAGCCCCTTGTATAAATAGAAACCCATCTTAGGCGAAAAATGCAGTGACAAATTCCGGAACGACGATGAGGAAAATCATCGCTCCTCCGTAACCCAAGATTTCTTTATTGACGTCTTGATCGCCATTGGTCCATTTGTTATACACTCGGAGTCCACCGATAAATCCAACGAGTCCACCAACCGCTTTTAAAAGCAGTTTTATAGGATCCCAATAATCTTTAATATCATTGGCTGCGTTCGAAATAGCAGATGCTCCTCCTTGAGCGAATAGTGGTGTTACAGCCATCATTAAGATTGCGAATGTTAGCCATTTTTTTGTGTTTGTTTCTTTTCTAAAAAAATTCTTCATTACGATTATAGATTGTTGTTAAATATTTATTTTTGCTTACATCACGGAATGATAGACTTTGTGTCCATCGTGGTTCGCTACCAACTGAACCAAAGTCTCTGAGAGGTTAAGTAAGGTTTTCCAATCTTTCGATTGAGAAACATTGCTTGTTTTATTGTGATCGTTAATAATGATATCTTGAGTACTATGCTCTTCTTTTTCACTCATTTCGTCTGAAAATTCTGTTTCTTTACTTCTAGACTGCTTATCACGATTTTCAGGATTTTCTTGAAAAAAGTCTACATCATCTAAATCTTGTTCGGCTTCAAAAAGTTGTCGTAATTCATCCAAACTCTGTCTTTCATTAGAATTTTCATTATTATCTTTTTGAATTTGATATTTGTTAAAAGATTTTGGAGTGTTGAGATTTTCAACGTCTTCAATGCTTACATTTGAAACTGATTGATTTTCTGTTGAAATTTCCGACAAAGAAAACTCTTCAACTTCTTCTTTGGTGTCCATTTTTCCTTTTTTAATGAATAAATCGTACAGAATGTTTCCTGTATAATACAGCATATAGACCATGATTATAACAAGTGAAATTTTGAGCATTTTAATTAAGATTTGAAGATGTTATATTCTAATTTTCGAGATAGGGACTTAGTTCTGTGATTTTAAAGATTGATTTCAAGTGTTTTGTTGATATATTCAATCAGTTCATCAAAGGATTTTTTTACTGCATATTTTTGTTCATAAGTCATTTTTCTGGTGTTAATAGTCTGCAAACAGTTTCTTTTGAAAACTGGACTTTGAAGTAGCAAACCATATTTATTCAACTCGTCGTCCATTGCTTTCTGATTAAGATATTTGTAACCTTTATCGTATTTGGAGCGGATAAAAATTCTTTCAGCCTCGCTTTCCAATAATCCCAACATGTTGATGAATACCAAAGTGGATTTTACCGAAACATCAGAATATTCAAAAGGAATGATGACAAAATCACTGTAGATGAGAAGATCACTGTATTTTTCATCGAGTGTTCCGGCTAGGTCAAACAAATTGATTTCCTCACTTTCTTTCAGTTGAATCAATGTTTCAAAGTCGGAAAAGGGTTGCGTTTCTTCTTCGTCAACACTTTCTACGTTATAAAGTTTTGGCGTTTCAGACAATTCGTCTTCCTGCCATTTGTGAAAGAAGGATTTTTGATAATCAAAATCGTAGACCTTGATTTTCCTCTGAGAAAGCATGGAAATGTAATTGGCAAAAGCTATCGCCAAAGTGGTTTTACCAGTTCCTCCTTTTTGAGTAGCAAAAGTGATAATCATCTTTATAAGTTCAAGGTTTAATATTCAAGGTTTAAAGTTTAAATTAACGCGTCTCAATCAACTGCGTTTCTTTTTTCGTCGTTTTCTGAATTCTTCTTCAGCCGGATCTTTTCCTACGTTAGACGATTTGCTGAACTCAAAAATTAAATTGTTAATGCTTTTGCTGAGTTGGTTTCCAGGATTTTCATTGTTATGCTTTGTAAAAAATTCTTCATTGTAATTAGGGTTTAGAAAATGTTGGTATTCTTTTTCGCCAATTAAGGATTGAAGTTCTCCAACAAAATGTTTCTGAGTGTGAATCACATATAGCTTTTCATCATCTCCTTTGATCAAGCGAATGCTCCCACTATTTTGTGTTTTCAAATACTTTCTAACGTCTAACCTAATGGTGTTGTACTGCTCTTTCGGTTTCAGTTTTTTTAAATTGAATAACATAAAATCTTTCAATTCTGATTGTGGGTTGTTCATATTCAAAAATTTCAAAAGAATTTGTTTGGTCTTTTCGTTTGGAATCGTGTAATCTTTGATGCTTTCAAATAGTCTTTTGTCGATGACATCATTTGTAAATTCAAACAAATCTTTCATTTTTAACAAGTCGCTTCCTTTGTAAACTGTTCCTGTTTTATGGTCAATCAATGAATAGCCGAAAGGCATTTTTCCTTCTATGAAATGAAATACAACATCTAATCCGAATGTATCTCTAAGTTTTTTCTGAAGTTCACTTTCAAATTCAATTTTGGGTTTCCAATTTTTATTTTGTTTTTCTTCGGGAAGCATTCCTTCTTGTCGTCGTGTGTCTTCAACTTGGAAAACTTTGCCGGAATGAAGATTTTTGTATTTACTCAAAATCGCTTTGAGTTGTTTTGAACGCTGGTCGTTTTTTGGTGAGCTGAACACGATTTGGTTTCCGTTTATCGTCTTTTCACAAACCCCATTTTTCAGGATGTCATAAGCGTTTTCATCTTTCTTATTTTGAGTGAATTTAAAACCGCTTCGTTCGAGTAATAATTCCAATTGTTTCAAAGAGCCGAATTTGTACTTCAAGAGTTTTTCAATTTCTGTTTGATTATTTTTCCCGAATTGCTTTTCCAAAACCAGACTTAATGCTTTTTGGGATTTTAGTTTTTCATAACTGTCTTTAATTTTCTTCCCCGAAGTTTTATCAACTCTTGTTGTTACGATATGTACATGATTGTTTTCGGTATCATCATGAAAGACCACGATATAAGGTTGGTTTCCATAACCCATTTCCTGCATAAAATCTTCTGCAACATTTGTTAGCTCATCTTTGGAATGCGCTAGAAATTTCGTTGAAATCACGGTATGGAATTGCGGGTTTTTCACTCGGTTACTTTTGGATATGGTTTTTAAATAATCTCTTACTTCTTGTGGTTTGCTGTTCTCGTTAATGAACGATGGAAAGTTTTTCATCAACATTAATTCTCCTTTTCCGTTGTTTATTTTTTTGTCATTGTATTGTACGCCGTGAAAATTATTTCCCGCAGACGGAAGAATTTTGACAATCACTTGCTAAGCATTTGGTAAATTTTCTTAAACATTTCATTTTGCTTTTTTTTGAGGTCTTTAATTTCTTCCAATTGCTGACAAAATTTTTCCAGTTCATTTTTTGAGATAAATTTTTGCGCATTTACTATTCTTGCAACTTGATTGATATTCGTTTCAATTTTTATAAATACATTATCTTGCTTTTCAATGAATGTGATGATTTTTCGCCTTTCATCGTCCAAAACTCGTTCTTCAACTGAATCAACAAGTAAACTGGTCATCGATATTTTTCTTTTTTTACAAATCTTTTTCCAACGATCTTTTTTTTCTTTTTGGATTCGGATGACAATCAACTCTTCTCTTTTTCCGGTATACATTTTTAAGAACTGCTGAATTTTTTGTTACTGCTTTTTGAGTTTTTCGACTAAGATTCTGTTGCAAAATTGAATGATTAAAATGCTCAAAACAATAGCTAACAAAGTATTTGGGCTAAAAAAGAATATTCTGGATGAATTTGAAATTCAAGAAGATTAAAAAAGAATAATCTGGCTTAATTTGGATTTTCTAAACGAATTTTCAGTCAAAATAATGAAAAACAAGTTCCGCAGTTTTTTCTCCTTTTTGTAAAAAAAGCAAGATCGTCTTTGGTAGATGCAACTTGAAGAGTTGTATATACAAAGACACATCTTGCAACAGATGTTTACTGAATTCTAAGAGTTCTGAAGAGTTTTTATAAAGCTCTGATTATGAGATGTTTTTATATTTTTTGCTTTTGAAAAAGAAAAATGAGAAGGGAAAGATTTCTTGGCTTGCATCTTTTTAGACAGGTTTGGAAAGTGGGGTGTGCTGATTTACACAGGGTGAAAGTTCAGTTGTATCTATTTTACGCAAGTTATTGGATTTATTGTATTTATTTTGTGCTGTTTGGGGAAATGTTTGTGGTTTGTTTACACAGGCTTTTTAGAGATTAAACTCTATTAACTAACTGTTTATTTTTGTGCAGGTTTTGCAAAGACTTGGCTTTATTTTACTCATGTGTTTGGATGACCTGCATTTTTTTTACACTGGTTTGAAGTTGATGTGGGTAGGTTCTATGCAGTGTTTTAAATAAGCGACAGCCCAAAATGTATTATTCTTTATAAAAGGTGTTTTTCCTGTATCGTACAATTTTTTATTACTTAACTTTAACAATTCCAAGTGATTTCAATCCAAACATAAAATCAAAAAAATGAAAAAATTAATCTTTTTACTTCTCTTTTTTCCAATTATATTTTTTGCTCAGAAAGTTCAAATAAAAAAAGACAAAGTGATTGTTGAAGGCAATGAAGTTGCTGTTGTGATATCTCCTTATCAAGATCATTACGATTTTTATAATCTCAAAAATCAGAAAATGTTTGAAGTAGATTTAAAAGGAGTGGATCTCGCGCGAGAACAATTTATGCATTATTTGGAATTGAAATCTAATGATGGAAAAACAACCCAAATCCCTTACGAGGTTTTGGTAACTTCCCTAAAAGTTGATCGGATTATTGCCCATCAATTAACGGTTAAATACCAACTATTTAATCAAAACGGAATTGATCAATCAAAACTTGCAGAGTTTTTCAACGAACCAAGAGAAAATCTTGCGGATAAATACAACCAAATGAAAGCGAATAGTTTTGCAGATGAAAGCGGAAGACAAGAACGCTTAAGTAATATCAAAACCCGTTATAATCCACGATTAGGAAAAGGGGGTGAAATTTTATTCAACAATGGAAATTATCCTGCTAAAATTGCAGGATACGCAAGGGCTTATGAGTGCAGTGGTTTTTCTCCAAGTCCTTGCATGGAAATATGGGATTTAGACAATATCAAAATAGCGGCTATGTTTCCTAGTAATAAAGGAATAAGAACTTATTTGGTTAAAACTTATGATGGAAACGAGTTTTTGTTTGACATCAACCGAACCTATGCTTCTTCAGATTATGTTTTTGTGACCGAATTGGTTGCCCAATTGATTTTGGAAGGATATACTTTGGAACATCAAGCATATTACAAAGATTTGGAATTACAAAACGCCAAAATACAGGATGCGGTAGCAAGAAGCATTAATTTGTATGATGTTCCGGGTTATGTTATTGACAAAAATGGAAAGAAAACCGAAGGATATCTTACTGTTTGGTTTGAGCAATTGGACGTCAATAAGACTGGGCAACGCTTGCCAACAGAATTTGCTGATCGTTACGGGCAAGATGTGATGGTGAAAACTCCGCTTCCAGCAAACAGTATGAAAACAAAAACTTACAATGCAGATTCTGGAATACAATTTTGCGTGAAATCCGACGATGGAACAGAAGACTGTTATTATGGAATGAGTGTAAAAGGAGAGCTCATGAAAAAACTACAAAATTATGGCGACCTGTACGGAAACAATGCTTATTTCTATCGTTTAATTAAAAAAGAAAAGGAAATTATGTTACTACAAGATCCTGTAGAATTGCACAAATACGTTATTAAAACAAATTCGCAAGCCAAAGGACAAATGTTGGACAATCGCTCCAATGAAAAACTATCTGAAAAACTTGCCGAATACCTTAATGATTGCAAAAAAATATCGGAAGAGCTCAAAAATGAAAGTTTGGATCTTCGAAATGAAGAAAACCAATTATATATACTGAAAGAATACGCTAAGTGCAAAAATTAACAAAACATTAACTGCTTTGCATACGAATTGACAAAGAAAATGCGTTAACTTTAAAGAAACAAAAACACAAATTCTATGCCGACGGTTCCTTCAAATGCTTTGGCAACTTCCTCTGACTCTACTGGTCGAAATGTTCGTGCAGAATGGGCTGCGGAGTCGTTTTTCCTTTTAGAAAAAGATAAAACGTTTTCGCAAAGTATAAATGATAAATTTGGAATAAAAGGAACTGGCGCAAGTTCAACATTTAGAACAACTTCTAAGATAACTTATACCGGAAAAGTATTTACTATTTGTCAGGCACAGTTGTTTGTACAACCCAATTCCGGAGATCCTGCCAAAGTAAATGTTATTCTGAAACCTTTCTCACAACCGATGAAAGGTTTGGCAATAAAATACATTATATATCGGGGACTTTTAAAAAACGATTTTTTTGATAATAATCATCAGGTATTGCAAAGTAGCGGAAGTTCGACCGATTTTATTACCCGAATTCGCGAAGACTTTGCTAAATTTTATGGTGCGAATGGAGTTAATACCACACCACCACCTTTTTTGGCAGAATATATTGGTTATCCAGCTTTTAATCCACAACCGGGACAGGCACAAAACGACACGGATTTAATCGACGATTACTTCTTCAAAAAATCGTGGGAAGAAGATGCCAACGGACAAATCACACAACCGGAAAAGCAAGCATATGAACTACCCATTATTCCACAAGGTGTTTATCTTGGAAACACGAGTGGAGAATTAGGAATTGATATAGTACTGAACGAAGGAGACTTTAGTATCGAAAATGATCCCAATCCATTCCAACTCAATTTACAATACGCAAGAGCTGCTGATTTTGAACTGATTCCTACAGGTAATGATTTTCAAAAGAAGCTCATTCGGGAATCAGCAACACAGTTTATGGATATTGCAGCGTTTTACGGAATGCACGCACAAGGAAAAGGAAAACTGAAAGTAAATACCCAAACCAATGCTTTGCAAACGGTAGATGAAATATACGGTGCAATACAAAGTTTCCAAACCGCACAAACTTCTTATCTGTACATCCAGAGCAACCGTCAACGGTCATATAACTTTTATGGAAATTATGCAGAATCTGCTACCAACGATAACAATATCAAAATTGGTAACGATATCAATAACCTTTTAGAAACCCAGTTTGAAGAAAATTGGCCCATTTGGGAATTGAATAATCTACCACAATTGGTTGTCCAGCTCACTACCGATAATAATGATGCTGCCGCATTATATGTAAAACAAGGAATTTTGAGTGAAAATACAGTTCATGAAGATTATTTCATCCGCAATGAAAACCTATTACAACAAGCCGGAACCAATATCAATACCAACTACACCAAACCTTTTACGTTTAATTTTCTAAAAACGGCTAATAATGAAAGTTTAGCTTGTATAGTTCAATTGGTGTACGAAGGAAAGCTGATTTCTGTTGCAGATCAAGTACCAACAGGTGATCCTAACAATCCTACGCAAACGGTGTATCGTTATATGAAAGATATTGATGATATTTTTGGGCTGATTAATGCAGAACCACACATCAAGTCTCCTACCGATTCTGAATTGTATTATATCGTTGATCAGAATTTGTTACTGATTAATTTTGAAAATAAAACAGGAGGGCAAGATATTGCCACAGTTACCACCAAACGCACCCAAGATGAGGTTTTGAAAGATGATGACCAAACCTTATCCCGAATTACGTTTGAAACTTTACTGAATGACATCCGTCAAAATACCGGTTCTTTCTTCCAAAGTCTCTCGGCTTACAAAGACAATTCCAACAGTGGGGTGATGGCTTTTAGCAAACAGCTTAACAATTTTTACCAACCAGAAAGTCCCTATTACCTGCAAACCGAAGTTTTTACAGGCGCTGATGGGATTACGATTACGGGATTGTCTTTACACTCTAGCGACGGAGCCATCCCAAGCAAAAAACTTTTAGGCATCACAAAAGAGGAAAACGATCAACTGAAAGGTCTGATTACACAACATAACCTAAACAACCCGAAAGTATATTTTAAGAATGATTTAGAAGACGAAGAAAGCTATTACACTTCTTCTGAAGGCACCGAATACCGAAAATACAGCATCTGTATTTTGGGTGAAAACCAAAACGGCGCACTGGAGTTCTATGAACCTGCTACCAAAATCTACGTCACAACCATCGACAACCGAACCTATGCTACTGAAACCTATAGTAAGTGGGTGCCAAAAATTGAAAGAACACAAATGATAATTTCAAGTTTTTTTATTTAAGTTATGGAATTAGCAGGAATTTTATATGGTGATTATGATGGGAAAGGGAATCATTTGGTTGTAAGAACTAGTGATTTTAATAATCTCTTATATACTTTGGATGGATATCTGATAGGTTTTTCTAAAAGCAATCAGAATAATATTAACATAGATTATTTTCATTTTAAAAAAACTGACTTTAAAGAAGATGAGAATGAAAATATAAATGCTGGGTTTTATTCACTTGAAGATTGGTTGGAATATTGGGCCGATAAAAAAAAATTGAGTGAAATAAGGAAGTTTGAGTACATTAATTTTCGTTTTGTTCAAGAAAATGACGTAGTTGTAGTTGAGATTCAAAATACAGATTTTAACAGCCCTAAGTATAATCAAATAAAAAAATATGAATATACTTGGAATTTGCCGAATCAATACTTAATTGCTGATGTTCCTGCCGGAATTTTAATAACCCCGACAATACAGGATTACTATCCGAATGTAACGGCTACCTCATTTTTTACTAATACCAAATATCTGATTAATCAATATTCTTCAATTGAAACTAAACAGAATATTGCTAAAAATTTAATTTATGCTTCATATTGCATGCACCATATTTGTAATAGCATATTTCCGTTATTTACTAGTAATGAGCATCAAATTTTAATTCAAGAACAAAAAAATTACTGGACATATCCCTTTTCTTCAAATGTATCATCGCTTAGTGAAATTGAATTGCTAAATATTACAAAAGATTTTTACCTGGAAATTTTAAATTTTTATATTACAGGATTTAGAAATAAAATAAGAATTCAAGATGCAGTGGGAGATAAGAAATTTTTCTTTCTATCTCTTCTTATGAGTGTTAATTCATTAATTCCATTAACTGCAAATATAAAATTGACCATTTTAAAATCATGTGCCGATGAAATGAGTCGTTTCTTTGAAAGAGATGCTGTTGAAAACCTAATTGTAAGAGTGACAAGTGCATTTGATTCTAATACTGTGGGTCAGATTAATGACTTTTTAGATGGACTAATTAGCGAAAATAATGAAATAAAAACAGATAAAGAAAGTATTAACCTCTATCGATATATTTATGATCGTATGAGTGAAAGTTGGAATCTTACGACTGGATTAATGCAATTGTCTAATTGGGTTATTGAAACCGATTTTAAACCAACGGATACAAAGGGTGCATTTGTACAGTCTTTGTATGTGTTGTGGCAATTTAGTAAATACAATCCATATGATGATTTTGGTGAAATTAAACAAAATGTTATTGGCTTTAAAATTTTAGATACTAGCAATAACCCTAAAATTTCATATAATGTAATTGGTGACAGTGGGATAAACAAACTTTTCTATTACTCACATGAGTCAGCATCTGAATTAATATCATATACTTCCAATAATATAAATTATTTTTATTATGATCTGATTTATTCCAGTGCGTCACCAATCGTCATCCCTTACAATGTTGAAAAAAAGGTTGGTTTATATTTAAATAAATTTACTTTTCAGTTTGAAAATAATAAAATAGCTGTATTAGAAGAATATGAAGGAACGTTTGAAAGTGAAAATAGTCCTGCTATAGAATCTATAAGTCATGCTCTATATGGGACATATGAAATTTTTCAACCTGTTAGTTTACTTAACACTAAAATAGATAGTATTGTTCCAATATTAACGACAACTGGAAACACTGCCGAAATAAATGGACTAACATTAAATTCTTTTATACCAATTTTTGTGTTAAAGTATTATGATGATTCTAATGATAGAAGCAATACTGAAACTATGCTTGGATATACGGTTGATGGAGTTCTGACTTTTAGTGGGATTGGAAACCTAACAAAATTACGTCACTTAAGATGGGCTGCTTTGGGAGCAACAGAGTTTGGAATATTTACCAAACAAGGGTTACGTGTTTTATTAGGAGGACTTGAGTTTTCGGCTGGTGCAGTTGGTTACCTTGCAAATTTTATTGATTGTAATGCAAATGATGAATTTTGTAAAAATTTTAAAAATTTCGTTATGGCATTTCAGCTTGCTACTCTGTCTCTTACAGTAGGTGACAATCTTGCAACATTTGCAATGAGAAAAAGTGCTAAAGGAATGGTAAAAGCGACCGGGAAAACAACAGAAGCCGAGATTATAGCTGAAATCAAGAGTAGACTTTCCGCAATGAATGGAAACAATTCGAATACTACTGTTTTAGACGAATTATCCAATAATATCTATAGTTTTGTTGTTCCACTTCCCATTGGTTTAATAAAGCTAATTATAAATAAAATCAAGAAAGCATTTGACAAAGTATCTTGGGACTTGCATCCATCATATACTGATGCATTTTTAACTGATTACATAAAGCTTTGCAGAGAAGAATTAAATTTGCTTGACGAAGATATTATAGATTTAGTTGTAATTGCAAATAAACAGGGGAAGGATGGGATTAAATTTATTCCGCCCAATGAACTAATTAAACAAACTGTTTTTTGCATCAAAGAAATCAAAATAAGAGGATATACAGCTGGATTTAATGATTTAATTCAATATAAACAATTCTGTAATGTGGTGAAAAACCAATTTATTCAAAATATTGACAATTTGGCAGGTGAGCTATCAAGTCATATCGGTAGTTTAGATATCGTCGTAAAAGGTTCTGCTGTACGAACTTTAAGAGAAGGTGATCCTTTGGTTTCTCTTTCAGGAGCTGCAATACCAGTCAAAAGAGCTGATGATATAGATATGGCATTTAGATTAGACCCTACTGATTATGATAACTTTGTTGAAGAGTTAAAAATGGTGGCCATAGACATTCTGCCTACTGCTGATGCAGATATATTAATCAAAAAAATTAATAAAACAGATGGGAAACTACAATATGATGAGATTATGGAATATTTTCCAATCGGAAATTCTGATTTCACAAAAAAAATTAAGGAAGCCGCAGGGTCACACACTAACTTTTATTCCGATAAGATCGGATTCGCAATAATAAAGAAGGGTGGAAAATATGATAAAAAACCTGAAATTTCATTTAAATATTAGAAACTATGATAAAGTATACAAATATTGATGGGAA
>NZ_JAJEWK010000004.1 GCF_020687745.1 Chryseobacterium sp. MFBS3-17
GATGAAGGCGCCCATCATGAATATTATGTAACGGCCAGTTCGGCCGGTAAAATCGGGGGTTCCAGCCAAACCAATGTGAATGTGACCAATCCCGGTTATAAACCCAAACCCAGGGAAGATTCGCCAAAATTCCCGGCGACCTCTACCTCCACTGTCCCTGAAAAACCAGACTCCGAAAGCAAAATTCTGGACGCTTATTTTGTAAACGGCAAAAATCAGAAATTGACAAAGGCTGCCGTAGGAAATCACGTACAGGTGCAGATCATTACCCGCAACATGCTGGGGAAGCACGTTCAGTACAAAGTCTGGGAGTATGATACGGCTAAAAATGATTTGGTATACGAAAGCGGAAGAATTGAGGTGAAAGGAGACATCATCAACACTTCGGGATTTACCCTTACCCAAGCAATATTCGACAAAGGAATTGATTTCGGGAGACTGGATCCGGACAGCAGCAGTCAGAATTATTTTATAGAAGTCCTTCCACTGGACGTTTCTGCAGAGTCCCAACGTTTCGGCGTCACCCCAGAAGCCCTGATGACCGTAGAAACCGGAAAATCTGCCGCGGTGGTGAGGGAGCTGAAGGGTGAGAAAATTGAAAATATTATTGATGCGTATTTTGCCAAAAAAGAATATACCAAACAAACGGGTGAAGACGCAGGAACATTTGAATACAAATTTGCAGGAAATGGAAACAGAACAGCAGATAATGCCCAAAAAGAAAATATTGCCAAAGCTATTTTGGGCAAACCCAGTGTGGTAGCATTAAAAGATAAAAAACAATACACCACTATTGAAGCTATTAAAGCGGCACTTACTGCTGATGTGTATAATAAAGACCAAAAAATCACCTTTAAAACCTTTAAATTGGGTGAAGACTTCAAAAGAGTAAATAGTGCTCCTTTGGAAGAAAAATTGTATTTGGTAGCCACTACTTCTATGTTAGATGGCAAAGAAGCAACCATAATTATTAAAGAAAAAGATGGCATTATTAAAGGAAGTGCAGGAGCAATTTTGCCAGTCTTGGAAATTACAGAAGAGCAAATGGAACAAAAAAATTCTTCTGGAGAAGTACAGGGAACCGAAAAAACAGAGTTTAAAGGAACAGTACAAGACGGCATGGTAAAAATCCCTATACACCTCCGTCCAAAATCTGATGATGAACTGAAACAATGGAAAGATAAACTGGCGAAAGGTAAACAAGATGGCACCTACACTTATACTTTTGAAAACCAAACCTCTTTACCCAACGGTAGCGGTGACGAGAAAAAACGCATTGCAGGAATCATCTTAAACAATGCTAAAAACGGTTTGCGAGGAAACCCACCAATAGAAAACGGAAAAACCGCATATGCAGAAGAGATAGAAAATGCCTTAACAAAAGAAAAATATGCACAAGGAGAAACCATCACTTTTGTACTATACAAAAAACAGGAAGAATTATTATATCTTCATGTGAAATCAAAAGGACTAAAACAACACGACAAAGAGTTTTTAAAGCAAGAGGGAGCATATTTTCAGATTGGTGGTGGGAAATGTCCTAGATGTACCGAAAAAATTACACTTCAACAAATCGAAGAACTTTTTGGAGAGCTATCTTCTCACAAAGCTTTTAGACAAGAAATAGTTGACAGTCTAAATAAATATATTTTTGAAAAAGGAAGAGAAATTCATATTAATACTTGTTTAAGAAAAGCACATTTTTTCGCACAAGTAGGTGCAGAAACTTTAGGAATTAATCCAGATTGGATGGTAGAAACTGATAAATTTAGATATTCTGCATCACGTTGTTTAGGAATATTTAAAGAGAGGGCAAAAAGATTAAATGCTGCAGGATTATTAGAAACTTATTGTAATGATAATCCTCAAAAAAGACTATTAAATTATATGTATGCTCATGAAAATGGATTTGGAAATGGTAATGGAAATGAAGCGAGTGGCGATGGTTATCTATTTAGAGGAAGAGGTTTAAAACAATTAACAGGAAGAGGAAATTATAGAGATGCATCAAATATTTTAAAAGAAACTTTTTCTGAAGAATATATAGATTTAGAAGCAAATCCTGACAAGGTAAAAGAAGCAAAATATGCCGTATTATCAGCAATTGCTTTTTGGGAAAAACATGAAATTTGGAAGACAGCTGATAATTTAAAAACTTCGACTGATGAAAATATCAAGAAAATAAGAGCATTGGTAAATCCTGGATTAGCAGGATGGAGTGATGCTAAAAAATATTTTGAAAAAGGATTAACTGTATTTAAAGTCAACGAATGTCAACCTGTAGAATCAAGTGATAATTCTGTATGGCATGATCCAATCGATTACTCACAAAGAACATATTATAATTCTTCTGGAGTTCATAAAGAACAGAATGGAGCATTTGGACCAGTTAGATTATATCCAGATGGTAAACAAAAAAATCATCAAGGATTAGATATTTTTGCAGATATAAACACTCCTTGTAAAGCATGTTTAAATGGTACTATTGTAAGTTATAAAAATGAAGGAGCAAATGGATATGGCAATGTATTGGTTTTAGAAGTAGAAGGAAATGACTTAAGGAATGCAAAAAGAAATTATTCACATGAATTTTTATTGGAAAGTGAGAAAGGTGATGGTTTTGATATAAATGCTGACAAATTCTATTTACGATACGCTCATTTAGAATCTGCTGTAAAAACTAGTGGTAAAGTTGATGTGGGTGATGTAATTTGCTACTCTGGTGATACAGGAAATGCCAAAGGAGTTCCAAATCCACATTTACATTTTGAAATTGCAATGAAACCAACAGGTAATGGAATAGGTCTTACCAATCGTTATAATCCAGCCTATTTTGTTAGATTGAAGCCGATAAAAAAAAGTGAACAAGATATTGTAAAAAACAAAAGATCATAAAAAAATATTGTATGTTTAGACCATTTTCATTTTATAAATTAGTATTTATACTACCTTTATTCATAAGCTGTAAATACAGTAAAGAACATAACAAAACAGCTATACCAGCTACTCAGCAAGTTTCAGTATCCGATACTAAACAAGTACCAAAAATTGAAAATGTCAAATCTCAAGTTATTATTGAGACTGATTTTAATGTAATAAAACCTTTCAAATATATTGAAAATGACAATAAATATATTAACAATGACACTCAACTAATTATCAAATCTGATAATACTTTCATGCTGACAAAAAAGGATTTTGTTGTTGATGAAATTGATTTATCAGAGTCTAATTATGAAGGTCCAGGATACAATATATTTTCATTTCAATCCAAATCAAATTCACAATTTGAAATTGTTATAATTGAAGCAACAGCAGATATTGGTACAGATTGGTATTATGTAATTATCTTAAATAATGAAAATCTGATAGATAAGTTTTATATAAAAGAACCTAGAGCAAATTCTGAAAATACAAGTATTGGAGATTTTATAAAAATTTCCATGAAAAATGACATACTTAATATCAAATTTAAAAAAGATAAAATTGCCAAATATTCTGAAAAAATAAATAATTTAAAAAGTGATTCTCAGTATTATTATCTAACCAAACAAATAGGAAATAAATAATATATACATGTCCCTATTGAAGCAGCAAGGAGTTCATTTTTTGGAAGTATTCAAATTGACCCCTGAACAATTTATGAAAACTAAATTTGACTAAACCACAAAAGGGAATAAACTATGAAAATAAAGCTAATTATATTAAATCTAATATTATTAATCAATATTACGAGTTGTAATGGTCAAGATAAAAAACACACATCAGTAATTGAAAAAACAAAAAGCACTAAAATTTCTATTACGGATAACTTTGATAAAGTAGATAAAGTATATTTTGCCCCTAACGATAAGAGCATATATTCAACTTCATTAATTAAGAATTTGGGAAAATATACTATTTACTATATTCCTAAGTCCTCCAAAGACAATGATTATTATCAAAATTTCGAAAAGAATAATAATATTAAACCTTTGTATGACGAGTTAAATTCTTCAACCTATTACTCTCAAGATGACAATAGAAAAATAGATAAAATACTAAAGGAAAAAATAAAAAATGAAGCAGATTTCCAAATAATAGGAACTTTCATTGATAAGAAGTACATTAATATTGAAAATGAAAATGATTATTCAATCAATTTTCCTTTTGTGCAAAAATATTATAAGAAAGAAAACAAGAAATGGATTTTTCTATTTGACAAGAATATTACAAATGATGATGATGAAATAAAATACAATAATCGAAGTTTCATTAATTCACAAATATTAGATAAGGATAAAAAAACTGAAAATCAATATTCAATCAATGGTCAATGGCTTGTAGATTGTGAAAAAGGAGTTGGTAGTTTATTAGTTAATAATAATGATGTTTCATTGACTGTGCTTTATAATCAAATCTATATTGACATGGTAGAATTGAAAAGATATGATGATGAAAATGGTATTGCCTATAAACTTAAAGAAATTCCCGAAGATATTGGTAACATTGGACGAAATCTTAATTGGAAAGAATACTTAAATAATGAACCTATTGCTTATGTTAAAATGATTGATAACAAAACAATGCATTTTTACTGGTATGGATTTTATAATAGCAAAACGAAAAAAAGAGAATTTAAGGAGATTAATTTCAATCAAGAAACTGCTAATAAAGACATCATTTTAAAGAGGTGTACCCAATAAAAAATTATTTTATATTAACCTTATTTTTTATTTTTCTTTTCTCCTGCAAAAAACAAGAAGTCAAGAAAAACATAACTGTACAACAAGATACTTTATCCAAAGTAAAATCTAAATTTGAAAATGTTGACTCTAATAGCCATAAGAAAATTTATATAAATGAAATAGAAAAAAATAATATAACAAACATTGATAAATATAGTAAAGACAGTGCATATTTTAGCAGAACTTTTGACATTAACAAAGATGGAATATTAGATAAAGTTATTAGTAGTAATCCGTATGAAGGTGAAGACTTATTGGTCTATCTAGGTAATAAAAATTCTGAATATACATTAGCATTGAGAACAATTAATTTTTCACAAGATGGTGGGAATCAAATTTCAGATATAAAAGAATCAAAAGAAGGTTTTGAAATTATAACCAGATTTCCTGATCGAGGTGATTTTCAAACTAACTACAGCATCAGTTATAATAAGAATTCTTTTATCTTAAAAAAAATTAAGACAGAATCTTACTCATGGCAAGATAAATATACAAATACATGTATTCAGAATTTAAATTTTAACATGAAAAACTCAATTGAATCACTGTTCAAAACTATAGGAAGTACTAAAGAAGATTGCACAAAACAATATGATAATAAGTAGTCGCTCCTTAAAATAGCATCAACAGATTGACAATCAATATATTAATAGTGTTTTTTCTTGCTTTGTTTGCAGGATTTCGTATCTAGGAGCATTAAAACCTTGCAAATATGTTGGGGAAAAATCCAAAAAAGCAGCCAGAATTATTCCGCCCGATGTTGGTGGACTTTATTGATAACCAACACGAACTTTTTCTACTTTCCGAGAAAATAGACTGGAATTATTTTGAGGAAGAATTTTCCCCGCTATATTCCAAGACGGGCAATCCGAGCCATCCGATCCGCTTTATGGTGGGCTGCCTGCTTCTGAAACACCTTTATAATTTGGGAGATGAGACCCTTGCTTCCGCCTGGATCATGAACCCTTACATGCAGCATTTTTGTGGGAGGTAGTAAATCTCACAAAAATGGTATGAATGGTGATTTAAGATATTTGAGAAAAGATAAAAGGGGAGGAAAAACTGATTTATTTAATAATGGGGAAGATTTAGGTTGGAAAGGACTAGATGAAGATAGACAAAATAACTTTAATGATTTATTATATAAATTTGGGTGGAAAAGTATGCTTTCACAGAATTATGGTGAAAGAAAAAATAAAATTTTACGCAGATGTACTAATGATTCAGATAATAATCACAATGACCATTTGCATATACAAGGATATCAACCAACTTTAAAAGAATTATAAATGAAATATATACTATGCTTATTATTTTTAATACAATTTAAAAATTGTAAATCTGAGACGCAATCTTTAGAAAAAATTTCTAATGGAAATGTTGCATCGATTAAGCAACAAAACACCGTCCAAGATAATTATATAGTAAATTCTATAGACAAAAATTCTATTGGGGAAAAAATTGCTGATAAAAGTAAAATAGAATTTTTGAAAAGCAAATTATTAGAATCATTTGATAGAGAAATAGTAAGACCTTATATGTGGGATATTTTCACTTCATCAAATGACACTTTATTAGAATTTCATCCATTCAAAAATTTTACAATTAATGGTTTTGTCTTTAAATCATACTATATCAATATCCATTACGAAGATGCAACATACCAAGCTATTCTAATAATTAATGATAATAGCGATAACCTATTTGATAGTCTAATTATCTATGAAAATTTAGAATCAGAAGAAAAATACCAAAGAATATCTAGAATCATAGGTGATAAAATAGAAATTCAATTAAAAAACAAAGTTACAGAAAACAAAATTTTCATTATAAAAAACGGTTTATTCTTAGATTATTTTCAAGAACAAAACGTTGACATGAAATGGGGAAATAAAGAGGAAAGGCACTCAGATACAGTTTATGAATATGAGTTGAAAGGAAAAACAAATAATCATTTAAAAGATGGTTATTGGATTGAAAAAAAATACTCAATGAATTATGGAAAAATAATTATCGAAGATGGAACTTATAAAGATGGAATTAAAGATGGCGAATGGAACTATTCTCCAGATGGACCTGTAGATAAAGTTGATTTGTTTAAAAATGGAGTGAAGATAAAAACATATTACCCGTAATGGCATTCATAACTGACACCACACCCAATCATAATACTTACCCTCACCATAGCAAAAGCCCCGTTATTTCGGGGCTTTTACAGTATTGTATTCGTTGTCGTCGGGGTGCAGTCACTCCGCCAGAATGATTCCTTTGTTATTGCTGAATTCAATCACTCCGCTTTTTACCTTGAAGGAATATACATTTTCCTTTTCGTTTTCCTTCACAAACTTATCTGCGAACGGTTCCGAAATTTTATCCGTAAAAATCTTTACTTTCCCGTTGATCAGGGAAGCTACGATCGCGGCGTGATCTTTCATGATGTGAAAATCACCATTTTTTCCGGGAAGCAAAACAGATTTTACATCACCTTCAAAAACCACAAACTCGGGAGTTAATATCTTAATATTCATTTCATTTATATTTGAAGATTCAGATGTCAGATGTCAGATGTCAGACAAGCTAAAGTCTTATGTCTGGCATCTGCTATCCTGTGTCTTATTGATTAAGCGTTTTCTGCAAGCATTTTCTCACCGGCTTCTATAGCTTCCTCTATGGTCCCTTTCAGGTTGAAGGCCGCTTCCGGATATCTGTCCAGCTCACCGTCTATAATCATGTTAAATCCTTTGATGGTATCTTTAATGTCTACCAAAGCTCCCTTCAGACCGGTAAACTGCTCTGCTACGTGGAAAGGCTGAGAAAGGAATCTCTGCACTTTTCTGGCACGGTACACCACCAGTTTATCTTCTTCAGAAAGTTCTTCCATACCCAGAATCGCAATGATGTCCTGAAGTGCTTTATATCTTTGCAGAATTTCTTTTACGCGCTGTGCAGTATCGTAGTGCTCATCACCCAGAATTTCCGGAGTCAGGATTCTGGACGTAGAAGCCAGCGGATCTACGGCAGGGTAAATCCCCAGGGAAGCAATTTTTCTGTCCAGTACGGTAGTCGCATCCAAGTGGGCAAATGTGGTAGCCGGTGCCGGGTCGGTAAGGTCATCCGCAGGTACATAAACCGCTTGTACAGAAGTAATGGAACCGTTCTTGGTAGAGGTAATTCTCTCCTGCATGGCACCCATCTCAGAAGCCAGAGTCGGCTGGTAACCTACCGCAGACGGCATACGTCCCAATAGTGCAGACACCTCAGAACCTGCCTGTGTAAAACGGAAGATATTGTCTACAAAGAACAGAACGTCTCTACCCTGTCCCTGTCCGTCACCATCACGGAAATATTCTGCAATGGTAAGACCGGAAAGTGCCACACGTGCTCTTGCTCCCGGTGGTTCGTTCATCTGTCCGAAAACGAAAGTACACTTAGAGTCTTTCATTTCTTCCAGATTCACTTTAGAAAGATCCCAGCCTCCTTCTTCCATGGAGTGCATGAACTCTTCACCATATTTTATAATACCGGACTCCAGCATTTCTCTCAGCAGGTCATTTCCTTCTCTGGTACGCTCTCCTACTCCTGCGAATACAGAAAGACCACCGTGTCCTTTGGCAATATTGTTAATCAACTCCTGAATCAGTACGGTTTTACCTACACCGGCACCTCCAAACAATCCAATTTTACCCCCTTTTGCATAAGGCTCAATAAGGTCAATAACTTTGATCCCTGTAAAAAGCACTTCTGCAGAAGTGGAAAGCTGGTCAAATTTTGGAGCTTCTCTGTGAATTGGAAGTCCGTTTTCTTTGGAAACCTCCTGAATTCCGTCTATGGCATCACCCACCACATTAAACAATCTTCCGTAAACTGATTCACCGGTAGGCATGGTAATCTGACGTCCGGATCCTACTACTTCCTGCCCTCTCTGCAGTCCGTCTGTTGCATCCATCGCGATACATCTTACAGAATCCTCCCCTATATGTTGTTCTACTTCCAGAACTACCTTATTGCCATCTGCCTTGGTAATTACCAGTGCATCATAGATATTGGGAAGTTCATCTGCATTTTTAAAAACGACATCGATAACAGGACCGATAATTTGCGAAATTTCTCCTTTAATATGGTTTGCCATTGCTAAATTTTTTCTGTGTGCAAATATAGCCAATATTCCCAAATCTGCAATTGCTTCAAAAGAAGATTTTTATCATATTTGCACCACCAAAAAAATTTTCTTTTGAAAATCATTCAGCGCTTTCAGGATTACGAGCCACAGACGCCACTCGCACTTTCCATCGGAATGTTTGATGGGGTCCACATCGGCCATCAAACCATTATCCGTCAGCTCAATACGATTGCTGCAGAGAACCGTATGGAATCTGCCATCCTCACCTTCTGGCCGCACCCGCGCACCATTTTTAATCCGGATGATGACCTGAAATTACTGAATACCATAGACGAAAAAACTTACCTGCTCCAAAAAAACGGCGTTCAGCATTTATTTCTGAAGGAATTTGATGCCCCGTTCCGCAATCTTACCGGTGAAGAGTTCGTACATGAAATTCTGATCCGCACGCTGAATGTGAAACATCTCATCGTAGGCCATGATCATACCTTCGGGAAAAATAAAAGCGGTGATTTTGCTTTACTGGAGAAAATGGCTCCCGACCTGGGATTCGGGGTACAGCAGGTACAGGCCGTGGACTATCTGGGAAAACACATCAGTTCTACCCAGGTGCGCAATGCACTGGCTGCCGGAAACATTAAGGAAGCCAATGCCATGCTGGGCTACGTGTACTCGGTTACAGGAACCGTGGTACATGGTAAAAAAATAGGCCGCACCATCGGATTTCCTACCGCAAATATTGCCACCGATGCATTGAAATTTCTACCCGGAAAAGGGGCGTATATTGTGGAAGTCTTTGTTTTGGGCGAGCGGCACAAAGGAATGCTGAGCATAGGCCACAATCCTACCATAGGAGAGAACGCACTCTCCGTAGAGGTACATATTCTGGATTTTGACCGCGATATCTATGGCGAAAAGATTTCAGTAAATTTCCGTGATTTTCTGCATGAGGAAATCAAATTTGACGGGCTGGAGTCCCTTACCGCACGCCTGGCAGAAGACGAACAACTGACCAGAGATTTCCTGTTTTAGAACGTTTGTTCATCATTTATTCAACGCCTCCTGTACTTTCTTTGTCAATGTTTTAAAAATCATTTCGTAAGAATGATCGATCAGCCGGAAAATCAGATCGGGTTTCAGACCTTCGCAGACCACCGTATTCCAGTGGGTTTTGTTCATGTGATATGCTCCGGTAATCTGCGGATGATGCTCCCGTAATTCTGCAGTCCATTCCGGGTCGGTCTTTACCGTAATCTGCAGAGGTTGTTTCTCCAGCGGAATCAGTAAAAACATCTTGCCGCCCACTTTCAGAACCAGCGTATCGGCATCAAAGGGAAATGTTTCTTCTACGCCTTTCTTTGCGGCACAATAGGTTAAAATATCATTGACTTCCATATCATCTCATTTGGGTTGAAACAAATTTTTGTAAATTTATACATTAATATTTCTTAATCATAACAAAATGAAAGCTTTGGTCATAGGCGCTACCGGCGCTACCGGTACCGATTTGGTACAAACGCTCCTGCAAGATAATGATTTCGAGACCGTGGAAGTGTTTGTAAGAAAGCCTTTGCCCCTGTCGCATCCTAAACTGAAAACGCATATCGTGGATTTTGACAAACCTGATGACTGGAAAAACCTGGTGCAGGGCGATGTGGCTTTTTCCTGTATGGGAACCACCCTGAAAGCCGCCGGCAGTAAGGATGCACAGCGCAAGGTAGATTACCATTATCAGTATGATTTTGCCAAAGCGGCGCGGGAGAATAAGGTGGATGATTTCGTGCTCGTTTCCGCTTACGGTGCCAGCCCAAAATCAAAGATTTTTTATTCCCGCATGAAGGGCGAACTGGAACGGGAGGTAAAAGGTCTGCATTTCAATAAACTCACCATCTTTGCCCCGGGAATTCTGGACCGTAAAAATTCTGAACGCACCGGCGAAGTGCTGGGCGGTAAAATTGTAAAATTCGCCAATAAACTCGGTATTCTGCAGCAACAAAAACCCTTGCCCACCGAAGTTCTGGCGCAAGCCATGGTGAACTCGGCCAAAATAAAATCCAATGGCTATTCCAAGATTAAACTGGGCAATATCTTCAGTTTTGCAGAGAAATCCAATCGCTCCTGATTCTGGCTTGTAAAATATTTCATCCACAAAAAAATCCGTTTCCAGATAAGAAAACGGATATTACAGATGTCTGTATTTTATTTCAGATGTTTGGTAATGGATTCTGAAGTCGGTTTCGTAGTGCTCACATAGGAATCAATCAGTTTCCCTTCTTCATCCACCAAAAATTTGGTAAAATTCCACAGGATTTTGGTGTTTTTTACGCCATTCAGGTCTTTGCTGGTGAGGTATTCAAAAATGGGTGCGATATCGCTGCCTTTTACCGATACTTTACCGGCCATAGGAAAGGTAACGCCATAATTTTTCTGACAAAAAGCGCCGATTTCTTCATTGCTGCCCGGCTCCTGGCCTCCGAAATTATTGGCCGGAAAACCTACCACAACCAGTTGGTCCTTATATTTTTGGTACAATTCTTCCAGATCAGCATACTGCGGGGTAAAACCGCATTCAGAAGCGGTGTTCACAATCAGAATTTTCTTGCCTTTGAAATCGGCAAAATTAATGTCGTTGCCATCCAGGCCTTCCACGGTGTAGTCATAAATATTTTTCATAGCAGTGGTTATATCGGTTTCAGTTTTTTGTTCCGTATCTTTTTTCTGATTGGTGCAGCTCTGAAAAAAAGCGGCAATAGTCAACAGAAATATGAATATTCTTTTCATAAGTTTCAGGTATGGGGTGTTCTATATATGAACGGTTAAAATTTAAAAGTATTGGCCGGCAGTACTTTATTGACCTCAATTTTATGCAGACTGATTACGTAATCACTGTCTTTTTTGGGAGATGAAGACTCCAGTCTGTACGGCATAATGAGACTGCCGGTCTTCCGGAAATCACTGTACGTAAGTGTTTCGTCTTTTTTAATCTCCTTCAGCAGCATAAAACTCTTTACATCAAAAAAATAAATGGTTGTATTCACATTTTTCTGGAGTTCCACCTTATGACAAAGGGCATCACCTACCCTTTCTTTGCCGGTGTACTTTGCGGTAAACCCTTTGCTTTCCCAGTCTATAAAATCATTGTCAAAGTTTTGCGCTTCATAATTCGGATATTCCTGAAGTTTGTTGCTGGCGTAGTTCATGGCATAGCCTTTTTTACCGTCATACCCTTCTATAGCCGTTTCTTTTTTGCTGATGGAAATGGTCGTTTTGGCAAGATTTGGCCTTTGCTGGTAAATGGTCATCGGGTACTCATCATTTACCCCCAGCGTTACTCTGCCATGCAGAATCACACTGTTCAGCAGCTTCCAGTTGGTAAGTCCGCCGGTGGCTTCTATATTTCTGTCAATGATTTCCTTCGCCGTCTGCGCATATATAAAATGTGCTGAAAACAGCGCCAATACCCAAAATATTTTTTTCATTCCTTCGCTTTAATGCTCAAATATAATTTATTTTTTCAGAGAATACCTATTTGTTGCGGTCTATTAATCTTCTTGCTTTCTCCAGATCTGCCGGTACATCAATGCCTACTCCCACGAAATCGGTTTCAATCATTTTTATTTTCATTCCGTATTCCAGATACCGCAGACACTCTATTTTCTCTGCCGTCTCCAGCGGTTCTACGGGCAGCGCAGCAAATTCCAGCAAAGCTTTTTTCCGGAAAGCATACACCCCGATGTGCTTAAAATAATTAGTCTTCACAACAGTTTCACGGGCATAAGGAATCACCGACCGGCTGAAATACAGGGCAAAACCATTGCGGTCTGTAATCACTTTCACATGATTCGGGTTTTCTATATCATCCGGCTCTGTGAGTTTAATCTTTAAGGAAGCCAGTGAAATTTCCCTCTCCGGATCGTCATTAAAAACGGCAATCAATTGCTGCAAAGGCTCGAGTTTAAGAAATGGTTCGTCTCCCTGCACATTCACCACAATATCGCAGTCCAGATCCTGCACTGCTTCGGCAATCCGGTCGCTCCCGGTTTCATGCGCTCCGGTCATGACGGCCTTTCCGCCGGATTTTTTAATTTCTTCAAAAATAATCTGCGAATCTGTGGCCACAAAAACATCATCAAAAAGAGCGGTATCCATCACATTCTGATACGTGGTGGCGATTACCGTTTTATCTCCCAGCATCTGCATCAGTTTCCCGGGAAAACGGCTGGCTTCATATCTGGCGGGTATTACAGCAATTACTTTCATGATATGGTTTAAGTGCTGACTTATTTTAATTGTTTCAGTGCTTCTTCCAGCCTTGGAAGCATATTTTTGATTTCTTCTTGGGACAGACCGCCTGCCGAAGCACGGAACCACGGCATATTCCGCGAATTACCAAATGCAGAAAATGGCACCAGTGCCACGCCGGCATGCTCTATCAGATAAAATACCAGATCTGACGAATCTGCTACAGAACTGCCATCCGGCTTGGTTCTCCCCAGATAATCCAGCTCTATGGTCAGATACATAGCGCCCATGGGCTGAATGGCATTCACAGAGAGCCCGTGGGAACGCATTTCCTGAATCCCGTCGTAGAGCACTTGGAGACTGTCTGCAATTTTCCCTTTGAAGTCCTGTACAAAAAGGTCCACTTCAGTACTTTCATTCAGAAAAACAGACACTGCCTGCTGTTCCGGCTTGGGTGCCCATGCACCAATATGTCCGAGCAGTGCTTTCATTTTATCCATAATTTCCGCAGGTCCGAAACTCCAGCCCACACGGAGTCCCGTGGCCGCAAAACATTTGGATGTTCCGTCTATGTACACGGTATAGGGTTTCAGCTCAGGGAACAAACTTACCGGATTGTAATGCGCCTCACCAAAAGTAAGCAACGCATAAATCTGGTCGTACAAAATATAAAGTGGTTTCTGATCGGCTGTCCGGCTCTTGTTTTCCTCGATGACCAGACTGCAGATTTCGCTGAGTTGCTCCTTCGTAAACATCGTGCCGGTAGGATTGAGTGGTGAACAGATTGCCAGCAACACTGCATCCTTTAAATGCGGTTTCAACTCTTCCGCCGTAGGGAGGAAATTGTTGGCCTGCGACGTTTCCACCTCTATTTTTTCTGCCTGGGTAAGGTAAGAATAGTGATTATTGTTCCAGGAAGGTGTGGGGTAAACCACCTTGTCCCCTTCATCTACAATGGCCTTAAAAGCTGCGTAAATTAACGGTCTGGATCCGCCTGCAATCAGAATTTCATCTGCCGAATATTCCAGACTCCAGCGCTGTTTCAAATCCGATGATACTGCTTTGCGCAGGGACAAAAGTCCGTTGGCCGGAGGATAATTGGTAAGGTTATGCTGGTAAGCTTTCTGAATTTCACTTTTCAGCAATGCCGGAATCGGGTACAGATTGGCGTCCAGATCCCCGATGGTAAGATTGGCAATTTCTGCGCCCTGACTTTTCATATCATTGACCAGATTTCCGATTTTTATAATTTCTGAACCAATGAGATTCGCGGCTAATTTTGAGACTTTCATAAAAATGATGTTTATTGTTAATATTGCCGGCACCGGCCAGCAGGTCAGTGATACTGTGGTTTACAGATTAAGGTCTGCTTTTACCTGCAGAATTTTTGCTTCCAGCAGAGGCAGTTTTTCCCTGAAATCCTCTTCAGAGGTCACGGAATCCTTTACCGATACATAAAATTTAATCTTGGGCTCGGTTCCGGACGGGCGCACACAAACTTTTGTGCCGTCTTCGGTATAGTAAATCAATACGTTCGATTTCGGAATGTCATCCATTATCGTTTTCTTTCCGGTGAGCACATACTGGCAGGTTTGCTCCTTAAAATCTTTCAGTTCTGCTACTGCCGAACCTGCAATCTGCTTAGGAGGATTTTCCCGGAAGTCCGTCATCATCTGTGCTATTTCTTCAGCACCGGTCCGTCCTTTCCGCACCACATTGACCAGACCTTCATAATAAAACCCGAGTTCTTTATAAATATCAATCATGTACTGGTACACTGACTGTCCATTAGCCTTACACCAGGCGGCAAGTTCGCAGGCCACCAGAATAGAGCCGCAAGAATCCTTATCTCTTACAAAATCACCCGTCATAAAACCAAAGCTCTCTTCGCCACCGCAAATGAATTTTTCCTGACCTTCAAAGTCGCGGATCATTTTGCCAATCCACTTGAATCCGGTAAGGCCCACTTTGCAGTCCACCCCGAATTTTTCGGCGATATCAAAGAAAATATCTGAAGTCACAATGGTGGAACCAATGAATTCTTTGCCCGATATTTTACCGGCCTTCTTCCACTGATCCAGAATGTAGTAGGTAAGAATGGTATTGGTCTGGTTGCCGTTCAGCAACTGCATTTCTCCATCCAGATTACGTACGGCAATGCCCAGGCGGTCACCATCCGGGTCTGTACCGATTACAATATCTGCATTGGTGAGCCTGGCAAGATCCATGGCCATTTCCAGCGCAGCCGGCTCTTCCGGATTGGGAGATTCCACCGTAGGGAAATTTCCGCTGGGAATCATCTGTTCCCGCACCAGATCTACCCTGGTAAACCCTGCTTTTTTTAATGCCTTCGGAATTGTGGTATAGGTGGTTCCGTGTATAGAGGTAAATACAATATTCAGATTGTCATAGCCAGTTTTATCTTTCTGATACAGGGAATTTTCTATGCAGGCATCTATATACACATCATCCTGTTCTTCGCCAATCCATTCTATCAGTTCATCATTTCCTTCAAATTTGATTTCATCAAACCGGGTGGCATAGACTTCACGGATGATATTTTCATCATCCGGCGGAACCACTTGTGCACCATCATTCCAGTACACTTTGTATCCGTTATATTCCGGTGGGTTGTGGGAGGCGGTGAGCACAATTCCCGCATTGCATTTTTTGTCCCGTACGGTAAATGAAAGTTCAGGTGTAGGGCGGTGTTCGCGGAAAAGCAGCACACGAATTCCATTGGCCGTCAGTACATCTGCAACCAGTTTCCCGAACTCTCTGGAATTATTTCTTACGTCATACGCAATGGCAACTTTAATGGTCTGATCCGGAAACTGCTGATGCAGATAATTGGCCAGTCCCTGGGTGGCCTGTCCCAGCGTATATTTGTTGAGGCGGTTGGTTCCCACGCCCATAATGCCGCGCATGCCGCCGGTACCAAATTCCAGTTCGCGGTAGAAGGAGTCTTCCAGATCGGGTGAACCGGAGTCTATAAGGAGTTGTACAGCGTCCCGGGTTTCCTGGTCAAAGGTGTCACTGAGCCAAAGATTTGCTTTTTCTAATGTTGTCATAGGTGTTTATTTTTCTGAAAGTAATCCCATTATTTGTGGATTTAACTTTTATAATTTTTAAACTGATAATCATGCTAATCCAGCATTTTATTTTCTATAAGAGCCGTTTTATCTGCTTTGAAAGCCCGGATCGGGTCATTATAGTACAGAAATTTTGCAGTGTTTTTAATGCTACCTTTTAGGGAATCCTTTACTTGAACTTCTGCATAATTGCCGTTTCGGGAGTCAATATCCATATTCTCTACCAGCCAGTACGGTGCTATAAAATTGGCCGTATCCTGAATTTTGAGCACCGCTTTGCCGGTACTTCCTTTAAAATTGGCACGGCTGGTATCAAAAAGTTCCACTTCAGCTCTCCTGGATTTTACTGAACCTATAAAAATAGCATTATTTTTTAAATGAAGCCTGAAATTATCGGTCTGTATTTCACTGGAAATATTCATTTCCACAGAATCCGTCACCGTGATCCGTTCCGGGTTGTATCTGGAATAAACGGTTACACTATAGAAATCAACGCCTTCGGTTTCGCGTTTTTCGCTGATATCCAAAGTACGGTCCTTTACTTTAATATTTAAATTTTTAAAGATATTGGGATAGGTTTCCACACTCACGAAATTTTTATCGCTCTGTACATAAAATACGCGGTAACTGCCCTGCAGGCTCAGGTTTACAAATTCCTCCACTTCCACTTCTGTGGTTTCAATATCTCCTTTTGGTGAAATATTCCCGCAGGAAATGAGGGTGAGGAATACAAACAGGTACAACAGATTTTTCATGGAAGAAGTTTAGAAGGTTAATTAAATAATCTCGTCAATTGTATAATTTTTGTGCTCACGGTTACTGCGGATGATCATTTCTCCCAGGAAACCGGCTATGAAGAGTAAAGTTCCCATCAGCATCATGGTAAGGGAGATAAAAAACCACGGATTATCTGTGATGAGATGACCATACACTCCTTTTGAGACCGCAATCAGTTTGGAAATTCCCAATCCCAGTGCTGCAAAGAAGCCGATGATGAACATGAGCGTGCCCACGGCTCCGAAGAAATGCATGGGTCTGCCGCCAAAACGGCTCACGAACCACAGGGTCACCAGATCCAGAAATCCGCGGATGAACCGCTCGGTGCCGAATTTTGAGGTCCCGTAAGGCCGTGCCTGATGTTTTACTTCTTTCTCTGTTATTCTCCTGAAGCCGGCATTGGCCGCCAGCACCGGAATGTAGCGGTGCATATCCCCGTACACATCTATGGATTTTACTACTTGTTTTTTATACGCTTTCAGTCCGCAATTGAAATCATGCAAATCTACTCCCGAAACCTTTCGGGCAGCAGAATTAAAGAGTTTTGAGGGAAGGTTTTTGGTCATGACGTTATCAAAACGCTTCTTTTTCCATCCGGAAACAATGTCATAATCGCCGTTCACTACCATGGCATAAAGTTCCGGGATTTCTTCCGGAAAGTCCTGAAGATCCGCATCCATAGTGATGATGACCTCACCGTTTGCCCGTGCAAAAGCGGCATGTAAGGCTTGTGATTTTCCATAATTACGGGAAAACCGGATGGCGTGCACCTGTGGATTTTCAATCTTCAGATTTTCAATAATACTCCAGGAAAGATCGGTGCTTCCATCATCTACAAACCAGATTTCGTAAGAAAGATTTTCGCTGCTGCAAACGCGCTCTATTCTGCCGAAAAGTTCTTCCAGAGATTCTTCCTCATTCAGAAGGGGTATGATGATGGAAAGGTTAAGGGTATTCAAGTTAATCATTCTTTAGGAGTTAGAGGTCTGTTCGGTATCGGGCATTTCAGAAATTCTGGTTCTGTAGAAGCTCCCGAAAAACAATGACAAAAGTAAAAAATACACACAATACCCTGCAAAGACATAGCCGAAATATTTTAGGGTAAACATATCTTCATTTTTGGATTCTTTGGCTGCAATCCGCACTTTAGCTTCTTCATATTTGGCAACCAGCTCATCCATCTCCACACTTTCCGGCTTAATCATCTGCCTGGCATCGCTGTATTCTTTTTCCAGCGACCTTTTGTAGCTGTCTATATACTGGTAGTTCAGCAGATCTTTGGTATCAGTATCCACATAGGTTATGTACACAAAAATAGAAGCCACTGTAAGCAGGCCGCCTGTGAACATGGGAATAAATGCGCGGCCATATGCCTCTTTGAAGGTGAGGTATTTCTTCCACCGGCTATAAGAACTCACAGAGAAATAAGCGCCCAGAGCAAAAACCAGCGGAACAAAAAAAGCATTGAGGGTAATGGAATTGCGATAATAGTCTACATCTCTGAAGAAAATATTCGTGATAAAGAACGCAGTCATGATGACGGCAAAAATCAATAAACCAACGGTATAAACGTTTCTGAACATAAGTTTTAGTTATAATTTTAATTTTTTTTAAGTTTGAATTTTGAATTTTAAATTAAACCCGTATCTTTGCATCGGCAAGTCCTACACAACCAGCTCCTGTGAATCCTCCAGGGTGGGAACGCAGCAAAGGTAAACGGTTGTAGCGGTGTGATGTAGATCGCTTGCCATTTTTTATTTCTTTTTTTCTTCTATTAAATCTTCCAGTAACTTTACATGACCCCAGTTCTCACCGGTTTTGATGCGGTGAATCTGCATGTCTGTCACATGAAAACGTTTGGCCAGTTTGCGCAGGGTATCCCCTTTTTTCAGCCTTTTTTTGATAGCCAGCACATCTGCTTCGCTTAGTTTTGCATTTCCTGCGGTAGGTTTCAGATCCATGAATTGCTTTTTAAAAGCATACAGCACATTTTTGGGATGCTTCTTGGCACGCGCATTCAATTCTTCCTGTGAAGCCCACGCCAGATTATTCATGTGATTATTTTCTTTGTCAAAATCTTTATGAATAAGAAATTCTTTATGCTGATCTGCCGGCGGATCCAGAAACAGTTCAGCCACCGCTTTATGCTTCAGAACAGCCACATGAATACAGCGTTTTTTGTCTATTTGCTGGTTCAGTTTTTTTCTTTTCTGTATCAGTAAATCCCGTTCCTCCCGTAACTCAGCAATATTGCTCAGCTGATGGTCTTTTTTGCGCGAAGTTTTAATCAGATCATTAAGTTCATCTATTTTTTCCTGCAACGTTTGAATTCTTTTCTGATCAGCCGCAGACCTTTTTTTAAACAGTTTCATCCGCAATATGGGATACCCGCCCTGCAGCGAGCCTTTTACGATCTTACCTTGCGGATGGAATTTCGTAAAAGTTCGGGTATTGCCGAAATTAGATACCTGAAGCCGGAAAACACCTTCATACTCATAATTCAACGGATAATCTTTCCAAATTTCTTCTTGCGTCATTGTTTTATTACTTGAAAAACAAAAGTACAAAACCACATAGAGACTCCGATGATATTTCTGATTTAAAAATCAAACACTTCGCCCAATGCAGGCAACACCAGCTCTATTTCCCTTTCGGCAAAGAGCGCTTTTGCAGCTCCGTGATCTATGCGGATGGGCGGGAATGTATCAAAGTGACAACCAATTACTTTCGGGGTTTTCAGCAATTCGGCGGCGGCAAAAGATGCTTTTCGTGCGCACATGGTATAATGCGCTCCCACCGGCAAAACAGCCATTGTAATATCTCCGTACAGCCTGGGAAACAGTTCCATATCTGCCATCACACCGGTATCCCCCGCGAAATAGAGGTTCTTGCCGGGCAGTCTGAAGATATATCCGCAAGGCTGACCACCATAGGTACCATCCGGAAAACTGGACGTATGAGATGCGGGAACCATAGAGATTTTCAGATCTTCTATTTTGGCAGAACCGCCGAAGTTGATATCGATGGAATTTTCATGCCCGAAATACTCGCAAATCTCCGGCTGACCAATGATCTGAGCATGCGGATGATTTTGAAGCACCTCGCGCACATCTGCCGTATGGTCACCGTGTGCGTGGGTAATCAGGATATAGTCAATACTTTGTGCGGAAAGATCAAAACCACTCTGCTCTTTCTGAAAATTATAAAAAGGATCACTTAAAATATTCTTACCCTTGTAGCTGAACAGAAAGCAATTCTGCCCCAGAAATTTAATCTTCATATACGGTTGATTTTGTAGATTTATTGATGATTGATGATGCTAAATTACACAATTATGCCGGTTAAAAATAATTGAGTCCTACCGCCAGCATTACCGACATGGTGAGGGTGAAAATCCCGATTTGCTTCAGATAAGGATCCAGTTCCCGGGGATCTTTGGTCTGCAGAATTCTTCTTCTCATCGCAGCCATCGGGAATATCAGAATCATCACGATAAACGCATAGTAATTTCCGGTTTCATGAAATTTGTTCATCATTAAAAAAACCAAAATCAGTAGAATTGGCAATTGCAGCAGCACCATCTGATAGACCATGGCGTAGGTGAATCCCAGCCTCAGGGCCAGTGTTTTTTTGCCGCTGGCTGCATCGCTTTCTATATCCCGCATATTGTTGAGATTCAGCACTGCTGCGCTCATCATACCAATGGCTGTTGCCGGCAGTAAAATATCCCAGTGGAAAGTTTTGGTAAAGAGAAAATAACTTCCGCATACCGAAACCAGACCGAAGAAAACAAATACAAAAACATCTCCCAGCCCCATATACCCGTAGGGTTTTTTACCCACGGTATAGCCTATAGCTGCCAGAATACAGGCAATACCCAGTGCCGTAAAGATATAAAATTCGCTCATGAGATGATCTCTGAAAAACGCAAAATACAACAGTGCCAGTGTGGCCGCCAAAGCAAGAATTGAAAACAATATTACCGCATTTTTCATCTGTGCGGCAGTAATGCGGCCGGCAGCTACCGCACGCATTTCAGCTTCTCCCAGCCGGTTAGTATCTGTACCCTTCACCCCATCACCATAATCATTGGCAAAGTTAGAGAGAATCTGATACAGCAGCGTGACCAGAATGGCCAGGGCAAAAATCTTCCAGTCCCAGAAGCCTCCGTCTTCGGTGAGTCTCCAGCGGGCAATAAAACTTCCCATAATAATGCCGCTCATAGAAAGCGGTAACGTGCGCAGCCTTGCGGCTTGTATCCAGTCTGTCATATATTTTTGATCTCAGAAATGATTTTACATTTCTTTCATTAAACATTCCAATTTTTATTTTCCGCTTTAAAGATGATGTAATTGGTCCATCTTTTCAAAGTACACAGTGGTGCCGATTCCATGCCCAGACTACCGCCCGCAGTGTAGACCGTCACAGCTCCGGTATTTCGCTTTCTTTGCCAGAAAAACTGCGAAACTTCCACCATCTGGGCATCCTCTACCCGAGCCATTCTTTCGTCCACATCCCAGATTCCGGATCGCTCTCTGATGTAATTTTCACCGAAAAACAATGTACTGTTACGGTATTTTAGCACAATTAAAGGGCTCACAAATATACTGATGATAATGCTAAAATACATGGGAAATTCCAGGAAATACAAAAACGGCAGTATGCAGAGCGGAACCAGAATTGCCCAGATGGCCAAAACATAAAATAATCTGCGCTTTACCGGCTTTACCGCCTCCTGAAAAACAACTTCTCCGCCGAACAGAAATTTTTGCAGCACATCTTTTTCCTTGCTATTGCATGCCGGAACTATGGTGCTGGTTTTTTCTTCATCTTCATCCTCGCCAATTTGAGTAATCTTCAGGCTCAGCACGTCCATTTTCTTTTGCAAAGGATTCTGCGTCACACAGAAAATCTGAACTTTCTCCGGATTCACCATTGTTTCACGGCTATTGAAGAGGCCATAAGACACTTTCATCCGCTCATTAACCATTGAAATCCGTGCATCCCAGAACCTGATGATTTTCCTGACCGCATTGATGAACACTGCAGTGACCAAAAACAGAAACACCCCTGCAACGATGAGTATATTGGACCACAGAATATAATCCTGCAGCAACTGATCATTCATCCAGGGCGGCATGCCGGTCATAAAATACTCTGACAGTTTATCATAGAGGTAAAAAATCACTCCGATAAGCGCAAAAATGCTGTAAATGTAATCTGAGGTAAATCCCCATTTTATCAGGGAGACCACGGAAATCCGGAACTGTTCTTTTGTCTGCACAGGGGCTTCACTATCCGCGGCAGCCATTTCCGGAATCGGTTTGTCAGTTTTTCCTGCCATGAGGGCTTCCCGCAATTGTTTTGCGGTCCCCGCTGCCACTGCATTGATTCTCAATTCTTTTTTATCGGTGCCCGGCGAATCTATCTCTACCTGATAGATGCCCAGAATTTTATGAAAAAAAGGCTGATTAAGGGTCACTTCCTGAATTTTATGACGTTCTATCACGGTAATGGACTTATTGACAATGGCCTTTTCAATAACAAATTCACCGGTTTCCGGATTCAGATGATAAGTAAAATTCCGGTATTGTATAAAGGCGATAACAGCGGCACCCACCATCAGCAGGAGTATGCATCCGCCAATGAAAAGCTGGCGCTGTAATGTATTCTCCCGGGTAAAAATAATGACAAAAACAAACCAGAAATTCTTCAGAAACTTGCCCATCAGATACAGGAAAAGAATTCCCACACCCAAGAGGGACTGTCGTTGTGGCAAAGAAAAATCAATCTTCATCCGGCGTATTTAAAGAAACTGCTGTTGCGGTTTCGTTCTCAATCTTCTCCATAATCAGGCCTTTTATCCTTTCTGCAACTTCTGCCGGCAACCCCGGAACCCGGAGCATTGCTGCACTACCGCCTGCAGTATATATCACCAGTGTTTTGAGTTTCAGTGTCCGGGAGAGCCATCCTTCCAGCAGCGTAATATGCTGTATTCTGTTGAAAGGGACTATTGATGTTATTTCGCGAACCAGCCCCCGGCGATAAATAAGATCCCTTTCACGTACGGCATATTTGCGGTACTTGAATTCCCTTACGGTAATTAATCCGGACAAAATCATCATTACCAATAAAAATACACCCCCGCCATACGCCCACGGTATCCATTCTGCCGGTAAAAAGTACAATCCGGTCATAAATCCGGACCACAAGATGAACCAGAACACCGCAAAATTAAAGTAAATGACGGTCCGGTACCGGCCGGAAACAGGTTCCAGCGAAACTGATTCATAATCCGGCAGCGCTGTCATATGGAGCTGCGCATTCTGAAATTCGGTCATGGGCTACAGGAATTTAAAACAAGCGAACGGCGTTTTGCCAGTCTGCTCCGTTTTACGGGAATTTATTTTTGATTAAACGTTAAGATATCCACTGATTTTCTCCGAAATCGGGCTTTCTTTTTTCGAGGAAGGCGTTGCGTCCTTCCTTAGCTTCATCGGTCATATAAGCCAGTCTGGTGGCTTCGCCCGCAAAAACCTGCTGCCCCACCATGCCGTCGTCCGTAAGGTTCATGGCAAACTTCAGCATTCTGATGGAAGTAGGTGATTTGGCCAGGATTTCCTGTGCCCACTGGTACGCTGTATCTTCCAGCATAGCATGTGGAATTACCGCATTGACCATTCCCATAGCCTCGGCCTCCCGTGCGGAATAATTTCTTCCGAGGAAAAATATTTCGCGTGCTTTCTTCTGACCTACCATTTTGGCCAGATACGCCGAACCGTAGCCACCGTCAAAGCTGGTGACATCTGCGTCTGTTTGCTTGAAAATAGCATGCTCTTCACTGGCCAGCGTAAGGTCACACACCACGTGCAGTGAATGTCCGCCGCCTACAGCCCAGCCATTTACTACGGCAATGACCACTTTTGGCATGAAACGGATGAGTCGCTGAACCTCCAGGATATTGAGTCTGTGGCGACCGTCCTGGCCTACATAACCCTTGTGGCCGCGTGCTTTCTGATCGCCCCCGCTACAGAATGCATGACCGCCGTCTTTCGGACTGGGACCTTCTCCCGTGAGCAGCACGACCCCTACCGACGGATCTTCCGAGACATGGTAGAAGGCATCGTAAAGTTCGGAGGTGGTATGGGGACGGAAGGCATTGCGCACCTCGGGTCTGTTGATTGCAATCCTGGCCACTCCGCCGGATTTCTGGTAGGTAATATCTTCGTATTCTTTTACGGTAGTCCAGTTGATCATTTTCTGAAAATTTTCGGTAAAAATACGAAAAAATAAGGCGTGATTCAAAGCGTGAACAGGTCAGTCACTTTCCTCTTCTTCGCGTTCATCATTCACTTCGCGCAAAATTTCTGCAGCGCTTTCAAAATCAGCTTCATTCACCATCAGCATATAATTTTCTGCCACAGGCATCACGGCCACATGGTTGACGAACTCATTCCGGATGTACGATGGTATACCGCGCGATTCCAGTTTGGTCTGCGCAATCTGTACTTCATACAGGTAAAAGGTTTTCAGCAATATCTTCATCGGATTCATTTTACCTAAAGGTACGATAATCCGGCCAAACTCTTGTTGCAAAAAAAATGCAGGCTGGATTTCTGCTAATTCCTGACCAGTTCATATTTTCAGTTCAAAAACCAGGTTCACTTCACTATTATCCACCATAAGAACTCTTGCGAAAATTATCCGGAGTAATTCCTGCGGCTTTTTTAAAGTATTTGCCAAAATGGGAATTATCTGTAAACCCCAGTTCCAGAGAAATCTGCCGTACCGATAAATCTGTGTGAGACAGCAGTCTTTTGGCTTCCAGAATGACGCGTTGTCTGATGATTTCACCAGCCGGCTTGCCAGTAAATTCCTTCACGAGAATATTGAGGTAATTGGGCGTAACAGACAGTAGTTGAGCATAATCCCGGGTGGATTTCCATTCTCTGAAATTTTTATTCACCCGCTTTTTAAACTCAATAACCAGTGTTTCCCGGTAATCCGGCGTCACGAAGTCCGACTGATTGCGGTCTGATAGAGAATCCATCTTCAGCACACATGATTTGAGTAAGAGGCAAATGATTTCATCTGTCACCGCACCTTCTTTTTTAAATTCCAGTTTGATATTTTCAAAGGTATGGAGCCAGAAAGGCAGTTCATCTTCAGGAATATCCACAAAAACGGGCAGGTTTTCCACCGCTGTATCACTTTTCACCAGATCGTTTCCGGTGAAAATAAGGTTGTAGAAAGATTTGGTAAAGAGAAGAATGTAACCTTTGATATCATCATTCAGTTTCCAGGTATGAATCTGGTCGTAGTTGATGAAGAAAAGCCTGTTGGGCAAAATTTCATACTCCTCAAAATCGATAATATGTGATCCCGAGCCCCCCAGACACAGAATGAAACTGTAAAAATCATGACGATGCGATTTTAAAAGATGTCCTGCATTTTTTAAAAAATGTGCGAATGAATACATACTGAAATCCATCATATCTCCCCCATCTTTCTGAATGGTGCGGAGTGTATATTTCACCGGTAGTTCATTGTTCATCCCTAATCAATCTGAAGACAAAGATAAGTGATTACTCCTGAATCAGTGCAGCAGATTGTGCGGTATACTTTTCTGCACAGGCAATTCACAACCACTTGTATCCAGTTGTTTTTCCACATAATCAGAACTCATAAGGCGGAGAAGCGCCATATAATTGATGCGAAACGGAATGAAATCGCCCACCTGATATTCACAGTCTGATGCATCCAGATCCAGCACCATCATATCACTGCTGCTGCCTGCAATTTTCAGATTTTCATCCTTTGCCCGGATATTGGACGGCGACAAATCCAGCAGCCCTACATCCACAATGGCACGCGTGGTTTTCTCGCGACGCTGCTGTTCCGTAAAATCCTTTTGTTCGCCGCTGAGATTACTGCCCAAAGTACCTTCAGGAATATTGGGTTTTGTTTTAATTTCAATGATTTCTGCGTGTAGGGTAAACACATCCTGATGCATTTCTCCGATCAGGGAATCATCATAGACATTGGTCCCGAAAAACAGGGTCTCGCCCACCCTGAAATGGTTGATATAGGGAGGCATTTTATTGTCTATAATCAATGGAACTGCCACAGACGCTCCCCCCGAAATATAGGGGATTTTCACACCGAAGTTGGCTTCAATCTCATCCTTACACTCTTTCAGTTCGCGCATTTTTTCGTAATCCGGCAGCACCCCGTTCATACAGGTAAGATTTGTCCCGATGCCTACCACCTCAATATGGGGCAACCCGTCTATTTTATTGAAAAAATCAAGCAATCTGCTCCGCACAACGCCTTCACGGAGTTCGCCCATCTCTATCATGATGACAATTTTATGAACTTTTCCTGCCTGTACTGCTTTTTCAGACAATAATGCCAGTGTTTCGGCTTCCGTATTGAAACTCACATCAGCATACTGCAATATCTCATCAGCAGAAGTAAGCGGAACGGGCTTTATGTACACCGTCTGAGCATGAGGATTAAGTTCCTTAATTTTACGGAGATTAGATATTCTGGAATCACAGAATTCGTTGATAGGTAAAGATAAAACCTCATTCAGAAAGGTTTCATCTCCACACAATACTTTGGTTACGATACTCCATTCTATATTTTTCTGTTGAAAAAGACGGTTAAGAAATATGAAATTCTCCCTGAGCTTTTTCGTGTTCAGTGTTACTATCGACATTGTTGTTTTTTGTTAGGCGCATCTCCAGATACTTGGAAGTAAAGCCCAGTTTTTCGTAAAGTTGTCTGGCCGGGTTGTCCGGTTCGCAATGCAAAGCAATATCGCCCTCACAAGCATGGATTGCTTCCTGCATCAGTTTCCCGCCTATTCCTTTGCCTCTGTACCCGGAATGAGTGGCAATATACACCAGAATATTCTCCGGTATATACCGCTTCATTCCGGTTTTGTTTACCACTACAGCACCCAGAATTTCATTATTCTCCTTGGCGACCAGAACGTGTCCGCCCTTTCCACCATTTTTTTGTCCGGCATAATCCAGTGCCAGTTGTATATCTTCTGCAGGATCACCAAACTCCTGCAGATGTTCAAAGAGAAATTCTGTGATTTCATTCTGAAAAGATTGCGGCAGTTGCTGATCTGAAAATCTGATTATTTGCATATTTCTTTATTTTTTATACCGGAAAAACCGGATAAGGCATCTCTGTATATTGCTCCAGCGCCGTAACTGTTTTCGGCTTCCGGCAGAACAAAACAGGTATTTTTGATTTATAGATGATATTTTCGGTAAAATTATTCTTGAATATTTTGGTAAGCGGTTTTTCTGTGGTCACATTTACTGCCAGTAAATCAGCATCACACTGCTCACTTTGTTTCAGAATTTCCTCTTCGGGATTCTCAGAAAAAACAATCTCGCCCACATGGCATTTCAGTTTCTCTTCCCTCAGTTTATCCTGCAGAGCACTGACCGTCTGCGTAACTGCCGATAAAGCCGCTTGCTTCTTTTCTGAAGCAATGCCCTGCAACCGAATTTCGGAATCATTCTTCAGAGCAATAGGCAGCACCGGATCCAGTTTGGCCATCACCCCTTCTGTATGTCGTACGGGATACAAAACTTCTGAAAAATCTGAACGGGTACATACTGACGGCACACTGAGTACCGGCACTATACTGCTGCTGATAATTTCGTAAGAATTGGAACTCACAAAACCTGGTCTTTTGCCGGGATAACGCACTCCCAAAATAATGAGACTCATGCAGTGTTCTGCGGCATAATCCGCAATACAAGCGGCCACCGAACCTACTGCAGTAGCCGTTTCTACCGGAATTTTATATAAACTTTCAAATTTTTTTCGTGTTCGGTTCAGTTGCGAGCGTGAATTGTCCAGAAGTGCCTTTCCATGGTAGTAAAATTTACCCGAAAAGGCGCTGCCGGTGCCCAGCAGACCAGATTTCACCACATGAAGAAAATGAATTTTCGCATGGTGTCTGAGTGCCACATCGGCGACTATTTTAAGGAAGCGGTCCTGATTTCGTGAGAAATCCAGCGGGACCAGTATTTTATTAATTTCATTAACCATCATCATTAATTTAATGGTGCAAAGGTACGTTGCCTGCACCGGAAATGATGGTTTGAGCACACGGAACCGTGGTACATTTTATCTTTTGGAAAAATATGGTTCTTGGGAAAACTTTGCCAAAGTTTAAATAAAGCGGTGCAAACTTTGGCAAAGTTGAAGTTTCACAAAATAAAAAATCGCCTGCCGGAGCAAGCGATTTGAAGTGGAGAATACGGGATTCGAACCCGTGACCTTTTGACTGCCAGTCAAACGCGCTAGCCAACTGCGCCAATCCCCCGTTTTGATGGTGCAATATTAAGAATATTTTTTGAATTATCTAAATTTTTTCTGCAGAAATACTGTGATGAGAAGCATCATGGATCACTTTGCCAGATTCAATCACCAATACCTGAGGGCTTTGGTGCTGAACCTCAAATATTTCCGAAATACGGTTGGATAAATCCCTGTGTTGTAATAAATCCAGAAAATAATACTCCGCCTGTTTTTCTTTGGCCTCTGTCGCCTTCTCAAAATTCCGGAGTACAGTTTTACTGATATGACAGCGGGTAGAATGTTTGAAAATAACCACTTTGCGCTCAAATGATTTTTTGACAGCCTCATCCAGCATGTCTTCCGTATGCAGTGGTTTCCAGAAATCTGCCGCGCCGGAATTATCCTGAGTGCCACCGCCAAAAATATTCTTAAAAAAGCTCATAATCCAAATTGTTTTAAATGATGATTGATATGTTTATATTCCATGAATCCCCAATCTTCAGGTTCCATGCTCCCGAAAAGCTGATGTGTAGCCGGCAGTTCATTGTTCCGGACTAATTCCTGATAGGTGCCTAGTGCCCGCAGTAAATTCTTCATCGCTTCATCAAAATCTACTTCACATTCCACTTTCAGCACCTTATAGGTGGGCATATTTCGCGGAATGCCATTATTGAACAGCCGCATTTCTGTCCGGGTCAGCATCCCGATCCAGCGTACAAATCCGGAAGTTTCCGGCAACAGCACTTTTCCCAGTGGAATCTGCAGTACCCGCATGCAATGCTCCAGCATGCAGGCAGCGTTCATCTTTCCCCAGCGGGGCGTGGACTTTTCCTCCAGTCCGGAGAGCCGCTGTAAAATCTCCCGGTAATCACTTTCTCTGTGAAGACTTTTCAGCATTTACCAGTTCCTTTCCTTTTTTAATGATTGCAGGTGCGCCAGATGATGATTACAGTGCCATGCGTAAAATGCAAGACTCTCCCTCAGGGTCACGTTGCGGTTCAGTTCCGGGTGAAAAAATGTACTTTCAAACTCTTTATTGGTCAGTGATTTTAATTCATGCACCCACCTTTTATGAAGTCCGCGGAGAATCTGGAGGGCGGGCTTGATTTCAATGGTAAAACTGTCCTGCAATTCAGCCCATGCGACTTCATTATAAGTTTTTACCGTGGGATTATCTTCCGTAAGTGCCAGTTTAAACCGTATAAAACTGTTCATATGACTATCGGCCAGATGATTAACCAGTTGCCGCACCGTCCAGCCACCATCCCGGTACTGGGTATCCAGCCGGTCATCATCCCAGTCTGCTACAAGATTTTTCAATTTGCCGGGAAATTGTTTCAAAACCAGGATATGGTCATCCAGATCAGTATCAGTCACTTCAGAAGGCGACTCATATTCACCGATAGGAAATTTTTTGAGGTCTGTTGTTTTCATAATCAGGACGATTTGGCATGGTTGCTGTTTTGGCTGGAATTTTGAATTTTTATCTCTGTAAAGTTACAGTTTAAACCTGATATTTCCATACAGGTGTTTTTATTTTATTTATATTTAAAGCATGAAAAAAGCGCTTATTATTATTGATGTTCAAAATGACTTTTGCGAAGGCGGTGCACTGGCCGTACCAGAAGCCAATTCCATTATTCCCTATATCAATCTGCTGATGGAAGAAAATGAGTACGACCAGATCATTCTGAGCCAGGACTGGCATCCTGCAGATCACAAAAGTTTTGCATCTAATAACGGTAAAAAAGTGGGAGAAACCATTACCCTGAACGGCATCCCTCAGTTTATGTGGCCGGACCACTGTGTGCAGGGAACTTATGGAGCCGAATTTCACAAAGATCTGAATCAAAGCAAAGTGACTCATATTGTACAAAAAGGCAAAAATGCGGATTTCGACAGCTACAGTGCGTTTCAGGACAACAACCATTTTATGCAGACCGGTCTGGATGATTTTTTAAAATACCATGAAATCCAACTGGTGGAAATTGTGGGACTCGCACTGGATTATTGCGTGAAAGCTACCTGTCATGATGCGGTACAGAAAGGTTATATTACGTGCCTTCACTTTAACGGCACCAAGGCGGTCAATGTAAAGCCCGACAACGGAAGGGATGCCATATATGAAATGATTCAGAATTCGGTAACGGTTCTGGGCTAAGGAATGGCAGTAAAGGTAAAAGCAACCCCAGCCGGGTTGCTTTTTTTATGGGTTGTAAATAAACTTAAAGCATTTTCAGGTTGTTAACTTCCAGGTCGGTGAGGATCCGCCAGTGTCCGCGTTTGATGTTTTTCTTGGTCAGTCCGGCAAACATTACCCTGTCCAGTGCTTCCACTTCATATCCCAGACGGGTAAAGATTCTGCGTACCACACGGTTCCAGTTCAGGGAGATCTCTATGCCCACTTCATTTTTCGGACTTCCTTCTATATAAGATATTTTATCTACCACCGCTACGCCTTCTTCCAGACGGATTCCCTCTGTGATGGCGTTCAGGTCATTGCGGTCAAGCTTTCGGTCCAGTGTGACATGATAAATGGTTTTGGATGAAAATGACGGATGCGTCAGCTTTTTTGTAAGATGGCCGTCATTGGTAAGCAAAATCACACCGGTGGTTGAACGGTCCAGTCGTCCGATCGGGAACACGCGGTATGGCGATGCGTTTGCCACAAGATCCATTACTGTTTTACGGGCCCGTTCGTCTTTGGTGGTCGAAATATAGCCTTTGGGCTTATTCAGCAGCACATAGACCGGCTTTTCAGGGGTAATCCCCTGCCCGTCGAACACTACTTTATCGGTTTTTTGAACCTGGTAGCCCAGCTCCGTCACCACTTTACCATTTACCTCTACCAGACCTTGCAGAATGAGGTCATCTGCTTCGCGGCGACTGCAGATTCCTGCATTGGCAATATATTTATTAAGGCGGATGGTTTCCCGCGGAACCTCCTTGGAAATTTTCTGAAGTTTTCTTTTTTGCACATAAGAGCGGGTTCTTTCAGATTCATCCCTGGGGCCATGTGGCTTTTTGTGATAATCTGCAGATCCTCTCTTTTTAACACCCGGATTTTTCTCAAAAGATTTAAATTCTCCTTTGGTATAGAGTTTAGCCTCTCTGGGAGTTCCCGAACGTTCATCGCCTTTTGCCGGTCCGGATTCTACCCTGTCACTGCCTGTTCTTCTGGTTTTGCCTACCCGTGGCATGCTTTTACCATATTGAGGCTTATCAAACTTCCTCTCTCCTGTACGTTTAGGTTTTCCGGAATTGCTGTTATCGCGACTCATATATTCAATAATTTTTGCAAAGATATGCTTTTTTGGGTGGAAGGGTATGGTACGGGAGCCAACTTTAATCATCCTAAAATCTTACATTTGCGAAAAATTTCTGATGATTACATTTCTGGACTCCGGTTTTTCACAACTCAACGATTTTATAGACCAGCTCAATCCCGGAAGGCTGCTGATTCTGGTAGATGAAAACACCCATGAACACTGCCTGCCGACCCTTCTGGGTAACCTTGAAACTACCGTACCGTTTGAAATAATAGAAATTGAAGCCGGTGAGGAAATGAAAACCATAGAAACAGCTGTACAATTGTGGGAAATTCTGGCCGAATTTGAGACAGACCGCAGTTCGGTGCTCATCAATCTGGGCGGCGGAGTCATTACAGATTTGGGCGGGTTTGTAGCTTCCACGTATAAAAGAGGCATCAGATTCATCAACATTCCCACCACCTTATTGGGAATGTGTGATGCGTCCATTGGCGGAAAAACCGGTATCGATCATCGCTTTATTAAAAATCTGGCCGGAACGTTCTGCCTGCCTGCACACATTTTCGTGTATCCCGAATTTCTGAAAACCCTTCCCTCTACCGAATTGCGCAGCGGCTTTGCAGAAATGCTGAAACACGGACTGATTGCCGACAAGAAGCACTGGCAGGAACTGACCTCCATCACACAACTTAGTCCGGAAGCGGTCATTGCGCATATTGAAAAATCCATGAACATCAAACAGCGAATTGTGGATGAGGACTATCATGAAACCCATATCCGTAAAACCTTGAACTTCGGCCACACGGTGGGTCATGCCATAGAAAGTCTGTTCTTACAACTGGGAACTCCCCTACCGCATGGTGAAGCTGTTGCGGCAGGAATGATATGTGAAACCTGGATTTCTTATCTGGAAGATTTTATTTCTGAAACGGAGGCAAATAATATTATTACTGAACTGCGCAGATTTTACCCGACTATCCCTGTTGATTCGTCTTATTTTGAAAAATTATTATTGCTGATGAGCCATGACAAGAAAAATACCGGCAGCAGCATCCGGTTTGCCCTTCTGAATGAAACAGGTAAAGCGGGTTATCATTATGAAGTCTCAGTGGAAAACATACTGCTTGCTTTAAAAATTTATCAAAAATAACGCAAAATTTTACGCAATTGATGGCAGATGAAATTCCTTAACAAGCCGTTGTCAGAATTACAGCATCTTTTTCTATTAATTTGATTAACAAATATTTACATACAAATTATATTTTTTGCATAATTTAAACATTGGTTGGAATAATTCTTGGCACAGCGTTTGCAAAATACACTCCCGTAACAAAGAAAATTTATATAAACCCTTTGGCAATACACGTTTATGGTAATTGTATAAGCAATAAAAAAAATTATATAATTCCTTACTTATTGAAAACAACGACTTTTGCTGAATCGTTAATAAATTAACAAAAATTAAGAAAGTAAAATTTAAAATTAAAGTTATGAAAAAGTTATTTGTAGGTGCAGCTATCGCCATGAGTTCATTGGCATTTGCACAACAATTTGGTATCAAAGGAGGCATGAACCTGTCTACTATTTCGAATACAGAAGATGCATTTGCCGCACCGGGTGATGCCAACGTAAACTCTAAGTCAAAAGTAGGCTTCAACGTGGGTGTTTTTGCAAACCTTCCTATTGCTGAATCATTCTCTATTCAACCTGAACTTTTGTACAATGCTCTGGGTACTAAACTCACCGGCGAAGATGAATTAGGAAACGAGGATGCTCTAACCTGGAACCTGGATTACCTGTCACTGCCGGTTATGTTCCAGTACAATGCTACTCCTGCTTTTTATCTGGAAGCCGGACCACAGTTCAGCTACCTGCTGTCCAGCAAATTAAAATACAATGATAACACCACAGACAACGATACCGATGGAATGAATAAATTTGATGTTGGGGTAGGTATTGGTGCCGGATACTGGATTACACCGAACTTTGGGGTAAACGCGAGATACATTGCCGGTTTCACAGACATCGTGGAAGACAACCCAACAGACAATATGCTTAAAAACAACAACCTTCAAGTAGGTTTAGCGTATAAATTTTGATATCAAAAACACCTATGTCATCATAGAGAAAGGCCGGATTTTCCGGTCTTTTTTATTTGGCATCAACAATAAAAAAAAGCAGCTCATCACGAACTGCTTTTGCTTTTATTCTTATTGTTTCTAACTGAATAGTTGGGTTTCATTTCCTTTGGCAACCGGGTATTTCTCGGTAAAGCAGCCAAAACAATGGTTGGGACTGCCCAGAATTTCAATGAGACTTTCCACACTCAAAAATTCCAGGGAATCCACCCCCAGATAATCTCTGAGTTCTTCCTTGCTCATATTGGCAGAAATCAAATCATCCTTTGACGGCGTGTCTATTCCCAGAAAACAAGGCGCTATAATAGGCGGAGAAACACTTCTGAAATGAATTTCCTTCACCCCGGCATCTTTCAGAATCTTCACCAGCCGCTTAGACGTTGTTCCCCGTACAATAGAATCATCAATAATCACAATCTTCTTATCCCTGATTTCGGAGATAATGGGATTCAGCTTCAGATTGACAATACGCTCTCTCATTTCCTGAGTCGGCACAATGAAACTCCTGCCGATATACCGGTTTTTAATGAGTACCGGACGGAACGGAATTCCCGACGCTTTAGCAAATCCAATGGCAGCCGGCACACCAGAATCCGGAACCCCGATAACCATATCTGCCTCCACAGGAGCCTGATGCCAGATTTTCTCTCCGGATTTCTCCCGGATTTCATGAACGTTGATATTCTCCAGCGTAGAATCCGGACGGGCAAAGTAAATATACTCAAAGGAACAGATTTTGTTCTGGCAGTCTTCTTTCACTAGAAAACTGTGCAAACCTTTCTCGTTTTCGTTGGTGTACACAATCTCACCGGGCAAAATATCCCGCATATATTGTGCACCCACTGCATCCAGTGCCACAGATTCTGAAGCCACCACATAGGTATTCTCATCTGCCACCCCCAGCACCAGCGGGCGGATTCCATGAAAATCCCGGAATGCAAAAAATTTGTTGCGGGTCATACCCACAACCGAGTATGCCCCATGTATTTTCTCCATAGTCACCTTGATGGCAGCCCGAAGTCCCAAATCCAGATTTTTCTGAATCAGCCTCAGAATCACCTCAGAATCAGAGGTCGCGCGGAATACCACCCCTTCGTCTTCCAATTCTTTCTTTAGTTCTGCCGCATTGGTCAAATTTCCGTTGTGTGCAATGGAAAGTACAATCTGGTCATATTCATTCTTGGCAAAAAACGGTTGAAAGTTATACTTCTTTTTATCACCAGCCGTCGTGTAGCGGGTATGTCCTATAGCAGCATTACCCATAAAGGCTTCCGGTTCCTGGATTTCTTTATACACATCCAGCACCAGACCTTCGTCTTTGATGTTCACAATTTTTCCCTGCTTCATTACCGAAATACCACAGGCTTCCTGCCCGCGGTGCTGCAATGCAAACAGTCCGAACTGTGAGAGCGAAAAAGTATCCAGATCGGTATCCGAATACATGCCAAAGATTCCACATTCTTCTGATGGTGCATCAAAAGGATCGTCGGACTTCAGCAGATTTCTTCCATAAACCCGATCATTAAATTGCTTTAAATAATCCTGTTTATATTGTTCTAAATCAGTCATTTTATTATGAGATGATATATTATTTATTTAATACTTTTTTCAGTCTTTCATAGATTTCCACATAGGCTTCGGTGACTTCTCCCAGATCTCTTCTGAAACGGTCCTTGTCCAGCTTTTTCATGGTGTCTTTGTCCCACAGGCGGCAGGTATCCGGAGAAATTTCATCGGCCAGAATAATGGTTCCGTCCGAAGTTTTGCCCAGTTCAATCTTAAAATCCACCAGGATGATATTCATCTGATCAAACAGATCAATCAAAATATCATTGATTTCTGAGGTAAGTTCATACATCCGGTCCAGTTCCTCATAGGTAGCTGCACCCAAAAACACGGCATGGTGATCATTAATAAGCGGATCTCCCAGTTCGTCTTTTTTATAACAAATATCAAAAATGGTTACGGGCGATTTGATGCCCTCTTCTACTCCCAGACGCTGAGCCATGCTACCGGCCGAATAGTTGCGCACCACCATTTCCAGAGGAATAATGGATACTTTTTTCACCAGCTGCTCTCTCTCGTCCAGTTTTTGAATGAAATGGGTAGGAATCCCCTTGTCATTCAGATATTCAAAAATCAACGTGGTGATAGCATTGTTCATTTCACCTTTCAGGTCCACGTTTCCTCTTTTTTGTGCGTTAAAGGCGGTTGCATCGTCCTTAAAACGTACCACTACTTCATCCGGATTACTTGTTTCAAAAACCTGTTTTGCTTTTCCTTCATAAAGCATTGCTCCTTTTTCCATTTTTACTTTCTATTTTTATTCTTTATTAATCTGAGAAGCTGCCCTCCTCTTATTTCTTTCAAAAAAAATCGTTTTCTATGATGTTCCTCAGAGAAGCATCAAGATATCATCACCAGAATCCCGGCAAGCACCGCTATACCGAAACTCAGTAAAGTTCCTATCAGCACATATTCTGTAAGTTTCCGCTGTTTCGCTTCAGCCAGATCACTGAATCTGAAGACTGACTTTGCCGCAATCATAAACCCCACTCCTTCCCAGTGGTTCACCACAATAAACGTAAACACCAATAATCGCTCCAGATAACCGATGTATTGTCCCGCATTCGAAAGGCTGTCGGTTTGCAGTTTACTGTGCTCCACCGTAACCGGCGACCAGGTACTGAGGAGTGTTTTAATGATGATGGACGAAGGTATGGTGAGAAAAACTGCAGCAGTAATATATTTTATGGTCTGCGGATGCTGTAGAAATGAGAAATCAAGCGCGCCGGCCAGCCCGGCAATCCACATCAGAATAATCAGATGAAGGGCCTGATCTGCAAAGAACCAGATTCTTTTGGTTTCGGGTTTCTGAAAATGAAGTTTCAGCGCATCTACCGCCAGGTGTGACACTGCTGCCAAAACCGCCACCCACCATAGTTTAAGATTCCAGAGCAACAACAGAGCCAGCAGAAAGTGGACCCCGGTATGGAGATACAAATAGGCACTCCGGGTTTTGTGCGTTTCTTTGTGGGCAACCCATTTGTTCGGCTGCAAGATAAAATCTCCGATGAGGTGAGCCAGAATGAGTTGGGTAATGATCATATTCTAAAGTTGAGCTATTTTTTTGCGGAAAAACAAATCCGTTTCAGCGATGAGGTCATAATTAGCCCGTTTCAGACGCTGGCTTACGGAAGACTGAGAGATATTAAGCTGCTGTGCCACCTGTTCCTGATTCTGATCCGAATCCCGGATAAAAATGTTGACGATTTCAGCGGAAACCACAGACCAGTTGTCCATACCTACACTCATCCACTTGAAGGTGAGGTTCATCATTTCATCAAATTCCGGATGGTCTGAGCAAATGCTTAAATTCAGTTTTTCAGCCTTAATTCTTTCAAAATTACGGCCGGAATTCACAAATGCAGACCCGTTGGACTGGGTCACCTTCGGTGCCAGAAAATCATGTCCGCCTATACCGATGGACAAACGAACATCCAGCCCGGGAATGTTCTTGATTTTCGATTTGATTTCAATGGATTTACTGAACGCTTCAGCAGGATCATCAAGCAGATACTGAAACTCATCTCCGCGGTAAATTTCCCAGCGTTTTTCATCTGCCCCGCCGAATACCTCGTGCAAGGCCTTGAGCCATATTTCAGGCTGTATAGACTGGGAGTTGATGATGTCTCCGGTGATGACCGCTTTCATGAATGCAAATATAAGAAAATAACCTCATAACTGAGGTTATAAATTAAATAGCTTATAAATGTAATTATTATTGAAATAGCTTATAAAATCACCACGAAGATTCCCTTCTGTGTGCAATCATGCGATCTACCGAATATTTACCAGGACCAAATGCAGATAATATCAGATACACGGAAAGATAGAGCAGACTGGATTCCCGCTCGCCAAAAGCATCACCACTGTGAACAAAAAGACTGATGACCAGCATGCACATGATGAGGAAAAATACCGCAGGTCTGGTAAAAAGACCTAAAATAATAAAGATGGAACAGACAAATTCTGCAAAAACCGCCAGAATCATCGAAAAACGCTCACTAAGTCCCAGGAAGCGGTAAAATTCTACTTCCTCACCGGAAGCCAGCAGCATGAGTTTGGGAAAACCATGGGTAATCATTGCAAATCCAATAAAAATACGGACGATCAACAAAACAATATCAGCAAACAGAGGATTCACTCTGGTTGAGGAAAAATAATTCATACCATTCAAATTTCATTCAAATTTAAAGAAAAACCTTCAAATATCGCCGAAGATAAAACGAATACTCTACCGGTACCCGAAATTTTTCAGATCCCGGTCATTTTTCCGCCAGTCTTTTTTCACTTTCACAAACAGATTCAGATGAATTTTTTTGCCGAAAAATTTTTCCAGATCCAGCCTGGCCTGGGTACCCACTTTTTTTATCGCATCACCTTTATGCCCTATAATAATGCCTTTCTGAGTATCCCTTTCCACATAAATAATGGAATCTATAAAAATAATTCCTTCTTTTTCCTTAAACAATTCGGTGACGACCTCTACGGAATACGGAATTTCTTTTTCGTAATTGAGCAGAATTTTCTCACGTATGGCTTCGTTCACAAAAAAACGTTCGGGCTTGTCTGTAAACTGATCTTTGTCGTAATACGGCGGATTTTCCGGCAGGAGCGACTTCAGTTTAGGCAAAATAACATGGGTATTAAAACCCTTCAGCGCCGAAATAGGTAAAATTTCAGCTTTGGGAATCCTTTCGTGCCACGCTTCCATGGTTTTCTCCAGTTCTTCCTGGTTAGATTCATCTATTTTATTGATGAGAATGAGCACCGGAACCGGAATTTTATTCAGCTTATCTACCAGAAATTCAAAGGGTTCGGTCTTGTCCAGAATATCTACGATAAAGAGAAAAACATCTGCATCCTGCAGTGAGTCTTTCACAAAATCCATCATTTTCTCCTGCAAACCGTATTTGGGATCCAGCACACCGGGCGTGTCCGAAAATACAATCTGTAAATCATCTTCATTATAAATCCCGAAAATACGATGGCGGGTAGTCTGTGCCTTTTGGGTCACAATGGCCAGCTTTTCGCCCATCAACTGATTCAGAAGGGTGGATTTTCCGGCGTTTGGCTTGCCTACAATGTTTACAAAACCTGCTTTATGATTGCTCAAAATGATAAAATTAAAAGTTATGAAGGGTTCTTATTTCTGCAAAGTTAACGATAAATGAGCAGACTAATCCTTGAATATCAACGGAAGAATTTCGTTCTCCATTAAGCCGTAGCGTTTAATTTCTTCTGCTGAAAATTTTCTGGAATAATAATCTGGCACTGTCCGGAACCCCACGCTTTCCAGCCGTGAGAAATAATCCATTCCGTACCAGCGCACATGGTCATACTGCCCGAAATGTTTTTGTCTTTCCTTCGGATCACGGATGGTGAAATCTTCATAGGTCTCCTGCAGACTATTTTTCATAGGCACCTGCACGATACCCCAGCCGCCTTTTTTCAGTACTCTGAAGAGTTCACTCATAGCCTTGCGGTCATCCTCTATATGCTCCAGCACATGATTGCAGAACACGACATCAAAGGTTTCATCTGCAAAGGGTAAATCCAGCAGGTCTGCTTTTACATCCACAATCGGCGAAAACAGATCTGCCGAGAGGTAATCCAGATTTTTCATTTTCCTGAACCTGCGGAGAAACTCCTGCTCGGGTGCAATATGCAGCACCTTATAATTTTTACTGAAAAAATCGGTTTCATTCTGCAGATACAGCCACATTTGCCTGTGGCGCTCAAGACTCAGTGTCCCCGGCGACAAAGCATTTTCACGGGGTTTGCCATATCCGTAAGGCAAAAATTTGCGGTAAGATTTTCCGTCTATGGGATCGGTAAACCGGTTTCCTTTAAAAAACTGATAGATCACCGGCCGTGCCCATACGCTGAACTGAATGAGCCAGGGTCGCGGAATTTTATTCAGGATAAATTTTGTAAGTTTTTTCAATGATCTGTTTGTTATTTGAAGAGAATCGGGCTGATTATAAATCATTAAAAACACACGTATTCACGGAGCCTCCCGCTACCAGTCATACTGAAAAGGCGCTTCCTCGTCACTTGCGATGCCGAGTGCCTCATAGACATATCCAAAGGTAGAGAGTAAGACCGGCTTCCCGCCGATGATGCATACGTTATGTTCAAAATGCGCAGATGGTGAATTGTCTTTGGAGGTCACCGTCCAGCCGTCACTGTGAAATTTCACTTCATGAGTCCCCAGATTAATCATGGGTTCTACAGCCAGTACAATTCCGTCTTTCAGCACTTTGCCACTGCCCTTTCTTCCGTAGTTGGGCACTTGCGGATCTTCGTGCATTTTTCTGCCCACACCATGTCCTACCAGTTCGCGAACCACGCCGTAGCCGTGCTTTTCGCAATGGGTCTGAATGGCATTGGAGATATCGCCCACCCGCTTGCCGCGTACGCACTGCTCCAGACCTTTGTACAAAGATTCTTTGGTGATGTCCAGCAATTTTTTGGTTTCCGGAGCTACCTCGCCCACTTCAAAAGAATAGGCATGATCTCCGTAGAAACCGTTCATGTACACCCCACAGTCCACAGATAAAATATCTCCTTCCTTCAGTGGAGTATCATTCGGAATCCCGTGAACTACTTCTTCATTTGGAGAAATGCACAGGTTTTTCGGAAATCCGTACATTCCCAGAAAAGCAGGTTCGCCTCCATGGTCACGTATAAATTCGCCACCCAGTTTATCCAGATGGTTGGTGGTGGTTCCCGGCTTTATTTCTTTAGCCAGCATTCCCAGTGTTTTGGAAACCAGGAGCGCACTTTCGCGCATCACCCGCAGTTCATCTATTGATTTTAATATAATCATAAGTACTTCTAAAATTTGAGAATCATCAAAAATCAGGTGTTTACCAGAACAGTCCTTTCTTTTTGTCTTTTTTCATTTTGGAATAGGCCAGAACTTCGCCGCCATCTACCCGGAACTCTATTCTTTGGTTGATGATATTGTAAATTTCGCCCCATCCCGGAAAACCGCCCAGGTTTCTGTCATCTATAAATAGATCCACATCAATTTTTCTGGAGGCCTCCGCTTCTGAAAAAACTTCACCTTCAAAACTGGCATTAACGGCATAAAATTCCACGCCGTTTTTTCTGCAGAATTCCACTGCTTCGTCCAGGCTTTTACCATGACGGAAGGTCCAGAGAATAAGCCTGTACCCCTCCGACTGTAGTTTTTTAAGTGTTTCAAATGCAAAGGTCTTAGGCTTTCCTATTCCCGGATAGGCATCATCTACAATAGTACCGTCAAAATCAATGGCCAGTTTTTTATTGCTTCTCATCGTATATTATAAATTTTATAAGATGCAAAGATACAAAAAGCGCCGGAGAATTTCCGGCGCTTGTATTTGTACAGTATCGCATTAGCTTTTCACCCATTTGAACTGGTATTCCTGATCCGGAGTAGCAATTCTGTCAGTAATTTTCTGCAGTCTGCCGGGAAGTTTCATCAGATATTCCTGGGCTTTTTCTGCTTTTTCATTAAGACCGGTAATGTGTTCAATTTTCCAGTCGTTCAGCAACTCTGCCAGAATATTGATATAGTCCTGACCGGTATAGACCATAGCGCGCTGCGCTGCATCTGAGAAATGCCCCCACAGTTCGCCCGCTTTCTGACCGGATTCCCGCATTAAATGCGCAGGCATTACAATTTTCTTGCGCATCATATCTTCAAAAGCCAGCATCATTTCAGATGCGTCCAGTTCAAAAATTCTGGTCACGAAATGTTTATACGCTTTTGCATGCCGTGCCTCATCTGCTGCAATAACGCCGCACATTTTGGCGAGTTTTGTGTTACCCGACTGCTTGGCAAGGGTACCCACCCGACGGTGCGAGATATTGGTTGCTGTTTCCTGGAAACTTGTATATACAAAGTTTCTGTAAGGATCCATGGATGTACCCAGATCAAAGCCATCCTGAATCAGGTATTGGGTGGTAATCTCAATTTCCCGCATATTCACGCGGCCGCAGAGATAGAGGTATTTATTCAGCAGGTCTCCGTGACGGTTTTCTTCTGCAGTCCAGCTTCTTACCCACTGACTCCAGCCGGTTCTTTCTTCCTGATCTACGCCGTCTATGCCCATAATCCAGGACTCATAGCTGGGAAGTGCTTCTTCCGTGATACAGTCTCCGATTAATGTCACAAATAAATCATACCCCATTTCCCGGGCGTAAGTCTGAAGCTCCTCCACATCATATTTAAAATTATCTGAGGAAGGATCGGGCAGAAAATCTGTCGGCTGCCAGATCTTTTCAACCGGCGTCAGATAAGAGGAAATGAAGTCTCCAACCTCTTTACCCAAGTTCCGCATTACTTCTATTCTTACTAATTTATTGTACATTTCTTAACATTTATAGCCTACAAATATAGGAAATTATATTTTTTACCGGCGATTTACTCTGCATTTGTGCAGGTATTAACTGACCAGAATTTCTCCGGTCATGATCTCCGGTAGTTCAATGCCCATCACGGTCAGCACCGACGGGGCTATATCTCCCAGTTTTCCCGGTTTCAGATTCCAGGTCCGCTCTTTATCCATGACAATCAGCGGAACCAGATTTGTGGAATGCTGGGTATTGGGACTGCCATCGGGATTCATCATCACATCAGAATTGCCGTGATCTGCCAGTATAAATACCGTATAGCCATGCTCATAGCCGGCCAAAGCTACTTTCTCAATGCACTGATCCACTGTTTCGGCCGCTTTAACAGCCGCCTCAAACACGCCGGTATGACCTACCATATCTGTATTGGCAAAATTGAGACATATAAAATCTGCAGATTCACTGATGATTTCCGGCAGAATTTTTTCGGTAATATCAAATGCAGACATTTCCGGTTTGAAATCGTAGGTAGGCACGTCTTTGGGACTGGGACACAAAATCCTTCGCTCTCCCAGAAAAGGAGCCTCTCTCCCTCCGGAGAAAAAGAAGGTCACATGCGGGTATTTCTCAGTCTCGGCAACGCGAATCTGCGTTTTACCATGTCTTTCCAGAATTTCACCCAGCGTGCCCTGCAACACTTCTTCGTCAAAAACAACTTTAATATTTTTAAACTCCTTATCATAATTGGTAAGGGTTACGTAGTATAAATCCAGATGTTTCATACCATATTCCGGGAAATCACGCTGAGAAAGCGCCTCTGTAATTTCGCGGCCACGGTCTGTGCGGAAATTAAAGCAAATGACCACATCTCCCTCTTCAATTCTGGCAACCGGCAATTCATGTTCTCCCAGGCAAACGATGGGTTTCAGAAATTCGTCGGTAACCCCGTTTTCATATGAATCTTGTATGGCATCGAGTACGCGGCGTGTTTCATATCCGGTGCCTACCCCCTTCACCATGGCGTCATGCGCCAGTTTGACACGCTCCCAGCGGCGGTCGCGGTCCATTGCATAATACCGGCCAATAACCGAGGCCAGTTTACCGGTAGTTTGATCCATGTGCTGAAGCAATTCTTCTATGAAACCTTTTCCGGAGTGTGGATCACAGTCGCGGCCGTCTGTAAATGCGTGCACAAAAACATTATGTTCAAACCCATATTCGTGCGCTGCGGTAAGCAAGCCTTTCAGGTGGTTGATGTGAGCATGCACGCCTCCGTCTGACACCAGTCCTGCAAAATGTATTTTTTTATGATTACGGAATGCATATTCAAAAGCCTGGGTAATCACGTTTTCTTTACCCAGTGTGGCGTTTTCTACTGCCATATTGAGTTTCACCAGATTCTGATACACCACCCGGCCGGCGCCCAGATTCATATGCCCCACTTCTGAATTCCCCATCTGTCCGAATGGTAAACCTACAGCAATTCCGCTGGCTTCCAGAGATGTATTGGGATAGTTCTGGTAACACGAATCTATAAACGGAGTATGGGCTTTACTGATGGCAGATACTTCCGGGTTAATCCCTAACCCCCACCCGTCCAGGATGGCTAAAATGGCTTTTTTTGACATTTCTCACTTTTATTTGACCTACAAATTTACTTATTTTATGTAGATTTGAGTTTTTAAACAACGAAATTTAAAATCAAACCCAATAAAAGCCTATGGATCTGAGAGATCAACTGAAAAATCTGTTTCCGGATCATGAAGAGCAGGACTTTGAAATGCCTGACGAAAAAGAACCTTTCAAACAAAAGGAGCCTCTGGTGTGTAAATTTGAAAAGAAAGGAAGAAATGGCAAACCTGTAACGCTGGTAGAAGGTTACGAAGGCAGTGACGAAGACCTGAAAGACCTTGCGAAAAAGATTAAAACAACGCTGGGAACCGGCGGCTCTGCAAAAGACGGAACCATTGTAATACAAGGCGACAGCCGTGACAAAGTGATGCAGATTCTGAAAGATCTGGGTTATAAAACCAAGCGCGTGGGCGGCTAATCATCCTTCCCTTTCCAGCAATTCCTTTTTTTGAAATCATTAAAAATAAAAAATTATGCTTAATAAACTTGCAGCCTCAGAACTGGTACTGAATGAGGACGGAAGTGTCTATCACCTGAATTTATTGCCCGAAGATATTGCCGGTAAAATCATTCTGGTAGGCGACCCGGACCGCGTGCCGAAAGTATCTCAGTTTTTTGATAAAATAGAAATCAGAAAGAATAAACGGGAGTTTTACACCCACACCGGAACCCTCCGTGGCGAACGCATTACGGTCATGTCATCCGGAATCGGGACAGAAAACATTGACATCGTGATGAACGAGCTGGATGCGCTGGTTAATATCGACCTGCAAAAAAAGGCGTTCAAATCCGAACATACTGCGCTGGAACTTTTCAGACTGGGGACCTGTGGCTCCGTAAATCCCGATATAGAAGTGGATCAGATGCTGGTGACGGAGAATGTAGTGGGCCTGGACGGATTGCTTCATTTTTATTCTGATTATCAGTTTGAGAATGACTTTTCCCGAACATTTATGGCCGGATTCCCATATGAAAATATTAAAGGGATGCTTTACTTTTCAGATTGGGCACAGGATATTGCACATTATTATGAGGATGCGAAATACCGTGGCAACACAGCTACATTTCCGGGTTTCTACGCACCACAAGGCCGCCAGCTGCGTCTGAAGGCGCTGGATGATCAGTTTCTGGAAACCCTGAATGATCTGGGAGTCAGCAATTTTGAGATGGAAACTTCTGCCATTTATGGACTGGCAAAATTACTGGGACATAAGGCTTTGACCGTGAACAATGTGATTGCGAACCGGCGCCGCGGAGAATTTGCTGCAGACCATCACGCTTCAGAAAAAAAGATGATTGCCTGGGTGCTGGACCGCATTATTCCTTAAAATTGAAAAGCGCCTCACGGCGATTTTTTTATTCAATGCTCACAGTTTTTTTCGTATTCTGCGATGACTTTCTGATAGAAATCCAAATGAAAATCCAGGGCATAATTTTCAAAAAACCGCACTCTTTCCCGGCCACGAAGCCCTCTGGCTTTGGTTTCCTTTAGAGCACGCTGACGAAGATAATCCCGGTCTCTTCTAAACTTTTTTTGAACTCTTTATCGTTCTTCAGGTTGTCATAAAAAAAATCAATATACTTACTAAACTCAGGGCAGTCTTTGCCCACCAGACGCAAGGCTTCCACCCTTTTTTCATCCATCTTACCCAAATTCAACAAGTTAAGACGGTCAAAGTCTATAGGCATTACCGTAAAATCATCTTTTTCATTTCTAAGATAAAATTTACTGAATAAAAATGTGCAAATGCTTCCAGAGCACGAATAGAGATTGGAGCCATAAATTTTAATTTTGCCATCGTATAATAAAGGTTGCCATGAGTTATAAGCTTTATCGTCTACTACACCTTTGTCGTTTACAGCCTTCAGTTTCAACCGCTCCAGACCCAAACGTTCATCCTCGAACTCATCCAGGAACTTTACTTTTTGTAATTCCGAAGCATCTACTTTTAATAATTTACCTTCTGGCTCCAGCTTATATTCAAATTTATAGATATCTGATTCTTTCATGAATGCATACAGACTTTCGGTAGGAAATGTATATACCACAAACAGAACAGCAGTGAGCGCAAAGAGCAGACTGAAACTCAGTAAAATTTTCCTTATAGTTTATTTTTTCTCAAATATAATCAAGAAATCGAAACGCTGAAGATTAATTTCCGTTCTCGTCAATTGATTAATTTGTTGCATAAGCAATACAATTGACCAGGTGATCATTCACCATTCCCGTAGCCTGCATATGGGCGTACACCACCGTAGAACCCATAAACTTGAATCCGCGCTTCTTCAGATCTGCAGCCAGCGCATCTGAAATAGTTGTAGTGGCAGGAATATCCGATAATTTTTCACGGTTATTGACCAGCGGTTTTCCGTCTACAAAACCCCAAATATACGCAGAGAAAGTTCCGAATTCTTTCTGTACCTCCATAAACCGCTGTGCATTGTTAATGGTGGCCAGAATTTTCAAACGGTTGCGGATGATTCCGGGATTATTCATTAAATCTGCTACTTTATCGGCGTCATAGCGGGCAATATCCTGATACCGGAAACCATCAAAAGCCTGCCGGATGTTCTCCCTTTTTTTCAAAATCGTATACCAACTGAGGCCGGCCTGAAAACTTTCCAGCACCAGAAACTCAAAGATAGTATCATCATCATACACCGGTTTACCCCACTCCAGGTCATGATAATTACGGTACAGGTCATCCTTTCCGCACCAGCCACAACGTATTATTTCCATTTTGTAAAATTTGAGCTAAAGGTAAATAAGTTTAATCAAAATTGCTTCATCAGCGAGCCGTTTACAGAAATTGCGTAATGATTTATACAATCTTCAGTTTAACATAATATTAAGAACATGGGGGAACAGAAATTGATGCTTTTCTGATACCAAATCATATTAACAATAAATATTACAACAATGGACAACCGAGATTACAACAACGCAGAAAACGCAGTGAACAAAGCACAGTGGAAAGCAAATGAATATGCTGAACGGGCAAAGGATTACATCCGTGAACAAAAGCGAAACAATATGGAGCCTACTCAGGAAGGCTGGATGGAGCGCGCGCGGGAGAATGTTGCTGATGCGTGGGAAGACACCAAAGATGCTGTTTCAAACGCTTGGGAGAAAACCAAAAACTGGACAGAAAATGCCTGGGAAGACACCAAAGATGCTGCAAGCGATGCTGCAGATAAAACAAAACAGGCGTGGAATGATAAAACCAACTGATTATAATTTCTTTTAACAATGGGAGCCGAAGCAATTCGGCTCTCTTTTTTTGTGCAGCCAACAAGAATTTTCATACATTTGTTTTTTAAATAAAAATTTATGTCACACGGATTACTCAAAGGAAAAAAAGGAATTATTTTCGGTGCTTTAAACAACCAGTCTATTGCCTGGAAAGTTGCAGAAAAATGCCATGAAGAAGGTGCGGAGTTTATTTTATCTAATGCGCCCATAGCTATGAGAATGGGCGAACTGAATGAACTGGCAGAAAAAACCGGCTCCGAAGTAATAGGTGCAGACGCCACTTCTGTAGAAGACCTGAACACCCTCTTTGATCAAGCCATTGCCAAATTCGGTAAAATTGATTTCATACTGCACTCCATCGGGATGTCCATTAATGTGCGCAAAGGCAAACATTATACAGAAATGAACTATGAATGGCTGGAGAAAGGCTGGGATGTTTCTGCTGTTTCATTTCACAAAGTAATGCGTGTAGCCTGGGAAAAAGACTGTATGAACGACTGGGGATCCATCCTGGCACTTACCTATATTGCCGCACAGAGAACCTTTCCGGATTATAACGATATGGCAGATAATAAATCTTACCTGGAAAGCATTGCCAGAACCTTTGGGTACTACTGGGGCAACAAAGCAAAAGTCCGGGTCAATACCATTTCCCAATCTCCTACCATGACGACCGCAGGAAGCGGCGTGAAGGGATTCGGTGGATTTTTCGGTTATGCAGATGATATGTCACCACTGGGCAACGCTTCAGCTGAAGACTGTGCCAACTACTGCGTCACCATGTTCAGTGACCTTACCAAAATGGTGACCATGCAGAATCTGTTTCACGATGGCGGCTTCAGCAATACCGGGGTTTCACAGAAAGTGATAGACCGTTACGATTCTTAAATCAACAGAAAATTCATCAGATACAATCCGTTCCTTGTGAGCGGATTTTTTGACTTATGTCATATTGATAAATATTCTGACTTTTACGAGCATAAATTTCCCTGAAACACCAAAAAGCCTTATTTTTAACAAAAAAATATTATGTCTTATTATCCTCTTACCACCATCCCGGATTATATGCAAATGGATGCGCTGCTTACAGATGAACACAAACTCATCCGGCAGTCTGTGCGGGACTGGGTAGAAAGTTTCATTATGCCGAAAATAGATGATGCGGCACAAAACCATACGGATATTCCGAATCTAATGAAGGAACTGGGTGCCATAGGTGCGCTGGGGCCTTATATTCCGGAAGAATACGGAGGTTCCGGTCTGGATCAGATTTCCTATGGCATCATTATGCAGGAGCTGGAGCGTGGTGATTCTGCTGTGCGTTCTGCCGCATCGGTACAGAGTTCACTGGTCATGTTTCCCATTCATGAGTTTGGTTCAGAGGAACAAAAGAAAAAATACCTCCCGCAGCTGGCTACCGGAGAAATGATCGGAGCCTTCGGACTTACAGAACCTAATCATGGTTCTGATCCCGGTTCCATGGAAACATACTTTAAGGACAATGGCGATCACTATCTGCTGAATGGTGCTAAAATGTGGATTACCAATGCGCCGCTTTGTGACATCGCGGTGGTCTGGGCCAAAAATGAAGCAGGAAAAATACAGGGACTGATTGTAGAACGCGGATTTGAGGGCTTTACCACCCCCGAAACTCACAATAAGTGGAGTCTTCGTGCTTCCAAAACCGGAGAACTGGTTTTTAACAATGTAAAAGTGCCTAAAGAAAACCTGTTGCCTGGAGTAACCGGACTGAAGGGTCCTCTCTCCTGCCTCAATTCTGCACGATACGGAATTTCCTGGGGTGTGATCGGTGCTGCCATAGATTGTTATTGCACCGCTCTGCAATATTCCAAAGAACGGAAACAGTTTGGAAAGCCCATTGCATCTTTCCAGCTCCAACAGAAAAAACTGGCAGAGTTTGTGACTGAGATTACAAAAGCTCAGTTGCTGTGCCTGCAGCTCGGCCAACTTAAAAACAAGCATGAGGCTACACCGGCACAGATTTCCATGGCCAAAAGGAACAACGTGAAAATGGCAATTGATATCGCCCGGGAAAGCCGTCAGATTTTGGGGGGCATGGGCATTATGGGCGAGTTCCCGATGATGCGGCATGCAGCCAATCTGGAATCGGTGATTACGTATGAGGGCACACATGATGTACATTTGCTGATTACGGGACTGGATGTTACCGGAATCAACGCATTCGGATAAGCAAAAATCAACCTTTTGATACGGCCGGAACACAGTAATGAATTCCGGCTTTTTCTTGTCTGCTTCAGCACCATGCCTCATTAACCATGACATGAAAAGTGATGAAACCGCAAAAAAAAGGATCCGACAAACGAATCCTTTTTTATACAATCAGTAATTTTATGCAGTCTTCTTTTTGAAACTTCTGAATTTCAAATAAGAGATGATGGACAAAAGCAACATTCCGCCGCTGCCTATGTACACCCACATCGGTACAGGAATCGGGTCACCGGCGGCATACGAGTGCAGTCCGCTCAGGTAATAATTCACCCCAAAATAAGTCATGACAATACTTGAAATAGCGAGCATGGCAGCTACGTGAAATGCCCAGCGGCTTCTGAGTCCGGGTACCAGACGCATATGCAGTACAAATGCATACACCATTACCGAAATAAACGCCCAGGTTTCCTTCGGATCCCAGCTCCAGTAGCGCCCCCAGCTCTCATTGGCCCAGATACCGCCCAGGAATGTTCCCACCGTAAGCGCATAGAGACCTATGGTTAATGACATTTCTGAAACGATGGTCAGTTCCTTCAGGGTGTGATCATTGTGCTTTTTAAAGTCTTTTTTACGGGCAATAATGTAAAATACCAGGCAAATAATAGCGATGACAAATGACAGACCGAAGAATCCGTAGCTGGCTGTGATAATGGCCACGTGAATAATGAGCCAGTAAGATTTCAGTACAGGAACGAGCGGTGTGATCTGAGGATCCAGTGCAGAACCACCATGGGCAAAGCCCATCATGATTACAGCCACCATAAATCCGGCTGCAGGAATCAGCGCATTGGAATTCCGGTACAGGACAAACCCGGCCGTAATTCCTACCCAGGAAATAAACACGATGGCTTCATAACCATTACTCCACGGTGCGTGACCGGAAATATACCAGCGGCCAATCAGTCCCAGCAATTGCATGAACCAGCCAATGCCACCCACAATTAATAACACTTTAATCACCGCATCTACAATCCTGTGGGGTCTGAAGAGATGTACAAATCCCAGAAGAACCAGCAGCCCACCAATCATGGAATACAGAATCATCAGCCAGAAATTGATATTGACACGGGTCATCAGTACTTCCAGATCCACTTTTGTTTTGGCCGGAACCACATTTTTACCCCAGTTTTGCTGATAATCTGAAAGCTTTTTCAGTTCGGCATCTGCTTTATCCCAGTTTCCGGTTTGCTGTGCTGCCAGCACCTCAGAAAAATAAGGTCCCATTACCTGCTGGCTTTCCATATCCGGTTCAAAGTTTTGATCCAGCCAGGAATGCCATGTGGAATTCGGATCGTTTTTCACCGGTACAATTCTCATAAACTGCCCGCTGAAGAACTCATTAAAAATCTGAACCCTTTCGTTTACCGAAATGACTTCTTTATCATAATTGCTTTGTTCTGCAGGTTTTTTGCGGAAGGCTATATTATAATCCTCTTCCAGAACGTAGTTCAGGTTACCCGATGCATCAGAAGGAAACAGATTCATTAAACTGGTGTATCCTTCATCATTGGCTTTAGTTTTTTTCTTCAGCTCATCACCGCCTTTGGTTCCGATTTTAATGAGTGGAACCATGGTCCAGCTGGGTGTATCTGTATTAATGGAAAGGAACCATTGTTCTGCAGTCAGAAACTGATCTCCGGATCCTCTGAATTTATCTTTCTTATAAAGCTTTCTCAGAACATCAGTCGCCTGGGTACTCATCGGTACAATGCGTCCTTCGTAATTCTGCACCAGCAGATAGGCAAATTTATCGGCGTGCTCTTTAGAAACCCTTGTTCTGGCAATGGCTTCATCGGCCGTAATGGTGCGCATGGTATTGAATGATCTGGCCACAGAATTCTGCTGCTGCGGTGCAGGCTCGGCTCCTGCAGGTGCCACCGGCTCATGATTGCCGTCATGCACCGTGCCGTCTTCATGCACATGGGTTTCCTGTGGTGTGGCAGAGGCAGAAATACGGTCTCTGCTGCCGTCTGAAGTGCCGTGCGTTTCAATTTTTTGTGCGTTAAAAGTCGTTACAGATAACAGTAATGCTACCAGAACAGCCGTTTTGTTTTTGCTCATTCTTTTCAGTTGCTGATTCAGTTTCCAGAAGTGAGTTCCCTTCCAGAAGAAGATGACAAACATGGCGGTAAAGAGAAAGAAATAACCAATATAGGTAATGAGGGTACCCCAGAAATCATGGTTTACAGACAGTACCGTTCCCTGACGGTCTTCATCAAAACTTGCCTGAAAGAAGCGGTAACCTTTATGATTCAACACATTATTCATATAAATTTTATACGGCGTCTGCTTGCCTTCATCTATAATTTGAACATGACTTTCGTATGCACTGGGCGAGGAACTTCCGGGATAAGTTTCCATCACAAAATCATCCAGTTTCAGTGCAAAAGGTGTGGTATATACTTTCGGCCCGAAACCGATCATAATGTTGAGACCATCCAGTGTAACCTGCTTAAAGAGGTTCGGGTTTCCTCGCTCCACAACCAGTTCCACGGTCTGTTTGGTTTGCGGCCCCTGGATTTCCATCATCAGTGCATCCGGTACATTCTGGTCTTTCTTCCGGTCTCCTTCAAAGGCCATCAGTTTTCCTTTCTTCAGGCCTTCGGGTACTACAATCCGGATATCGTTAATGGTATATAAACTTCTTAATGCCAGCGGCTCGTACACATTTTCCTTCACGCTGCCGCTGTCCTGAGTAGCCATCACCATGTATTCTGCTTCTACTGGGCTCTTGATGAAGAGATTACCATTCTCGGACTTAAATTCAATAGCACCATCTATGGGTCTGTTATAACTTACCAGCGTTCCGCCCAGAGATTTACTCTCGCCCGGTTTCAGATAATAATTGACACGGCCACGGTCTCCTGTAGAAACAAAATGCAGATATTCCATTCCGTTTTCATCAGCCACCAGACTGTCTTTTTTGCGCTGAACGAAATCAATTGTTTTTACAGATATTTTTTTATCATGATAATTATAAGAAGCGTTCAGGTTTTTCTTTAACGGAGACATCATGTATGGAATATCCTTGTAGCGCAGCACATCTCCGTTTTCTTCAATCTGAATTTTCAGAAAGTTTTTATCCGTGATAATTTCGTTGGAGGTAGCCCCTTCTCTGATGTGCATGATGCCTTCGTAACTAATGTAGCGGGTAATGGCGCCCCCTATGAAAAGCAGAATAAAAGCCAGGTGAAAAATCAGTACCGGCAGTTTTTCCTTACGCCATAATCTGTATCTGGAAATATTTCCTATAAAATTCAGAATCAGTAAAAACATGACCAGTTCAAACCATTTGGCTTCATAGATCAGTGCTTTGGCGGTAGGCGTTCCATAATCATTTTCAAGGAAGGTGGCATAACCCATAGCAGCGGCGTAAACCAACAGTAAAACAGCCATGGTACGCGTAGAAATCAGAATATTCTGGAGTTTTTTCATAAGAATTTAAGTTGTTGTTCAGCTGCACATGAGCGAAACCTATTTTTACTTTGAAGATTTGCAAAAATACATGCAATTAATTTAAAAAGCGAATCCGACAGGTGATTTTTATCAAGTTCACATTAAATTAACATGAACACTAATGGGCAGCCGATTGGATTTATAATCAATGGAATAGCAACATTGCTGCCCGAAAAAGAATACGAAAAAGAAGGATTCCCGGTTGATTTATTCTTCTTACGGTAAATTTTTCCGCAGCAAGACGGAAAAATCAATTCAAAACCATTCTTTTTTTCCAAAGCACTGCAGTACGTCCTTATATTTCACAACATTTTTTAGTACTTTTGCCGGGATTGAACCTATGGAAAAGAACGCAAAAAAGAATCCCCCCGTTAGTACAGAATCCGGAAAGCCCCTGTCTAAAATCAGAATATTTTTCGGCTTGCTGTTTTTACTTATTGCATTTGTAATGACTGCGTCATTCATCTCCTACCTGGCCAACTGGAAAGCAGACCAAAGTCAGGCAGGTACCATGCTGGACAAAACCATCAAATCATCGAATCTGTTTGGCAAGGTGGGCGACTGGCTGGGCAAAGTTTTTATTTTTGACAGTATAGGCGTGGCTGCTTTTCTGGTTGCTTTTCTGGTTTTTGTTTTCGGACTGCTTATTCTGAAGAAGAAATATTTCAAACCGTGGAAAACCATTGGTCACTCTTTATTCTTTATTTGCTGGATGCCGATTCTCTTTGGCGCCATCACAAAGGGTGCGGGGACACTGAGCGGTGTTTACGGATTTCAGATTGCAGATTTTCTTTCGGCAGTAATCGGACAACTGGGACTTTGGGCAGTGGTAGTGTGCAGCATTCTCATGTATTTTATTCTGGAGTTTAATCTGAGACCTTCTGCGGTAAAAGCAAGATTAAAAAAGGTTAATGATAAAACGCTGGGTCAGCTGAAAAAACTGAAACCCGAAGAAGAAGATGATGAATTAGGGTTTGAAAACGACTTAGTTTCTGAAGAAGAGCCCGAACTCTCTGGAACAGCGGTTTCTGCGGCCACACTCATCCCTGAAACCACCTTCCCCGATCTGCCAAAAACAGTTTCCGAAGCGGAAAATAAAACAGAAACCATCGTCACGCCCAACAAAACCTCGTTTACCGAAAAGGTTTCAGAAGAACTGCCGGCAGCCGTTCAGCTGGATCCTGCTCCTCCAAAAGAGCCTGCCAAACCCACAAAAAAGGAAGAGGACACTTTTGACTTTACCGTAGAAGTGGCCCAGGAAGTAGATGAACTGGATGAGTCTGACCGTAAGTCTGCCGAGTTGGTGAAAGAACACGGACTTTATGACCATACCCTGGATCTGGCCAATTTCCAGATGCCGGTGATTGATTTATTAAAAGATTATGGCTCCGAGGAGATTTCAATTAACAAAGAAGAACTGGAGGAAAATAAAAACAAAATTGTAGGCCTGCTGAAAAATTTCAATGTGGGCATTGCGGAAATCAAAGCCACCATAGGACCAACCGTGACTCTGTACGAAATTGTTCCGGAAGCAGGAATCCGCGTGGCAGCCATTAAAAAACTACAGGATGACATTGCACTTAATCTTTCTGCATTGGGCATCAGAATCATAGCACCCATGCCGGGTAAAGGAACCATAGGCATTGAAGTTCCGCGTAAGAATCCGACCATGGTTTCCATGCGTAGTGTTATTGCTTCTCAGAAATTCCAGAACACCGATATGGATTTGCCGGTTGTTTTCGGAAAGACTATTTCCAATGAAATCTATATGGCCGATCTCGCCAAAATGCCCCACCTGCTGATGGCCGGAGCCACCGGTCAGGGTAAATCTGTGGGAATAAACGCCATTCTGACTTCACTTTTATACAAAAAGCATCCCAGCGAACTGAAGTTTGTGATGGTAGATCCCAAGAAAGTGGAACTGACCCTTTATTCCAAAATAGAACGCCATTACCTGGCCAAACTACCCGACAGTGAGGATGCCATCATTACCGACACCCATAAAGTCATCAATACGCTGAACTCACTTTGCGTGGAGATGGATACGCGCTATGAACTGCTGAAAAATGCATTCTGCCGAACCATTAAGGAATACAATAAGAAATTTTCTGAGCGCAAACTGAATCCCGAGAACGGTCACCGCTATCTGCCCTACATTGTTTTGGTGGTAGATGAATTTGCAGATCTGATTATGACTGCCGGCAAGGAAGTAGAACATCCCATTGCCAGACTGGCACAACTGGCCCGAGCTGTGGGAATTCACCTGATTGTAGCCACGCAGCGGCCGTCTGTAAACGTTATTACGGGGATGATTAAAGCCAACTTCCCCGCCCGTGCGGCTTTCCGTGTGATTTCCAGCATTGATTCCCGTACCATTCTGGATGCTACCGGCGCTGACCAGCTGATTGGCAAGGGAGATATGCTGTACTTTAACGGCAATGAAATCCTGAGAATACAGTGCGCGTTTGTTGATACCCCCGAGGTAGAAAAAATTGTCGACTATATTGGTGCTCAAAAAGGCTACGCTTCCGCATTTATCCTTCCCGAAGCTCCTTCAGACGAGCCTCAGAGCGGTGCCGCAGCTTTTGATCCGAATGAAAAGGATGCCTTATTTGAAGAGGCAGCAAGGATTGTGGTCTCTACCCAGCAAGGCTCTACGTCCATGTTACAGAGACAACTGAAACTGGGGTACAACCGTGCCGGCAGAATTATGGATCAACTGGAAGCCAGCGGAATTGTGGGCGGATTCAACGGTGCGAAAGCCCGTGAGGTGCAAATTTCTGACCTCAATGCACTGGAGGAATTTCTTCAGGAACTTCGGAACCGGTAAAAATCATCGTGATTAAAGTGTTTTACAGAAATGGAATGCTTTTTGAGATTAAACCTGTGACCATTGCTCCTTGCAGTGAATCAGGAAAAAATTTAATTTGACAAAACAGAACAACAGAATGAAAAAATTTATTTATAGAATTACATTAAGCCTTATGGTAGCCGGTACCACTACCCTGCTGCATGCTCAAAAAGCAGATGCCAAATCCAAACAGATTCTGGATGGTGTGACCGCTAACTATAAATCCAAGAAAAATTCTTATTTCAAATTCTCCTTCGGAAGCGGAACCAATGGCCAGGTGAATAAAACAGAAACCGGAATTTACTACGCTCAGGGAGACAAGTACAAGTTGAAAATCATGGAAACCGAGCAGATTTTTGATGGAAATAAAATTTACAATATCAACGAAGAAGATATGGAAGTGACCATTGCAAAACCCAATGGCAGTGATGCCCTGTTTTCTCCCGTGAATTATCTGGATTCTTATAAAAAGGACTTCAATGTGACGTATGTAGGCAAAAGAATGGTAAACGGCGTAAATGCTGATTTCATTAAGCTGACCCCGGTAAAGAATAATGGCCTGAAGCACGTGTATGTTTTCGTGGATTCTGCAAACAAGCAGCTGGTAAAACTGGAACAGCACGGCACCAATAAAGATGTTTCCGTGATTGCCATTAAGGATTACAAAGAAAATCAGAACCTTGCCGCCGATATGTTTACCTTTAACAAGGCTAAATACCAAAACTATGTGGTTACGGAGCTCTGAAAAAAGGGATAACTCAAATAAATTTAAAGTCACAAAGCATTTCTTTGTGGCTTTTTCTTAATTTTGGAGCATGTTTAAAAAACTGGACTGGTACATTGTAAAGACCTTCTTCGGGCCTTTTTTCTTTATCTTCAGTGTATTGTTTTTCATATTTATTGTGAACATCATCTGGATTCAGCTGGGGCAATTTATGGGAAAAGGGCTTACATACTGGGAAATTCTGAAGTTGCTCTTCTACTTTGGTGTGGGCGTCATCAATATGGTGTTGCCTCTTACTATTCTGCTTTCGTCTATCATGACTTTCGGAGAACTGGGCGAACGCTATGAACTTGCTGCCATGAAGGCCGCAGGCATTTCTCTTACGCGCATCATGATGCCCCTGTTTCTGATTTCGGTGATGCTCTCCGGAATTTTATTTCTGTTTCAAAACAATATTACTCCGGATTTTCAGCGCAAGGCCAAAAATATGCTCTATAATATTGCACAAACCAGACCCGCTCTGAACTTCACTCCAGGTCAGTTTATAGACCAGATTCCCGGATATCTGGTAAAGTTTGATAAAATTGCCGGTGAAAACGGTGAAAATCTGGAGGGAATCTATATTCACAAGAAAGCGAACGCTTACCAGAACCAACAATCCATCCGGGCGGCAAAAGGCCTGCTGGTTCCCTCTACCGAAAACAAAAATTACCTGAAGCTGATTCTCTTTAACGGCTATGTTTTTGAAGACAATATTGCAAATCAGAGAATCAACGACCGCATCCGGCAGCCGGACCAGGCCATCAAATTCGACACCCTTACCTCTCATTTTGACATCAGTGAAATCATCAATAAAGCGATTGAAGAAGAAAGAATCACAGATGACTACCGTTTCAAAACATATGGTGAACTGAATATCACCATTGCAGACCGTAAAAAGGAAAACACCCAAACGTTCAATAACATCAACAGTGATCTGCTGAGTTATGTCAATTCATACATCACCTATATTGACAAGACGCCCAGCCGCAGTGCTGTAACTCCGCAGCTGAAACTGGATACTGTGAAAAAAGTCAAACAGCTGGAAATTCTGAATGCAGCCCATCAAAAGCTGGAAAGTCTGAAAGTTTCGGCCAAAAACCGGGAAAGCCAGATTAATCCGATCATTAAAAGCTACAGCCGCATCGTGCTTTATCAGCAGCGGATTATAGCATTTTCGGTGACCTGCATTATCTTTTTCCTCATCGGGGCCAGCCTGGGCTCCATCATCCGGAAAGGCGGAATGGGATTGCCGGTAGTGATTGCCATTGTGATTTTCATTGTGTTTTATGTAATGAATCTTTCGGTAGAAAATCTGGCCTGGGACGGCACGCTGAATCCTTATCTGGCGGCATGGCTTCCGAATATTATTTTATTTCCGTTCGGGATCTGGCTCACCTACAAGGCGCTTACCGATTCACAACTCTTTGATGCCGAAAAGTACAAGGCGTTCTTCAAACCGGTACGGCGACTTTTTGTGAAGGAAAAAGAACATCAGCGGTATCAGTAAGAAACTCCGGAGCTGAAGCTCCGGAGCATTTTATACCATTTCCAGCACCTCAATAATTTCTGCACCGAAGTTTTCTATTTTGTGGCGGCCAAATCCTTTAATGTCCCGCAACTCATCTGCACTGGCAGGCTGATATTTTGCAATAGACACCAGTTCACTGTTGGTTGCAATACAGTAGGATGGCAATTTCTGCTCTTTGGCCTTGCGGTTGCGCCACAAACGCAGGCAATCCAAAATTTTGGTTTCATCCGCGGTAAGAGGTTCCTCTTTTCCGGCTGCATATTTCATGGGTTTCATTTCACCCACCGAACTTTGGTTACTGCCACCATCTTTCGGTGTGGCGGGCTGTCCGTTCCTGAGAACCTGTATCGTGGCAGATGCGGGCAGCTCGTCATAGTACAAAATAACAGACCAGCATTCTTCCTGCTTCACAAAAGCAGATTCGAATTTGAAAACCTGATGGCAGGCCAGAAAATCATCCAGCAACTGCTGATCGGCGTGAATGAAAGCATCATCCAGGCGGATCTTTAAAACTTTTACTTTCATGGTATAGGTGTTTAAGGGAATTATTTGAAATAGTGCACAGCAACAATTTGGACCGTTCCGAATTGCAATGCCTCTATTGAAAAATCCGGGTGTGCAATTACGGAGCTGTGTAACCCCGTTTCTTTGCGGTACCACCTGATGGCACCATCATCCGGTAATTCTTAAGAAACCGCAGCCGGCGGCAGTTTTGCACGCCGGCTGCGGGATTTATTTACTTGCTGCCCAGGAGCACCAGTTCATCTACCCGGATTTCTGTAAGGTAAAGTTTCTGACCGTCCTTTTCATAGCTGCGGTAGGTCAACTTTCCTTCCACGGCGATTTCCTTGCCTTTCTGCACATACTTTTGCATGATCTCTGCTGTTTTGCCAAAGGCCACCAGGGTGTGCCATTGGGTCTCCTCTACTTTCTCGCCCTTAGCGTTGGTGTAGAAATCATTGGTGGCCAGCGTAACGCTTGCTTTCATTCCTCCGTTTTCGAAATTGAAAACCTCTACTTCTTTTCCTGTGTGCCCTATCAGGGTCACTCTGTTTCTTAATGACATGACTTTAAAATTTAAATGTTAGACTCAGATCCGAGACGCACTGTTTCTCTCAAATCTCTGCTGCAAAGGTTCAACAACCGCAGAAAAATAGCCGGTAGAAAAACATTTAATACCGTTTGTAGTCGTTTGAAAACGGATATAATACTATTAATCAGAAATATACGATTTAGTAAAGATTTAACAATATTTGTTAGAACTTCCAGCTTATTGGAAAAAATTTATATATAATCGCCAAAACGAAATGTCCAAACTTCTAAAATCAAATGTCCGGAAATTTCACATTCCGGACAATTGTATTTCTCAGACCTTTAATCCGAAAGAAATCTTTCGGCCAAGAATCCTGGACTTAACTTTCTGTTGAGGATTTAAAAACTTCAAATTGAATCAAATGCTTCTCATAATTTCCGCAGAAAAATAAGGATATCCCCCTGCACCATACCCTATCGCCGTATTTACAAATGATCCAGCGGACTTTTAATATTTCGTTTGGTCAGATCGGTAAGGCTGGTATAAATCATGGTTGTTTAAATGTCTTTGTGCCCGAGGAGTTCCTGTACGAAACGGATATCCGTTCCTTGTTCTATTAAATGCGTGGCATAACTGTGCCGGAGGCTGTGTATCCCAACTTTTTTATTTATTCTTGCTTTTTTCATTGCGTTTTTAAACACCGCTTGCACAGAACGAACCGAATATTGATTGCCATATCTTCCTTCGAACAGAAATTCTTTGGGTTGGTATGCTGCGTAATATGCTCTGAGTTCATTGAGAATAGATTCGGGCAAATTGACATACCGGTCTTTTTTACCTTTGCCCTGGCTTACCAGGACCTGCATTCGTTTGCTGTCTATATCGGTAATTTTGAGATTTACAATTTCGCTGACCCGAAGCCCCATTCCGTAGCACAATTTCAGTAAAAGTGTGTGTTTGGAATTTTCTATGGTGTCCAGCATTTTTTTAATATCCCGGGTGGAAATTGCTTTGGGCAATGTACTTGGTTTTTTGGGTCTTGGGATTTCCAGGAACAGTTTTTCCTGATGAAGTACCTGCTCAAAATAGAACTTAACAGCATTCATACGGCTGTGGATGATGTTTTCGGATAGTTTTAATTCATTGATGCAGTACAAAAAGTAACTTCGTAGTTTTTCGGCAGTCAGATCATTTACGGGGAATGATTTCAGGGTTTTGAGCAGTTGCGAAAATTCGGTCACGTACGTTCTGATTGTGTTTGGGCTGTATCCTTTGAGTTGTAATTGCCCGATATAGCGGTCTAAGGCATTCCGATTGACCGGGTGAATGGCGGCTAAGGCACTATTGCCATAATATTTGAGTTCGAGTCCGAACAAAGTGCGATAAAAGGCGACATCCGGCACGTACCATTTTTTGTGTGTAGCACTCCATCGGGCTTTGGTATACCTTTTCAGGTGATGAATAAGATTTTGCTGATAAGGGAAACTGATCCAAATCACGGCTTTGTTTTGGTGTTCTCCTGTTTCGAAAGCAAAATGAGCAACTTGAAATTTTCCGGTATTATTTTCCATAACAACTTCGTATTTTGTATTGTATTTACAAAGATGAAAAATATTTTGCAGATATAATATACAAAGTACGTACAATTTCTATTTCGCATAAGCACTTCTTTGTCAACGGTTAAAGATATTAATTAATATTTCTTTAAGATTTGATATAAAAGTTGTATAATTGCGTATATTTAAGAGTTAGCTGTAATTTTAAACCAAAATACCGTATAGACTAAGAGTGAAAAATTTATCAAAAATATTAATTGGGTCAGGTTGTTTGGTTTTTGTTTTTTTTATAATTAAATCTTGTAATGATGATTTTTCATTGTTTGGTAGTACTAATTATGAAGTAACAGGTCAATTTGGAGATTACGTAGGAGGTGTTGTTGGAACTCTATTTGCTTTGGCTGGAACGTTTTTAATTTATTTAACATTTAATGAGCAACTAAGGGAAAATAAAAGAAATGCATTTGAATCGATTTTCTTTCAAATGATAAATTTGCATAAACAAAATGTATCTGAATTTCGTTTGCGAATTTCTGAAAATTATATTATTGAGAATCGCGAAGTGGTTGAAGAATTTTTCTTCGAATTCATAGATTGTTATAGGGATATAAAAAATTATTCAAAAAATTACAATTTAGATGATTGTATTATTCCTAGTTATAAAAAAAAGTTACAAGAGTTAACAACCAAAATTAATAATGAGATTAATCTTTTAGATTTGATAATTATTGATATTTCTTATTTAATAGTGTTCTATGGTCTAAATTCTGAAGGTCTTTCGGTAATAAGGAAAAACTTTTTGAAAAAATATAACCCTGCATTTTATCACAAGTTATTATTTTATATGGAATTAAAACCTAGTCAAAATAATAATCGGTATCTTAAATTATGGCTAGAAGCAAGGCATTTGGAAACAAAAAAACTTCAGAATTTAGTTGATGAACTTTATAAAAAAAGGAAGCAAAATAAAAAAATTATTTTAACAGATTTTGCGCAAAATTTTGAATTATGTCAAGATTATGAAAAATGCTTTCAAGGAAGACAGTCATATTTTGGACACTATTTTAGACATTTATTTCAAACATTCAAATATCTTAATGAAAATATTTTAGACAAAAATGAAAAATATAAATATGGAAAAATGTTAAGAGCGCAATTGTCTACTTATGAACAAGCAATATTATTAATAAACAGTATATCATCCTTAGGAATGAAGTGGGAGTATAATCCTGAAAAATATGAAAATGACAAAATAAATCCAAAGCTCATAACTGAATTTCAACTTATTAAAAACCTTCCTGGAGAACAAATGTTTGGAATTAAGTATAATGTATATTATCCTAATGTGAAATTTGAAACAATGGAGATATAAAAAAAACTACAGCTAATAACTAAGCTTTCGTTGGGCTTGAAAAGCCAACAATGAAAGCCCGTTGAACGGAAGCTTCGGGAGCTTTTTTGGCAGTCTATGGAGTTATCGTTTTTAGAATTTAGATACACAAAG
>NZ_JAJEWK010000013.1 GCF_020687745.1 Chryseobacterium sp. MFBS3-17
CTTTGTGTATCTAAATTCTAAAAACGATAACTCCATAGACTGCCAAAAAAGCTCCCGAAGCTTCCGTTCAACGGGCTTTCATTGTTGGCTTTTCAAGCCCAACGAAAGCTTAGTTATTAGCGGTAGTTTTTTCTTATTTCATGTAGGATTTCTTTCATTTTTGGTTCAATATTTAGTTCGTCAAATAGTTTTTCCGATAAATTTAATGAGTTTTCAAAAGATAAAATTATATTTTTAGGATTTAAATCCGATGTTACTGTTTTATACGCAAAATACCAAGTCGTATCAATATCCTTTTCAAGACTTTTAGTTGGACTTTCCCAATGTTGGGTTTTGTTTGTTCTTGCTCTAATAAGCCAAAGCAAATATTTATGAACATTTGATAAACTATGATGAGCATGAGCAAATTCTTCTCGCTTAATTAAGTTGCTTGTTGTCAGTATAACATTCAGTAATGATTGACTTAACCACAAGATGTTTTCATTTGTTATTCTTTCGGGCGATTTCGTTTTGATTTGATTTAGTGTTTTCGTTAAATGTCCGTCTTTGTCGATTAGGTTCATTTGGTCAAAATCGCTAAATGCAACAATTCCGTCCCAAGATTTGATAATTTCAATTTCCTCCGTTTTTAAAAAATGAAATTCGCCTCTGACCATATTCTCAAAAATAGCAACTTCGCTTCCATATTCATTTGTAAAATATAATGCCACAGGATGAATTTGATTTACCCATTTTTCCGACGAGAAATTTTCTTTATTTTTTAAAAAGATGTAAAATTCGATATCAGAATATTTATCTCCTTCGCTTTTAGTAAATGAACCATACATAAAAACAGCGGAAACATTTTCGTCTTGTTGAGCTATAGATTTTGTTTTGTTAATCATTTGTAACTGCGTCATTTCTTCTAATTTTTAAAAGTTGATAATAGAAATTCTCACTGCTTTTTGAAAGCAATAAAAAAGTTTCACTTTTTTTATTTTGAACAGTTACTTATAGCTTCATCGGATTATATTTTTTTATGTTCAACATTCTGTTTGGTAAAATTACCGCTAACTCATAAATATACGCAATAATACAACTTTTTTATCAAATTCAGTACAACATCGTTATAAAAAATCAACAAGCTGTTTATCAATTATTTAAGCGCATTATTGCAATTGCGTAATTGGTATTGTCTTACCTCTGAAAAATTGCGCATATATAAATCTACAATACAAAACGCGCATTAGAGGTGCCCATCATTTTCTTATTCTTGAACCCTCTTAATCTCTCAAAGTCTGACCCGCACTCCCCTGTTCTGCCCTGAACCTCAATCTTCGGCTTCGCACGTGAAATTCCGTACAACAAGTCCCAACATGCCTTCCGGACACCCCGGTTCCTGAGGCATCCACACCCATAGCCCCGATTGCAGCGGCATCCTTTTCCGGTGACGGCGCGGAGCCGCCGTCACCGGAAAAGATACAGCGGAAAGCGGGAAACAGCTCCTCATCAACTTCCTGAAAACACGGAACAACCCGGCCACTCCACTGACCGCCAATTACATAGATGTGGAACTGTGGAATAAATCATTCTTGACCACGGAAATGACCGCACCGCAAAGCCAAAAAAAGCCGCTCGTCGAGGGCGGCTTTCACTGTATTTACTGGATAAATCCTTTGTTTTTTAATAAGGGCTTGATATCCGGGTCTTTGCCGGTATAATTTCTGAACGCCTCATTCAGATCCACGGAATTGCCTACCGACAGGATATGTTCGCGGAACCGGTCGCCGTTTTCACGGGTCATGCCGCCGTTCTGTACGATATAATCCCATGCTGCAGCATTCAGCACATCAGACCACATATACGCATAGTAGCCCGCAGAGTAGCCTCCACCCCAGATGTGCGCAAAATACGGTGAATGGTATCTGGGCGGCACCTCGCTGAGCGTGAATCCATATTTCTGAAGCACTTCCTTCTCAAATTCCAGCGTGGGCTTCAGCTGTGATTCTTCGGTCACCGAATGCCAGTTCATATCCAGTGTGGCTGCAGAAACCAGCTCGGTGGTAGAATACCCCTGGTTGAATGTTGCGGCTTTCTTTATTTTATCTACCAGCGCCTGTGGCATGGGCTGTCTGGTCTGGTAATGCAATGCGTAATTCTTCAGCACTGAAGGTTCCAGTGCAAAGAACTCATTGATCTGCGACGGGAATTCCACAAAATCTCTGGGCGTAGCAGTTCCCGAAACGGATACGTATTTCTGATTGGCAAACAGGCCGTGCAGCGTATGTCCGAACTCGTGGAACATGGTGGTAACATCATCATAGGAAATCAGTGAAGGTTTCCCCGCAGCCGGCTTCTGATAATTGAACACATTGGTAATGACCGGCTTCTGATTTTTAAGATGGGACTGATCTACAAAATTGCTCATCCACGCGCCGCCGTTCTTGTTGCTGCGGGTGTAAAAGTCCAGATAGTATAGCGCCAGCGACTGTCCGTCCCGGTCAAAAACCTCATACACAATCACATCCGGGTGATAGACCGGCAGATCGGTTCTCTTCTTGAAGGTGATGCCATAGAATTTTTCGGCGGCAAAGAATACGCCTTTCTCCAGCACGGTATTGACTTCAAAATAGGGTTTGATTTCATTTTCATCCAGATCAAATTTGGCTTTTCGTACCTGCTCTGCATAGAAATTCCAGTCCCATGGTTCCACTTTGAAACCGCCGTTCTGCGAATCAATGAGTGCCTGGATCTCATCCCGTTCTTTTTTTGCAGTTTCCACAGCAGGTTGGGCCAGTTGTGCCAGCAAATCCATGGCGGCTTCCGGGTCCGGAGCCATCTGATCCTGCAATTTCCACTCGGCGAAGGATTTTTTGCCCAGCAGTTGGCCTTTTTTCAGTCTCAGTTGGGCTTGTTTTTCCAGGATGGAACGGGTATCATTGGCATCTCCTTTCTCTGCACGGGTCCAGGAAGCTTTGAAGAGCTTTTCTCTGGTGGCTCTATTTTTCAGATTTTGCAGCAGCGGTTGCTGTGTGGTATTCTGCAATGCGAGCAGGTATCTTCCTTTGTGACCTGCTGCTTCTGCGTCGGCTGCGGCGGCGGCAATATCATCTGCCGACAGACCGTCCAGTTCCTTTATATCATCAATCAGTAACCCGCCCTGTTTTCTGGCTTCCAGTAATTTATTACTGAACTGTGTACTGAGGGTAGCCAGCTCTTCATTCACCTTTTTCAGTTCTTCTTTTTTATCGGCACTCAGTGCGGCACCGGCAATTTCAAACTGTTGCAGGTAGTATTCTGCCAGGCGCTTGTCCTCTCCGGTCAAGGCATTGATATCGATGCCTTTTACCCGTTGATACAGGGCATCATTCAGATAAATGCGGTCTGCCTGTGCGGCAAAAAGCGGTGCAAATTCTTCTTCCAGCTTTTGCAGTTCCGGGTTGGTATTGGCACTGGTAAAGTTAAAGAATACCGCCTGAGCCCGCTTCAGGACTTCTCCGCTGTTCTCCAGCGCTACAATGGTATTTTCAAAGGTTGCAGCTTCCTGATTATCAGTAATTTGCTGAATTTCGAACAGTTGCTGCTGTAATCCGTACTGGAATGCAGGCTTGAAGTGTTCATCTTTAATCTTGTCAAACTCCGGAGTCAGGTACTGCAGCGTACTGGGCTTCATAAAGGGGTTATTCTGAAGGTCTGCGCTCACGGCAGGTGCTTCTACTCTCTGAGTTTCTGTGGTGGTTTTGGAACATCCTGTGCTCATCATCAATGCGGATACTAAAATTATACTTGCAATATTTTTCATTGACATTGTTGTTTAAAATGTGCATAAAGATAGATTCTTTTTTTTAAATTTGATTCTGCTAAACCTACCATTATGAAAATCACAGTTTTACCTTTTCTCATTGTGTCCATTCTGCTTACCTCCTGCCAGAAAATCCAGCAGGAATACAACGGCCTTTCGCTGAACGCAGAACATGAGAACACGATAAAGAAATCCTATAATTTTGAGTTTGATGAGATTGAAGTTTCTACTTCTATAGATGCAGAAATTATAAAATCTGATGAAGAAAAAGTGGTCATAGAAGCGCCTGTCAGCATCATGGAGCACGTGCATGTGGAGAACAACGGCAAAAAACTTCATATTTTCATCCGTACCCAGGGATTTTTCAATAACATCCGCACGCACCAGATCAAGGCTAAAATTTATGCCCGCGACTTCAACCGTCTGGCAGCCAACTCCTCTGCAGACATTACCGTGAAGGACAAATTTCTTTCAGAAAAAATGAAAGTTTCCGTATCGAGTTCGGGATCTGTTTCCGGCAATCTGGAAGCCAATGATTTTGAAATAGGTTGCAGTTCCAGTGCTGATTTTTCCGGAAACATCTGGGCCATCAACCTCATCGCTGATGTAAATTCTTCCGGAAACATTGATGTAGAAGGCAATGTGAAAAACGCAGAAGTGGGTTCCAGTTCATCCGGCGATTTTACCGCCTCCGGTCTGGTAGCCGAAACCGCAAAACTCAGCGCTTCCAGTTCGGGCAGCATCAGTATGGCCGTGAGTCACACGCTGAACGCACGTGCCAGTTCATCCGGCAGCATCCGGGTGCACAAAGCAGGGAATCTGAATGTACTGAGCGCAGAAGAGGGCAGCAGCGGGACAGTAAAGGTACTGAACTGACCCATTCGGTACACCTGGAAAACCTCCAAAAAGGACATTTTGCTGTTTTTTAACAATTGCGGGACAATTTTAACCTAACTTTAACCCGAACCGGTCATCTAAACCGCAGTACGCAGGGGAATTTCTGCCTACTTTTGCCGCATATGATGAACAGATTTGTATTGTTGATTTTGCTGTTGGTGGTTAATGCCATGAGTGGCCAGCAGTTTGCCGGGGAAATATTCCTGCGGGACACCTCGTCTTTCTACCTGAACCAGATTTATGTGACCAACCTGAATGAACACAGAACCGTGCTTTCATCTGTGACCGGTCAGTTCCGGATTCAGGCAAAACCGGGAGACAAAATCCGGTTTACCTCAATCGTGACCGAAAGAAAAGACATTACCGTCACCGAAAAAATGCTGGAACACAACCGCAATATCATTGAACTGAAAATTGCCTACCATGATATTCAGGAAGTAGTCATCAGCAAATTTAAACCAACCGGTAATCTGAAAAAAGACGTACTGAGCCTGAAAACCGGCGAAAAGGAAAGAAAACTGAAGGAAATGATAGGCCTGCCCGAGCCCAAAGGGGACGGCACCTCGCCACAGCTTCCGGTCGCTTCCTTTGCAGACGGCGGACTGAACTTCAGCATAGAAAGCATCTACGACATCCTCTCCGGTGAACGAAAGAAAAAGGAAAGACTGCAGGCATATGAACGGATGAACGTGGCAGTAACGAATATCAAAAGTTATTTCGGGCCGGCATACTTCGAGGAACTGAAAATTCCCAATCATCTTATTGACAATTTTCTGCAGTTTGTGTACAGTTCAGACGATCTGCAACCGTATCTGCTTGCCGGAAACTACGAAGCGACCAAAATTTATATTGAAAGATACCTGCCCATCTACCAGCGAAGGCTCAAAAACTCCAGTCTGATGGAAACTGTGGGACCCTGAATACTAAAATAATTAAAAAATCGTTATTTTTAAAGTAAAATTTTCACCTGATATTTTAAGCATGAAAAGATTCATATTCCTTTTTGCCGTAATTCTGAGCTGCTCCTACCCTGCTCAGCGTAAAATGAAGGATTACAGCAACATCATGAAGAGTACCAGCATATATGAACTGGACGCCTTTCTGAGAGATGCTCACCCGGATGATCCCCGCAGGTCCATCCTGAAACCACGCCTGATGACTTTGCTGAAGAATTACATTAAAACCGCTCACCCGGAAGATACTCGGGTAACAGACATGCAGGAAAAACTGGCGCTGCTGAAAAGAAGACCCTCCACCAAAATTTCCTTTGATGAGATGAATGCGAACATCAAGGAAAAACAAATCAGATACTACCAGGAACAACTGGCAAGAGCCAACCGTGCTGCAGCAGATCCCAATGTAGGAATGCGCGGCCGGATAGCCGTAGCAGAATCCGGGCGCAGCTATACTACGTCCCCTTCCATAAGTTCTGCAGAAGCTGCTGCCATACGGGCTGCAAATCCCGCTGCCAGAGCGGCATCCGGAAGCAAAGCATCGGCAGCCTCTGCAGCAAGCTACGACAATCCGGAGCAGAAAGAATTTGATTTGCTGATGAATCCTACCGTGGCCGATCACAAAAATACCACCGTAAAAATCCTGAACGCCCTCTTTAACAACGATCCTACCAGTAAGGAAACCACTGTGATGATCCGCAACCATTCGGACTGCAACATCATCATGCGGATGGAAGGCACCGGAAACAGCAATTACCGGCTGGCCATCCCGGCCCAGGGAGAGAACACAATTGTGATTCCGAAGGGTCAGTATCTCTTCTCCAGCCTGCTTTGCGGGGCACAATATGCTTCCCAGAAAACGGTAGAGAAAGCCATTATGGTTTCGCTGGGCAATCCTCCGAAATAAGGACTTCTGCACACCCTCAAAGTTTGTTCTTCCTGCAGGTTTTCATACATTTGCAGCGAATTTTTAATGATACATGGGAAAAAACAAACTGGCAAGATTTGCCGAGAATAAAATACTTCCGAATGTGTTTCAGCCTACCCGCGAGGAAGCGCTGAACCAGCATCCGCTGAAGGGAAAATGGAGATCTGAAGTCTTTAAAAACAACAATCCCCTGGTATTGGAACTGGGCTGTGGCAAAGGCGAATATTCCGTGGGACTGGCCAAAGCGTTCCCCGAAAAGAACTTCATCGGGATTGACATCAAAGGAGCCAGATTCTGGTTCGGAGCCAAGGAAGCGCATGAAAAAAACATGAAGAATGTGGCTTTTCTGCGTACTCAGGTAGAACTGGCCGATTGTTTTTTCGATGAAGGCGAAGTAGATGAAATCTGGATTACCTTCCCCGATCCTCAGATCAAATACCGCAGAACCAAGCACCGCATGACGCATCCTGATTTCCTGGAGCGTTACCGCAAATTCCTGAAGAAAGACGGCGTAATCCACCTGAAAACCGACTCCGAATTTCTGCACGGATACACGCTGGGATTGCTGCAGGGGCTGGGCCATGAAATCATCAGCGCCCACCACGATATTTATGGAGCCCCGGAATACGAACCGGGCACGCCCCTCCTGCGCGACATCCGGACCTACTACGAAGGTTTATTTTCGGCGAAGGGCAAGACCATAACCTATATTAAATTCCGCTTGAAAGAAGAGGAATACATACGATAAACCAGAGCAGCAATGCTTTTCTGCCACAAGAACCCGACCGCAACAGGCCGGGTTTTTTGGTGCACGTGCATCAGGATAAAACGGCAATCATTAAATGAAAGATTTTGGCGTAAAATCCAGAAGCACGCTGATGATAACCAAAAAAAATGGCCCGGACTAACCGGACCATTTTGTTATGAAGATAAAATCTTATTCTGCAGCGTTATCGAAATCTGCATCTGCATCAGCAGATACATTTTCTTCAGCTTCTTTAGATTTTTCTTTATCTGCTTTTCTCTGAGAAAGACCATCTTTGATGGAATCAGACACTACATTCAGGATCATGTCGATGGCTTTGGAAGCATCATCATTCCCCGGAATTACGAAATCTACTTTTCTTGGGTCTGAGTTGGTATCTACAATACCGAATACAGGGATTCCCAGTTTTTTAGCTTCAGTAACCGCAATGTGTTCTCTCATGATATCTACCACGAAGATGGCAGAAGGAAGACGCACCATGTCTGAAATAGAACCCAGGTTTTTCTCCAGATTTGCTCTCTGGCGGTCTACCTGAAGTCTTTCTTTCTTGGAAAGAGTTTCGAAAGTACCGTCTTTCTTCATCTTATCGATGTGGTTCATTTTCTTTACCGCTTTACGAATGGTCACGAAGTTGGTAAGCATACCACCCGGCCATCTTTCGGTAATATAAGGCATATTCAGTTCTGCAGCGTGCTTGGCCACTACTTCTTTCGCTTGCTTTTTGGTTGCTACGAAAAGAACTTTCTTGCCGGCAGCAGTAATTTTTTCCAAAGCGTTACAGGCTTCGTCCAGTTTTACGGCTGTTTTATGTAAGTCTACGATGTGAATACCGTTTTTCTCCATGAAGATGTATGGAGCCATATTTGGATTCCACTTTCTGGTCATGTGACCAAAGTGTACACCTGCCTCTAAAAGGTCTTTAACATTTGCTTTTGCCATGTCTCTTTTTTGTTTTTAGTTTACGTTCCGCTTCGTGCAATCAACAATTTCTTTAGATGGGAGAAATGTTTGGATGCTAAACTAAACGGGGCATTTTTTTAATTAGATATGAGATTTGAGATAGAAGACATGAGACCAGAAATTTGAAATCTGATGTCTGAAATCTGAAATCCTGTGAATTAACGTTTTGAGAACTGGAATCTCTTTCTTGCTTTCTTCTGACCTGGTTTCTTTCTTTCCACCATTCTGGCATCTCTGGTAAGAAGACCATGTGGTTTCAGTGCCAGTCTGAATTCTGCATTGATTTCGCAAAGCGCTCTGGATACTCCCAGTCTGATGGCTTCTGCCTGTCCGGTATTACCCCCGCCGAAAACGTTTACGGTTACGTCATACTGACCCGCAGTTTCCGTAAGGATAAACGGTTGGTTCAGTTTGTAAACCATTACATCTGTAGAGAAATACTCGTTCGCATCTTTACCGTTTACTTTGAAGTTTCCGGTTCCCGGCTTCACATAAACTCTGGCTACTGAAGTTTTTCTTCTTCCAATTTTATGAACTGTAGACATATTAATTATTTAAATTCGTTAATATTAATCGTTTTTGGCTGCTGAGCTTCCTGTTTGTGCTCAGTTCCTTCATACAGATAAAGGTTCTTCAGCAACTGAGATCCCAGTCTGTTTTTCGGAAGCATTCCTTTTACGGACTTCTCCAAAACTTTCATCGGATCTTTTTTCAATAGCTCCTCAGCTGTCTGAGACTTCTGACCACCAGGGTATCCTGTATGCCAGATATAAGTCTTATCAGCCCATTTGTTTCCTGAAAGAGTAATCTTTCCAGCATTCAAAACAATCACGTTGTCTCCGCAGTCTGCATGAGGCGTGAAATTCGTTTTGTGCTTACCTCTCAAAATCTTCGCAACCTTGGAAGCCAGTCTTCCTAATGGTTGTCCTTCAGCGTCTACCACAACCCATTCTTTATTAGCGGTAGCTTTGTTAGCTGAAACGGTTTTGTAACTTAATGTATTCACACTTTTTCGTTTACTATTAAACATAATTTTCCCCAAAACGGGTGTGCAAAGGTACAGATTTATTTTGAATCTGAAAATATTTTTATCATCTTAATTTCTGCAGGTATATGGCGGGCTACAGAAATAACAGCAGATTTTACCGCCGCAGTGATTTACTGCCCTTAAAACTCGCCAGCAGATAATACGCCACAAAAATAGTAGAGAACTTCATGACAGAAGGTACCGCTTTTTCAAAATCAAAAAATAAAAGCCCGGCGCCCACCAGCAAAATCATCCCCACAAAAGAAATCAGCAGTTTCCTGATCAGTGCAAAACGCTCATCATCCAGAAAATAAGCCATGCCCCATGCCGCCCCGAAAGCCGCTCCATAATAGAGATCTAAAGCCCAGCCCTGACTGCCAAACACATAATAATTAAGTAAAAAACTGAGACCAGTTCCCAGAAAAAAATATAAAAGGGCACGTTGCATAAATAAATTTGGTGCAAAAATAATCATTAATTACAAACCTTTCACACCGCATCTGCCTCCATTTACTATCTTTGCCTGTACCAGACTACCACAAATGAAAAACCGTTCCCTCCTTTTCGTTGTATCACTACTGTGGCTCCATTCCTGTTCAGAACTGCTGGAGAACCATATGAACCGTGCAGAGCAGGAAAATTATGCATCGCCGTACCGGGGACTCTACAAGGGCAACTACACTGGTCACGAATCCGGCACCCTGAAAATTGAAGTCCTGAAAAGCGGCTATATTTCGCTTACCCGAATCTCCGCAAACGGCACCGAAACCCTGGCTATTGCCGGCATGGTACGCAATGACGGCGCCCTTCAATCCGTGGGATTGCCATCGGGATTTGTACTCCACGGCAACCTCATCACCCAATCAGGCACCTGGAAATCCGGCACCCAAACGGGGCAGTGGACCGTTCAAAAGCAATAATAAATTCCTGACCTGAAACACAGCAGGGTTTTTACTTTTTTTTCAGGAGCACCCACCGGGAATCATCGTTCACCGGTCTCACCGGCTGTACGCTGTATCTTTTCCGGTGCATTCGGCTCCGCTCATGCACCAGAAAAGGATGCCGCTGCCATCCGGGCTATGTTCGCGCAGAGTCTTCAGCAGAACAAGCAACTCCATCTTACTGCGCTGATCCAAAAAAACCTTTGGTTCCGCCTCCGGACTTCTTGTCAAAATCCCCCTCCGGCAAGTCAGCCGAGCCGCAGCTTTAATTTTTATTTAAATGTTTATCTTTGGCCTACGAAAATTCACTTATGGAAAGTCAGAAATATACTCCAAAAAACAAAATCAGAATCGTAACCGCAGCTGCCCTTTTTGACGGGCACGATGCCGCCATCAACATCATGCGCCGCATGATCCAGGGAACCGGCTGCGAAGTCATTCATCTGGGACACGACAAATCTGCAGAACAGGTGGTCAACTGTGCCATACAGGAAGATGCCAATGCCATAGCCCTCACCTCCTATCAGGGCGGACATAATGAGTATTTCAAATACATCTGTGACCTGCTGAAGGAAAAGAATGCCCCGCACATCAGAATTTTTGGCGGCGGAGGCGGCGTCATCCTTCCGGAAGAAATAAAAGACCTCATGGACTATGGCATCACCCGCATCTATTCCCCGGATGACGGACGGGAACTGGGACTGCAGGGCATGATTGATGACCTGGTACAGAAATCCGACTTCGCCACCGGTGAACATGTCACCGAAGCTGATCTGGACAATATCAGCTTTGAAGATTCAAAATCCATTTCGGAAATCATTTCGGCAGTAGAAAACTTCTCCGAAGAAAAAACCGCTCTGGTACAACAGATTAATGAGCGTGCTCAAAATTCAAATATTCCGGTCATCGGGATTACCGGTACCGGTGGCGCGGGAAAATCCTCTCTTACAGACGAACTCGTACGCCGCTTTCTGCGTGCCAACCCCGACAGTAAAATTGCCATCATCTCTGTAGATCCGTCCAAAAAGAAAACCGGCGGTGCACTGCTGGGAGACCGGATCCGGATGAACTCCATAGACGATCCGCGTGTGTACATGAGATCCATGGCTACCCGGGAAAACAACGTGTCGGTATCCCCGTACATCCACTCCGCACTAAACGTTCTGCGGCTTGCTCACCCCGATGTGATTATTCTGGAAACCTCCGGAATCGGACAGTCCGGCTCAGAAATTACCGATATCGCAGACGTGTCCATGTATGTCATGACTCCGGAATATGGAGCTTCTACCCAACTGGAAAAAATAGACATGCTGGATTATGCAGACCTGATTGCCCTGAACAAATCCGATAAACGCGGGGCTCTGGATGCCCTGCAGGCTGTAAAAAAACAATATCAGCGCAATCATGTGCTCTTTGACCAGCCACTGGAGAACATGCCGGTGTACGCTACCAAAGCCAGCCAGTTCAACGACTGGGGGACTACGGAACTGTACAACCAGCTGATTCAGAAGGTGAATAAAGTACTGGAAACCACACAAAATGAGATTCGTTTTGCAGAATATGTGGAACAGAATGTGGCCGAAGATTCCACCATCATTCCTCCGAAACGCGTACGCTATCTGTCTGAAATTGTGGAAACCAACCATGCATACGATCAGGAAGTGGTGGAGCAGGCACTCATTGCCAGAAAACTTTATCAGCTGCGCGGAGCCAAGCATATTCTTGAAGATGATGCAACGACACAGGAATTGATTGAAAAACGCTATCAGAAAATAAAAAAAGACCTGAATCAGGAAAACATGTACTTCCTGAATGGCTGGCATGAGTTCAAACTTCAGCATGAAGCAGATGAATATACCTATCTGGTTCGTGGCAAAGAAATTAAGGTTCAGACCAAATCAGAATCGCTTTCTCATCTGAAAATCCCGAAAATTGCCTTACCGAAATTCCAGGACTGGGGAGATCTGATTCGCTGGAAAGGTCAGGAAAACGTTCCGGGAGCCTTCCCATACACCGCCGGAATCTATCCGTTCAAAAGAACCGGTGAAGATCCTACCCGCATGTTTGCCGGTGAAGGCGGCCCCGAGAGAACCAACCGCAGATTCCATTATGTATCTGCAGAGATGCCCGCAAAAAGATTATCTACTGCGTTTGACTCAGTAACACTATACGGTCAGGATCCTGCATTACCACCCGATATTTACGGGAAAATAGGCAACGCCGGAGTTTCCATTGCTACTTTGGATGATGCGAAAAAACTCTACTCCGGTTTTGATCTGGTAAACGCACTGACCTCCGTTTCCATGACCATCAACGGACCGGCACCCATGCTGCTGGCGTTCTTTATGAATGCAGCCATAGACCAGAATGTAGAAAAATACATTGACGAAAATAACCTCTGGGACACGGTAGAAGCCCGGTTAAAAGAAAAATTTGACGACAAAGGCCTGAAAAGACCTTCTTACTCAGGCGAACTCCCTCCATCCAACAACGGGCTGGGGCTGAAATTACTCGGAATCACCGGCAATGAGATTGTGGATGCCGAAACCTACGCCAGAATTAAGGCCGAAACCATTGCCACGGTGCGCGGTACGGTACAAGCCGATATCCTCAAAGAAGACCAGGCACAAAATACCTGCATTTTCTCTACAGAATTTGCGCTGAGACTGATGGGCGACGTTCAGGAGTACTTCATAGAGAACAAAGTGCGGAACTTCTACTCCGTGTCCATTTCCGGCTACCACATCGCAGAAGCTGGTGCCAATCCGATTTCGCAACTCGCCTTTACCCTGGCCAATGGGTTTACCTATGTAGAATATTACCTCTCCAGAGGGATGGATATCAACGATTTTGCGCCCAACCTGTCCTTCTTCTTCTCTAACGGTATCGATCCGGAATATGCGGTCATCGGCCGTGTAGCCAGAAGAATCTGGGCCAAGGCTATGAAGCATAAATATGGTGCCGACGAACGCTCGCAGATGCTGAAATACCACATTCAGACCTCCGGAAGATCACTGCATGCACAGGAAATTGATTTTAATGACATCAGAACTTCATTACAGGCACTCTACGCAATATACGACAACTGTAACTCACTCCATACCAATGCCTATGACGAAGCCATCACCACGCCTACCGAAGAATCTGTGAGACGTGCCATGGCCATACAGCTCATCATCAACAAGGAACTGGGACTGGCGAAGAATGAAAATCCCCTGCAGGGTTCATTCATCATAGAGGAACTCACGGATCTGGTAGAAGAAGCGGTATATGCGGAATTCGACAGAATCACCGAAAGAGGCGGCGTACTGGGTGCCATGGAAACCATGTATCAGCGCTCTAAAATTCAGGAAGAATCCATGTATTATGAACACTTGAAGCATACTGGCGAATATCCGATCATTGGGGTGAACACCTTCCTTGGAAAAGATGGTTCGCCTACGGTATTGCCGGGAGAGGTGATTCGCTCTACCGAGGAAGAAAAGCAACTGCAGATTGAGACGCTGGAAAATTTCCAGAAATCCAACGCAGATAAAACCGAAGAAATTCTGCACAACCTTCAGATTTCTGCCATTAACCAGAAAAATCTCTTTGCAGAGATGATGGAAGCAGTGAAATATTGTTCACTGGGACAGATTACCAATGCGCTGTTTGAAGTGGGCGGAAAGTACCGGAGGAATATGTAGTCCGGGATCCGGTTTTGAATAATTAAAGAGGCTGTCCGCGGGGACAGCCTCTTTTGTTGGTTAATGCACAAATCTCGTAGAAGATTCCGCAGTTTTGATCAGATATACACCGCGGTCCAGATCCGCAATGTTTACTTTATTGGTGCGGCTGTTGCCTTTGCGGATCAGTCTGCCACTCATGTCCATGATTTCGTAATCTCCAAACTTACTCTCGCTGGTGATGAGATAGCCTTCTGATACCGTAACCTGCGATTTTTGCTTTGTAACCGTTTCTGAAGTAGACAATACACAATAATCAGCGAGTGACTGCACCTCTGCCTGCGTGAGTGCCCGGCTGAACAATCCGAATTCATCCATCGTCATTCCCGTATTCAGACCGAAGGTAGCAGTAGCATTTCCATACCCTCCTACCCGGAAACCATTGCCGTTAATCACCAGTGGTGAAGCCTGGTTGGCCGTAGCAACCTGCGTTCCGTTAATATAGCCTTTCAGTTGCTGCGTGGTATTGTCATAGACAATGGCGATACTTTTTGGTGTACCGGTTACCGGGAAAACTCCGGGAATTGTCAGATCTGTAATCCCGGAACCTCTGAGCATCAGGTTATTCTGGCCGGCTACACCATTGGTAAACAAGCGGAAAGCAGCACCGGTACTGCTGTCTCCGAGCAGATAATTCAACTGGGTTCCCACATAAGTGTAATTATTCACTTTGAAATGAATGGACCAAGAACCGCTGAGCGACAGATTCCAATTCGTACTCAGATAATCCGTAAGAGCACTCGCATTGGTTCCCGTAAGCGCTTGTCCCATGCAAGTGTCTCCGGTAGGGCTCTGGGTAACACTCCCCAGCAAAGAAGCAGTAGCAGCCCCTGCCGGAGGATTCAGTGCAAGATTGGTTACCGTGGTACCGGTATCTTCGAATTTGTAATACAGAATTTCGGGAGTTTGCGCTTTAGGAAAGAAACAAGCTCCCGCCAAAAGGAGTAGATTTAATTTCATAGTTACTTATATTAAGTTCGTGAAATCAAATATAATGAAAATTACGCTTTTATAAAGCATTTATGCCTTTTATATCACATAAATGAAATTTATTCTGAAAATACATCACTATTTACTAAGCAAAGGCATATTTTAACAAATATTCACAAGTCCTGAAGTTTTACTATCTTCACCAAAACTTCATTGTGCTGCACCATCTTAGAATCATACTCCTCTTTTTAATCGCCGTAGCGGCCGTTTCTTCATGCAAATCTGAAGCGGAAAAAGCAACAAACGGGCAAGACCTGCGCACAATGATCATAGACAGTACGCTGACGGCAGTCAGGAAACAAATGCTTCAGACCCGGGTAGATTCTGTATTTGTCCAAATGAAATTTAACGGAAGCATCTCCGTGAGCCAAAACGGCACCCCGCTCATTGATAAATCTGCGGGTTTCGAGAATTTTACGGAGCAAATACCCCTGGACAGCAATTCAGTTTTTGCCATTGCGTCCATCAGCAAACAGTTTACCGCAGCCATGATTCTTTTGCTGGAAGAAGAACAAAAACTCTCAACGAAGGATTTAGTTTCAAAATATCTGCCCGAATTCCACAAAAGTCCGTATCAGCAGATCATCATTGAACAACTGCTGAATCATACGTCGGGCATCAGCGATTTTGGCACTGGTTTGCTCTCAGCGCCCGGCGCAGAATTTCATTATTCCAACAAAGGCTATCGTTTTGTGGGTGAAATCATTGAAAAAGCCTCCGGAAAGAGTTTTGACGAGAATGCTCAATCGATTTTCACCAAAGCAGGTATGAAAAACACCAAAACCGCTACCGCGTTTCAGACTCAGCATTTTGCATCAGCCTATCTGGGGAATACCGGTCATGCACAGGAAGTATCCAATATGCCGGAAAGACTGGCACAGCCGGAAATATCTGTCCCTGCCGGCGGAATCCTCTCCACGGTGGCAGACCTTCACCGCTGGAACCACGCACTGCACAGCGGAAAAGTGATTTCAGCATCATCGCTGAAAAAAATGACCGCAAACTCCGCAACACGGAATCACCAGGTATTCGGAACCATGGGTTACGGCCTTGGTATCATGATAAATCCGGGTGAACCTCATGCGTATTTTCATTCGGGGTATGTGAAGGGCGCGCCGTCACTCAGCATTTACTACCCTCAGTCCGGAACCTCAGTGCTGATTTTATCTAATGTAGCCGATGAGCGCAAAGGAAAAAACGCGGTGTTCAATCCGCACAAAGGCATCAAAGCAACCGCCGATGCCATAGAAATCACCGTGAACACGGTGCACAAACAAATGCTGGCTCCCGAAACCCATTAAGAATTTTGCAGTGTTTTCCGCACTTCATCCAGATATCCGGGGAAACGCTCCGGTGTTTTGCGGTGCTCGAAACCGGGCACAAAGTCATGACTTTTGAGAAGTTCTGCATTGGAAACACCGCCTTTGATGGCTTTATCCAGAAAATCATTGGTAGCGGCAAGGAAGTCGGCCATTTCCTTCAGATTGGATTTAGTTCCTACGGTGTGCGCAAGCGTACCGGCATGTCCGAAAATAAAAACCGTATCATCATCAAAGAAACGCTGAGCTTGCTGTAATACCGAAATCCATTGTACAGAATCTGCACCATCTGCGGTACGATACACCGGAATCATGTTCATGAACATGAGATCTCCCATATGCACTACATTGGCATTTTCAAAATGATACATGGCGTCGCCCAGCGTATGGCCATTGCCGAAGTGATACCCGGTAATTTTTTCTTTGCCCGAACTGAAACTGTATTTTTCATCAAACAGAATATGGGCGTACAACTGTGCATCCAGGGTTTTGTTCTTTTCGGCCGCTTTCTGCTGCAAACCGGGCACAGCACGATGGGCGATGACCTTGTCTGTAAGTCCGCGAAATGCAATATTCCCGGAAGTGTGGTCACCATGATGATGGGTATTGCAAAGGAACTCTACAGGCTTTCCTTTGACTGAAAGTGCATCAAGCAAAGGTTTTATGGTATCCGGAAACTGTGCATCAATAACGGTAAAACCATCCCCGGTTTCCAGAATGCCGATGGTACCACCCCTGTGGGTATAGCGGAATACATTGCCACGAACCCTTTGCAATTCTCCGGAAGAAACAACCGGCAGTTCAAAAACCGGCGCAGCAGTGCTGCAATTGCTCAGGAAGCCGGGTACCAGGGCGAGTCCAAGGCCGGCCGCAAAACTTTGAGTGAGGAATTCTTTACGGTTCATCTTCAGAAATTTTCATCTAATGTAATGAATTTCTCAGGACGAAGGTTGCAGATATTTCAGAAATGGTTTTACTTTTTCAATCTGCCGCAGGTAATTCCGCTGTGCAGAAAGGGAGAAAAAAACACCGCCCGAAACCAATAAAAGCGTACACCATACGAATAAAGATTCTGCCCAATGGGTTTGAAAAAACAAAAAACGGTGATATCGATCCGGTTCGCGCAGCAAGGAACTCACCACATTGAGATAAGGCGCCAGAATAATGAAGAAGATAAAAACAGAATGCTGATGCATGGTCAGTACATATTTTTCATATTGTTTTGAGAGCCGGAAATTTTTTCGGTGACGGATATAATAAGCCACCGCAAAGAGCACCAGTAACGATATCAGAGTTACCACAAAAAGGCCGGTGTAGCCCGTAGGCAAAAGGCCGGTTCCCGCAAGAATCAAAACAGCGAAAACCAGACTGCCTTTCAGAGCGGCATTCAGATTACCAAGATCATGCTGCCGGCGCATCCGCCGCATGAAATCAGAAACCTCCTCCAGGTTCAGGCCTCCTTTCCAGTAAGGTTTCAATTCATCATGCCAACTTCTTTTTATCTGAGCAAACGCTTCATCAAAGTTCATATTTGCGCTGTACTGCAAATCCTGTATCTGTGCGGCGAAGTGATCCTGCACTTCGATCAGGATGTCGATTGGTAATTTTTTATCTAATAAATATTCCCGGATTTGCGTCATTTGATTTTCGTTCATCATGATTCCAGATTAAAGATGGTACTGAGATTAAAAAGGTAACTTTTCATTTCTGCTTCGCGGACCTCCTGTTGTTTTTTACCTTTTTCGGTAAGGAGGTAGTATTTGCGATCACGTCCGCTCACATTTTGCACCTCAGCATAAATCAACCCTTCAGCCTCCAGTTTGTGTAGAGCCGGATAGAGTGCGCCCTCGGTCATTTCCAGTTCACCACGCGTCAGTTCCCGGGCCCGCTGCGAGAGTTGATAGCCGTACATCTTCACCTCTGACGCGAGCAATTTCAGAATAATATTCTGTAAAGTCCCTTTGTACAAAGCATTTTTCTTCATGCCTAAATAGATTAGGCATCAAATATATAACTTTCTTAGGCATTATCAAAACTTACGAAAAGTCCGGAGCTTATAAAGTCCGGACCGCATCACTTGAAGATTGTTACTAAATGATAATTTTTTCAGAAAAGAGCGTATTACCGCCATCTGAAACTTTCAGCAGATAATTACCCGGAAGCAGCCCGGACACATCTGCCACCAGTTCTCTGTGGCTGTTCTTCCCGGCTTTCAGCGGAATAATTTTCCCTGAAAGGTCAAACATTTCTACCAAAACGTTTTCTGAAAAACTTTGTTTGCCGCGGATGTATAAAATTTCAGTTGCCGGATTGGGGAATACAGCAAATTCCCGTTTCTCTGCAGAAATATCGGAAACCCCCAGCGCATCTTTGTAAATGGTCCAGGTAACCGTAGAAATATGAAGGCTGGCATGATTGTCTGTCCGTACCAGAGCGGTATTGTCGGTCACAGAAAAGACCAGCGTGTTGTTGCCGGTATTCAGTTGTGCCGGTGTGAGCGAAAACGTATTTCCTGTAGCAGACTGAGGCGTGCTGTTCAGCGTCCATGTATTAACCAGCGTATTAGGTATCGGCAGAATGGTAGTGACATTAAAATTCAGCGCAACATTACCATCTACTGTGGCAGCATTTGCCGGGCTATAGCTGTCTATAGCCGAAACCAGTCCATGGATTCTCTCAATAATCCGTTCCTTACAGACCGGACAAAACTGCTGATTCAGATACCGCATATTGCAGGACTGATGGGGCCGGTACCAGTTATTTACACCGGCCTCCGAATAAGGATAAATCCCCGTTCCACCGGTATTGAGCCAGTTTTTCCATTTAATGGTTGCCGGATCGGACACTTGGGTTTTATTGGGCGACTCACCGGTAGCCGCATACCAGTATTCGTCTGCAAGATTGGCAAAACTATGCCCCAGCTCATGCACTACAATTTCATTTGAATTGGTGTTGAGTGACGCAAATGCGTGCACTCCGCCGGCACCGCCGTACTCTGTAGAGTTCACCAGAATGAGGGCAATATCATAATCCGGAACATTGGCTGCAAGCACCTGATTAATGGCATTGGAACTAAAAGAATACAGCAATCTGTGTACCCCGCTGGTATCAAAACTGCTGCCGAAATAATTATTCGGATTGGCTACCGGAATCTGAGGTTCTGTGACATCAGTAGCGGTTCCGGGGTGCTTGGCTCCGCTTTCCGCAGAGATGACCTGTACGGCATAGGCGTTAAAATAATTGCGGTATTCAGCGTAGGGACTTTTATTCAGAATATAATTCACCGCATTGGTAGCAGCCGTCTGAAAATTACTTTGCTGTGCAGCCGTAAAGCCATCACCCAAAACAGCAATGTTAATTCTGTTATTGTTGCTTCCATTTTGCACAACCGGGACTGTGGTGAAAGTTTGCGCCACTGCGAGATGTGAAATCAGAAAGAGGAAAAGAAACTTTTTCATGATGGTAATTTTTGATTAAAAATAATGGTTTCGCTTCCGGATTTTCGGATGGAGACTTCCACACTTTGTGCCTCGCTGTGATAGGGAAACCTGATGCTGAAATCTGCCTTCTGCAGTACAATCTCATGCTGCTGCATTTCGTCTTCGTAACTCTCTATGCGCTGCTTCAGGGGATTTCTTACACTAAGTTTCTGTAATTCTTTGCCTGCCCCGTCCCGGATGACCACCACCAAATCTCCTTCTTCCAGCGCTGTAGCATTAAACACAGGAACTGACTTCAGCTTTCCTTCAGAAATCATCCGCTTTTCAAAAGTCACCGTTTCTAAACCGGAATCGGCCTTCTGAATTGAAAAGAAAAGATAGTCTATCTTCTCTGCAATGTTCAGAGCAGAAGGTTTTTCGGCCTCAAAATCATGATTCCGATGAGTGGAAACCTCTCCGGAAGCACAAGAAACACCCAAAATTAGAACTAAGTAATTAATCATGACTTTCATTTAAAAATTTTAAATAAAATTACACAATTAATTAGAAAAAAAATAGCAGTTTTAGCTAAAATTTTACACTTAATGAATTACAACTCTTTTAATCCGGCGGAAATACAGCATCTGACAAGGCTAAAAACCTCAGCGATTTCTTACTTTTGCATTATGGAAACAGAAAAAATCATTTTAGGCATTGACCCCGGAACCACTATTATGGGCTTTGGAATCATCCGTGTCAAAAAAAATAAGATGGAAATGGTTTCCATACATGAACTGATTCTGAAAAAATACCCCAATCACGAGACCAAACTCAAGTATATTTTCGACAAGACTCTGGCGCTGATTGATGAGTTTCATCCCGATGAAGTGGCACTGGAAGCACCTTTTTATGGCAAGAACGTACAGAGTATGCTGAAACTGGGGCGTGCACAGGGAGTTGCGATGGCAGCATCTCTGTACCGCAACATACCGATTACGGAATATTCTCCCAAGAAAATAAAAATGGCCATTACCGGGAACGGAAATGCCAGCAAGGAACAAGTAGCGGGAATGTTGCAGAACCTGCTGAATCTGAAAGAATTTCCCACCAAATATCTGGACGCCTCAGATGGCCTTGCCGTAGCGGTGTGTCATCATTTCAATTCGGGGACTCTTTCAGATCAAAAATCATATACAGGATGGGCCAGTTTCCTGAAAGCCAATCCGGACCGGTTAAAGTAAACCTATAACGTATAAGAGCGCCAAACTCTTCAACTCACTGATATTCAACGACTACATTTGTAAAATAACGCTACAGAAGTTTTACAATCGATTTACTTGGTAAAACCTAATACCATCTGTAACATTGGTCTGGTTTTCGTTACTTATTAAGCGCATTTGAAAATCATTATAAAAGATTTGCATTATGAAACATCAAAAAATAAATCCGATACCCGCAGGTTCCCGCATGAACTGGTTTCAGAAATTCCTACTCATTTGCTCCGGCGGCAACCTGCATATTTTACGCAAAACCCCAAGTGAATGGAATAAATTTGCCGGGATTGGCGGCATTGTACTGTTTACCTCTGTTTTCGCAACGCTCTCTGCCGGGTACGCCATGTTCACGGTATTTGATGACGTATGGATTGCCACCGGATTCGGGGTATTATGGGGCCTGATGATTTTCAACCTGGACCGCTATATTGTTTCATCCATCAAAAAAACAGGAACATGGTGGAACCAGGTGCTGATGGCCGTGCCCAGGCTGATTCTGGCCACATTTTTAGGCATCATTATTTCCAAACCTCTGGAACTGAAAATTTTTGAGAAAGAGGTAGATAAACAGCTCAACACGATTATTCAGCGAAATAAAACACAGCTTCAGGCCGAAATGAACGGCCGGATTCTGCAACAAAGCGGACCGTTTGAAACCGAAAAAAAACAGATTGCTATTAAAATTAACGAATATCAGACTGCCTACGATTCTGCTGCGGTAGAACTGGAAAAGGAAATTCTGGGCACCAAAACCGGCCTCACCTCCGGCAAGGAAGGATACGGACCGAATGCCAAAAGAAAAGCCGAATTGAAAGAACAACGGCGTGCAGATCTGGAAAATTATCGCAAGAGCGTGGAACCGCGACTTCAATATCTGGACAATGAAATCTCAAAGGTTTATACCAATATAGAAACTGAAAGAAACAAAACCGAAACCTTCGAAGACCGTTTTAATGGTTTTGCAGCACGACTGCAGGCGCTGGATGAGTTGGGAAAAAACTCTGCCATCATCGGTATTGCAGCAGCATTTATTATGGGATTGTTTATTTGTCTTGAAATTTCGCCTGTACTGGTAAAACTGATATCCTCTGTAGGTCCTTATGATTATCTTCTAGACAAAACCGAAAACGATTTCAGGCTTTACGCCAAAGAAAAAATGGAAAAAGGGAACGCTGCTACAGACTGGAGAATTGATGATTTCAAGGATAATCTGAACGAGTAATCGTTTACGGTAACTGATTGACGGTTTGCGCCACCGCATCTGCATTAATGCCTGCACCTTCCTCCTGACGGATCATTTCGCCACTGCGGTCAAACACCGTGATGATATTGGAGTGCGAAAACTCTATTGGTGAAATCTGCTTATATTTCACCGCTAGCACATTGGCAAACTCACGGGTAGCCGCGTCATCACTGCGCAGAAACACCCAGGGTTCTCCATAGATGCCTCTTTGCTCCGCAAATTTTTTCAAGATTTCAGGTGTATCGTTAGCCGGATCTATGGAAATCAGTACCAGACGGGTATCCTTCAGTTTGCTGCGATCAATTTTCTTATGAATTTTTTTCATATCTGCCACCAGAATGGGACAGGCGGTCTGGCAACTGGTAAAAATCATGACCACGACCAGGTTTTTACCTTTGAGGTCACTGAGTCTGAGGTGTTCGCCATCCTGATTCTGCCATTCCGAACTCAGATGGAAAATGGAACCGGCTGAAGGTTGAGGCACGGCATCTTTCTTGGTGCATGCACTGAGCATACAAAACGAAAGCAATATGAATAAGAAATTTTTCATGATGTTCAGTCTAAATCTTTAGCACAGCGGAAGCCGAGATTGGCTACCGTATAATTTGCTTTTAAACTCTGGCGGAATGCAAACCGCATGAAAGCGGCATAGTTCAGGACATCTGTAGCTGTGGTGGCTGCACTGGCACAGAATAGTCCTTTATTATCATATTCGGCTGTACGGGAATCATTGGTGGTGAGTACAGAATTGAAATCTTCGGTCCATTCCCACACCAGATCAAACATATTGTAAATACCATGATAATTTGGTGCAGACTGTTTCACGGAATTTCGTTCCCGGTATTTGATTTCATAAAGCCTGATAATTTCTGATGAATATTCCGGTTTGGTGCGGGCATTGGCAGAGGTTTCATCAGCCATAGCCACATATTCCCATTCATCTACCGTGGGCAGTCGTTTTCCGGCACTTTTTGCATAAGCATTGGCGGCAAACCACGAAACAAAAGTAACCGGTGCGTCGGGATTTACTTTTTCTCCCGGCGAATCATCTGTTTCCCAGTGAGCCAGATAGGTTTCATCTGCAAAGAGTCTGCGGACATTGCTTTTTTTCCATTGCGGATTTTTCTGAACAAAATCCAGAAACTCACGATTGGTTACCGGCCGTTCATCCAGCAAAAAATCATCCACATGAATCAGCACACTGTCGGTGCCATAAAAAGGAAGGTAATCACCACCGGCAATCTGTTTCATCTGTACCTCCGACCGAATGGCTGTTTCCGGAAACACTTGGTCTCCGGGCTGCAGTTCTGCAACAGAACCATTTTCCTGGCAGCCAATAAAAAAGAACCCACTACAAATCATCAGGATATGGAAAATGTGTTTCATAGCGGATTCTTCAGGGTTTACAATGGTTTTTTATTTTACTTTATTAAAGATCTTCGGGTTCTTCTCTCCGGTGACCACCAGTTTACCAATGGCACCTTTGTTAAAGGCTCTGAAGATGGAGTGATCTACCAGGATGTACTCTCCAGGTTCATCTACTTTAAACTCTACCATGACCGCACCTCCGGCAGGAATCAGTGTAGTCTGTACGTTTTCGTTAATTTTACTACCACCTTCCACATATACTTTGTCAAAAATTTCACCAATAACATGGAAAGAAGAAGCCAGGTTCGGACCGCCGTTTCCTACGAAAAGACGTACCGTCTCCCCTACTTTTGCTTCAAGCGCATTTTTACCCATCAGTGAATTCTTCCGGCCATTGAATACCACATAGGTAGGATTTTCATCTACGCCTTTGTCCTGATCAAACTCCTGAAAGCCTTTTTCATCAGTTTTCCCTTTGGTATAGAAATCACCCTGCATAATGTAATACTCGCGATCCACTTTAGGCAATCCACCTTCCGGTTCTACCAGAATCATCCCGTACATTCCGTTGGCAATATGCAAGGGAACAGGTGCAGCAGCACAGTGATAAACATAAATACCGGGATTTAATGCTTTAAACGTAAAAATGGCTTCTTTTCCAGGCGCAACATTGGTGGCTTCTGCCCCTCCACCCGGACCATTGACGGCATGCAGGTCTATATTGTGCGGCATCACACTGTTGGATGCGTTTTTCAATCGCAACTCCACCTCATCTCCTACGCGTACCCGGATGAAGGTACCCGGCACGGTATTGTTAAAGGTCCAGAACTTATACGTAACGCCGTCTGCCAGCTCACTTTCAATCTCTGTTGCTTCCAGATTAATGACTACTTTTCTGGCACCACGGTCTCCTATGGGCGCCGGCACCAGTGGTGGATTTAATATTTCATGGGTAATGGTCTCGCCGCTTACTTTAATGGTTTCGGCATCTGTGGCTGAGCTTCGCGGGGTTGCAGGGTTCTGTTTACATGCCTGCAGCATGAGCAATCCTATTGCTAAAACACTGATGATCTTTTTCATTTCGATTATTTTTAATTAGGACAAAGGTATCCTCTTTGAATCATTAACACAATTACTTTATTATGAGTTTTATCAGCAGAAAAAATCTGAACTGGTAAAAACAGCATAGACTAATTGATTTAGAGCTTTTTAAGTTTAATGATGAGGGGTTCTGTAACCCGCTCCTGACTGTAAAACTTTCCCTGACAGATATTGGCGCGCATGGTGTAGCTGCCCTTGGCAATTTTAAACTGATTGTAATTCCTTCTGGCCACGGGCAAATTATAAATGCGTCCGCTGTTGATTTCCACCATCCGGAAGACAATATCACAATCTGAAGGATTTTCTATAACTGCAGCAGTATAAGGGTCATCGGGATCAGTACTGTTCAGCAGATAGGTGAGCACTTCTGCCGTCTCGTGATCTTTATCCACGCCGTCCTTTTTCATTAAATCAGCAAATTCATTCTTTTCGGCGGCCATCACTGCCGTTCCGCCTGCAGGCAAAGTTTCGTAACCCGACGCAGCAGATTTGCACGACCCCAGCATGATCATGAAGCTACAGAAAACTAACCTTTTTGCAAAACTGAATTTCACGGTAACCCGCAGATAATTTCTCTTCTTCAGAGCAACTGTTTTTATCATATTAATGTTGCAGTAATCAGGCTTAAATATAAGAAAAGTTTTTGCACGAAAAAGACCGGAGAAGACTCCGGCCTGCTTCTTTTTCATCAGATGCATCCTTTCTCAGGTTTCATTGATGAGGTTTCATGGTTTTTAGGACGACCCAAAAATAAATGGAATCGTCCGGAAAACCAATACCACTTTCGGGGTATTTTTATATCTGCAGTTCCTCAAAGAACGTAATGAGTTCCCGGCTATTGCTCACGCCCAGTTTCTTATAAATATTTTTCAGGTGAACTTTCACCGTACTTTCCGAGATCGAAAGGCAATCCGCCACTTCTTTCACATTCATCCCCTGGCAGTACAGTTCAATAATTTCCCGTTCGCGCGGGGTCACATTCTGTGCTCGTTCTATATCGTTTTCTGCACCAAAGCCTGCCTTTTCCATCACGGTAATGGCAAACACCGGCTTCTCATCAATAAATACAGATCTGGTGCTGCCTACAAATTTCTCGTATTTCTTCCGGGCGTTTTTGAGTTTATATTCCAGGTTAAGGAAGCCTTTTCCGCCTTTTTTGAAATGAAGGACAGAATCCAGCAAAGCACCATATTTAGTAGGATGTATGGTCATGAAATAGTAGAAATAATCCACATCAGCAAAGGTGTTTTTACTGAAACCATAAAAGTCCCGGAGGATATCGTTGATATAAACCGGTTTTAATTTGGCAAGATCATGAAGCGTTATATAGTATTTCGGACAGTTTAATGCCTGAAAAGCAACGGAATCCGGCTGAAAACCCTCGGTTAAAGAAGCAAAATCACATTCTTCAAAGAGCTGATCCAGCCTTTGCTGTAAGTCGAGATACCCCATGTAGTATTTTTTTAAGGAGCAATCCCATAAAAAAAGGGAGCTGCAAATTGAACTCCCTAAATTATGATTTTTTTCTTAAAGCGAATAATTTGGTGCTTCCTGTGTAATAATTACGTCGTGCGGATGACTTTCTTTCAATCCGCTGCCGGTAATCATGACCATTTTAGCATCGTTCTGCAGCGCTTCTATATCTTTGGTTCCACAGTAACCCATACCGGCACGGATGCCACCTGTGAGCTGAAAAACCACATCTTCCAGCTTTCCCTTATGCGGCACTCTGCCTTCTATGCCTTCCGGAACAAACTTTTTCGCTTCACTTTGGAAATATCTTTCTTTTCCGCCGCGTTTCATAGCAGAAAGAGATCCCATTCCCTGGTAGGATTTGAATTTACGTCCCTGAAAAATGATTTCCTCACCCGGCGCCTCATCGGTCCCGGCAAGCAGTGATCCCAGCATTACGGCACTTGCCCCGGAGGCCAGAGCTTTTACAATATCGCCCGAAAGTTTGATGCCACCGTCTGCAATTACTGCTACATTCTTGGTTTTGGCATATTCAAAAACATTATAAATAGCCGAAAGCTGCGGCACACCCACGCCCGCTACGACTCTGGTCGTACAGATGGAACCCGGTCCCACACCAACTTTCAACACGTTGGCACCTGCTGCAATAAGATCCTTTGCGGCTTCAGCGGTTACAATATTTCCGCCTACAATATCCAGATCCGGGAAGTTTTTGCGGATTTCAGCAATTTTATCCAGAACACCTTTAGAGTGGCCATGTGCAGAATCTACGGCTATGATATCTACACCCGCTTTCACCAGTGCGGCAACCCGGTCCAGCGTGTCCTCGCCTACGCCCACGCCTGCGCCCACCATCAGTCTGCCATCTGCATCTTTATTGGCGTTGGGATATTCCATCTGATTGTCAATATCTTTAATGGTGATAAGTCCAACGAGTTTAAAATTTTTATCAACAATGGGCAGTTTTTCTATTCTGTTCTTCAGCAGAATTTCTTTTGCCTGCTCCAGATTGGTGTCCTTGTCAGAGGTAATCAGGTGGTCTTTGGTCATGAGTTCCTCTACTTTGGAATCCAGATTTTCCTGATATTTCACATCCCGGTTGGTAATGATTCCGATGAGGGTATTCTCCTGATCCACCACGGGAAGTCCGCTGATTTTAAATCTGGTCATCAGATCTTTGGCTTCTGCAAGCGTATGGTCTTTGGAAAGGGTCACGGGATCAGAAATCATTCCGTTTTCAGATCTTTTCACGCGGAAAACCTGTGAAGCCTGCTCATCTATGGGCATGTTTTTGTGAATAAATCCCAGACCGCCAACTCTGGCCAGTGCAATAGCCATATCGGCTTCGGTCACCGTATCCATGGCAGCAGAAACAATAGGCGCGTTCAGTGTGATTTTGTCAGAAAGACGTGATTTCAGGGAAACCTGGTTGGGTAAAACTTCCGAATAGGAAGGTATCATTAAAACGTCATCGAAAGTGATGGCCGTTTCTGTAATTTTGTTGTGAATAGACATCTTTACTTTCTTTGCAAAATTAATGTATTTTTATGAAAAATAAAAATCGGGGTGAATTATTGAGAATAATTTAATATTCGCTAAAAATATAAGTCAGAATTGCGCGGTCATCTTCGGTAAATTCAATTTTTCTCCTCGCCATTACCCGTTCTGCCACCTCGCAGGCTTTATTCAGGGCAAATCTTTCATCTCCTTCCATACCGCCCCAACTGAAATTCGGAATATAATTTGGCGGAAAACCGGATTTAAAAATATTACTGGCCACACCCACCACTGTACCGGTGTTAAACTGCGTATTGATGGCAGATTTTGAGTGATCTCCCATAATCAGACCGCAGAACTGCAAGCCGGTATCCTCAAACTGCTCATGTCTGTAGTTCCACAGTTTCACGGCGGAATAATTGTTTTTCAAATTAGACGAGTTGGTGTCTGCGCCCAGATTGCACCACTCACCGATGACCGAATTCCCGATGAATCCGTCATGGCCTTTGTTGGAATATCCGAAGATCACCACATTATTTACTTCGCCGCCAACTTTGGAATAAGGCCCCACGGTAGTTTCGCCATAAATTTTACTTCCCAGATTAAATTTTGAGTTTTCACAGAGGGCAATGGGTCCCCGCAGGTGGCAACCCTCCATTACCTCCGCATCTCTACCGATATAAATTTTTCCGGTTTTACAGTTGAGCGTAGAAAATTCTACCACCGCACCCTCTTCTATGAACAAATCCTTTTTATCTCCCAAAAATCCGTTGGTTTCAGAAAGCTCCTGCGACACCCTGCCACGGGTGAGGAGTTCAAAATCAAAGTCAATGGCTTTCGCATTGTGCGTAAAGAGGTCCGATGGTTTTTTAAAGAATACGAGCTCTTCTGTAATGTCGGTCATTTTTTCAATCTGATTCAGCGAAAAATCTTTCATCTGGATATTGGCTGCCAGTAATTCATTTTCATACACCAGCGCTTCGCCGGGCTTCAGTTTCCGAATCAGGCTCAGCACCTGATCTGTGGGCAAAAAATTGGGCACCAGAAAAAGGCTTTGCACCTGCTCCGGACTCCGGAATTTTGCCTGAAGATAATCCTCGGTAATATAAGCCGTCTCTGTAATTTCCAGAAGTTTCTGCCATCTTTCGGCAAAGGTGAGCACTCCGCAGCGCATTTCTGCCGTAGGCCTGGTAAAAGTGAGCGGGAGAAAATCTTCATGAAACTGAGCATCAGAAAAAACGAGTTGCATACGGTATACTTTAATAATTAGAGCGGAAAATATCAATGCAGCTTTACATAGCTGTAGAGCGTAGCTGCGCACACAAAATTACAATAAAAAAAGTCTCTCAGAAACTGAAAGACTTTAATATCATTTAAATCCGGCAATTATTTTGCGAATTTCTTGTACTTGTTCATGAACTTATCTACACGTCCTGCTGTATCTACCAGTTTCGTTTTACCGGTATAGAACGGGTGAGAAGTTGAAGAGATTTCCATTTTGATTAACGGATATGTTTCTCCTTCATACTCTATAACGTCTTTGGTCTCTGCAGTAGATTTGCCTAGAAACATCTCGTCGTTACTCATATCTTTGAAAACAACAAGTCTATAATTTTCAGGGTGAATACCTTTTTTCATAACTTATTAAATTTTAATTGATTATACAAAACCCGCTTCGAAATAAGTAATGGATCTTTCTCTGCTGAATTTTAGGTTGCAAAAATACTAAATATATTTAATCCTGCAAACTCATGATTGAAAATATTGACAAATATCAATTTCTTGGTTTTTTTCGTTACATTTGAATCCTGTTTAATATCGTTTTATGAAGATCAGACATTTATTCGCCGCCCTGTTCTGGCTGGGAATCCTGGCCATTTCCTGCAACCAGGATGATATAGCTTTTGATGCGCCTTCGCAGGAACTTCGCTTCTCTCAGGACACTGTATTTTGTGATACCGTGTACCACCAGGTGCGTTCCGAATCTTACGCCGTAAAGGTATATAACGATGAAGACCGGGATATTATGATTCCGCACATCAATCTGGGCCGCGGCGCAGCCTCTCTGTACCGCATTAATGTAGATGGCCAGTCCGGACACAGTTTCGCCAATGTGCCGGTGCGGAAAAAAGACAGCCTCTATATCTTTGTGGAAATTGCGCCTACTGCTTCCGGACCGGAAGCCATTGCAGAAGATTATATCAACTTTACCACACCTGTTTCCCAGCAGCAGGTCACGCTTTTCTCTGTAGTACAGGATGCAGAATTTTTTGTTCAAACCCCGGGAAACCCCAATACACTCACTGGAAATGTGACCTGGAACCCGGACAAAGCCAAAATCATTTACGGAGACCTGACCCTTGAAACTGGCGCCGAACTGAATATAGAACAGGGAACCCGGGTTTACTTTTTTAAAAACAGCGGTATGAAGGTGGAAGGCGGTGCTACGCTGAATGTAAACGGCGACCTGGGCCAGGAAGTGACCATCCGCGGACACAGAAATGACCCGAAATACGACACCATTCCGAAAAACTGGAACTCCATCTATTTCGAACCGGGTGCTGCGTTGAATATGAACTACGGAAAAGTTTTCGGAGGAATCCGGGGGCTGGACCTCAGAGAAGCAACTGCAAATATCAAGAACTCCATCATCCACACCTTTGATGAATACGGAATCCATGCGGTAAATTCAACCATCAACGCCGAAAATCTGGTGATGAATAACTGCCTGAATTCATCAATTGGAATCTACAAAGGCGGAAACTATAATTTCGTCCACTCCACGATCGCAAATTACTGGCAGCTTACAGGAACCGGCGACGCTCTCTCCCTTTACGCATCAAACGAATGGGTGACGGCAAACGGGCAAATAGAATCTGCGCCCATGAACCTCAACATCCGAAATTCCATACTCTATACCAGAGGAAGCAATGCCATTATGCTGAACATTGCTCCTGCGCAAACGTTTACCTATCTGATTCAGAATTCATTATTTAAGCATGACAGCAATGTGGCCGGGTTTGGTTTTACCGGAAATCCCTCCATCGTTAATTCCATCATTAATCAGGATCCAAAATTCATGAATTACTACACCGCACAGATGAATATGCGCGTGGCCAGCGATTCTGAAGCCAAAGGAAAAGGCGATCCATCTGTTGCAGCCGGAGTTCCGCTGGATCTGGTTAAAGTATCCAGAACGTCTAATCCTACGCTGGGTGCGTATCAATAAATAATGATGGAAATTACCGCGCTTCAAAATCAGGTAGATGAATGGATCCAAATGGTAGGCGTCCGTTATTTCAATGAACTGACCAATATGGCGATGCTGACCGAGGAAGTAGGCGAAGTAGCCCGCATCATTGCGCGCCGATATGGTGAACAAAGCGAAAAAGAGCGTGACAAAACAAAAGAACTGGGCGAAGAACTGGCAGATGTCCTCTTTGTCACACTTTGCCTGGCCAATCAGACCGGGACAGACCTGCAGGCCGCTTTTGACAGAAAAATGCAGGCAAAAACGCTGCGGGACAAAGAACGCCATCAGAACAACCCCAAACTCAAATAAAAGGCCGGCACGCTGCGGATCATGATGTTGCTCAGAAAATCAAAATTAAAAGAAAATCAAACCATCGCCATTGGCGGTTCGAAGAGCATTTCGAACCGGTTGCTGATTCTGGAAAAACTTTTTGGCAACATCAGCATCCATAATCTTTCTGACTCCAAAGACTCCCTGATTCTGGAGCAGGCACTGTCTTCTGCCGCTGACACCATAGACATCGGTCATGCGGGAACAGCCATGCGTTTCCTTACTGCGTTTTTTGCGGTTCAGGAAGGCAGAACCGTACTTCTGACCGGCTCCGGACGGATGAAACAACGGCCCGTAGGATTTCTGGTAAATGCATTGCGTGAGCTGGGAGCGCAAATTGAATATACCGAAAAGGAAGGCTTTCCTCCCCTGCAAATTACCGGCACACGTTTAACCCGAAACCAAGTTACCATTCCCGCCCACATCTCCAGCCAGTTCATTTCGGCTTTGCTGCTGATTGGTGCAAAACTGCCAAACGGACTACACGTGAAGCTGGAAGGCGAAGTAACCTCCAAGCCGTATATAGAACTGACATTAAGCATCTTAACCCAATTGGGCATCAGCAATCGTTTTGAAAAAAACCGGATTACTGTACAGTCACTTACCGGCTTACCAATGCCAAAAGCCTTCCGGGTGGAAAGTGACTGGAGTTCTGCCTCATACTTCTACGCACTGGCAGCCCTCGGCAGGAAGACCATTCAGCTGAAAAGTTTTTTTGACAGTTCAAAACAAGGCGATGCCCGCATTGCAGAAATATTTGAACAAAATTTCAGAATTCACACCTGTTTTACTGCAGATCTTATCACCCTGAATCCTGTGTCGGATTTTCAAAATCCTGCCCGCATTACGCTCAATATGAATGATTGCCCGGATCTGGCACAAACCGTTTGCGTGGTTGCAGCAGCACTGCGGATTCCTTTTAAAATTTCCGGACTGGCTACATTAAAAATAAAAGAAACCGACCGCCTGCTTGCCCTCCAGAACGAACTGCGCAAAACAGGAGCCTGTGCAGACATTACAGATGCGACCATTCAATGTGATACATTTGAAGCCCCGGATTCTGAAATCATTATTAAAACGTATGACGACCACAGAATGGCCATGAGTTTTGCGCCGCTTTGTCTGCTGTACAACGTGCGAATAGAAAATCCAGCAGTGGTAGAAAAATCTTATCCCGCATTCTGGCAGGATCTGAATTCTTTAACAATCATTGACCCATGAAATCCAAAATAATCCTCATCACCGGAACCTCATCCGGAATCGGATATGTGCTTGCAGAATATTTAGGCAAGAACGGTCATCAGGTGTATGGCCTGAGCCGTAAAACGGTGGAAAACCCGTATTTCACCAGTATATCTGCAGACATTACAGACAACGATGCCGTACAAAATGCCGTTGCACAAATTCTGAAACAGGAGACCTGCATCGATGTCCTGATTAATAATGCCGGAATGGGAATGGTAGGAGCCGTGGAAGACTCTGCAAAAGAGGATATCCTGAAGCTCTTTAACCTGAATCTGGTGGGAGCGGTCCAGATGATGAGTGCCGTGATGCCAGTCATGAGGCAAAACAGATATGGAAGAATCATCAATGTTTCCAGCATCGGCAGTGAAATGGGACTGCCGTTCCGCGGATTCTATTCTGCTTCAAAATCTGCGCTGGACAAAGTCACCGAAGCCATGCGTTACGAAGTAGATGCCTGGAATGTGCAGGTATGCTCCCTGCATCTGGGCGACATCAAAACCAATATTGCCGAAAACAGAGTAAAAACAAAGGTTTCTGAACCCTACCAGAATACCTTCGCCAAAGTTCATGCGCTGATGAATGCCCATGTGGGCGAAGGCACCGAACCCTTGGAAGTGGCAGCGTACATGGACCAACTGCTGCAAAAAAAACAGTGGAAAGCCCATTACTACTTCGGGAAATTCGGTCAGAAAATCGGCGTTCCTCTGAAATGGCTACTGCCTCAGAATTTTTATGAAAAACTGATGAAAAAATACAATCAGCTGGATTAGTTTTCCGATTTTTACCAAAAATAACGGGTGCTCCAAAATGAACGGGCTGTATTTCCGTTATTATTTGCTATGCGATTATTGTTTGCCATTATATTTTTAAGTTTCTTCGCCCTCATTCCGGCGCAGCAACGGGAATACTGGCTTACAGACGTGGCCGGAGGTCAGAAAACCCGTGTGAAAGATTCACTGGCCGCTGTAAAATTCCTGGATTCACTCGCTCAAAACCATTATTTCTTTACCGAACTGAAAGCCGTAAAAGAAGACAGCCTGCGTACCGAAATCTTCTATGACAAAGGAGAAGCCTTCAACAAAGGATTTGTGCAACTGGCAGATTCGGTGGTGCAGGAACTGAAAACCGAGAAAGAATTTTTTACCAAAAATCTGGATTCCACCAAGAAAGACCTCAACCAAAAATACATAGACCGCGGCTATTCCTTCAGCAGGGTAAAAACCCGGTACACCGGAATGAAGGAAGGATTGCCAAAAGTAGAACTTTCCGTCCATAAAAACCGGCGACGAACCATAGACGGATTTGTGGTAAAAGGCTACGAAAAAGTACCCCGCAGATTTACCAGGAACCTGGAAAAAGAATTTAAAAACCGTCAGTACGATGATAAAAACCTCATCGCCATCAATCAGAGTCTTCAGAATCATCCGTTTGTAACGCTGGAACGACCGCCGCAAACGCTTTTTACCAGAGACTCTACCCAGGTATTTCTCTTTCTGCAAAAAAGAAAAGTGAATTCCTTCGATGGGATGGTGGGTTTCGGCAATGATAAAACCGATAAATTCACCTTCAACGGAACCCTGAACCTGCAATTCCGGAATATTTTTAACAATTTTGAAAACGTTTCCCTGTACTGGCAGCGGAATCCCGACAAAGGCCAGACCTTTGACCTGAAAGCGGATATCCCCTACCTTTTTCAGTCGAATGTGGGCACCAGTGTTAATATGAATATCTTCCGCCAGGATTCTACTTTTGCCAATGTAAAAATGATTCCCGCCCTCTATTACAACGTTTCTACCCGCCAGAAAATCGGACTCCGCGGCACCTTTGAAACTTCCAGCGTACTGGATTCACTTTACACCCAGGGGGTGGACTACAGCCGCAAAGGAGCCGGTCTCTGGTATCATTATACCGCACCCACAGATGTAGAACTGTTCCTGCATCGCACACACATCCGGGCAGAAGCAGATTTGCTTTCTACAGACTATACCGCCACGAAAATCCGAGCCCGGCAGACCCGGTTCTTTATTTTTGGCGAGCACAATCTGAACCTGCGGGGCAATCATTACCTGAATCTGAAGGGTGAAACCGCACTCCTGAACTCAGAAAATGAACTCACCACCAATGAACTGTTGCGCTTTGGGGGCTGGAATTCCATGCGGGGCTTTAACGAAGAATCGCTATACGCAGATTTCTACTTTTATGGCAATGCAGAATACCGCTATCTGGTTAATGAACAGGCGTTTTTCGATTTGTTTCTGCAATACGGACAACTCAACAATAAAACGGCTCAGCTGAAACCACAATTGTTCAGTTTCGGAATAGGCTTCAATTTTTTCCTGCCCATCGGACTCATGAGTTTTCAGATATCAAACGGGAATCAGTTTGGCAATGAGATTCGCTTCGGAGACACCAAAATCCACTGGGGAATTCTCACCCGGTTCTGATTTTACAACATATGACAGGACTTTAGCTTTCCTCTGTCTGGGCGCCTCCCGTTGCGATTCCATATCTGTAATTCTATTCAAAATTTCACCGCACCGGGACCGTGCTATCCGCTGTATCTTTTTTAGATGGCAAAAATTATTGTTTTGATAACTGAGATTTTCCAAGCCATCCAAAAAAGGATGCCGCTCCTATCACTGGCGCAAAACGCCACAACAAAAATCCAACCGTATTCAAACATTTATTTTGATAATGGTCTTCATTTATTCCCCGGCCGGGTTCGAAGGTTATTTCCGGGAACTGGGATCGCCCGCCGGAACTCCCTGGCAACCCAAAACTCCAGAAGAATTTGTCGCCCTCGACAAAAAATGGGGCATTGTTTATAAATAAAAAACTGAATGAATGCTGATGCTACCCCTTAACCGTCCGTTCCCAAATCTTTAAGCAATCCATCGGTCAGCATTTTCCATTGTACCTTGGCTGCGCCCAGCGCTCCGCCACTTGCCAGCACTACATTACGCAATTTGTCCGGTATCTGCGGACTTTCCGTATTGGGAACCTCATTTCGGCCATGCACAGATGCACAAAGGTAGTTTTCACCTTTTACAATAGCGATGGTAGAAGTCGCTTCTCCGGAATAAAAGTGCGCCACTGGTTCTGCCGCAGAATTCCCGGGCGGGCAAGCAGGTCGCAAGGTCATCATCATACAATATTCGCGCTCAGATGGTAGCCTAAATTCCCGGAAATCCTCTACATCTACCCAATCGAACGCATCACTGCCATCAGGTCCGGGCACATCAATCCGGATTTTATCACCCACCTGCGGATTCCTCTGCAAGGGCGTTCCCTCAGCAGAAAAAAGCCCAAAAGCGGTCGTACCCACCGTACAGATTTCCTGCCAGTGGTTGATATCCAGAAACCGGGATTTCAGAATTTCGAATTGCTCATCCACCAAAACCGCATCAACTTCTGCACGGCTTCCGGTATCATGAAAAGCGCCTTTCGATTGCTGCGGAACATATGAAATTTCTTTAGCCTTCATCAAAATACAATTAGGGAATTCTTATTTACAGCGGCGAAAATCAGACCAAAAACTAAATTTAAAGTTGATAAATCCCCTCTTCTGAAAAAAAATAATAGGTCGCATTTTCGGGATGGTTAAAGGTATCCAAACCCGTGAAACTGCTGAACGCCGGTAAGATCAGTTGCTTTTCGCAGACTACAAAGCAGGGAAATTTCAGATAACGGCGGGTGCCGGTTTTCAGGCTCAGGCCAGGATGAATGTGCCCCGAAATCAGGAAATGCTCAGATTCCGTAAAGTCGTGACTGAAAACAAAACCTGATTCTTTCCATTCAGAATGAATTTCACTGATGCCCAATTGCAGCAGTTCAGTGTCAGGAATTTTGTCGTGATTGCCTTTGATGAGCATTATTTCAATATCAGAAAATTCCGACTTCCAGTCTTCAAATATTTCAAATTCAGAATTTTTACCGGCGTGCAGAAAATCGCCCACCACCATTAATTTTTCTGCCTGATAATGGAGAATAAGTCTTGACAATCTTTTTAAATCTTCCAGAATCAGCGAAGAAGGCAGGGCAATACCGTTTTTGCGAAAATGCGCCGTCTTGCCCAGATGTAAATCGGAAAAAACTAATGCCTTTTTATCGGGCCAGAACATCGCCCGCTGATTGGTCAGCAGGAACTCGTTATTTCGGATAAAGATGCTTTTTTCAGCTAAAATCATTTTCTTTTTTTGGTTTTGCTTTTCAGATTCCGCTCCTGAATTTTCCGCACCCGTGTCGTCAGATCTTCGCTGGTGAGCGACTGCCGCAGGCTGTCTACCTTAATTGGAAAACTAAGGGGTGTAAATTTATCAGAAAAAATATATAAAATTTCGGACCGGGCAATCCGGTCGAAGGCCGCATTCAGCCTTACTTCCTCTAATTGCTGATTAAAAACTTCGGTGTAGGCCTGTCTCAATAAAAGATTTTCGGGGTCATAATCCTCCAGCACGCTGAAAATAATGCCCGATGAAGCCTGGAGCGCACGGTTATTGACCTGCCGTCCGGGCATCGTCTGCACCACCATCCCCGAAATCACGGCGATATCGCGGAATTTCCGCCGGGCCATTTCGGTGGCATTCACACTGCTGATGACATCGGTCATCAGGTTTTCTTTGGATAAAATCTGTTCCAGTTCTTCACGGGAAAGATTGATTTCCTGATCACTGAACAGTTCAAATCCGTAATCATTCATCGCCATAGAAAAACTGATGGGATACAAACGGCTGATGCGATAGGCCATCAGTGCGGCCATGACTTCGTGCACCAATCTGCCTTCAAACGGATAAAAAAACAGGTGATAGCCTTCACGGGTTCTGATGTTTTCTACCAGAAACTGGTTTTCTTTGGGAATTTGTGAGATAAGATTTTGTCTTGTAAGCAAAGGATGCAGGAATTTCAATTCTTTTTCACGCGCATTGGGCGAAAGGGATTCGGCGAGTTTCTTCCGCAAAAAATGACTCAGATTGGCGGAAAGCGGCAACCGCCCGCCCAGCCAGCTAGGTGTAATGGCTTTACCCGAGGATGCCCGTACGAAAACCGTCATTTCCTTCAGCAAGGCATATTCCAGCACCCGTCCGGCCAGCACAAATTTGTCACCTTTTTTCAGTTTGGATATAAAATATTCCTCAATCATTCCAATATAGCCGCCGCCCATAAATTTCACTTTCAGCATAGAATCGCTTACAATAACACCGATGTTCATGCGGTGCAGCATGGCTATTTTTCTTTTCTGGACGACCAGTTTTCCTTCTTCGTTTTCCACTGCTTTGTGAAATTCCTCGTAATTTTTACCTGTTTTTCCGCCCGTGGTGGTGAAGTACAGACACCAGTTCCAGTCTTCACCGGTCATTTCGGAAAAAGCAAAAGTACTTTGAATAACCGCACGCATTTCTTCAGGTTTAAAACCGCCGCCAAGTGCCAGTGTGATCAGAAACTGCACCAGCACGTCGAAAGTCATCACGATGGGTTCCCGGCTTTCGATGATTTTATTTTTAACAGCTTCTTTCAGCGCAGAGGCTTCAATGAGTTCGAGCGAATGGGTCGGGACAAAATAAATTTTTGAGGTTTCAAAAGGCGAATGCCCGCTCCGTCCCGCTCGCTGCATAAACCGCGCCACGCCTTTGCTGGAGCCAATCTGAATAACAGTGTCCACCGGTTTAAAATCCACTCCCAGATCCAGTGAAGAGGTAGAAACCACCGCTTTCAGAAGTCCGGAACTCAGATTTTCCTCCACCCAGATACGAAGGTGCGCGTCAATGGAACTGTGATGCAGCGCAATCTGACCGGCAAAATCGGGATGAGCTTCGAGCAATAACTGATACCACATTTCTGCCTGGCTGCGGGTATTGGTAAAAATTAAAGTCGATCTACTCTGCAGGATAATCGGCACCACCTGCTCCACCAAACGACCTCCTAGATGTCCTGCCCATGGCAGAATTTCCACTTCGGGCGGATAAACCGCTAGAATGTCTGTTTTCTTATTTTCACGCGCGACAACTTTGGTTCTTTTGGCCAGTCCGGGCAATAAAACTTTCAGAGCTTCATCCAGATTTCCAATGGTCGCGGTAATGCCCCAAATCCGGATTTTTGGCTGACGATGACGGAGTACGGCCAGCGCCAGTTCTACCATCACGCCCCGTTTGGAGCTCAGAAGTTCGTGCCATTCATCTACCGCAATACAATGCAGGGATTTAAAGAATCGTTCGTTGTTTTTTTGCGCCAAAAGCAGGTGCAGACTTTCCGGTGTCACAAGCAGGATGTCGGGCATCTGTTTGGTTTGCCGTGCTTTCTGTTTGATGTCAGTATCACCGTTGCGCACTTCTACCACCCAATCCAGGCCGATTTCATCAATGGCTTCCTGCATCGCTTTTGCCAGATCTTTTGCCAGTGAACGGAGCGGTGTAATCCAAAGGAGTTTTAATCCCGGCTTAAATGCCTCCGGATGGTTAAAAAAATCAATGAGTACGCCCAGGAAAACCGAATAAGTTTTCCCGAAACCCGTGGGCGCCACAATCATCCCGGAATAACCGTTGGCATACCGTTGCCAGGCCTGTTTCTGAAAAGAAAAAGCTTCCATTCCCTTCTCTTTCATCCAGTTCTGAATGAGAAGATAACCGGTGGATTGCTGAAAATTGTTGCTCAATTGATCAGTTTTTTAATGTCTTCAATATCATCAATTTCATCTGCTTTCTTATCTCTGCGCCAGCGCAGAATTCTGGGAAAGCGCAGTGCCACACCGGATTTGTGACGGTTGCTGTAGCCGATTCCTTCAAAAGCAATCTCGAAAACCAGTTCGGGTTTCACGGTGCGCACCGGCCCGAATTTTTCAACGACATTTTTAGATATAAAACGGCTCACCTCCTGAATTTCTTTATCCGTCAGCCCCGAATAGGCTTTGGCAATGGTCACCAGTTCGCCTTCTTTCTTCACCGCAAAGGTATAATCTGTGTAGTAAGCGCTGCGGCGGCCACTGCCTTTCTGCGCATAAATCAGCACCGCATCTATGGTAAGCGGCGCAATCTTCCACTTCCACCAATCGCCTTTTTTCCGTCCGGTATGGTAGGGCGAGTTTTTATGTTTCAGCATCAGGCCTTCACTGTTGATTTCGCGTGCATTTTCCCGAAGTTCGGGCAGTTGATTCCAGTCGTTGAAATTTATTTTTTCTGAAAGAAGAATCCTATCCGAGACCTGGGTTTCGAGTAATTCTTCCAGTTTCAGCCGGCGCTCTTTCATGGTTTTGCCACGGTAATCGTCGCCTTCCCATTCCAGGAGATCATACACAAAAACAGCAACCGGAATTTCTTCCAGCATCTTTTTGGTTAATGTTTTGCGGTTCAGTCTTTTCTGAAGTTCATTAAAATTGAGAATATTTCCATCTTTATAAGCCAGAATTTCACCATCAATGACGAAATTCCCGCTCCATTTCATCAGTTCATCGTGAACTTCGGGAAACTGTGGCGTAACGAGTTCTTCACCACGGGACCAGATAAAAACCTCTTCATTTCGTTTGATGAATTGCCCGCGGATGCCGTCCCATTTGTATTCTACCATCCAGTCCTCCGTCTCGCCGAGTTCGTCCAGATTTTTCTCCAGCGCATACGCCAGACAAAAAGGATAAGGTTTGGACAAATTGGTATCGGTATATCCGCCGTGAATAAGTTTATCAAATTCTGCCTCAGCAGGATTCCAGTCGCCCATAATGCTGTGGGTTACTGCACTGGGATCGAGCTGATAATACTTGGCCAATGAATTGATTAAAGTTTTGGAAGAAACGCCGATCCGGAAACTCCCACCCAGAAGTTTATTGAAAATAAACCTTTCGATGTAATCCAGCCCACACCAGGCTGCCGAGACAAACTCCTTCTTTTCACCTTCAGAATATGCATTGAGCCGGATGATCTTTTCCATCCATTCCGAAAGGGAATATTCAATTTTCTCTTCGGGCGGCGGCAAAATCAGGGAGATGGTTTCGCCCAGATCACCAACAGAAGCATAGCTTTCCAGAAAAAGCCATTCCGGAATACCGGAAATTTCCATTGCCCATTGTTTCATCAGGGTACTGTTAATACTTCTTTTTGGTTTCTTCCCGGTGAAGAGCGCCAGAAACCAAAGTTTATCTGCATCAGGTGCCGTTTCCAGAAAAACAGCGATGGCTTCCTGTTTCAGGGAAGTTTTATTGGTGCTGTCCAGCGCATTGATTAATGTTGCAAAATTTTTCATCAGCCTTCTGTTTCGGTTTTTTCATCGTCATCACCAAATTCGGTTTTCACTTCGGCCGCCTCAATGCCGGTTTCATTTAAATACTTGGCAAAAACAGCGGTTTGACCGTGGGTTACAAATACTTTCTCTGCTTCTGTAGCTTTGATGGCTTGCAGCAGTCCTTTCCAGTCGGCATGGTCACTGATGGCGAATCCGGCATCCGCACTTCGCCAGCGGCGGGCCCCGCGCACCTGCATCCATCCGGAGCAAATGGCATACGCAAGATTGGGAATTTTCTTCATCGCAGGATTGTCGATCAGTGCCGGTGGCAAAATCACAATTTTTCCGTCCAGATGTTTTTTGTCTTCGCGTAAGTCGATGGTGGCATATTCCGGCAGTTCAATTCCCACCGACTCGTAGGCTTCATTGAGTCTGGCGATGGTATAATGAACGTGTAATTCGCCCAGCCCTTCTAATGCTTTCATAATGCGCTGGGATTTACCGAGGGAATAGCCAATGAATACCGAAGTTTTTCGGTTAATCCGGTTTTGTTCCACCCAAGCTTTGAGCTGTTCCTCCTGCTGTTCAATGGTAAGCCAGTTATAAATGGGTAGTCCAAAGGTGCTTTCCGTCACAAATTCGTGGCATTTTACCGGTTCAAAAGGCGTAGAAATGCCATCATTCTGAACTTTATAATCTCCCGATATGACCGAGACAAAACCCTTATATTCCATGCGGATTTGTGCCGAGCCAATGATATGTCCGGCGGGATGCAACGATACTTTTACACCATTAATATCCAGCGTTTCGCCATATCCGATGCTCTGGCAGCTAATTCCGGCTCCGATGCGGGAATGAAGAATGGGTTTGGTAAAATGGTGGCACAGGTATTTTTTCATTCCGCTGCGTGCGTGATCGGCGTGGCCGTGCGTGATGACAGCCAGGTCCACCGGACACCAGGGATCGATGTAGAATTTCCCGGGAATACAATAAATGCCTTTGGATGTGAACTTCAGCAGACTCATGTTAATCAGCATTAAGTTGATTCCGGGTTTGCACTGAAGCTTCATATGCAGCCTTTCGCAGGGACTGAATTTTGCCGACGGGCTGAAAAACTTCCGGACTTTCGAAAGGACTGAATGAGCATTTTTCCAGATCGGGGCTGTCCTGTAATACTTCATTGAGTTCGATGGTTCCCAGATGCACATCGGGCGTGGCAGTCCATTGTTTTTTCAGATCATTAACGGGCTGAAATTTCTCATCATACGCAAACTGCGCATAGAGATTGTAATACACCGGTTGTTCCGAGACATATTCCTGAATATTTTCAAAAACAGATCTGGATTTATCCGGTTTAAAACCGGTCTGTACCGGAACCATTTTCAGTTTGATCATGTGATCTCCCCAGCGATAAGCACCGATGGAATGATATTCACGACTAAGGATGAAATCCGGGAAGGTTTTCATGAAATCTTTAAAAGCTTTGATGAAAGATACATTCATCAGTTCCGCCATTATAGGGATTACCCGAAGTCCAACATTCAGCAATTTATATGGTTTTAAAATAAAAGGAGCGGTATAAAACCGGTTGATCCCGATGAATAATTTTAAAAACCTGGTTACGGAATTGGTTACAAACACCGGGAAATTAACCAGCGGATAATTGATTTCCTGTTGATTCCATTTGATTTTTAAGGCCAGGCCGTAGACCGGCAACTGGCGGTCGGTTTTAATGATTTTAAGATGGGCGTGCGAATATCGCACCAGGACTTCGTAAGAAGCATTAGGGAAAAACTTTTCTGCTTCGTGAGTTGCTGCCGGGAGGAAAGTTCCTTTCAGGTATCCGTAGGATTTGGAGTGGGCATCGCGTGTGGCATAATGAACCGAACTGATTCTACGGGATTTCCGGATAAATTTCCGGATAACAGGAATGGTGCGCAGAAGCAACTTGTGTTCTTCGGCAGTCAGGATATTGTATTTCTCATGATAGGACAGAGGTGATTTCATAGCGGGGAGTTGATCAGATAATTTACAATAATTATGCCTGCCTTTAAGATTACAGCAGCATACCATACAACTCAATATTTTAGCTTCCGGCATGCTGAAAACCCGGCAACCTGTAAGTAAACAGCATCAAAATCAGATTCTTACCCTATGTCAATGCCCGGCCTGTTGATTCCTTCTACCTTTGGATTAACAAAATATTGAAGTCATGGAAAACAGAATATTAGGATTGCACCACATTACTGCAATCGCAAACGAAGCTAAAAGAAATCTGGATTTTTACACGAAAGTTTTAGGCGTAAGACTGGTTAAAAAAACTGTAAACTTTGACGATCCCGGCACCTACCATTTTTATTTCGGAAATGAAACCGGAGCGGCAGGAACCATTCTGACATTCTTCCCGTGGGAAGGAATCGGGCGAGGAAAAAACGGTTCAGGAATGGCGACGCATATTGGGTATGCGATTCCGGAAGGCGCATTGGAATTCTGGAAAAAACGTCTGGAATCGTATGATATTTCATTCAGTGAAGGCTTTATCTTTAACGAAAAATCAATTTCATTTATGGATCCGGACGGCCTTCACCTGCAACTGATAGAACCCGAAACTGCCGATGACAGACCCGTCTGGACCACCACAGAAATCGCCGAAGATGTAGCATTAAAAGGCTTCCACACCGTTACTCTGACCCTGCAAAATGCGAACGCCACTGCAAAAGTGCTGACCGATATCTTAGGATATACCATCCTGAAAACCGACGGAAATCGCTACCGATACGCCACAGACACCGTGAGTACGGCTCGTTTTATAGATATTATTGAAGATCCGAATATACCTCGGGGTCACAATGCTGCCGGAACCAACCACCATATTGCCTTCCGGGTGGAAAATGATGACATCCTGATGAACATCCGTGAAAAAGTTGTAGCAGCAGGTCTTAACATTACCCCTAGAATAGACCGGGATTATTTCTATTCACTATATTTCCGCGAACCGGGTGGTGTTTTGTTTGAAATAGCGACTGACAATCCCGGGTTCACCGTAGATGAAGAACTTTCGCAACTGGGAACTGAACTTAAACTCCCGAAACAATATGAAGGCGTGAGGTCCAAAATAGAAGCAGTACTCCCCAAATTAAACTGATGCTTATGAAAAAGTTAATTACCGGCATCCACCATGTCACTGCCGTGTCCGGCGATGCCCAGGAAAATATAGATTTCTACACCGGCCTGCTGGGCATGCGGCTGGTGAAGAAAACGGTGAATTTTGATGATCCCAAAGCGTATCACTTCTATTTTGGCGATGCCACCGGAACCGCAGGTACCATTATGACCACATTTCCTTATGGCAAAGACTTACAGAAGGGCCGACATGGAAAAGGTAAGATTTCAACCACCGCTTTTTCTCTGCCTTTCAGCAGCGTAGAGTACTGGGAAGAAAGACTTACGGCGTTCCATATCACTTTCAAACCTGTCCAGGAGCGGTTTCCGGGGGAAGCTTTTATTTATCTTGAAGATGATGACGGTTTGGGTATTGAGCTGGTCTTTACGGAAAAAGAAGAACGTGCCGGATATTCCTTCTCAGGCCATATCCCGCCGGAACACAGCATCCGTGGCATTCACCACGTGGAACTTTGGCTGGAATCGCCCGAAAAAACAGGTGCGCTGCTCACCAAGATTCTGAATCATGAGTTGATCCATGAATCCTATCACCGCCAACGCTATGCTGCCACAGACGCACCCGGGCATTATATCGATATCCTTCGTGCGCCGGATGCCATGAAAGGGCTGCCGGGCAGAGGAATGGTTCATCATGTCGCTTTTGCCACGCCGGACGGTGAAACGCAGCAGCAAATCATGGAAAAGATCCACGAATATGGTCTGAATACGACCGGAATAAAAGACCGGAATTACTTCACGTCCATCTATTTTAACGAACCGGGGGGCATTATTTTTGAAATTGCCACCGAAGGACCGGGATTCACAGCAGATGAAGACCTCAGCACACTCGGGATGGAATTGAAACTGCCTGCGCAGTATGAAGGAAGACGTGCTGAACTCAGCAAAATCTTACCGACCTTTAATTACCCCACAGAAAAATTTAAAAAATGAAACATCTATTAGACATCAAAACTGCAGGAAAACCTCTTGTAGAAGCAGATAAAGCGCTGATCATGATTCATGGCCGCGGAGCAGATGCTGCAGGGATTCTACAGATGGCAAGCCATCTGAACGTGTCTGACTATGCACTGCTGGCACCACAGGCCACCCAGCACACCTGGTATCCGTATTCCTTTATGGCCCCGGCTGAGCAGAATGAACCCTGGCTGAGTTCCTCACTGGAAAATATACGTGAAACAGTACAGTGGGCCACGGACAATGGCATAGCTGCAGAACACATATATTTCTTCGGGTTTTCGCAGGGCGCTTGTCTTGCATTGGAATATCTGGCCAGAAATGCACAGAAATATGGTGGCGCTGCCGCTATTATTGGCGGAGTCATTGGCGAAGAGATTAACCGGATCCACTATACCGGAAATTTCCGGGAAACTCCGGTTTTCATTGGAACCAGCAATCCGGATTTTCATGTACCGGTAAAGCGGGTGTACGACACAGAAGAAATTCTTCGTGACATGAATGCGGATGTGACCGTAAAAATTTATGATGGTTTTGGACATTCTGTTCATCCTGAGCAGATTGCCATTGCAAATGAACTGATATTTAAATAACGCTAAAAGTAAAGAAATGCAAACGATTCTGGGAGCCGGTGGACCCATCGGAGATCAACTTGCCCGCTAACTGCACCGGTCATATTCGAAAAAGTTACGTCTGGTGAGCCGAAATCCGCAAAAACTGCATGATTCAGACGAAATTATGGCAGCAGACCTCACGGATTTCGCCGCCACATTACGTGCGGTGGAAGGGAGCAAAATCGTTTACGTCACGGTGGGTTTGCCCATGAATACCGATCTTTGGGAAAAACAATATGTACTGATGATTAAAAATGCAATGGAAGCATGCAAAACCCATCAGGCCAAAATGGTTTTTTTTGACAATACCTATATGTATCCAAAAACAGCCGAACCACAGACCGAAAAAACCCCATTTCTGCCCGCCGGAAGAAAGTCTGAAATCCGCGCTGCAGCAGAGGGTGATGTGGCCCAACTCGTAGAAAAAACAGTCGCCGAGTTCGGGAAACTGGACATCATGTTTGCGAATGCCGGAATTAATATTGAAAAAACCCTTGAAGACCTGGAAACAGATGACTGGCAAAAGGTAATCGACGTAAACCTGAAGAGCGTTTACCTGAGTGACCGCTATGCCATTAAACAATTCAGAAAACAAGGAACCGGCGGCGTGATTATCAACTCCGGATCTATTCACAGTTTTGTGGCCAGAGAAGGCCTGGCCGCTTATGCAGCAACGAAAGGCGGTGTAAAATTATTAACCCAACAAACGTGCAGGTGTCTGTATGTTCTGCACAGAACTCACATCGCTTCCCGCTCATGCAAGACCCATGTCCCTGCAGGAATGTGACTCGCAGGGAAACCTTTGGTTTCTGAGCAGTGATGCCAGCAATAAAAATTTTGAAATCCGTGATGACCGTCGCGTTCAACTTTATTTTGTCAATAAAAGTGACTCAGAATTTCTGTCGGTGTACGGCCAGGCCTATATCTACGGTGACCGGCAAACCATAGAAGAACAGTGGACGCCCATAGCCAATGCCTGGTTCGACGGCAAGGATGACCCTGCGGTATCCATCATCCGGGTGGCTCCCGAAAATGTGTATTACTGGGATACCAAAGCAGGCAAACTCGTTTCACTGATCAGTTTTGTAACGTCTGTTATTACGGGAAGCAAAACCGATAACAGTGATGGTGTGGAGGGCAACCTGAAAATCTAAAAAACACAAACCCCGGACCAACGCCGGGGTTTGCTTTGATGTCTGTATTGAGCTTTTAAAACCACCGCCAGTAACTGCTGTCGTAAGTTTTGGTAAACTCACGCATACAGGCAGAAGAGACCACCCGTAATTTCACAACGGTGATGCTCTTTTCCTTGGTATACGGAAACTGTGGTACTTTCTCTGTGGATTTCATGGTTTCACCCGTGGCATAATTTGCGGTCCATTCATAAGAGTATCTGCTTTGGTTGACATTCGGGAAAAACGTAACAATGCCCTCTGCATACTTCACCTCTTTGTAATTATTGACCTCAATGTCGCAGTCCACCTTCGAGGTCTGAGGAGCAGTTGCGGTTTGTGCCTGTACATCCGGAACCGATGTGTTCACTGCTGCTTGTGGTTTTCCGTCTGTAATGTCAATATTTTTACTGCACTGCACCAGCCCCTGCGGTGTGAGAACCGCTGCCGAGAGCACCTGCCGGCCACCTGCAACCGCCTTGAGTTTCACCGTTTGTTGGCGGTTATTCCCGGAAATGGTGGCATTGCTGCCAACGGTAACCCACAGATGACAATCCGCACACTGCGCCGCATCGCCGGTCACTGTATATACGGACTCATCGCCTGCATTCATCGCTGCATTGCCGGAAATGGTACACTGAGCAATCATCAGCCCCGGAAAAATGAACAACAGCATGTACATCAAGTTTCTCATCATACTTCTTTTAAGGTTAAACATCAAACCTGAATCACCCCTAAATTAAATTTCTCGGTCACCGGCGCATGATCTGCCGCTTCTATACCCATCGATATCCATTTGCGGGTATCTGTAGGATCAATGATGGCATCCGTCCACAACCGTGCGGCGGCATAGGTGGGTTCAGTTTGTTTTTGGTAGCGTTTGGATATGGTATCCAGAATTTCCTGATGCTCTTCTTCGGTAATTTCCTTACCTTGTTTTTTGAGGGTTGATTCCTGAATCTGTGCCAGCACTTTTGCTGCCTGAGTTCCGCCCATCACCGCCAGTTCTGCCCACGGCCAGGCGACAATCAGTCTCGGATCATAAGCTTTACCGCACATGGCATAATTTCCGGCACCGTAAGAGTTCCCCGTGACAATAGTAAATTTTGGCACCACCGAATTGGCTACCGCATTCACCATTTTGGCACCGTCTTTTATAATCCCGCCATGTTCGGATTTGGAACCCACCATGAACCCGGTTACATCCTGAAGAAAAACGAGCGGAATTTTCCGTTGGTTACAATTGGCAATGAAGCGGGTGGCTTTATCTGCAGAATCTGAGTAGATGACACCACCAAACTGCATTTCACCTTTACCGCTTTTGACCAGTTTTCGCTGATTGGCTACAATTCCCACGCTCCAGCCGTCTATTCGGGCCGTAGCACAAATAATGGTTTTGCCATAATCGGGCTTATACTCCTCAAAAGCTGAATCATCTACCAGACATCTGATGATTTCATAGGTATCATATTGTTCTGTGCGTGATGCCGGCATGATGCCAAAAATATTTTCCGGCTTTTCTTTGGGTGCTGCACTTTCAATTCTGTTGAAGCCCGCTTTTTCGTAAGTGCCTACGGACTTCATAATATTTTTGATGCGGTTCAGTGCATCTTTATCATCTTTGGCTTTATAATCGGTCACCCCGGAGATTTCACAATGCGTGGTGGCACCGCCCAGAGTTTCATTGTCAATATTTTCACCAATAGCTGCCTTTACCAGATAACTGCCGGCCAGAAATATGGATCCGCTTTTGTCTACAATCATGGCTTCATCACTCATAATGGGCAGGTAAGCACCTCCGGCCACGCAACTTCCCATCACAGCAGAAATCTGAATAATACCCATGGAACTCATTTTCGCATTATTTCTGAAGATTCTTCCGAAATGTTCCTTGTCGGGAAAAATTTCATCCTGCATGGGCAGGTAAACCCCGGCCGAATCTACCAGATAAATAATGGGCAGGCGATTTTCCATGGCAATTTCCTGTGCACGGAGATTTTTTTTGCCGGTAATGGGAAACCATGCACCGGCTTTCACAGTGGCATCATTTGCCACAATAAGGCATTGCTTTCCGGAAACATAGCCCATCACCACCACTACACCTGCGCTTGGACAGCCGCCATGCTCTTCATACATTTCATAACCCGCAAAACCACCTATTTCTATGGAGTCGGTATGAGGATCCAGCAGATATTCTATACGTTCTCTTGCGGTAAGTCTGCCCTCCTCACGGATTTTTTGCATACGTTTCTCGCCCCCACCTTTCTTTATTTCGGAAAAAATCCGGTTAATTTCCGAAAGTTTCAGTTTATTCTGATCCTCTCTTTTATTAAATTCTAAATCCATACTCAATTTTTGACGCCTAAAGATAAGGTTTTTTGAGAGAAAGCATGTGGTGTTCTTATCTGAAATCAATGATCTGAACGATAGTCATTTAAGCGACGTTGCAGGAATGCAAATATTTTTCATTCACATACAATTTTTGACCATCAGATTACGTTATAAAATAATCCACGTCCTGCACAGGATGTGAAATCAGAACCCTAATTAATTTTTTTAGTAGTTTAGTAATTGAGGACTCCGAATGTTGACAGGACATTCGGAGTTTTTATTGCCGATAAAAATTATGCAGAAATGCATAATGGTCAGTGATTCCAGAAAAGTTCGCCGGATTAATGCCGGATTTACATCTCCCCATCTGAGCGGGTACTGTAAAATTTGGGCATTTGCCAATGGTATTTTACGGCCAGCGTACGGATGAGGACAATGAGCAAAATGGTGGAAACCTGCAGAACCGTATAGGTCACTGTACTGAAATTGAGCAACAACAGAAATAGGGTGCCGCCGGCAATAGAAGCTGTGGCATAGATTTCCTTTCTGAAAATTAAAGGAATCCGGTTCAGCAATATATCGCGGAGAATCCCTCCGAAACACCCGGTAATAGTGCCCAGTGTGACACAAATGATGGGATGAAGGTCCGCATTAAGTCCTTTCTGAATGCCGATGATGGTAAAAAGTCCCAGTCCGAAACTATCAAACAAAAACAAAGTAACCCTGAAATTTTTATCAAAATACTTCACGATGAAAGCCAGCACGGTAGCCAGAAAAATCACTAAACAGATAATTACATCATACATCCAGAAAACGGGCACATCCAGCAATAAATCCCGGATGGTTCCCCCGCCCACGGCCGCCACAAAGGAAATAATGAGCACTCCAAAGGGATCAAAACGCTTCTGCATGGCGGCAAAAGCGCCGGACATAGCAAAGGCAATGGTTCCCAGAAGCTCTATGGCAAGGCTGATATTTTGTTGAAATTCCAATGTTCTTTACTTATTTACACGCGCACCGCATCCGGAACCAAAAGTTCGTAGTTTCCGTTGAAACTGATAATTTCCCGTACAATACTGCTGCTGATAAACGATTTTCCTGAAGAAGTAAGCAGGAATATGGTTTCTATCTTATTGTCCCGTGTCAGTTCGCGGTTGGTCTGTGCAATGGCTTTTTCAAACTCAAAATCGGCCGGATTGCGGAGACCACGCAAAATGAAGTTTACGTTTTTACTGCGGCAGTAATCTACGGTAAGCCCTTCGAAGTGGTCTACCTCCACATTATTAAAATCGTGAAAGGTTTTGCGGATGAACTCCATGCGCTGTTCCAGAGAAAACATATAGTTTTTCTTGGAATTCTGGCCGATGGCAATAATGATTTTATCAAAAAGGGGTGCTGCCCGTTCTACAATATCATAATGTCCGAGGGTAATGGGATCAAAAGAGCCGGGGAAAACAGCTATTCTCATATTCAGTATACTATTTTTTGAGGGCTTTTTCCACTTCGTTTCCACAAAGATCCTGAATGGAAATGCCATAAATGTTGGCCTGCTGAGGTAATATAGAAGCCGGCGAAAAACCGGGATTGGTATTCATTTCCAGCATATAAGGAATGCCATCCATGATGATGTATTCACTGCGCGAAAAACCACTCATTCCCAGAGAATCATATGCCCGTTTGGCAATTTCTTCTACCCGGTTGCGGGTTTCAGCATCCAGGCGGGCCGGCGTAATCTCTTCACTGGCGCCTTCATACTTAGCTTCATAGTCGAAAAATTCCCCTTTGGGAACAATTTCGGTAATGCCCAGCACGATGGTTTCGCCCTCAAAATCTACCACACCCACAGACACTTCCATGCCGTTCAGCGCAGTTTCAATAAGGATTTCATCATCTTCAGCAAAAGCAGATTCAAAAGCTGCCTGAAACTCCGTGGCACTTTTCACTTTGGTAATCCCCAGCGAGGAACCGCTCTGGTTCGGTTTTACAAAACAAGGCAGACCCAGTTCTGCCACAATGCAGTCTGCATCTATGTCCTCTCCTTTCCTAAGGTAAATACTTTTTGCCGAAGGAATTCCGTATTTGGAAAGAACTGCCAGGGTATCTTTTTTATTAAAGGTAAGGGCGCTCTGGTAGAAATTGCAACCGGTATATTTCTGGCCAATGATGTCCCAGTAAGCCTGCAGCTCACCATTTTCTCCCGGTTTTCCGTGAATAATATTGAAACACACATCAAATTTAACCTTGTAACCGCTGGACAGATCTACGGTAAAATCTGCCTTGTTCATGGGGACTTTCTCTCCGTGATCATCCAGAAAATACCAGTCATCTTTCAGAATAACCACTTTATAGACGTTGTATTTTTCCCGGTCCAGGGAGTCATATATCAACTGACCGCTTTTGAGGGATACTACGTATTCATCTGAATAGCCGCCCATGACCACAGCCACGTTTTTCTTTTCCATAATTTAAGCTCAGTAAGGCAAATTTAGCAATTTTGTTGGTTTATTCCTTGTCCGGGCACTATTTTGTGAAAAAGGATGCTGCATGCTGCAAAGCAAAGCACGGTACACGCATGATATTTTTTAAAATTATTATTTATATTTGCCACTATATTAAATGTATATCTGATGCTGAAATCACTTTTCCACTGGAAAGTCCTTGTAAATATTCTGCTGGCCGTTGTAGTTTTCACCGGTCTGGTATGGCTTACCTTTCGCTGGCTGGAAATTCACACCAAGCATAATCAGGAAATCCCGGTACCCAATGTAATGAACAAATCTGTACATGAGGCCATTAAAATACTGGAAGATCAGGGACTTGCCTATAAAGTGGACAGCTTTAAATATGACCCGAAATACAGACCATTTCAGGTACTGAATATGTTTCCGAAACCGGGAGCACGGGTAAAAAACAGCAGGGTGGTAGAAATCCGCGTGAACCCGAGATCCTGGTCCAAAGTAACCATTCCGGACATTCTGGACCGGTATAAAGGTCTGGCTTTCCGCCGGTTAGAGCAAGTAGGCCTTAAAGTGGGCGACACCATTTACGAGCCCAGCATTCAGCGCGATGCTGTCATCCGGATGCTGTATAATGGTTCCGAACTGAAGCCGGGTGCACAGCTGCCCAGATTTACCTCCATTGACCTGGTCATCGGAGCCGGACCAAAACGAAATATAGCCATCCCGAACGTGGTGGGACTTACTGTAGCTGAAGCCCGGGCCATCATTGGCAATAATCTTTTTGAAATAGGTTTGGTAGAGCATGAAGACGGAAAAGGAGATCCTCATGACATTGTATATTACCAGGATCCGGCAGGAGGCGAACTCCGGGATCAGGGCATGCAGGTAGATTTATGGGCCAGTAAGAAGTCACCGGCCGAAATGAGCGGTAAAATCGCCCAGCTGAATTCGCTGTACAGAATTAAAATAGATACTACGCTGCCACCGGTACGCTACGAAGAAATTCCCGCTTTTGAAGAACCGGTTTTCGAAGCACCCGTGCAGCCGGAACCAGCAGAACCCAAGCCGGCAACCCCTGCAGCAAGACCTCAGAACAATACCACAGGAACTGCCCAGCAAAACGGAACCGCCACCCGGAACAGAACCGGAAACAACACCACTACTCCGGCAAAACCTGCTGCCGAACCCACAAAACCGGCAGAAAAACCCAAAGCCAGAAATGTAGTAATAGAATAAGCTCAACGTAATAAAATGCAAAGCTTCACAGATTCTGCGAAGCTTTTTTGAATACAGAAATGGAAACTTTTGATGAAGATTTTGCAGATGAAGAATTACTGGAAGAAGCGTCCGGTGAGGATGAAAACAGTGGTCTCTATGAGCATCTTAAACTGAAAGTTGACCGGAATCAGGAATCACTGCGTATAGACAAATACCTGGTACTCTTCCGGCAGAACTCTACCCGCAATAAAATTTCACAAGCCTGCCGTGCCGGAAATGTTCTGGTAAACGGGGTGACCGTAAAACAAAACTACAAAGTAAAACCGGGCGATGAAATTTCGGTAGTGCTGGCCCACCCACCCCGGCAAAATATCATCCGGCCACAGGAAATCCCGCTGAATATTGTCTATGAGGATGATGATGTGGTTGTAGTGGACAAGGAAGCAGGAATGGTTGTTCACCCGGGTCACGGCAACTGGGATGGCACACTGGTCAATGCGCTGGCCTGGCATTTTGAACAAAGCGGAACCAAAACCGACCTGGACCGTGTGGGACTGGTACACCGCATAGATAAAGATACCTCCGGTCTCCTGGTCGTAGCCAAAAATGAATATGCGCTGAGTTATCTGGCCAAGCAATTCTTTGACCGCAAAACCAAAAGACTGTACTGGGCATTTGTATGGGGAAATCTGGAGGAAGACGAGGGAACCATCAGCGGAAACATAGGCCGACACCCGAAAAACCGGATGCAAATGGCTGTTTTTGCAGACGGAAGCCAGGGAAAACATGCCGTAACCCATTATAAAGTGATTGAAAGACTGCGTTATATGACCTGGGTAGAGTGCCGGCTGGAAACAGGACGCACCCATCAAATCCGGGCTCATTTTAAACACACCGGACACACCCTGCTCAATGATGAACGCTATGAAGGCCACATCCCGCTTCGCGGACAAAACCTGCCCAAATATAAACAGTTCATTCACAATATATTCGAAATAATGCCAAGACATGCCCTGCACGCCCACACTTTGGGCTTTGTGCATCCGGTGACGAAAAAAGAAATGTATTTTGAAAGTCCGATGCCTGCGGATATGGACGCAGCAATAAAAAAATGGAGAAATTATATCGAAAAATAAAAATATACCAATAAATTTTTTATATTTGTTCAATTGAAATTAAGATTTGTTATGAGAAAACTATATGCTGTTGTTTGTCTTGCCCTATTTTCTAGCGCATTCCACGCACAGGAAACATTACCCTACTATCAGCAATATTTGTTAGACGGTGATTTTCTTTTTAATCCCGCTCAATATGGTAAAACGGATTATGTGCATCTGAATGCCAATTATCAAAAACAGTACTCCTCTTTTAGCGAATCGCCGAATGTACAATCCATCGGGATGCATGCGAATATTTTCGACAGAGTAGGTGCCGGTATTTCTGTATTCAGAGATCAGAACGGACCTATCAGCGCCGGCGGAGTAACATTGGGTGCTTCTTATTTTATCCCGATCAGCAGTGACGGAGACAGAAAAGATCAGTTTTCATTCGGTACCAGCGTAAGTGCGTACAATATGAACTTTGACTACACTAAACTGAATACGGATATGCCAAATGATCCCCTGCTGCAGGGAGATAACAGCATTTTCATGATGTACGCCAACTTTGGTCTGGCCGCAACCTACAGAAACCTCTTCGCAGGAGCTTCCGTTACCGATATTGCACTGAGTAATGACGAAGCCATTGTTAATAACTTTGAACCTTCCCCCATTAAAATTTATCTGAATCTGGGATATGACTGGGACCTTACAGACGGTTTCACTGTTACGCCGTCTGCATTGATGATATTAAACACCAATTCCAGTATTATGCTGGACGGGAACCTAATGGGAACCGTAAAAACAGATTACAATAAATTCTCTGCAGGTGCAAGTTTCAGATACACTCAGAACAGATTTGACAACCAGAGTCTGAGCATCTCTCCAATTGTAAAAGTTCAGCTGAACAGAATGATGATCGGGGCTACCTATAATATCGGACTTTCTGATATCGCCGACTATGGTGGAAGCAGTTTCATGATTGGTCTGGGATATAATTTCGATAACTTCATCAACACCAGAGGATATCGTTACTAATCAAAAAATAATTCAATACATTTGAGCTCCGAATTTCCGGAGCTTTTTTTATGATTTATCTTCACATCCCTTTTTGCAAACAAAAATGCAGCTATTGCAATTTCCACTTCTCTACTTCACTGAAGCTAAAGGAAGAAATGCTGAGCGCTATGAAAAAGGAAATCACGATGCGGGGCGGGGAACTGCAGGACAAAACCCTGCGTTCACTTTACTTTGGCGGCGGAACACCTTCTGTACTTTCTTCAGATGAAATCAGATCCCTGCTGGATCAGATCCTGCAACACCATAACTTTGCACCGGACATTGAAATCACCCTGGAAGCCAATCCGGATGACCTGGATTCGGCATTCGTGAAAGGACTTCGCAGCGCAGGAATTAACCGGCTTTCCATAGGGACTCAGAGTTTCCACGATGCAGAGCTGAAATTCATGAACCGTGCGCATAATGCTGCCCAGGCAGAAGATTCCATCAAAAGGGTGCAGGACTCCGGAATTGAGAACATCAGCATTGACCTTATTTATGGATCGCCGGTGTCAGATACAGACATCTGGAAACAGAATCTGGAGAAAACCGCAGCATTGCAGGTACCGCACATCTCTTCATACGCATTAACCGTAGAACCAAAAACCGCACTGAGCGCATGGATTTCACAAAATAAGATTCAGCAACCTTCAGAATCAGAACAAAACCTGGAATTCCATCTGATGTGCGACTTTCTGAAAGCAAACGGATTTGACCATTATGAAATTTCAAATTTTGCCAGACCCGGATTTTACTCGCAACACAATTCTGCATACTGGAAATACAGCCCATATCTGGGAATAGGCCCTTCTGCACATTCGTATGACGGATCAGACCGAAGAAGCTGGAATCTGGCCAATAACATCCTTTACATCCGTGAACTGGAAGCAGGCAGACTGCCCTCAGAATCCGAACACCTGAGTGCCAAAGACCGGTTTAACGAAATGGTGATGACCGGCCTGCGCACCTCCCGCGGAGTTGACCTCCGGAAGCTGCAGCAACTGTGCGGAGACGACCTGATGGAACACCTGAAGCACGAAAGCCGTTCAAAACTGGAAGACGGCCTGCTCATACTGGCAGAAAACCATATGAAAATCCCGGAGAAACATTGGTTTCTGGCAGACGGAATTGCCTCAGATTTATTTAAACTCTGATTAGGAATCCGCCATAATTGGTTATTTTTGCACTAAATATTTCAGTTTGAAAAAGAAAAAAGAAGATTATTCGGATCTGAATGCACAGCAACCCATTGGAATTTTTGATTCCGGCGTGGGCGGTCTCACGGTAGCGCGCGAAATCAAGCGCATGCTTCCACAGGAAAACCTGGTATACTTCGGGGACACCAAACACCTGCCCTATGGTGAAAAAAGCCGTGAAGCGATTGTCGGATACGCTACCAGGATTGCAACATTTCTGCTGGAGAAAAACTGTAAAGCCATTGTCATTGCCTGCAATTCTGCCACTGCTAATGCTCTGAAAGAAGTAATTGAACTGGTAGACGGCAGAGTTCCGGTAATAGATGTCATCAACCCTGTGGCAGAGAAAGTGGCTTTTGAAATCCATACCAATGTAGGGGTTATTGCCACCAAAGCAACCGTATACTCCGGTCTGTACCGCAAAAGCATCCGTAAACATAACAAATTTATTAAAGTAGTTGAACTGGCTACGCCTATGCTGGTGCCGGCTATAGAAGAAGGCTTCCGGAATCATCCTATTACCCATGCCATCATCTACAATTACCTGAGCAATAACAAACTGAAAAACATTGAAACCCTGATTCTGGGCTGCACCCACTATCCGCTGCTCATCAATGAAATAAAACAGTTCTACGGTAACCGTGTACGCGTCATAGACTCCCCGGGTATAGTGGTTACTGAACTTAAACAGATACTGGATAAACACCAACTGCTGAATACCGGAAACAAATCTCCCGAGTATGAGTTTTATGTTTCGGATATTACCCGGAATTTTGAGAAAATATCCAAAAAAATATTCGGAAATGCGATTGTACTTAATCTGAAAGTACTTTAGCAAACTCCAAAAAAAGAGTCCTCACTACACGCGGGACTCTTTTTCATTCTGAATGAAAGCGCTATTGCTTCTGGAATTTTACCTGCTGCCCTGCGATCTGAATAATGTACATCCCTCTGGCCAGATCCGTTACATCAATACGGCTGCTTCTTTTACCGGCATTGCCTGTTTTTACCAGTTGTCCGGACATGCTGTACATCTTGAATCCTTCAGAATCTTTGAGTCCGCGGATGGTAATAAAATCAGCAGCAGGATTGGGTGCAACAGTAAATGATAAATTGGTGGCTCCGGTTTCTGCTGTAGAAAGCGTGCTGTTTCCAACCCAATTAGATCCGGTACCGCTCAGTGCAAAATTATGCAAGGTACCGTTCAGGTTAGTCAATTCGTCATTCAGAGTGGTTTCCGTAGGATTATTTCCATTTGCAATTCCCTGGTTAAATTTATAATATGCTACAAGCCCATTCTGAGGCAGTGCAATTTCAGTATTCATAGCCGCGGTAATCTCAGCAGGAGTTCGCACTACACTCCAAACACGGAACTCATCCATGGTACCGGCAAAACGCTGCATTCCGTCAGATTTAGCGCCAAAAGCCATTAAATTTGCTGTACCGGTAGAGGAGGTTCCGCCACCAATTCCGGTTTGCAGCACGCCGTCCAGATATACTGCCAGTCCTCCCGTAACACTTCTGCTTACTGCAATGTGCGTCCAGGTATTCAGCGGCAGTGAGTTATCGGTCGCAAAACTGCTGATACCTGTACCATACACATACAATTTGCCGGCAGAATTGAGCATCAGACTCAGATAGTTTGATGAGGTGGTCTGCACAAAAAACACCCTGTTGGTAGAGAAAGCTGTGGGATACACCCGAACTTCAAGAGTAAAATCCTGAGTGGAAACGTCATTAAACACAGTAGGAACAGCCGAAGAAATGTAGTCATTAGATCCGTCAAAATTCAAGGCATTGCCGGCCTGCCCTTTCATCATAGAACCAGACAGTGCTAAAATCAAAATAAGATAGTAATTTTTCAACATAATAAAAATTTTTGTTTCCATCAAAATTAATCAAATTTTCTTAACAAATAGAAAAATAAACTACTATTTCACAACACTATTATCACTCAAAAAGCAATAACATTAACAACACCTAAAAACCAACAAAATTTCTACTTCATTCAGACTCATGCTGTATAGGAGCTTCATGTGCGGTGCTTCGGCATACGTGTTCTGCGCGCTGTACGCTATTACTCCTCCCCGCCCCTTTCCAGGGGCGTGTGCGGGGTAGCCGCTGCCATCACGGCTATGTTGAGGGGATGTGCTTCGAAACACTGACAGAGCAGCCACGTAATCAAAAAAATCAGGGAAGCCGGAAAGAATTACATCAGTTTAAAATGACGGAACAAAAACCCGCCACCAAGCCCCACCGAAATGAACGGACTTCCTTTCTGTAGGGGCAAAAGGTAATCATAGCCTAGTTTGAAGACCAGAAAGCCCCATTCTGCATAGAGATGTGGGGTAAAACGAAACTGGTTACTGAACCGGGAATTAAAATCAAGTAAATAGCCGGCAGTAAGACCAGCATAAACTAAGTGAGACTTTGAACTCCCTTCATCCAGAAAATACATAGCGATGCTTTGAAACTGCAGTCCGGAAGGCAACAGCGGATTCCCGGAGGTATAATCCACTCCAAAAGAAACTTCGTAAGGTAAATCTTTATCAAAAAGAACAGGAGCATTGACTGTGGCCTGAAACATCAGTTCCTTGTCAAATTTAGCCCCAATACCGATGAGTTGTGCATGCACATACACAGCAGCAGACATCAATAATACAACAGAAAACAATCTAACTCTCACAATATACACTTTAAACGCCCTTTTGACAAAACTAATAAAAAGATATGATTCGGAATAGCCGGGAGATAATTAAACAACAAAATCCCCGGAAAACGATTACACAAATAATGTCAGATGTCAGATGTCAGATGTCAGACATCTGACTTTTTATTATCTGATGGCTTGCATCACCACACTTTAGCGCTGGGACATCCAGAACCAATACAATCAAATAATTACTTTACAGTAACTCAATAACTTATATTTAAGGCAGGTGTTTCTATGGCAGAAGTGCGGTAGCCTGGAAAAGATTGCAAATGCTGCCAAACTATTGATGTACTGAGGTGGAGATGCAATGTATAGAAACAAAAAAAAATCCTTATCAAATGAATGATAAGGATTTTTAAAAAAACTGGCGGCGACCTACTCTCCCGCGTTAGCAGTACCATCGGCGCTAGAGGGCTTAACTT
>NZ_JAJEWK010000001.1 GCF_020687745.1 Chryseobacterium sp. MFBS3-17
TTTTTATCCGCTCAAAAAATGTAAATTAGCAAATAAAAAATGGTTTTGCTTATGTCATAGCTAAATTGAAAGTTTCGGCTTTTTAATCCGCTCCTGACACATACACGCGGACCGTTATGGGCAAGGCTAAAAACCCAGAAAGTAAACCAAAACTATAGACAGAAATTAATGACTGACCGAATTTTCATAGAAGACCAGGATTTAGTTGAAAAAATGTTAAGCCGACTAACACCACTCAACGAAAGTTCAGGATGGCAGTGTGAACTTTTTATTGACAAAACGACCAATCAAAAATGGGAAAAATACCTGTTCGAGTTATTTGACGCTGATGATGATGGAATTGGTTTAAGACGCTTTCCATATCCTTCAACCAAAGAAATAATTAGAATCGCTTTGACTTCAAATTTTTTTGATGAAATAGATGGAGCTTGTGGTTTATTGCTTGATATGGAATTCGCCAAAATTGAGTTTAGAGAAATGCTAATTTCTGAAATTGAAAAAAATATTAATAACATTGATGAAGACCGATTTGGAATTATTTACAACAGGGCAGAATTGTATGACACATTAAACAAGAGAGAGATTTTAGGAAAACATTTTAAAGAAATAGAAAAAGATGCGGAATATTTCAAAGAATTAATGACCAAAGCTGAGAGACTAAGACAAAAAATAAAACAAATTGGAAACAGCTAATAGTAAAACAATTACGTTGACGATTGAAAGAAAACAAAGCCCAGCCCATAACAGCAGCTACCCAAAAGTGGCGGTTCAGTGGTTAAATCAAGCTTTGTGCATTTATCAAAGTTTCTGTTTGGTTGACAGTGAAGTGCTTCGAAATCGCCACCTTCGGGTAGCTGCAAAACGTTAGCGGCTATGATGAAAAAACGACTCTACATATTATTAATTTTCGGAATTTCGATTTCAGCGTTTGCACAAGACAAACATTTGGAACTCGAAAGGAAACTTATTGAACACTTCCAAAAACAAACTTGGGGAGATGCTTTGATAACGAGTGACAGTCTATATTTAAGTCCTTTCAAAGAAAAGTTTAATGTTTCCGTAAGCGACAACTATATTGAATTCGACACAACTCATCTAGTAATAAAAAATCCATATTTCAATGGCAAATATGAAAATGATGAAGAAGAAAAAAATAATGTGAAAAATTTTCCTAAGTCTTTTTCAGTCATATATGAAAACTCACTCGTTTCGCTTTTTGAAAATGGAAAATTTGCTTGTTTTCATCTTGACAACTTTAAACGTAATACAAAATTAGAGGCGGAATTAAACACTAAACAATTCAAATATCATTGGGTAATTGACAATAAATTAGGCGGAATATCAGGAAACACTATTTTCTTATGGAATGGAAGTAAATGGACTAAATTCAAAGACAACTTTCCGCTCAAAAATCAACCAAAACTATTTGAAGACGAAAACTTCATTGTTTACGGTGATTGTTTTGGAGAATGGGGTGGAACAGTTTACTTTTTTGAAAAATCAACTTCAAAAACATTTTTTACTGAATCTACTTGTGCAAATTCTGTTATTAAAAACGCAGACGGTTATAATGTATTAGCTCACTTGGGACACGGCGGTGGCTCAACAGAAGTAAAAACTATATCTGACCCAACTAAATTAACCTTTGTAAAATCAAATGAAATTGGAAAAACAGTTAAAGGAGAGGCTTTAGGTTATACCGACAAATCAAATGCATTTGAGAAAAAAATTGACTTTTACGGTGTTCAAATCTTTTCATCATTTAATTACCAAGACAAAGTTTTATATATAGTTCACCTTTCTGAACTAACATTCATTGCTGAAATTAAGAAAAATGAAATAGAAATTGTAAATCCTTTATTTTTTAACGATTTATATACTCACGACCCAATTACAAACAAATATGGTAATTATACTTTAATAAACTTAGACCATTACGGAACAGGTTTAGACAGAGAAATATCTGTATTAATAATACAAGGAAATAAAATCACAAAACTAGATTGGAATGAAAATCACAGCCGCTAACAGCAGTTTGGCAAAAGTGGCGGTTCAGTGCTCCGCAGACACATTTGTGGTTAATCAAAGTTTGGTTCTCCGCATCAACATTTGCGGTGAAAATAGCCACCTTCGCCAAGCCCGAAAACGTTGTGCATAATGCGAAAAAAACGCAGTGAATGAACTGAAAACTATAAGAGAATATTACAAACCGATTCAACCAGCAGTTTCGGGAAACGATTATGGGATAATCTATCAAGAAATCCAGCCAAATAAAGAAATTGAGAATTTTGTGTACTGCTTTTGGCAACTTAAAACACAAAAAACTCTAAACCAAGATTACGATTATCGAGTGGTATCTGATGGTTGTATCGACATATTTTTTAATCATAAACAGCCAACTGAAAATTTTGTGATGGGATTTTGCCGAAAGTATACTCAGTTCCAGATTGGAAAAGAATTTGATTATATCGGTGTTCGGTTTTTGCCTTCTGCCTTTCCTCTTTTGTTCAATGTCAATGCCAAAACTTTGAGTAATCAATCCCAAGAATTAAACAAAATCCTACCCAACTTTTCCAATTGGATTAAATCAGTAATTAAGCCTTCGGATTCTTTTGAAACCATTACAAAAATCCTAAACGAAAAGATAATCGGATTTTCAAGAAAATCAGCTATTGACTATGACCACCGTTTTTTAGATTCACTAAACCTGATTTTTCAGAAAAACGGATATTTAGATACTGAAAAAGACTTGAATACAGGTTTAAGTCCTCGGCAACTTCGTAGAATTTTCAACTTCCATATTGGCACTACCGCCAAATCATTTAGTAATGTTGTACGGTTTCAGCACATTTTGAATGCAAAACCCTCAAAACAAAGTCTTAAAGAAAATAAACTCTACTTTGATGTTGGATTTTTTGACCAAGCCCATTTTATTAAAAACTTTAAAACATATTATGGAGTAACACCTTCTGAAGCCTTCCGTTAAGTTTGTCCGTTTTTTACAATGCTTCGATTTCTTGTCAACCTAAATTTGTAGCAACAAAATCATTGACAATGAAAGAATTATTATTAACCGCATTTGTTTTACTCTTTGGAATTTCAAATGCACAAAATCTTAAAAATATGAAAATTAACGCAGGAATTATTACCGAAAAATTAGAAGAAACAAAAACTTTTTACACGAAAATTTTAGACTTTGGTGTCAGTTTCGAAAATGATTTTTATTTACTTCTTCATACTCCAAACCAAACAGGTGAAATCAGTTTCTTAAAACCAAATCATCCCAGTCAAAAACCATTATTTCAAACAAAATTTGACGGAAAAGGAGTTTACTTAACCCTTGAAGTTGATGATGTTGATTTCATTTACAAAAAGTTAATAGAAAAAGGAGTGAAAATTGAAATCGAAATTCGAGACGAATCTTGGGGAGACAGACATTTTGCAATCAAAGACCCAAACGGAATTGGAATTGACATTGTAACCTACACAAAACCCGTAGAATAATGAAAGCGAAAAACATTGGTATAGCCATTGCTAAAAAGCTCAATGAAATTGGGGTTTTCACATTAGCTGACTTGGCAGAAATGACACCAAAAATTGCTTATCAAAAAATATGTGATAAATATCCTGAGAAGACTATTCCAAAATGTTATTATCTCTATTCTCTGCAAGGGGCTTTATTGGATTTGGATTGGCGAGAACTACGAAATGAAATAAAATAGGAACTGATTGAACAATAGAGCACTATGCACAACATCGGTCGCCGTTGCACAACCCCAATTTTCTGCAAATAATGGCCAAAATGTGTAAAAAATGACCTCCTCAGAAGCGATTTTGGGGAGGTTTTGATTTACGGTGGGAAAATTATTCGGGATTTCAGGTGGGCTTATACGAGGGCTGTAACGGTTCTGATGAGATGGTTCTGGCAAAACCACAAATTCATCCCTGGTACGGGTAGAATTTGGGCATTTCGGTGAACTTTTCGGGTGATACAATAAATCATTACCATAACCAACTGGATAACAATATTTTACACGATTATTTTCAACAAAAACCCGTCGCCATCAAAAAATAGTTTAACTTTGGAAAAGGAGTTGTGCAACAAGCACAAGGGTTTTGCGTCAGGCGGTCTGAAGTGCAAAATTCAACAGCAGTTTTTCAATTGAACTTTAGTAATAATATCAGCATTTGTGCTTCGACATCCCGCCCAAACGCAAAGCCCGAAACCGTTATATGCCATTTTATCCAATCCGAACCTTGACCGAACTAAAAAATGAAGCCAAATCAGACATTAAAAATAATTCTTCTCATTTTTATAAGTTTTGCGACATACTATTTGCTCTTTTCAAATTTTAAATCACTAAAAATTGAAATTGACAGAATAACTCAACAAGGCTTGATTAGCTATATATTGTCGTATTTAATAGTGGGAATACCAATTTTCTTAGGAACATTTCTAATCGACAAAAGGACTTCAATTATTAAAAGCTTTGGACTTTCGGCAAACATTTTAACTGCCGTGTGGACAAGTATTCTGTTTACATTACCTATGTTTTTAGGCGGATTGTCTTTTTTCAAATTTAGCCAGCAAATTGATATTGAAAATTTAATTGCAGGGACTATTGTTGCAGGTTTTATGGAAGAACTTTATTTTAGAGGATTCCTATTTGGACAGCTATTCCGAAAAACAAATTTTGGCTTTATTCCTGCTATATTTTTTGGTGCGTTAATTTTTGCTTCGGGACATTTATATCAGAGTCAAAACATAAGTGAATTATTCGGAATTTTCGCAATAACTTTCTTTGGTGCTGTCTTTTTCGCCTGGCTGTATGTAGAATGGAATTACAATTTATGGGTTCCCATTTTTACACATACTTTAATGAACCTTTCTTGGCATTTATTTGAAGTGGATAATTCAGCATTAGGCGATGTAAAAGCAAACCTTTTTAGAGGTTTGACTATTTTAACTGCCATACTATTTACAATCGTGTATAAGAAAAACAGAAAAAAGAAGCTAACGGTGAACAGGCAGACCATACTAAAAAAGAAAAACGGCATATAATAACAAGCAGTTTGGCAAAAGAGCGGAGTTCCGTCTAAGTTGAAAGTTCCGTCTTCGTATGCCGCCAATGCTGTTTGCATTGGCATTTTTTGTAATTTAGCCAACGTTTCAAGTCTTCCAAAGACACTTATGATATTGGCTGTAATTTTATAGAACTAGGTCAAATACTACATCGCACTGAACCTTACTATTAAAGGTTCTGTAGTGTAAAGTTAGAAAAAGGTTTCGCTAAAATCTTCCGGTCTGTGTGGGTAGAAATTCGGTTACTAAAACAAAATATGATACTTTTGATGCCTTAAATTTTAAAACCCTTGATGAAAAGAATACTCTTGGCAATGATTCTGGTCACTGCGCTATCCTGCAGAGCGGATCAGGATGCGCCTGCTGAAACAAACAGTGTTGCAGGCATATGGAAAATGGAAAAAACAAGTACCGTTTCCGGCGCTGATCTTACCACCGTTTTTTCGGAATATTTACCCGACGATTGTAAGCAAAAGAGCACTTATGAATTTACACAAGATGGCAAATACATCGTCAAAGATTATAATTCCATCGGTCTGGAATGTGTTCATGTTGCTGAAACCAAAAGCGATACGTACCATCCGGCTGAAAACAAATTATTCATTGATACTACTGAACCCAAAGTTTTGGAATTGACAGCCAGCAGGCTTGTAGTCATTGTTGAGGATGATTACAATTATAACGGAGACGGTATTTCTGATTATTTAAAATATATCTTCAGAAAGTAAGCGGGTATCCGAACCTCTGAAGAATCAACGTCCCGAACTTACTATCGTTGTTTTTTTTTAGAGGAAGTTCAGTCCTTAGTTTCGTTTGTAAAAGGTTGCTGCGCCTGCGCTTTGATGTGTTCCATCACCCATTCCAGTTGAATGTCTTTTTTGGCGAGAACCTGCAGGGGAGTGGGCACTATTTCATGATGGGGAATCACCCCTTTTTTAGTGAGACTGAAGGGAATGTCCGGCTGTATCAGCATCAGTCCGGTGGGCATACCCAGCCTCGAATGAGGAAGTTTTACGCGGGCGTATCTTCCGGCTACCGTGCCGTCATTGGCACCGCCGGTTTCTTCGCCAATAATCATTGCTCTGCCTTCGCCTTTCAGTTTGGCAGGCAAAATGGAAGCCGCCGAAAAACTGCTGCCATTGACCAGTACATAAATTTTTCCCTTAAAATTGTTGTCCTTCGGCTTTTTCAGGGCGAAGGTCCCGTTGTTCCGAAGATAGAATCTTCCGTCTTTCTGCTTTACGGAGAGGGCTGTGCCGGCCAGGTAAACGGGGTAAACAGCGGCGGCCACAGGGTAAATGAACCGGGGTATTTGTGAGAAATAAGCTGCCTGAAACATGGCTGAACGCGAGGTCACCTCAATGTCTTTAATGAAGCGGAATTCCTCTTCCACCAGATAGGAATACAGATTGTTGATCTCAGAAAGTGAACCGCCCAGATTATCGCGTACATCCAGAATCAGATGTTCCGCCGGCGAGTTTTTCAGGATTTCAAAACTCTGTTTATAGAATTTACGAGAATGCCTGCCGGAAAAGGTTTTGATTTTCATGTAGGCAATGGTACTGTCGGCCGTGGGAAACTGCAGATTCCGGTTGAAGCTGCGGGTCCGGATGTTGTAATCTTTCACCTTGCCGGGCTGGCTTTGGGTCAGTTTTTTGTTTTGTGCTTCTTCTTTTTTCAGCTCTTCTTTTGTCATTTTCTCCCGCTGAAGGTAGAATGTCTTTATTTCATTCTTATAGAGGGTTTCCAGTTTTACACTGTCCAGAATGCCATGTTCCAGGGTGAAGAAAACCGGCCATCTCCGTGCCATCGAGTATTTCTGAAAGGTCTGATTTTCGCCGTCACTGTTTACCCACGGACGGTACTTCGCCAGGAGTTCCTTCACCGGAATGTCTTTAATGCTCAGAATCTCCGTGCCCACATTCATATCGGGAATTTGGTCTGCATTGTCTTTTACAAAAATCCGGTCGCCGTCTACCAGGAAATTGTAGCGGCTCAGGAGGCCTTTTTGCTTTTCCAGATCCCGGGTCTCGGCTCTGGTGAGGCGTCTGGAGGGCGGAACCAGACGCAGATGTCCCTGCTTTACCTCGCTGATGACCGGCGCCAGTCTGGTGTAGAATTCGGCCGGATTCAGCGGTTGGTCAATGCCGGCTTTTACACGGGCAAATTTTTCATCAAGCTCTTCTTTGGAAATATACCAGTACAGTTCAGGGTGCAGTTTTTGGAGTTTCTGATACGCATAATCGGTATCCTGATGCAGTTTTTCCGGCGCCAGAGGGGTTTCCAGACGTTCATTGTACGTTTTCACCGAAACGCAGGAGGTGCACCAAAGCAGGACAGCAATACAAAACAGATTTTTCAAACGTATTTTTTTGTAAATATATTTAAAAAAAATCTTCCCGTAACCGGTGGCTGCGGGAAGTTTCTGTTTCGTTGTGCCCAATCAAAAATCAGCGTTTCAGCAGGCGGCTGGCACTTTCTGAGGCTGCCACAAGTCCTGCGCCCAGCATGATGACATCTTTCACTACCAGCCTTCCGGCGGCAGAAAGGTAGGGGAATCCGTGCTGCGGACCTTCCAGATTGGGAATCCAGGTTTCTGGCGTTGTCACCAGAAATGAAAGGGTGACCAGCGACATACCGAAGGTGAGCAGTCCGCCCCAAAGACCGGCCTTCGGAAACCAGATTCCCAGCAAAACCAAAATACCAATAACACAGATGACGGTGCCCAGTCCGTAGGAGAAGGTATAAGTGCCATTCTTTTGGTGCCACTCTATGTTGGCAGGCACCACTTCGCCTTCTTTGTTTTTATGGAGTTTGTAATTGTCCGGATCATCGTTGCTGTAGTTCAGGAAAAAACTCATCACAGGCGAATTGGCCACAAACGGAATAATCCCGTCGGCTTCATACTGAAATGCTTTCAGGCCGCCAATCCAGGCCATTACAATGAATATGCCGATGCGGATGAGGTTGATGAATGTACGTTGGGAGTGGGCCAGAAGCCGGATAATTTGATTCATATTTTTCTTTTTGGCAAAATTACAGCTGCTGCAGACTGTAATCAATGGAAAAATATGGATGGATGATGGAAAAATCCGGATGTGTGGTGGCAGATAGCAATATCTTGCCGGCTACAAATCGGCTACAAATCGGCTACGATGGAAATTCCTGTTTTCTCGCGGAACTGTGTGGGCGAGATGCCGGTATGTCTCTTAAAGTATTTGCTGAAATAATATTCATCTTCAAAATGCAGTGTAGCAGCAATTTCCTTGATGGATTTCCGGGTGAGGTGAATTTGTTTTTTGGCCTCCAGGATTACGCGTTCCTGAATAATTTGCGATGGTGTTTTGTGATATTCTGCTTTTATTTTTTTGCTTAAAGTATTTGGCGAAATATGCAGCAAGTCTGCATAGAATGCCGGACTTTTTTCTTTCAGGAAATGGGTTTCCACCAGATTCTGAAAATCGGTCAGTTCCTGCAAACGGGTTGTAGCCAGATTTTTTTCGGGCAATAATTTACCTTTCACCTTGCTGCTGATGGCCAGGATAAGCTGCAGATAAGACCGGAGTACGGCATCAGAAAATGCTTCGTCGTGTTCCAGTGAACTGATTTTACCGAAATAATCCTGCAGTTCGGCAAATATTTCATCTGATACGGGGAAATGGGGGAAGAGGTAAATGTTATTGAACAAAAGTCCGTTGCAAGCCACTTCTTTTTTATGATATTCAATGCAGTAAAAGTCACCGTGAAATTTCAAAAGGTCAATTTCAGCAGCATCCCGGGTGTGTAGGGTGACATTCTGGAAGGGCGAAGCGAAGAAGGCGGTCTTTCCGCTGAACGCATATTCCACAAAATCCACGGTGATGATTCCCGTCCCATCCAGCAAAAGAACGTGGTAAAACTCATCGCTGACAGGCATCTTCATGGAAGCAGCAGGAATCCTGGTGACGGAAAACAGATTTTTCATGAAGTAAAGATAAGTGGTTTTAAAATTTCTGAATGCCGAAACTTTCGATAATGTTGAATTTACAATGCTGGTTAAATGCATCAACAGGTTACCTTTAACCTGCAAAGCACACATCATCTGATGTTTCCACTAGTTCCGTAGGAGCGATCTGTTAATAGAATTAGAAATGACGCGTTTCATCAAGCCGGCCTGTTAATAGAAATTGAAACGTCGCATTTCAGCAAGCTCCGTGGGAGCGGCCTTTCAATAGAACTGAGAATATCCCGCTCCGGAAAGCGCCACCAGAACGATTTGACTTACATAACTAATCCCATAGCTCCGTAGGAGCAACCTGTCAATAGATCGATGAATGTCCCGCTCTAAAAAGCTCCGTAGGAGCGACCTGTTCATGAAACGCTAATATTCCGAATCGCATCAGCATTAATGCATTCACCTTCGCCTTTCAAACGCTCATTATTTTTTCATCATCCCACAAAAAACGCCCTCTCAAATATTTGAAAGGGCGATCCTATGAGTAACATCAGGATGACGGGCATCCCGGTTTTTTTAAATGCCGTCTACAATGGTATTTAGTGTAGCGGACGGACGCATGGCAGCATACGTTTTAGCCGTGTCCGGACGATAATACCCGCCGATTTCCTGCGCCTTGCCCTGTGCAGCAATCAGTTCATCATTGATTTTCTGTTCGTTGCTCTTCATGGCATCCGCTACCGGTTTGAAGGTTGCGGCCAGATCAGTATCTGCAGTTTGGGAGGCCAGAGCTTCTGCCCAGTACATGGCCAGATAGAAATGTGATCCTCTGTTATCCAGTCCGCCAAGTTTTCTTGCCGGCGACTTGTCATTCTGCAGGAATTTGGCATTTGCTGCATCCAGTGCATCAGCCAGAATTTGCGCTTTGCTGTTGTCCTGCGTCTGTGCCAGGTGTTCCAGCGAAGCCTGCAGCGCCAGGAACTCACCCAGTGAATCCCATCTCAGGTAGCCTTCTTCTATAAACTGCTCTATGTGTTTTGGTGCAGAACCGCCCGCACCGGTTTCAAACAGGCCACCGCCGTTCATCAGGGGAACGATGGACAGCATTTTGGCAGAAGTGCCCAGTTCCAGAATCGGGAACATATCGGTGAGGTAATCTCTGAGTACGTTTCCCGATACAGAGATGGTATCTTTTCCTTCGCGGCCACGTTTCAGTGTTTCCAGCATGGCATCTTTCACATCCATAATGCGGATGTACAGTCCGGTAAGATCATGATCCTGCAGGTATTTTTCTACTTTCTTAATCATTTGCGCATCATGGGCTCTGCGTTTGTCCAGCCAGAAAATAGCGGGTGTATCTGAAAGTCTTGCCCGGTTTACGGCCAGTTTTACCCAGTCCTGAATCGGAGCGTCTTTCACCTGGCACATTCTGAAGATGTCGCCGTTCTGCACATTCTGCTGCAGCAGCACATTTCCGTTTTCATCTTCCACCTTCACCGTTCCGCTGCCTGTAATCTGGAATGTTTTATCGTGTGAACCGTATTCTTCGGCTTTTTGGGCCATCAGTCCTACATTGGGTACCGTACCGAATGTTCTGGGATCTATGGCACCGTTTTTCTTCATATCCTGCACAATTGCGTCATAGAAACCGGCATAGGTTCTGTCCGGAATGATGCATACTGTATCTTCTTCCTTGCCGTCTTTGTTCCACATTTTGCCGCCGCCGCGTACCAGTGCTGCCATAGAAGCATCTACAATGATGTCTGAGGAGACGTGGAAATTGGTAATGCCCTGATCGGAATTTACCATCGCAATGCGCGGTCCGTTTTCAATGGCTTTTTCGATATCAGCCTTGATTTCAGTTTCCTGTGCATTACCGCTGATTTTCTCAAAAAGAGTCGCCAGACCAAAATTTGGATTGATGTCCAGGCCGGCAAAAGTATCTTTATATTTTTCAAAAACGTCTTTGAAGTAGGTTTCCACAATTGCTCCGAAGATGATGGGGTCAGAAATTTTCATCATGGTAGCCTTCAGGTGAGCGGAAAGGAGTACATCTGACGATTTGGCTCTTGCCATAGCGGTTTCCACAAATGATTTCAGTGCAGAAATGTTCATCACAGATGAATCGATGATTTCACCTGCCTGCAGGGGAGCATAATTTTTCAAAACCTTTTCCGATCCGTCCTGTGCATAGAAAACGATGCGGAACTTTCCGGCATTTTCTGCGGTAACAGAAGTTTCGGTTCCGTAGAAGTCACCTTCGGTCATATGGGCTACTTCGGTTCTGGAGTCTGCGGTCCATGTTCCCATTCTGTGCGGATTGGCTTTGGCGTAATCCTTTACCGACTTCGGCGCACGGCGGTCACTGTTTCCTTCTCTAAGTACCGGGTTTACGGCACTCCCCAAAACTTTGGCATAACGCGCATTGATGGATTTTTCTTCGTTGTTTTTCGGTTCTGCCGGGTAATCCGGAAGCTGATAGCCCTGAGCCTGAAGTTCGGCAATGGCTTCTTCCAGCTGCGGTACAGAGGCAGATATATTCGGAAGTTTAATGATGTTGGCTTCAGGTTGAGTGGCCAGCTGACCCAGTTCTGCCAGGTAATCCGGGATGCGCTGATCTTCGGTAAGCACTTCGGGGAAATTGGCCAGAATTCTGCCGGACAGCGAAATATCCGGAACGGAAATCTCTATGGCAGCGGGTTTGGTAAAGGCTTTTACGATTGGTAAAAAAGAATGGGTGGCGAGCATGGGAGCTTCGTCCGTAAGGGTGTAAAAGATTTTTGCTTGTGACATTATTTCTGTATGTTTTTCTTATTTCAGTGAAAGATGTACAAAAATAGCAAATTTAGCCTAGATAAGGCGCATCCGTTACCTTAAAATTGTCATAACTTCAGCAGATATTATGTAACATCATTATGGAAAAAATGATGCAAATTTGATGTAACATTAAAATTTAGGAGCATGGCTACAGGGAAAAACTCACCACCAAAAGGGGTGGTCATTTTGTTCATTTTAATCATTTTGATGGTAGTGATGTATTTCGTGTTTCAGGCGGTATTCCCGGATTTGTTTGAAGGGCTTAATACCGGTGAAGCACAACCTGTAACGCCGGAATAAAATGATGAATCTGTGAAAAGGCCATTTCTGATTGGGATGGCCTTTTTTAACAGTTTCTGATAAACAAAAACCTCCCGTGAAAATTTCCGGGAGGCTGCAGAGTATTTTTTGCGGATTAATCCACGCCGCCGCGGCGGGTAGGTTCTCGCACCGAAGGCCATTCGGCAGGGGCGCCGGTCTGCTCATTAACGGGCATATTAATGCGTTCTGCAGATGCTTTTTGGGGATCTTCGCTTGCCATGTAAGTCATGATGGCGATGAGTGCCACATTGCTTTTTACATCATCAAAAACAATTTTATCATAAGTGTCCCGGTTGGTATGCCAAGTATAATTGCCGTAGCTCCAGTTCAGTGAGCCCAGCATAAATGCTGGTACACCCGCTGCTACAAAGGAAGCGTGATCTGAACCGCCGCTGCCCGGCGTACCCGGAAAGGTGGTTTTAATGTCTTTGGTGATATTCCCTGGAACTGCTTTCAGCCAGCGACCCAGGAAATCATAAGAATGCAGAAAGCCCTGTCCGCTGATGCTGGCCACACGTCCGGTTCCATTGTCCTGATTGAATACCGCCTGAATTTTTGGCATCTGATCCTTATGCGCAGAGACATACGCGCGGGAGCCGTTCAGTCCCTGCTCTTCGCTGCCCCACAGGCCTACAATGATGCTGCGTTTGGGATTCGGGTACACTTTTTTCAGGATTCTGGCTACTTCCATCATCGTAATGGTTCCGGTGCCGTTGTCTGTGGCTCCGGTTCCGCCGTCCCAGGAATCCAGGTGAGCAGAAAGAATAATGTATTCATCCGGTTTCTCGGTTCCTTTGATCTCGGCTATGGTATTGAATGTGGGTGCCATGCCGCGGTCTTTGGAGTGGGCCGTTATTTTTACTTTTGGAGTGGTTCCGTTCTGAATCATCCGGTATAATTGGCCGTAATCTTCAAGCGAAATATCCGTCACCGGAATTTTTTTGGTTCCGGCAGAAAAGATTTTGTTGACGCCAAAACCGCCGGACCAGTACGATGAAATAATGCCGGCAGCGCCTGCTTTTTCCAGTGTAGCATTCATGGTACGGGAGGTTTCGCCGGTTTGTCTGATGGAATTCTGCCATTTTTCACTGGCAGCTTTTACCTCCTGCTGCTTCTTTTCGTAAGATTCGGGAGTCGCAAATTCCTTCCAGTTATAATCGGGTCTGCCGGTGATCTGATACTGAGAAACCATGACCAGTTTTCCTTTGACTCCGGGCAACCAGGCTTCGAATTCTGCTTTGCTGCTGAAATAAGGCAGCGCAATGACCTCTGCGGTGATTCCGCGTGAAGGTGTGGCCGGGCTGAAGGCCAGCTGCATTCCCTCCAGAGATTTTGAATAGGGGTGCACCATTTCTATTGTAGAAGTGCCCCGCTCCCAGGATTTCCACTCGCCCCATTGTTCATTGCGTGCACCGATTCCCCAGCCGGCGAAGCGTTTTACTGCCCAGTCATGGGCCTGCTGCATTTTCGGACTGCCCACCAGTCGCGGACCAATTTCATCCAGCAGCTCATACGCCAGTTGTTCCAGTTGGGAGTTCTGATAGGTTTCGTCCATAATGGCTGCCGTTATCTGATCACGGGTCTGGCCGTGCAGACCTGCTGCAAAAACGGCGGAAAATACAAATGCTGTTGCAAATTTCTTCATATTAAATCTTTGAAGGGTTGAATATAATAAAAATCTCACATTCCGCAGTGATTGGTACATTCATTCTGACATAATTCAAACCGATTACAGGCTTTGTCATCATGTTCAAAGGGCTCTTTACCGAAATTCTGAGAATTAAGATGAATATTTCACGGTCAATCCGGCGGACAGTTTTTCTTTATTTCGTAACTTTCGGTCTTTAAAATTTTACACATGACAACATCCGAAAAAGTACAGGCCCTGCGCCTAAAAATGAACGATAACCATATAGATGCCTTCATTGTTTACTCAGCAGATCCCCATATGAGCGAGTATCTGCCGGTAGAATGGCAGGAACGGAAATGGATTTCCGGATTTACAGGATCCGCAGGTTTCGTGGTTTTTACCCGGGATAAAGCCGGACTGTGGACAGACGGGCGGTATTTTGTGCAGGCTGCGATAGAGCTTGAAGGTTCCGGTATAGATCTGATGAAGATGGGTGAGGAGTCTACTCCGGCCTATACCGACTGGATTATCGCTCAGCTTCCCGAAGGTGGTAAGGTGGCTGTAAATGCCATTGCAACCTCCCATGCCAGCTGGGAAGAACTGCAGCAGAAACTGACTCCGCATGATATTGAAGTGGTAGATATGCCTTTGCTTCAGGAAGTGTGGACCAATAGAAATGACGGTGCGGTAAAAAATCCGGTATTTGTACACCCGGTAGAGCGGGCCGGAAAAGCAGTGACTGAAAAACTGGCCGCCATTCGTGAGAAAATGGCAGAACAAGGGGCAGATGTGCATGTCATTTCTTCGCTGGACGATGTGGCCTGGACCCTGAACCTGCGTGGAAGCGATGTGGAAGCCAATCCGGTGTTCCTGGGATATATAGTGCTGTCCATGGATAATGCCGTTCTTTTTGTGGATGGTGAAAAACTGACGGCAGATGCGGAGGAGCAATTGAAAGATGCGGAAATCAGCGTATTGCCGTACGAAGAATTTTATGCCTATCTGGCCAGATATGAAGATCAGAAAATACTGGTGTCGCCCAACAATAACCAATCCATTTTTGAGACCCTAAAAGATAAAAACACCTTCATCAAAGCACCGGTTCCCGGAAACCTGATGAAAGCACAGAAAAATGAAGCCGAACTGGCGGGATTCCGCACGGTGATGGAGCGTGACGGGGTAGCAATGGTGAATTTCCTGTACTGGCTGAAACACCAAGCCGGCAAGGAGCCGATGACGGAGTATTCCATAGGCCAGAAACTGAGGGGATTCCGTGCTGCGCAGCAAAATTTCGTGGGCGAAAGCTTCGGAAGTATTGTGGGGTATAAAGACAATGGTGCTATTATGCATTATTCTGCACCCGAAGAAGGCAGCAAAGAGGTGACCAATGAAGCTACAATTCTGATAGATTCCGGCGGACAGTACCTGGAGGGAACTACTGATATTACACGTACTCTGGCTTTGGGTGATGCTTCGGACGAGTTTAAAGAAAACTATACGCTGGTGCTGCAGGGCATGATCCGCCTTTCTATGGTGAAATTCCCGAAGGGAACGCGCGGGGTACAGCTGGATGCCTTCGCCAGAATGCCGCTCTGGCTCCGCGGCAGAGATTATAACCACGGTACGGGGCATGGTGTGGGCAGTTTCATGAATGTGCATGAAGGTCCGCAGAACATCCGCAAGGATATGAATCCACAGGAATTATTGCCGGGCATGGTCGTTTCCAATGAACCCGGTTTCTACCTGGATTATGAATATGGAATCCGTCTGGAAAATCTTATTGCAGTAAAAGAAGCAGAGAAAACCAATTTCGGGCAGTTTTATGAATTTGAAACCCTCACATTCTGTCCGTTTTCCACGGATCTGATTGTCCGCGACCTGCTCTTGCCGGAAGAAATTGACTGGCTGAACCACTACCATGCTTTGTGCGAAGAAAAACTGGGCAAGCATCTGGAAGGCGACGTGAAAGCGTGGTTCCTGGAGCAGACGAAGGCGATTTAGAGAAGGGAGACTGGGAGAAGGGGAGATAGGAAAAGGAGTGTAAGGAAGAGGAATCGTATGGATAAGGTGTAAACCCCTAGCCCTGATCGCAGCGGTTACCCCGCACAGATCGCCCGCGGCTGAAAGCCGCGGGCGATCTGGAGGAGTAGTAGCGGAGAGCAGGTTCCCGGCTCCCGATTCATCATAAAAAGACGTACTTTTGCAGCATGAATCAAGATACGATTTGCGCACTGGCTACGGCCAACGGCATGGGCGCTATAGGGATTATCCGGGTTTCTGGAGACCGGGCCATGGAGATTGTGAACCACGTTTTTAAGGGGAAAGATCTCACGCAGGTGCCCAGCCATACGGTGCATTACGGATTTATTACCGAACCGGGAGATTTACAGGAAGAGGTGATTGATGAGGTGATGGTGTCGGTTTTTCGTGCCCCAAAAACCTTTACTACGGAGGATTCTGTGGAAATTTCGTTTCACGGGTCGCCGCATATTGCCGGGAAAATTCTGGAGGTGCTCACCCGGAACGGTTGTCGCATGGCCAAAGCAGGAGAATTTACCCTGCGTGCCTTCATGAACGGCCGTATAGACCTGAGTCAGGCCGAATCTGTAGCTGATCTGATTGCTTCTGAAAACGAAGCCTCCCGAAAGGTGGCTCTGAACCAGCTGAAGGGCGGGATTACCCAGGAAATCTCTATATTGCGAGGCGATTTGCTGAATTTTACCTCACTGGTGGAACTGGAGCTGGATTTTGCCGAAGAAGATGTGGAATTTGCCGACCGCAGTGCACTGAACATGCTGCTGGACCGCATAGAAGACAAACTGCGCTCGCTCACCGATTCTTTTCAGTACGGAAATGCCATCAAAAATGGGGTAGATGTGGCCATCATCGGCAAACCCAATGCAGGGAAATCTACGCTGCTGAATGCCCTGCTGAAGGAGGAACGCGCCATTGTTTCGGATATTGCCGGAACCACCCGCGATACCATAGAGGAAGTGCTGCATATAAAAGGTAATGCCTTCCGGTTCATTGATACCGCCGGAATCCGCGAGACGACCGATACCATAGAGGAAATTGGCGTACGGAAGGCCAAGGAGAAAATTGCCACCGCCAAAATTCTGCTTTATCTGTATGATGCGTTTGACTCTACCCCGGAAGAGGTCATTGCCTTTGTGAAAGAATTTTACCGCGACGACCTGAGCATGGTGCTGGTGCACAATAAATCTGATCTGAGCAGTGAAACATCCGATGCGTTTGACGAGAGGCTGAAATCTGAACTTAGCCCCGGGTACACCACCGGTATGATCCGGATTTCGGCGAAGCAAGGGACGGGCATAGAGCGGGTTTTGGAGGTGCTGGAAGATTATATTCAGCAGTTGCAAGGCGGTGAGGATCAGGTAGTGATTACCAATCAGCGGCATTTTGAAGCCCTTCAGAAATCACTGGAGTCTGTGCGCCGAGTGAAGTCGGCCATAGCGCAGAGTTTCCACACCGAATTGCTGGCCTACGAGTTGCGGTATGCCCTGGAGTATCTGGGCGAAATCTCCGGCGAGTTCACCAATGACGAAGTGCTGGGCAATATTTTCTCGAAGTTTTGTATCGGCAAATAAATTTGTTTTCCTTTAGTTTCTTTTGTTTGATTTACAGTCTACAGTTTTGTAGAAGCACAGCCAAAAATAAAGAAAGCGTGGAACTGAAGCCAATCCGTTACAGAGGTCTGCGAAAACCCACAATCCAGATATGACTTACAGCCCACGCCGATATAAGGCACGGACGTAAGCATATCGAATTTGGATTGTTTTGAAAATTCGCGGTTTTCTTTGTCCAAAACGATAGCTTACGCTGTTACGTTGATTTTATTTTTCTTGAACAAAGATATTAAAACATATAATTGATTTGATAAATTTCCTTAAAAATCTAGGTGAATTTTAAGTTTTAGAGATATACTCACATAGTAATTATATTAAATTCCCAAACGTAATATAATCAGATATTTCTTTTATTATGCTTTGATTTCTTTTGTTAATTAAATAAAGAAATTTTCAATGTTTTTTCCTTATTTTTGAAAGATTACGATTTTATAAAAATATGGCGAAAAAGCTACCTGCGAAAAGCACAGAAGAAATCCTTTGGGATTCCGCAAATAAATTACGTGGTTCTGTAGAACCTTCAGAATACAAGCATGTTGTACTGAGTTTAATCTTCTTAAAATTTGCGAGTGATAAATTCATCAAACGTAGAGAAGAATTGATTGCAGAAGGTAAACAAGCCTTCTTAGAAATTCCCGAATTTTATCAGGCGGAAAATGTGTTTTATCTTCCTGAAGAATCGCGCTGGACTTTCATTATGGAAAATGCCAAGCAGGAAAATATTACCCTGATTGTAGATTCTGCCCTGAAAACCATTGAGCGTACCAACAAATCTCTGGAAGGTGCATTGCCAGACAATTATTTTTCACGTCTTGGGCTGGATCAGTCTAAGTTCTCTGCTTTGTTAGATACCATTAACAATATTGATACCTTGAAAGACGAGGCGCACGATATCGTAGGACGTGTGTACGAATATTTCCTGAGCAAATTTGCCATTGCCGAAGGGAAAGGAAAAGGGGAATTCTATACCCCGAAATCGATTGTTAATCTGATTGCTGAAATGATAGAACCGTACAAAGGGAAAATCTATGACCCTTCCTGTGGTTCGGGTGGGATGTTTGTACAGTCGCTGAAGTTTATTGAGAAGCATAAAGGGAACAAAAAAGACATTTCTATCTACGGTCAGGAGCTTACCAATACCACCTACAAATTGGCGAAGATGAACCTTGCCATCCGTGGGATTTCTTCTAATCTGGGGAACAAAGCCGCAGATACTTTTGGCGACGACCAGCACAAAGATCTCAAAGCCGACTACATTATGGCAAACCCGCCTTTTAATTTAAAAGACTGGCGTGCAGAAAACGAGCTGACCAATGACCCGAGATGGGCAGGTTATGAAGTACCTCCAAAATCCAATGCCAACTATGCGTGGATTCTGAATATGATTTCTAAACTCTCTCAGAATGGCGTTGCCGGATTTATTTTGGCAAACGGTGCTTTGAGTGGTGGTGGCGAAGAATATAAAATCCGGAAACAGATTATTGAAAATGATTTGGTAGAAGCCGTTGTGATTTTACCACAAGATATGTTTTATTCTACCAATATTTCGGTCACACTTTGGATTCTGAACCGCAATAAAAATGAGCGAACTTTTGAAGTGAACGATGGTGTAAAAAATTACCGTGACCGAAAAGGCGAAGTGCTGTTTATGGATCTTCGTCAGAAAGGTGAGCCGTTTGAAAAGAAATATATTCAGTTTGGCGAGGAAGAGATTACTGAAATAGCCACTCATTATCATAACTGGCAACAGCAAGACTGGAAAGACACCTATGAGGATATTCCTGAATATTCTTACAGTGCCAGTCTGGAAGAGATCCGTAAGAAAGATTATTCATTGGTGCCGAGTAAATACATTGAATTCGTAAACCGAGATGAAAGTCTGGATTTTGCTGAGCAGATGAAAAGTTTGCAGGCAGATTTGAAAGATTTGTTTCAGCAGGAAAGTCAGTTGAAAGAAGAGGTTTCCAATGTTTTTAAAACTTTGGGATATGAGTTATAGAAAGTTGGGCGATTTAGTAAAATTTGTCAGTAACAAAAATACTGATGGAAATGCAACGGTATTATTTGGGATTAATATTGATAAATTTTTTATGCCATCTGTTGCCAATATTATTGGTGTTGATTTAAAGAAGTATAAAGTTGTAGAAAGACACCAATTTGCCTGTAACAGAATGCACGTTGGTCGTGATGAAAGACTGCCTATTTCGATGTCAACTTTTGATTATAATTTTATTGTTTCTCCAGCGTATGATGTTTTTGAAGTTATAACCTCTGACGTTTTGCCAGAATATCTAATGTTATGGTTCAGACGTAAAGAATTTGACAGACAATGTTGGTTCTACACAGATGCGGATGTAAGAGGAGGTCTTCATTTAGATGCCTTAAAGTCGATTGAAATAAAAGTTCCTTCGATCGAAGAACAGCGACAAATTGTAGCGCAATACCAAAGCATAGCCAACAAAATAAAAGTGAACGAGCAGATTTGCGAAAAACTGGAAGCGACTGCGCAGGCTTTGTATAAATATTGGTTTGTGGATTTTGAGTTTCCAAATGAAGAGGGAAAAGTTTATAAATCTTCCGGCGGTACAATGGTTTGGAGTGAGGAGCTCGGGAAGGAGATACCGGAGGGGTGGGAAGTTGGAAAAATAAAGAACTTTGCTAAAATAAAAAATGGGTATGCTTTTAAAAGTGATTGGTGGGAAGAAAAGGGTCTTCCCGTCATTAAAATTGGATCTATTCAAAATGGATATGTTCAATTAAAAGAATTGGGTTTTATATCAGATGTTCATAAATTAAATAATATCAATAAGGGAGATTATGGCGATATTGTTATTGCAATGACAGGGGCGACAATCGGAAAAATTGGATTAATTATCGGAGATTTTAAGGAATACTTAATTAATCAGCGTGTTGGTCTTTTTAATTTGATAAATAAATATTACAAATCATATTTATATTTTTCCTTATGTCAAGATTGGTTTAACTATGAAATTCAAAATGTAGGAGGTGATAGTGCACAGGCAAATGTCAGCGATAAGCAAATATTAAATATCTCGATTGTAAAACCTAACGAAGAAATCTTAAAAAGTTATCATAATTACTGCAAAGATTTAATAAAAATGAAATTAATTATTAGTTCACAAACTGAAAAACTCACACAACTACAATCATTGTTGTTAAGTCGCTTGGCAACGTTGGAGTGGTAAACTAAAACTACTATAAAAATCAACACAAATGGGAAAAGAAATTAGTATTAGCGAAGCATATATTAAACAATTTGTAGAAGGCTTACGACCAGAAGATCACGAGATACGCAAACAATTAGACTTTGGGTATTCTTGGGAAAAGAATACTGCCATTTTATATACGATTCGTCCATTTTGGAATAATCCGAACGAACTAATCCAATCAGAATTTGCTAAAATTCGCTATACAAAAACCACAAATGAATGGAAACTGTATTGGATGCGTGCTTCAGGTAAATGGGAGTTGTACGATCCACACCCAATTGCTGATAATTTACAAGATTTATTAGCGATTATAAAAGAAGATCAGTTCCATTGCTTCTTTGGGTAAAAAATACAAAACACTCCCAACTTCAATCATTGTTGTTAAGTCGCTTGGCAACGTTGGAGGGGTAAACTAAAAATACTAATAACCAAAGGAAACACTATGAATTATGTATATTTCTAACTTAAAAATAACTAATTATCGAGGAGTAAAAGAAACGCGCTCAATAAATCTTGCTAGATTTTCATCAGTAGTTGGTAAAAATGATGCTGGTAAAACTATAGTATTAAATGCAATTGCAACATTTTTAGACATTAAAAGTTTCACCATAACACAAACAGATTTTAATTATTTAATTAAACCAATTGAGTTTGAATTTCAATTGTGTTCAGATTCAATTTCTGATTTACTTGAAACAAAGGTAAAATCAAAAGTAAAGAAGACTGAAGGGCTAGATGAATTTATTAATGATTTGATTTTCGATAATTCTATTATTTATAAAAGAATAGCATATAATATCGGAAAATCTTGGAGTGAAGAGCATATTCTAATTAATGATTTTGAAAATTCTGAAATTCAAGGTTTATATTTTAAATCTGATGAAGAAATCACAGCAATTGTAGAAAAATTTGGAATTGTAATTCCAGTAGATGGTAAAGGAAGAAATTCTAAAGCTGAGAAAATAAAATTTATAAAGGAGCATTTTAAAGATGAGCCTCGAGCTAATTTTTGGATTCCTGATGATATGAAGATTTCATCATTATTTCCAGAAGTAGAAATGTTCAAAGCAGATTATGGTCTGGAAGCGGACACTAAATTTAAAACTGCTACGGTAACAGAAATTGAAGAATATTTTAATCTTGCCGAAGCTAGGCTACAAATTTTCAAGGATGAAATTAATACTGAAATGAAAAAAGAAGCTGATATTCTTAAATTCTATATGCAAGAATATGCTTCTAATTTATTAGATATTGATATTAGTCCGAATGTTGCTTGGAAAGATGCTATCAAAAGCGTTGATGTTTCTTTTCAATTCACAGGTGATGATAAATTCATCCCAATGACACATAAAGGTACGGGTTATCGGAGATTATTTATGGTTGCTAGATTTAGATATTTAGCACAGAAAAGCAAAGGAAATAATATAATTTATTTAATAGAAGAACCTGAAACATTTTTACATCCAACGGCTCAACAAGATTTATTAAACGCCTTAAAAGAATTATCAAATGATAATCAAGTAATTACAACCACTCACTCACCAGTATTTGCAGGTGCAACACATATTGAAGGCGTTGTTTTATGTACAAAAGATACTCAATCAAATTATGAAAATACTGTTTCAGGAAATGAACGAGACTTTTTGTTTAAAATTATCGATGAACTAGGAATTAAACCTTCTTTTAATTTAAGAGATAATCATGAAAGTATCTTATTTGTAGAAAGTACAAATGATATGAAGTTTTATGACATAATTTGCCGTAAACTATTAGATTTTAATTTGATTGGAAACCCTAAAATCTTGGTGTTACCATTTGGTGGTGGTACGGATATAGATAGCTTTTTAAATATTGATTATTTTGATAATTCTGGACGTAAGTTGTTTTTATTAATTGATAGTGATAAGCAACAGAATAAACAAGATGAACAAAATCATAAAGCACAAGATTATATCAATCGAAAAGAAAATGCACATGCGTATGTAGTTTTCCGAAGTTGTATTGAAAATTACTATCATCCAAGATGTATTGAAAGAGTATATGAGTGTGAAGGAGGAACTTTTCCTGATTTTCAACCAGAGGATAATGTAAGAACTATTATTAAAAATGTTATTGCTGAAAAAGAACTAGGAAATAAGAATATTAAAGAAAAAAACAATTTCAAAGTTTTCGAAAATATGACTGATGAAGAATGGCAAGAAGTAGTTGAAGAAGAATTGTTAGATTTTCTTGTGTTACTTAAATAATTATAAAACACATCTAATCACATACAAACAAAGTTTATAAGCCTTTTAAAACCAAAAAACACAAAAGTAATTTTGTAACAAATTTTCACTAAATTTGTTACAAAATAAAAAGATAAAACAAAGTGAAATCATCTAAAAATCAAATAGAAACAAAGATTTTAAAATCATCATTAGGAGAAATATTTTTCGCTGAAGATTTCTATACGTATGGTTCACCAGGTAATATTCGTTTAACGCTTTTTCGTTTGGTCAATGAAGGTATATTAGAACGTTTGGCTCAAGGCATTTATCTAAAACCCAAAAAAGATCCGTTGTTAGGTACCCTTTATCCTACTACAGAAGAAATAGCCAAGCAAATAGCACAACGCGACAAAGCACGAATTGCTCCAACAGGTGTATTCGCTTTGTATTTGTTGGGACTTACTACGCAAGTACCACTAAAAGCGGTGTATTTGTCCGATGGTTCGCAACGAGAAATTAAAATAGGAAACCGTACCATTCAGTTCAAAAAAACGGTTCCTAAAAGTTTTGCGATAAAAGATGAATTGTTGCATTTGATCGTGCAAGCGTTTAAAGAGGTGGGCCAAAACAACGTAACCGAAGAATTTATAGAAAAAATAAAGCCTTCTGTAGTGCAGCTCGACTCTCAAGTGGTCCAAAAGCAGGTAAAATATGCACCGGTTTGGATTCAGAAAGTAATAAAAATTTAATGAAACATGACTAACTATACTATTCCTACACTGCCATTAACAATTGATTTGGAAACTAAAAAAGTTTTCAAAATGGTGATTGCAGCCAATAAAGCACTTGCGGAATTAAATGGTGTATCAGAAACAATACCTAATGAACAGATTATATTAAACACGCTTTCGTTACAAGAAGCGAAAGATAGTTCGGCAATAGAGAATATTATCACTACGCATGATGAACTATTTAGTAGTGATTCTTTAGCCAAACAATTTACAAGCGTGGCTGCTAAAGAGGTTTATAATTACTCGAATTCCTTGAAATTTGGATTTGAATTAGTGAAGAAAACAGGTTTGTTAACCTCTAATAATATAATTGAAATTCACTCTGTTTTAGAGGAAACTAGGACTGGATTTAGAAAAGTTCCTGGAACATCTCTTAAAAATGATCAAACCCAAGAAATAATATACACCCCTCCACAAAGTTTTCGAGAGATTAACGAACACATGAATAATTTGGAAACATTTATTAATGATTCTGAATTATCCGATTTGGATCCTTTAATTAAACTTGCTATCATTCATCATCAGTTTGAAAGTATTCATCCCTTTTACGATGGTAATGGAAGGACAGGAAGAATTATCAATATTTTGTATATGGTAAAGGAAAATCTACTCCATCTTCCTATATTATATTTAAGTCGATATATTAATCAAAATAAGGCAGAATATTATCGTTTACTTCAACATACAAGAGATACTAATGAATGGGAAGATTGGATTCTTTTTATGCTTGACGCTATTGAAAAAACCTCTATCCAGACTATTCAGATTATTAAGGGAATAAAAGCATTGATGCAACAGTATAAAGAGAAAATCCGTTCCGAATTACCTAAGATTTATTCGCAAGACTTAATCAATAATTTATTTAAGCATCCTTATACTAAAATTGAATTTGTTGTAACTGATTTAAATGTATCAAGACAAACAGCTTCTAGATATTTAGATCAATTAGTAGAACTAGATTTATTACATCTTCAAAGAATAGGAAAAGAAAATTTTTATATTAATGTAGCGTTATACAAATTTCTAAATGAAGCGACACAATTACATAAATTAAATGAGGAGTAATCACTTTATTTAAGTAGCTTTAAAAATTGTAACACGTTATTTTCTCATGTTACAAAATGTCAAAAAATGTAACACGTTATTTTTTCATGTTACAAAAAGTCAAAAAATGTAACACGTTCTACTATTTCAATTGCCAAAACAAAAAACACAACTTGAAAAAGTTATTATGAAATACACCGAAGCACAATTAGAACAAGCTTTTATTAGCCTTTTGGAAACAGAAGGCTATCAATACATCGATGGAAAACAGTTGCAAAGAAGCTCAAATCAAGAAGTATTGATTAAAGAGGATTTGCGTGCGTTTTTATTGAAGCGTTATCCTGATTTAGAAGAAATTGAACTGGAAAGTTTGGTCAATGAATTAGCGTTTCAATCGGCTTCTGATTTGTATGAATCCAATAAATACATCTGCAAATTGTTGGCGGATGGTTTTATTTTCAAACGCAATAATCCGTCTAAGAAAGATTTACATATTCGATTCATCGATATAAAAGATATAAGCAAGAATAGTTTTAAAATTGTCAATCAATTAGAAATTCAAGGAACGGAATTACGTATTCCTGATTTGATTTTGTACATCAATGGCATTCCGGTAGTAGTCTTTGAGTTTAAAACAGCTATTGAAGAAGAAATAACGATTCACGACGCTTATAAACAGTTGACGATTCGTTATCGACGTGATATTCCTGAATTAATGAAGTACAATGTGTTTTGTGTGATTAGTGATGGGGTGAATAATAAATCAGGTACGGTATTTTCTCCTTACGAATTTTACTACGGATGGAACAAAATTACAGGAGACGAAAAGAAAGCGTTGACAGGAATAGAAACGACCACTTCTATTGTACATGGAATGTTGCACCAAAAACGGTTGGTGGATATTATTCATCATTTTGTGTTGTTTCCTGATACTTCAAAAAACGAACTCAAAATACTTGCACGTTATCCGCAGTATTATGCTGCGAATAAATTGTATCAAAATATCCTAAAACACCGCAAACCCGAAGGTGACGGTAAAGGTGGAACTTATTTTGGAGCAACAGGCTGTGGAAAGAGTTATACCATGTTATACCTTTCTCGTTTGTTGATGCGCTCTACAGATTTCGCAAGCCCAACAATTATTATTATTTCCGATCGAACCGATTTGGATGATCAATTATCAAAGGATTTTACCAATGCCAAAGATTTTATTGGTGATGAAAACATCATTAACATCGAATCACGAGCCGATCTTCGCACAAGATTACGAGGCAGAGAAAGTGGCGGCGTTTTTCTGACCACTGTTCAGAAATTTGCAGAAGACAGCGAGATTTTGAGCGACCGTACCAATATCATCTGTATTTCCGATGAAGCGCACCGTTCGCAGGTCAATCTGGATTTGAAAGTCCGCATCGATGAAGACGGCGTGAAAAAATCCTATGGTTTTGCCAAATACCTTCACGATTCGCTTCCCAACGCAACGTATGTAGGATTTACAGGAACACCGATTGATAAAACACTGGATGTTTTTGGTCCGGTGGTAGATTCTTACACGATGTTTGAATCGGTGGTAGATGAAATCACAGTTCGTTTAGTTTATGAAGGTCGTGCTGCAAAAGTAAATCTAAACCATTCTAAAGTGGTGGAAATTGAACAGTATTATCAAAATGCGGTTGCAGAAGGCGCTTCGGAATACCACGTGGAAGCCAGCCAAAAAGCGATTGCCAAAATGGAAGCTGTATTGGGAGATCCTGGAAGAATTGAAGCTATTGCGCAGGATTTTATCAGTCACTATGAAAAAAGAATCGAAGAAAAAGCGACTGTTGCCGGAAAAGTAATGTTCGTTTGTGCTTCGCGGGAGATTGCTTATAAATTATTCAAAGAAATCATCCAACAAAGACCGGAATGGAATGAGAAAACCATTTCGGAACATCTGAGCGAGAAAGAGCAGAAAGAAATTAAGCCCATCGAGCGCATTAAAATGGTGATGACCAGAAGCAAAGATGATGAAGAAAGCCTGTGGAATCTTCTCGGAACAAAAGAAGACCGAAAGGAACTGGACAGACAGTTTAAACAGATGCATTCCAACTTCAAAATAGCCATCGTGGTAGATATGTGGCTCACAGGTTTTGATGTTCCATTTCTCGATACGATTTACATAGATAAACCTTTGCAGACGCATAATCTCATCCAGACCATTTCCCGAGTGAACAGAAAGTTTGAAGGGAAAGACAAAGGATTGGTGGTGGATTATATTGGCATCAAGAAAAACCTGAATCACGCTTTGGGAATGTTTAACAACACAACAGCAGCCGATGATTTTGAAGACATTGACAAAGCTGTGATCATCGTAAAAGATCAACTGGAACTTTTGAGACAGTTTTTCTACCAGTTCGACAAGACGGATTATTTCACAGGTTCGCCAATTGAACAGTTAAATTGTCTGAACCGCGCTTCTGAAGTTGTGTTGATGACAGAGCAATCTGAAAAGTTCTTTGTAGATGTGACTAAAAAACTGAAAGCGGCCTACAACCTGACTTGCAGTGCAGAAATTTTTAATGAAAAAGAAACCGATGAGATTCATTTCTACTTTGCCATTAAATCAATTGTTGTAAAACTGACCAAAGGTGAAGCGCCAGACACCGCACAGATGAACGCCAAAGTGAGCAAAATGGTAGAAGAAGCCATCGTTTCAGAAGGTGTGGAAGAAATTTTTAAACTGGACGACAACAAAGCCAATGCGATTGATTTGTTCAACGATAAGTTCCTCGAGAAAATCAATGCTTTGGAATTGCCGAATACTAAGATTAAAATCCTTGAAAGACTATTGAAACAGGCGATATCAGATTTCAAGAAAGTCAACAAAGTAAAAGGCATCGAGTTTTCTGAAAGGCTTCAAAAAATCATCAATAATTATAATGAACGAAGCGAACTGGATATTTTGGATTATGACGGCATCCAAGCTGATACTTCTGAACAGATTCTCGACTTGATTTTAAAACTTCGTAGCGAAATGGCTTCTTTTGAAGACTTAGGAATTGACTACGAGGAAAAGGCATTCTATGATATTCTGGATATGGTCTGCAAACAATACGGTTTTGAATTCGATAAAGACAAAATGTTGGAACTAGCCAGAGAAATCAAAAAGATAGTAGACGACACCGCCAAATTTCCCGACTGGAGCGATAGAGATGATATCAAAGCTCAGTTGAAAATGGAAATTATCGTCAAACTTCACCAGTTCGGCTATCCACCAATTACGCAGGATGAGGTTTATAAGAATGTGCTGGAGCAGGCGGAGAATTTCAAGAAGAATAGGTCATAAATATTAGATAAATCATTTATCTTTTAACGACAGAAAGCATTCATGCTCTTGGGATAAAAATTTTGAAAGTTAGAAATGCGCAATAGAGCTTTGACTTTCGCGAATTTCCTTTTATACTAATTATTGATTAAATGTTCATTAAAACAATCATTATTGCCAAATTTTACTATATTTGTTTATTATAATCTACATTTTATGCTCGATTTTATTACGATTAAAGAGGTTAAAACCAATATAGGGCAATGGTGCAGACAGATGCGTAAAGCGCAAAATCTTTCCAGGCAAGAATTAGCGGAGGAATTGGATTTATCAAGATTTACCATCGCCAAACTCGAAAACGGGGAAAACCCAACCTTAGACACTTTGTTAAAGGTTTTGCAATATTTTGATGAAATGAAATCGCTGAATCAATTTGTTGTTGATAAAACGAATGATCTTACAGATAATCCATCAATGTATTAATTATGGCAAAAAATCAGATTTTTTCAGTGCATTTTAATGGATTGGAAGTTGGTAAAATAGGCTATGATGAAGATCAGAGAAAATCCTCATTTCAATACAATCCTGAATTTTTGGAATTAGGTTTATACAAAAGAATATTTCCTTATGTGATCCGAAGAAGTCCAAACGTGCAGGTTTTTTCGGAATTTGAGGGAGAAACTTTTAGAGGTTTACCTCCGATGATTGCAGATTCTTTACCAGATTATTTTGGGAATATTGTTTTTAAAGAATGGTTGGAAGCTTCTCAAAAGGATTTTGTAAATATTTCACCGCTGGAGCAGCTTACCTATGTGGGTAAAAGAGGTATGGGCGCTTTAGAATTTGCTCCGGCTAAAGAGATTTCTTCTGATGTAAGTATTGATGTAGAAGAAATTACCGAAGTCGTAAAAAAGGTTTTGGATGTAAAAACTTCGGTAGAACAAAAAGGATTAAGCGATATTTCTTTACTCAATATCTTTAAAATAGGAACTTCTGCAGGTGGAGCCAGACCTAAAATTTTGGTGTCAGAACATAAGGAAACTGGAGTTTTAAAAGCAGGAGATCTGGAATATTCGGAAGAATACAATCATTACCTGATCAAGCTTTCTGTAGATGCAGAAGAAGGTTATTCCAAGGAAAAAGTAGAATATGTGTATTATGAAATCGCTCAATCTTTAGGAATTGTAATGATGCCTTCAAAATTAATTGATGATAAGCATTTTGCGACTTTGCGATTTGATCGGCAAAAAGGGGAGAAGCACCATATTTTAACAGCTTCAGGAATGACGGGTTGGGATTTCAAAAAGCCTGAACATTCATCTTATGAAAATCTATTTAGGCTTGCGGTTGATCTCAAGTTGCCACACAAAGATATTGAACAGCTATTTAGAAGAATGGTTTTCAATATTGTGTTTTTTAATATTGATGATCATTTGAAGAATTTTTCTTTTATCTATAATAAAGAGAAAGACCGTTGGAATTTGGCACCAGCTTATGATTTGACCTATCCATTAGATGCATTAAAAAACTACACCCGAGTTTCCAGGGCGATGTCTGTTAATGGGAAAAGAACGGATATCACCCGAGATGATCTTTTGAAAATTGCAGATCAGTTCACCATCAAAAATCCCAATTCAGTTATTGAAGCTGTGCTTTCAGCTACCGAATTATTCAAACCACTGTGCGAAAAGCAAAATATTCCCATTAAAGCTATCGAAAAGATTCAATCTGAATTTATAAAATTATAAATGCTGTACCACTTTCGTACATCTCAATACTTGGAAAGCTCCATAAATAAAGAGTTTTTTACATTCTGTATCGGAAAGTAATAACCCATCGAAATGAAATTAAAGTAACTTAGAAATATATCTATTGGGGCTTTAGGTTACTTTGGGGTGTTTTTGTTTTGATTCATATTATTCTTATGTAGTTCAATTTATAATTAAAAAACTATATTTATATTCGTTTCGATTTGTGGGGAAGATTACAATCTAATGAATGGTTTTTAGATATACCGATTTAGGAGATTTATATAATGAATTAGGTGGAGGCATTATAGATGTTGGAATTGGCTCGTGAAATAAAAAAGATTGTTGACAATACCGCTAAATATCCTGACTGGATCGACCGTGATGATATTAAAGCACAATTAAAAATGGATATTATCGTGAAACTTAATGAATTTGGGTATCCGCCCATAACACAGGAAGATGTGTACAAAAACGTGTTAGAACAAGCAGAGAATTTTAAGAGGTACAAGCGACTGGCATAGTTCGCTCATTTCTATCAGAAGATTATAAAATACATTATATCTCTTACTTAAACACATCCTACAAATGTTTATTCCCTGCATTCGGTATTTTCACACACGTAAAAAGCCTCATCATGAGGCTTTTATAGTTAATACTGGCAGGGTTGAAGCTTTTGTGGCTGCCTTATTGGGCTTTCAGATTAATTTCGCTGGTAGCCAGGCGGGAAAGTAATTTGTCGGCGTCTTTTTCCTGCTTTAATATGGATTTAAGCATCTTGTGAGCCTCGTTGTGTTTCAGTAATCTGGCATACGCAATCATAGTTCCGTAGGAGGCGATTTCGTAATGTTCTGATTTCTGGCAAGCGCCGATAATACCGGCATCACGCACCGCTCCGGCTTTGGTTTCTTTTAAAACGCTTTCGCCCTCGTCCAGAATTCCGGCCATGGCATCGCACTTTTCTGTTTCGGCTTTTACACCGATGGATTTAAAAACATCTTTCAGCGTTTTAATATGTTCGCCGGTTTCTTCCCGATGGTCATCCAGTGCTTTTTTTAATTTTGCAGAAGTTGCATTTTTAGACATTTTAGGCAATGCTTTGTACAATGCATTCTCTGCCCATAAAGCATCTTTCAGGCAATCTTCGAATAAATCGTTCAGACTTTTGGCAGCGTCTTTCTTGGCTGCTACTTTTGCAGATCTGGATGTGCTTTTTGCAGGGGACTTTTTTGCTGTTTTTTTTTCAGCGGTTTTCGTTGTTTTCATAATTTTATTTTTTGATGTGATTTGTTTTATCTGAAGAAACTTTTGAGAATTTTATATCATGTGTTTTGCAATAAATATGCCGTCTAAAGGCTCATAAGTTGCGGTCCGTCTTATCAGATTTTATAGTGAATGGCCTGTAGGTGACTCTGTAAGCTCCCCATTTTCAGTACGCTTCAAAAGTAGAATTTTTTCTTGATATTTCACTGCTGTTGTTGTCGGATGTGGAAAAGCGGGCAGGAAAAGTGCTTGCCTTAGCCTGGGCTTGC